>PKYN01000011.1 GCA_003132665.1 Actinomycetota bacterium
ATCGGCAGCGGCTCGATCTCCACCTGCTCCGGTAAGGCGTCCATCTCAGCGAACCTCCTCGACTCGTGGTTTGCAGCACTAACAGATTGCGACCTCGGAAGTCGGGTCGAAGAAGTACAGGCGGCTGACGTCGACCGTCAAACGCGCGGGCTTTCCGGTGCGGGCGGTGGTGCGCGGGTTGAGCCTCGCGACCATCGTGGTACTGCGCGTCGGATCCTCGGCGATGAGCTGCGCGAGCTCCTGACGATCCTTGCTGTCGGTCGCGGCGGCGACGCTCGGCGTGCCTGCGACCGGCGCGGCGCCGACCGGGAAGTGGACGATGACCTCCGATCCCATCGGTTCCGCAAGCGTCACCTGCACGTCGAGGCTCGCTTCGCCGTTGGCCTTCGGTGCTAAGGCGGCATCCTCGATGTCCTCGGGCCGGATACCGAGGATCAGCTCACGACCGGCGTACTGCTCGAGCTGACGGCGACCCTTCAGGAACGAGGGAGGGAGGAGAAGCCTAGTCGGCCCGAGCTCTGCGAAGATGGAGCCGCCTTCCGAGATCAGCCGGGAGTGGACGATGTTCATGGCGGGAGAGCCCATGAACCCGGCGACGAAGAGATTGGCGGGCTTCGCGTAGAGCGTCGCGGGAGCGTCGACCTGCTCGAGCCGCCCGTCGCGCATCACGGCGACGCGGTCCCCGAGCGTCATCGCCTCTGTCTGGTCGTGGGTCACGTAGACGGTCGTCGTGCTCAGCTTCCGGTGGAGTATGGCGATGTAGGTACGCATCTCGACGCGCAGCTTGGCGTCCAGGTTCGAGAGCGGCTCGTCCATCAGGAACGCAGCCGGCTCCCGCACGATCGCGCGCCCCATCGCGACCCGCTGCCGCTGGCCGCCTGAGAGCTGGGCCGGCTTGCGGCGCGCGAGGTCGGCGACGCCGAGCATCTGGGCCGTCTGCTCGACTCGATCCCTGACCTCCTGCTTTTTGTAGCCGTGGAGCTTGAGGCCGAAGGCCATGTTGTCGAAGACGCTCATGTGCGGGTATAGCGCGTAGTTCTGGAAGACCATCGCGATGTTCCGCTCTTTCGGCGGCACGTCGTTAACCACCCGATCGCCAATCAGGATCTCTCCGGCGCTGATCTCCTCGAGACCGGCGGTCATCCTCAGTACGGTCGTCTTCCCCGAACCCGACGGGCCGACGACGACCATCAACTCGCCGTCCTCGATCTCCAGGTCGAGCTGGTCGACCGCCAGCGTTCCTCCTTCGAACGTCTTCGTCAGACCGCTATAACGGATTCCAGCCATCGCGGTTATCTCCCGTTCTCTGAGGATAGGTCGAGTCGAGGCGCCGTCGGGACCGTTCTCTCGGCTTGTCGAAGCGAGGCGCGCTCATGCGACGGCCGCTCCGCCTGGACTGGAGACGACGGCGCTCCTGAGGACGTCCGCCAGCCACGAGCGCTTTTGACAATTACCGAAACGGAAGGAGTCGGCCAGCTCGGCGATCTGATCGCTTCCGCTTACGCCCTCGAAACAGCGACCGAAATCGTTCACCATCGGCTCGGCGAGGAGAATGTGCCGAACCAGCCGCTGCACCCAGGACTCCTGCCCGAAGGGGAAGGGGCTGAAGGTCGGGAACTCGTGCCGGAAGGTCTCCTCGATCGGATCCATGATGCGCCGGATATGGCTGTCCAGCGAGCCCCAGGCGTCGATCCCGAGCCGCGCTTTTTTCTCCAGCACAGGCCGGATTCGCTGCATGTAGGGCGACTGCCGGTCCGCGTAGACGAGACCCTGGAGACCGATGTCCTTGTACGTCCAGATCGCCCAGCTTGCCTCGTGGCGCCGGTAGATTTCGAGCTGATCGACGAGTAGCTGACGGCGCATCTCGTCCGCAGCTTCGTTGCCGGTGTAGACGGGTCCGAACTCCCCGACCCAGATCGGCGTCTCCGTCTGGCGCATGAACTCTGTACGTGCTAGGAACGTCTCCTCGAGCACGTTCCGGTCGACGTACTCGCCCCGGCTGATGCCCGGGTAGCTGCCTCCGTCGATGAAGCCCGCCAGCGCGTAGTCGTGGACCGTGTAGACGGTGTTCGGCCAGGTCTCCTCGAAGATGTCGAAGTCGAGCGAGTAGCGGTTCCCGTCCAGGAAGAGGATGTGATCCTGGTCGATCGCCCGGATCGCGTCGTGCAGCCGCCGGTAGAAGGGGCCGATCGCGCTACCGCTCGCGTCGCCGGGCTCGTTCAGCGGGTTGTAGCCCGCAACCCAGGGGTTGTCCCGGTAGCGTCGCGCGAGCGCCTCCCAGAGGTAGATGACGCGGTCCTGGAAGTGCTTGTGCGTCCAGAAGAAAGCCCAGTGCGTCGGGTTGTCGCTGTGCCAGTGCTGATTCTGGTAGCCGGGCGCGGCGTGGAGGTCGATGATCGTGTAGATCCCGTGCCGGGCGCAGCGCTCGATTGCCCGATCGAGAAGCTCGAAGCCCTCCTCCTTGAGTTCGAAGGGTCGCATGTCGTCCTCGAAGTGGCGGTAGTTGATCGGCAAGCGGACGAGGTTGAGCCCGAGCGAGGCGAGGAACGCCGCATCATCGTCGCCGAAAAAGACGTCCAGGAAGCGACCAAAGAACTCGCGGTAACCGTCCTCGCCGAGGGCATTGCGCAGCGCTTTTCGCTGCAGCGACTCGGTCGCCGGATAGCCGGTGATGAAGTTCTCCATGTTCATCCAGCCACCTAGACCCACTCCGCGGAGGGGGATGGGTCGCCCGGATTGGGTGGTCATCTTTGAGCCCGTGGTCTGGAGGAGGATGTCGTCTTGCATCTGGGTGTCCCTTCTTCTTGACAGTTTCACCGGCTGAATCCGGCCGTCAGCCCGCCGAGGAGCTGGCGGCGGCCGATCAGGTAGAGGGCGAACACGGGCAGAGTCGTCAGCACGACCGCTGCGAGCACCGCGGGAACGTTGATACCGAACTGGGTCTGGAAGTCGTAGAGCGCGAACGGCAGCACGCGCGTGCCGCTGCTCTGGGTGAGCACGAGCGGGAAGAGGAAGCCGTTCCAGGCCTGGAGCGCCGCGAAGATGCCGACCGTGAGCAGGGCCGGCCTGCTCAGCGGCGCAGCCAGTCGCCAGAGCATCTGCCATTCGCTCGCACCGTCGATCTTCATCGCCTCGAACAGCTCCGTGGGCACGTCGCGTAGGAAGTTGACCAGGATCAGTACCGAGATAGGGATGGAGAAGGCGGCCGTGGGGAAGATGAGCGCCGGGAGCGTGTCGTAGAGATGCAACTTGTTGACGACGAAGAAGATCGGAATGATCGCGGCCTGGAGCGGGATCGCAAGCCCGAGCAGGAAGAGCCTGAACGATCCCGACGCGATCCACCCCCTACCGCGAACGATCGCGTAGGACGCCATGAGCGCGAACACGAGCACGATCGAAACGACGGCGAACGTCACGACGGCGCTGTTGCGCAGGTAGGAGAGGAAGCCGACGGCGATGACGCGGTGGTACTGCGCGGTTGTCGGCCTGCCGGGTACGATCGGGTCGGCCGTCAGGTAGCCGGCCTGCTTGCGCAGGCTCGTGATCACCATCCAGTAGACGGGCAGGGCGACGATAACGAGCCAGACGAAGCCGGCGAGAGCCCCGGGGATGTTCAGGTGTAGCAGCCGGCGCATGCTGCCTACGCTCCCTCGTGCGTGCTGCGGAAGCGCCCGAAACCGGTGACACGGATCAGGAGCAAAGAGAGAGCCAGGGCAGCGGTGACCAGCACCACGGAGATCGCGCTCGCGTAGCCCATATCCGAGCGCTCGAAGCCGTTTATATACATGTCGAGCGGCAGGATCCGGGTGGCGAAGCCCGGGCCTCCCCCGGTGACGATGAAGACCAGGTCGAAATAGGTGAGGGAGCCGACGAGGATGAGCACAGATGAGGTCACGATCGTGTTTCGGAGTAGCGGCAGCGTGATGTGCAGGAACTGCCGCACCCGGCCGGCTCCGTCAATCTCGGCCGCCTCATAGATCGAGCGCGGGATCTGGCGCGCACCGGCCTGGTATAGGAGCATGTGGAAGGGGATGAACTGCCAAGAGATGATGAAGACCATCATGTAGAGGGCCAGCCCTGGGTTCCCAAGCCAACTGGTCGGAAACCAGCTCATGTGAAGGCGGTGCGTCAGGTTGGCCAGGAGGCCGAAGTTCGGGTCGAGCAGGTTTCTCCAGGTGATTGCGATCGCGGCGGCCGAGAAGAGGAGCGGCACGAAGTAGGCCGCCGCGAGCACCGACCTGTAGCGCTGGCGGCCGGAGACGAAGACTCCGAGCAGGAGAGCGAGCGGCGTCTGGAAGAGCCAGCTCAAGACCATGATCTCGAGGCTGAGCCAGATCGCGTGGTGCGTGGTGGAATCGTGCAGGAACCGGCTCCAGTTTGCGAAGCCCGCGAAGGTGGGCGAGCTGATGCCGTTGTAGTACGTGAAGCTCAGCACCACCACGACGATCATCGGGACCAGCGCGAAGATCGCGAAGAGACCGAGAGCCGGCAGTGCGAGCAGCGGGCTGGCGCCCTTTCTTTTACTGCCGGCTCTCATGGCGCTCTTCAGGTGTGGCTCCGAGAGTTACTTCGTCTTGTTCATGTTCGCCGAGAACTGCTGCGGCGTGATCTGCTTGAGAAGCAACCGATCAAGGTTGGTTAGGAGTGTGTTTGCTGCATCAGGCGACAGGACCTGGTCCCAAGAGTGCTGGTAGTTCGGTGCACTCTGCACGAGCTTGTAGCACCACGTCGTGAAGTCGGCGTTGGCTCCTGTGGAGAGCTGCTTCGCGATGCCCTTCACCGGCGGGATGTTCCCGAGCGCGATCAGGCCCTTTACATACGCAGGCGACATGACCTGCTTCTTCAGGAACTGGACCGCGGCCGCCGGGTGCTTCGACTTCGCCGCGACCGAGTAGAAATTGCTCGTGTTGCCGGCGATGTTTTTCGAATTACCCTTGCCGCCTGGAATCGCCGGGAACGGCATCCAGCCGAGGTCGTGATTCTTGATCGTGTCCGGGCTGTTCTGGAGCACTGCTCCGTACTCCCAGTTGCCCATCAGCTCCATGGCACCCTTGCCCGTACCGAGGAGCGTTGCGGTGACGGTGCCGTCATACGTGGTCGACGAAAAGTTATTACCGAACGCACCGGCGTCGACGAGCTGCTGGAGCATCGTGTTGGCCTTGATGATGCCCTTGTCCATCCAGGCGTTCTTCTTGCCCGCGACGACAGCGTTGAAGGCTTGAGGGCCGGCCACGCGGTCGACGAGGTACTCCTCCCACATCAGGTCAGGCCACTTGCTCTGGCCACCGAGGATGAACGGGGTGACCCCGGCCGTCTTCAGCGCCTTGACGACCGAGAGCAGCTCATCCCAGGTCTTGGGCGGGGTCAGGTTGTTCTGCCTGAAGACCGCCTTGTTGTAGAAGAGGAGGACAGGCTGCATGCCGACGTTCGGAATGCCGTAGTACTTCCCCTTGAACGCGGCGGTCTGGAGGACATTGTTGAAGAACCTATTCTTCCAGGCCTTGTCGGCGTTCAAGAACGGCGTCAGGTCGAGGACCTTGCGGGCGTCGACGTACTGCTTCAGACCGCCGCCGCCCCAGTTCATGAACATATCGGGCGGCTTACCTGACCCCAAGGCAACCTTGATCTTCTGTTTGTACGGGTCGTTGGCGAAGATCTGGACCTTGACGCTGGCGGGTTTATAGGTCTTGGCCGCTTTGGTCTCGACGGAGTTCTCCGTGCGCTGGATCGTCCAGAGCAGGAGCGTGGGCTTCTTACTTGCGGCGGTGGCGGCCGCGGTGAGCGCCGCCAACGCGATAGCCATTACGATGGCGAGTCGCATTACCGTGTGTCGCGTCATGCTCGCTTCCTTTCCTGGGATGTCTTGTCCCAGCTAGCAATGAGGCAATCCGAGTGACCGAGTCGGCTCAGGCGTGCTCTGCGGCAGGCTTCTCTCATGTGCCGCCCACCCTGCAAACAGTGGGTCGGAGTTCGTTCGGATTTGGGAAAACAGCTGAGTAACGCATCTAATCTACCGACTCTCCCGGGAACGCTTACCAGATTTCTTCCAGGAGGTCAAGTGACTGTTGTGATCGTAAACTCGCACGAGGAGGGGAGCGCCTCCCGATTGCACTTGCGCCTCGCTTCGAACTTTTCCCGGTAGATCTACCGGTTGGTTTTCAGCGTGCTTTCACCTAGACTTCGGGTGGCTTCCGACCGAGGGAAGAAGAACTGCCGGATGAGCGAGATCCCTAAACAGCCGCCTAGAACAATCCAGGACGTCGCGATCCTGGCGGGCGTGTCGATGGCAACCGTCTCCCGCGTCCTGAACGGGCACCCGGACGTCTCGACCTCCACGCGAGAGGCCGTCCTCCGAGTCGTGCGCGAGTTCGGGTTCTCGAAGAACAGGACAGCGCACGCGCTTACCGTCGGCCGGACAAGTCTGATCGGGGTCGCCATCCCGGAGGTCGAGTCGACCTACTTCGCGGGCATCCTTTCAGGCGCGGCAGAGGCTCTCTACGAACGCGACATGCGTGTCGTTCTCTGCCCGACACACCACGAGCACGGGCGAGAGGTGGTCCTGCTCGACCGGCTGATGCACGGCACGACCGACGGGGCGCTCTTGGTGCTCCCGTACGAGTCGGAGGACGAGCTGGAGACGCTTCATCACCACGGCTATCCCTTCGTCGTCGTGGAACCGCGAACGCCTCTCGGCGACGACATCGCCTATGTCACGGCGACGCACTTCGCTGGCGCCGTGCTCGCGACCAAGCACTTGCTCGAGCTCGGCCACCGCCGCATCGGTGCCATCAAGGGCCCCGACGAACAGCTAGCCAGCCAAGAGCGGCTGAACGGGTTTCGAAGCACGCTCGCGAGTGCGGGCATCGCGCCCGATCCGGCGCTCGAGATCGGCTCCAACTTCAAGTTCGAGGGCGGCGAGGCGGCCGCCGCGAAACTGCTCGACCTCCCGAACCCGCCGACCGCGATCTTCGCCTTCAACGACGAGGTCGCGATCGGCGCGATGATCGCTGCCCGGGCACGAGGACTGCGGATTCCAGAGGACATCTCGATCATCGGCTTCGACGACGCGCTGCCGGCGCGACTCGCGACGCCGCCGTTGACGACGGTGCGGCAGCCGCTGGCAGAGCTAGGTCGCACCGCCGTGAGCCTTCTCCACCGGCTGATCAACAAGCAGCGGATCGAGGTGCTGCGCATCGAGCTGCACACGAAGCTCATCCTGCGCGAATCGACCGCTGCTCCCCCCTACGGAGGTCGACGATGACGAACTATGAGCCGCGACCCGAGCATCGCTTCTCGTTCGGGCTCTGGACAGTCGGGAACGTCGGGCGTGATCCGTTCGGCGAGGCGACGCGGGCGGCGGTCGATCCATGGGAGACAGTTCGACGCCTGGGGGAACTCGGCGTCTACGGGGTCAGCCTCCACGACAACGATCTCGTCCCGTTCGACTGCTCGCCGGAAGAGGCGAGCCGTCGCGTCTCGCGCTTCCGCAGCGCGCTCGAGGAGAGCGGCGTGCGCGTGACCATGGCGACCACGAATCTCTTCACCCACCCGATCTTCAAGGACGGTGCCTTCACCTCAAACGATAGCCGGGTGCGGCGCTTCGCCATCCAGAAGTCGATGCGCTCAATCGATCTTGCCGCCGAGCTGGATGCGCCCGTGTACGTATTCTGGGGGGGCCGCGAGGGATCAGAGGTCGGCGCCGCCAAGCCGGCGCGCGACGCGCTCGATCGCTACAAGGAGGCGATCGACTTCCTGAGCGACTACGTGCTCGACCAGGGCTACGGGATGCGCTTCGCGATCGAGCCGAAGCCGAACGAGCCGCGTGGCGACATCTTCCTGGCGACCGTCGGCCACGCGCTCGCCTTCATCGAGCGGCTCGAGCACCCGGAGATGGTCGGAGTCAACCCGGAGGTCGCGCACGAGACGATCGCGGGCCTCAACTTCTGCCACGCGGTCGCGCAGGCACTCTGGGCGGGCAAGCTCTTCCACATCGATCTCAACTCCCAGCGGATCGGGCGCTTCGACCAGGATCTGCGCTTCGGCCAAGAAGATCTGAAGGAGGCGTTCCTGCTCGTCCGACTGCTCGAGGAATCCGACTACCAGGGGGTGCGGCACTTCGACGCACACGCGCTCCGGGTGGAGAACGCAGCCGGAGTCGAGGACTTCGCGCGCGGCTGCATGCGTACGTACCTGATCCTGGCCGAGAAGGCTAGGTCGTTCGCATCGGATCCTCGCGCCGCCGAGGCGCTGGCGGCGGCGGGCGTGCCCGACCTCGGGCGACCGACCGTCGGCGCCTACAGCGCTGAGGCCGCGCGCGCGCTGAGCGAGGAGGAGTTCGACGTCGACGCCCTGACGGCGCGCGGGTACGCGAACGAGCGCCTCGACCAGTTGGTCGTCGAGCATCTGCTCGGCGTCTGAGTCCAGCGTCAGGACTGTCTCATCGCGCCGGGTGCACGACTCAAGCGATCCGCTCCTCCGCGACGCCGAGTTCGCGCTCGCGCCATCTATCTTCGGGGATATCAGACATGTGAACGATTCCGAGGTTTCACGGAGGTTCAAGATCATGCGGCGGGTTGCAGAGCAAGCCAGTCTCCGCCCGCTCGAGAACAGACTCTCTTCGTTGTCCGGATGACTGCACTCCACCTTTTCGGATCCGGTAGCAGCCGCGCCGGACCCGCTCGAAGCGCGCTCCGTAGCCCTCGGCGTATGCGGCCAGGATCCCCTTCACCGACGTCCAGCGTAGTAGTTCACCCGCGAGTCGTTCAGCCGCTGCATGAATCTCACGCGCGCGCATCGGGTGTTCGGCCTTCTCCAGCACCCTCGTGACCGTTGCCAGCACGCCGCCGGCGTGCCGTGGAGCAGGCCGAGGCTCGCGAGGATCAGCCCGGGCCCTGCTAAAAAGATCTTCGTAGAGCACGTCGAGGCGCGAAAGCTCGACTGAGACTCGAGGGTTCGAAAGTGCCCCGTTTAGTTCCATCTCGCTTCCTCGGTCGGCGGCTCCTTCAGGCCGGACGCGACCGGCCTGCAGAGCCGCCTGACGCCGCTGGCCGCACGAAAGTGCGAGAGGCGTCTCCGCATATCCGAGCCACTGGAAGCTGCTTGGTGAGTGAATTGATGAGCACGGCAGTGCGCGCCGCGGTTTTGGTTTTACGCAACCATTACCTCAGATTGGATAAACCGTACGGGAAGCGATGATTTCCGAGGAGAGGAAGACGCTATGCGAGGTATCCATTCTAGTGAGGAAGGTTTTCGCGTCCATCGCACGCTGTGGCTCGCGTTGCCGCTGATTGCGGTCGTCGGGCTAGCGGCCGCATTGCTCCCCGCCGCCGGCTCGGCGCAGGCACAGACCGCCCCGACGAACACAGTTGAGCCAAGTATCCTGGGAGCGCCGGTTGAGGGCAAAACACTGACCGCTTCGAACGGCACCTGGTCGGGCTCACCGACGACGTTCGCGTACCGCTGGCTCCGCTGCCCAAATGACGGCGGCGCAGCGGACGGCTCGAACTGTGGTGTGATCCCGAGCGCAACCACGAGCGCATACGTGCTGGGTGCGGCCGACGTCGGCTTCCGGATCCGAGTGCGCGTGACCGCGAGCAACACGGATGGATCGGTAAGCGCGGTTTCCAACGCCACGAACATCGTCACTGCCGCGCCGACGTCGCCCGCTACCGGCTGTCCTAGCGGCACCGGCCCAATTCAGATCGCGGAGGTTTCGCCTCCTGCACGGCTCCTCATCGACCACCAGCAGGTGTCGCC
>PKYN01000004.1 GCA_003132665.1 Actinomycetota bacterium
CGGGCGAGCTCGGCAGCTGGCCGATCATCATCGGGCTGATCATCATCTCGGCCTTCTTCGACTACAAGAACTCGAACTTCCTCAGCGGGTCCAATTTCGGCAACCTGATCACGCAGTTCGTGCCCTTGGCGACCATCGCGACGGGCGTTGTCTTCGTGCTTTTGATCGCCGAGATCGACCTCTCGGTCGCCTTCGTCAGCGGTTTCGCCGGCTCTGTCGTCGTGGCGGAAATGGTTACGCGACACGGCCACCTGTCCGGTCTCCTCGCGATACCGATCGCGCTCGCCGCCGGGGCCCTGTACGGCATGGCCCAGGGCGTGTTCGTGGCCTACGTCGGCGTTCCGTCGTTCGTCGTGACTCTGGCCGGGCTGCTCGTGGCGCAAGGCCTCGTCGTCAAGGTCGTCGGGTCGTCGCCCATCTACATCAACGACCACTGGGTCCTCGATCTCAGCAGCTACAGGTTCACGCACCAGACGAGCTGGATCATCGCCGCCTTGGTGAGCGTTCTCTACCTGCTCGTCGTCGCGAACGGGATAGTCAGAAGACGCTGGCGCGGAGCCGAAACCGGGAACTTGTGGTACGCGCTGGTCAAGGTCGTCGCCGTTGCGGTCGCAATGTTCGTCGTAGTCGCCTGGGTGAATCGTGCCCGCGGCGGTCAAGGCCTCCCGCTCGCCTTCGTGATCATGCTTGTGCTGTACATCTTCTGGACCTTCATTGCGATGCGAACGACGTTCGGTCGCCACGTGTACGCGGTCGGCGGAAACGACGAGGCGGCGCGCCGGGCGGGCATCAACGTCCCGCGGATCAGGCTCATGGTCTTCATGATCGCGGGCACGATGGCCGCGCTCGGCGGAGTAATGTCCGCTTCCCGCAGCATTTCGGCCGTTCCGGGTGTCGGCGGCGATCCGCTTCTGATGTACGCGATCGCCTCCGCGGTAATCGGCGGTACGAGCCTCTTCGGCGGTCGTGGCCATGTGAGAAGCGCTGTGCTCGGCGCGCTGGTCATCCAGATGATCGCTAACGGTTGCGACCTGGTTGGCTACAGCTCCGCAACGAGGTTCATCGTGACCGCTCTCATTCTCCTCGGGGCAGTGACGCTGGATACGATCGCACGCCGGCGTCAGGCTGCTGCCGGGCGTTGAGCCTGTCATTACGAGGAGAGTCAGATTCGTGAGCATCGGCGGGGTCGCAAACGCGAATTTGAAGGCGTTTCCGCCGGTGCTTCTAGTCGAGGTGTCTGAACCGTCACATGGACGCTCTCAGTGGAGCTGAGTAGGCCTGGCGCTCGTCCGCTAGCGCATCGACGTACTAGACCCCGAGCGTCGTCGGTTGAGAGAAGCGACCGCGAAACTTAATATGTTTGGGAATCAAACTAACGAGCGAATCTCCGAGCGCCCAAGGCGCTCGCTTCCTCGCTCGATCACGCTCTACGACCAAAGAGGGCGGTAACCAGGGTTGACTCCATACTCTCCATCGCGTGGAAAGGCCGATCCCGCGCCGCGCGCGGTCGCCTCGCACCGGTCGGGGTCTGCCGGGCAGGGGAGCATTCGAAGGCAGAACCTGAGCGTCGTGATGCGCGCGGTAATGGAGAAAGGGCCGATGTCGCGTGCAAACATCGCCGAGGCCGTCGGGCTGACGAAGTCGACGGTGTCCAGCCTGGTGGGGGAATTGATGGCGCGCGGCCTTCTTTCAGACCGCGGCCAAGCGCAGGTCACCGGCGCCGGCCGGCCCGGGCGGCTCGTTGCGCTTTCGGACAAGACAGTCGTCGGCCTGGGACTCGAGATCAACGTCGACTACCTTGCGGCCTGCGTCCTCGATCTGGCGGGCGGCGTACGGGTCGAGCGTTTCCTGCGCCACGAGAACCGCGGCGTGCCGGTGCAAAGCGTTCTCGACGCGCTCGGCGAGCTCGGTCGGAGCGCGCTCGACGAGGCGGAAGCCGAGCGGCTGATACCCGTCGGGGCGACCATAGCCGCACCCGGGCTGATCGAGACCGACGGCGGCACGCTATTGATGGCGCCCAACCTGGGATGGAGCGAGACGTCGCTCCGGACGGAGGTAGCGAACCGGCTGGAGCGACCCCACCTCTACGTAACTGTCGGAAACGAAGCGAATCTCGCCGCGCTCGGCGAGCTCTGGCAGGGGCACGGACGAGAGTGGCGCGACTTCATCCACATCTCGGGCGAGATCGGAGTGGGCGCGGCGATCGTCGTCGACGGCGAGTTGCTTCGTTCTGGCAGCGGCCTCGGCGGCGAGCTCGGGCACGTGTCGATCGATCCCGACGGCGCGGAATGCCCCTGTGGCTCGCGCGGCTGCCTCGAGCGAGTGGTCGGTCAAGAAGCGCTCCTGAAAAGGTCTCGGCTCGACGCGGAGGTTGGGACGAGCATTGGTGTTCCGGACGGTGGGGTGCGGCTTCTTGCCGAGAGTGCCGAGCGAGGCGATCAAGAGACTCTGGACGCCCTGGCCGAGGCCGGGCGGGCGCTTGGGCTCGCTTGTGGAGCTGCCGTCAATCTCCTCGCGCCCAACACCGTTGTTCTCGGAGGGATATTCGCGCCGCTATTCGACTGGCTGGTGAACCCGCTGCGCGAGGAGCTGGAGGAGAGAGCATTCGTGGCTCGCTACTCGGATCTCGCCATCGTCCGCTCGGAGCTCGGAGCGTCGGCTGCGGTCAGGGGTGCGGCTTCGCTGATTCTGCGCGCCGTCTGCGCCGATCCCTACCTCGTCGGTTCCTCAGGGCACTGACACCTCCCCTAGCGGCATTCGTTCCTGTCGCGCCGTCACGGCCGCGCACCGATCGACTCGGGAGAGTGAATGGGCGAGGCACCGGGTTGAATCGAGACCTCCGGATGATTAATATGTTGTCCCAACTAACTAATGCAAGTCGGGAGGAGGTTTCGTGGACATCTCTAGGCTCCGTCATCCGCGCAGGTGGGTGGCTCTGGTTCTGACCATGATTGCCGCATTGACGGTCGCACTCGTGGTCGCCGGCACTACTAGCGCCAACGGCAAGAAAGCAAAAGCCGCACAACGCGTAGCGTTCCTATTGCCGGAAAACGTCACGCCACGCTGGGAGGGCTCGGACGCGCCGGTCTTCAAGAAGGCGCTGGCGAAGCTCGTTCCGGGCGTTCAAGTTGACGTCGTCAACGCGCTCAACGATCCCGCAAAACAGCAGCAACAGGCCGAGGCCGAGCTGACCAAGGGCGCCAAGGTGCTGGTGATTGCGGCTGTTGACGCAAAGGCGGCAGCGGTAATCGTCAAGAAAGCGGCCGCGCAGGGTGTCAAGGTGATCGCTTACGACCGCTTGATCAAGTCCTCACCACTCGCCTACTACGTCTCGTTCGACAGCGTTGTGGTGGGCCAGGCGGAGGCTCAGTGGGTGGCGAGGCATACGAAGAAGGGCGCTCGTCTCGTGATCATCAACGGGTCGCCGACGGATGACAACGCGCACCTCGTCAACAAGGGCATCCACAAGGTGCTGAATCCTCTCTTCAAGTCGAAGGCGAGGGTCAAGGTAGCCGAGCAGTGGACGCCGGGTTGGGATCCGACCAAGGCTCAGGCCGAGATGGAGCAGATCCTGACAAAGCTCAACAACAAGGTGGACGGCGTCGTCTCCGCTAACGACGGAATGGCGGGCGGAATCATCGCCGCTCTCCAGGGACAAACGCTCGAGGGCAAGGTCAAGACCACGGGTCAGGACGCGTCGCTCGAGGGCATCCAGAACGTCATCCAGGGCTTCCAGGGCGTGACCGTGTTCAAGGACTTCCGCCTGCAGGCACCGGCGGCCGCGACCATCGCGGCAGCGGTCCTCAAGGGCACGACTCCGGCGAACATCAATGCCCACGTCAATAACGGCTCGCTCAGCGTTCCGTCAGTGATGCTGAAAGTCGTACCGGTCTCGCTGGCGAACATGAAGTCGCTCGTCACGAACAAGTGGATCAAGTCCCAATACGGCAGCGTTGCGAAGGTCTGCAAGGACTTGCCGAAGAAGAGCATCTGCAAGTAAGGGGCTGGAAGCTGAATCAGCACCCAAAGGAAACGAGAGGCGGCGGCGAGTCCGCCGCCTCTCGCGACCGTAGGCCATTGCTCGAGTTGCGCGGGATCTCGAAGCACTTCGGCGCTGTGCAAGCACTGACCGAGGTCGATTTCGAGGTCTATCCAGGCGAGGTGGTCGCGCTCGTCGGCGACAACGGCGCCGGTAAGTCGACGCTCGTCAAGTGCGTCGCCGGGACACACGCTCCCGATGGCGGAAAGATCGTATTCGAAGGCCGCGAGGTGAAGATCGCCTCCCCGAGCGACGCAACACATCTCGGCATCGAGACCGTCTACCAGGATCTGGCGCTCTGCGACAACCTCGACGTCGTTCAGAACATGTTCCTCGGGCGCGAGCGGGTGCAACGATTGATACCGCTTGCGGTCGAGCCGCTTTCCGAGATCGAGATGGAGAAGCAGGCGCTCGGCGTCCTCGAATCGCTGCGAGTGACGACGATCGACAGCGTGCGGACGAAGGTCGCATCGCTCTCCGGCGGCCAGCGCCAGTCAGTCGCCATCTCGAAGGCAGTGATGTGGAACTCGAAGGTCGTGCTGCTGGACGAGCCGACGGCCGCGCTCGGCGTCGCTCAAACCGAGCAGGTGCTGGCTCTGATCGCCCAGCTGCGCGAGCAAGGGCTCGGCGTCGTCGTCATCTCGCACAACCTGGCCGAGGTGCTCGATGTCGCCGATCGGATCGTGGTGCTCCGTCTAGGACGGCGCGCGGCGACTTTCGAGCGTGGCGAGGCTACGCCCGACGATGTGGTCGCGGCTATTACGGGGGCGCGCATGCTGAAGATAGGTGGAAATCGATGAGGATGGCACAGGACGATCTGGCAACTCCGCAGACCCCGCCCGACGGGATTGCGACGGTGGTGCAGGAGCGCGGTCTACGCGGGTCGATGAGGACATTGATGACGCTCGGCCTTCGGCGTGTCCGTCAGGGCGAGCTTGGGCCGCTACCGGTCATCCTGGGGTTGATCGTAATTGCGCTCTATTTCGGAAGCCAGACCTCGTGGATCTTCCTCAACGCGCGCAACATGTCCAATCTCGTTCTTCAGATCGCGGCTATCGGCTCGGTCGCCACCGGCATCGTGCTCGTATTGCTGCTCGGCGAGATCGACCTCTCGGTTGGCTCGATCGCCGGCCTCACATCCGCGGTTCTCGGTGTCCTGGTCGTCTACCACAACTGGCCCTGGTGGCTCGCGATCATCGCCACGCTCGCAGTCGGAGCCGCGATCGGAGCTTTTCAAGGGGCATGGTTCGGGCTCTTCGGTGTGCCCGCTTTCGTGGTCACACTGGCCGGCTTCCTGGCCTGGCAGGGCGTTCAGCTGAGAGTTCTGGGCCCGAATGGGACGGTCAACGTCTTCGAGCCGCACATCGACAACATCGCCGCCACGTACCTGCCGACTATCTGGGGATGGGCTCTAGGCGTCGGAGTCGCCGTCACGTACACCGCGGCGAACCTGATCAAGCAGATACGGCGCCGCCGGGCAGGGCTCTCGTCTCAGCCGCTCGCCGTGTTGCTCGTGTGGACGACGATCATCGCGGCAATCTCGCTCGGAGCGGTCGGCTACTTGAATAGCTACGCGGGAGTTCCGACGGCTGGCGTAGTCATGCTCGGCCTGGTTCTTTTCTTCGTCTGGGTCACCACGAATACGAAATTCGGGCGTTACGTTTACGCGGTCGGAGGCAACATCGAGGCGGCACGGCGCGCGGGTATCAACGTCACCGCGATTCGGATCTGGGTGTTCACGCTGAGTGGCATGCTGGCCGCGGTCGGCGGTCTCATCTTCACCTCGCGACTCACGGCCGCCAGTACCCAGACCGGTGGGGGCACGTTCCTACTCGAGGCGATCGCGGCGGCGGTAATCGGCGGCACGAGCCTTTTCGGAGGCCGCGGCTCGGTCTGGGCGGCGCTCCTCGGCGCGCTTGTCATCGGCAGCGTCTCCAACGGTCTCGATCTGATGTCGCAGCCGCCCGAGATCAAATACATGGTCGAGGGCGGGATTCTGCTTGTAGCCGTAACAGTCGACGCGATCTCTCGCCGTGGCCGGGCTGCCGCCGGACGTTAGCCCCCGCGCGGGCCAGGCAGCCGATCTCAGTGCGGCTCTCGGGCTTGCTCGAACGGAAAAACGCGCCGCGGACCTCGGCCGTGATTGCGTCAGTTTGGTCGCTCACGTTCGCCGGTTTTGCCGGAGAGGAACACCGAAAAAGAAAAGATCTGCCTTATACAGCGACCGCGTTCGGCTTTCGAGTAGCGCTCGCCGTGGGGGGACTGGAAAGGAGCGGAAGTGAAGACGAGTCTTGGTATATGGGCCTTCGGGTCGATGGTCACCCGTTTCGTGCCGATCGGCTACCAGCCGCAGCACACGGGGGAGACGACCGTAACGCGTGTTCGCCGGGCCGTCGACGGCCTTGGCGATCTGATCGACGACTACGAGTTCCACTACCCGCAGGAGCTCTCGGAAGAGAACCTCGACGAGGTGCGATCCGCCCTCGATGGGCACGGCATCTACTGCGTCTGCATGGGGCTGCACCTCGACCCAGTCTTCGGCAGAGGCGGCCTTTCCTCGCCCGACGACGAGGTGCGCAAGCTGGCGCTCGAGCAGACGCTCGCCGGGGCTGAGTTTGCCGGCTCGCTCGGAGCCAACTACATCGCCTGGCCGGGGATCGAGGGCTACAACTATCCCTTCCAGACCCCCTATGCGGACTCCTGGAAGCGCTTCATAGACGGGATCGGGCAGGCCGCGGAGGTGTGCAAGAAGCACGGCGTGCACCTCTTCCTCGAGCACAAGAACTCCGAGCCGGCGATGAAGATCTTCATGCGCAACATGGGCATGACGCTGCACGTCATCCACACCCTGCGCGCCCAGGGCATCACCAACATCAAGGTGAACATGGACTGGCAGCACCTGATCATGAACCGCGAGCACTTGCCCGAGTACGCGGCTCTGCTCGCCTCGGAAGGGCTGCTCGGGCACCAGCACGCCAACTCCGGCTGGGGCGACTTCGACGATGACAACATGGTCGGGGCGACCTATTTCCTGGAGACGATCGAGCTGGCGCTAGAACTGCACCGGGCCGGCTACGGCGAGAACAACGAGCACCTCGGCTTCGATCTCTATCCCTACACCGAGGACGCGGTGGCGGCGATCAAGCGCAGCGTGCTGCAGTGGCGCTTCATCGAGTCGATCGCCGATCGCATCGATGGCCCCGCCCTGCGGGAGGCGCAGCAGCACAAGGACGCGGTCGCCGCCTACGAGATCGTCTACGCGGCGCTGGGCGGCGAGTAGGCCGCATCGATGACTGAGGGTCAAGTTCTAGTTGGCATCGACGTCGGTACGACCGGCGTCAAAGCGATCGCCGTTTCCACAAGCGGCGACGTTGTTGGCCGGGCGGAGGTCGGCTACGAGCTGCAGACACCGCGGCCGGGCTGGGCCGAGCAGGATCCCGAGGACTGGTGGCAGGCAAGTGAGCTGGCGCTGGCCTCGCTCGAGACTCAGCTCGAGGAATCGGCAGGAGCCGCCGCGATCGCGGGAATTGGTCTCTCCGGGCAGATGCATGGCCTCGTATGCCTGGATGAGAAGCTCGCGATCATCCGCCCGGCTATCCTTTGGAACGACCAGCGCACCGGCGAGGAGTGTGCCGAGATCGAGCGGTTGGTGGGGCTGGAACAGCTGATCGAGCTGACGGGCAACCGCGCTCTGCCCGGCTTCACCGCTCCCAAGCTGCTCTGGCTGCGCCGCCACGAGCTCGACTCGTATGCCCGCATCCGGCACGTGCTTCTGCCGAAGGACTACGTGCGCCTACGACTCACCGGCGAGCTGGCGATCGACGCCGCGGACGCTTCGGGCACGCTGCTCTTCGATGTCGCTCGGCGCGCCTGGAGCGAGCGGGTACTGGAGGCGCTGGAGATCCCCCTCGAATGGCTGCCTAAGGTGCTCGAGTCGCCGCAGGTCTCCGGCCTGACTTTGGCCGGCGTGCCGGTCGCGGCCGGTGCGGGCGATCAGCAGGCGGGCGCGCTCGGGGTTGGCGTGGTACGGCCCGGACCGCTCTCGGTGGTGCTCGGCACCTCGGGGGTGGTCTTCGCGGCGCTCGACCGCTACAAGCACGACCCGGAGGCGCGCGTGCACGTCTTCTGTCACGCCGTTCCGGGCACCTGGGAGGCGATGGGGGTGATGCTCTCGGCGGGCGGCTCACTGCGCTGGCTGCGCGACACGTTGGCTTCGGGAGCCGGCTACGAGCAGCTGACCGCCGAGGCGGCGCAGTGGCAGCCCGGCGCCGAGGGACTGCTCTTTCTGCCCTATCTACAGGGCGAGCGCACGCCGCATGCCGACCCGAATGCCCGCGGCGCCTTCTGCGGGCTCTCGCTCGTCCACGATCGCGGCGCTCTGGTTCGAGCCGTGCTCGAGGGCGTGGCTTTCGGGCTCAGGGATTCGCTCGAGCTGCTGCGTGAGCTCGGCGTCGAGCCCGAAAGCGCGCGCGCCTCGGGTGGCGGCGCTCGTAGCCGACTCTGGCTGGAGATAGTCGCCTCGGTGCTTGGCCTGCCGCTCGAGCTGACCGCTGTCGAGGAGGGTGCGGCTTACGGGGCGGCGCTTCTGGGCGGATTGGCGGCAGAAATCTTCCCGAGCGCCGAGGAAGCGGTTCGCGCCTGCGTTCGCGTACGCGACCGGATCGAGCCGAACGGTGACTGGCAGGAATACTACGAGCGCGGCTATTCTCGCTTCCAGGCTCTCTATCCCGCCCTACGACCGCTGGAGGAATCGTGAGCATGAACCTGCAAGGAAAGGTCGCTTTCATCACGGGAGCCAGTCGCGGTATAGGCGCGGCCGTCGCCCGCGCTCTCTCGAGCGAGGGCGTGAAGCTCGGGCTGGCCTCTCGCTCGGGCGCCGATCTCGACTTGCCCGACGCCCTCGGGCTGGTCTGCGACGTGCGCAACCGAGGTCAGGTCGAGCGGGCGGTAGCCGCCACGGTTGAGCGTTTCGGTCGTCTCGACATCTGCATCGCCAACGCCGGCGTCGGTTCTTACCACTCCCTTGTCGAGCTGTCGCCCGAGCACCTCGAGGAGATGATCGACGTCAACCTCAAGGGCACTATCTACACGCACCGCGCCGGCATCCCGCACCTGATCGCAAGCGGCGAGGGTGACCTGGTCACGATCGCCTCCGAGGCCGGCCGCCGCGGGTTGCCGGGCGAGGCCGTCTACTGCGCCTCCAAGTTCGGGCAGGTCGGGCTCACGCGGGCGCTCGATCACGAGCTGAGGGAGAAGAACGTGCGCTGCACGAACGTCTGCCCCGGCGGGGTGGCGACCGACTTTGCGCTCGCCGACGGCTATGGGCGCACGCCCGACGTCCTGCCGGGGATGATGTCGGCCGAAGACGTGGCCGAGATCGTCCTGTTCATTCTCACCAGACCGCGCAACCATCGCATTCTCGAGACCGCAATCAGGCCGATGACGGAGGCGTCGTGGGGATAGAGCCGGTTCGCCTCGGCATCGTCTCGACGGCCGGTATCAACCGCCTCGTCATCCCGCCTGCCAAGTCCTCATCGCGGATCGACCTCGTCGCCGTCGCCAGCCGCGACGCGAAAAGGGCGAGCGAATACGCCGGCGAGTGGGAGATCGGACGTTCCTACGGCACGTACGAGGAGCTGCTCGCCGACCCCGGCGTCGAAGCGCTCTACATCTCGCTTCCCAACCACGAGCACGTGCCCTGGACGCTGCGGGCGCTCGAGGCCGGCAAGCACGTCCTCTGCGAGAAGCCGCTCACGCGCCATCCGGCCGAGATCGAGACGGTCTGGGGCCTGGCCGAGTCGCGCGGGTTGGTTGTCTGCGAGGCGTTCATGTGGCGCCACAACCCGCAGACGAAGCGCTTCGCCGAGCTCGTGGCAGAGGGGGCGATCGGCGAGCTTCAATTCGTGCGCTCGCTCTTCTCCTTCGCGATGAGCGACCCGGCGACGAACGTGCGCATGAAGCCCGAGCTGGATGGAGGCTCGCTGATGGACGTCGGCACCTATTGCGTCAGCGGCATTCGCCTGTTGGCCGGCGAGCCCGAGACCGTCTACGGCGAGCAGGTGCCCGGCGGTGAAGGCGTGGACGTTCGTTTCAGCGGCCTGATGCGCTACGAAAGCGGTGTGCGCGGGTTGTTCTACTCCTCCTTCGAGTCGCCCTCGCGCAAGGAGCTCGAGGCGATCGGTTCGGAGGGCGTTCTGCGCCTACGCGATCCCTGGCACGCCTGGCGCGGAGGCATCGAGCTGCAGCGCGACGAAGAGGCAGAAAGCGAGAGGATCGAGGTCGAGACCGGCGACTCCTACCAGCTCGAGTTGGAGGACTTCGCCCGCGCGATCCGCGGCGAGAAGCAGCCTCTGCTCGGCCGCGCCGACGCGCTCGGCCAGGCACGCGCGCTCGCCGCCCTGTATATCTCTGCCGAAGAAGAAAAGCCGGTCGACCTTTCAGAGCTGGATAGGGAGGTGTAATGGAGATCTCACTCGAGCGACTCGAGGCTTTCATCATCACGGCGAAGGCCGCGACGTACGCCGGCAACGGCAAGCGGGTCGAATCGACTCGCCCGGGCTCGATCGACCTCAGTTACGAGGACGGGGATCTCCTCTACCGCGACAGCTACTTCGGCACGGGCGACTTCATCGGCGAGGAGGTCGTCTGGTACCGCGGCGAGCCGATCTGGGCGATGAACTACTACGGCTACATCCTCGTGCCCGAGGAGTTGAGCGCCGAAGAGAGCGGCAAGGTGATCAAGGAGAGCCTGACCGCGCTCTACAGCGAGGGCCGCTTTCTCAGTGGCTTCAAGCACCAGACCTCGCTCGGTATCTATATCGACACCAACGTCGGCGACGTCTCGAATTTCCACGGCATGGAGTGGACCGAGCGCGGCGGCAAGCGTCTCTATGAGCTTCGCTATCACGGCGGGCTGATCGAGTAGTCGCCTCTCGGGAGGCAATAGGTTCTCCGCCCTCCCCCGAGCCACCCGCCCGCGGGGTCGTTGAAAAGTAACGTCCGGCAGAAGCGAAAGCCGCTTCTAGACGTGCCGAGTCCGTCCCGAATCAGAATCGCGCAGTAGCTGCTTCTGCGGCGAACGGCCAAGGCTCTAGGCCGCACAAAGTAAGCGCTCGCACGAAATCGAAATCAATATGTTTCAGCACGTTTCTTTCTTCGGGCACCGCGGGAGAAGGGGTACGTGCACCTCACCTACCGGGAATGGTGGTCGATCGTTCACGGTTTCGTGTTCGGAGGCGGCTTTCTACTCTCGTTCGCGGGCGTTGCGATCGTTCTCTACGGATTGCGCCGCCAGGACTTGACCAACGAGGGAATCGCGCGCCACGTGCTCTGGCTCAGGCTGGGCAGCGCGGCGATGGCGGTCGCCGCCTGGGGGACGGTGGTCCTCGGCACCTGGGTTATCTACCCGTGGTACAGGACTGGCGGCGCAAAGGCCGGGCTGCGGGCGAGCTCGCACACTTCGGGCTGGGACACCTTTGGCATGGAGTGGAAGCAGCACCTTGCCTGGCTCGCACCCTTCCTGGCCACGACTGTCGCCTTTCTCGCCCTCTATTACGGGCCGCGCCTGGCGCAAAGCTTGCGTCTGCGTCGCTTAGCGCTTGCGCTTTTCGTCGGCGCCTTCGGCGCCGCTTCGCTCGCGGCGTTGTTCGGCGCGCTGATCACGAAGATGTCACCGGTGGTCTAGATGGAAACGATGAAACCGAACAGCGTCGAGAAACCGAACGGCCCGGCTTTCGCAGGGATTCTCGCCGCCGGGCTTGGCTTTGCGGTACTCGGCGCGGTAACGACCTTCGCTGAGGTGTTCGACGGATTCGGCGACTGGCTCGCTTTCTCGGGCCGGGTTGGGATGCTCTCCGGCGAGACGATCATCGCGATCGCCGTCTACTTCGTCTCGTGGGCCGGTTTGGGGCTTTTCTGGCGCCGCTCCAATCCGCCTCTTTTGCCGGTCGCCGTCGTCGCCGCCGCGCTTGTCGCAATCGGCCTGCTTGGCACCTTTCCGCCCTTCTTTCGCCTGTTCGGAGTCGAAGAGTGAGTTTTCGGGTTGAACCTGCGGCGAGTCTTGATCGGATGAGTCTTCACCACCCAGCAAAGGAGATATTTCAATGCCACGCACGCCGTCGCTCCTAGCCATCGCTTTCCTGGTCGTTGTTCTCGCCGCGGGTTGCGGCAGCAAGAGCAAGGCCACGACGGCATCGGCCACGACCTCGACCACTAGTTCTTCTGGCGGCCTCGTAGGTACGGTCGGGCCCGGGTTCACGATCACTCTGACCAACGGCGGATCCGCGGTGAAAACGCTCGCGCCGGGCACCTACAAGATGACCGTCAACGACAAGGCCGCCACACACAACTTCCATCTCTTCGACCCCGGCGTGAACCAAAAGACCAGCGTTCAGGGAACCGGCACGTTTGTCTGGACCGTCAAGCTCGAGAAGGGCAGCTACACCTACCAATGCGATGTCCACTTCGCGAGCGGGATGATCGGCCACTTCACCGTTGGTTGAGCGCGCGATGCATAAAAACAAACTCGAGCGGACAGGCATTTACCAACTAGCGAAGGAGAGATCTATGTTGCGCATTCGCATCTTGCTGGGAGCCGCCCTCGTGGTGCTCGCTCTGGCCGTCGCCGGTGCTGTCCAGGCCTCAACGCAGTCAACGGTCAAGCTCGTCGGCAAGGTCGGCCCCGGTTTCACGATCACCCTGACCAAGAGCGGCACGGCCGTGAAAACGCTCAAGGCCGGCACGTACACGATCACCGTCAGCGACAAGGCCAGCATCCACAACTTCCATCTCTTCGGGCCAGGTGGCGTGAACAAGAAGACGGGCGTGTCGTTCACTGGTACGAAAACCTGGACGGTCAAGCTCGTTAAGGGCAAGTACACCTATCGCTGCGACATCCACTTCGCGAGCGGGATGATCGGCCACTTCACTGTGAAATAGGCAATTCCCCGGCGCTGAGCGATGGCTCAGGCTAGATCTGTCGCCGCCGAGACGGGCTGATAGCCCCCGATTACCCGTCTCGGCGCGCCAAATCGGCCGTTCGAGCTATGGCGAAGGTAGTCTGCGTGTGGCAAACTCGCCGTCCCGCACGCAATCAGAAGAGGCAAGAGAGTGACCTGGTCGGAAGACGAAGGCGCGGCCCCAGCCGAAGAGCAGTCAAAGGGCCAGATTTCCGACCTCCTCGCGTCCGAGCAGGCAAAGGGCCTGATCGAGGCCGGTAAGACCGCCGGCGCGTTGCGGACAGAAGACATCGCCACCGCTCTCGACGAGGTGGAGTTCGACACCGAACAGCTCGACGAGTTCTACAACGTCTTGGACGAGCTGCAGATCGAAGTCGTGGACGGCGAAGGCCCGGTCGAGAAGGTCAAGATCGAGGAGCCTTGGCGCGAGCTGACGACCGACTCGCTGCAGCTCTTCCTCAAGGAGATCGGGCGCATCGACCTGCTCACGCCCGCCCAGGAGGTGGAGCTGGCCAAGAGAATCGAGCGCGGCGACCACCGCGCCAAGCAGCAGATGGTCGAGGCCAACCTGCGCCTGGTCGTATCGATCGCCAAGCGCTACCGCAACCAGGGACTCCCCTTCCTCGATCTGATCCAGGAAGGCACGATCGGGCTGGTGCGCGCGGCCGAGAAGTTCGACTACCGCAAGGGATTCAAGTTCTCGACCTACGCGACCTGGTGGATTCGCCAGGCCGTCGCCCGCGCGCTCGCCGACAAGGGACGCACGATCCGCATGCCGGTGCACGTGGTCGAGAAGCTGAACAGGATCATGCGCGCGGAGCGCAAGCTTCAAGCTCAGAACGGGCGCCTGCCCACCAGCGAGGAGCTCTCGCGCGAGCTCGACCTGCCGATCGAGGAGATCGACCAGATCCTGCGCGCCGCCCAGACGCCGGTGTCGCTGGAGAAGCCGGTCGGCGACGAGGAGGAGTCGGAGTTCGGCCATTTCATTCCCGACTCTTCGACGCCGCTGCCCGACGAGGCGGCCGAGCTGAGCATGCGCCGCGAGACGCTNNCGCGTGCTCGAGCTGCGCTACGGCCTCGGCGGCGAGCACCCGCGCACCCTCGACGAGGTCGGTAACGCCTTCAACGTCACCCGCGAGCGAATTCGCCAGATCGAGAACCAGAGCCTGAAGAAGCTGCGCGCGATGGCCGAGACTTTGAAACTACGCGAAGTCGCGTAGTTTCGGCGAGAATCTCCGATTTCTCGCCGCGGGTTTGCGAGTTGAGCGCGCCTGGCGGCGCTTGCTCAACTCCTGCTCCTATGCGCGGGGCGGGCTAGCCGGAGGTTGCTTTGCGGGGTCCGGGGCGTGTTGGACTGGCGTTTGTGAGCCGCGCCCGCCATGTCGGTCGCGGCGGCAAGCCGTCAGCCAGTTGTTCTGACTTCGAGTCGCTGAGGCGAGTAGCTCTGGATCGCCTCCAGCAGATCGTCAGGAAAGACGTCTATACCGCGCAGCGGGATGCGGCGGTGGCGCCGGCGCAGCGGATGCCGATACCTGCTGCTTGCGCGGTCAATTTTGAAGAATAACCAGCTAGAGGTCACTTCTCTTGGCCCGTCGCTCCAGTCGACGTGGTGAACGCCGGCTCGAGCCGTCGCCCAGGCGATCCCCTGCTCGTCGACGACGATCGCCGGCTCGGAACGCCCTAAGTGGGAGCTCCACCAGAACCACATCGATGCGAAATAGGCCAGGGTTCCCGCGCCCGCGCCCGCGACCAGCGTGCGATAGCCGGCGTCGAAACTCCACCAGAGGAGGGCGAGGACAGCGATCGCGCCCGCCACCAGAAGTCCGAGGAAGAGAACGCGATGAAACCGGGCTTGCCTCGGCGCGAAGAAGAAAGTTTTTCGAGAGCGCGACTGACGCCGCTCGAAGCGCCGGCTCTTTATCTCGGCGGTGATAGCCGCGGTGGCCAACAGCGCGCCGAGTAAGGCGCCTGCCACACCGAGCCGGATCTGCATGCGATTGGAATGGGACGCGATTATGACCAGCGGGAGAACGACTGCCCAGAAGCAGGTGACGCCGAGCAGTCCCGACAGAGACGCCGCGGAGGCGACTGAAATTGCCCGCGGCGTTTCCGGGTTGCCGAGTGGTGATCCTGCCCCGTAAAGCATGTCCGGGCGAGGATATCGGTTGATGAGGTAAAAAAAAAGCGGGCCCGCCGCGCCTCGCGCGGCTGTGCTCGCGCCCGCCGCGCCGCTAGCGGACGATCTTGAAGGTTCCCTTCCCGATCAGCCGGCCGTAGTTCGCGGTGGCGAGAGAGCCAAAGCCCGGCCAGACGAACCACGTGTAAGTGCCGGTAGCGAGCCGCCGCTTAATGCCACCGAACTTCCAGCCCCGCGTCAGTCGGAAGCTACTCGCGCGCGGCCAAGTGCTCAGGACCTTGTGTCCGTTCCTGAAGACCTGGACGTTGTAGTAGTCGGCCTTGGCGATCACCGTCCATTTGAGCAGCGGCGGCGAGGAGAGCTTGGCACCGCTGAGGGGCGCGATCAGCGCGCGCTTCCCAAACGGCGAGACACGCACACCGAACGAGGTCTTGCGCGCGTTGCCGTGCGCGTCGGTTGCCGTGCAGGTCACGGTCGTATTGCCGAGCTTGAACACCGAGCCCGCGCGCGGGGCACAAACACTCGTGACCGTTCCGTCCACGGCGTCGGTGGCGACGGGCCGCTTGTACACGACCTTGAGCCGCTTCTTGCCGCTGACCTTTTTCACGATGTTGGAATGCTTCGTGAAGACCGGCGCGGTCGTGTCTCGCACGCTGACCGTGAAGCTATGCACGGTCTTTCCGCCGCCTGCGCTCGTCGCGGTGCAGGTGACCGTTGTCGTTCCGAACGGGAAGAGGCTGCCCGGGGCCGGCTTGCAGACGATCGTCGGCGCCGGTTTGTCGCCCGACGATACGTCGAAGCTGACCAACGCTCCGGCACCGGAGGTCGCCTCCGCCTTGAGACCGAACGGGACGATCAGGGCGGGAACCGCAACCGGCGGCGCCTCCGGAGGGCTCACGACAACCGGGAAGGTTGTGCTTGCGTTGTTTCCGCGGCTGTCCGTAGCCGAGCAGGTGACGGTGGTCGTTCCAACGGCGAAGACCGAGCCGGAGGCGGGTGCGCAGGCGACCGCTCGAGATCCGTCGACGAGGTCGGTCGCGGTCGGATTCGTATAGGTGACCGCGACGCTGCTCGAGTTGGGCGCGGTCGCCGCGATCTGAACCGGGGTGCCCGAGATCGCGGGCGGCGTCGTGTCCTCGACGGTGATCTTGAAGGTGATGTGACCGTTGGTTCCGTTGTCGGCCTTCGCCGAGCAGTCGACCGTGGTTCCGGCCGCCGCGATCGGGAAGACCGAGCCCGAGGCGGGCGCGCAGGTGACCGGTAAGCCAAGGTGCGAAACCGGGTCGGTCGCCGTCGGCGCGGCGTAGGTCACCGTCGCGCCGGTCGGGCCGGTCGCCTCCCGGGTGATGTTGCTCGGTACGCCGGTGAAGCTCGGAGCGTTCGCGTCGATTACCCAGGTGAAAGACACGGCCGCGCTTACGTTGTTGGCGGCGTCGACCGCCTTGACCGAGAAGGTGTGCGAGCCCTGGGACAGGCTCAAGTACGTCACGGGATTGGGGCACGACGAGTAGCCGCCGCCGTCGAGCTTACATTGGAAGGTGAAGGAGGTCGACACTTTGTCGGTGGCCGAGAAGCCGAAGGTCGCAGTCGTCTGGTTGGTCGGGTTGCCCGGCTTTGTATCGAGCGGTTGGACGATCGTCGGCGGAGCCGTGTCCTGAACGATGACGTCGAAGCTCGCGCTGCTCGAGTGTCCGCTGCCGTCGTTGGCGCTACAGGTGACCGAGGTCGTCCCGAGCGGGAAGGTCGAGCCCGAGATCGGTACGCAGGCGACCGGTCGAACTCCAGTAACCGCGTCGGTCGCGGTCGGGTTGGTGTAGGTCGCGGTTGCGCCGCTGGAG
>PKYN01000002.1 GCA_003132665.1 Actinomycetota bacterium
CCGACCCAGATTCCGGGCTGGTCGCAGAGCTTCATCACCAGTTTGGCCTACCACTGGTTCCTTCCCTTCCTGTCGCTCTTCCTGGTTGCCTTCGGCGGCTGGGCAATCGGGATGCGGAACATGATCATCTACGAGCTCGAGTCGGACTACTCGCACTATCTGGAGGCGCTCGGCGCGCCAAGGCGACTGGTGCGTAAGTACGCCTTCAGAAACGCGATGCTCCCGCAGATCACGGGGCTCGCGCTTCAGCTCGGCACGATTCTTGCCGGCGCTCTCGTCACCGAGATCGTCTTTTCATATCCGGGGCTCGGTTATCAGATCTACAGGGCGATCACAAACAAGGACTACTTCGTGATTCAGGGGATCTTCCTCTTCATCATCGTCGGAGTCCTGGTCGCCAACTTCATTGTCGACATCGTCTACGTTCTCGTCGATCCGAGAACGAGAATCGGAATGCAAGGCGGACAGGCATGACGAAATCAGCTAAACCGGCCGGCGACAGCGCCGCGCCGGCAACAGACAGCACGGTGCTCGAAGACGCGCCAATGGCGCCTCTTGACACCGCCGCAAGTGAACGAAACCCGGCGAAAGCCGTCTCGAAGAGGGGAAACATGGGTGCCGTGCGCGAGATGCTCTATTTCGCGTTCCGAAACCGCAAGCTCGTTATCGGGCTGGGCGTGGTCGTGTTCTTCCTCTTGTTCGCGCTCATCGGGCCAAGCCTCGCGCAGCATCCGGGCGCCGACTACGGTGGCCCAACGGCCCATCCGCCAACGTTCCACGGCGGGTACTACTTTGGAACGACCTACTACGGGCAAGACGTCTTCTCCCAGTTCGTCGGCGGACTTCGACTCGCCTTCATCGTCGGAGTGCTCGGTGGGGGGATTGCAGCGATCATCGGGATGATCGTCGGCTTCACGGCCGGATACAAGGCTGGCCTCACCGACGAGTTGCTGAACATGCTCACGAATGTCGTCCTCTGCATCCCCGTATTCGCCCTGCTGCTCGTCATCGCGGCGTTCATGAACATCAAGGGCGTCGTCCCCGAGGCTCTACTAATCGGGTTCGTCAACTGGCCCTGGGCGGCAAGAGCGCTTAGGTCTCAGACCTTCTCCCTGACCTCGAGGGAGTTCGTGAGCCTGGCGCGCCTAAGTGGCGAGAAGAGCTGGAAGATCATCTTCAAAGAGATCGCGCCGAACATGAGCTCGTACCTGTTCATGATGTTCATCCTCCTGTTCGGAGGCGCGATTCTCACAGCCGCAACGCTCGACTTCATCGGGCTCGGCCCGGCTGGAACGATCTCGCTCGGGCAGATGATGAACTTCGCCAACAGTGCCTCCGCACTCATCAACGGCTACTGGTGGTGGTTTATACCACCGGGCCTCGCGATCACTCTGATCGTGGGCGGGGCCTACTTCATGAATGTCGGCCTCGACGAGGTCTTCAACCCGCGGCTGAGAGAGATGTGAGCAAGTGAGTCTGCAAATCGAGAACCTAAAGGTCTACTACCGGACCCTCGCGGGCGACGTCCAGGCCCTGGACGGTGTCACCTTCGATATCGCCGATGGCGAGATCATGGGTCTTGCGGGAGAGTCGGGCTGCGGCAAGTCAACGCTTGGTAACAGCCTGATTTCCCTCACCGGGCGCATGAGATACGTCGAAGGAACGGTCACGCTCGACTCGACCGAGCTTCCCATCTGGGACTTCGGGGATATGAACCATCACCGGTTCAAAGACCTCTCGATCATTCCGCAGTACGCCATGAGCGCGCTGAACCCAACGCGGAAGATCGGGCGAATGACTGGAGAGCTGCTCGAGTCGAGGGGCATGAAGCATAAGGAGTTCATTCCGGAGCTGAAGCGCCGGTTCGAGCTGGTCGGGCTCTCGGAAGACGTGCTCGGCATGTATCCGATCGAGCTCTCGGGAGGCATGAAGCAACGCGTCGTGATGGTCGTCTCGACGCTGCTCGACCCCTCCCTCCTGATCGCGGACGAGATCACATCGGCGCTCGATGTCTCGACTCAGAAAGCCGTCGCGGAGATGCTCGTCGAGTTCCGCGAGCGCGGCTTCGTGAAGAGCATGATCGTGATCACACACGACATCTCGATCCTCTACCAGGTCGCCGATACGATCCTCGTGATGTACGCCGGGAAGCTCGCCGAGAAAGCTTCGGCCGAGACGATCATCAACTCCCCGCGGCATCCGTACACGCGCCTGCTCATCTCGTCGCTGCCGGAAGTCGGTGTGACCTACTCGGGTAAGAGACTGACGGGCATCGCCGGCACGCCGCCCGCCCTGCTCCACCCGCCGGAGGGGTGCCGCTTCCGCGATCGTTGCCCGTTCGCTTACGAGAAGTGCCTGGAAGAACCGCCCTTCGTCGAGGTCGATCCCGGCCACTTCACGGCCTGTTGGAAGGAGATCTAAATGAGCGGGCACGGAAACGACTCGCGAGGTAACGGCGAGGCCGGGCTGATCAAGCTCGAGAACGTCAGCAAGATTTACAGCACCGGCACCTTTGGCGGTAAAGCAATAACGGCGATCAGGGACGTCAGCTTCGAAGTGCAGCCTGGAGAGGTCATGTCGGTGATCGGTGAGAGCGGTAGTGGTAAATCCACCATCGGCAAGATGATCCTGCGCCTTTCTCCGATTACGCAAGGCGTGATCAGATTCGGCGGAACCGACATCTCGACTCTCAAGAGGAAGGCGCTGAAGGAATACCGCCGCGAGGTTCAGGGCGTGTTCCAGGATCCATTCAGCTCCTACAACCCGATCTTCAAGGCCGATCGCGTCTTCTCGATGATCAAGAGCGAGTTCTTCCCCGGGATGAGCGGACCGGAGTGGAGAAACAAGATCGGTTTGGCGCTCGAGGCGGTCACCCTCGATCCGACTCAGGTTCTGAACAAGTACCCGCATCAGCTGAGCGGTGGTCAGCTACAGCGCCTTCTGATCGCACGCGCCCTCTTGCTCGACATCCAGTTCCTGGTCGCCGACGAGATCATCAGCATGCTCGACGCTTCGACTCGGATCGACGTGCTCAACTTGCTCGCCGATCTCAAGGGTAGAGGCCTGGGCATCATGTTCATCACGCATGACCTCTCGCTCGGCAACTACATCAGCGAGAAGACCGTCATCCTCCGTCGCGGCCTGATCGTCGAGATGGGAGCAACCGGGAAGGTGTTCGGTAATCCGACCCACCCGTACACGAAGATGCTCCTCGCCTCCGTCCCCCAGCTTCACCGCAAGTGGGAAGAGATCGCCGATGAGCTCAAGGTGTCGGAGACGGTGCTCCTGGACAGAGAGGCCGCGGCGAAGAAGGCATACGAAACCGTCAGCGAGATCCTGGCGCCCGATGCCGACGACTCGGTGCTCGTCGAGACCGAACCCGATCACCTCGTTCGCTTCTCGCCTGAAGAGGCTCGGGAGATCGAGCCCGCCGCACTCGCCGGGAAAACCGCATGAGCCAGGTACAGATCCTGGGCCAGGGGAAGATTGAAAACCTCCCCTGGGAAGACCGACCAGCCGGAAGTACTGAACCGGTTTGGCGCTATTCGAAGAACCCGGTCATCCCGCGCGACCTGATCCCCAGCTCAAACAGCATCTTCAACAGCGCCGTTGTCCCGTACAAGGGTGAATTCGCGGGCGTTTTCCGCTGCGACGATCGCACCCGCCGGATGGTCATGCATCGCGGCTTCAGTTCCGACGCGGTGAACTGGAAGCTCGATCCGGAGCCGCTCCGGTTCGAATGCGACGAGCCCGAGATCGCCGATTTCGTCTACGGCTACGACCCGCGCGTCGTCTGGATCGAGGATCGCTACTACGTGACCTGGTGCAACTGTTACCACGGGCCCACGATCGGGGTCGGCTGGACAAAGGACTTCGAGACGTTCCACCAGTACGAGAACGCCTTCCTGCCCTTCAACCGAAACGGCGTTCTGTTCCCGCGCAAGATCAACGGCAACTTCGCCATGCTTTCGCGTCCCTCGGACAACGGCCACACCCCGTTCGGCGAGATCTTCTACAGCGAGAGCCCCGATCTGACCTACTGGGGCAAGCACCGGCACGTGATGGCGCCGGTCGGGAACTCCTGGCAGGCCACCAAGATCGGCGGAGGGCCGGTTCCGATCGAGACCTCCGAGGGCTGGCTGCTCATCTACCACGGCGTGCTCACCTCCTGCAACGGCTTCGTCTATAGCGCGAGCGTCGCGCTGCTCGATTTGGAGAAGCCCTGGAAGGTGATCGCACGCGCCAAGCCTTACGCCATCTCGCCGCAGACGCTGTATGAGTGTGTCGGAGACGTGCCCAACGTGGTCTTCCCCTGCGCCGCGCTCTGCGACGCGGATACCGGCCGCCTGGCGATCTACTACGGCGCCGCGGACACGGTGACCGGGCTCGCCTTCGCGTACGTCGACGAGCTGGTCGAGTTCGCGAAGAAGAACTCGCTCTAGGATCGCTCTAGGATCGACGCACGCAGACCATCGCCGGTCTGCGTGCGTCAGTCTTCTCAGTTAATCTCTCCGCCTATGGATATGGCCGTTCTCCACCTTTCGATGCTTCTCAAGAGCAGGCTCGTCGATCGAACCGGCGAGAACCTCGGCCGCGTGGAAGACCTGATTGTCAGGCTGGCCGACGGCGCCTATCCCCCGGTCACAGGACTCAAGGCGCACGTCGCCGGACGCGATCTCTTCGTCGCCGCCAAGACGATCGCCGAGCTCAAGCCGGGCAGAGTTCAACTCGCGGGGGATCAGCTCAATCTCGGCCGTTTCGAGCGGCGGCGCGGCGAGGTGCTCCTGCGCCAAGACGTTCTCGGGCACCGGCTGATCAATGTGGCCGGCGCTCGGCTGGCCAGAGCCAGCGACATCGAGCTGGCGTTTACCGAGGGCTCCTGGCGCGTCGTGGGCGTAGACGTCAGCCTGCGCGGGCCCTTGCGTCGACTTCTGCCGAGGAAGCTCGGAGGCCGTTCTGCTGCGCGCACCCTGCTCGACTGGGGAAGCGTCGAGCCCTTCGTGGGACATGTGCCCTCATCGAGACTGCGCATGCGCTTCGGCAAGCTGGCGCAGCTCCATCCGGCCCAGATCGCCGACCTGGTCGAAGCCGCCTCGCACGAGGAGGGCGAAGAAATCATCCGAGCCGTGGGCGCCGACCGCGAGCTGGAAGCCGACGTCTTCGAGGAGCTCGATCCCGAGCACCAGGTTGAGTTTCTGCATCAGCGCTCGGACGCCGAGGCGGCGAACGTGCTGGCCAAGATGGGCGCCGACGACGCGGCCGATCTGCTAGCCGAGCTCGAGCAGGAACGGCGCGAGCCGGTGCTCTCGCTGCTACCGAAGACTCAGCAGCGCAAGGTTCGGACACTGCTCGGATTCAATCCCTCGACCGGCGGCGGGCTGATGAACCCCGATTTCCTCTGCCTTTCCGAGCGCGTGACGGTTAAGAGAGCGCTCGATGAGGTGAGAAAATCGCAGCTGGAGCCCGAGCAACTGACCGTCGTCTTCACGCACGACGCTCAGAAGAGGCTGTCCGGCGCGCTCGCGATCGCCGCGCTCGTCTGCGCCGACCCCGAAGCAAAGCTTAAGGACATCATCCAGCGCCGCCCGGTGAGCCTGCATCCCGACGCCGATCTGCCCGAGGTGGCCCGTGAGCTGACCGACTTCAACCTCACCGCGCTGCCGGTGGTGGACGAGGAAGAGCACGTTATCGGCGTGATCGCCGTTGACGACGTTCTCGAGCTGATATTCCCGGAAGACTGGCGCCGACGCTTCAGCGCCTTCAACAACGAGTAGCACGGCTCCGACCGCGCCCCTAAGAACCTCCAGAGCTGATGGAATGGACGCGCGGGCTGGTAGAGTCGGGGCGGCTCTGGTAGTTCGCGTGGAGGTATCCGTGGAATCCGATGACCCTTTGAGTAGCAACTCCGCGCGCGCCTTACAGGCACGGTGAGCGAAACAGATCGCTGACCTCCTGGGCGTGCGCGAGACGCACGCATGACCGGCCCGCGGGCCGGAGGAGGTATAGCGATTGTCCAAGAGGAAGACTCCTGCGCGTTCGACTCGGCCGCCGAAGGCTGTTTCTCAGCCCGACGAGGCTCGCTTCGGCGACATCAAGGGCGCCCTAGGCACGATTCGCCAGGGTGATGTTCCGCCGCGCCATTCGTGGCGTGGCCGGACCAAAGCTCTGCTTGCGATCATGGGGCCCGGCCTGATCGTGATGGTCGGCGACAACGACGCCGGCGGAGTATCGACCTACGCGCAAGCCGGACAGAACTACGGCACCAGCCTGCTCTGGGTGCTCGCCCTCCTGATCGTCGTCGTGATCGTCAATCAAGAGATGGTCGTGCGGTTGGGCGCCGTCACGGGCGTCGGGCATGCCCGGCTCGTTTTCGAGCGATTCGGACGCTTTTGGGGCACCTACTCGGTCGGAGCGCTATTCGTGCTCAACTTCCTCACCATCCTGACGGAGTTCATCGGGATCACACTGGCGCTCGAGTACCTGGGCGTAAATCGCTACATCGTCGTTCCGCTCGCCGCCCTGGCGCTGATTGCGATGACTCTCACCGGCAGCTTCCAGAACTGGGAGCGCTTCATGTACGTGTTCATCGCCGCCAGCCTGATCGTCATTCCGCTTGCTCTGCTCAGCCACCCCCACGCCGGCCCCGTGCTGCACGGCTTTCTGGTCCCCAGCGTGCACGGAGGCGTCAACTCGACCTCGGTCCTGCTGATCATCGCGATCATCGGAACGACTGTTGCGCCCTGGCAGCTCTTCTTCCAGCAGTCGAACGTGATCGACAAGCGGATAACGCCGCGCTGGATCAACTACGAGCGCGCCGACACAATCATCGGCGCCGTCTTCGTGGTCGTCGGCGCGGCCGCCTTGATGATCACAGCCGCCTTCGCCTTCGACGGGACTCCGCGCCATGGCCACTTCAAGGACGCTCACGCGGTGGCCGTGGGCCTCGCTCAGACGATCGGCCGGCCGGCCGCCGTGCTCTTCGCGGTCGTTCTGCTCAGCGCCTCGATCATCGGGGCGCAGGCCGTCACGCTGGCGACCTCCTATGCGCTCGGCGACGCCTTCGGAAGCCGCCACTCGCTGAACCGCTCCTTCCGCGAGGCGAAGCTCTTCTACGTCGCTTTCTCGGGCTTGACATTGCTCGCCGCCGGCATCGTGCTCATCCCGCGCGCGCCGCTCGGGCTCGTCACCGTCGCCGTCCAGGCGCTGGCCGGCGTGCTCCTGCCGAGCGTAACCATCTTCCTGATCATGCTCTGCAACGACAAGCACGTACTCGGGCCGTGGGTCAACAGAACCTGGCTCAATGTGCTCGCCAGCATCATCGTCGGAGTTCTCTTCGTGCTCTCGGGCATCCTGGTCGTGACGACCGCGGTGCCATCGGTAAATGTCCTGATCCTCGCGCTCGTGCTCGGCGCCCTACTAGTAGCCGGCCTCGTTCTTCTCGCGACGAGGACATTCCTTACTCGGCGGCGAGAAGAGCCTGCAGAGCCTCCTGTTTACGTCGAGCGAGAGAGCTGGACGATGCCTCCGCTCGCTCTTCTGGAGAAGCCGGTCTGGTCGCGAGAGCGGCGGCTGGCAATGCGCCTGATGTGGCTCTACGTTCTGACCACGGTCGTTCTGTTGGTGGTCAAGGCGGTTCAGCTCGGCCTTGGCCACTGATTCGCGACGAGAACGGTTGGGGGTCGGCGCCGGGAGGCTCTCCGGGGCGCCGGAAGAAAGCCGGCGCCCTAGGAAGCTAATCTCAGACCTCGAGCGCGGCCTTGAGTGTCTTGACCTTCTCGACCAAGGGCGTGAGCTTCTCGTTTGAGATCTCGCCGCCCTCGACGAGCTCGACGACGAGCTTGCCGATGCTGTCGTACGTCTCTCCGAGTTCGCGCTTCGTCTTCATATCCTCAACGCCCTCGCGCGCCTTCGTGGAAGCCGTCCCCGCCGCGGCTTTCGCCCGATCAACAAATCCCATATCTTCCTCCTTCGTTTGAGTCTGCTCTCTCTATTGTCCCGGTACGGCCCGGTAAAACCAACTTTTCGTGTTCCGTGGCCAGGATTCGGCTATCTTCCGGGCTCTTGGCCCACAATCACTTCCATCCGGATTCCTACCCGGCGCACGTTCGCGGCGAGGTGCCGCGCTACGACGAGCTGGAAGACGCGGTCGCAGACGCGACCGAGGCGCTCACGGCGGCGAGAATCCTCGACCTGGGCGCGGGCACCGGCGAGACGGCGCAGCGCGTGCTCGCGAAGCACCCCGGCGCCCGGATTGTGCTCGTCGACGCGTCGGCGGAGATGCTCGGGGCGGCGCGCGAGGCGCTGAGCAGGGATCGCATCGAAGAGATCGTCGTTCGGCGGCTCGAGGACCCTCTCCCCGACGGGCCATTCGATCTCGTCGTCTCGGCGCTGGCCATCCACCACCTCGAAAGCGCCGACAAGCGGCTCCTCTTCCGCCGAATCGGCGAGGTGCTCGCCGGCGGCGGGCGCTTCGTCTTTGCCGACGTCTTCGTGCCTGATAATCCGGCGCTGGCCGAAACGCCCGTCTCGTCGTCCCTCGACCGTCCCGACCGGCTCGACGATCAGCTCAGCTGGCTGCGCGAGGCCGGCCTGGAGCCGCACGTCGTGTGGTCGAGCGGCGACCTGGCGGTCGTAACGTGTGACCGTCCAGTCCAATAACGATTCCGAGCAAAGGAGAGACCGATGGCAGACCGTCCAGAAAGCGAACGCGCGGCGCGCGGGCCCCGGCAAGCCGGGCGCGCGATACGTGACCAGGCAACCGCGCAACGGGTTTTCGGCGAGCGGATCGAGCTGGACGGCGTGACGATCATCCCCGTCGCCGCCGTTCGGCGCTGCAAGTGCAATCCAGGCGGCGAGGAAAACGGCAAGGGCGGAAGCTGTAACAGCGCCCGGCCGGTCGGCCTGGTTGTGATCCAAGGCGGCCGGGTCGAGTGGAAGCCGACTCTCGACTTGAGTCGCGTAGCGCTGATCGCCGCCGTGACGCTTGGGCTTCTCGCGCTGCGGCGGCGCTGACTAGCCCAGACAACCTGCCGCGGAGCGGCGCTACGAACCGCCCGCGCGGGCAGCGGCGATCTGATCGCGGTACCAGAGCGCACTGCCCTTGGGAATGCGCCGCTGCGTCGGATAGTCCACGTAGTAGAGACCGAAGCGCTTGGCGTAGCCCTTCTCCCACTCGTAGTTGTCCAGCAGCGACCAGACGCAGTAGCCCTTGACGCTGACGCCGTCGGCGATCGCCTGCGACAACGCCTCGAGGTGGCGTGAGATGAAGTCGATGCGATCGGGATCCTCGACCACGTCTCCCCCGTCCCATTCGTCCGGGAAGGCGGCGCCGTTCTCGGTGATGTAGATGTCGATGTCGCCGTAGTCGCGCTTGATTCGAAGCAGCATCTCGTGCAGACCGTCGGGCGTGATGTCCCAGCCCATCTCCGTCAGCGGCAGCTGGGTGGGAACGCAGACCAAGCCCAGATAGGGCGAATCCGGCTTCTGCGTGACGGCCACGCGGTGGTAGAAGTTGACGCCGAGATGATCGATCGGGCTCGAGATAGCCGCCAGATCGCCGTCCTCGACTGATTCTTCGAAGCCGAAGCGCTCGTACTCGGCGAGCATGTCCTCGGGATAGGCGCCCTTGAACACCGGATCGAGGAACCAGCGGTTCTGGAAGCCGTCCCAGATCTGCGCCGCTTTCGCATCCTCGGGGGTGTCGGCGAGCGGCCTGGTGGGGTGCAGGTTGGGCGCGATTCCGATCTTCGCGGAGGGGCGGCCGGCGCGAAGCGCCTGAACGGCGAGCCCGTGCGAGAGCAGCAGGTGGTGCGAGACGCGCAGGGCCAGCGGCCAGTCGTTGTAGATGCCCGGCGCCTTCTCGCTACCGACGTATGCCATGAAGGCGGTCACCCAAGGCTCGTTGTGCGTGACCCAGAGGTCGACACGATCGCCGAGGCGATCGAACATCGCGGCCGCGTACTCGGCGAAGCGCTGCGTCGTGTCCCGATTTACCCAGCCGCCTTCGTCCTCCAGCGCCTGCGGAAGATCCCAGTGATAGAGCGTCGGGAACGGCGTGATACCGCGCTCGAGCAGGCCGTCTACCAGTCGCGAGTAGAAGTCGACGCCCTGTTCGTTCAGCGGTCCCTTGCCGTTCGGCATGACCCTGGACCAGGCGATCGAGAAGCGATAGACGCTCAGACCGAGGTCGGCCATAAGATCGGCGTCTTCCTGCCAGTGGTGATAGTGATCGCAGCTGACGTCGGCGTTCTCGCCGCGCTGAGTGCGCCCCGGTTCGTGGCTGAAGGTGTCCCAGATAGACGGTCCGCGACCGCCTTCGTCGACCGCGCCTTCGATCTGGTAGGCCGAGGTAGCTACTCCCCAGCCGAAATCCTTGGGAAATCCAGGGACGAACCTTTTTCCGCCGTGCGCCACCATCTACGTTTCTCCTTTTCGGCTTCGGTACCTGTCGCAGACCGCCGAGCGACTCCTGCAAGCGCCGGGTGGCGCCCGCAGGAGTCACAGGCGAAGCGGCCCGCCTGTCAGCCTCAGCTTGGCCGTATTTTATCCATGCAAACGTTCTCTGGTTCGGACGAAGCTTCGCCAGGATGGTTTTCAACGAGCTTAGCCGGCACTGTTACAGGGAAATGAGTAATTCTTCGGCTTTCGGTTGGCTGCCGGCTTATCTTTGCAAACGTTTGCAATACCCGGAGGCGAAAGAGCGCCGCAGCGAGCTAGGGCCTAGGCGCCGGGCGGCGGCGGGAACCCCTGACGACGGCACTCGGCGGCGATCGCTCCCCCCGCCTTCCCCTGAGCCCGACAGAACTCGCGGGCCGCGCTGCCGCAGTTTCGAAGCGTGGTCCCTCCCAGCGACGACGCGACCGTAACGACGACACAACCCTTGTTCGAAGGTTGAGGCGCTCGGGTCGCATAGGCGTAAGAACCGGCGCCGATACCCAGGGCGACCGCGCACGCCATGGCCGCGAGGAAGTACTTGTCTCGCGGTCTGAGCGGCGCGACGAGGCGCTCCGCGTGCCCTTCAAGCGGCATGCGTGACGCCTTCCCGGGCAGGGCGGGTGCTCGCGGGTCTTTCCCGCCACAGACGATTCGGCTGTTCGATTCTCATCTTCTGTCTCCCTGTCAGAGCTCGGCCCGACGGCGCCCGAGCCGTCAGAAATCCACCCCTTCTCCTCTCGGCAGGACGAGCACCGGACAGCGAACCGCACCCATCAGGTACAGACCGGCGGCACTCATCGAGACCACACCGTGACGCGTCCCGATCTTCGAGCCGATGACCAGCAGATCGGGGGTGATGAGAGGGCTGGTCGCGACCTTCGCGCCGAGCCGCTGCGCGAGCGACTCGGCGGTCGTCTTGACGCAGGGGTCGTCGTCCGGGGTGATGGCCCCGATCGTCTTTATCTTCTTTTTGCCGTTCCGCTCGCGATAACCGGCCGGCGCGATCGCGATCGCGATCCGCCCGCCGTCGAGCAGTGTCCGGGCCGAGGACTGAGGCTCCACGTGCCCGCCGGCGGTCCGGTACTCGGAGCCGAAGACAACCAGGCTCGCCTGCTCGCTCGTGGCGAGCTGGCTCAGGCCCTCCGGTGTCGAGGCGCTGAAAACGATGAACCGCGGAGCATCCGGCTTGCCGAGAAGCCGGGCGCCGCTGTCGAGCAGCTCGGCGGCCTCCTCGGCGGCGAGCTGCTCGCGCTCGTCGCCCTCTTCCTTGGCGTGGCGCACGTAGGCAAGTGCAAGCGAGTCGCCCTCCCCGGCCAGGATCTGACCGAGCGCGAGCGCGTCCTGATCCATCTCGGTGGCGTCGTAAGAGACGATGATTTCTATAGGCATGACTTCTCTCTCCAAATGTTGTCGTGGCGAGTCTGCTCCCGCCCGCTCCCGTATGAGAGAACGGTGGTTTCATCCGAGGCTCCGGCGAAGGAGAGAGCGAGTCGCGAGCCGGCTACGGACAGCGTCGTCCCGACTGCGAAGGGTTGCCGCCTCTCGCGACTCACTCTCCATCCTTGGCTGAGCGGACTATGCCTTTGGAGGCTCATCACCTCCGTTTCCGCTCTTGCTGGCCGCGCTCCCCAGAGGAACCGCCACCCAACCGGGAATGCCGGTGGGAAGGGCGAGTGACGGGATGTCCGACGGATAGACCTCGTGGCCGTGCACCGCGACGTCGCCCGCCTCCATGTCTTCCTCGCTCATGCGCAGCGAGACGAAGCGCCCGACGAACTTGAGCAGGATGAACGTGATCCCCGCCGACCAGGCGATCACGAACAGAGCCGTGAGAGCCTGCCACTTGAGCAACACCCAGTTCCCGCTTATCAGGCCGGTGGCCGAGAAGCCGGAGCCCTTGCCGATGCCCAGATAAACGAGCATCTTCGGGTCTGCGAAGACAGCTACCAGCAGTCCACCCAGAAGCCCCGCGAAACCGTGCGTGTAGATGACGCCGAGCGTGTCGTCGACGTTACGGAACGGACGCAACCGGCTCACGTAGTTGTAGGCCAGGTAGACCAGCACCGAGCCGGTCGCTCCGAGCGCCATCGCGCCGTAGCCGTTGACGAACCCGGCCGCCGGCGTGATCACAACCAGCCCGACGATCATGCCGTTGACGCTGCCGATCATCGACGGCTTGCGCTTGGTGGCGTAGTCGCAGAGCACCCAGACCAGGAAGGCGACCGCGGTGGAGAGGTTCGTGTTCAGAACCGCCGCCGAGGCGCTGGCGCCCGCGAAGTACGGGTCGCCGCCGTTGAAGCCGTTCCAGCCGAGCCAGAGCAGTCCGGCCCCGAGCGCGACCATGGCCAGATTGTTCGGCGCGTCGATCTCGCGATCGCGTGCCAGGCGCGGGCCGATCACGGCCGCCGCGACGAAGCCCGAGACACCGGCGGAGAGGTGGATCACATAGCCGCCCGAGTAGTCGATCGCACCGTGCTGAGCGAAGTAGCCGCCGCCCCAGATCAGGAAGGCGTCGATGCAGTAGACGCAGGTCATCCAAAGCGCGACGAACGGGATCCAGGCCTTGAAGTTGACCCGGCCCAGCACCGAGCCGAGCATCAGGATCGGCGTGATCGCCGCGAATACGAACTGGAAGTAGACCAGCGAAGACTGCGGGAATCTGAACTGCGGCATCGCTCCGTTCAAAAGCGGGATGTTCGCCCGCGCCTGCTCGCCGGTATGGCCGAGCACGCTCCCGGGCTTGCCGACGAAGTTGCCGAAGAAGCTGCTGCCTCCGTGCACCGGGGTTCCGAAGCCCATCTTGAAGCCCCAGAGCACCCAGGCGATCAGTACGACCGCAAAGGCAACGAACGACAGCATCATGCTGTTCACCGACCAGCGCTTCTGCATCACGCCGCCGTACAGAACGACCAGACCCGGCACGCTCATCAGCCCGACGAGGGTCGCCGCCGTCAGCTGCCAAGCGTTGTCGCCCGGACTGAGCCATGTGGGATAGGGAAGCATTAGACCTCCTTCTGTGCGGGGACAGGGCCCCCACGTCGAAAACGTCGTACGAACAAAAAAAGCCCCAGAACGCACGAGGCGTTCCAAGGCAGCCCTGCCTTCCTATCCCGCCCACATCGACGGGACCAAAAAAAACGCCCCGGCACGCCGTTTGCGCTCCGAGGCTCCTTTGCCGTAGCTCCGTCTTCGTTGCCGAAGCTGTTTTCAAGCTAGCACGGCTTTCCGCGCCTCGTCAAATACGAAACATCGGGCGGCCTCCAAATCGTCGGCCTGCGCGACCTACGAATAGCTCTTCCACTCCCCACCAGCTTGAAATTCCGAGGTCGATCTCTCGACGAGCACGTCGCCTGCCGGGGCGCCTAAGTTTTCCGCCCGCTCTCAGACTGAGAGGAACGCTTCGAGTCGCTCGCTGGAGTTCATGCTTCGACCCCTCCCTCGCCCGCGGCCTGAGCCGTCGGACTCGATGCAGCCGCTCCAGCTCGAGGCTCGGGCCAGCGCAGTCGGCGGCTGGCCCAGAGCGCCACATAGACGAGCGAGACGAGCACCGGCACCTCGATCAACGGCCCCACGACACCCGCCAGCGCCTGCCCTGAGGTTGCGCCAAAGACGCCCACCGCCACCGCGATCGCCAGCTCGAAGTCGTTCGAGGCGACCGTGAAGGCGAGGCTCGCGGTTTGGGCGTAGGGCATCCGCATCAGCCGCCCGGCGCCGAAGCCGGCGAGCCACATGACGGCGAAGTAGGCGAGCAGCGGCAAGGCGATCCGAGCCACATCCAGCGGGCGGGAGGTGATCTTGTCGCCCTGGATGGCAAACAACAGCACGATCGTGAAGAGCAGCCCGTAGAGCGTGATCGGCGCGATTCGCGGAATGAAGCGCTGCTCGTACCAGTCACGGCCGCGACGCTTGAGACCGATCCGCCGAGTCAGGAAGCCGGCGGCGAGCGGGATTCCGAGGAAGATCAGTACCGTGCGGGCGATCTCCCAGATGCCCGGCGAGAAGCCCTGCGTGTCCAGACCGAGCCAGCCCGGTAGTAGCGTCAGATAGAAGTAGCCGAGCAGCGAGTAGGCGACGACTTGAAAGAGCGCGTTGAAGACGACGAGTACAGCGGCGCGCTCGCGATCGCCGCGGGCGATGTCGTTCCAGACCAGCACCATGGCGATACAGCGCGCCAGCCCGACGATGATCACCCCCGTGCGATAGGCGGGCTGGTCGGCGAGCAGCAGCCAGGCGAGCGCGAACATCAGCGCCGGCCCGACGAGCCAGGAGAGGAGGAGCGAGACACCGAAGAAGTGCCGGTCGCTGACGCCGTCGTGGCTCATGCGACCAATGTCCTCGTAGCGCACCTTCGCGAGCACCGGATACATCATCAGAAGCAGCCCGGCGGCGATCGGCAAGGACACGGTGCCGACTTGGAGCTTGTCGAGCCAGTCGTTCAAGCTAGGTATCAGCGCGCCTAGCCCCAGCCCGGCGGCCATCGCCAGCCCGATCCAGAGCGGCAGGAAGCGATCGAGAGTAGAGAGCCTCCCGAGAACCGCAGTTTCTCCTTCGCCTTGGCGCGGGGTCAGCGGCGCCTGCTCAAGAACCGCCATCAGCGCGACCCGTCGGCGCCGGGCTTACAGCGACCTTCACGAAGACAGGCGCGCGTCTCGCGCTCTGCGAGTGCGAGCGCGAACGAGCGCACGGGCGCTTCGTCATAACGAGCGAGCATCATGTCCGCGCACGCTCGAATCTCTTCCGCGGAGTGCGTGCTCGAGAACTCCTCGACGAGCGACGGTAGGAGACGTCGCAGCCTGATTCCATGTGCGGTCCGATCGGAGCGGATCGAATCGAGCCGCTCCTTGATCAGATCTATGACGCGGCGCTCGATCTCGTCGCGGATCTCACGTACCTCTTCGAGCGAGCGGCCATGCGGATCTGCCACGTCCCAGTCCTCGGCCACGCTCGGGACGTAGGGGCAGCTACCGGCGCAAGCGAGAGTGATGGCCCAATCGGCATGCAGCTGCATCTCGAGGTCGAGTCGCTTCGGCTTCCGCCCGGAAAGGTCGATGTCGACCTCGTGCATCGCCTCGACGACCTCGGGCCACACCGCCTTAGCGGGGTCCTGCCCGGCCGACTCGGCGTGAACGTCCTTCGGCGCGTACCGCTCGAAGAACGCCTGCGCCATCTGGGAGCGCCCGGCGTTTTGGGTGCAGACGAACAATACGTACTTCATCGTTAGCTCCTCTCCGGCGTCTGGTCGAGCTCCTGAACGAGGAGATCGACCCGGCGCTCGATCTCATCGCGGATCTCGCGCACGCGCTCGAGCGATTGACCGGCCGGGTCGTCGAGATCCCAGTCGATGTAGCGCTTCCCGAGGATCACGGGGCAGGCATCGCCGCAGCCCATGGTCACAACAACGTCGGCCCATTCGGCGTCGGCGCGCTCGAGCTCGTGCGGGTCGCGATCGGCGAGATCGACGCCGAGCTCGCGCATCGCTTCGACAACCTCGGGATGCACCCGCGCCGCGGGGTTGCTTCCCGCGGAGCGCGCTTCGTGACGATCGGACGCGGCGAGACGGAAGAGCGCCTCGGCGATCTGCGAGCGACCCGCGTTCTGGACACAGACAAAAAGGACGTTCATCCGCAGCACTTCCCTTTCGAGCGGCTTCCGGGGAGAGGAAGCGACTTCGCCACCTGCCTCGGGCCTTCGGCCTTGACGGCCTTGACGATCGCCGCGTGCATGCCGTCCTCGACCTCGTGTGTGAACTCGAGCGAGACACGCTCGAATCCCGCCGCCGCAAGCCCTTGCTCGTACTCGCTCTTCGACAGCGCTCCGGCGATGCAGCCCGAGTAGCTACCGCGCTCGGCGCGCTCGGCCGGCGAGAGGCGATCCTCGGCTACGACGTCCGAGATGCCGATCCGCCCGCCCGGCTTGAGCACGCGCACGATCTCGAGCAGCACCGCGGGCTTGTCGATCGAAAGGTTGATCACACAGTTGGAGATGACGACGTCGACCGACGCGGCCGGAAGCGGGATCTGCTCGATCATGCCCTTGAGGAAGATCGCGTTCGTGACACCGGCCTGCTCGGCATTTCGCTGCGCCAGCGCCAGCATCTCGTCGGTCATGTCGAGCCCGAATGCCCGCCCGCCCGAACCGACCCGTTTTGCGGACAGGAGCACGTCGATGCCGCCGCCCGAGCCCAGGTCGAGCACCGTCTCGCCCTCGTGTAGGTCGGCGACCGCGATCGGATTGCCGCAGCCGAGCGAGGCCAGCGCCGCCGCTTCGGGAAGCTCGTCGCGCTCGCCGGCACTGTAGCCCACCGCGCCGAAGGCGTCACTGGCGGCTTTCTCGCCGCTGCAACAGGCCTTCCCGCCCTTCTCGCTGACGGTGAGCGCGGCCTCGGCGTAGCGACGACGCACCTCTTCGCGCAGCTCCTCTGCAGAAGTTGTCACTGGCTTCCTCCTTCGAGATCGATCAAGCCGGCGAGCTTGCTCACGGCTTCGTGGTTGAGAGAGTAGAAGGCCCACTTGCCGCGCTGCTCTCTGTCGAGCAATCCAGCCTCGACCAGCTTCTTCATGTGATGGCTCACGGTTGGCTGCGCGAGCCCGAGCGGCCGGGTCAGATTGCACACGCAGACCGGCTCTCGATTGGTGGTCAGCAGGTTGACGATCTTCACCCGATGCGGATCGCCGAGCGCGGCGAATAACCTGGCCGTGGCCTCGGCTTCCTCGTTCGAGAGAGCCGGCGCGGCGAGCGGCACACACCCGGCCACGGCTGTCGTCGCGTCGGTCATACGGGCCGGAAACCGCTTCGAAGCATGTTCTGGATCATGCGGTCTCGCGCGCACTCAGCGAAGATGACGGCCGGGTTTTCGGCGATCGCGCAGCGCTCGCAGTACTCGAGCTTCAGCAGTTTCTTTTCCTCGTGATGCAGCTTCATTGCGACTCCTTACGCGGGTTCATATCGACCGATGTCGATGCATCGATTTCTATCAATATGAGCGAGCCCTGTCAAGTCTCTCCGTTGAGCCGACGATTCGAGGCTCTCAAGCTCCGGCAATTCAGGAGTCCCGGCGCCTCTTGAGCCCACTCTCCGCCCCGGAGTACGGGTCAGAGAGGAACCGGAATCTCTTTCCGTCCCGACTTCACGTCTCGGTGTACGGGCGCCGTTTCCCGCCCACCCACGGGGCGTGAAACGGTATCGAGAAAATGCTCAAGCGAATGTGCCGGTTTTGTGCCAGCAAGACATCGCACCACCGGAACGGCCACACGCGGAGCGCTTCGTTTCGGAAACGAGCTCAGAGACCGAGCGCGCGGCAGACGGCGGCGTAATCCGCGTCCACAACGGGGGGCTTCGGAACGGCCTTGATCGTGATATCCGGGTCTTTGAGACCGTGCCCGGTGAGGATGCAGACGACCCTCGAGCCTTCCGGGACACCCAGCTTGAGCAGGCCCGCGACCGATGCGGCCGAGGCGGGCTCGCAGTAGACGCCTTCGGTCGTTGCGAGCAGCGACTGCGCGGCGAGAATCTCCTCGTCGGTCACGGTGCTGACGCTGCCCGCCGACTCGCTGATCGCGGCCTCCGCGCCCTTCCAGGAGGCGGGATTGCCGATGCGGATCGCGGTGGCGATCGTGGACGGATTCTCGATCGGATGGCCGTGCACGAGCGGCGCGGAGCCCTCGGCCTGGAAACCGAGCATGCGCGGCGTTCGGGTCGAGTGGCCCGCCTCGAGATACTCGCGGTAGCCGCGCCAGTAGGCGGTGATGTTGCCGGCGTTCCCGACCGGGATGCAGTGGACGTCGGGCGCGTCGCCGAGCACGTCCACGATCTCGAAGGCGCCCGTCTTTTGCCCCTCGATGCGGAAGGGGTTGATCGAGTTGACGATCTCGAGCCCGGCCTTTTCGCCCAGCTCGCGCACGATCTCGAGCGCGCGGTCGAAGTTGCCGCGGATCTCGAGCACGCGCGCGCCGTAGGCGAGCGCCTGGGCCATCTTGCCGAGCGCGATCTTGCCCTCGGGCACGAGCACGGCGCAGGTCATGCCGGCGCGACCGGCATAGGCCGCCGCCGACGCGGAGGTGTTCCCGGTGGATGCGCAGATGACGGCCGGCGCCTTGCGCTCGAGCGCCTTGGAGATGGCCATCGTCATGCCGCGATCCTTGAAGGAGCAGGTTGGGTTGAGCCCCTCGAACTTGAGCCAGACCCTGGCGCCGACGCGCTCGGAGAGACGCGGCGCCTCGATCAGCGGCGTGCCGCCCTCGAGCATCGTCACGACCGGGGTCATGTCCGAGACGGGCAGGAAGGGCCGGTACTCCTCGATGACGCCCCTCCAGCCCGCTCTCACAGCGGGTTCATGCGTCGTGGTCATGCCGTCGAAGGTAGCACACGCCCGGAAAAGCCGGGGCGCCCGGAAGTTCCTGCTCAGATCTCCGTTTCCGTCCGTCTAGTCAAGCCCCTGACGCTTCGCATCGGGAAAGGTCCCGGCGAGGCGCTCGGCACAGTGACCGAGTGGGCGACCGCAGCGAAGGACTACCGCAGGCGAGTCCGGGTAAACAGAGGTGATGCGCCGATCCTCCGCGGTTTCCAACGGAATGCGACGATTCGCTCCCGTAGCCCACAAGCTCGCGCTCGGCACCGATCGCCAGTTGGGAGCGGCGGCCAGCCGCGCCACCTGCGCCCACCACCGGCGCCGGCTCGGGCGAATCGGCCGGCTCGGAGCGCTCGACCCTCCCGCGGGCGGTTGGGCCGCCGCCGGGGCGCAGCCGCGCCAGGGAGGTTCGCTCGAGGTCCTGATCGACGGCGCCGAAGTGCTGCCGCGGTTAGTGGCCGAGCTCGAGCGAGCCGAGTCGCGCGTCCACATCGCCGGCTGGAGCTTCACTCCCGGCTTCGCCCTGACGCGCGGCGCGAAACCGACGATTCTGCGCGATCTCCTGGCCGAGCTCGCCGAACGAGTCGAGGTACGCGTGCTGGTCTGGGCGGGAGCGCCGCTGCCACTCAATCGCCTCTCGCGAGCGACGGTGCGAAGGATGCGCGAGAGCCTCTGCCGCGGCTCGCAGATCCACTGCGAGCTCGATGCCAAGGAACGGCCGATGCACTGCCACCACGAGAAGACGATCGTGATCGACGACCGGATCGCTTTTGTCGGCGGAATCGACCTGACCTCGGACGGTGGGGATCGCTTCGACACTGGCGCTCATCTTTGGCGCGGCGAGATCGGCTGGCACGACGCGAGCGCGCAGATTGCGGGCCCGGCTGTCGCCGACGTCGCCGAGCACTTCCGGATGCGCTGGCAGGAGGTGAGTGGGGCGGAAATCGAATGTCCCGGCACGGTCGCCCCCGCCGGGGACGTCGAGCTGCAGGTCGTGCGAACCGTGCCCGAGAAGATCTATACCGCTACGCCGCGCGGTGACTTCGGCATCCTCGAGTCGTACCTGCGGGCGCTGCGCTCGGCGCAGCGCCTGATCTATCTGGAGAACCAGTTTCTCTGGTCGCCGGAGATCACATTGATCCTGCAAGACAAGCTTCTGAGGCCGCCGGCCGACGACTTCCGGCTGCTGCTCGTCTTGCCGGCCAAGCCGGTCGGCGGCGGCGACGACACGCGGGGGATGCTCGGCGAGCTCGTGGAGGCGGACGCCGATGCGGGTCGTCTGCTCGCCTGCGCGCTTTATTCGCGCGCCGGCCGGCTCGCCAATCCCGTCTACGTGCACGCCAAGATTGGCATCGTCGACGACGTGTGGCTAACGGTCGGTTCTGCCAACCTCAACGAGCACTCGCTCTTCAACGACACCGAAATGAACGTCGTCACGCACGACGCCGAGCTGGCCCGCAGCACCCGCCTTCGCCTCTGGTCCGAGCATCTCGAGCTAGCGAGCGAGCAAATCGACGGCGATCCGGCGCGGGTGATCGACGATTACTGGAAGCCGATCAGCAAGGAGCAGTTGGAGCGCCGCCAAGCCGGTCAGCCGTTGACGCACCGGCTCGTTCGGCTGCCGCATGTATCGCGGCGTTCGGAGCGTTTGCTCGGTCCCGTCCAGGGACTTCTCGTCGATGGCTAGTAGAGCGCGAGCCGCCTCGCACACCGATCGGCAGCGCCCGGCGACCGGGCCGCAGCCGCGCACCGGCGGATGGCACTTCGGGGAGTGGGCAAGCGAGCTCGTGGGTACGTTCCTCCTGCTCTTTCTGGGTTTTTCCGCAGTGGTCGTGCTCGCGAGCCCTTCTTCACCAGTGCACAGCGACCTGCCCTGGAACGGGCTGCGGCTGGTGGCGATCGGGCTGGCGTTCGGCCTGCTGGTCGCCGCGATCGCACTCTCACCGCTCGGCCGTAGGAGCGGAGCGCACCTGAACCCGGTTGTCACGCTCGGCTTCTGGCTGCGAGGTCACATTCACTCCCACGATCTGGCCGGGTACACGATTGCCCAGTTGCTCGGCGCGCTTGCCGCGGCGGCGCTGTTGCGAGGCGCCTGGGGCAACTGGGCGAGCCGAATCGACGACGCGGCGACGCTCCCGACCGTGTCCGCCCTCGGGGCCGCCGCTATCGAGTGCGGGCTGACCGCAGCACTCGTTCTCCTGATCTTCGGCTTTCTCTCTTCGGCGAGAACGGCGCGCTGGACGCCGGCCGCGGTCATCGTTGCGCTGCCGATCCTGATCCGAATCGGCGCCCCCTACACCGGCGCCAGCATGAATCCGGCGCGCTCGATCGGGCCCGCCGTCGTCTCCGGCAACTACCGCTCGATCTGGGTCTACCTCGTCGCGCCGCCCGCGGGGGCGATCTGCGCGGTGCTGGCGCTCAAACTGCTGGCGCCGCGGCGAAAGACGCAGACCGCCAAGCTCTTCCACGACCAGCGCTACCCGAGCACGGCGAAGACGCTCCTACCGGCGCAGCCGGCGGGTGCGCCGGTCGCGCGCGGGTTGCCGTCGAATCCGAACAAGCCGGAACGATCGCCGGTCGGCGCGTCCGGGTAGGGCTTTGGGCTCGGAGGCGTCCTTACCGTGGTGTCAGGGTGTACGCTCGAAACATGGATACTGAGCGAGCACGCAAACTGCTTTCCCGCGAGCGCGAGCGAATCGAGGAGAGCATCCGCGGGCTGGCGCCGCGCGAGAGCGACGAGCCGACGACCGAGATACACATGGCCGATCAGGCGTCGGACGTGTACGAGGCCGAGCTGGACGAAGGGCTCTCCGACAACTTGCGCGCCGAGCTGACGGCCGTTGAACGGGCCGAGCAGAGGCTTGCCGCCGGCAGCTATGGATTGTCGATCGAGAGCGGCGAGCCGATTCCGGACGAGCGTCTCGAGGCTGAACCGACCGCCGAGCGGACGGCCGAAGAGCAGGCTCGCTTCGAGCGCCAAGGCTGACTCGGCGCCTTCCCGAACGAACGCGCTCAGGTAGAGCTCGAGGCGAGGTCGCGCGTCTGCTCCGGCGCCGGGCGCTGCTCCGTCGCCTTCGTGCGCGAGGCCAGAAGAACCGCGCCCGCGACGACCGCCGCGAAGGCGATGATGCGAACCGCGCCGATCCAGCCCGCGGGCAGCGGCTCGCGAAAGACGGTCATCCCGGCGGCGATCGGCAGCGCGTTGGTCAGCAGCGTCGCGAGACCTGCCGTCGTAAGCGCGCTCCCCCGCTGGAAACCGGCCTGCAGAACGGCCGTACCGGCGACGTAGAACACGACGAGGCAGATCAGGAAGGCAAAGTCCTCGGGCCCGCTCGAGACGGCCATCTTCGTCGAGACGTCCCCGGCCGCAAACAGAATGCCCGCGGCGATGCCCCAGGCCGGCCCGGCGCCGATCACGCCTCCGAGCAGCCGCATGAAGACGACGGCAGCGGCCGCGGAAGCGACGAGCCAGACGCCGATCCATAGGTGACCGGCGGCAGAGCCGGTGCCGTGGTCGCCGAGCAGGCTGACGCCGAGCAACGCGAGGCCCACGACCGACACCGCCACTCCGATCCGCTCCTTGCCCGTCAGCGGAACGCGTGTGTAGCGGGAGGCCATGATCGCGAGGATGCCGATGCCTCCGGCGGCGGTCGCCTGCACGAGCGACAGCGGCGCCAGGGCCAGCGCACCGACGTAGAGGAGCCAGCCGGCCGACTCGATTCCGATTCCCGTGAGCCAGCGAGTATTGCCCAGCAGCGATCTCAGCGAGGCGATCGGCCGGCGAAGCGATAGGGCGGGCAGCTTCGAGGCGACGTCGTACTCGAGCAGATAGCCGAGGTTGAGGCAGCAGGCCGAGATCAGCGTAATCACGAGCGCAAGCGCTAACTGCATCGGCGCTCGCCTACCGGTCCTGGTTGCTTCTCGCTGCTTTGAACGTTGCGCACGGCGCCATTATCGCCGCGAGGGCAAATAGTGCCTCCGCACTCGAGATCTCGATGCCCGACTGCGACGCAGACGTAGCCGGTCAGCAGGTTGGCCTCGCGCCGGCACATCGCCTAGGCTCACGGCATGGGTCTGCTGGCCGACCTCGCCGTTCGCGCGCCGAGACGGGTGCTCGCGGCGGCCCTTGCCTTTACCGTGGTCGCGGCCCTGATCGGCCTGCAGACCCCGCGCCTACTCGGCCGCGGCTCGAACGACTTCGTCGCCCACGGCAGCCAGAGCCTGCAGGCCGAACGCGGTATCGAGCGCGCATCCGGCCTTTCGGCCGCGCCGCAGGTGCTCGTGCTCGTACGCGAGCCGACGCCCCGGCGGCTCTCGCGCGTGTCGGCGGCTATCCGAGCCGAGCCGATCTTCCCCGTTATCGCCTCGCCGCTTCACTCCCGCGACGGCCGCGAGGCGCTGCTGGTCGCCTACGCCCGCGCCAACGTCTCGCAGCTTCTCTGGCGGCAGGCAGCCGAGCGCGTCGATACCCGGCTTGCGCCGATGCGCGGAGTGGAGATCGGTGGAACGGCGCTCGCCACGGTGCAGGTCAATCACCAGGTGCAGCACGACCTCACGCGCGCCGAGGAGATCGCTTTCCCGTTTCTTTTCCTACTCGCGCTCTGGGTTTTCCGCAGCTTCATCGCCGCGCTGCTGCCGATTCTCTGCGGCGGCCTGACGATACTCGGCTCGCTGCTCGTCCTGCGGGGTCTCGACGTCTTGATGCCGGTCTCGACCTATGCGCTGAACATCGTCACCGGCTCCGGCCTCGGCCTCGGCATCGACTACAGCCTGCTGCTCGTCTCGCGCTACCGGGAGGAGCTTGCGCGCAGCGGCCCGGGTCCCGAGGCAATCCGCACAACCGTCGCGACCGCCGGCCGCACCGTGGCGTTCAGCGCCGTCACGGTCGCGGCCGCGATCTCCACGCTGGCGATCTTCCCGCTCGGCTACCTGCGCTCGATGGGGATCGCGGGCGGACTCGTGGCGCTGCTCGCCGGGCTGGTCGCGCTGATCGTGCTGCCGGCGCTCTTCGCACTACTCGGTCAGCGCGTCAACGCGCTCGCGCCGCGCCGCTGGCGACTGGCCGCCGAGCGCGCCGCACGCGGGGAGCGCGGCGCTTGGTACCGGCTCGCACATCTGCTTATGCGCCGACCGATCCCGGTCGCCGCCGCCGCCACCGCGCTGCTCATCTTGCTCGGATTGCCGTTCTTGGGGATCAGGTTCACCGGCGTCGACGCCTCTGTCCTGCCGGCCGGGATCAGCTCGCGAATTGTCGATCAGGCAGTGACAAGCGACTTCCCCGCGAGCGCGTCCTCGCCCGTCTACGCCCTACTCGAGCACACGACCGCGTCGCAGGCAAAGGCATACGCGGCACGCGTCAGCGAGTTGCCGAATGCGGCGCTCGTCAAGCCGCCTCGGTTGCTCGGTCCGGGTACCTACGAGCTGCAAGTCTCATCCGGGAGACCCTTCCTCGCCCCGAGTTCGCAGCAGCTCGTCCGTGAGATGCGCGCTTTGCCGCCCAAGGCGCCGGTGGGCGGCTCGACCGCTCAGTACCTCGACCAGAGGCACTCGATCGGCGCGGCTCTGCCGCTGGCGATCGGCCTGCTCTGCGCCGTTACCTTCATTCTCCTCTACGCGGCGACGCGATCGATCGTCTTGCCACTCAAGGCGCTCGTGATGAACTTCTTGACGCTTTCGGCCGCCTTCGGGATCCTCGTCTTCATCTTCCAGGACGGACGTCTGCAGGAGTTATTGGATTACCGCAGCCAGGGGGCGATCGTGCTGACCCAGCCGGTCGTGTTGTTCGCGATCGCCTTCGGCCTCTCGACCGACTACGGGGTCTTTCTGCTGACGCGAATTCGAGAGGTCTGGGAGTCCGGGCTGCCGAACCGCGAGGCGGTGGCGATCGGGCTGGAGCGGACCGGACGGATCATCACAGCGGCCGCGCTCCTCTTCTGCATTGCGGTCGGCTCATTCGCCACGTCGCAGATCATCCTCGTCAAGGAGATCGGGCTCGGCATTGCGCTTGCCGTCCTGATCGACGCGTCGATCGTGCGTGCGCTGCTCGTGCCGGCGCTGATGGCGCTACTCGGGCGCTGGAACTGGTGGCCGAGGGGCTCAACTCGAGCGGTTACCGAACCGCGATCCCAAGCCGCGTCCTGAGCGTTTCAGCGCCTGGGCTGATCGAAGCGGCGCTCGAGCCGCCGGAACGTGCCCGGCGCCAGGCCGCGAACCCGCCCAACCAGTCCGAGCCAAGCCGGTAACACGATCTCGGCCCGGTCGCGCCGGATCGCCTCGACAACGGCCCGCGCCACGCGCTCGGCGGCGATCGGAGCAGGGCGGCGGCGATCGTAAGGGACGCCGCGACGCTCGAAGAAACGGGTCTCGACCACCGCCGGCGAGACGAGCGAGGCGCCGACTCCGCTGCCGTAGAGCTCGAAGCGCAGGCTCTCCGTGAACAGCTCCAGCGCCCCTTTGCTGGCGGCGTAGACGGCCTCGTTCTTCCTTCCTGCGTGCGCGATGACCGAGCCGATGTTGACGATGTGGCCGCGGCGCCGCTCGAGCATGCCCGGAAGCAAGGCACCCGTGAGCTGGATCGGAGAGCTGACGTTCACGGCCAAAACGCGCTCGATCTCCTCAGTTGCGGCCTCCGCGACCGGTCCATAGAGGCCGATGCCGGCCGCGTTGACGAGCACGTCCACGCGATCGCGAACCGCGAGCGCCGCTCGCGCCAGCTCCCTCGCCGCGCCCGGAAGTGAAAGATCGATAACCAGAGCCGTGGCCTCGATCTCCCGCGCGAGCTCCGCCAGGGGCTCGCTTTCGTCGGATGAGACGATCAGCTCGCCGCCCGCGCGCCTGAGCTCGAGCGCGCTCGCCCGGCCTATCCCGCTCGACGCGCCGGTGACCAGGCAGACCGCTCGGGGAAGTTTCAGCATTCGGCTCTAGGACAATCGCTTGGCGCAATCTCGTAGCCGCGTCGCTTCACGCATGGATCTGTTTGTAGTCGGGGTGGTGGTGACGGCAGACCGGGTGCCAGGAGAGGCGCCAGCAGTGATAGACATGGCAGTTGTGATGGCGCCACCAAACCATCACCAGGCCAACGAGGGTGACCTCGCCTACGTCTGAGCCGATGCCGCTCCACAACTGGTAGCCCTTGCCGGACAGGACATGGACGAAGTAGGTGTAGAACCAGTGCGGCACCAGAAGCTCCTATCGTAGCGGGCGCCATCCGGAATCCGATCAACGGATCTCTGACTGGAAGCGGGGGGTCAGGCCGAATTCGGGAGAGGCCTATCGTGCAACGGCGAGGGCGCGGCGACCTCGGCTGCGCTTGAGACTACCGTCGCCCGGGTACTAGACCTCTCGACCATTCGACGCGGAGGTTCGGGATGCTTGCAATCGCTGGAACGGGATACGGGGTCATCGGTTTGTTAGTCATCGTCCTGCTCGTGGTGTTGATCTTCTACTTCCTCCGCAGGGCTTAGCCGTCGGCGGGCTTACTCGTTCCGCGTGCAGTTTTGAGCAGCGGATACGAATTCAAGGCGACGCTCAGGGATTCCGGTGTCGCCCCTTGCTTTATAGACAGCGGAGCATGCTCGAGCTTTTGGAACTAAACGGAGCACGTTCAAACCCTCGAGCCGGGGTTGAGCTTGTCCGCCTAGGCGCGCTCCACGACGAATTGCTCCGCAGGGCCCTGCTTAATCCTCGTGAGCCTCGGCCTGTTCCCGCCAAGGTGAGCCCGGTACTCGAGACCGTGATGATGGTGCTCAAGCGAGCCGGGAAGCCGATGCGGGCGCGCGAGATTCACGCGGAGGCTTGCGAGTTTGTTGGTGAGCCTTTGCTCTGGACGTCAGTGAAAGCGGCGCTCTCAGCAGACGTAGTGGGCAATAGGCCGCGCTTCCGGAGGATACGCCGCGGCGTCTACAAGACGGCCAGGAGCGCGAACGCTCGTCGGGCTCGGCTTCTGTAGAGGCCGGGGCAACTCCAACTTCGACGGTGGCTCGGTAGCCATGAGTTTCCCTCATTCAACCTCGAACGTGAGCACCTTCTGGTTCGTATCGGCGGACAGCTTCAGGCGGTACCTGCCGATCTTGATCAGCTTTCTTGCAAAGAGCTGCTTGATCGTCATCTTGCGAGAGCCCTGGAAACATCCCGTACTCGTGACGCTTCGCACCGCCAGCCACCTGGCGCCTCGCTTGATCGAGAGCACGTACCCGAATCGCTTGCTCTGCGGCGAGAAGCGGTGGACGAGCTTCACCTTCCCGGCTTGCGAAAGTCTGAAGTGCTTATCCGTCAAGTAGGCGAAGACCTTGCCCGACGACTTCTTGGTCGCGCCTGAGACCCCGCTGTTGATCGTGGTCTCAGGCGGGTTCGTCGGTGGGTTTGTCGTCGGGTTTGTCGTCGGGTTGGTCGGCGTGACGGTGTTGACCGTGAAGGAGCGAGTGGCAGGGGTCTCGTCAGTGTTACCAGCCGGATCGCTGGCCCGGACAGAGAAGCTGTGGGCGCCGTCTGCGAGTGCCGTGGACGTGTAGGGCGACGTGCACGAGCTAAACGAGCCGCCGTCGAGCGAGCACTGGAAGCTGGAGCCAGACTCCGAGGCGCTGAAGCTGAAGCTGGGCGTGGAGTTGCTCGTCGCTCCGGAGGGCCCGCTCTCGATCGTGGTCTCGGGCGCGACGGTGTCGACCGTGAAGGAGCGAGTGGGAGGAGACGCGTCGGTGTTACCGGCCGGATCGCTGGCCCTGACCGAGAAGGTGTGGGCGCCGTCGGCCAGTGCCGTGGACGTGTAAGGCGACGTGCACGAGCTAAACGAGCCGTCGAGCGAGCACTGGAAAGTGGAGCCCGGCTCCGAGGCACTGAACTCGAACTTGGGCGTCGGATCCTTGGTCAGGCCGGAGGGCCCGCTGCTCGCGGTGGCTATGGCCGGCAACGCCGCACCGCCAAGACCACGACAGAGCTCAAGCTCGCCGCCTGAACGATGAACGCGTTTCGGGTGCAACGTTACGAGAGGCCGCACTAGCGATCGGGCGGCGGAGGCCCAGCGCCCGACGCCCGACGCCCAGCTCTCCCACGAGTACTCGGACCGTCAGGGGCCATGCGCCCGCTCCCGGGGCCGGCCTTCGCGCTCGACGCGCAAGACGCGGGCGAGCGCGAAGGACTACTGATAGGCACCGTCGAGGCTGAGGAGCCGGGACGCACCAGCGAACGGGTACATCGGTCGGCCCCTCGCCTCCACCACCGCGCGCTACTTCAACGGTGCATCGACCCAGGAGCGGAGGTCCTTCCTCGCAAGGAAGTCCTTGAACCACTGATTCAGCGGATTCTGCCGCAGGTAGTTCGCATTCTTCGGCAGGTTTGTCGTCTGCTTCGCGTAGTACATCGCGGAGCGGCCCCAGTAGAGCGGGGATTTCGGGTTGTACGTCGTCTTGGCGTCCTCCTGGTACGTGCGGAACGCGAGGAAGGTGTTGAACACGTACTTAAGATACGACACCGTGGTGTTCGTGCCGGAATGACCGCTCATCGCCTCTGCGACGATGGGGAGGACCGTCATCGGCTTGCTGTTCACGTACCGGTTGTAGCGGTAGGACATCGCCATTATCTTGAGCGCGGTGTCCTTGTTCTTAGCGAGCCAAGACGACGTGGCCGCGACATTCGAGTACCAGAGCCCCGCCGGCCCGAGGATGTCGGTGCCCCCGATGATTTGGAACTGGTTCTGGCGGCCTTGGAGGATACTGATCTCAGCCGGAAGTCCGCCAAAATAGAAGTCGCCGGTGCCGCCTTCGAAGGCGAGCGCGGACTTCTGATCGTCGGCAAAGGTGATGACCTTGACGTCCTTTAGGGTCATCCCTGCCTGGCTGAGCACCGCCTGGAGCAGGGCCTGGTAGTTCGCGGTGTATATCGGGAACGTCTTGCCGCGCAACTGCTCGACCGTCGCCTTCTTTGCCTTCTTCGCGTTGTGGAACTTGGCGAGGTACTGGGCGTATGACTCGCTCTTGCCCTTGCGCCCGATCAGCACGAAGCCCTTGAACTGCTCCGTTGTGACGAAGTCCCTGAGGTCGGGGACCGACGAATAGTACGGGTAATTGCAGACGACGCAGGTGTTGGCGGTGTCGACGGAGCCGTTGGTCAGCGCCTCCACCGCGGGACCGCTCTGGGTCAGCCATGAGAACTTGAGGTTGAGTCCCAACTGCTTGTCCCATCCCAGCTTTTTCGCTGCGGCGAAGAACTGGTAGTCGAAGAACGGTGTCTCCCCCACTTTGACCGTGACGGGGACAGTCGCGGACGACCCGGCCGTCGACGAACCGACTGACTGAGTCCCGCCACACGAGCTAGTCACCATGATCGCCGCAGCCATGATCGCCGCACCGAAAGCCACCAGGACGACCCGGTGCAACTGTATAGCATGCATTATGTAATCATCTCCTCCTCTCATCACCGGCTCATTGCGAGCCGACGATTGATGCAACAATCCCCTTGGCCGAGCGCCGCTCGGTCCATCTCGTCACGTGTCTCTCGATGCGCGCGATCAGGACGTCGAAGACGATCGCGAGGATGCAGTAGACGAAAACAAGGACGAAGATCCCCGCCGTGCGCAGGTAGATCTGCTGCTCGATGATCAGGTAGCCGAGCCCCTGCTGTGATCCCATGAACTCGGCGGCGACGTCGAGCCCCCAGGCACTCGCCGCGGCGAGGCGAATCGCGCCGACGAGATGGGGGAAGATGTACGGGATGATTACTGTCCGGTAGATGCCGCTTCGCCGCGCCCCCAGCGTCAGCCCTGCGCGGATGTAGATCGAAGGGATGTTCCGGATAGCCTCGCTCGTGGAGACGCCGAGGATGACAGCGCAGCCCATCGAGACAAGGGCGACCTCGGGCGGTTTTCCGATTCCGAACCAGAGGAGGAAGAGCGGGATGAGCGCGAAGATCGGGACCGGCCGGAGAAAGTCGAAAATCGTTCCGAAGAAGTCACGAGCGATCACGCTGTAGGCCATGACAAGACCCATCGCCAAGCCGATCGCCGTGCCGATCAAGAAGCCCGTAAGCGTGATCGAGAGCGTCGTCAGTATCGCGCCAGGCAGCTGCCCCTTCATCCCCGTGAACGCGTCCCAGACGGCATGCGGCGGGGGCAGGATCAGCGGACGCACCAGACCGAGCTCGCACACGAGCTCCCACACTCCGAGGATTACCAGCGGAACGACGAGCCGCCGCAGGACGTTGCGGTGTCTGATGAAGATTGCTGGCCGCAGGGCCGAGTGAGCGGCGATCCGAAGCGTGCTCATGTCGCCTCGATCGCCTCGAGGTCGCCTGTCTCGAAGCGGAGTTGCTCGGCAAGCTCACCGCGCAGCTCCTGGAACTCCTGCGATGTCCTTAGCGTGCGGTCGCGAGGGCGCGAGAAGGGGACGGCGACATCACGGATGACGCGAGCGGGGTCCCGCGACATGACAACGACCCGGTCCGAGAGGAACAGCGCCTCCTCCAGGTCGTGAGTAACGAAGATCGCCGTCAGCTGCGTTTTCGCCCAAACCCCGAGGAAGTCCAGCTGCAACTGCTCCTTCGTCATGACGTCGAGCGCCGCGAACGGCTCGTCGAGCAGGAGGATCTGGGGCTGCACGGCCATCGCCCGCGCCACATCGACCCGTTTCCGCATGCCGCCCGACAGCTGTCGGGGGAAGAGGTCCCACACGTCCACCAGACCGACAAGCCGCAGGTACTCGTCGGCGATCCGGTGGCGCTCGGCGCGGGACTTTCCCTGCATCTGGAGGCCGTACTCCACGTTCGCGCGGACCGTCCGCCAGGGGAAGACCGCGTCCTCCTGGAAGATCATGGCCCGGTCTGGCCCGGGCTCGGTCCGTTCGGCGCCGTCGACCAGAACCGTGCCAGCATCCACGCGAAGGAGGCCGGCGATGATGCTCAGGAGCGTGGACTTGCCGCACCCGGAGGGGCCCACGATGGAGAGGAGCTCCGACTCGCGGACCTCGAGGTCGAAGCCCTCGAGGATTGGGCGCACCCCGGCTCCCGCGGGACCGTACGAGAAGCGGAGATCGCTGATGCTGATGAGGATCCTTGGCGCGATCGACGAAGGAGTCGACATGACGGTCATCTCGCCTCTAGTGCGCCGGGCACATGCAGCAAGCCCTGCTCCGCGTAGCGACCGACCCAACCTGGTGTGTCGAAGGTGATGCCTCGCAATGCCGCCAAGCGGGACGCGACGAGGGTCAACGGAGGAACAACGTAGAGCGGGCTCACCGCCTCGGGCGCACTGACCGGGAGGGGAAGGAGGAGCGAGCGCGCGCACGCTCGGCGAGGCGCCACCTCGACGACGAGAGCGCCCCAGCGCTCGGAGCTGACGGCGAACTCGCTCGTGGCCGCCTCCGCCGGGCCGACCGGGTGCACGGCGACGACGGCCGTGCCGGGGCCAACCACTGGAGACAGCCCTGACTCGGCCTCCCATGTCTCCACCCCTTGGGTGGGAAGCAGGGCCATCTCGGTAAGCTTCAAGGCCGCCTCGCCGGCGGCGATCGCGCCGGCGCCGCCGCCGACGACGAAGATGTGGGCGCACTGAGCGAGCGCGGCGGCGACCTCGTCGACGCTCGCGCGCGCAGCCTCGAGCGCCGCCTCCGCGGCATCCGCCGCCTCCTCGAGCGCGTGGCGTGCCGCACCGCGCGTCCGACCGTCTGCGAGGAGCCCGATGGCGACCAGCGCGGCCGCCGAGGCGGTGGAAAGGAACGTCCGGGTCATGACCGGCATTCCGCTCGGGCCACCCGAGGCTACGACCCTGTGGGACACCCGCCGGCCCAGCGCCGTGTCCGCCGCCTGGACGACCCCCACCGTCGGCACGCCATCGGGCAGGCCATCCACGCCGGCGATGACCTCTCGGAACTCCCCCGACGCGGAGATCGCGAGGAGCGCGTCGTGCGGAGACAGCCGCGGCCGGTAGTGAACGAAGGACGCGGCCGACAGGGCCACCATCGAGGGGTCATCCTCGGGCGTGGAGAGCCTCCGGTACCACCCGGCCACCCACCGTGCCGACCAGAAAGATGTTCCGTTGCCGACGACGAACACCCGCTCGACTCCGCGCGCCCGCAGGGCTTGCGCAGCCTCCTCCGCCGCAGCGGCCGTCTCGGTCAGCGTCCGCCTAATCATATCGGGCCCGAGCTCGATCTCCTCCAGTACGCCCAAGCCGTCGCTGACCGTCATGCCAGCACCACCCGAACGCCGAGCGCCGAGATATCCTCCTGCGCCTTGTTGGGGAGATCCGTGTCCGAGACGAGGACGTCCACCTCGGAGAACGAAGAGACGAGGGCAGCTTCGACGCGCCCGCACTTCGACGAATCAGCGACGATGATGACCTCGCGCGACATCGCGCGCAGGGCGCGATCGACAACGATCTCGGGCATGTAGTCGCTCGTCAGCCCATGGCGGGAATCGAACGCAGCGATCCCGACCACGAGCTTGTCGGCGCGAAGCTCGCACGCCGCGAGCTCGGTCAGGTGGCCCAGGAGCGAATGCATCCCCACCCGGGCCAACCCTCCGAGCACGATCAAGTCGATACCCGGCAGGTCGATAAGGAGTCCGACGACGTCGAGGGCATTCGTGATGATCGTGAGGTCGCTTCGCCCGATCAGGTTGCGGGCAACCTCGAGAGCTGTCGAACCTGAGCCGATGACGACCGTGTCACCGTCCTCGATGAGGGCCGCGGCGACGCGACCGATGCGCACCTTCTCCGCGACCTGCTCCGTGGTCGGCACGCCACCCAGCGGCCGCGCGGGTAACGCGCCCCCATATGTGCGGACGATCTCACCGCTGGCGGCGAGCCGCCGCAGGGCGCGGCGAACGGTGGCTTCGCTGACGTCGAACTCTGTGCGGATTTCCGCGACCGAGGCTCCGGCTCGGGTTCGAATCATCTCCAGGAGCGCCTCCGAGGTGTTCATGGACGAGCACTCTAGACACTCTATGTGACCATGTCAAGCATGTAGTGTGCGTCTTGGCGAGTTATCGGTCACAATTTATGATCGCTTCGATCACCGCGATCACCACCGCTTGCACCGCTCCATCTCGCCGGCGGGCGCTCGGCCCGCTCCGCCAGTGGAGCGAGGACGGGCTCGTTCCCGTCCGCCTCGGGGTACGCCGATCTCTCTCCACGTGGGTCGTCGCGCGCGCGCGGCCACGCGGGAACGACGCCACCCAAACCGCAAGGGGGCCCGCTACTGGCCACCGACACGCTGCTCGCCTGGCCATCCGGCCGCCGGTCCCCGAGCAGCTCGGCCAGGCGCTCGCGCTGGCCGTCGTCGGCGATGCCGAAGACGGCCGTGGCAGGCGCGGCGGCAGTCCACAGGGTGACTATTCTCGCCGGCGCGAGGCCAGCCGCTCTCGTCGAGGTTGGACCGCGTCGGCTTCCAGCACCGAGGCGACCAGCCGTTCATATAGCGCTGCGAGCGCGGGCCGATTCGCTCTGGAGCGGGCCGAGCGCCCGCCGCCTCGTCGAGATCGAGCGGTGCGAGGCTGTGGTGAGCGAATCGATCACAACTGTGACCGAGGGACTCCGCGAGACCCGCCTGCGTGCTTGACGCGATCACATGGAGTGCATAGACTGCTCATCAGTGGATATCTTTGAAGCACTTCTGGAGCTGGATGGGTGAGACAATCGAGTCCCGCACCCTCTGCTTCCTCATCACCGGCGAGGGCGGAGACGTGCTCTCTGAGACCGGCCTCAATCCCGCGATGGCGGACGATCCGGAGGATCAGCTCGGCACGGAGCTGGCAGAACGCTGCAGACCCGTTCCCGTTGTGAGTGACGAAGTAGTCGAGCGGCTCAACGAGTTCGCCGTTGCGTCCGACGACATCGACGATGTCGTCGGGATATCGTGCGTTTGCTGGGATCACGCCGGCGGCCTCAAGACCTTCAAAGTCGCCATGAGCCTGCGGTCCACCCACGAGGGATGGAAACGAGCAGCCGCAACCGCGCCCCAAGACCGTCCACTGTTCCGGCCGAGGGGGCGAGGTCGGCGTCGATCCTCAAAGTCTGCAGAGATTGTCGCCGAGCCCGCAGTGGATTTCCACCCCAGGACACGAGGGTTGTCGTGCAGACGGACGAGCCCGCGGAGGCACGCTTGCCGACTCCTGGGCCCAAGGCGATCGTCGGCGACGCGCATCGCCCGAGTGACCTGTCGCCCGTCGCCGGAGCGCGCTTCCTTTGTCCGAACACGTGGGACTACGACCTCTTCGGCGACGGGACGGTCGTCTTTCTGCGCGCGCCGTGCCATGCACGCGGTGAGACAGGCATTGCTCGTCTGGCTGCTGGAAAGTGGATCGCTGCTGCTGCTGGGCGGCGTGATCCGGCAGGCACACAATCACATTAACGCTATCATCACCGCTCGCTTGGTGGTCAGTCCCGACGAGCCGGTGGTTAGGAACGAGCGCGCATCCAGGAACTCGCGGCCCGCGAGCGCGCGACCCGCGAGCTGGCATCACGACAGCCACGCCTGGGCAACCATGCGACAGGCACCCAAGTGCTTTCGATGACGCGGCAGCGCGACATCCGCCTCGACCTGCTGGTCCTTGGTGACCTGAACCCCGATCTCCTCGTCATCGACGACGACCCGGTGCCGCGCTTTGGCCAGGAGGAGAGGGTCGTGCGATCGATTTCTCTGGCTATCGGCGGCTCGGGCGCGATTGTCGCGTGTGGCGCCGCGCGCCTGGGTCTGGTCACCGCCCTCCACGCCGTCATAGGAAATGACGCGCTGGGCCGGCTCATGCTGAGCGCGGTAGCCGAGCGCGGCGTGGATACCCGCGCATGCGTGCTCGATCGTGCCCGGCCCACGGGAGCCAGCGTAATCCTTTCGAGCGCAGCCGATCGCGCGATCTTGACGGCCATGGGTGCGATCGACGCGGCCACGCACATCCCGCTGGACCTCATCCGCCGTGCGCGCCATGTGCACGTGACGAGCTGGTTCCTGCGGCGGTCAATGAGCGAAGAGCTGCTCTGGGCTCTAGCTGAGGCGCACGCCTCCGGGGCGACGACGTCGATCGATCCGAACTGGGACCCCGCACAGTGCTGGGATGGTGGCATCGCCGACGCGCTCGCCGAGTCCGACGTCGTGTTCGTCAACGAACGCGAGGCGATCTGCCTGACCGGCGAGAGCAGCGTCGAAAGGGCAGCTGATACACTGGGACTCCTACCGGCGGGTGGCAGCCGGCAGCCCCCGGTGATCGTCGTGAAGCGGGGCTCCGATGGAGCGCTCGCGCTCGGCCATGGCGAGCGACTCGCATTCGGAACGCTACCCGTCGACGTTGTCGATACGACGGGCTGCGGCGATTCGTTCGACGCGGGTTTCCTTCACGGCTTCATCGGCGCGCGAACGCTGCCCGACTGCCTGCGGCTGGGAATCGCGTGCGGATCGCTGGCCGCCCGCGCACCCGGAGGCACGGCTAGTCAGCCGACTATCGACGAGGCCTTGGATGCGAGCCAAGGGCTCACGGAGCGACCTCTTCAAACGGAAAGGACATGATGAGCATTGTCAGTAGTGGTGTGCAGGTCTGCAGGCGTTGGGAGGCTAAGCCCTTCATCGAAGGTGACGAGGTCATCCGCATCTACTTCAGCTCGGACAAGATCGTGTTCTCGGCGTCGACGTTGCAGCCGGGCCAGAGCTCGACGCACGACCCCGGTCATGAAGGCGCGCACGAGGTCGTCTTCTGCATCAGCGGCGAGATCTTCGTCGAACTCGGCGAAGACGGCGGCGAGTTCTTCGCGCTGGCCGCCGGCGACGCAGCGCTGATCGAGGAAGGGGTTCCGCACAGGGTGATCAATGCGGGAGACGAGACCGCCTTCATGGCGTGGGCGACGGCCCCCTCCCTCGGCAGGCCACTGATCTATGAAGACGCATAAGGGAAGGACGAAAGGAGACCCAATGGAACCCATCACGAGAAGCAAGCTGTCTGCAGCCGACGCCATGAAGCACGTGCGTGCGCTCACGGCGCTTGCGCCGCGCCACGCGGCGACGCCGGCGGAGCATCGCGCCGCCGATTACGTGGCATCACAGCTGCGCGAGATTGACGGGCTGAGCGTTGCGATTGAGGAGGTGCCGCGGCTCTGTGAGTGGTACGAGCACGACGCCCGGCTTCGCGTGGTCGAGCCGGTGCAGCGCGAGCTGACCGCAAGGGCGATCCTCGGCTGTGGGCCGACGCCAGAGGAGGGGATCACCGCGGAGCTCATGTATGGCGGCCGCGGTCGCCCAGAGGACTACGCCGGCCAGGAGCTGCGGGGCCGGATCATCATCCACGATCCGCCGCGCGCGCGCACTCTCGACAACCAGGTGGCGCCGGGCCACAATCAGCGCGACCTCCACTTCGTCCAAGAGGCGGGAGCCGCAGGGCTGATCGAGTACGCGCGGCTTCCCGGGAACATCAACCAGGCGCCGCTGCTGGCGCCGCGCGAGGGGCTCGATCTCCCGTGCGCCGGTATCACCTACGAGGACGGGCAGCTACTCAAGGAGCTGCTGCGCGAGTGGTATGCGGCACCCAAGGGGATCGTCGCCTACGAGCCGATGCCGGTGAAGCTGTGGATGTGGATGGACGTGACCAAGCAGCTAGGGACGGGGCACAACGTCGTCAGCGAGCTGCGCGGTACCGAGCATCCGGAGGAGATCGTCCTGATGGTTGCGCATCACGACAACGCTTTCGGGCCGGGCGCCGTCGACAATGCGGCGTCGGTCGCGGTAGTCCTCGAGACGGCGAAGGCCGTCGCGGCGAATGGGCCGTACGCGCGCACTGTGCGCTTCGTGACGGTCACCGGCGAGGAGTACGGGCAAGTTGGTTCCAGCTCGTACGTCGAGCGGCACCGCGAGGAGCTGGCTCACGCGAAGGCGTGTATCGTTCTCGACCTCGTCGGGAACGGCGACAAGCTCTTCTACATCACCGAGTCGATCTACGATGGGCAGCTGATCCGTAACTCGGAAGAGCTGAACCACAGGATCGCGGACGTGGCCGAGGAGCTCGGCTACCTGATCCATCCTACTCTCCTCGAGTTCGCGTCAGATGACGGACCGTTCGTGGCGGCCGGCGTGCCAACCACGTACCTCAGCCGCTGCATCTCGAACAGCTGGCCGTGGCTACACACGGACATGGACGACAATGACGCTGTCGATGAAAACGATCTCAAGGTGGTCAGTGAAATCTGCGCCGAGTCGATCGCGCGTCTCGCCGGCGAGTAGGTGATGGCGCAGTCGGCGATATGCGGGGAGCCGCGGAGACGATCGGGAAGACGATCGCATCCGCGGCTCCCCGCGTCCGCGGAGGCAACGGCATTGTTCGGATCCGCGTCGGGTGCAGAGACTACGAGAGGCTCCAACTGCGAGCGGACTCGGGCGGAGCAATCGGAGTATCGCCGGGGCGCTGTGCCCCCCGCTTGCTCGACCGGATCGCCTCGCCTCAGGACATCATGGGGTGCAGATACTCGATCTCATGCAGCCGGGGCGAGCTCGTACTCGTGAATCAGGCCGCCGAGGAGATCGTGGCGGTGCACGACGGCCGTATCGATCGGCGGAGAGCCTTGTGTGATCGGCGTGTCAATCGAGTCCGGCGCGCGCAGGTCGAGGGAGCGGTGCGGCCGTCGGCTGTTGTGGTGGCGGACGTAGACGCGGAGGACGTGCTCGAGCTGGCGGCGGTCGACGATCAGGAGCCGGTCGAGACACTCGCGCCGGACACTGCCGACCCATCGCTCGACGTGGGCGTTCGCGTTGGGCGCCTGGACCGGCGTGCCGATGATCGCAGCGCGACCGGCTGCTCGAAACGCCGCCCGCGCTGCGTGGACACGCGGATAGAAGGGGTGGTTCTGGTTGGCGGTCGAGTTCAGCGGTGGCTGCATCAGAGCGATCACCACGTCCTCGATCTCCCACGGCCGCGGTCGCTCGCACCAAGTCAAGCTGGTGTGGTCGAACTGCCACTGGCGTAGGCGAGCGTTGTCGTCCAGGTCAAGGACGACCTTCTTGATCGTCGCCCGCGGCCGAAGCCGGAGCTCGTCGAGCAGCAATGAGGCCAAGACGAAGCGGAATGTCGACGACGACGTGTTGCCTTTGACGTGCTGGTTAATTACGCGCGAGCGGATGAGCCCGCTCGATGATGGGCGCTTGGGGCTGATGCCGACGTACAGCAGGCCTACCCTCGAGGCCGACTGGAACGACGCCCTCCGCGCTGGCCTGCGCTGGGCAGACGTCGACATCAACGCGCAGCGGCTGCACGTGCGCAGACGCCTCTACCACGGCATCGACGCACCCAAGAGCCGCTACGGCCGCCGCGACATCCCGCTCGCGCCACGCATGCTCGCCGCCCTCCAACACCGCCGCGCCACGACCCGTTAGGCGGCTGAGAGCGACCCCGTGTTCGCGACCCGTGCCGGGACGCCGCTCGACTACGCCTGCATGTACAACCGCGTCCTCAAGCCGGCCGCGCGACGCGCGGCGGTGCCGTGGGCGGCCTTCCACACGCTCCGCCACACCTGCGCCACCATGCTCTTCCGCAACGGGCTCAACGCCAAGCAGGTGCAGATGTGGCTCGGCCACCACTCACCCGCCTTCACCCTCGCCGTCTACGTCCACCTGCTCACCGACGACCTCCCCGACCCCAGCTTCCTCGACACGCTCGCGCAGGCCCCAGACCAGACGGGAGCGGAAGCCCCGGCGTTCGGCGAGCCGGCCGCAGTGGTCGATCTCGTCCGCCTCCGCGGCACAGACCGCCGGTCGCGCCGTTTCGCCTCGGGTCACCGCAAACGCCAGTTACGGTCACAGCGCCCGTGAGCACCGTCGGGGAGCGCATCCGCCAACGCCGGACCGAGCTCGGCCTCTCAGCCCCATCACTCCCGCGCGAGGCGACCGCACCAGAGCAGCATGACGACTGAGTTTCTGCATCGCACGGGCCCGACGACGCCGACGAGCCGGTCAAATACTGGCTCTCCAACCTCCCCGAAGACACACCGCTCGAGCGGCTCGTCTCACTCGCCAAGCTGCGCTGGCGGATCGAGCACGACTACCGCGAACTCAAAGACGGACTCGGGCTCGACCACTTCGAGGGCCGCTCCTACCAGGGCTGGCACCACCACGTCACGCTCGTCTCACTCGCCCACGGCTTCCTCACCCTGGAACGGCTCAACCCAAAAGCGCATGCGTCGGCCTCACCCTCTTCCAGGTGCTGCGCGAGCTGCAACAGCTCGTCGCCTGTTGGACCGGCGCCTGCCCAACCTGCAAACGAAAACCGCCCCGCCGCACCGCCTGCCTACACGCGCTCCCCGTCCCGACCTAACGGAGCACTACATAGTTCCTCGTGGATGAATCGTGACCACTCGACGGAGCTCATCCCCATCATTGCCCGCTGAGCCTCTGCGTCGTAGTGCCCGCCGTGTTCCCGGACGTAGGTCCCGCGGACGTCGTCCCAGACCTCTTCTGAGTCGAGCAGCACGCCATCCAGATCGAACACGACGGCCTCAATCACTGCGGCTGGTACCCCTTGTGTAGCCAGGCCAAGGCCTCATGACAGCCGGTGCGGGAGAGCAACCTGTGGGTGATCTCCCGGGTTGCAGGCTCCGCGGTACGGTCGAAGCGCGTCGCGCACCGCCTGGATCAGCAAGGCGCGAGGCGCGGGCGCGACCGCGCCGGAGACAACTCGCCGATAGAGCATGGGCAGGAACTGGCTGATTAGAGTCTCGGGGATCGGAACCTCGGTCAAGCGGCTCAGCAAGTTGTCGACCGCGGCCTGCGCCGCTTCGGACGGCCAGTAGTAGCGGATGCGATCGCTGTAGCTGAAGTGGCGCAGCAGGCGCTGCTCGGACTCGCCGCCGCGGTAGTGCGCCTCCCAATGCCCGGGCTCCTCACGCATCACACGCTCCATCTCCGACATGAGCGACTGCTGCCATTCAGCGTGCAGCACCGTCGCGACGCAATCGAGCGCGTACAGCGCCTCGCGCAGCGCGAACGTCAGCCCCGGCCCGACCTTGAGGATGGCAAAGCCGTCGCGGACGAGTTGCTCAAGACTCTCCGGCGGTTGGTAGTCCGTCGAGTGGGCTTCGAACACCAGCCCGGGCATCCGCTTCAGGGTCGCCGCGAGCGCGGCGGCTCGCTCCGGCCGATAGGCGACAACGTTCGTGGACCCGAACTCCACGCCGGGCTGCACGACAAGGCCGATGACTCGCTCGAAAGCCCCTGCGACTCCCGCAACCGTGAACGCGTTCCGATGAGCCTCGTATGTCGCGAGCGCGGCCTCCGGTCGGGTCGGCTCGACTCGCTCCAGCCTCTCCAGGGCTCCCCCAGGCGTGGGGACCTCTGTCCCGACGATGTAGCGAGGCGCGGTGCCCGCCTGTGCGGCGACGCGTTCTGCAACCGCAGCGAGACGAGCCGCCCGCTCCGCGCTTACGGCATCCGGTAGTGCCGCCGGCTCTGCCAGGCAGCCCATGCTCGCGTCGAGATGAATCTTCTCGTAGCCTGCGGTGACGTACGCGGCCACCATCGCTTCGGCCTGCTCCATCGCCTCCTCGGCCAGCAGGTTGCGCCACGGGCTCGGCCCGAGATGGTCGCCGCCCAAGATGATCCGTTCCCGCGGGAAGGCGATCCCGTCCCCGATCTCGAAGACCAGGTTTCTGAAGTCGGCGGGCGTCATGCCCGTGTACCCGCCCAGATGATTCACCTGGTTACACGTGGCCTCGAGCAGGACGAAGTCGCCTTCGGCGGCCGCCTCCAGCATGGCCGCCTCGATGACGAGCGGGTGCGCCGAGCAGACGGACGTCACGCCGAGGACGTCGCCGCGAGCGTGTGCCGTCTTGAGGGCGTCGAGCAAGCTGATGCTCATCGCGCTCTTGGCTCGGCAGGCGCGTCTTCAGGTTCCTTCGACCGACCGCAAAGGTGCAGCAGCGCCCCCAGCTCGAAATCGGCCACGGCATCCGGAACGGCATCGTCGATCGCTGCCTCGTGACCCTGACCACTTCCTGCGAAAGAGGCTGGAGCCGGTGGCTCGGGATGCGCCCTCTTTGCCGGAGGCGTGATCGCCGCGGTTTGCTGCGGCAGATACCAGTGCCATTCGCGCGATAGGACGTCCGAGACGGCTGCTCGCGCATCGGCAGCGATGGCAACGACGGCCTCACTTCCGGCGAGCCATGGAAGTTGCGACGCGGTCAGGTCGACGACCACAGCCTGCGTGCCGTCCCGATGCAGCAGCACGTAGTGCTCCAACGCCTCGCCTGGGCCCAGCACGATGTCCCCGCCGAGGATCTCGAACTGAAGGCCCTGTTCCTGCAAAAGGACTCTTCCCAACTGGGATGCCTCGAGGCACATCTGTTGCGGCTGGAAGACGCCACCAGTCCCCAGCGACGCCTTCAGCTCAGGGAGGATTTCAAGGATTGCTCGCAGTACAGCCCGTACACGGTCTGGGAGAGCGGAATCTCCTACTGCGCGCGAGATCTCATCCGCGCCGCGAAGTACCACGCTGTGGCTGCTCGCCAGCGTCAACCAGAACTCCGAAGGTCTTCGAACGCCAGCTTCCGATCTACCTCGCACACGGCAACGCGCGTCGCCCCTTTCGGCGCCACGAGCGAAACGACGCTACCCGGAACGATTGGCATGGTCTCGCCACATCGACTGACTCTCGTTCCTCCGTCCAGGCGGCACATCACCAGGCCCTCCAGCGTCGTCAGCGTGCCGATCGCGTTAGGTCCAATCTCGATCTTACCAGTCTCGCCGCGCTCGAGGAAGAGGTGGTACGCCCTCAGGCCGACATCCTCACTCCAGACTACTTCGACCCGCGTTCCGGTTGGGATGTCGCGGGCCAGCCAGCCACTCGGCGTCGGTTCGACCCGTCGCCTCGGCAGTATCGGGTGACACCGTTGCAGAACATCCTCGAGCGCAGGATGTCGAGAGGGAAGCTCGATCTCGCGCGATTCATACGGATCGTGCAGTCGCTCGACGGCATCATTCGACGTGGTCGCGTATTCCTCGAGGATGCATGCAGCCATCGTGTGAACGATCTCCGGCCTGTCGATCACGAAAACGTCGCCGGCTCGTGGAACGAAGACCAACGGGCTGGCATCTGGCCTGCCCTCGTTCCAGTTGCTCAAAAAAGCCTGCCTCTCGTTCTCCCACTGCTCGACTGTGCCAAGAAGGGCAAACGCACCCGGAAGTGGCTCGAGGATATGAAATGCCTCGACCTTCTGTACGCGGTGGAGCTGAACGCTGAAGCCGAGGTGAGGTCGTAGCACGAAGACCGAATATCCGAATGGCGCCGCAAACTTGACGCCGTAGGGCTTGTATTTCTTGAAGAAGCCGACGGCCGCAAAGAACTCGGAGAACTGGAAGGCGTCGCCTGCAGAGGCATCATTCCGCGCGACATCGTGCCATTGGCGCTTCAGCAACGCCTCAACAGCCTCCACTTCCTCGATGACACGCGGTGCGCCCAGATACTCCAAGACGGCAGTCCGCCACGCCGAGCTAGTGGGGTCGACCGAGCGGGCGAGAACCTCGAGCGCTCCCGGCTCGGATGTTATGGCGAAACCGCCGTCATGCACGCCATAGAGTCTACCTTCCCCTGAAAAACGAGTCTCCTGACGTTTCCGTGGGTCGGGCTGGTGTTTGGAGCGGTCGGGGCGTAGCCCCGACCGCCTTTGCTGGTCAGCGGAGCCGTGGCCGGCTGTCACCCGGAGGGCGGCCCGCAGGGCCGAGCGCGAAGCGCTTGACCGGCGGTCGCGGCGGAGCTACCGGTCGTCGGCGGTGCGCGTCGAGCTTGAGTTCGTGGTGGGCTGGCTATGCGCGGCCGGGCAGCGGCGGGCAGAGGCCGCCGAGTGAGAGCAGGGCGAGCGCGATCAGCGCTTCGGGGCTGTGGAAGCCGAAGGCGCGGCGGGCGATCAGGCGGATGCGGGTGTTGACCGATTCGGTGCGCGCGTTCGTGAGCCCGAAGCCGAGCGCGGCCGTGATCCCGGACAGGTGGGCGGCGATCTGCTGGGCGAGCTTGACGAACGCGGGCAGGCGGGAGCGGCGCGCCCAGGCGAGCCAGTGCTCGAGCAGCGGGAGCGCCTCGGCGACGGGTGGAGTGCCCTCGGACCAGACGGACCTCCTGGTTCATGCTGTGCACTGCTGCCCCTCTCTGATCGGCGGGACAGCCGGTCGGGTGGGCGGACACAACAGTGACGAGGCACTTGTCGCAAACAGGTTCCTATGAAGTCACGCTCCGCCCTTCCCGGCCGTCCCTCACGGGTCGGTCGTGGCGGCCCGCCCGAGACCGACAGGTCCCAGCAATGGCACCCGACAAAGGGCCAGTTTGACGGCAGGTCAGATCACGAACGAGACGCCTAAGCCATCTTCACTGTTTGGTGGACACCTGAGCGCTTGGTCGGCATTGTCCGGCTGGGCGGGAAGGATGCGCCGCTATGCCGAGGGGATCGAACTTTCACAAGCCGTACTTGCCGGAGGTTCCGGCGTGAAGCTGTTGAGTTGGTCCGCAGGTCGGGCCGGCCGCTGAGAGAGATCGCGGTCGATCTCGGGATCTCGACCGAGACGCTGCGGATGTGGATGCGTCAGGCCGACGTCGACGGCGGCCGGCGTGAGGGCCTGACGAGCGAGGAGCGGACGGAGCTGCGTGAGCTGCGCCGGAAGGTGAAGACGCTCGAGCAGGAACGCGAGATCTTGAAAAAAGCCGCGGTCTTCTTCGCGCGGGAGAGCGAGACGCGGTGAGCTGCTTTCGGTTCATCGCGGCGGAGAAGACCAACTACCCGATCTCGCTGATGTGCCGGGTGCTCGGGGTGTCCCGGTCTGGATTTCATGCCTGGGAGCGGCGTCCCCCGTCGGAGCGGGCGCTCGCCGGCGCCCGACTGAGCGAGCGGATCCGCGAGATGTACGCGCGCAGCCGTGACAGCTACGGCGCCAGGCGGATCTACCTCGACCTCCGCGACGAAGACGTCCGTGTCGGCCGCAAGCGGGTCGAGCGGCTGATGCGTGCCGCAGGCCTGTCGGGCTACGTGAAGCGGCGAAAGTTCCGCACCACGTTCGGCGTGCCAGGCGTCAGGGTCGCAGACGACCTGGTCGACCGGGACTTCAACCCGCCGGCGCCGAACCGGCTTTGGGCGTCCGACATCAAGTACGTCTCGACCTGGGAGGGCACGCTCTATCTCGCCTCGGTGATCGACTGCTTCAGCCGCAAGGTCGTCGGCTGGTCGATGCGAGCTGACATGCCGGCTGAGCTCGTCGTCGACGCGCTCGAGATGGCGATCGAGCGTCGACGGCCGGCCGGGGAGCTGATCCATCACTCCGACCAGGGCTCGCAACCCAGGCTCAATTGGTCGTCGCAACACTCGAGTGAGAGGAGTTGCGATGAGCGGGAAGAGACGGGCGTCGTTTCGCGCTGGTCGGTCGGCGATGCGGTCGCCCGGACGTCCGCCGGCCGGGCGTCGGGAGCACCGGCTGCGGTTCTGGGCGGCGATCGCACGTGGCCTGTCGAGCGAGGACGCAGCCGCCGAGGCGGGGGTGTCGGCGGCGGTCGGTGTCCGCTGGTTCCGGGAGGGTGGCGGTATCCCATCTATCACGAGGGCCCCGCTGTCGGGCCGTTACCTTTCCTTCGCCGAGCGGGAGGAGCTCGCGCTCGCGCGAGCTCGCGGATGCGGCGTGCGGGAGACCGCGCGACGGCTCGGTCGCTCCCCGTCCACGATTTCGCGAGAGCTCCGGCGCAACGCCGCCACCCGAAGCGGTTCCTTCGAGTATCGGGCTAGCACCGCGCAGTGGCACGCGGACTGCCGGGCCCGGCGCCCGAAACCGGCGAAGCTCGCGAGCAACGCCAGCTTGCGCTGCTACGTGCAGGATCGGCTGTCCGGTGCCATCGAGCGCCCGGATGGGACCGCCGTACACGGACCCGAGGTGCGCTGGATCGGCCGGCGTCACGGCCGCCGCCAGGATCGCCGCTGGGCGAAGTCGTGGAGCCCGGAGCAGATATCGGCTCGGCTCCGCCTCGATTTCCCCGATGATGACTCGATGCGGATCTCGCACGAAGCCATCTACCAGTCGCTGTACGTGCAGGGCCGCGGCGCGCTCAGGCGCGAGCTCACCGCGTGTCTGCGCACTGGCCGCGCACTGCGCGTCCCTCGAGCGCGCAGTCGCCGGGGCAAGAGCTTCGTCAGCGACGAGATCATGATCAGCGAGCGTCCCGCCGAGGCCGCGGATCGGGCGGTGCCGGGCCACTGGGAGGGAGATCTCATCCTCGGTCTCGACAGCTCGGCGATCGGCACGCTAGTCGAACGCAGCACCCGCTTCACGCTGCTGCTGCACCTGCCGCCGATGGGCGGTCACGATCGCCCGAGAGTGAAGAATGGGCCGGCGCTCACCGGGCACGGAGCCGAAGCGGTCAGGAACGCGATCACCGACTCGATCAGGACCCTTCCCGAGCAGCTGCGCCGGTCGCTGACCTGGGACCAGGGATCCGAGATGGCCCAGCACGCCCAGCTACGGATCGCCACCGGCCTGCAGGTCTACTTCTGCGACCCGCACAGCCCGTGGCAGCGAGGCACCAACGAGAACACCAACGGGCTGCTGCGCCAGTACTTCCCGAAGGGAACCGACCTCTCGAGACACAGCGCCGATGACCTCGCCGCCGTCGCCCTCACCCTCAACAGCCGACCTCGCAAGACACTCGGCTGGAGAACACCCGCCGAGGTGCTCGATGAGTATTTACAGTTAAATCAACAAACCTCTGTTGCGACGACCGGTTGAGCCTGGCAACTACACCCGCGTCGCGGTCGGCTTCAAGGGCGACCGCCGCCTCAGCGCCGTCTCCACGCAGGAGCCACAGGTCGGGCGCTAGCGGCGTGGGCAAGCCCGTGCTCGGGCACGGAACCGTATGCGCCCAGATGTACCCGACGATCGACTCGCCTTCGTCGGCGCGTGGGGTTGAAGGGACCTGGCGGCCGGCGTCGAAGGGGGGGCCATAGCGAAGAGTCCCTTCGAGATCGTGCTGGGCGGCGAGGAGCATGCGGAGCTGGAGCGGCGAGTCGCCTGTTACACGCTGCCGTTCAAGGTGGTGCAGCGGGCGAAGATGGTCCTTTACGCCGCTGACGGGCTGGGCAACGCCGGAACGCCGCCTGTCTTGGGGCTGCGCTGCGGCGGATGAGCATTCAGGTAGAGGTAGCCGCCGGCGATCATCGCCAGGCCGGCGACTCCGGCGACGTAGAAGGCCAGGGCTGTCCCACCCCAGTCGCACAAGAGGCCGGTCAAGATGCCGCCGACCGGTGCCAGGCCGGACCAGGCGTAGTAGTAGATCCCGAGGACGCGCCCGCGCAGGTGGTCGGGGGACTGGAGCTGGACGTAGGTGTTCGAGTGAGCGGTGTAGACGGTGAAGAAGACCCCGGTCAGGAACAGTAATACGACGTCGGCATTCGTCGAGCGCAACGGGGCGAGCGCGAACTGGGCCGCGGTGAAGCAGGCCGCGCCGGCCATCATCGCCTTCAAGGACGCCCTCCCGAGGGCCGCCGTCACCAGGGCGCCTAGCAGGGCGCCGGCGCCGAAGGCCGCCGAGATGACGCCGAAGGTCTGCGGCCCACCGGCGAGGGTCTGCTTGACCAGGACCGGCAGCAGGACATTGAAGTTGAAGCAGAGGACGGCGAACACGGTCGTCATCCCGATCACGGCGAGGATCCGCGGGCTCTCTCTGACGAACCGTGCTCCATTGCGGAGGCCTTCCCACATCCGCGGCCGGCCCCGGCGCTCGAGCGGGAAGAGCTCGGCCGGGTCCATCAAGTAGAGCGCGACGAGGACGGCCAGGAACGAGACGGCGTTCAACACGAAGCACCAGCCGAGGCCGGCGCCGGCGATCAGGACCCCGGCGATCGAAGGGCCAGCGATGCGGCCGATGTTGAACAGCGTCGAGTTCAAGGCGATCGCGTTCGGGAGCTCGGCGCGTCCGACGAGCTGGTAGGTCAGCGACTGGCGCGAAGGCGTGTCGACGATCTGAGCGAGGCCGCCCAAGACAGCGAGGGCGTAGATCTCCCCGAGGGTGATGACCCCAGTCAAGGAGAGCGCGGCCAGGGAGGCAGCGGTCAGGAGCTGGATGGACTGTGTCCCCATCACCGCTTTGCGGTTGTCGAGCCGGTCGGCTAAGACGCCGCCGAAGAGGCCGAAGAGCATGTAGGGCCCGAAGCTGGCGATGGCGAGGGCGCCGACGGCAGTCGCCGAATGGGTCAGGCTGAGGACGAGCCAGGCTAGGGCTGCGTTCTGCATCCAGGTCCCGGCCACGCTGACTACCTGGCCGGAGAAGAACAGCCGGTAGTTGCGGTGGTGGCGAAGGGAGGCGAACGTCCGCCTGCCGGCGAGGCGCAATCGCGTCATTCAACCACTCCTGTTCGAGAGGCATCAGAGCCTGATGGCGCCGCCAGCGCGGACGCTCGCCCGACCTGAGGTCGGAGCGCGTCGTCTGGCATCTCTTTCAACTTAGCAGAGCCCAAGTGGTCGTAGTCGTAAGTTCGGTCGCGGTGGGTTGAAGGGACATGGCGGCCGGCGTCGGAGAGGGGGCCATGGCGAAGAGTCCCTTCGAGATCGTGCTGGGCGGCGAGGTGCCGTTTGACCCCGAGTTGGCAGCCGTGCTCGAGCGCCTCGCCGAGGGCGAGCAAGCCGAGCTGGTGCTGGAGCGTCCGGTAGGCAGTTCCGGGTTGAAGGCTGCTATCGCGGTTTGGGAGCTCGTCGAGCGGTGGATCGTGGACGTCCGAAGATGACACCGTCGGTTGTTCCGCCGCTTCGAGCCGTTCTGCTCGATACGGGCGGTATCCGGATAAGAACGAGCCGCGCAGAATTGGCTCTCCGACACAGCTGCGTCGCCCAGACTGACTCCGAGGCGGAGCGGCCGACGAGCACAAGCGGCATGGCAGTGGCGAATACGAACTCTGAAGCCGCGATCAGGGGTTCGTACGTCGCACCTTGGGTCATAGAAAGCGGAGCACGTTCAAACCCTCAAGCCAGGGTCGAGTTCTCGCGGCTCGGCGCGCTCCACGATGAGCTGCTCTGCAAGGCCTCGGTCGATCCCCGTGAACCTCGGCCTGTTCCAGCCAAGGTTAGCCCGGTACTCGAGACCGTGACGCTGGTGCTCGAGCGAGTCGGGAAGCCGATGCGGGCGCGCGAGATCCACGCCGTCGGTTGCGAGCTCATCGGTAAACCACTGCTCTGGAAATCTGTGAAGGCAGCGCTCTCGGCAGACGTAACGGGTGAGCATCCGCGCTTCCGAAGGGTAGGCCATGGCGTCTACGAGATGGTCGAGGGCTTGGACGCTCCCTGGCCCGGCTTCAACTAGAGCCGACTTTCGAGGGTTCGTCTATTCGGCCGGTGCGAGCCGATTAGAAGTTCTCGTAGCTGACGCTGCCCTGCTCGTTTCCGAGCGAGGTCGGCTCGAGCGTGCCGGGCTTGCCGCTATCGGCGTGCACCCAGGCGATCGGGAGCCCGAGCTCGCGGGCTTTCGCGACTACGGTGGCGGTTCCGCCCTGACCCTGTCCGTCTTGCCCGTCCCAGACGGCGATAAGCACGTCAGTCTGTTCGCAGATGAAGGTGCCCGCCGCGTCGTAGGCCTGATCGCGCTCGGCCTGAGTCGGTCGCTCGATCACCTCGTCGGCGCCGGCGAGTAGGCGGAGGAACTCGTCCTTCGACTCGCTCGTCTCGAAGTCGGAGATGTAGTCGTACTTCTCGAGCGGGAGCACGGCGACCAGTTTCGAGCCTGGGCGTTCGAGCGCGGGGCCGAGAGCAAGGCGGTCGGCTCCTTCTGCAAGCGCCGAGAAGATCCGAAGCGGACGGCCGGGGAAGATCGCCTCGATCCGCTGCAACGCCTGCTCGACCCCGGCCATGACCTTCTTGGGCTCGGCGAGCGAGCGGTGACCGCAAACGCCGATTGCCAGCTCCTCTGTCTCCTCGACCCTGGCCAGCGTCATCTCGCTGGCGACGATGATCTCGGGGATCCCGAGCACGAGCGCTCGATCCTTCTGCTTCTCCTCCTCGGGGAGCTCCGCCCACGGACAGATGCAGGGGTGAGTGCGCTTCTCGTCGTCTCTCGGACCGCGGCGCCCACCTGCCCTGATCTTCGCCCGCACCCAGCGCTCGTGCTCCTCCTTTGCGAGCTGCTCGACACGGGGATCGGCGGGATCGAACTCGACGGCGGGTGCGCCGGCGGGCGCGTCCTCACGCAGCGAGTAGCCGAGGAACGCGACCTTGCGGGCCAGGTCGCGGGCGTTGCCGCGGTTCTGCTCCTTGACGTCTGGCGGCAGGCTGTCGTAGTCGACCAGAGACGGATGCGGGCCTTTCTCGGCCGGCTTCAGCTCTTTCAACCCGTGCTCGGCCAGGTACTCGGGCGAGCCGCTCCATGAGTAGCCCTGGGCGAGCATGTCCTTGCAGTAGCTGAGGTGCGCCGCCTCGGCCAGGCTTTCGAGCAGGTCTCCCTCAGGAACGTAGCGCTCGACCAGAGAAAGGAAATCTTTCGCGTTGACGTGCGCGTCGAGCTGCTTCGCCGCCGGAAGCGCGGAGCGCTCGAAGCGGTTCTTGCCGCTCAGCGTGCTCATCGAGATGATCGTCTCGAGCGAGCGGGCGCCGTGGCGGTAGTGGCTCACTTCGAGGAAGGCACGCAGCACCCCGGAGTCGATCTGAAGCCGGCCGCCCTTGAAGAGGGTCTTCCGGCCCCCGAGCATCGCCCGCAGCAGGATCGCACGCCGGATGCGGTAGTACGGATCGGCGTCGGGGTCGCCGCCGCGCGGATCGGGGCCGACGACGTCGACGTGACCCTTGAGGCGGCTGACGAAGTCGGGGCCCTTGGCTTGGCGGAACTCGTCGCTCGAGTTGCCGGCGAAATCGGCGAGGCGAGCGCTGGTGCCGCCGGCGAAGACGAAGATCGCCTTGCCGACCGGGTGCTCGATCTGCCCCTGTTGGAACGATCCGTCCTGCATCGGGGCGAGGAAGTGGCGCAGCCAGCCGAAGTGCTCGCCGCCGGCGTCGCTGTCGAACTCGTCCCAGAGGACGAAGGGAAGCTTTCCCTTCAGGCCCGCGTCCCGTACCTGATGGAGCGCGTCGACCAGGTCGCCAGGGCCGTTCATCTGCGAGAGGTTGAACTCGAGCGGGGCGACCCGGTCTTTGTCGAACGTCGACTTCGCCACAGCCTTGACGCCGAACGACTTGCCCGACCCGGGCGGGCCGAAGACGGCAATCGAGAGCGGCCGCGGCGCCTTCTGGCGGTCGTACTCCCGGATCAGCGCCCGGATGCTGCGGAAGCCCTCGATCTCGCCGCGGTCGACGGTGACGAACGGGCCGAAGCGAGCGATCGGAACGTCTTTCAGCACCGACTCGAGCCCCTCCCGAGCAACGCCCAAGGCGATCGCGTCGAGGCCCTCGGGGTGGCGCGACTCGAGGATCGACCACGACTCCGGAGTCGGCTGCTCGATCTGCGCAAGCTGGAACTCGTTCTCCCCGCTGGCGAGCGTTGCGGCGATCTCGCGAGCCGGAAAGGCGAGCCCGGCACGGTCTTTCTCGGTCTCTTCGCCGCCGTAGCCACGCAGATGGAGCGCCCGCGCAGCCGAGAGGCCTCTACCGACGCCGCTTCGGACGTCGGGCGCGTCGGGATCGAGCAGGATCTCGCGCGCGATCCCGGCGGCCAGGCAGGACGTGTAGCCGATCATCGCGCCGGGGTGCTTCTCGACCCAGCTGTTCTCGATCGCCTCGGGGTCGAAGATCGCGTGGCAATCGGGGCGCTCGAGCCTGTCCAGCTGCGCGCTCAGCTCGCCGCGCCGCGAGAGCAGAACGGCGCCGCCTGTCTGCAGCGAGACGACCACGTGCGCGCAGTGCGCTAATCCGTTAACGGCCGGGTGGCGGAGAATCTCCGAGGCGAGATCGCCGGCGATTCGCTCCCAGGAGAGCTCGCGGCTGATCTTGACCTCGCTCAGGCGCAGGTCGTTGAGCGTCATCACGACGATCAGGCGCTCGGCGCAGTCGCGGAGCAGACTTTTCCAGAGCTCGCCCTGCGCGATCGGTTGGGCCATCTTGAGCAGCACCCACGGGAGTTGCTTCCGACCGGTCTTCTGCGCGAGCTTCAGCGCTTTCGGCCAGCACTCGGGACTCGCGCGAAAGCCGAGATTGGCGTCGTCGAGGATGACGAGGTCCGCCTCGGGCGGATCGGCCGCTGCCTTCTTGCACTGGCTCGAGGCCGCGAGATCGCGCGCGCGGTCAAGCCCGAGGAACTCCTCCACTCGCCAGACCGTTTTCGCGCGATCGCCGCTGCTCAGCGGGAACTGCGACCACATGGCGTAGGAATGATCGAGGCGCGGATCGCCGGGAAGAGTCTCGCTCTCGGGCGCAGGCGCGCGATCGACCTCGACTTGTAGGTTTTCCGCGCCCAGCGTCTCCGCCAGCTCCGCGATCAGATCGCCGAGCAGAGCCGCACCGCCAAGCTGCCCGTAAACCTCCGTGCAGTCGTCGGCATTCCAGACGACGCCCGCCGGATCGAGGCGCCGGCGCGCGAGATTCCAGTCCATCGTCACGTCGCCGGCGACAACTACGCGCCTGCTGTTATTGGTGGTTTTTGCGGGGGTCACGTTCCGTCAGAAGCAGTCTAGTGGCCCTTGCGCCAAAAAAAGCGCCGCTCTCGCGACAACTGCCCGATCACGAGCTGGTCGATCGACGGACGAGTGCTGCAGGCGGGCGCTCCGCTACCACCAGCCGACCAGCCCGAGACCGCGCTCGTCACAGATCTGGAAGAAGCGGCGGAGCTGCTCGCACTCCACGGGCGAGCTATCGAACTCGATCGCCGCCCGCTCCGTATCGCAGGCCTCGAGCGCGGCCGCCATCTCGCGGACTACCTCGGGCGCTATCCACTCCCGGTAGAGCGAGACACCGGTGACGCCCTCGATCAGCGAGTCGTAGACCTTGCCGCGGAAGGAGCCATCGGATCCGCTGTGCATTCCCCCGCAGAGCACGATGCCGGCGAAGGCCCCGCTGTCCTTCTCGCTGAGCTCTTCGTCTTGCGGTGTCCGCGCTGCGAAGGTGTCGAGTCCCACGGCTCCGACTCCGTTTACTTCGCCGGCGCCTCGTGGAGGTAGGTCACTCGCTCCTCTGGAGTCAGGCTGCGCCCGACGCGCGCCTGCGCGAGCTTGATCACGCTGTCGAGTGAGCCGCAGACGGCACAAGCCGAGACCTGCACCGTGCCGTCCGCACCGGCGCTCGCGATCAACTTCCCGTCTGGGCTGTAAGCAACCCCGAAGACGGGTTGGGACGCGGTGTCGCCCTCGAGTCCGCGGAGCACCGCCCACAGGCTCCCGGATTCCCAGTCCCAAACTCGCACAGTGCCGTCTGCGCCGGCGCTTGCGATCAGTCGCCCGTCCGGGCTGAAGGCAACGCCGTAGACGTCACCTCGATGCCCGGACAAGACGATCAGCGCGGCGCTCTTGGCCCAGTCCCAGACGCGAATCGTTCCATCCTGACCCGCGCTCGCGATCAACTTCCCGTCTGAGCTGAAGACGACGTCATAGGCGATGCCCCGGTTCCCGCGCAGCGTCACCCGCGTGCGCCCGCTCGCCCAGTCCCAAACACGAATCGCTCCGTCAGCTCCCGCGCTCGCGAGCAAGCGCCCGTCCGGGCTGAAGGCAACGCTCTCAACATCACCCTTGCCCCCGTGCAGACTCGTTATCTGGCGCATTTTCAACCTGTCCCAGACTCTCGCCGTGCCGGAGATCATGTCCCCGATCGCAACCAGTTTCCCGTTCGGGCTGAAGGCGACGCTCTTGGGCGGATAGGTATCTCCCGCCGCCGCAAGGGCTGTCGCTACGAGCGTTTGCACGTTGCCTCGAGCCCAGTTCCAAATTCGCAGGTCTTGCGTGTCGGCAACCGCTACGAGTTGCCCGTCCGGGCTGAAGGCCGCGTCTGAGGAATATGCATTCTTTCCGGGCAGTGCCGCTCGCTGACTTCCCTTGGCCCAGTTCCAGATCCGAACCGTGCCGTCGGTTTCGTTTGAGTTCATGACCAGTCGCCCATCCGGGCTGAAAGAAACACTGGTGGCGCCACCTATCGCCTTCCCGGTCAGAACCGCTCGCGCCCTCCCCAGGTTCCAATCCCATACCCGAACCGTGCCATCGTCCCCGGCACTGGCGACCAGCTGCCCGCTGGGACTGAAGGCGACATCTTCGACCAGTCCCTGGTGCCCGCGCAAAACTGCAAGCGAGACTCCCTTCGCCCAGTCGAGCAGCTGCACCGTCCCGTCGTAGCCCGTACTTGCGATCACCCGTCCGTCGGGGCTGAAGGCTATTCCGCCGCCGACGGATTGAGGGTAAGTCGTGACCACTCTCTGCACTTTGTTCTGGGCCCAATCCCAGACGCGGATCTCTTGCGGGTCGGCGACCGCAAGGAGTTGCCCGTTCGAACTGAAGGCAACGCCAGAAACGGGGTTCGCGCTCGTAACGCCCGGAATGGGCGAGCTATGAAAAACTGCCCGCGCCTTACCCGTCGCCCAGTCCCAGATCCGCGCAGTGCCGTCATCGCCGGCGCTCGCCACCTCGTTTCCGTTCGGACTGAAAGCGACGTCGCGGATATAGCCTTTGTGCCCGCGGAGCTCCGCCTTCTTCACGCCTGCGGACCAGTCCCAAACGCGCACCACACCGTCCTGGCCGCCACTCGCAATCAGACGACCGTCGGGGCTGAAGGCAACATCCTGGAGGAGGCCATTGTTAGCGCCCAACAGCGCCCGCGACTTGCCCGTCGCCCAGTCCCAGATACCGACAGTTCCGTCAACGTCGGCCGTGGCGAGCAATCGTCCATTCGGGCTGAAAGCGACGCCGAAGACTGCGTCTCGACTCACCTGAACAACTGTCCGCTGCTTTCGCTCCGCGACGTCCCAGATTCGCACCGTCCCATCGTCGCCGGCGCTCGCGATCACCTTGCCATCCGGGCTGAACGCGACGTCTTCGACCTTGCCTCGGTGCCCGCGCAAGACCGCCGGGGCAACCGATGCCAGAACAGCTTGGCGAAGAACCGCGCTGGCTTGCTCCGTGTGCGCCTTACGCGTTGCCTCCAACCCGAGCAGCAAGCTCAGCTGGGGATCGGCGCTGAGCTGCGCCTGGGCATATGAGGCCAGCTCGCGAGAGGCGGCGGTTCGCTGGCGCTCGACCGCGCTGTTGCGCTGGACCATCGCCACGAGCCCGAGTGCTATCGCCACAGCGAGCCCACACCCCACCGCCGCGAGCACCGTCCTGGTACGCCGGCTCGACGACTTTCGGCTGGCCAGGATGTACTCCAACTGAAGCGCGGCCGGGCTCGGCTCCTTGCCGGCGGCCTGGGCCTGCCACGTCTCGGCCTCGCTCAGGTCGCGGCCGCGGAGCAGGTAACTGCGATCACGGTTCTTGTTCTCCCACTCGCGGGCTCTGACGAGCAGGCGCGTGTGTGCGCGGACCCAGTCGAGGTCGGTCCTAACCGCCTCCACGAGCCTATCGAAAGCTTGCTGATACTCGTTTTGCTCGCGGCAGAAGATCCAGTTGATCGAGGCGACCTCAGGCGGCAGCACCGCTGGGTCGACGTCGTTCAGGACGATCGGGATCAGGCGTTTGTGATGCTCGATCGCATGGGCGACCTCGCTACTGCAGACCTCCGAGTCGACAGAGGTTGGGCTGACCAGGAACACGAAAGCATCGGCGGCCTCGATCGCCTGGTAGACCTCGGCCAGCCAGTCCGCGCTCGGAGGAATATCCTGCCAGTCGATCCACGTCTCCAGATCGCGAGCGTTGAGCTCTTGGTGCAGGATCCGGGCGAAGGCGATGTCTTTGCGCGAGTAAGAGACGAAGATGTCTGCCAAGGCTTTTTCTCACCCTCCCACGATGCTTGTGGATGGTCGAGATTCTCGACGCGAGCCGCCACTCCCCTTCACCCGTGCCCAGCGCGGGTGCTCACCCTTAGCGGTTTTATGCTCAAACGTGGTAGCCCTCGCTGTTCGGCCTGCTGCTCGAGCTGCATTGGAGCGCTATCTTCATCTCACACCTCACTGGCGTTAGCGAGAGCCTACTCCTCCGTCCCACTCGTCAAACAAGCCGCGAGCGAGCATTTTTGAAGCACCTCTCGCCTAGATACCGAGTCGGTGAATGCCGAGATCAAACCGGTGGTCGTCCAGTTCACACCCCCGTGGCGAGCACGTAGTCTTCGGCCACTCGAATACGAGCATCGTCGAGGTACTTTGCGGCTTCGTTGAAGTGCCCCGGATATTGGGCAGTGGCTGATACAAACCTTGAGGCCGCGCTCAGGGGTTCGTACGTCGCACGTTAGGTCATCCTAAGCGGAGCACGTTCGAACCGTATGGAGCTAGTCAGATTCGAACTGACGACCTCCTGGGTGCGATCCAGGCGCTCTCCCAACTGAGCTATAGCCCCGCGAAGCCAACAGTCTAGCGCCAGCAAACGCCCACCTTCCCTTCACAACCCGTCCATACTCAGACGCCGCCGCAGCCGACATGCGCGGCTGCGGCTCACAAAACGCCATCCCCCGGCTTCTCCGCTCCGAACACTGACCACACCCAAGGCTAGCCCGCCCCGCTCGTAGGAGCAGACGAGGCACACGCGCCGCAGGCGCGCTGACTCGTACACACAGGTAATACGGCAAAAAGTCTCAGCCGGCTTCGCCGGCCGACTTTTTGCCGGACGATTCGCGCACGATCAGCTCGACCGGCACGATCAGCTCGACCGGATTGGCGGAGGGGTCGACGATCATGCGCAGCACGCCTTCGGCCGCCGCGATCCCTTGCGCCGGCGCGTCCTGGCGCACGGTGGTGAGCTGCGGCGATACGAGCGTCGCATAGGGATAGTCGTCGTAGCCGACGATGGCGATGTCGTCGGGGACGCGCAGGCCGGCTCGCTCGATTGCGGCCATGGCGCCGATGGCCATCACGTCGCTGGCGGCGAAGACGGCATCAGGGGGCTCGTCCAGGGCGAGCAGCTTCTCCATCGCCTTGACGCCGTCGTGAAGGAAGAAGTCCGCCTCCTCGATGTAGTCCTGCCTGGCGCGGAAGCCGACCTCCTCGAGCCCGATGCGATAGCCGAGCAGGCGCTCTCCGCCAACCGAATGGGACAGTGGAGCGTGGATCGTCGCGATCCGCCGCCTGCCGACCGCGTGCAGGTGACGCACGGCTTCGAGCGCTCCGCCGACGTTGTCGGAAGAGACATGGCCAAGCCGGGGAGCGAGACCGACGTCATCGACGCCGACGCAGGGAATCCCTGCCTTGAGCAGCCTCGAAATCCGCGCATCGTCGGTGGTGAAACCGTGCAGGATGACGCCGCGGACACCGCTGTCGTGGCAGCGGCGAAGGTAGGCATCCGGGTCGGGATCGATGGTCGTGAACAGGAGCAGATCGCAACCGCTGGCGCGCAGGCGCGACTTGATGCCCTCGAGCAGCCCGAGGAAGATCGGATGCGGGCTGTCCATGTACTCCCAGGTGATGGTCGCCACACCGATCACCGGCGGCGTGGTGGCCTCGGTTCGCATCTTTTCCGCCGCCAGCGCGTCGGCCTGCTCGCGAAAGAGCTCGCGCTCTCTCGTCTCCTCCTCGATTGCAGCGAGAATCTCGGTTGCCGATTGGCTCATAGGTACGAAATCGACCGTATTCGAAGGGTTTTGACCGTAGACCGGCGCCACAGAAGCCGCATCTCTCTCATCCTAGAGCCGTTCGAGGTCGAGTCGTCATCCGAACTGACGCGCGCAAGGTCACCGAAAGGGAGCTAGTGCCCTCGCTCCACCCGCGAGCCGCCGACGATCTGATCGCTGCCGTCTTCGAAACGCACCCAGGCCTTGAATCCGCCGTCGTAGTCGCGCGCCCAGAGGACGAGCCGCCCGTCGCGGCCGTCGAGGAGGCAGCGCTCGTCGCCCTCGCGATCGAGATCGCGCCAGATGCGGACGAACGGGTTGTTCTCCCACTCTTCGCCCACACTGGTCTCTTCGCTGTGCCCGGGCAGAACGCGCGTCGCGGCGGGCAGCGCAAGCAGTACGTCCATGATCGAGTGACGCAGATCGGCGAAGCTCGAGCCCGAGCCGCCGACCGAGCCGGCAAAGAGGGTGTCGCCGCTGAAACAGGCTTCGCCGTTGATGACGAAGGAGAGCGAATCCGGGCTGTGCCCGGGCGTCAGCAGCGTCTCGATCGCGAGAGCGCCGGTCTGGAGCGGATCGCCCGCTCGCTCGATCAGCTCAAGGCCGAAGCGGCGCCGGAGCGACTCGTTGCCGGCCGTGTGATCGGCGTGCCCGTGTGTCACCAGCAGGTGCGTCGGCGTCAGCTCGTGCGCCTCGACCGCCTGCAAGAGCGGCTCGAGCGGGGCGCCGCTGTCGACGAAAACCGCCGCGCCGCCGGGCCGATCGCCGACCAGATAGGCGTTCGAGAGCCAGCCCGGATGCATGCTCCGCTCGATGATCACCTCATCTAGGCTAGTTGATCTGATGCCCGGCACCCTCGCTCTTCCCGACGGTTTTCCACGCCGCGTCAAGGCGATCGCCTCCGACCTCGACCGCACGCTGATCGGCGAGGACTACGAGCTACACGAGCGCACCGCCGCCGCAATCGCGGCCGCACGGGCGGCGGGAATCCATTTCGTGGTCGTGACGGGACGCATGTTCCGCTCGGTGCGCCCCTACCTCGAGTCGGCCGCAATCGACGATCTGGTCGTCTGCTACCAGGGCGCGGTCGTCGCCGATCCCGTGAGCGGGCGCTTCCTCAGCCACGTCGCGATCCCGCTGGAGCTCGCGCGCGAGGCGATCGCGGCCGTCGAGCGGGAGGGGTTCTCGCTCAACTGCTACGTCGACGACAACCTCTACGTGGCGACGATGACGCCCGAGGCCCAAAGTTACGCCGAGCACCAGCGCATCCCGCTCGATGCGGTCGGCGACCTGCTCGAGTGGCTGGCGAGCCCGCCCACGAAACTGGTCGCGATCGGAGATCCGAAGGAGCTGGACGGGCTCGCCGAGCGCTTGCGCGAGCAGTTCGGCGGGCGACTGTACATCTCCAAGTCGCTTCCCTTCTTCCTCGAGCTGGCCAGTCCGGAGGTGTCGAAAGGCGCCGGGCTCGGCTTCGTCGCCGAGCGGCTCGGCTTCAGCGCCGCCGAGACCGTGGCCTTCGGCGACGGCGAGAACGACATCGAGCTGCTCGACTGGGCCGGCTACTCGGTCGCGGTCTCGAACGCGCAGGCCGAGGTGCTGGCGCGCGCCGACTTCGTCTGCCCGCCGGTGCAGGAAGAGGGCGTCGCGCAGGTGATCGAGGCCATGCTCGCGGAGTAGTCGCCTCCGGGCTTCCGCCACGATCCTCCGCCCCGTAGACTTGCAGCCGTGATCGACCTCAAAGCCGCTCGCTCCGATCCGGATGGTCTCCGCGCCGCGCTCGCTCGCAAGGGCGGCGTCGAGGCGTTCGACAACCTGATGGAAGCCGACGCCCGCTGGTTGGAGCTCGTGCCTCGGGTGGACGAGTTGCGCTCTCAAACCAAGCTCAAGGGAAAGCCGTCCCCCGAGCAGCTCGAGCAGCTGAGGGCGACCAAGATCAAGCTGCAGCGCCTCGAGGAGGAGCTGGCGGAAGCCGAGGCCGCCCGGGAGGCGGCGCTGGCGCTTGTTCCCAATCCGCCGCATCCCGACGTCCCAGACGGTGAGACCGACGAGGACGCTGTGGAGCTGAGGCGCGTCGGCGAGCCGCGCGCGATCGAGAATCCGCTCAGCCACCTCGAGCTCGGCCGCTTCGATATGGAGCGCGCCGCGAGACTGTCGGGCGCCCGTTTCGGCTACATCATCGGCGACACCGCCCTGCTGGCCCTGGCGCTTTTCCGCTACGCGCTCGACCTGCTGGGGAGCAAGGGCTTCCTGCCCGTGCTGCCGCCGGTGCTCGTGCGCGAGGAGGCAATGTTCGGCACCGGCTTCTTCCCCACCGACAAGGCCAACATCTACGAGGTCTCCTCCGACGGCCTCTATCTGACCGGCACCTCGGAGGTGGCGCTCGCCGGCCTGCACATGAACGAGCTGCTCGAGCTGGACGAGCTGCCTCTGCGCTACGCCGGCTACTCGACCTGCTTCAGGCGCGAGGCGGGCGCGGCAGGCAAGGAGACGCACGGCATGTTCCGCGTGCACCAGTTCGACAAGGTCGAGATGTACGTCTACGCCCGGCCCGAAGACTCCTGGCAGGAGCACGAGCGCATGGTGGCGATCGAGGAGGAGATCCTGCAGGGACTGGAGCTTCCTTACCGTGCCGTGGATATCGCCGCGGGCGATCTCGGCGCCCCGGCGGCCAGGAAGATCGATCTCGAGGCCTGGCTGCCGAGCCAGGGCCGCTACCGCGAGGTCACGTCCTGCTCGAACACGACCGATTTCCAGGCCCGGCGCCTCAAGGTGAGATTCCGCGGCGAGCGCGGGACGGAGCCCGTTCATACGCTTAACGGCACCGCCGCGGTCGGACGCATGCTCTTGGCCGTGCTCGAGAACGGACAGCAGGACGATGGGAGCGTCGTCGTTCCCGAGGCGCTCATCGCATTCGGAGCGCCACAGAAGTTCTCTCGCCGCTAACCCGCCGATCTTTCGAACACTCGCGGGAATCGGGCGCAGCGCACCAGACGCCCGTCCCGAGCACGCTTCGAACTCCACAAGACACAAGCGTCAGCCCGCTACGCTCCCTGAGAGCAGGAGTTGAGAAAGCGCCGCCAGGCGCGCTCGACTCTTCGTTGGTTCCCGGCGGAAATCGATAGATTTCCGCCGGCATAGGCGGGGTGCCGGAGCGGACGAACGGGACGGTCTTGAAAACCGTTGGGGGTTCACGCCCCCCGTGGGTTCGAATCCCACCCCCGCCGCTTAACCAACGGAAGTCCGACTCCTTCGGAGGCTTGACGACTTCCGTTGGTGGGACTTGAAGAAAAGCCTCAAAGCGACGTCAGCCAGATCGGGAGAGGATACGACCCCCGGAGGCAGAACAGGCAAGCGGACTCATCGAATCGCGCGATTCAGACGGAGATCCGCCGAGAAGAGCGCACGGGTCCCTCATCCCCTCCAGCCGCTCGAGGAGCCTCACAAAGAGGTTCTTCGAGCCGCTCCCGGTTAGTGTCGTACCCTTCTCAGGGGTCAAGGATCCAGCGTGGAGTGCCGATTCGATCAATGCACAGCCATCGTTGAATCTCTCCCGCCAGCTCGAGGTGTAATGAATTATGCGAAGAATCGGCCACGTGCCTATCCGCTCGTTCCTCATCGTTTGCGTCGTTGCGCTGGGTGGCGTGCTGACGTCCACCGCGAGCGCCTCGCAACTCATCGACCGGAACGCACTCAATGTCCGGCTTTCGGTGAACAAAGCTGGGATCGCGATGCTCACCTACTCCAAGAGAGGTGAGATGAAAAGGGTGTACCACGTCCTGGCTAAGGGCGCGATCAACGCTCGCCCGCCGACGCCGAACGGAAAGCAAGTCGAGTTCAAGCTCGATCGCGCGGGCGGTTGGGGGTTCTTCCACAACGCGAAGTACTGGAAGAAATTCAAGAACGTCTGCCAGCCCTACACGGGCGACCAACTCGCTTGGTTCGTTGCGGCCTGCACGATGCCCGACGGCTCCAACTGGGCGGTCCAGTCCTGGCAGCGCATGCTGGCCAACTACGGTCTGCCGTCGACGGGCCTGAGGAAGTCCTGGGAGCTGCGACTGTCGCACTGGAACACCGAGCTCCCGCTGCTGACGATCAGCCTCGACTGGTCCTGGGCCGGACGCTTCGATCACCTCTGGGGCTTCTATACCTACCTCGGTGACCCCGTCTACGGGTACAAGCAAACGCGTCAGGGCGCGCCGCTCGACCACTTTGGCCGCAACATCTACGTCGACACCTTCAACTCCCGCTACGGGCCGGGCTGGAAGCGCGAGAACAGCTTCCTCGCCCATCCGCCCACCGGCGGCTTTTGTTACGGCTTCTCGATCCATCGCAAGAGCGGAGTAACCGGTAGAGGCACGAAGTACCGCGCCACCGTTCAGGGGCCGGGCGTGACTCCGGACGTGTTCTGGACGGGCGACGCTCCGGGCGCATACGACCAGACGGCCGACGCGACAGCGAATCAGCAGCAGGTCGACGAGCTCAAGGGCGACCACAGGTGCAACATCAACTAGGCCGCACCGCCTGAAGTATCAAGCGCACAACCGCGCCCGGCGAGATCGATCTCCCGGGCGCGGTTTTGTACCTATGATCGAATCGTGACCGGCATCGCCGACTCTGCGGGCGCGCTCGAAGCAGTCGTCTTTGACATGGACGGCGTTCTCGTCGACAGCGAGGAGATCTGGGACGAGGCGAGGCGTGACCTGGCGCTCGAGCGAGGCCTCGCCTGGCCGGAGAGCGCGCAGCGCGACATGATGGGCATGAGCTCGCTGGAATGGTCGCGCTACATGCACGAGCGAGTCGGACTTGCCGAGACCCCCGAGGAGATCTCGGCCGAGGTCGTGCGCCGGCTCGAAGACCTCTACTGGCGGCACCTACCGCTGCTCGAGGGCGCCGTGCAGGCCGTCGAGCGCATGGCCAAGCGCTTCCGGCTCGGGCTGACCTCCTCCTCGAACCGGCCGATCATCGAGCTCGTGCTGGAGCTCGCCGCCATCGCCGATCGGTTCGAGGTCACCGTCTCTTCCGAGGAAGTGGCGCGCGGGAAGCCGGCCCCGGATGTATATCTCGAGGCGCTGCGGCGGATGGAAGTTGCGCCCGACCGAGCGGCGGCGATCGAGGATTCGACGAACGGGCTCCTAGCCGCGCGCGCGGCCGGCATGTTCGTGGTTGCCGTCCCCAACCCCGTGTTTCCGCCCCGTTCGAATGCGCTGACCGCCGCCGACGTCGTGATCGACTCGCTGACCGAGCTCACGCCCGAGACCCTGCTCGCCTCCTGAGGCGGGCTTTCAGTGCGTGAACAGGCGCACCCCGGTGCAGGTCATGAGCAGGCCGTACTCGTTCGCCGCCTCGATCACCTCGGAGTCGCGGATCGAGCCGCCGGTCTCGGCCACGTAGCCGACCCCGACCGCCGCGGCGCGATCGATCGAGTCGCGGAAGGGAATGAATGCGTCCGAGCTGAGCGACATGCCCTGCAGCTGAGCCAGCCAATCGGCGCGCTCCTCCGCGCTGAGCGGGGGCGGCTCCTCCGAGAAGGACGCGAGCCAGGCCTCGCGCTCCTTCGGCGTCATCTCGTCGCGCAGATACAGATCGATGGCGTTGTCGCGCTCGGGGCGGGTAATTCCCTCGCGGAACGGCAGTGCCTGCACGAGCGGGCTGCGGCGGAGGTGCCAGAGCTGCGCCTTGTTCGCCGCCAGCTGAACGCAGTGGATGCGCGACTGCTGACCGCAGCCGACGCCGGCCAGCTGCCCGCCCGCGGCGATCGTGATCGAGTTCGATTGGGTGTACTTGAGTGCGATCGTGGCCAGAAGCAGGTCGCGCGCCGCCTCTTCGGGCAGCTCGCGATTCTCGGTCACGATTCCCGCCCGCAGGTCGTCGAGCGTTAGGCGCGCGTCGTTGCGCGGCTGCTCGAGCGTGACGCCGAGCAGGTCGCGGCGCTCGATCTTCGGCAGCTCGACGGTCGGGTCGGCCTCGAGCACGAGGTACTTCCCGCGCTTCTTCTGCTTCAAGATCTCCAGCGCGGCGGACTCGAAGCCGGGCGCGATCACGGCGTCGGAAACCTCCTGAGCGAGCAGCGCGGCGGCCGCCTCGTCGACGACGTCGCTCATCGCCACGCAGTCGCCGAACGAGCACAACCGATCGGCGCCGCGAGCGCGGGCGTAGGCAGTCGCGACCGGGCTCAGCTCGATCTCGCCGACGAAATACGACTCCTTGAGGTCATCGGACAGCGGCACGCCGAGGCCGGCGCCGGCGGGGCTCAAGTGCTTGTAGGAGGCCGCCGCGGCGAGCCCGAGCCCTTCGCGCAACTCGCGCACCAGGTTCCAGGCCAGCAGCGCATCGAGGATGTTGATCGCGCTCGGCGCGCCGTTCAGCACGCGGAAGGGAAGGCGCTCGCCGGCTGCCAGTATTTGAGCGGGCGCCTGGTGCGGGTTGATTCCGTAGCGAAGCTCGAGTCGCGCCTGGGTGGTCATCGAAGCCCTCCTCTAGAGGTTGTCGGTTCTTCGCCCAGGCGCTCGGCGTCTCTACCCGCCGCTCCCCGGTGGTTTCTTCCACCTCGTAGCGCCAGTTGCGGCGGGGCTCCATTCTCACACAACGGCTGGGCGGCGGCGTGAGGATGTTTGATGAGTCTTCGCGGGACGATGCTCGAGGTACGAGCACCTCATTTGCCCACCCTCCCACGGGGCGGAGCACGGTATCGAAGAAGGGCGCACCCGAATCAGCAGATTCCGTATCGCCTCTGTCGCAGACCCGACGACGCCTCGGGCAGACGGCCGTAGGACATTTCTCTATTCGCCCGCCGCCGAGCCACCCGCCCGCGGGGTCGTTCCAAACTACTGTCCCGAAGCGGAGAAAAGCGCACAAGAATGCGTCGTTTCTGACACGAAAGCCTTGCTGCTCCCGAGCCTGGCTGTAGCTGAGAGAGCTGCCCGCGAAGGCCTAGTCGACGCGGCCGATGAGGACGCAGCCGTTGTGGCCGCCGAGCCCCATCCCGTTGGAGATCGCGTAGGAAAGATCGGCCTTGCGCGCCTCGTTGGGAACGTAGTCGAGGTCGCAGTCGGGGTCGGGGTGCTCGTAGTTGATCGTCGGCGGAATGATTCCGTGCTCGATCGCGAGCACGCAGGCGATCGCCTCGAGCGCGCCCGCGGCGCCGAGGCAGTGCCCGAGCATCGACTTGGTCGAGGAGACCGCGAGCTTGTAGGCATGGTCTCCGAAAGCGGCCTTGATCGCCTTCGTCTCGGCGGCGTCGCCGAGCGGAGTCGAGGTGCCGTGAGCGTTGATGTAGCCGACCTGCTCGAGCTCGATGCCTCCGGCCGCGATGGCCTCGCGCATCATGCGCGTCACTCCGCTCGCCTCGGGGTCGGGCTGGGCGATGTGGAAAGCGTCGTTCGAGGCGCCGTAGGAAACGACCTCGGCGTGGATCTTGGCGCCGCGGGCCCGAGCCGCCTCCAGCTCCTCGAGCACGAGGATCCCGGCTCCTTCGCCGATCACGAAGCCGTCCCGGGTGGCATCGAACGGGCGCGAGGCACGCGGCGGATACTCCTGCTCGGTGGCCAGCCCGCGCATGTTGCTGAAGCCCGCCAGGATCAGCGGCGTCAGAGCGGCCTCGGCGCCGCCGGCCAGGATGGCGTCGGCCGTGCCGCGGCGAACAATCTCGGCGCCCTCGCCGAGCGTGTAGGAACCGGTCGCGCAGGCGGCGACCATGGCGAAGTTGATTCCGCTGAAACCGAAGGCGATCGCCAGCTGGCCGCTGGCCGCGTCGGTGAGGATGCTGGGGATGAACCACGGCGCCACGCGACTGGGGCCGCGCTCGAGCAGTATTCGCTCCTGCTGCGAGATGGTGCCGATGTCGCCGACGGCCGAGCCGAGAACGACTCCGATCCGCTCGGACGGGTAGGCGCCGAGCAGGCCGGCGCTCTCCACCGCCTCCTTGGCGGCGGCCAGCGAGAACTGCGTGTAGCGCGCCAGCTTGCGCAGCTCCTTTGGCGATGCGAGCCCGGTCGGGTCGAAATCCTTGACCTCCGCGCCGACCTTCACCGGGTAGTCGCTCGTATCGAAGCCCTTGATGAAGTCGATTCCGCTCTTCCCGGCGACGAGCCCGTCCCATGTCGTGGCGAGGTCGTTCCCAAGCGGGCTGACCGCACCCATTCCCGTGACGACGACGCGGCGCATGGCCAAACTCTAGTTGAGGCGCCCGGCCGAACGGCGGGTGAGCGTGGCCGCCGCGGCACGTTTAAGACCGTCTCTAGCCGGCGACCAGAGCGTATGCTGAGTACAGGATGATCGACGAGCATTCTCCAGGCCTCAACCTCTCGCTCGATCCGCTGGACGACTACATCGTCATTCAGCCCTCCGACGAGGAAACCGAGACGCGCGCGGGTCTGATCATCCCCGCCAGTTCCGAGAACAGCTGCAAATCCGGTGTCGTCACCGCCGTGGGCGCCGACGCCGAGGGCATCGAACCGGGCGACAAGGTGCTCTTCCCCAAAGATGCGGGCTACGAGGCGCGCCTGGCCGGGACGGCCGTGCGAGTCATCCGCCGGCGCGACCTGATCGCGCGCATCAACGATTAGCTCCGCGAAAAGTCCGCCGGCAAAGCCGACGAAGACTTTTCGCGGTATGACCTTGGTGCACGAGCACCGCGCCTTCGGCGCGGGTGTTTCGTCTGCTCCTAGGAGCGTGGTCGGCTGGCCGTGGTTGTGGTCAGTGTTCGGGGTGGATGAGCCGGGGGATGGCGTTTGGTGAGCCGCAGCCGCGCATGTCGGCTGCGGCGGCCGGAAGGGCACAAGCGCGGTGAGGCGAAGGCTCTAGTTCGATGAAGATTGAAGAAGCCGGAGTCGTGACTACCCCGAAGATCGGGACGCTTCGAGAAGGCGCGCTGCACGCGCAGCTCAAGGAGTGGTACCGCCGCCCGGGCGATGAGCTCGAGAAGAAGCTTTCGGGCTACGTCGTCGACATCGTGCGCGGCGAGCTGTTGATCGAGATCCAGACCGGCGGCTTCGCGCCGCTGCGGCGCAAGCTCGATGCCCTGACGCGCGAGCACCGGGTTCGAGTCGTGGCGCCCGTGGCGCGCGAGCGCCGGATCATTCGTCTTTCGAGCGAGGGCGAGATCGTCTCTTCCCGCCGCTCTCCCAGGCACGGCCGGGTCGAGGACGTCTTCTCTCGCCTGGTCAGCTTCCCCACTCTGCTTTGCCGGCCGAGATTCGAGATCGAGATCCTGTTGACCGAGGAGAACGAGTTGCGCGTCCATCAGCAGGGAAGGGCGTTCAGGCGCCACGGCTGGATTGTTAGCGGACGGTCGCTTTCGGGCGTCACGGACCGTATCCGCGTCGCAAGTCCCGAAGACGCCGCGGCGCTACTGCCTTCGCGATTGCCGGAGTCGTTCGACACCGCGGAGCTGGCCGAGGCGGCCGCGATCACTCGCCGGCTCGCGCAGCAGATGACCTACTGCCTGAGCGCGATGGGGATGCTCGAAGTCGTCGGCAACCGCCGCCGCGCACGCCTCTACCGGCGTAGCGACGCGCCGGCTCGCGGGCCGAGCATCCGGCGTAAGAAAAAGTCCCCAGAAAGAGCGAAGCCCGCCTCGCATAAGCCGCAGACGGGCGACGCCAGTGCCGGGATGAGGGGGGAGCCGGCTTCTTAAGTTTCGTCTCTGGGTCGGCTGCAGACAGCACCCCATCGGGGGATTTGCGAATCACCAGATAGCGCTCGAGCCGCTCCCCGTCAGGGTTAGGAGCGAGGCGCCTCCGGCGCCGGAAGACCCGCGTCCAGGGATGTCGGGAGGCGACAAACCGGCCTCGGTTTCTACGCGGAGGACAGCCGCGAGGCCAGCGTTTCCACGGAGAAGGAGGGATTCGAACCCTCGAAGGAGGATTAGACCCCCTTAACGCCTTAGCAGGGCGCCGCCTTCAGCCACTCGGCCACTTCTCCAAGAGCGATCCAGGATATCAACCGCCGGAAGTCCGCCTCCCTCCGGGAGGCATGACGACTTCCGGCGGCAAGTAACACCGAGGGACAGGAGGATGGCAGGTAAAGTCCTTTCTCGATCAGCTCGGAGGGGTGGCAGAGCGGTCGAATGCGGCGGTCTCGAAAACCGTTACCCGTCATTCGGCGGGTCGGGAGTTCGAATCTCCCCCCCTCCGCTCAATCCGCCGGAAGTCTCACGACTTCCGGCGGAGAACTGCCGTAACACCCTGGTGAGCCGACTCTGGCAACGCGGTATCGTTTCCCGTTCACTGGAGAGGTGTCCGAGTTGGCCTAAGGAGCGCGACTGGAAATCGCGTACCTGTCGAAAGGCGGGTCGCGGGTTCGAATCCCGCCCTCTCCGCTATCGCCGCCGGAAATCTACGATTTCCGGCGGCGTGCGTTTGAACGAGCCACCGCGCCTGTGGCGCGAGTGCCTCGTCTGCTCCTACCAGCGGGACGGGCTAGCCGTAGTTGTGGTCAGTGTTCGAGGTGGACAGGCCGGAGGACGGCGTTTTGTGAGCCGCGCCCGCCATGTCGGTCTCGACGGCCGGTTGCTAGATGCTGCTAGGGACCTTCCGCGGCGCCGGTCGGTTTCGATAGAGCACGCGGAAGCAAGGAGGAAACCAGGCGGGCTCGCGGAGAGTCTCGATCGAGCCGGGCGACTTCGAGCTCAGATAATCTCTCGCCTGTAGGGCGCATAGCTCAGCGGGAGAGCGCTCGCTTCACACGCGAGAGGTCGCTGGTTCAATCCCAGCTGCGCCCACTTCTCCGCCGGAAATCCGCTCCCTGTCGGGATCGATCCCAAGCGAGGGTGAGTGACCCCTTCTTTGAAACATCCCGTTGCTACGATCGCCACAGGTGTCCGACCGCCCGAGACGGGCTGGATCGACCGGGCCCCGCGCAGTGGAAGCTTGTGAACCGCGTCAGATCCGGAAGGAAGCAGCGCTAAGCAATTCCTTCCAGGTGCACGGCAAGCCCGGTCGATCGAGCCCGGCGAAGGTGTCCAGCGTCACCGTTCACGCGATTCGTGCTTGAATCGACCAGGTGACCGCGCTCTATCGCAAATACCGCCCGCAGGACTTCGACGAGGTCGTCGGGCAGGAGGCCGTGGTGCGGACGCTGACCAATGCGATCACGCACGGGCAGGTGCGGCAGGCCTACTTGTTCGCCGGGCCGCGCGGCACCGGTAAGACGTCGCTGGCGCGAATTTTGGCCAAGAGCCTGAACTGCGTGCAGGGGCCGACGGTCACTCCCGACAAGACCTGCCACGTCTGCCAGGCGATCGCGGCCGGTAACTCGCTCGACGTGGTCGAGATGGACGCCGCCTCGCAGCGCGGCATCGACGACATCCGCGAGATCCGCGAGCGCGTCGTTCTGCAGCCGGTCGAGGGCCGCTACAAGGTCTACATCCTCGACGAGGCGCACCAGCTCACCGACGCGGCCTGGAACGCTCTGCTCAAGCTGATCGAGGAGCCGCCGCCGCACCTCGTCTTCGTCTTCTGCACCACCGAGCTCTCGAAGGTGATCGCAACCGTGCGCTCGCGCTGCCAGGTCTTCGCCTTCGCCCGCCCGCGCCTGCCCGAGCTGGTGCAGGTGCTGGAGCACGTCTGCAAGGCGGAAGAGATCGAGGCGCCCGGGCCGGCGCTGGCGCTGATCGCGCGGGCCGCGCGCGGTTCCTTCCGCGACGCCGTCTCGCTGCTCGACCAACTCTCCTCTGCGACCGAGCACAAGCTGAGCGTCCAGGCGGTGCTGCAGCTGCTGGGGGTGATCGAGGAGGACGCCCTCTTCCGCCTGATCGACCTGGTCGTCGCCGGCGACACCGCGGGCGCGCTCGTCGCGATCGAGGAGCTGTCGAGCCAGGGGCAGGATCTGGGCCGGCTGATCGGCGACCTGCTCGAGCACCTGCGCTACCTGATGCTCGTGCAGCAGATGAACGAGGTGCCCGAGTCGCTGCCGGTGACCGAGGAGACGCGAGGCCGCCTACTCGAACAGGCGCACCAGCTTCCGCAGGCGACCGTGCTACGGCTCTGCGACCTGCTCGGAGACGCGATTCGCGACATGCGCGCCGGCGGCGATCCGCGCCTGCCGCTCGAGCTGGCGCTGGTCAAGGCAACCCGTCCCGCCGCCGACCTCTCCTGGGATGCGCTCTCACACCGGCTCGAGCTGCTCGAGCGGCGCCCGGCGAGTTCCACTCCCCCGCTTCCGGCTCCCGCCGAGACCAAGCCGGCGCCGAAGAAGAAGGAAGCGACCGCGCCCGAGCCCGCGAGCGCGCCAGATTCCGCCGAGCAAGCGGGCGAGAACGAGCAAGCAAGCGAGCCGAGCGCGTCGGCCGCAGCCGACTCCGCGGCCGACTCCCCGCCCGAGACGATCTCGGTTGAGCTGCAGCGCCTGCAGGAGGCCTGGCAGCGCTCGATCGTGCCGGCGATCGCCTCCATCCCCACGCGCTCGATCTTCCAGGAAGCCCGTCCGGTCACGCTCGAGGGCACGCGCCTGAGCATCGAGTTCCCGAACAGCGCCGCCTTCCACCGCAAGATGGCCGCCGACGAGAAGAACGCGGCCCAGCTTTCCGCCGCGATCTTCGAGCTGACCGGCGCCCGCCTCAGCCTCGAGTTCACGGTCGCGGAGAAGGCGCCGAGCGAGGACACGGAGGATGCCGGCCCCGAGCCGACGCCCGAGGAGGATCTGATCTCGCTGCTCAAGGACACGTTCGACGCACAAGAAGCCGAGGATTAGGGAAAGAGGCCGCTATGCCCATGGACATGAACCAGATGATGAAGCAATTCCAGCAGATGCAGGCCGAGATGGAGCGGCTGCAGGCTGAGGCGGCCGCCGAGACAGTCGAGGCCTCGGCCGGCGGCGGCATGGTGACGGTGAAGGCCAACGGCGCGCGCGAGATCATCTCGGTGAAGGTCAAGCCGGAGGCGATCGACCCCAGCGACCCCGAGATGCTCGAAGACCTGATCGTCGCCGCGACCAACGAGGCGCTGCGCTCCGCCGACAAGATGCTGCAGGCCAAGCTGGGCAGCCTGATGGGCGGGCTGGGCGACCTGCGCATGCCCGGGCTGTAGCTCCGGAACACGCTCGTTCCTCCCTCAGCGACAGTAACCGCGAGCCGAGAAACGCGTCATAGTAGAGCCGAATGAGGCGAATACTCCCCCTTCGGACGAACCCTCTTTGGCGCTCACACCGGAACCGGCTCGCGTTACTTGCGATTCTCTTAATCGCCGCGACAATTGGGGCTCTGGCGCTCGCCGGCGTGTTCTCGCCAAACGAGGCGTCGTCGCGAGCGAAGCAGGGCATGCCGGTGGTTTCGCCGAAGACGCTGAAGGCGCTCGAACGCCTTAGCCGGACGAAACAGACGCCCCTCTACTATCTCGGTCGTCACTACAACGGACTGCCGTTAGTCGGCGTTAACAGCAGCGACCCGATGACTCTCATATATGCCGACTGCTCGGCTCTCGAGCTCAACACGTTCAGTCCTCGATGCCGAAGAGCGGTCGAGGTTGAACTGTGGCGACTCATTCCGGGCGAGATCTCGACGCAAGGACGTTGCACGTTCAGTGGCCGGGTGCGCAATGCGACGGTGGCGCTATTCCCCTCCAATCCGCAGACCCTGCGCGTCTTCGCAAGGGAGACGACCGTCTATATCAGCGCTAAGTCCCTTCACGACAACATTGCGGCGGCGCGGGCGCTGCAAGGACTGAACGTACGGCTCACTCCGTCGGAGCCGCTGCCGTCAAGAGACGTCAGCCGTCAGCTCGGCCGCTGCCGGCCTCCGAAAAAGCAGCCGCCCATGACGCCCAAGCAGCGCTACGAGCGGCAAATGCAACAATCCTGGACGGCCGCATCCGCATCGGAGTTGAGCCTCCCCGACCCCGCCTACGCGGCGGACAGTCGCGCCGTCGCGCGATCATTCGTTACTAACGTAGGGACGTTCCCGCTCCTTCTCCGCAACGAAGCGACTCGCCTCAGTGGCATTCGCCCTCCGGCCGCCGTCGCCGGTCTCCAAGCGAAGCTGGTCGGCGAACTTCGAGCCTACGCTGATGATGTCGACGTAGCGCTGGAGATCATCCGCGACGGCGCCTGGAGCGATAAGCCGGTGTACACGTCGAAGCGCAAAGAGCTCGAAGCTCGCTTCAGTGGCCACTCCAAGACAATCATCGCCATCGTCACTTCCTTCGAGAAGCGCGGTTACGTGATCGCTCGGAAATCAGGGGACTAGACGCGAGAATCGCGGCGCCCTGACCGCGAGAAGTGCCTCACGAACGCAACCCGAGCGCCCGACCTGTCCGGAAGAGACAGGCAAAATGCACGGATGCCCTCTCCGGCGATCGAGAACCTTGTCGCGCAGCTGACCCGCCTGCCCTCGATCGGGCAGCGAACGGCGCGCCGGCTCGCCTTCCATCTGCTGCAGGTGCCGAAGGAAGAGGCGATCGCGCTGGCCGAGGCGATCATCGATGTGAAGGAGCGCGTCCACTTTTGCGCCGAGTGCGGCAACCTGACCGAGGAGGAGCTCTGCTCGATCTGCCTCGACCAGCGCCGCGACCGGCACCTGCTCTGCGTCGTCGAGCAGCCGGTGGACGTCGTCTCGCTCGAGCGCACGCACGAGTTTCGCGGCCTCTATCACGTGCTCGGCGGCGCGCTCTCGCCGCTCGATGGAGTGGAGCCGCGCGACCTGCGCATCGAGGAGCTGCTGCGCCGCATCGACAAGGGCGGCGTCGAGGAGGTCGTGATCGCCACCAACCCGAACATGACCGGCGAGGCGACCGCCTCCTACATCGCCGACCAGCTGCGCGGCCGCGCCCGCGTCACCCGCCTGGCCAGCGGCCTGCCCGTGGGCGGCGACCTGGAGTACGCCGACGAGGTCACGCTCGGGCGCGCGCTCGAGGGCCGGCGCGAGATGTGACCGAGCGGCGCCCGCTCGCGGTTCCCTGGCGAAAAAGAGCTCTCGACAAGTAGCATTCGAGCTTAGGGCGGGAGATCCCACTGCGAACTATCCCCGCACCGGCCACGACTATGAGCGAGACCGAACACCACCACAATCTCGGCACCGTGCCCCGACTCGGCACCGTGGTGATGAAGTTCGGCGGCACCTCGGTCGGCGACCCAGAGCGGTTGAAGCTAGTCGCCGAGCGCCTCGTCGCCACCTGCGAGGCGGGTAACCGCGTCGTCGGAGTGCTCTCGGCGATGGGTCACACCACCGACGAGCTGGTCGAGCTGGCCCACGAGATCTCCCCCAATCCCGACCCGCGCGAGATGGACATGCTGATCTCGGTCGGCGAGCGCATCTCCTGCGCGCTGGCGGCGATGGCCATCCACGACCTCGGCCACGAGGCGATCTCGCTGACCGGCTCACAGGCGGGCATCGTCACCGACACCGTCCACACCAAGGCCAAGATCGTCGCCATCCGCGGAAAGCGCATCCAAGACGCGCTCGACAAGGACAAGATCGTGCTCGTCGCCGGATTCCAGGGCGTGTCCTCGGACTCGCTCGATGTGACCACGCTCGGCCGCGGCGGCTCGGACACCACGGCGGTCGCGCTGGCCGGGGCGATCGGCGCCGAGGCCTGCGAGATCTACACCGACGTGGACGGTGTTTTCACCGCCGATCCGCGCGTGGTTAAGACGGCGCGCAAGCTGCACGCGGTCTCCTACGACGAGATGCTGGAGATGGCCGCCTCGGGCGCCAAGGTCCTCCAGCTACGCTCTGTCGAGTTCGCGCGCAACCACAATGTGATGGTTCACGTCCGCTCCAGCTTCTCGGACGCCGGCGGAACCTGGATTCGCGAGGAGGACGAACGAATGCTCGAGCAGGCGATGATCTCCGGTGTCACGCACACCATCGAGGAGAACGTTTACAGGGTCGAGGGAACGACACCCTCGAAGCTCTTCTCGGCGCTCGCCGAAGCTCAGGTGAACGTCGACACCATCCTCGTCAACGGTGACGGCGCAATCGTCTATTCGGCGCCGCTCGAAGATCATCAGGCCAGCGAGGCCACCCTGAACGCGCTCGGAGCCAAGTGGAGCTCGCGCGACGACCTGGGCAAGGTCAGCGTCATCGGTGCCGGCATGAAGAGCCACCCCGGCGTCGCAGCCAAGACCTTCGAGGTGCTCGGCGAACTGGGAATCGAGCCCGAAATCGTCTCGACCTCGCCGATCAAGATCGCCTGCCACATCGCGATGGCGGACGTGGAGCGCGCCGTGCAGGCGCTGCACTCGGCCTTCGGGCTCGACACCGAAGTGGCGGAGCGCGGCCATGAGTAACCCGCTCGAGAACGCCCGCATCGGCGTCATCGGCGCCACCGGCGCGGTCGGAACGCTCACCCTGCGCCTGCTTTCCGAGCGCGGCTACAAGAACGTGCGCGCCTTCGCGTCGGCTCGCTCGACCGGGAAAGAGCTGCCCTTCGGCGAGGGAAAGCTGATCGTCGAGGAAGCCACCCCCGACGCGCTCCGAGCCGGCGATCTCGACCTCTGCCTGTTCTCTGTCGGCACCTCCAGGTCGAAGGAGTTCGTCCCCTACGCCTCCGAGGGCGGCGCGATCTGCATCGACAAGTCCTCGGCCTACCGCCTGGTTGACGGCTACCCGCTCGTCGTACCGGAGGTGAACGGCGTCCGGGCGCTCGAGGCGCTGGAGCGCGATCGCATCATCGCCAACCCGAACTGCTGCGCCATCCCGCTCACGACGACGCTGAAGCCGCTGCACGACTCGGCCGGGCTCGTCAGCGTGCACGTCGCCACCTATCAGTCGGTATCGGGCGCGGGCGCCAAGCGCATGGAGGCGCTCAGGGCCGAGAATCCCGCCGAGCACAACCTGATCATGGACTGGACATGGGAGGACGAGGACTCCGACGAGGAGTCGAAGCTGCGCCAGGAGACGCAAAAGATCCTCGAGCTGCCCGAGTTGCCCGTGGCGCCGACCTGCGTGCGCGTGCCGGTGCTGGTCGGTCACTCCGAGGCGGTCTGGATCGAGCTGGAAGACGATCTCTCGCCCGAGCAAGCCGCCCAGATTTTGCGCCAGGCGCCTAGTGTGCGCGTGCTCGACCTGCCCGAGTTCCCGACCCCCAGGGACGCGGCCGGGGGCGACGAGGTGCTGGTTGGGCGCATCCGCCGCGATCCCACCGTCGCACGCGGTCTCTCTCTCTATCTGAGCTGCGACAACCTGCGTAAGGGCGCCGCTCTGAACGCTCTACAAATCGCGGAGCTGGTGCTCGCCGCCGAGACCGCCAGAACCTGAGAAAGAACGCGCCTGTTAACGTCCGGGCATGCGCGTAGGCGCTCTGGCCGCGATCATCGTCGCCCTCCTGATCGGCCAGCTGCCCGCGGGCGCGGCCAAGAGCTCCCCGCCTACGCCGATCTTGTTGGCGGCGGGTGATATCGCCGACTGCTCGCTAAACGGCGCCCGGCTGACAGCCGCCTTGATCGACAGCCGTCCGGGCACAGTCGCGGCGATCGGAGACACCGCCTATCCGACGGGATCGGTAAGCGACTTTTCGAACTGCTACCAACCGACCTGGGGCCGCTTCAAGGGCCGCACCCGGCCGGCGCTCGGAAACCACGAGTACCTGACCGCGGGTGCCAGCGCGTACTTCGCTTACTTCGGGCATAAGGCCGCGCCGCCCGGCGGTTATTACAGCTACCGGCTCGGCAGCTGGCACATCGTCGTCATCAACTCCAACTGCGACCAGATCGGCGGCTGCGGGCCCGGATCGAAGCAACTTCGCTGGCTACAGGCCGATCTCGCCCAGCATAAGGCGCGCTGCTCGCTCGCCTACTGGCACAGCCCGCGCTTCTCCTCCGGCCCGCACGGCTCGGACGAGACGATGCAACCGATCTGGGCCGCGCTGGCCAAAGCCGGCGCCGACATAGTCCTGAACGGCCACGACCATCTCTACCAACGATTCGCTCCACTCGAGGCATCCGGTCACATCAACCCGGAACGGGGAATGCGCGAGTTCGTCGTCGGGACGGGCGGTGGCCCCTTCTATCACGCCGTCACAAAAATCCCCTCGAGCAGGAAGATAGTCACTTCACGCTGGGGCGTTTTGCGCCTGAAGCTGGGTACGAACCGTTATTACTGGCGCTTTCTCTCTACGCCCAACGGGCGCGTACTCGACGCCGGCAGTAGCGCCTGTCACTGAACCGGCGGAGCCTTACTAACGAAGGCAATGTGGCGGAGCCCGCCCTTGGAGATCTTGATGCGGACGGTCACGACCTTGCCGGAATCTTCGGCGCGGTGCCGCCGGCTGCATCGACCTTACGGCCGCGGCGGCGCCGGCAGGGGAGCCGGCAGGTAGAAGCGCTTGAGCTTGGCGATGAGGCCCGGCTCGGCCTCGGCGCGGGGATCGAGCCCACCCAGCTCCAGTCGCGCCAGCTGCACACGGCCCGTCTCACGAATCGTGACGAAACCGAGATCGGCCAGAAGGTCGTGCGGAAAGATCGCGCGATGACAGATCAGCCGCTCTTCGAAGTCGTCCTCTTCGCCGTAGCGATAGGCGAAGGCCTCCAGCGCCTCGGCGCCCCTGGAGCGCGCCTCGCCCGCGGCGGCCAGGAAGAGCGACTGGATGACCCAAGGAGAAGCCGGATCGACCAGATAGGCGCAGGTGACGAGCACCGCGTCCTGCGAGGCCGGACCGGCCGGAAGCCTCTGCGAGCGCGGAAACAGGAACGCGGGCCCGTACTGCATCACTCCGAGCGGGCGCTTGTCGTCGTCGACGTAGATCATCCCCCAAGGGCCCCAACTCTCTTCGGCCAGGTCGATCCAGCGCTTCTTGTTGACCGATTTACCGCCGCGTGCCTGCCACCACACGCAGCTGTGGCAAACGGTTGGAGCGCTCTGCAGCGTCCCACGCGAGAGCGGCTCCAGGCGCGGGCTCATTCCTGCCCGGGCTCGACCTGGGCGACGACGACATCTACGGCGGACAGATCGACGTCGGCCATCACCTTCAAATACCGGCGCACGCGCCGCTGCACCTCACGCGCAACCGGAGCGATCGGCATGCCGTACTCCAGCACCACGGGTATCTGCAGATGCACGCCGTCCTCGCCGACTCGGACGCGCACGCCGGGTTGCCGGCGCAGATGGCTCGTAATCACCCGGCGGACTCCCTCTACCTCGCGCGCCGCGTCGGCCGCGTAGCGAGCGAGCACCTCCGGCGAGATCAGCGCCTGTCCGTCATCCATCACTACAGGATCGCAGAAGTAGCTCGGTTGCCTCGGGGCGGGCGAAAATGCGGAAGGGAAGAAAGGTCGTGCCGAGCCCCGCCGAGAGATGAAGAAGCCCGCTCGGGCGCCGTATGAGGCCCCTTCCCCGGCGTTCACGGGGGTACGCGAAACGGAGCTTCCCGCCCGGGTAAGGAAGCGCGATCTGGCCGTCGTGCAGGTGCCCGGCGCAGATCAGGTCGAAGGACTGGGGCGGCATGCGCCCCGCGATGCCGGGGAAGTGACAGAGACAGATTCGAAGCGCCGCCTCCGGATCGGCGAGCAGCTGCGGCGCGGCTCGCCTTGCGTGATAGGTGCGCGGATCGACGCCCACGATCTGAACCCGCTTCCCCCGGATCTCGACGCTGCGCGCTTCGTCGAAAAGCAGCGTCGCCGGCTCGAGCTCGCGCACGGCCGAGGGCCGCGAGAAGGGATCACGCGAGAGGGCGAAATCGTGATTGCCGAGGACGACGAAGCAGTTTTCGAGCCGCCCGAGCAGGCGCCTCAGCTCGGCCTCGCCGCGCGGGCGCGAGAGCAGGTCGCCGCTCACCAGTACCAGGTCGGGCTTGCGCTCGCTCACCCAGCCAATGGCATCGACGACCGCCCGATGCCCGTGCGAACGAGCACCGAGATGCAGATCGCCGATATGAGCGATGCGCAGGCCGTCGAGCTCCTGCGGCAGGCCCGGTATGGGCACCTCCAGCTCCACCAGCCGCAGCCAGCCGGCCTCGAAGACGCCCCAGCCGAGCACGGAGAGAAGCAGCGCCGCCAACGCGACGATGATCCAGATCATCGTTCTCCCCCGAGCGGCGACTCCAACCTCGCGAGCACAGGTCCCATCGAGACGACATGGCGCGAGAGCTCGAGCTGGACGGGCTCCAGCCCGGCGGCCAGCGCGATCATCTGCGAGAGATGGAAGATCGGTAGGCCGAGCTTCTTCCCTTGCGCCCGCTCGGCGCTCTTCTGCCAGGCGTCGAGCGAGAGGTGGCAGAGCGGACAGGAGCTGACCATCGCCTCGGCACCGGCTTCGAGCGCCTGCTCGAGCGGACGCGCCAGCTCGGCCAGCGACGTCTTCTCGCGTGCCAGCAGGATCGGGAAGCCGCAGCAGAGCGTCTTGGCCGGGTAGTCGACGGGCTCGCCGCCGCAGGCCTCGATCACGGCCTCGAGCGAGCTGGGCCGGTCGGGATCCTCGAAGCCCATCAGCTTCGAGGGACGAAGTAGCTGGCAGCCGTAGAAGGGCGCCACGCGCAGCCCGTCCAGCTTCTTCACGGCGATCTCCTTCAGGCGCTCGAGCCCTTCGCCGCGCGCGATCAGCCAGAGCAGGTGCGTCACCTCGACTCCGCCGGAATACGTCCGCGCGCCCGAGCGCTCCAGATTCTCGTTCACCCGTGTGCGCAGCTCATCGTCCGTGAGCTGCCAGGCCGCTTGCCTGAGGTTGAGCGTGCAGACGTTGCAGATGGTGAGGACCTCGTCCAGCCCTGCGTGCTCGGCCTCGGCCAGGATGCGCGCGTTCAGGTGCAGCGCGTAGTCGGGATCGGCCGTCTGAATGTCGCCGGCGCCGCAGCAGGTGACGTTCTCCAGCTCCACCAGTTCCAGCCCCAGTTTGGGCGCCAGCGCCCTGGTCGAAGAGTCGAGCTCGTGGGCGGAGAGCCCGGCCAGGCAGCCCTTGTAATAGGCGATCCGGCGCATCAGAGCTCCTCCTCGGGCTCCGGCGCGCGGACGAGCTCGATGCGCTCGAGTATCCGCTCGCTCTGGACGATTCCCAGCGCCCCGCGCCGGTCCTGCCCGGCCACGATGCGGCGCAGCTCGCGCGCCGGCTGAAGCTCGCTCGCCTTGTGCCGCGGCAGCGGCAGGGGCGCCTTGCCGCGGCGGTAGAGGCGTAGCGCAAGCGGGATCTTGGTGACCGAGACGGCGATGCCGAGCGTCTTCACGACCAGCTCGCTCTCGCGCAGCCAGCCGGTGGTGCGCGCCGAGGTGACGAACCAGCGCGCGTGCCTTGCGCCCCGGTCGCGCGTGACGCCGGCCGCGAAGGCCTCGGCACCGAGCTTGGCGATCGCGTCGCGCGGATCGACTCCCTTGGGGCAGCGCTCGTTGCAGAGGTAGCAGCGCGTGCACTCCCAGATGCCGTGCTCGCCGCTGAGCCTCTTCAAACGCGGCGCGTTCTCTTGCTCGCGCGGGTCGCCGACGAGGCGCCAGGCCTTGGCCAGAGCGTGCGGGCCGAGAAATTCAGGGCTCACCGTCATCGCATCGCATTCCGAGACGCAGGCGCCGCAGTTGATGCAGAGCGCCTCCTTGCGCACGGCCTCGAGCCGCGCGGGTGAAACGACCGTCTCGCGCCCGTCGCCGGGGGCTTCTGAGGTCGGCCGCAAGAACGGCTCCACGGCGCGCATCTTCTGCCACATCGGCTCCATCTCGACGACCAGGTCGCGCACGACGGGCAGATTCCCGATCGGAGCGATGATCGGAATGCGGCCCCCAGCCACCAGCTCGGCCGCAGGAGTGCGGCAGGCGAGCGCCGTCCGCCCGTCGATTCTCACGGCGCAGGAACCGCAGATTCCCTCGCGACAGCTGCGGCGAAAGGCAAGCGTGCCGTCCAGCTCGTCCTTGATCTGCTCCAGGCAGTCGAGCAGGGTTGCCTCGCGGCGCGCCTCGAGCTCGTACAGCTGCAGCCTCGTCTCACCCGAGGCAGGATCCGAGCGCTGGATCTGAAGCCGGATCTGCATCAGTGGTCTCCGCCGTGAGCACGGCCTTGCTCTGCCGAGCGAAAACCGAGTAGGCCTAGGGAGCTCGGCTGGGGACGGAGGGGCGCCGGATGAGTGCGAGATCGTGGTGCGAGGCTAGGACGCAGGGCGCATTCGTATCGGTCAGAGATACGGATGCGCCCGAGGACAACGTCCTCGGGCCGCGAGATCGTGCTCAGCCGGTGCTTCTCTGTTTCTAGCCGAGCTCTCATGCAGGGAGCATTCGTATCTATCGAGATACGGATGCGACTGAGGACAACGGCATGCGAAGGCTTGCAGCCGGGAGAGCTGGGCGTGTTTGCGGCGGCGGCCACTAGTACGTCCGCCGTTGCGGCTGCCACTTGGTGATCGTCACGGGCTTCCAGGAGAGGTCGAGCCAGTCGTTCGACCAGCGCACGAGCGAGTGCTTGAGAAAGTTCTGGTCGTCGCGCTCGGGGTAGTCGTCGGGCCGCGCATGGGCGCCGCGGCTCTCGCGCCGCTCCAGCCCGGCGCTGACCATGCAGACGGCCAGATCGAGCTGGAAGCCGAGCTCCAGGGCCTGGGTGAGGTCGCTGTTCCAGACCGTGCCCTTGTCCTCGACGAGCACCCGCTGGTAGCGCTCGCGCAGGTCTTCCAGCAGCTCCAGCTGGCGATGCATCCTCCGCTCCTCGCGGAACACGCCGAAGTTCTCGTGCATCGAGGCGCCGAGCTCGTCGCGAATCGCCTTCGGTCGCTCGCCCTCGCGGCGCTCGAGCAGCTTTGCAATCTCCCGCTCGTCGCCCGAGCGTGCGGACGGCTCGAGCTCGCGGCTGCCGCTCGTTCCGAGCGCCTGCTCGGCCGCTGCGCGCCCCGCCCGCCGCCCGAACACGATCGTCTCCATCAGCGAGTTGCCGCCGAGCCGGTTGGCGCCGTGCAGCGAGACGCAGGCCACCTCGCCCGCCGCGAAGACGTTCGCGATCTCCGTGCGCCCGTCGACGTCGGTGGCCACGCCGCCCATGTGGTAGTGGGCGCCCGGCCGCACCGGGAGCGGCCGCTCGAGCGGATCTAGACGTGCGTAGGTGAGAGCGAGGTCGCGCGTGCCGTGGAAGCGCTCGAGCATCTTCTCGCGCCCGAAGTGGCGCATGTCGAGGAGTAGCGCTCCGTCGACCGAGCGTCCCTCGTCGATCTCGGTCTGCTCGCCGCGCGAGACGACGTCGCGGCTGGCCAGCTCCATCGCCTCGGGCGCGTAGCGGCTCATGAAGCGCTCACCCTCCGAGTTGAGCAGCAGGCCGCCCTCGCCGCGCACCGCCTCGGTCACCAGCAGCCCGCTCGGGAAGAGCGTCGTCGGGTGGAACTGCACGAACTCCAGATCCTCGAGCGGCAGCCCGGCGCGCAACGCCATCGCCATGCCGTCGGCGGTGCAGGCGTGCGCGTTCGTCGAGCCGTGGTAGACGCGCCCCGAGCCGCCGGTGGCCAGGATCACCGCCTTGGCCGCGAGCGCCTTCACGCCTCCGCGCGCCAGATCCCAGGCCAGCACGCCCTGGCAGCCCCCGTCGCCGACAACCAGGCGCCAAGCGAAGTACTCCTCGTAAACGCGGATGCCGCGCGCGAGCAGCTGCTCGTACAGAAGCTGCAGCAGCACATGACCGGTGACGTCGGCGGCATGGACGGTGCGCGAGACACCGGCGCCGCCGAAGGGTCGCTGCGCCAGTCTTCCCTCGGCGTCTCGGTCGAACAGGGCGCCCCAGCGCTCGAGCTGGTAGATGTCGCCGGGCGCCTCGGCGCAGAACAGCTCGATCGCGTCCTGGTCGCCGAGGTAGTCCGAGCCCTTGACCGTGTCGGCGGCGTGCTGGTCGGGACTGTCGGCGCCGGCGTTTCCGAGCGCCGCGTTGATGCCGCCGCGGGCGGCGCCGGAATGGCTGCGGGTCGGATGCAGCTTGGACACCAGCGCAACCTCGGCGCCCGCGTCGTGCGCCTCGATCGCGGCGCGCATGCCCGCGCAGCCCGCGCCAACAACCAGCACGTCGTGAGAGGTCTCCACGTCGAGAGACCGTACACAATCGCCTCTCGAAGGAGTCCCGGGGAGCGCAGGCCTTTCTCGTGCCGTCCGCGGCCGCTGTTGATATAAAGGGGACTTCCTTCGGGAGCGAGGCAGGCAGAAAGCGGGCAACCGCCGGCCGCTTCAGTTACCGCGAAGGAGTATTCGGGTATCCGAACGCGACCGAGAGGTCGAATTCAACACAAGCCCGCGACCGTCAGGCTCTGGCGGCCGGCTAGAAAGAGGGGGCAAGTGGCCAGCAAAGCGTTTCAACTACCTCCAGCTCGTAAGCTGATCGACAATCCGACTCCCGCCGAGCTCAAGCAGCTCGCCGCGAAGATGCCGAACGCACGCCAGACGCGCTACGGCAACCTGAACGTCCAGACGCGAGTCGTCGCCCGCTCCAAGGGCTCGACCTTCCTGGTCATGGACGAGCCGGACGGACAGAACCAATCGATCCCGCACAGCAAGGCAGTTGAGCTGGCCAAGCGACAGGACGACTACATCGCCGGCGCCGAGATGGTGCTGATCGACGGCTGGATCGGCAATCACCCCGACTTCCGCACCCGCGCCCGCCTGTACATCGAGGCCGCGAACGCCAACATCGCCGCCATGCAGCAGCAGCTCTACTACCACGGCAACGAGGAGACGGCCGAGCCCGAGCTGACCGTCGTCTACACGCCCAACCTGACCGCACCGGGCTTCCCCGACGACCGCCTGATCATGGTCGACGTCGAGGCCGGCGTCACACGCGTCCTCAACTCCGACTACTTCGGCGAGTCGAAGAAGGGCGGCCTGAGAATGTGGAACCGGCGCGTCTTCGACGCCGGCGGCCTGGCGCTGCACGCAGGCTGCAAGATGATCCCGACGGGTAGCGGAGCCAAGATCGGCCTGATCGTCGGGCTCTCGGGCACCGGCAAGACCACTACCACCTTCACGCGCCAGAACAACTCGCTGCCGATCCAGGACGACTTCGTGGCCTGGATGCCGGGCGGACGCGTCTACGCCACCGAGCGCGGCTGCTTCGCCAAGACCTTCGCCCTCTCCAAGGAAGACGAGCCGACCATCTACGGCGCCGTCACCCGGCCCGAGGCCTACCTCGAGAACGTGTCGCAAGACGACGAGGGCGAGCTCGACTTCTTCGACACGTCCTACACGAAGAACGGCCGCGGAACCTTCACCTTCGACTCGATCGAGTCGGCCGCGCAGATACCGATCGAGCACGCCGACTTCCTGCTCATCCTGAACCGAAACGAAGGCGTGATCCCGGCCGTCGCCAAGCTCGAAGGAGCACAGGCCGCCGCCTACTTCATGCTCGGCGAGACGAAGGGCACGAGCGCCGGCGGCGCCGACGAGGCCGGCAAGTTCTTGCGCGTCCCGGGCACCAACCCGTTCTTCCCGCTGCCCCACAACAAGCAGGGCAATCGCTTCCTCGAGCTGCTCTCGAGCCACCCGCTCGAGGTCTACCTGATGAGCACCGGCCGCGTCGGCGGCCCCGAGGACGACGAGCGTTCGAAGAAGGTGCGCATCCCCCACTCCTCGGCGATCGTCAAGGGCATCGCGGAGGGCACGATCGAGTGGGAGACCGACCCCGACTTCGGCTACCTGGTCGCCGCAGCGGTGCCGGGCATCGACGACATCGAGCTACTGCAGCCGAAGCGCCTCTACGAGCGCACCGGCCGCGCAGCCGAATACGCCGAGATCGTGGCCGGGCTCAAGGCCGACCGCGCCGAGTTCCTGGCCAAGTTCCCGAGCCTGAGTGAGGAGATCGTCGCCGCCGTCCGTTAGGACGCGTCCTCTAGGACGCGTTCGCTAGCGAGCGGGCTTCAACCGAGGAAGGGCCGGCCTCGATCTCAGGGGGGTCGAAGCTACGAAGACCTGAGGCTCGCGCGGTTGTTGGCGAGGCTGGACTCAGCGAGCTCACCGGATGCCGAAGCGTTCGTCTTGGCTCCGCTGGGGTGCTTCACCACGAGCTTCACGCGTACGGTCTTCTTCGCCCCAAGGGTGCCGAACGAGCAGGTCACTCGCCGTTTGACGAGCTTGCAACTACCACCGCCGGCCGAGACGCTCTTGACGCCCGACGCCGCGGGCAGCGCGATTCGTAGTTTCACATTGGTGTCCGCGGCGAGACCGCGGTTGCTGAGCGTGATGACGAGCGAATCGAGGTGAAGGCGGCCATTATGGCGAGACGCTGTCCTGGCCAGGCCCACCTTCAGATCGGGCTTCGATGTCGCGTTCGATCTCACTTTCGACGCAACTTCCACGGTCTTGGTAGCAGTCACGCTACCGCCTGCGCCCATCGCCGTGAGCGTGACCTCATGAACGCCGGTAGCGGTGAACGTGTGCTGCGGCGATTCTTCTCCCGATAGGGGCGTTCGATCGCCGAACGACCAGAGGTAGGAAGCGGCATGCGATGAGCTGTTCGTGAACGTCACGGTCAGCGGCGCCGAGCCCGAACTCCTGCTGACCTTGAAGGACGCTGTGGGAGGAGTCGGAGTGACCGGTTTTACGGTGATGGTCGCGGACGCGATCGTGCTCTCCCCCGGCGACCTGATTGCCAGGAGGGTGACGTTGAATGTCCCGGGGTTGTTGTAGACGTGAACGGGCGAGACTTCGGTCGAGGTCGTTCCATCGCCGAACTTCCAAGCGTAGGACGACGCGTTGACCGAGGTGTTGTGGAAGACCACGCCAAGCGGTGCGACTCCCGCCGAGATGTCCGGCGTAAAGGATGCCTTCGGGCCCGGGGGCGCCAGCGCGACCGCCTGGAGCGCAGAGACGGCGTTGATAAAGCCGTAAACCGAGTTCCCCTCTCCCCAGACGGGTGGGCGCGGACTCGCCGTCTGCTCGATCGCGTTCGTAACGCTAAAGGCCGAGGCCGAAGGGTTGTAAGAGCGAGCGAGGCCCGCCAGTCCGGCGACGAAGGGGGCGGCGGCCGACGTCCCGCAGAACTCGGAAGGCGTTAGGTAGTAGCTGACGCCGGGGTCACCCAGGTTGTAATAGAGGCTATCCGGACGGACGATGTCGCTCAGGTGGGTCGTGTTCGTACAACCGGGCGCGTCGACCATGACCCATGAGCCCCAGTTTGAGAAGTCGTAGTAAGAGTCGAATTCGTCGACCGCACCAACCGAGAGCACGCCGGGGTAGGCGGCCGGGTATGAGGGAACCTGCCACTGGTGGTCGTTTCCCGCCGCGGCAACGACCACAACGCCGCGATTCTGCGCGTAGGTGACAGCGTCGGCCATGGTTTGCGAGCCGCCCGGCCCGCCGAGCGACAGGTTGAGCACTTCGGCTCCATGATCGACTGCCCAGACGATGCCGGCTACGACCGCGGACTCCGTACCTAAACCCGTGCTGTCAAGCACCTTGACCGGCATGATCTGGCAGCCCCAGCAAGTGCCGGTAATGCCGAGACCGTTGTTCCCCTGCCCTGCGACGATTCCCGCCACGGCCGTTCCGTGTCCTTCGTCGTCACGCGGATCGCTGTCGTTGTTCACGAAATCGAAACCCGGAACGAGCGTCCCCAGATCCGGGTGATTCGGCTGAACGCCGGTGTCTATGACCGCCACGATGGTGCTCGGGCTTCCCGTCGTGAGCGACCAGGCAGCCGGGAATAGCGGATTGGCGATCGGCCAGCTCGAAGAGTCGAGGTACGGATCGTTGACGGTGACGTCGTAGGCGTGAACCGATCCATTCGTCTCCGCGTATTCGACGCCGGGCAGGCGCTCGAGCGCCGTCAGCACCGCATCCTCCTTAGCCAGCGGAACGCTCACGACCGCAGTCCCAAGCCGAGAAATGGTGGATGTCCTGCGACCGCCGATGCCCGCGATCAGCGCATTCTGCGCCGCGGCGTTCGTGTTCGCCTTGAAGTGGACGAGAACGCTCGTCGTCGGCTCTGCCGAGGCGACCTGGAGCGTCGCGGCGGGCACGACCAGCGCGGTGACGATCAGGAGGAGTAGCTTTCGTCGCATGGGGGATGGAGGCGCCGTGCGATCGGCGCTTTTTTGCCTATCGGTACTAATTCCTCAGCGAGGCACCCCCCTTTGGGTGATACGCGGATCCCCCCAGCACAGAGGGAAGAGCGCGATCAGCCGCAGCCGGCGGGCGAGCGCCCGAGGTAGCGCAGGACGCCGCGACACACGCCGACGGCGGCCTTCTGCTGGCCGGAACTGCTGCTCAGCACGCGATCTTCGCCGGGATTGGTGAGAAAGCCGAGCTCGGGCAGGATCGCCGGCACGTTCGACCAGTTGAAGCCGGTCATGTCGGAGCGCGGATCGAGGCCGCGGTTGGGGAAGCCGAGCGAACGCACCAGCTCGGCCTGGACGAGCGTCGCCAGCCTCAGGCTCGGCTTGTAGATGTCGTCGGTCCAGCCGCGGTGATAAACGGGATAGAGGGTGTGGGTGCCGGTCATCCCTGAGGTGGAGCCGTCGCAGTGGATGCGCACGAGCGCGGCGGCGTGCAGCCGGTTGGCGAGCTCGGCGCGAGCGACGTTTCCCTCCGAGACGTGGCTCGTCGTGGTGCGCGTCATCGCGACGCGGATTCCGGCGCCCTTGAGCAACGCCGCGAGGCGCTTGGAGACGGCGAGGTTGATGACCGACTCCGGGTTATGCGAGACGACGCCACTGGTGCCGCCGCCGTCCTTGATCTTCCTGGTGCTCGAGCCCGGCCCGATCGGCTCGGTCGCGGAGTTCGCGTAGCGATCATGTCCCGGGTCGATCACGACGAGCGGGTGCCCGGCCGCGCTGCCGGGTGAGCTGGAGCTCGCAAACATCACCGCAGCGATCAGCGATACGACGAGCACTGGAAGGACCTTGGCCAGGAAGGTGCCGCGCGACATCCCAGGCATGGTACGTGGCGCGCAGCCACTGCCGCTCCGGTGCAGCGTGGCTTGTGGTACCGCGGAGTGGCCGAGCTTCGTTCCTCCGGGCACTTCTCTCGTCGCCCGCCCCCCAAGCCACCCGCCCGCGGGGTCGTTTCACGTTACCGTCCCGTAGCGGCGGAAAACGCACCGCAATGTGCCAAATCCGCACCAAATCCACCCAGCCTTGGGACGGGTTTTGCTTGCCAACGGCGAACCAGCAGGAGATGGATCTGAACCGCAGCATCGACCGCTTTCTCGCCTCACCCTCCTTCTCGGCGGCGACCAGGCGCGCCTACCGAAGCGACTTGAACGAGTTCGCCGATTTCCTGGCCCGCAAGGCGGCGACACTGGAGGCGGTGGATGGGCGTCTGCTCGCCCTCTACGCCGCCGAGCTCGGCGCCGCGCGCCCGGGACGGCAACCGAGCCGCCTGTCCGAGCGCACGATCGCGCGCAAGCTGGCGGCGGTGCGCGGACTGATCGGCTTCGCGCTCGGCTCGGCCCGCGTGCCCGAGCTGGCGCTGAAACCGCGCCGCTCGCTCCACCTGCCCGAAACGCCACGCGTAAGCGAGGTCGACGAGCTGCTCGCCGCGAGCGAGGGCAAGGGCCCGCTCGCACTGCGCAACCGCGCCCTGCTCGAGTTGGTCTACTCGGCCGGCCTGCGTAGCGCCGAGGCGGTCGGGCTCGACCTCGCCGACGTCGACTTCGAGAACGAGACCGTGCACGTCCGCGGCAAGGGCGGCAAGGAACGAGTCGTTCCGCTCGGCGAGGAGGCGGCCGCCTGGACCGGTCGCTACCTCCACGACGCCCGGCCCAAGCTGGCGCGCGGGGCACAAAACGCGTTCTTCCTCTCCATCAGCGGCAGGCGACTCGATACCAGCACGCTCCGCCGTCTGGTCCGTCATCCGCACCGTTTGCGCCATGCCTTCGCCACGCACCTGCTCGAGGGCGGCGCCGACCTCAGGGTGATCCAGGAGCTGCTCGGGCACAGCTCGCTTTCGACCACTCAGGTGTACAGCCACGTCGACGCACGCCGGCTGCGACGGGTTTATGACCGGGCACACCCCAGGAGCTGACGAATGTTCGCCGGCGTCTGATGGGTAACGTCGTCGATTCGTATCGTCGCGCGGTCAGAAGAGAACCGTTCTTCGCGGCGAACTAGAACGGTCCGATGGAACAAGAGGTCGAAGGCTTTCTCGCGCTGCTCGCGGCGCGCCGCTCGCAGCGGACGGTCGAGGCCTATTGCCGCGACCTCGACGATGCGGCTCGCGTGCTGGAAAAGCCGCTGAACGGCGCATCGACCGACGACCTCGAGCGCTATCTGGCCGAGCTTCGCTCGCGCGGGCTGGCGGCGGCCACGGTCGCGCGCCGGCTGGCAGCGCTCCGCTCCTTCTACCGTCACCTCGTCTTGATCGGCGCGCGCGGCGACAATCCCGCGGCCGAGCTACGACCGCCGCGGCGGCAGCGAAAACTTCCCCACCCCCTCTCTCCGGCCGAGGCCGAGCGACTGATCGAGGCGGCGAACGGCGTCGCTCCGCGCGACTTACGCGACCGGGCGCTCGTCGAGCTGCTCTACGGCGCCGGCCTGCGCGTGAGCGAGGCGGTCGGGCTGGAGCGGGCCGGCGTCGACCTCGAGAACCGGATCGTGCGCTGCCTGGGCAAGGGCGACAAGGAGCGAATCGTGCCGATCGGGCGCCAGGCCGCCGCGGCGCTGACGCGCTACCAGGCGCGCGGACGTCCCTATCTGGAGCGCCGTCCTCGCCCCGAGCTGTTCCTGAACGCGCGCGGCGGCGGGCTGACCCGGGCCGGCGCCTTCCTCATCCTGCGCCGTCTAGCCGCAGTCGCCGGGCTGGAGCCCGAGCGCATCCACCCGCATCTGCTGCGCCACTCCTTTGCCACCCACCTGCTCGAGGGCGGCGCCGACCTACGTAGCGTCCAGGAGATGCTCGGGCACGCCGACCTCTCGACCACGGAACTCTACACCCACGTCTCCGATAAGCGCCGGCGCGAGACCTACTTCAGCGCCCACCCGCACGCCAGAACCAGGTCGCGTTAGAACCTAGCGTTTCGGTGGGCGCGCGCTGGCCTTGCGCTTGAGCGCGCCGACGACGCTCTTTGCCGTCGCGCGCATGCTCTCGTCCAGGGCTTCGTCCTCGGCCATGCCGGCCAGCATGCCGAGCGTGTCCGATTGCGGCGAGCCGTTACGCAGGCAGACGACCGCCAGCCGCCGCACCGCGCCGTTGTCGTCGCGGCTGGCCAGATTGTGCAGGTCGGAGCGAACGGAGTTGACGGCGCCCGGGTGGCCGCGCGAGAGCAGCTCCAGCGACACCAGCGCCGAGCCGCGACAGCCCGGGCTCGCGTCGTCGAAGCCTCTCTTCAGCAGCTCCAGCTTCTGGCGAAAGCGAAATTGCCCGATCGCCTTGTAGGCGACGGCCCGCTCGCGGAAATCCTCGCTGCGCGCCGCGCCCTCCAGCTCGTCGTCCCATTTGCTGCGCATCTGGGCCAGCTCGCGCTGGGCGCCGCGCAGGGCCAGTTGATCGGCCTCGGCTGCCGCGTCGGCGAGGGTAGTCGGTTGTTCTTTGCCTTGCTCGCTCATGCTCGCTCCTGGCTGACCGGAAGCTCCCGCGCCGGCGGCCCTGTGTAGTTGATGGTAGGCCGGATGATCCGGTTGTCGAGGTGCTGCTCGATCACGTGCGCCGACCAGCCGACGACGCGGTTTGCCGCGAACAGAGCAGTGAGTAGGTCGATCGGGAAACCCAGGTAATAGAGCACCGAGGCCGAGTAGAGGTCGACGTTCGGCACCAGCCCCTTGCGCTCGAAGACGCGGCGCTCCATACGCTCGGTCATCGCGAACCAGTTCGGCTCGTTCGGGTTGGCGCGGTCGAAGGCCTTGCGCCCGATCTCCTTGAGGATGATCGCGCGCGGATCGGTGACCTTGTAGATGGCGTGCCCGAAGCCCGGGATCTTCCTGCCCCGGTCGAGCATGTCGTCCACCCAGGCGTCGACCTTCTCCTCCGAGCCGATTCGCTTCAGCGTCGCCATCACCCACTCGTTGGCGCCTCCGTGCAGCGGGCCCTTGAGCGCGGCGATCGCGCCGACGATGGCCGAGTGCATGTCGGTGCAGGTGGCGGCGATCACGCGCGCCGCGAAGGTCGAGGCGTTCATCTCGTGATCGGCATGCATGATCGAGACGCTGTCGAGCACCTTCGCATCCTCTTCGCTGGGCAGCTCGCCGCGCAGCATCCAGAGGAAGTTGGCGGCGTAGTCCAGCTCGGGATCGGGATAGACCGGCTCGAGACCGTAGTAGCGACGCCGGTAGCGCGCCATTACGGTCGGTACTTGAGAGATCAAGCGGGTGGCCTTGCGCAGGTTGGCGTCGTACTCGTTCGAGGCCTTGTCGGGATCGGAGAAGGAGAGCGCCGAGCACATCGAGCGCATCGCTTCCATCGGCCGCGCGTAGTGCGCCGAGTCGTCCACAACCGCCTCGACCTCGGTCGGAATCGTGCGCGCAATGAGCAGCTCTTCCTTGAAGGAGGCGAGCTCTTCGGGGTTTGGCAGGTCGCCGCGGAGGAGCAGGTAGCAAACCTCCTCGAAGCAACAGTTCTCGACCAGCTCGCCGACGTCGTAGCCGCGATAGCGCAGAATTCCGCGCTCGCCGTCGATCGAGGTGATCCCCGAATCCACCGCTACAACTCCCCGTAGACCTTTGTCGTTCTCGGACATGAACCTCCACTGTACCCAACGAGCCGCGTCGGGACATGGCAAACACGGCCTAATCGCCACGCGCGAGGCCGTCTTTTTCAGGCCCGCGCCGCGACCCGCAGGACGAAGGCGGCGGCCCGGTAGTAACCGCTGAACAGGGCCAAGATCGCACGCCCGCGCACCAGTCCGCTGAGCAGCGGGGTGTCGATTCTCGGTTCCAGCAGGCGCAAGCACTCATATGCGCTCGTGACGCGCTGCCTGGAGACGGCGCGCCGCTGCCTCGTGATCCGCGGCAGCATGCGCACAAACGAGGCGACCGCGCGGATCCTGATCAGCAGCCTGCCCTGGAAGACGCTCACCAGCCAGAGCCCCAGCTCGACCGCGACCTCGAGCGGCGTAAGCACGATCAGCAGGGAAAGAGGCCAGGTGCGCAGGATGAAGACGTATCTGTTGCGCTCGAGGTAGAACCACTTCTGCCGGCTCTTGTCGAACTCGTAGTCGTGGGTGATGCGCGCGCCGGGCACGATGCCCAGCTCGAGGCCGATCGACCTGAGCCGGAACGAAAAGTCCGTGTCCTCGTAGTAGAGGAAGTAGTCGGGCGCGAAGCCGCCGAGGCGCTTCCAGGCCTGCACGCGGACGACCATGGCGGCGCCCGAGAGCGCGACCGGAGCGGACTCGGCGCGGTAGTCGCTCGGCGCCTCGCCGTAGCCCGCGCACCACGAAAGGCCGGACAGATGGATGGTGTTCCCGGCTGCGTTGATCCTTCCGTCGGGCAACAGCAGCAGGCCCGACCAGGCCGCCCACTCCGCCTTCCCGCCCTCGCGCAGACGCGCAATCGAGCCCGGCTCGGGCGAGCTGTCGGGATTCAGGAAGAGCAGGAGCTCGACCTCGTCTTCGATCGCCGCGGCGCCCTGGTTGCAGCCGGCGCCGAAGCCCACGTTCTGCGAGCGGATGACCAGATCGACGGCGGCGCTCTTCTCGGCCAGCGCGGCGCAGGCGTGCGCGGGGTGGTTGTCCACCAGCGCGATCCTGTCGCCGGGACGCTTTTCCTCGCCCAGCGCCTGAAGAAGCCGCTCGATCGAGCCGGCGTTGTCGTAGGCCACGAGGACGATGCCCAGGCGATCGCCGATTGGGGCGGCATCGGGCGCAGCCTGCATCAGCCGGCAACCGTTCCGTCAGCGCTGTGCCTCATCCGTCGCAACGACCTGGAGCATACTTCGCATGTCGAGTAAGCCATGACGATCGAGACGTTGAAAAACACCCAGCCCGAGCGCCCGCTCGAGATCGAGCTCGAGGCGTTGGAGTTCACCTCGCTTTGCCCGCTTACCGGCGCGCCGGATTTCGGTCGTCTGATCATCCGCTACGTCCCGGGCGAAGCGCTGCTCGAGCTGAAGTCGCTGCGCGACTACCTGACCTCGTTCAGACAACAGAAGATCCTCCAGGAGGAGGTCGTGGGCGCCGTGCTCGACGAGATCGTGGGCGCCGCCGCCCCACGCTTCGCCGAGGTCGAGGGCTTCTTCAACGTCCGCGGCGGGCTGACCACGCGCGCCCGCGCCCGTTTTGGAGAGAATCCATTCGGCGATGCTTGAGATAGATCTGCGCAACAGGACGGCAATCGTCTGCGGGGCCTCGTCGGGGATGGGGCTGGCCATCGCGGAGGCGCTGGACAAGGCGGGCGCGAACGTCAGCATGTTCGCCCGCCGCAGGAAGCTGCTGGAACGCGAGGCCGATCGCATCGGCGCGCTGGCCGTGCAGGGCGATCTGACTAGCCCTCGCGATCTGAGCAACCTGGTCGAGCGCACCGTGAGCACGTTCGGCGGCATCGACATCCTGGTCAACAACGGCGGCGGTCCTCCGGCCGGATCGGCGCTCGCGATCGACGACGAGGCGCTCGAGGAGGCGCTGACGCTGCTCCTCTTCTCCGCCGTCCGGCTGACGAACCTCTGCCTGCCCCACCTTCGGCGTAGCAAGGCGGGCAGGATCATCAACATCACCTCCTCCGCCGTGCGCGAGCCGATCGACAACCTCGCCCTCTCGAACGCCGTCCGTCCCGGGCTGGTCGGCTGGGCCAAGACGCTCGCGCGCGAGCTGGGCCCCGAGGCGATCACGGTCAACTCGATCGCGCCCGGCCGCATCGCCACCGAGCGCCTGGAACAGCTCTACGAGACACGCTCCTCCGACGCCGACCTGGCGCAGATCGCGCTCGGTCGCTTCGGCGACCCGAAGGAGATCGCCGCCGTGGTTGCCTTCCTCGCCTCCGACGCCGCTAGCTATGTCACGGGCACGTTGATCCCGGTCGACGGCGGCGCCACTCGCGGACTGCTCTAACCGGCGCACCCAACCGCTCCGGTAGGGCCAAGCGGCGCCTGTATCCTCGTCCCGATGAAACTTCGCATGCTCGTAAAGGCGCTCGCGACGGCCGCCGGAGCGCTCCTTGTCGGCCTAGTCGGCCTGCTCGTCTACGCGCAGTTCACCTACTCGAAGTCCTACCTGCTGCTGCCCGACACGCCGCACGCCCTCGCGCCGCTGGTCAAGGTGCAGCAGACGCACAAGGGCGACAAGGGCAGCCTCTACTTCGTGGACGTGATCGAGCGACGGGCGACCCTGGCCGAGCGATATCTGCCCTTCCTGCGCCGCGACGGGACACTCGTCTCGCAGCAGCAGATCGGGCCGAGCAACATCACCGACAAGGAGCGCACGCGCATCGACGCGGCCGCAATGGCGCTCTCGCAGAAGATCGCCAAGGCGGTTGCCCTGCGCGAGCTCGGCTACAAGGTCGTCACTCACCCGCAAGGCGCGCTGGTGGAGCAGACAGCGCCGGGCACGTCCGCCGCGAGCAAGCTGCTGCAGGGCGACGTGATCACCGCCGTCGACGGCCAGGCGACGACGAAGTTCGACCGGCTGCGCGCTCGCGTCACGCAGCACCGCCCCGGCGAGCGCGTTCGCATCACCTTCGTTCGCGCCGGCCGTACGCACACCGTGACGCTGCGCACCTTCACTTCGCCGCAGCGCCCGCACGAGGCGGTGATCGGGGTCATCATCACGCAGGCCGTGAGCATCAAGCTGCCGATCAAAGTAGCGATCGATACCGGCAACGTCGGCGGGCCCTCTGCCGGGCTGGCCTTCGCGCTCGAGCTGACCGACAAGCTGGGCCGCGACATCGACCGCGGCTTCCGAGTCGCGGCGACCGGCGAGCTGTTCTTGAACGGCAGCGTCGAGCAGATCGGAGGCGTCAAGCAGAAGGTCATCGGCGCTCGACAAGCCGGAATCCAGATCATGCTCGTCCCCGCTGGGGATAACGCGAACGAGGCCAAGCGCTATGCAGGCACTATGACGATCATTCCGGTAACAAGTTTTCAACAGGCGTTGCATGCCCTGGCAACAGCCGAGCAAAAACGCTAATCGCCGTTCCAATTGACAATATCGAATCGGCCGCAAATTGCGGCTTTTTTAACTCTCTCACCCCTTGTCTATCGTGGACCAGCCCTTATCATCCAGCCTTGTAACCGGGTCGCCGCAGCTAGAGCAAAAGAGGGGCATGAGCAATAACATCGATGTAACTTGCAGTAATTGCTATTTCCATGGGGCGGGACTCTGTGCGCTTCGGTGCGAAGAGGCGTGCCCAACCTTCAGGTACAGCATCCAGGCCACGCAGATGCCCCCTCGTCCGTCGTCGCATCGCGCTGCCCATCCGCTGGCCGAGCTGGCGCACGAGCACGCCGTCGCCTAGGGCGAGTCTCGGCAGGATGCGCGCTCGAAGCGACCGCGCTATGGATGATCGAGCGCAGCGCAGGCCGCTGTCTGTGCGCTTTGTTCCGGGGCGGACAAGCGATTAGACTCTCTCCATGGACGAGAACGAGCCCAAGCAAGAGCAAGCGCCGACCGGCGAGAGCGGCGATGCGAAGACTCCCGACAACGAGCCCGACGAGGCCTGGCAGCTTCAGCTCTGGTCGAAGCTGATCCTCCTCGTCGTCGTGGTCGGCTACGGCATCGCGCTCGTCGTCGCCAACAGTTCAAAGGTCAAGATCTCGTTTCTGTTCGCGTCGATCCACGTCTCCAAGATCTGGCTGATCCTGCTCTGCTTCGTGCTCGGGCTGCTGAGCGGTGTGCTGCTCTCGCAGATGTACCGGCATCGCGCGCTCAAGCGCGCCGAGCTCGAGCGGCAGGCCGAGCTCTAGCGCCCCGCGAGATCAGCTCTTCATGTCCCTGGCCAGCTCGGCCAGGATGGCGATCCCGCGCTCGATCTCCTCGGGCGAGGGGAAGCTGTAGGCGAGCCGGAGCGAGCCAGCACCGCGTCCGTCCGGGTAGAAGTCGGTGCCCTTGCAGTAGCTGACCCCGGCCTCGGTCGCCCGTGTCAGCAGCTCGCCCGCGTCGATTCCTTCGGGCAGGTTGAGCCAGTTGAAGTAGCCGCCCTCGGGACGGCTCCAGCTCGCGCTGTCGCCGAAGTGGCGCTCGAGCGCGGTCAGCATCGCGTCGCGGCGGGTGCGGAGAAGGTTGTTCATGCGCTCGAGGTTCGGCTCGAAGTGGCCGCGACGGGCGAACTCGTAGACGGTCGCCGCGGGCAGGTTCGAGGGCGAGATGGTGGTCGAGGAGGCGATCAGCTCGAGCGGCTTGAGCAGCGGCTTGGGCAGGATCAGGTAGCCGACGCGCAGCCCCGGTGAGATGGTCTTCGAGAACGAGGAGGTATGGGCGATCTGACCGGCGATCGAGCCCTCGATCTCGAACATGGTCGGCGGCGCGGTGCCCTCGTAGCGAACGAAGCCGTAGGGATCGTCCTCGAGCACCAGCAGGTCGTACTCGTGCGCCAGCTCGACGATGCGCTTACGGCGCTCGACCGAGAGCGTGCGCCCGCTCGGATTCTGGAAGGTGGGGATCGTGTAGAGGAAGGCCGGCTTGGGCCCGCGCTTCAGCTCGCGCTCGAGCGCCTCGGGATCGAGCCCCTCGTCGTCCATCGCGACCGTGCTCACCTCGACACCGTGATTGCGCAGAATCAAGAGCGGACGGTCGTAGCTCGGCGCCTCGACCAGCACGCGGCCGCCGACGCCGCTCCAGAAGAACTGCTGGGCCAGGTAGACGAAGCCCTGCAGCGAGCCGTTGGTGAGCAGGATCTGACCCGGATCGATCGAGTAACGCTCGCCCAGCCACTCCCTCAGCGGTGCGTAACCGAGCCCGGTGCCGTACGAGAGAACGCTGGTTCCGTCGCGCTCGATCGCGCCCTTGGCGCAGTCGGCCAGGAGCTCGACGGCAAGGCATTCAGGCGCCGGAGCGCCGCGAGCGAAGGAGATCATCCCCATGGAGCCGCAGCCTACCGAAGCGCGTCGATACGCTGCCGGTATGAACGATTGGATCGAGCGCGACGCGACCAGGGTCTGGCACGGCTTCACCCAGATGGCCACCTTTCCGCTGCAGGAGCCGGTTATCGTCGATCGCGCCGAGGGGCGCGAGCTGATCGACAACGAGGGCCGGCGCTATTTCGACGCCATCTCCTCGCTCTGGGTGACGACGCTTGGCCACCACGTGCCCGATCTCGACGCGGCCCTGACCGATCAGCTCGGCAAGGTCGCGCACACGACACTGCTTGGAAATGGCAACCGGGCGGTCATCGAGCTGTGCGAGGCGCTTGCCCGCGTCGTGCCGCTGAACGATCCGCACTTCCTCTTCGCCTCGGACGGCGCCTCGGCGGTCGAGCAGGCGCTCAAGTGTGCGCTGCAGTACTGGCGCAACATCGGCCTCGAAGAGAAGTCGGGCTTTCTCGCCCTGCGAGACGCCTACCACGGCGATACGATCGGCGCCCTCTCGCTCGGAGACGGGTTCCACAGCGAGCACTTCGACCGGCTTCGCTTCCCGGTGCTGCGCGCCGCCGGCTACGCCACTCCCGGCTGGGCCGAGCAGGCCTGCAGCATGATCGCCTCGAACGCCGAGCGCCTGGCCGCGGTCGTGATCGAGCCGCTCGTGCAGGCGGCCGGCGGAATGCAGATCGCGCGCCCCGACGAGGTGCGCATGCTGGCGGAGTGCTGCCGCGAGAACGGGGTTCTACTCATCTGCGACGAGGTGGCGACCGGGTTCGGGCGCACGGGCAGCCTCTTTGCCTCGCGCCGCTGCGGCATCCAGCCCGACCTGCTGGTGCTTGGAAAGGGCATCACCGGCGGCTATCTGCCGATGTCGGCGACGGTGGTGAGCGGGCGCGTCTACCTCGCCTTCATGGGCGAGGATCTGGGGCCCAGAACCTTCTACCACGGCCACTCCTACGGCGGCAACGCGCTGGCCGCCGCGGTCGCCACCAGGCACCTCGAGCTGCTGGTCGAGTGGAACGTGCTGGCGAACGTGGAGGCGCGCTCCAAGGAGCTGGCGCAGCTGCTGGACGAGCGGATCGCGCCGCTGCGCGCGGTGACAGGCGTGCGCCTGTGCGGACTGCTCGGAGGAGTCGAGCTGGCGCCCTGGATCTCGGCGCGCGCTGTCTGCTCGGAAGCGGTGCGAAGAGGAGTTCTGCTCCGCTCGCTGGGCCAGGTGGTACCGCTGGTGCCGCCGCTGACGACCACGAGCGAGGAGCTGGAGCGAGTCGTCTCGGTGCTGGAGCAGGCGATCGCCGCTGTCGGCGAGAATGGCGCTGATGGCTGAGATGCGATGGGATTCACTGGCTGAGCAGGCGCTCGTGGGCGAGCAGCTGAGCCTCGAGCAGGCGCTCGAGGTGCTGGCGGCGCCCGACGAGGAGCTCATAGACCTGCTCGCCGCCGCCTTCCGCGTTCGCCGCCACCACTTCGGCAAGCGCGTCCGGCTCAACTTCCTGGTCAACGCCAAGAGCGGGCACTGCGGCGAGGACTGCGGCTATTGCTCGCAGTCGCGCGTCTCGACGGCCGAGATCCCGCGCCACCAGCTTCTCGCCAAGGACGAGCTGGTCGAGGCGGCCGAGCGGGCGCTCGAGCTCAAGGCTTCCACCTGCTGCATCGTCACCAGCGCGCGCAAGCCCTCGGCGCGCGAGCTGCACGGCGTGGCCGAGGCGGCCGAGGAGATCAAGCAGCGTCATCCGGAGCTGAAGCTCTGCGCCTGCCTGGGTGAGATCGACGCCGAGCAGGCGCGGTCGCTGCGCGAGTCGGGAATCGACCGTTACAACCACAATCTGAACACGGCCGCCAGCCACTACCCCGAGGTCTGCACGACGCACACTCATGCCGACCGAGCGCGAACGGTGGAGACCGTCGCCAAGGCCGGCCTCTCTCCCTGCTCGGGGCTGATCGTGGGGCTTGGCGAGACGCGAGAGCAATTGGTCGAGGCCTGCTTCGCGCTCAGAGACTCGGGCACCGACTCGATCCCCGTCAACTTCCTGCTGCCGATCGAGGGCACCCCGCTCGGGAGTCACGACCCAGGGCTCGATCCGCGCTACTGCCTGAAAGCGCTCTGCATGTTCCGGCTCGCCTGCCCCGAGCGCGAGATCCGGCTTGCGGCCGGGCGCGAGGTACACCTGGGCTCGCTGCAGCCGCTCGCCCTCTACCCGGCCAACTCGATCTTCGTCTCCGACTACCTGACCGAGCCGGGCCAGGCGCCCGAGGACGATTATCGGATGATCGAGGAGCTCGGCTTCGAGATCGAGCCCGCCGGCTCGTGATTGGGCGCGGTTACTTCGTCACCGCCACCGACACCGGCGTCGGTAAGACGTTCGTGACGGCGGCGCTGGCGGCGTCGCTCAGGGCCCGCGGGCGTGACGTCGCCGTCTTCAAGCCGGTGCAGAGCGGCGCCGCCGCCGACGATCCCTCCGGCGACGCCGTCCTGCTCGGCGCCGATTGCGTCTACGCCTTTTCCGCTCCGCTGGCTCCGCTGGTTGCCGCCCGCGCCGGGGGAAGGACGATCGAGCTGGAGCCGATCCTGGCGCGGGCCGGGGAGCTGGCGCGCGAGCACGATCTTCTTCTGGTCGAGGGAGCGGGCGGGTTGCTCGTGCCGCTGGCAGACGATCTCGACCTGGCCGATCTGGCCGCAGCGCTCGGGCTGCCGCTCGTCATCGTGGCGCGCGCGGGGCTGGGCACGGTCAACCACACGCTGCTCACGATCGAGGCCGCAAGAACGCGCGGGCTCGATGTCGCCGGCGTCGTGTTGAACGGAAAAGGCGACGAGAGCACGGCCGAGAACGCGGCGCTGATCGAGGAGCGCTCGGGCGTGCGCGTACTGGCGCAGGTACCCCGGCTCGCTGATCCGGCCGATGCGGCAGGCTACTTCGATGAATTCCTGGGATAGCTGGCTGGAGAGCGAGCGCACACGGCGTGAGCAGGGCGCGCTCGAGCGGCGCCTGCGGACGACCGAGCAGCCGGCCGAACCGATCGCCCTCCGCGACGGCAGGCGCCTCGTCAACCTCTCCTCGAACAACTACCTCGGCCTGGCCGGACACCCGGCCCTGATCGAGGCCGCCGCCCGCGGCGCGGTGCGCGGTGCCGGTGCGGGCTCCTCGCGCCTGGTGGTCGGAGGCGACAGCGCGACCGCCGCGCTCGAGCAGAAGATCGCCGCCTTCAAAGGCAGCGAGGCGGCGCTCGTCGTCGGCTCCGGCTACCTGGCCAATGTCGGCGCGATCGCGGCGCTTTGCGACCGCGACACGGCCATCTTCCTTGATCGCCTCGATCACGCCTCGATCGTCGACGGAGCGCGGCTGTCGGGCGCGCGGATCAACCGCTATCGGCATCGCGACCTCGATCATCTAGAGCAGCTGCTCGAGAGATCCGGCGCCGCGCGCAAGCTGATCGTCACCGACACGATCTTCTCGATGGACGGCGACACGGCGCCGCTGGGCGAGCTGGTCGAGCTGAAGGATCGCTTCGGCGCGCTGCTCGTGGCCGACGATGCGCACGGCGGCGGCGTCTTCGGCCCGCACGGCGAGGGCTACGCGCACGAGCTCGGCCTGGCCGATCGGATCGAGCTGCAGGTCGGCACCTTCTCGAAGGCGTTCGGGGTCTACGGCGCCTACATCTCCGCCGGCCGGTCGCTGATCGACCAGCTCGTCTCGACCTGTCGCACGCTGATCTACTCCACCGCTTTGCCGCCGGCGGTCATCGCAGCGATCGACGCCTCGCTCGAGCTCGTCGCGGCGGCGGACGAGGCGCGGCGCGAGCTGCGCGTCAAGAGCGAGCGCTTCCGGACGCGCCTGACCGAGCTCGGCTTCGACAGCGGTGCCTCGACGACCCAGATCATTCCCGCGCTCGTCGGCTCGAGCGGGCGAGCGCTCGCGCTCGCCCAGGAGCTCGAGGAACGAGGCGTGCTCGCCGTGGCCATTCGCCCGCCGACGGTTCCGGCCGGACAGGCGCGCATTCGCTTTTCCCTGATGGCGACCCACACGGACGAGGATCTCGAGCTGGCGCTGGAGGCGCTCGCCGGTGTCGCTTGAGCCTTCTGGGAGATTCGGCTCGAAGCCGGCACGTTTTTGTGCGTTTTCCCTCGCTACCGTTCCACCGCCCCGTGGGTGGGTGGGGGGTGGTGGGTGGTCAAGGAGGCGCTCGGGACTCCGAGAAGTTCGACGAGTAAGAACCCACGAGGCCCGGCGATGAGCGTCTTCTTGCCGGGCTGGGGCTCGACGGCCGAGGTCTGGGCGCCGTTCGTGCGGCCGAGCGATCGGCTCGACGGCGAGATCGAAGTCGGCGCCGAGATCGTCGCCTGGTCGCTCGGCGCGATGCGGGCCCTCGATGCCGCGACGCTAATGGAGCTCGGGTCGCTGACGCTGGTCGGGGCGAGCGGCCAGTTCGTGCGCCGAGGCGAGTACCGGCACGGCTGGCCCGAACGAGCGCTCCTGCGCATGCGCGAGCGACTGAGCGAGAACGCCGGCGCTGTCCTGGATGAATTTTGGGCGCTGGCGCTGGCGCCCGGCGAAGCGGTTCCAGCCCCGCCGTACGAAGAAGACGCCACCACGCTCGAACTGGGGCTAGCCTATCTCGCCGATTACTCCATGCTCGAGCGCGCCGCCAAGATCTCCTGCCCTGTCCGACTGCTTCACGGCGGCCGCGACCGCGTCTGCCCGCTCGCCGCGGCCGAGCTGCTCGCCGCGGCTATCCCGGGCGCCGATTTGACCGTCTGGCCCGAGGCCGGGCACGCTCCCTTCCTGACCCAGCCCGACCGCTTCCGCTCATGGCTCCTGTCCTAACGCTCGACAAAGAGGCGATCCGGCGCCGCTTCGAGCGCGCCGCGGCGGCCTACGACATCTTCAGCGTCGTCCAGCGCGGAATGGCCGAGCGCCTGGTTGAGAGAATCGAGCGCGAGCCGTCCTCGATCCTCGATCTCGGTTGCGGAACCGGCTACCTGACGGAGCTACTCGCCAAGCGTTTCCCGCTCGCACAGATCGTGGCGGTGGATTTCGCGCCGGCGATGATCGAGCTGGCGAGAAAGCGCGTACCGAACGCCCGCTTCCTGGCCTGCGACATCGAGGAGCTCGAGCCCGAGCCGGCGCGCTACGACCTGATCGTCTCCAACGCCACCGTCCAGTGGCTGACCGAGCCCGAGCGAACCTTCGCCCGCCTCGCCGGCTCGCTCTCGGCTCGCGGCGAGCTACATCTGGCGACCTTCGGCCCGCGCACCTTCTGGGAGCTCGATCAGGTGCTGGCCGAGCTCGGCTGCGAGCGCGGCCTCGATCTGCCCCCGGCCCAGAAATGGGAAACGCTCCTCGCCGGGGCCGGTATCTCTCGGATCCGCGCCCATTCGTGCGAGGAGCGTTTCTCTTACCCGGACTGTGCAGCCTTTCTTCGATCTGTCAAGTCCTCCGGCGCGGGATACACCCCACACCTTTTGGCGCCGGGAACGCTCGCGGAGGGTATGCGACGCTACGACAAAAGGTTCTCGAACGGCGCCGGAGTCACGGTCACTTACGAGATCGTGACGATCTCGGCCGAGTGCTGAGACGCAGCCCGAACGGGCCGTAGAGCCTTTTTTGCCGCTCAGGCGCTAGGGTGAGACGCTCTTGGCAACGAGCTGCGCGACCTCGGTCGGTGTGGTGCCGACCTCGATGCCGCGGACCTCGAGCGCGTCCTTCTTGGCCTGCGCCGTTCCCGCCGAGCCGGAGATGATCGCGCCGGCGTGACCCATCGTCTTGCCGGGCGGGGCGGTGAAACCGGCGATGTAGGCGAAGACGGGCTTGGTCATCTCTTCGCTCACGAACTGGGCGGCCCGCTCCTCCTCGTCGCCGCCGATCTCCCCGACCATCACGACTATCTCGGTCTCGGGGTCGGCCTCGAAGCGACCCAGGATGTCGATGAAAGACGAGCCGACGATCGCGTCGCCGCCGATGCCGACCACAGTGGTGTTTCCCAGCCCGAGCTGGGCCAGCTCGTGCCCGATCTGATAGGTGAGCGTGCCCGAGCGGCTGACCAGGCCCACCGATCCCTGGGCGAAGATCTCGGCCGGGATGATTCCCACATTGGCCTTCCCAGGCGAGATCACGCCCGGGCAGTTGGGGCCGATCAGGGTCACACCGCGATCGCGCGCATATTGGTAGAGCTTGAGCATCTCGTGCACCGGGATGCCCTCGGTGATGCAGACGATCGTCCCCAAGCCGGCGTCGATCGCCTCGTAGAGCGCGTCGGCGGCGAAGCGGGCGGGCACGAAGGTGGCGGCCGTGTTGGCGCCGGTTTCGGCCACCGCCTCGCGCACGGTGTTGAAGACGGGAATCCCCTCGACGTCCTCGCCGCCGTGCCCGGGCGCGGCGCCGGCGACGACCTGCGTGCCGTAGGCGCGGTTGCGCAGGGCGTGGAAGGAGCCCTCGCGTCCGGTCAGGTTCTGGACGACGAGACGGGTGGTGTTGTCGACGATGATGGCCATGGCTACCCGGTCTTCAGGCCCTTGATCAGAAAGACGGTGCTCGTGTAGGCGTCGCCGTCGAGGCGGTGCGAGAGCAGCTCGCGCGCCTTCTCGGCCGTCTCGCCCGTGCAGTTGCAGCGCTCGAGCCAGGCGGTGAAAGAGATCGGGCGATCGATCACCTCGGTCGCCTCGATCGCGAGCCCGGCGGCGGAGAAAAGCTCGCCCCACTGATCGAGCGAATAGCAGCGCCCGTGCGAAGGATCACGCAGCGTCTCGGCCTCCTCGACCCGCTCGTCCACATAAAGCATGTCCTCGAGCAGGAACATGCCGCTGGTGACCCGTGCCGCCTCAGCCAGGGCAAGCTCGGTGCTACTGAAGTGATGAAAGGCAAGGCGGCTCGCGACGAGATCGAAGGAAGCCGTGGGAAAGGGAAGCTCCTCAGCGTGGCAGATGACGTCAGGGTGCATGCCCGGCGACGGATCGGCGGTCGTGACGGCGAAGCCCACTTCGCGCAGGCGTCTCGCCAGGTGCCTTCCGCCCGAGCCGACGTCGAGCGCGGTCAGCCCCGCGCCCGCACCGGCCCATTCGACGAGCAGGTCGAGATCGGGCCCGGCCGCGTGCGGCGCGCTGTCTCTGTAGGCCTGCGCTCGCTCGTCCCAGGGATTGTTTTTTTTCACTTCTCCTCCAACCCCGCCAGCTCCACGGCGCGCTTGGCCGCCTCGAGCATCGTCGGCTCGGGATGCAGATTCGCCGTCTCGGCCTCGGCCAGTAGACGCCGGCCCTCCTCGGCGTTGGTGCCGTCGAAGCGAACCACTATCGGCTGGGCAATCGTGATCTGTTCGAGCGCCTGCAAGATCCCGCGCGCCACCTCGTCGCAGCGCGTGATGCCGCCGAAGACGTTGAAGAAGATCGCTCGCACCTGCGGGTCGGCGCTGATCACCTCGAGCGCGTCCACCACGCCCTGCGCGCCGCCGCCGCCGCCGAGATCGCAGAAGTTGGCCGGGCGGCCGCCGGCCGCCGCAACCAGGTCGAGCGTGGACATGACCAGTCCGGCGCCGTTACCGAGCACACCGATCTCACCATCGAGCTTGACGTAGGTGACGCCCTTCTCACGCGCGGCGCGCTCCTCGACCGGCACCGCCTCGGGATCGCGCATCGCCGCTACCAGCTCGTGGCGGAAGAGAGCGTTGTCGTCGACCGAGACCTTGGCGTCGAGCGCAACGAGCTCGCCCGACTTGGTCACCACCAGCGGGTTGATCTCGCACAGGGTCGCGTCGCAGCCGCTGAAGACGTCGTAGAGCTGGGCCGCGACGCGCTCGATCTGGCGCCGCTCGCTCGCCTCCGCGATGCCGGCGCCGAAGGTGAGCGCGCGACCGTGCCAGGGATGGAAGCCCTCGAGCGGATCGACGTGCAGCTTGACGAGCGCCTCGGGACTGCGTGCCGCGACCTGCTCGATCTCCACCCCACCCTCGGTCGTGAACATGAAGAGTGGTTTCTTGGCGCCGCGGTCGAGTGTGATCGAGAGGTAGTACTCGCGTGCGATCTCCGAGGCGCTCTCGATCCAGAGCCGGCGCACGGCGAGTCCCTTGATCTCCATGCCGAGGATGGCGGCGGCATGCGCCTCGGCCTCCTCCGGGCTCGTGGCCACCTTGACGCCTCCCGCCTTGCCGCGCCCGCCCGCGTGAACCTGCGCCTTCACGACGACCGTGCCGCCAAGCTCCTGGGCGGCCGCGCGCGCCTCGGCCGGCGTCTGCGCGAGTCGTCCTTCGCCGGTCGGAAGGCCGTAACGGCGGAAGAGCTCCTTGCCCTGGTACTCGTAGAGATCCATTCCGAGGCGGAGTTTAGAGACCAATCCGTTAGGAACGCGCGGCCGAAGCGGTCGAGGCGTGGATGCCGGGGGCCGCACGAGCCGCGAAGGCGCACTGGTAGTGCGGTGAGTGGATCGGGTGGTTCCTGGCGCCGCGAATCGGCCGCATCGGCCGCGCGGGCCTGGCGGAATGGCCTCTTCGGTGACCGCCGGGCGCCGGTCTTTCCTTGAGCAGACGCGCTTACGCGTATTCTCCCGCCATGAGCTTCGCCGATCAGCTCACGGTTGCCCGAATCGCCGCGACTCCGTTCGTGCTCGCGCTGTTCGTCTGGCACTTCCCGAATCACGACTACTACGCCACAGTCCTGTTCGCGCTGGCGATGACCACCGACTGGTTCGACGGCCGCGTGGCGCGCTCCAGCGGCCATTCCTCAGCGCTCGGGTCGCTGCTCGATCCAATCGCCGACAAGGTGCTGGTGCTCTCGACTCTGATCGTGCTGGTGCAGTTAGATAGCTTCCCCGGCTGGCTCGTGGCGCTGATCGTCGCGCGCGAGTTTCTCGTCTCGGGCCTGCGCCTGGCCGCGCTGGAGCGAGGCGTAGTCATGCAGGCGCGCGACCTCGGCAAGCTCAAGACCTGGTCGCAAGCGATCGCGATCGGGCTGGGCGGTTTGCAGGCCGGAGGCGCCTGGTCGATCGACATCGCGCTCTGGGCCGGAGTCGTTGCGCTGGTGTTGACCTGGCTCTCGGGCCTCGACTACGCACGAGTGGCGCCGCAGATCCTGCGCGGTAATAAACCGGTTTCGCCGCAGTAAACGACCACCTGCCCGGCCTGAATCCCTAAATAGACGGCCTTCCGTCACCCGTCCTAGTGATTCGGTCCCGACCGGCGGGGTGAAAGAATCTGAGTACCCCCGCCGTTTCCAGGAGGTTTGTTACGCGCATGACTTCTGCGCGCCCTCATATCCGGACTCTCTGCCGTCCCGTGCGCCGGGAGGCCGAAGCGTGATGGGCATGGTGCGATCGGGACGGCGCTTGCTCGTCGGCTGGCGACGCTGGCGCGGAGCGATGAGGCGCGACCGGCACACCGCGCGGCTCAAGACTCTGGTGAGCCTCGTCTGCTGCGCCGGCGTCGCGGTCCTGATGGTCGCCGCGGTGCGCCTCCTGCAGAGTCCACCGAGTGGGCGCAGGTGGCTGGCGCTGGCCGCCTTTCTCGCATTCATCGCGGTAGCCGAGCGCTACCCGGTTCCGGTCGAGAGCACGACCCTGCGCGGGTACTCGCTCGCCACCGTCTTCAACGTCGCCGGCATCGTCCTCTTCGGCTGGGAGCCGATGGTCTTCGTCTGCGTGCTCAGCCTCGTTGGCGGTAGCGTGCGCACACGGCAGCCGCCGATGAAGGTCGCCTTCAACGCAGCTGTGCTCGCGATCGCGATGATCTCCGGCGGCCTCTTGCTCGCGGCGCTGCCGGAGTCCACGAGCCTGGCGCGACTCGTGGCCGCCATCTGCTTGGTCGCGCTTGGCTACGGCCTTCCGAGCCTGATCTTGGTTTCCGCCGCGCTGGGCATCTCGGAGGGAAAGCGCTATCCGGCGACGCTCGAGCACACGCTTCGCTGGAGCCTGTTGCCCTTCCTGTTCGGAGCCTCGGCCTCGCTGACGACGAGCGTGCTCTGGCAACGCTCTCCTTTCCTGATCGTCGCCCTGGCGGGACCGCTGGCCGCGATCGACCTCTACGAGCGCCAGCGCCACAAGGCGCGCTCGGCGATGCGCCTCGCCTCCACCGACCCGCTCACCGGGCTCGGCAACACGCGCCGTTTCCACGAGCGGCTGCAGCAATCGCTCGACGAGGCCGAGAGCTCGGCGCAGCCGGTCGCGCTCTGCTTCTTCGACCTCGACAACCTCAAGCTGGTGAACGACGAGTACGGCCACCCCACCGGCGACCACGTGCTCGTCGCGGTCGCCAGCCGCCTGCGCCACGGCGGCGAGGCCTTCAGGCTCGGCGGCGACGAGTTCGCGGTGATCCTGGCCGGGAGCTCGAGCGAGCAGGCGGTCGAGGTCGCCGAGGCCATCCTGGCGCGCGTCGCCACGCTCAGGGTCGACGATCTGCCCCGGCAGCTGACGATGAGCTGCGGCGTCGCCGTCTTCCCCTCCGAGGGAGTCTCGCGCGGTGAGCTGCCGCGACTGGCCGACAGCGCGCTTTACTGGGCCAAGGACCACGGCAAGAACCGCGTACGCGTCTACCACCCGGAAGCACTCAGCGCCTACGCCCTCGAGCGGCTGGGCTCGAACCCGAGCCTGAATGACCGCCTGCGCGCGGCCGCCAGCCTCGCCGACGCCGTAGACACCCGCGACGCCAACGCGGGCGCCCACTCGCGTCGAGTCGGCGATCTCGCCGCGTCGATCGGCACTCGCCTCGGCGCCGACGACGAGCAGGTCGAGCTCCTGCGCCTGGCCGGCCACCTGCACGACGTCGGCAAGCTGGCCATCCCGGAGGAGCTACTGCGCAAGGAGGATCCGCTCTCGGGCGCCGAGTTGGTCGTGCTGCAGCGGCATCCCGAGATCGGCTTCCAGATGATCGAGAGCCTCGGGCTGGGGCCGGTGGCCGAATGGGTTCTCCACCACCACGAGCGCTGGGACGGACAGGGCTACCCGAGGGGGCTCGCCGCCGAGAAGATTCCGCTCGGCGCCCGCATCATCTTCGCCGCGGATGCCTGGGACTCGATGACCAGCGACCACACCTACCGGCGCGGACTCAGCATCGAGCAGGCGCTGGAGGAGATTCGCAGCCGGGCGGGCAGCCAGTTCGACCCGGAGGTCGTTGAGGCACTGACCGTCGAGTTGGGCCTAGCCCCGGAGCGCGAAGCGGCATCCGAGGCCTTCGACAGGGGCTGACAGGGCATCCCATTAGGGAAGCGACCTCACTTCTCCTATCATCGACGCATGAATGAGAAAGGCGGGGACGCGGCGAGGCGGCCGAGCGTGGAGACTCGACTCGCTGAGCTTCGCCAGCCGGTTCTCGATCGCGCGACCACCTGGCCTTACAAGGACGGCGAGCTCGGCAGCTTCGCCTACCAGCGCTATGACCACCCGCTGGCGGCCGAGAGCGAACGCGTGCTCGGCGACCTGGAGGGCGGACGGGCGCTTCTCTTTTCCTGCGGGATGGCCGCGATCTCCGGGCTCGTGCTCGCTTTTTGCAAGCCGGGCGACGCGGTCGCCGTTCCCTTCGGCGCCTACGTCTCGACCAGCCACCTGATCTCCGACGAGCTTTCGCGCTTCGGCCTGCGCCTCGTCGAGTTCGACCAGACCGGTCCGCCGCCAGAGGAGGCCGCCTTCGTCTGGCTCGAGCCCTGCTCCAATCCGATGCTCAGCTTCCCCGACCTGGACGATTCGATCGCCCGGGCGCACGAGCGGGGCGCGCTCGTCGCGGTGGACGCGACGATGCTGACGCCCGTTTTGCTGCGCCCGCTCGAGCACGCCGCCGACTTCTCCGTACACAGCGCCACCAAGCTGCTCGGTGGGCACCACGACCTCGTGCTCGGAGTCGCCAGCTGCGCTCGCGACGAGGATGCCGAGCGCCTTTTCCAGGTGCGCCGGCTATTCGGCTTGATCGGCTCGCCCGATCCTGCTTGGTTGCTCCTGCGCAGCCTGAAGACGCTGCCGCTACGGGTCGAGCGCAGCTCGGCGACCGCGCTCGAGCTGGCGCGGCAGCTGCAGGATCATCCGGCGGTCGAGAGCGTGAACTACCCTGGCCTGGGCGACGCAGTCGCGGCCAGATACGTGCACGCGTTCGGCCCGCTCCTCTCGTTCGTCGTGCGCGGCGGCGCGGCGGCGGCGGAGGCGCTGGAACGATCCTGCGAGCTGATCGAGAACGCAACCAGTTTCGGTGGCGCCCGCAGCACAATCGAGTCTCGCTCGCGCTGGGAGGGCGATCGGGTTCCGCCCGCCCTGCTCAGGTTGAGCGCCGGGCTCGAGGACGCAGGCGAGCTCTGGAGCGATCTCGAGCGCGCGCTGGCCTCGCTCTAGCTCCCGCCTGTGAACAGCTAATCGATCCTCGGAACCGGCTCGAGCTCGGTTTCCTCCGCGCTCTTCGCCCGCGGCTCGAGCGAGAGCTGCTCGAGGTTCTCGGAGGCCTCGATGATCGACTCGAGCAGCTGTTCGCGCCCGGCCTCGTCGCCGCGCTTGGCCCGCAGCGTCCGCGCCGCGCCGCCGATCGTCATCAAAGGGTTGGCGATGCGGTGCCGAACGAGGCGTGCATAGTCGCGGCGGGCGCGCTCGTACTCGCGGGCCCGCAGCTTCGCCTCGTCCACGGTTCGCAGAGCACCCCGAGCCAGGCGCTGCACAAGAAAGAGCAGCCCAAACAGCACCAGGATGTCGATCAGGGTCAAGACGGCGTCTAGAGTCGCGTTCGACCAGAGCAACGAATCGGGGCGGTTTATCGCAACCAGCCCGTCAACCACGAAGAACGCGACCAGGAAAATCGCAACCCGCGGTACCCCGCGCCGCAGCCTGATCAGCTCAACAACGACCGCTATCGCGATCGCGATCTGTGTTATTCCAGCAAACAGATTGACCCAATCGGCCATCGCCTCCAGGGTACCTCCGGTATGCGATCTGGGGCAGGCCTTTAACCTGGACCTAAAGAAACTCGCGGGCCTGGTGGATCATGAGGATATGAGCTCTCGAAAACGGCGTGCCCGGCCAGGAGCGAGCGTGGTGGATCTCGAAAGCGCCTATCGCGACCGTTATCCGGATTTCCTGCGCGTGGCGACCGCGATCAGCGGCGGCGCTGAGAGCGGACGCGACGCCGTCCACGATGCCTTCGTCGACCTGATTCGGGCCCGAGAGAGCTATCGACGAAACGGTCATCTCGAGGCCTGGGCCTGGGCCGCCGTCGTGAACGCCGCTCGCAAGCAGGCGAGACGGCGCGGCTCGCTGCCTCTCAAGGAAGAAGCGCTGGACAGGCCGTCGACAAACGAAGGAGAGGACGGCCGTCACGGCGCCGTGCGAGCCGCCATCGCACGCCTGCCAGAACGCCAGAGGCTCGCACTCTTCCTGCGCTACTACGCGGATCTCGACTATGCCTCGATCGCCGAAGCGCTCGGGACAGCCCCGGGCACGGTCGCGGCGGCTCTGCACGCGGCGCACGAAACGCTGCGACAGACACTCCAGGAGGTGGATAGTAATGACTGAACGTGATCGTGATATCGCCGCCGTCCTAGACGAGTTCTCCCCGCGCCGCCACGAAGAGCAAGGCGATTGGGACAGCGTTGTGTCCGATGCACACTCGGGTCGGCGCCTTCGTCGCTCCCAGCCACCCACATGGCGCCGCCGCGTTGTTCTCGCTTTGGTAGTAGTCACCGCTCTCACGGTGGTCACCGTTGTGCCGGCGCTCGCGGTTTCGAAAGGGTGGTTCTGGGGGTTTGACGCTCCGAATCCGACCGGGACCGCGGTGGCCGTAATTAACCCAAATGGCTCGATGACACTGCTCGAGTACATGAGCGGCGACAGCATCTGTTACGCGTTCGCGCCGGGAAGCGGACGAATCACTGGAGTATGCGGCGCAAGTGCTCTGGGAGAGGCAACCCCGTCAGATAGCGCAGCGACGTTCGGCCTGACGCCCGGTTTCGTGTTCGGCCCAGCCACGCCGGAGGTTACAACCGTCGATGTAGAACTCGACAACGGCACCGTCGTTGGAGCGGAGACGATCACGGGCACCGTAACGAACCTCAGAGCGCCAATGCGCTTCTACATCGTCGAGCTCCCGGCGGATACGACCGCTCAGCGAATCATCGGCAAGGACGAGGCGGGGCAAGTTGTCGGAACTATCACCATCCCCGGCTCGTAGGCCATTCGCGGCTCAAGACGCCCCGAATCGAGGCGGCCCGACGCACAACGGCCGCCGCGACCGACCTGCGCGGGCGCGGCTCACCAAACGCCATCCCCAGGGCGGCGCCACCTCGAACACTGACCACACGTACGCCCAGCCGAGTGCGCATCTGGGAGCAGGCGAGACACACGCGCCGAAGGCGCGGTGACTCGTACACAGGTCATACCGCGAAAAGTCACAGCCGGCTCCGCCGGCCGACTTTTCGCGGAGAAGTTTCGCGGAGAAGAGCTAGTCTCTGTCGCGTCGCCGGAGTAGCTCAGCTGGTAGAGCAAGCGCCTTGTAAGCGCTAGGTCGTCGGTTCGAGTCCGACCTCCGGCTATACGCCGGGTGCCTTGCCGACGAAAGCCGGTTTTAGAGCAGAACTTCGCGCGAGCGCTGGTGCGCCAGGATCTTGCGCTTGACGCGCTGCAGGGCGTTGTCGATCGTCTTGGTATCGCAGCCCAGTTCCTCTGCCATCTGCTCGTAGGAAGAGCCTTCGAGGTAGAGGCGAAGCGAGTCGGCTTCGAGCTGCGAGAGGCCCGAGCCGAGACAGAAAACCAGGCTCTGCAGCTCCTCGGTGGAGACGACACAGACGGAGGGATCGTCGACGCCGGGGCCGGGTAGAGCGTCTCCGAGCGTGCACTCGCTGTCGGAGTCCTGACCGGCCGGAGTCTGGCTGAAGGAGACATACGTGTTGAGCGGCGTGTGCTTGAAGCGGGTGGCCGTCTTGATCGCAGTGATGATCTGGCGCGTCACGCAGAGCTCGGCGAAGGAGCGAAATGAGGTCTCCTTGTCGGCCCGGAAATCGCGTACCGCCTTGTAGAGACCGATCCGTCCCTCCTGGACTAGATCCTCCGACTCACCGCCGGCGAGGAAGTACGAACTGGACTTGAGGCGCACGAAACCGTCGTAGCGGCGCAGTAGCGCATCCAGCGCATGTGAGTTGCCGTTGCGGGCCTTCATGACGAGCTGCAGGTCCTCCAGCTCCCTTTGCGCTCGCTGAGGCTGGTAGCTATGTCCTTCGCGCCTTGCCGGTTGTGCCGCCATGTCTCCTCGATCCCTGTGTTGGTGCCGCCTTCAACAGGACATATCGAATTTGATGCCCCAAATTAGCAGTGGTCCCACAGAAATACAAGTCTTTTGCGATGGACCCGATAACCGGACCACTTTGCACTGGACCAATTCGTTAGCGAACATGTGTTCGCTTATCGAATGGCGGAGTTCTATTTCCACTTCGGTTTCGCGACCCCGCGAAGCGCGGATATACGCAGACAAGCGCTCGCGCGCGGCGACTAATCCTCGCCGCGGCGGATGCGCTCGAGCTTGGCGCGAGTCTTCGGGTCGAGACGTTCTTCGATCGCCATCCGCGGCGGCGGCGGGAGCTTCGTCTCGCCCAGCTCCTGTATGAACAGCTGCGACGAGCGCTTGTCGACTTCCTTGCCGCTCGTTCCGCGCACCGTGAGATCGGAGGAGACGAGGCAAACCCGCTCGCGATCTCTCAGCTCTGCGGCCAAGCGCTCGAGCGCGTAGTCGGCCACCTCGGCAAAGCGCACCTCGAGCGGGCCGAGCGTGTGCGTCACGCCCACGCCGTCGAAGACGACGATGCCGCGGGCGCCGCGCAGAGCGACGAAGCTGGCCAGCTTGTCTTCGAGCTCGCGTGGATCGGCGAACTTGCCCGCGTAGAGGAGGTTGTGGCCGTCGAAAAGGTAGAAGGTGGGCTCGGGCGCGCTCCGCCTCGATGCACCCTCCTGCGTACCCGGCTCCGGCTTACGCTCCACGTTGCCTCCGCGCCTCGTAGAGCAAGAGGGCCGCGGCCACGCCGACGTTGAGCGACTCGACCTCGCCGATCAGGGGAATCGCCAGGGCATCGTCGCAGCGGCGACGCACGAGCGGGCGCAGTCCCTTCTTCTCGGCCCCGAATACGAGCGCGACCCCGCCGGAGAGATCGGCCTGCCAGTAGGACCGCTCGGCACGCCCGTCGGCGGCGTAGATCCAGAGGTCGTCGCGCTTGATCTCCTCGAGGTAGCGGGCCAGGTTGGTGACGACGGCGATCGGAATGTGCTCGACGGCGCCGGCGGCCGCGCGGCAGACCTCGGCGGTGACCTGCGCCGAGCCGCGCGCCGGAACGACGATGCCGGTTGCGCCCGCGCCCGCCGCGGCGCGGGCGACGGCGCCAAGGTTACGCGGGTTTGTGACCTGGTCGAGGCAGGCTAGGAGCGGTGCCTTGGCGCCCGCCAGCTCGTAGGCGTCGGCGTAGCGGTAGGGCTCGACCCAGGCCACTACTCCCTGGTGCTCGCGCGTCAGCGCCGCCTGCGAGAGGTCGCGCTCGGACTTGATCTGGAGGCGCGGGGCGCCCGGCTCCGAGAGCCAGGGCTCGTGCCCGCCGGCGCGCTCGCTCACCCACAGCTCCAGTACCTGCCGCGGGCCGCGAATCGCCTCGCGCACAGCGTTTCGACCGTAGAGGAGCTCACGGTGCGCCATCTCAGTCCTTCTTGACGAGCTGGTAGCCGGGATCGTCCGAGACGTCCCTGACCTCCCAACCGGCGGCGGCGATCTCGTCGCGCAGGCGGTCGGCCTCGGCGAAGTCGCTCGTGGCGCGCGCTGCCTGACGTCTACGCGCCATTTCCTCCAGCTCGGCCGGCGCCCGCTCGGACTCGGCCAGCGTCTCGAGCCCGAACAGCGTCAGTGCGCGCCTCAGCTGCTCGAGCTGCCCGGCGGCCCGCCACTCGTGCATGACGGCAAGCGCCTCGGTGGTAGAAAAATCCTCGTCGAGCGCGGCTTCGAGAGCTTCCCAACCGCGCGCGGGCTGTCGCTCGGGCGGATGAAGAAAGGCATTTCGGAACGTCCAGGCCTGCTCACGCGCGGCCTCCATCGTCGCGGGCGAGAAGTCGATCGGGCTGCGCCAGTGCGCGGTCATGAAGAAGAGGAGCAGCGTCTCCCTCCCCCACTCGTCAAGCACGCGCTCGAGCGTCTGGACGTTGCCGAGCGACTTCGACATCTTCTCGCCGGTCAGGCGAAGGAGGCCGTTGTGCATCCAGATGTGCGCGAACTCCTGTCCGGCGGCGCGCGACTGCGCCAGCTCGTTCTCGTGGTGGGGGAAGACGAGATCCAGGCCGCCGCCGTGAATCTCGAAAGCCGGACCGAGCAGTTTGGCCGCCATCGCCGAGCACTCGATGTGCCAGCCCGGCCGCCCCTTGCCCCAGGGCGAGTCCCAACTCGTGTCCTCGCCCTCCTTGGTCGCCTTCCAGAGCGCGAAGTCGCGCGCGTCCTGCTTGAGCGGATTCGGCTCCTGCTCGGTCATCTGGTCGGGCTTCTGGCCGGAGAGCTGACCGTAGTCGCCGAAGCTCGCGACGCGGAAATAGACGTCGCCGCCGGCCTCGTAGGCGTGGCCGCTCGCGACCAGCTCGGCGATCAGACGGATGATGTCGTCCATCGTCTCGGTCGCCTTGGGCTCGGCGTCCGGACGCCCCAGCCCGAGCCGATCTGTGTCTTCGATGTACCAGCGCGTGGCTTGCTCGGCCAGCTCGGAACTGTGCCCGGGCGCGGCGGCGTAGATCTTGTCGTTGACGTCGGTGATGTTGGAGGCGAGCGTCGCCGCATAGCCGCGGCCTGTCAGCCAGCGTCTGAGCCAGAGGAAGATGACGTAGGGGCGTGCGTTACCGACGTGGATGCGCTGGTAGACCGTCGGGCCGCAGACGTAGATGCCGATCTCGACCGGCGGAGGAGGCAACTCGACGAGTTTGCGCTGCAGGGTGCTGTAGAGGCGCATCTGTGTCTCGTTGTATACCGCGTTAGCGAGTCGTCGGGCGCGACGAACTCGTTTCAGGATGAAAAGCCGCGCTCAGGCCGCCGGAGGCCGCTTGGTCAGCCGGACAGCGATACTGATGACGCCCGATAGAGCAGCAACCCCCGCCATGATCAGGAGAACGATCGCCCAGGCCGGGAAGTCCGAGGATCTGGCCGGAACAGGCTTCCCCGCCAGAGCGGCGTCGATCGCGCTGTTGACACCCTGACTGCTCGTGCTGGCCAGAACCGTCAGGTTCTTATCGTCGCCGGTCTTTCTGATTGCGAGCGTGGGCGTTTGGTTGATCCCGTTTTGCTGGGCAAAGACCCTCGCCTGCTCGATGCGTGCCGCGACCGCGCCCGAGCTCGTGAGCGCGAGCGCCTTGTCGGCATTGAGGCCGGGAACGGCTTTGGCGATCGCTGTGAGATAGGCGTGAGTGGCGTAGCCCGAGTTCTCGGCGCCCTGGTTCGCGTACTCGAGCTCGGCGACGTTCCAGAGCTTGTTCTGCTCGCCCGCGGCCTGCACGAGCGTCAGCAGCCCGTTGGAGTCCGGGCCGATGAAGGACAGGCCTCGATACTCGATCCTGATCTTGCCCAGGCGAACGTAGCGCTTGATCAGGCCGGGAAGCTCGTCGCGTGCCCATATCCCGCAACCCGGGCATTGCGGCTCGACAAACTCGACCAGAGTCACCGGCGCATCCGGCTTTCCGAGCTCGATTCCCTGCTGCGGTATGCCTTGCAGCATCGCCTCGATCGAACCGGCTCCGACGATCTTGGTGGCGCCGGGAGCCGCTTGGGTAACGGTCAGCAACGCTGTAATAACCAGCGTCGCGGTCAGAGCGAAGGAAAGCTTTTTGGGCCTCAAGATCGCCATTCCTTTCACGTTCGAATCCGCGAGCCGAAAGCGTACCGGCGGCCGGTCACAGCGCAGCGAGCTTAACGGCGTTTTCGGACGGCCGGTGAGTCGCGCGAAGCACTTCTCTATTCGCCCGCCACCGATCCACCCGCCCGCGGGGTCGTTTCACAATACCCCCTGAACACGGCGCGAACGTCACAAAAGCGGATCGAATTCGCGCCGTTAGCGACTCGGCCGCGCCACGCCGTCGAATCGACTGAACATCGGCGTACTGTCCAGCAACCGAGGCCCAGAGCCCGTTTTGGTCAGCGGCTCAGGTTCGTGCAGGCGCGGAGTCCGCGCCAGCTCGCAAGCGCGGAACTTCGGGAACTCCCGCTAAGCGGCGTGGGCGAGCCGCCGATGATTCTCGCCGGTACCCACTTGTAGCCGTCGATGCGGCGGCCGGTGACGGTCACTTCGAGCACACCGGTGGTCGTGCTCGCGCTGCTGTTCTGCGAGTACCAGACGAAGTTACCGAGCCCGTAGTCGACGAAGGCCCGGCCCAGCCGGCCGCCGCCCTGCTGCTGATGAGCGTGCGAGCCGACCACGATGTCGGCGCCGGCCGCGATCAGGCTGCGGGCGATGCTGACCTGCATGCTGCTGGGACAGGGGTGCCGCTCCTCGCCGAAATGGAGGTAGACGACGACCGTGTCGGCCTTCTTCCGTGCCGCCTTGACCGCGGCGGTAAGGCGTCCGACGTCGTAGGCGGAGGCAATTCCAGGCTTGCCCACGCCGGCCGTCCAGGATGAGATCAGGTTGGAGTCGATCACCTGGCTGGCGCCGAGGATCACAATCCGCTGGCCCTTGATCGTGACCCGGTAGGGGGCGTAGGCCTGGGCGGCGTTGCGCCCGCCGCCGACGAGCGGGAACCGGTAGCGCTTGGCGTAGCGGAGCGTGTCGAGGAAGGACGTCATGCCGTAGTCGATGCCGTGGTTGTTGGCGACCGTAGCCAGATCGACGTTGCCGGCTTTGAGCGCGCGAAAGGCCGACGGTGGAGCGCGGAAGGTGTACGTCTTGCCGGGAGTCGGCGCGCCGCGGTTGCTGACCGTGGTCTCGAGGTTGACCATGGCGAGATCGGCTTTCTTGAACACCGGGGCGATCGCCGCCATAACCGAGGTCGGGCTGGCATCCAGCTTGCTGAGCACGATGCCCTCGAAGTGGACGTCCCCGCCAAAGGCGAGCGCGACCGCGCTGCCGCTTCCCAGCCGTCCGCGTGGTGGCGTCGCCGCCTTCGTGGTCGTAGCTTGCGTGGTCGTGGCCGCGGTGGTCGTGGCAGCCGTGGTCGTAGCCGATGTGGTCGTCTCGCTCGTCTGTGTGCCGGTTGTCTCGGTCGTGGTCGATCCGGCCGCGGCGGCCTCGCGTCCGCCCAGAGCGCCGCTGGCCACGAGCCCGGCGACGAAGGCCAGCGAGGCGAAGGCGACGAAGGCGAGCGCCCCGATTCGGCGGCGGCGAATGCGCCGGCGTTTCGCGTCGCGCCGCAAGCGTCGCTCTTCCGGGCTGAGCGACGTCATCGCCGGAGACCGTCCGAAGGAGCTGTTTGGAGGAGCTGTGGACTCATCGCAATAAGATCGAGCTCAATAACCGATGCGCACAAGGTAGTACGAGCCGGCGCCTCGCGCCTCCTCCTTCGACCACCCGCGCTCAGTTAGGACGCGCCGCCGCGACCCGTCGAGGCGCCTCGCGAGGGCCGGCCGTGCCGATCGTCCGCTCGAAGGTCACGCCTACGGCGCGAGCGCGCCGCTGCAATACGAGAACGAAGACGGCGTCGCGCTCAGGTAGAAGCCGCTGACGACGCCCTCCGGAAAGCCCGTGATTCTCTCGACCGAAGCGAAAAAGCTGACGCTCTTGGGCGAGGGCAGAGTCAGGTGCGGGCACTTGACGTTCCAGCCCGACCACTTGGCGCGATCGTTCTTGCGCGCCTGCGGAAACGGCGTTCCCGGGCGTGTGCCGTCGGCGGTGAAAAAGCGCGGGCTGTTGGTCGAGACCGTCGCCAGGTGCCCATTCGTGATCCCGTAGAGCGTGCGACACGTCACTCCGAAGATCGTGCCCTGGCCAACGCACTTGTACTGCCACAGCTCGCCCTTGAAGTGAACCGGCGGATTGCCCTTCTGCGTGAACCAGAACGTCTCGGGGCCCAAGCCGAAGTTCTGCACCTGGGTTCTCGTCGACTTGCCGATGAGAAGCGGTCCCACGCCTTTGGCGGTGATCGTGGCGCTGGCGCCGCCGAACCGGGTCAGGGCGATCAAGAGGATCACGCCGAAGCCGATCGCCATCACAAGTGCCGAGCGCCGGGTCAAGTACTTCGGAATCGCCGGAGGCTCGGGTGGTCGGTTGCTCGGCCCGGTAGTCGCTGGGGGCGTGTGGTGCGTATCCATCTCCGGAAGTAAAGCGGACGAAGCTATGCCTGGGATAAAGAGCGCCCACGTCATAAAGTAGGAGCTCGCACGGGTGATGCTCTGGAAGGGGCAATTCGAGCGCCGAGCGAAGTAGGCGACGGGCGAGCCAAGGGAAGGGGCTGCTGACCGGATGAACGCGATCGACGTCTCGTTCCTGGTCGCCCTGGGCGTGAACGCGGTCTTCTTCGTCTTCGCGGCAATCCGCAAGACCGACGTCGTCACCGACCTTTCCTACAGCCTCTCGTTCGCCCTGCTGGCGCTGGCGCTTCCGGACATGGGAGCCCACAAGCCAGTTCAGCTGGTTGCCTCGCTCATGGTTCTACTCTGGGCGCTCAGGCTGGGCGGCTACCTGTTCGGGCGCATTCTTCGAATCAAGGTTGATCATCGCTTCGACGAGCTGCGCGACAGGCCGCTCCACTTCGCGCGTTTCTGGTTTTTGCAGGCAGTTTCCGTCACCGTGATCATGCTTCCGGTCTCGTACCTGCTCGGTCGCAACGGCGTTCCGGGCTTCGGCCTATGGGCGGTCGCCGGAATCGCGATCTGGTTCGTCGGGCTCGTGATCGAAACCATCGGCGACGCCCAGAAATCGGCCTTCAAGGGGACGGCGAAGAACCGCGAGCGCTTCATCTCGAGCGGGTTGTGGAAATACTCCCGCCACCCGAACTACTTCGGCGAGATGCTCGTCTGGTGGGGGCTTTTCGTCTACGCCGTGCCCTTCCTCGACGGGGTGGCCTTCGCCGTGGCGATCGGGCCGGTTTTCCTCACCCTGCTTCTGCTGTTCGTGAGTGGGATTCCGCTGCTGGAGCGAAGCGCTGAGGCCAAGTACGGCGCCGATCCCGCCTACCGCGAGTACAAACGGCGGACGAGCATCCTCGTGCCTCTGCCGCCTCGCGACTAGCCCGGACGCCGCTATTCCTGCATCGTGGCGACGGCGACCGTGCCACGACCGGCATGCAGGGCGAGCACCGGCGAGATCTCCTCGATGTAGAGCGGCGGAAGCCCGATCGCCTGCTCGATCTTGGCGGCCAGCTCGCGCGCGCCCTCGGGGTTGGAGCCGTGCACGACCGCGTAGTAGCGGAGCGGGCTTTCGGCGTGCCGGCGCTCGATCATCTTGACGATCTTGGCGACGTTCTGGCGCACGCTGAAGGCCTTGATGGTGATCGCGTTACCCTCGGCGTCGAGCGTGATGATCGGCTTCAGGTTGAGCAGCTTGCCGACCCGGCCCGCCATCGGCTTGACCCTTCCTCCCCTGACGAAGTACTCGAGCGTGTGCACGCTGACCAGAAGCTCGGCCTTGCGACTGTAGCTCTCCACCTCGCTGACGATCTCGTCGTGGCTCTTGCCCGCCTCGAGCGCCTCGGCCGCGCGCAGGACGACCAGGCCTAGCGAGCTGGAGACCTGGCGGGAATCGAGCACCGAGATCTTCTTCTTACCGCCGACCGCCTCCGCCGCACGCTCGCCCGAGCTCACGGTTCCGCTCAGGGCGCCGGCGACATTGATGGCGATGATCGAGTCGTAGTAGGTCGAGAGATAGGAGAAGGTGCGATTGAACAGGCCGGTCGAGGGCTGCGACGAGGTCGGGAACTCGGATCCGGACGAGCGATCGGCCAGATCGAAGAACTGCTCCGAGCCGATCGTCAGCTTGTCGAGGAACTCCTTCTCACCAAAAATCAGGTGCAGCGGCACGATCTGGATCTGGTAGCGATCGATCAGCTCGCGCGGCAGGTCGCAGGTCGAGTCGGTGACGATGGCGATCGGGTACTTGCGCCTGTGCGCGACCTCGTACTGCAGCAGCATGTCGTCGACCTTCTGCTGCACGACGCGGCCGGTCGAGGTCAGCGAGGCGAACACCGCCGCCGGCTGATCGGTGTGGATGTGGATGCGCGCCCGCTCGCCGCTACCGGCCACGATCAGGCTGTCGCCGAAGGGAGTGAGGCTGGTGCGGAGCGCCTCGCGATCGATCGTCTCAGCGGCGATCAGCGCCTCGGTGCAGTAGCGGAAACGAACCTCGCCGCTTTCGTGCAGCTCGATCTTGTCGCCGAAGGAGAGCTTGTGCGAGCCGATCTTGCGCGCCAGAAACGGCGCCTTGACCTTGCCGCTGATGAAGCGCTCGGCGCCGGCGATGAATTCCACGAAACCGCTCGCGCCCGCGTCGACCACCCCGGCCGCCGTCAGCTGAGGAAGCATGTAACGCGTCTTCTCCAACGCTTCGGACAGCGCCGGCCCGGCCCTGCGCAGCAGTTCGGCGATCGACTGGGCGGAATCGGCCTCGCGGTGCAGCGCCTCGGCCCAGGCGTGCATGACCGTGAGCATCGTTCCCTCTTTGGGGCGCGTGACGGCCTCGTAGGCGCGGCTGCGGGCAACTTCGGCGGCCTGGACGAAGCGCTCCTTGGCCACGCTCTGCGCGTCGCGCATGGCCTCCGAGAGGCCACTCAGGAACTGGGCGAAGATGATGCCCGAGTTACCGCGCGCTCCAACCAGGGCGGCGTCGGCGATCGAGGACATCGTCTCCCCCGCCGAGTCGGAGACCTCCGCTGTCTCGAGCGCGTATGAGAGCGTCGCGGCGATGTTGGTGCCGGTGTCGCCGTCGGGCACCGGATAGACGTTGATCCGGTTCAGGTAGTCCTGCTTGCGCTGAACCCTGTGCAGCCCGGAGAGGAGCGCCTCGAAGAGTTGGTGTCCGTCGAGGGACTTCGTCGCTGTTGCGGTCTTGCGCATCTTGTGGCCGGGAGCGTAACGCTATGCAGGGGGTTTGTGGCGGTGAAAGGCCGGCGGCCGGACGGAGCAAGCGCCGCGAGGCCCGAAGATGTGGCATGAGCGCCTCGCCCCGGACGCCCGAGACGAGACGCTCACTGCACTGTACCCGGCATTCAGCAAGGTTAGATCTAGATCACGAACTTCTTCGTCACGGGAGTGAGGTCGAGCTTGCCGCTCGCGTCCTTGACCCGCACCTGGAAGACGTGCTTGCCGGCCTTCAAGTTCTTGTAGGTCTTGCCCGAGCGGCAGGACGTGAACTTCTTCGCGTCCAGCCGGCACTGGAAGCTGAGCTTGCCTTTGCCGCCGACGCCCTTGAAATTGAAAGTCACCGCGTGCGTCGCGGCGCGGATCTTCGCCCTGATCAGCTTCGTGTTGGGGCGCGAGACGGCGGCGGCGGGCGTCGCGACCGCGTTTGTGCCGTCGGCTCCGGCGGGACCGGCTGGGCCCGTGGCGCCGGTTGAGCCCGTAGCGCCGGTTGAGCCTGTGGCTCCTGACGAACCCGTAGCGCCAGTCGCGCCCGCGGGACCGGTCGCGCCCGTGGGGCCCGTTTGCAGCGGGAAGGTGTCGATCTGGATCGCTGGCCGCAAGGCTGTCCAACCGACGCTGTCAAGCCTGAAGATGTTCTGGGCGAGCCCACCGTCGCCGTAAGCCCCACTCCAGGTGGAGCTGAGATAGGCGGCGTCGGGTAGCGGGTCGGTGCCCACGAAGGGAGCGTTGGGAACGACCGCCACATTGAGCGAGTTGTAGCCGCAGCCGCCCGAAGCTGTGTAACAGGGAGCGGCTTCGCCGATCGGGTCGTAACCGTGGTGAGTCGTGTTGTACATGACGCCCACAATCACCTTGTCGGGCAAGGTCAGGTTATGACCTCCCATGTCCCAGCTGATGTTGTTCGCACGTTGTAACAGGATGTTCCGTCGAACCACCGGCTGCTCCCGACCCCACAGTTGGTGGGATCGGCCGAGGGACGATACGGAATCTTGAACGTCTGCGTGTCGGTCGCGAGCAGCTCGCCGAGCGAGTTGTCGGAGTTGACCGCATAGAGGTTGAGCGTGATCGGCAGGCTAAACACCGCGCCAGGTGTTGTGGCGCAGGTTGTGCCGCCGCCGTTCTCACAGCCCCAGCTACTCATCGTCACCCTCACTACCGGGTTCGTGCGCTCACCGGCGGCGAGTTGCACCAGACCGCCGAACTCGGCTGTCGAGGTCGCCTCGAAGGACACGCTGGGGTAGTTCCCCGCCAGCGGGCTCGGGATGTTGTTGTAGACCGTCGCCGCGCTCGCCGTCCCCGCGACGATCAAGAACAGCGTTCCAGCGACGACCGCAGTTGCCCAGCTACGAATGGGGCGCATCAGCTCAATCTCCTTCGAACCTCGAGGACATACCCGGCAGCCCGCGTGTGCGGGCAGTCGAGACGACCTGGTTGTGACTTCTCCTAGAAATGCCGCAATACGCGTTTTTGGGACTGCCGCTACGCGTTACTCCATATGCTCGCCACATATTGGAGCACGTTCATGCCCCTTAAGGGGGATCAACCGGCGCGCGAGAGTCCCGCTGCGCGAGCAAATCGGCTCGTCCGAGACGAGCTCGCGGCTTTCCTGGAGTAGCTATGGCGACGGCCGAAGCCGGGCTAAGCCGGGCTACTTGTTCGCGCGCTTCTCGGCGCGCTTCTCCTTGAGCGTCTTCTGCGCTACCTTCTTCGCCAGCTTCTTCGGCTTCTCCGAACCCTTCATCGTCGCCTCCGGCCGTTGAATGACTCTGCGTGAAGCGTAGCCGAGCGGCAGGCTGTCACTTGGTTCGTTTGCGGCGTAGGGCCGGACGATGCGCGCTACCTGACAGCGATCGCGCGGGCCCGATCCGACTTGTGCGATGCTCTGCCCATGAGCAAAGCAATCGTGGTCGGATACGACGACAAGGAACCGGCAACCCGAGCGCTGGAGCGCGCGATCGCGGAGGCGAAGGCCTCGCATGGCCGACTCGTGGTAGTCGGGATCGCCGAGACGCTTGTGAATCCTGAAGGGCCACAGAGCCGCGGGGCCCTCGACGGCAGCCCCGCCGGAATGCTTCCGCTCGCCGAGCCGCCGGAAATCCAGGCGGCGTTCGCACACGCGCGGGAGAGGACCGAGGCCGAGGGCCTGAGCGCCGATTTCGTCTGGGCCGCCGGCGACCCGAGCAGCACGATCCTCAACGTCGCTCGCGAGCGTGAGGCGGCGCTTGTCGTGCTCGGCTCGCACCACCATTCACTGCTGGGCCAGCTGCTCGGCGCCGACGTCGCCGCCGAGGTCAAGCGCCAGGCCGGTTGCGACGTGATCGTCGCCGACTAGCGGTCTCCGCGAGCGCGAGGATCTCTCGGCTCCCCCGGCCTGCGCCGGAGTGCGATGTTCTTTCTTGGGTAAGAGTATTGGGTCGTCGAGCGTGGGGAGGAAAGAACAATGACGAGTAAGGCCGACTTCACAGTCGAGGAGTGGAAGCTGATTCTCGAGGGGCCGCCGAGTGCCGGCCTGATCGTGGTCACTGCGCAGCGCGGCGGAATGCTCCGCGAGACGATGGCGATAGGACGGGCCTACGCCGAGGCGCGCCGCGAGCACGGCGAGAGCGAGCTGCTGGACGAGATCGTCGCGGCCAAGCCCGAGCGAGACCACACGCGCTTCCACTCGGTCGAGGCGCTCAAGCAGGCCGGCCTGCAGCACCTGCGTGACGCGGTCGAGCCGCTGGAGCGAAAGGCGACGGCGCAGGAGGTTGAGGACTACCGGCGCTTCGTTCTCACGCTGGCGGACAAGGTCGCGGGCGCGCACCGAGAAGGCACGGAGAGCGTGAGCGATGCGGAACGGGCTGCGATCGAGGAGATTCGGGTGAGTCTGGGCGGAGCCGAGGGCTAATTCACTCTGCCATTCCCGCCCGGCGGTCTCAGCGCCAGTACAGGAGCCTGTGCCGCGCGGACGCATAGCGATCGAGCCACGGCTCGATCGGCGCCGCGGCCTCGAGGATGTCGCTCCAGCTCCAGAAGACGAAGTCGCGTGAGGCCGAGCGGTTGAGCAGGCTCGCGAACGCCTCGGCCTCGGCCTCGATCCTGTCGGGCGGGCCGAGGTTTACGAGCAGGAAGTCGGGAATCCCGAGCGCCTCGGCTAGAGCGGTGCCGATGCGCCAGTTTCGGGTCAGCTCGTAGTAGCCGGCGGCCGCAACCTCCTCGGGCGGGGCGGCGAACAGCTCGCGGCGATCGAGATAGCGCGGGAAGCCGTGGAAGTTCTGCCGGCGCTCGTTCGCGCTCTGGTACTTCGCTTCGACGAAAACTACGAGCTCGGGCCAGACGACGACGACGTCGGGCTCGCTGAAGGCCGTCGCCCTCTCGCCCAGCGAACGGCAGACCTCGGCGAGCGCCGAGGCGATCTCGGAGCTACGAGCGCCGCCGGCCGGGGCGCCCCAGATGACGAGCGCCGGCTCGCCCGCGGGGTGCTGCGGCTGGGCGAGCGCATCCAGCCGCCCTTGCTGCTGGAGGCCGCGGAAGACGGTCCAGGTGACCGCGTCCTCGGACGTCTCGAAACAGAACTTCATTTGCTTGTTACGCCGGTTGCGGCGATTCAGCGAGTGGCCAAGCGCCTCGGCTAGTCCGGAGCGGACTTGATTTGGCACGTTCAGTTCCGGGCTGGCCGCGATCATGACGCGCCTTGCCTCGTCTCTCGCATTGGAGTAGGAAACACCACAGCTGCAGCGGTAGATGCATTGCTCGCGCGTGGCTGCCGTCAGTCGGCGGCCAAGGCTCGTCGCCAGCGCCGTGTCGGGCTTGATCAGCCGCTGGCAGGCCCGGCAGCGCATGTCGCGGAATTCCATTCGAGGCCGATCGACCATCGACATCCTCCGGCGGCTGCTCGAGGGCGCGGCGCACTTCTCGATCGCCGTCTTCGCTGCAAGCATCATATGCGGCTTTCCGCTTCCAACCGGCCGCGCTCATTTTGAGTGAGCCGCCCGCTCGGTAGCTCGTGAAAGACGCGGCCCGCAGCCGGTCGGCCGTCACAACCGCGCGACGGCTTCGGCGATCTCGCGCCGCAGTTGCTCCTTGGCGCTCTCACCGGCGCCGATCTCATCGAGCGCGAGTAGCGCCGCGCCCGCGATCGGCGGCGCCTCGTTGACGCGGGCGCCGATCTTCGGTCCGACCTTGCTCAGGCCCGCTTCGATCCCGTCGAGCAGGCGGGCGTTTCGCGCCTGAAGCAGGCCGCCGCCCAACAGCACCTCCACCGGCTCACCCGTCAGCTCCAAGCGCACGAGCGCCGCGCGGGCAAAGGCGACGACCTCGGCGGCAAGACGATCGACGATCGCCGCGGCGGCCGAATCGCTCGCCGCCGCTTCCAGCACGAGCGCCGCCAGCTCGCCCAGGCGCTCCTGCGCGATCCGCTCGAAATGGATCGCCTCGGTCACGTCGAGCGGCCTTGCCAGACCGAAGTGGGCCGGCACCTTCTCTTCCAGCTCCGTCTTCGGCCCGCGTCCGTCCTCGCTTCGCACCGCGGCGCCGAGCGCGGCCAGGCCGACGTCGAAGCCTCCGCCCCACTCGCCGCTGATCTCGCCGATCGCCGCGAAGCGCACGCTGCGCCCGTCCGGCGCCACCCCAACGCAGTTGATGCCCGAGCCGCAGACGACGGCGACGCCACAGCCGCTATCGGTGCCGGCGCGCAGCACCGCGAAGGTGTCGTTGCCGACGAGCATCCTCTCGGCCCAGCCGCGGTCGGCCGCCAGCGCAAGCAGCGTGTCCTCCTCGGCTGGATAGTCGAGACCGGAAAGCGAGATCTGGGCCAGCTCGGCCACCGGCTTGGGCGCCGGGAAGAGACCGGCTCCCAGGCAGGCGCGCTCGACGAGCGTCCCGAGCATCTCGAGGCAGCCTTGGGCGCCGAGCATCTGCGGCGAGGAGACGGGGCCGCGCACCAGCGAGAGCAGCGACCCGTCCACGCGCGCGAGTGCCAGATCAGTCTTCGAGCCGCCGCCGTCCACGGCCAAAATCAGCTCTTCGCTCACCGCGCACCCCCCGGGGCGAACTGCGGCAGATGCGGGGCGCCCGCCTCGAGCAGGCGCTCCAGCAGCTCCTCGGCCAGCGGCAGCTGTCCGATCAAGGGGTGCGCGAGCAAGGCCCTGCGCGCGACGCCGCGATCGCCCGTGATCGCCGCCTGGACGGTCAGGCGCTCGTAGGCCGCTACGTGCTGAACCAGCCCGAGCGATTCGGGAGCCAGCGGCTCCTGCGCAAGCGGCGTGGCGCCGCCCGGGCCGATCCGCGCCGGCAACTCCACCACGTCGTCGTCGGCGAGCCCGGCGAGAGCGCCCCGGTTTCGCACGTCCACAACGTGAACGTCGCCGCTGCCCGCGGCGAGCGAGGCGATCAGTCCCGTCGCCGCCTCGCTGTAGAAGGCGCCGCCTCGCTGCTCGAGCAAGGTGGGCTTGTCAGCCAGATCGGGGTCGGCGTACATCCCGAGCAGCTCGCGCTCGACCTCGGCCACCTCGAGCGCACGCGGCCTGCCCCGCTGCTGTTCGGCCAGCACCTGATCGTGCAGGTAGAAGTAGCGCAGGTAGTAGGAGGGAACAGCGCCGAGCTCGTCGAGCAGGCGCCGCGGCAACTCGATCTCCTCTGCGATCTCGTCGCCGTGCGACGCGAGCAGCTCGGGCAGCACGTCGGCGCCGTCCAGGCGCACCGCGCGAACCCAGGTCAGGTGATTGAGACCGACTTGGTCGACGACGACCCGCTCGGGCGCGACCGCGAGCAGGCGGGCGAACAGGCGCTGCAGCGTGATCGAGACGTTGCACAGGCCGATCGCTCGGTGGCCGGCATCGAGCAGCGCCCGGGTGACGATCCCGACCGGGTTGGTGAAGTCGACGATCCAGGCTTCGTCGGCCGCTCGCGCGGCGGCTCGCTCGGCGATCTCGAGCACGACCGGAATGGTGCGAAGCGCCTTGGCAAAGCCGCCGGCGCCGGTCGTCTCCTGGCCGATGCAGCCGAACGGAAGCGGCACCGTCTCGTCGCCGAGGCGCGCCTCCTGCCCGCCGACGCGGATCTGTATCAGCACGAAATCGGCCCCGTCCAGCGCGCGATCGAGATCGTCCGTGACGGTCAGCCGCCCGGCGAAGCCCTGGCGCGCGAGCATCCGCCCGGCCAGCCCGCCGACGATCTCGAGACGCCCGGAATCGATGTCCTGCAGGGAAAGCTCGCTCACCTCGAGCCGCTCCCGCTCGCGCTCCAGGCAGGAGACGAGCTCGGGCGTGTAGGTCGAGCCGGCGCCGACGACAGCGATCTTCATCGCTCTAGGTTAAGCGCCCGCTCCCGCACTCGACAAGCGCGCCGTAGAATCTAGGTATCCGATCTACCCGCGAGCCGGGGTGAAATATGAAGCTCAGCCGTTCGGCCATGGCTTTCTCGATTGCGTTGCTCGTCGCTCTCACGCTCGTCATCGCGAACGCCGGTGCCGCCAAGATCACTCGTGTCGGCCGAGCTCAAAACGGTAAGAGCGTTATCTTGAGCCGCGGCGCTCAACTCCTCGTCTCGCTCAAGGGCAATGCCACGACGGGCTATGCCTGGAAGGTCCGATCCGTGAACAAGTCGGTACTCAAACCGCTCACGGTGAAGTACGTCCCGAATCCGAATCCAAAGCACCTCGTCGGCAGCGGCGGTGTCTACAAGCTCCGCTTCGGGGCACGAGCGTTCGGCACCACGGTGCTCAAGCTCGTTTACGCGCGGGGAAAGAAGTCCGCCGGTTCGTACTGGCTGCGCGTCATCGTGAGCGGATCCGGCACCTAGGCGCCGGGGTCCAGACGCAATAGTGAGCGGAGCGAATCGCTCGGCCCGCTGCCGCGCCACCCGCCTGCGAGGTCTCATCAAAATTGCGAGCAATTACGAAGCGGGCGCGCCGATCCCGTGTCAGATTCCGCGTCAGCCCCAGAGGAGACCGAGGGCGGTGATCTCATCCGCGCAAACAGCTATCAACCCGCAGTTCGGCGGCGTAAAATCGCTGCGAGGTTCCGCAGAAAAAAACGCTGGTCCTAGGAGGAAACTGTGCATACCTTCACGCGCATTCCTACGGGTTTCAGGCGCTGAGCCCCGCTACTCGTGGTTTTCGTGCTGGCGCTGGCCGTCGCCGGCGCCGCCATCTCGGCGAGCATGAGCACCAGCTATCGCGGCACGGTGAAGAGCGGCGGGAAGCTCAGCTTCCGCACGACGGCCACCTCGCTGGTCGGCTTCAAGGCTTCGGTCAGCCCGCTCTGCGTCTCGGTTGCCTCGGGCTCGAGCGTCATCAAGGTCTATCCCGTCCTGTTGCAGTCTCCGACGAAACTGACAAAAGGGCACTTCAAGATCACCTTCCAGGGTTCCAGCAGCACGTTCATCACCGTTACTGGAAGCGTCAAAGCCAAGTCGGCTAGCGGCCGCATCAATGTCCGCTATACGACAACGATCGGAACGGCCATATACGCCTGCTCCTCGAAGACGACCTGGACAGCAAAGAAGGCCTAGCAACTCGAGTAGGACGAAGGCCCGCTGCACGACCCGCGGCCCGGGCGTGAGTACCAGACGGGGCTCACTGCGAGTCGGCCCGCTCGCAGACCGCTACGCTCCCTCGCGAGATGACCGGGACCTCCGAGCGCACCTTTCTGACCCGCCTGATGTGGCTGTCGATCGCTGCTGCTCTGGTGACGATCACGCTGAAGACGGTGGCCTGGAGGCTGACCGGGTCGGTGGGCCTGCTCTCTGACGCGGTCGAGTCGCTGGTCAACCTGCTGGCGGCGATCGTGGCACTGACCATGATCCGTTGGGCGACGCTTCCGCCCGATAAGGAGCACGCCTTCGGGCACGAGAAGGCCGAGTACTTCGCCGCCGGCGCCGAGGGGATGTTCATCCTCGGCGCCGCTGCCTCGATCGGTTTCGTGGCGGTGCAGCGGTTGCTTCATCCGGCTGGGCTGGAGTCGGTCGGGCCCGGGCTGGCGGTCTCGGTCGTAGCCTCGCTCGTCAACCTGGGCGTCGCCATGACGTTGATCCGGGCCGGGCGCCGGCATCGCTCGATCACCCTCGAGGCCGACGGGCGCCACCTGATGACCGACGTCGTCACCTCCGGTGGCGTCGTGATCGGAGTGATCGCGGTGGCGGTCAGCGGCTGGCACCCGCTCGATCCGATCGTCGCCATCGCGGTCGCGCTCAACATCGTCTTCACCGGCGTGCGCCTGATCCGCCGCTCGGGCGCGGGGCTGATGGATCGATCGCTGCCGCCCGAGGAGCTAGCCAGGGTCGAAACCGCGCTCGCGCCATACCGCGAAGACGGGATCGCCTTCAAGGAATTGCAGACGCGCCGAGCGGGCCGCCGCTCGTTTGTCTCGTTCAAGGTGCTCGTCCCCAGCGGCTGGACGGTCGCGCGCGGCCACGTGTTGCTCGAGCAGATCGAGCGAGACGTCGAGGCCGCCCTGCCGCACGCCTCGGTGACGACTCATCTCGAGCCCGCGCCCGAGGGCGGTAGGGGACCGAAGACGCCGTCCGAGCGCCCGGCCGGCAAACACCGAAGGCGGCGCAATCGCCTGCTGGGACGCTAGAAGCCGGTTCTGAATTTACGTAACGCTTGCACTCCTCACAGCCGACTCTTCGCTCGCCGGGTTATGATGCCGCCCAATGCGTGCCCATCGTCCGATCACCTGTTCGGTGCTCGGCGGACTGCTTGCTCTGACGTTGGTCGTCGGCGTTTCGGCCGCGGCGGCTGCCAGCGCCACCTCGCAGGCTGCCCGGAGCGTCAGGATCAGCGCCAGTCTGACCGAGCCGTCCTTCGCGCCCGGCGAGGTCAACTCGGCTCGGCTCCTCTATCGCTTTTCCAGTAGGAGCACGAGCTTCAGTTACCGCGTTTCGCGCAAGACGAGATCGGGCTGGCAAACGGTAAGAAGCGTCAGGCTCCGGGGTAGCTTCTCGGGCAGCCGCAACATAAAGGTCGGTAGTTTCTTCCCCAGGCGAAAAGCCACGCTCGGCCATTATCGCATCCAGCTCAGCGCCGGCGGAGCGAGCACCACGCTGCAGTTCGATGTCGTCAAGGCCCTCAACACGACGACCGTTCCGGTCGCCGCCGCGGACAAGCAGAGCTGTGCGCTCCTCTCGGACAGTAAGGTCGAGTGCTGGGGCGACAACTCCAAGGGTCAGCTCGGCAACCGCACGACCAACGCCAGCCCCACTCCCGTCCTGGCGAACGGGATCAAACAAGCCAAGGCCGTCTCGAGCGAAGGATTCAACACCTGCACCCTCGTTCCGGCCGGTGTGGTCAAGTGTTGGGGCGACAACGCCAACGGCAAGCTCGGCAGCGGCCTGATGTCTCCAAGCCTCAGCTCCGTTCCGGTCACGGTCAGCGGGATCGTGTTCGCGGTAGCCGTCAGCACCGGCTTCGACCATTCCTGCGCTCTGCTGAGCGGTGGGACGGTCAGGTGCTGGGGCCGCAACAACTCCGGTGACGTCGGAGGCAGCAAAGGCTCCAACCCGGTCCCGATCAATGTCAATGGAATAAGGGCGATTGCGATCAGCGCCGGCTACCGGCACAGCTGCGCCGTGCTCGCGGGCGGCAAGGTCGCCTGCTGGGGCAACAACCACTTCGGCCAGCTCGGTAACGGCAAGACGTCCAACAGCAGAAAGCCCGTGACGGTGAGCGGTATAAAAACGGCCGTCTCGGTCAGCGCCGGCAACGACCTCAGCTGCGCCGTTCTCTCCAACCATACGATCAAGTGCTGGGGCCGCGGCGACGGTGGAGCGCTGGGCGACGGGTTGGCGACTCACGGCCACGCGGACGCGAGCGGAATCGATTTCAAGTCCACGCCCGCTACGGTCAAGGGCCTCTCGACCGCCACCTCCGTCAGCGCCGGCAGCGGCTTCGCCTGTGCTCGGCTCTCCAGCAAGCAGATCAGCTGCTGGGGCAAGAACGCCGACGGTCAGCTCGGCAACGGCTCCACCACCGACAGCTCGACTCCCGTCGCGGTGAGCGGAATATCCGCGGCGGTCGCGATCGACACCAGCGCCGGCGCAGCCGACGAGGCACACTCTTGCGCGCTCGTTTCAGGCAGAAAGATCAAGTGCTGGGGCAATAACGACGCGGGACAGCTGGGAAGCGGTGGCCAGAACTTCAGCTCGGCGCCCGTCGCCGCGGTGCTCACAAACGCCAGCGCGATCGCCGCGGGCGCCGCGCACAGCTGCGCTTTGCTCTCCAACGGCACGGTCGACTGCTGGGGCAGCAATTCCGCAGGCCAGCTCGGCAACGGCACGACTACCTCGAGTTCTACGCCCGTTCCGGTGGGCACCCTCACCGGCGCCGGTGTGATCGCCGCCGGCTCGGCGTACAGCTGTGCCGTCGTCTCCACGGGCGCGACCTCCTGCTGGGGTGACAACGCCGCCGGCCAGCTCGGCAACGGTTCCACCACGAGCAGCTCGACTCCGGTCGCGGTCACGGGCCTCACGACGACCGCCAAGACGGTTGCCGCGGGCTCCTCGCACGGCTGTGCGCTGCTCACCGACGGAACGGTTCAGTGCTGGGGCAGCAACTCCGCCGGCCAGCTCGGCAACGGTTCCACCACGAACAGCTCGACTCCGGTCGCGGTCGGTGGACTAACTTCGACAGTCAAGGGCATCGCCGCCGGCTTCGCGCACAGTTGCGCGCTGCTCACCGACGGGACGGTTCAGTGCTGGGGCAGCAACTCCGCCGGCCAGCTCGGGAACGGTTCCACCACGAACAGCTCGGCCCCGGTCGCGGTCACAGGCCTGGGAATGGCCGCGAAGGCCATCGCCGCCGGTTTCGACCACAGCTGCGCTCTGCTCGCCGACGGGACGATCAAATGCTGGGGCGGCAACTCTGCCGGCCAGCTCGGCAACGGTTCCACCACGAGCAGCTCGACTTCGGTCGCGGTAAGCACCATCACGGGCGCCCTCTCTGTCAGCGCCGGCTCGTCGAACAGCTGCGCCGTCCTCTCCACGGGCGCTGTCGACTGCTGGGGCGACGCCAGCAAGGGCAAGCTGGGCAACGGTTCGACCACCAACAGCTCCAGCCCGGTCGCGGTGACCGGCATCACGGGAGCGCTCGAGGTCAGCGCCGGAGCCTCGCACAGCTGTGCTCTGCTCACCAGCGGCGCGGTCAGGTGCTGGGGCGACAACGCCGCCGGCGAGCTTGGCGTCGGCGCGCTCGACTACAGCTCGACTCCCGTCGAAGTCATCGGCATCCCCTAGCGGCCTCAACCGGCGTCTGTCGAAAGCGCGGCCCGCGGGTGGCGCGAGACCTCGACCCGCGGTAGCCAACCAAGCCAGCCCGGCAGGTACCAGCACCTGTCGCCGAGCAGGCTGAGCACGCTCGGGAGCACCACCGAGCGAACGACCGTGGCGTCGAGGAGCAGCGCGACTGCCACGCCGAAGCCCATCTGCTGGAAGGCCACCATCTCGCCGCTGGCGAAGCCTGAGAACACGGCGATGATGATCAGCGCGGCGCCGGTGATGATTCGGGCCGTCGAGGCCACTCCACCGCTAACGGCGTCGCGCGTCGAGCCGGTCTGGTCGAAGCGCTCCCTGATCCGGCTCATCAAGAAGACCTGGTAATCCATCGAGAGCCCGAACAGCACCGAGAAGAGGAACAGGGGCACCCAGGCGTCGATCACGGGTACGTGCTGGAAGCCGAGCAGGTGGGCGCCGTAGCCATGCAAAAAGACGAGCGTGAGCACGCCGTAGGCTGCCCCGACCGAGAGCAGGTCGAGCAGGATCGAGACCAGCGCGACGACGATCGAACGGAACGCAATGGTGAGCAGGATGAAGCTGAGCCCGAGCACCAGCGCGAGCACGATCGGAGTCGGGTTGGTGACCGCGTTGAAGTAGTCGGAATACAGCGCCGTTCGGCCTCCTACCAGCACGTTTGCTCCGCTGCCCGCGAACAACTCGGGGATGATGCTGCTGCGCAGGTCGCGTAACGCCCTGATCGCTCCGTCACTGCTCGCAACGCCGCGCACCGGCACCTCGAGCAGCGACACGTCGCTGCGCACCGGTGAGGTCGTGATCGCGCCGGGCGCGAAGCGAGGATCGGCAGCGAGTCGCTTTTGCAGCTTGACAAGGTCGGCCCGAGCCGCGGCGTTCCCGCCCGACACGACGATCTGCGCCGGGTAGGGGCTCTGCGCCGGGAATTCGCGTTGAAGCGCAACGAAGCCCTGCTTGGAAGGCAGGCGGTTGGGGAGTGTGTTGACGCCGTTCTCGCCCACGTGAAGCCCGAGCGTCGGCGTCGCGATCGCCAGCATGGCACCGGCGGCCACGATCAGGCTGAGCACCGGGCGGCGCAAGACCGCCTCGACGATTCTCTGCCAGAAGCGCCCCTCCGCGGTGTCGGTGCGGCCGATATTGCGCCCGATGATCGGAACGCGCAGCGCATTCACGCGATCGCCGAACAGGCCGAGCACGGCCGGCAGCAGAGTCAGCGCCGCGGCGACCGAGACGATGCCGACGATGATCGCGCCGGCGGCGAGGCTGCGCAGCACCGTGGTCTGTAACAGGAACATGCCGGACAGCGCGATCACGAAGGTTCCGCCGCTGAAGGTGACCGCCCTGCTCGCCGTCGCGCCCGCGGCCCGGATCGCCGCCTCTTTGATCGTGCCGGCGGCACGCTCCTCGCGGTAGCGGGAGAGGACGAACAGCGAGTAGTCGATCCCGAGCGCCAGGCCCATGCCGAAGACCATGTTCACGATGAAAACGGAGAAGCCGAACTGGAGCGAGAGCGCCGAGACGACTCCCATCCCTACGGCAACCGAGACCAGCGCCATCAGCAGCGGCACCAACCCGGCCACGACCGCCCCGAAAACGAGTAGCAGCACGACCAGCGCGGCCGGCAGCCCTAGCGCAAGCTCACCTTGCTCGAGATCGTGCTGAGAGAGCCCCGCGACATCGTTTGCCACCGTGTGGTCGCCGGTGATCGCCACCGCGAAGCCGGCCTGCCCGTTCGCCTTCTTCACGAGCGAGACCACCGGCTCGATCGCCTTGTCGGTGTTGACCAGGATCTGGATGGCCGCCGCGTGCCCGTCGCGCGAGACGAGCGTGCTCCCGTCTTTGAGATAGCTGCGCAGGTTGAGCACCTTCCCCGTTGCCTCGCTCTGGCGCGACAGCTTCGCGACGAAGGCGCGGAACTGGGGGGTATCGACGCCGTAGCGGGGGGATTGGACGACGATGATGTCGCTGTACTGGCGCTTGAGGTCGGCCGGTGTCGGCGGGAACGCGTTCGCGATCAGGTCGGCCGCTCTGGTCGATTCCGGCTTCCCCGAAACGAAGCCCTGGGAGGTCAGCCCACGCAGCGAGGTCGCGGTCAGCGCGAGCGCGGCGACGACCGCGATTCCCCACAGCCCCAGCGTCCGCCACGGATGCTCGGAGCACGTGCGCGCCAATCTCTCCGTCAAGCCTTGCTTCGATCTGATCACGGCGCCGTACCTCCCGAGTCTGAGATGTGTGTTCTGTATACGCCGTAGGTGTACGGCGTAGATCGACACCGTATACACGAGCGACTAGACTGTCAAACACCGTGGCAACCGAACTGCACAATGAGCGAAAGACGCTGTCGCGACGCGCCGTGATCGACGCAGCGCTGGCTCTCGGCGACAAAGAAGGCGTGGAGGCTGTCAGCCTGCGCCGGCTCGCGCGCGAGCTTGGTGTGACCCCGATGGCGCTTTACCGCTACGTGGACAGCAAAGAGGGCTTACTGGGCGCGATCGCCGATCGCGCCTTCGAGGAGTTCGAGCTACCGGCGGAGGGCGAGGGCGACTGGCGCGAGGAGATCAAGGCCCTGGGTCGCTCGTTCCGGCGCCTGCTCCTCACCCACCCGACGGTCGCGTCGCTCTTCTCGTCCAAGCCCGCCGAGATCTCCCAAAACGGAGCCCGCGTTGTCGAGGTCGTGCTCGGCGTTCTCAAGCGCGCCGGCTTCCGACCGCAGGAAGCCGCCCTGATCGAGAGCGAGTGCGAGCGTTTCATCCTCGGGCTGGTGGTGCTGGAGGTAGGCGGCGGACCGCAGCTTTGCCCCTTCAAGCCGGGAACTCCTCATTCTCACGAGGCCGCGGCCAAACTCGCGCTTCTCCCCGCCGATCAATTCCCTAATCTGCTCGAGTCGCTCCCCTACTTCAACGAGTGCCATGACGCCGACTGGGCCTTCGAGTTCGCCCTCGACCTGATCGTCGGCGGCATCGAGCACCAACTCGAAAGCGTTCAATCCCAGCCCGAGCCGGGCTAGTAACGACCGAGCCGCTCAGTTTGGAGTTGTCAGCGACCCTCCCTCTCCAGACCGAGCTTTCCTTGCTCGACGGCGACGCTGAAGCGTCGTCCGGTCGTGCTCCGCTCGTAGAAGATCGCCCCGCCGGGGATGTGGACGTAGCCGATCCGCCTAGGCGCTAGCGAACTCGTACTTGATGCGAGGCGCTGTATTTCGGTACCGAAGTAGCGTGAGATCGCGGAGTCGAGCGCGCGACCCGACAGCCTGCTGATCCTGCGCGTGTGCAACAAATGCACAAATAGCTCGAGATCGCCTGCCGCTGCCCGATTCATGAAATACCTCTTTCCGCGAGCGGTGAGAGGGATCTCCACCCCCCTATGCGCCGCAAGAGGATCGTGCCAGCGCCGCCCGTAATAGCCGCTGATCTCACAACCGGCGATCGGCATCGGAATGCCTCTGAGCACCATCGTCTGGCGCGACATCTGCGGCTGTAGCGACATCGAGAGCCCGGTCGGATCGCTTTCGTGATAGGGGCCGAAAAAAGCGAGACAGTCCCAGGCGGCACCCTGCTCGATCAGCGCCCGCACTCGTGCCGCGGCATGAGATGTGTCGATCACGACGACGCCATTCTTGCCCGCCACAATGCTGACGCCCTCGGCCCTGCCACGCTGAAACGGCGGCTTCGGCACCGACGGAAGCCGCCAGGGAAGCTTGAGCGGCACCGGGGCCTGGCCCGGAGGCGCTTTGGTCGGCCGCTGAACTTCATGAAGTACGACCACGCGAGCGATCAGCTTTCCGTGCGAGTCGCGTGCGCTAACGGCCAATGGACGCGTACCGACCCGACGGTGGCCGGACGGCCTGCCCCAGAAGAAAAAGCCGGCGTTGATCGGCTCCGAAACGTAGACGAACGGAACCTGCACGAAACTGTGATCCTCGTACTCGATACGGAGCGAAGCCGCGTTCTCGGCGAAGACGGTACCGCTGAGCTCGCCGTGGAACTGCGCGCGCGTACCGGGGACGCGCTGCATACCACTCATCACCCCTAGGAGGTACGAGTTCACGTTACCGGCGGGCTCGCCGGGATAGCTACTCGGCGTGTGTCGCGCCGAGGCGCAGCTTCCGCCCATGCCAACGATTGTCCAGCAAAAGCCGCCTTTGCGGGTTGGCGCCACGTAGAGCACGTAATGCCTTCCGAAGGCCTTGAAGACAACGACCTTCCGTGACTCCGAGGCGATGACCTGCGGATCCCAGCTCTTCGGTTGACCCAGGGACATATCGGCGAACTCCCGCTTGATCACAAACGGAGCGGTTTTGCCGTTGAAGGCGACATCTTTGCGCCCGATCCAATCGCGCAGCAGCCCAAACGCAGGCGTCGCGAACAAGATCACAAGGAGAAAGGCCAGTACAGCAGCCAGCACGAGCGCTCGTCTGTTCGCGAAGCGACGGGGACGTCGCCATTGCAGCGGAGGCGCAGCCACGACCCCCGAGCGGTAAAGAACATCGTCCCAGTCGCCGTGGGCTCCTGCGCAGTTGTCGACCAGTTGGTCGAGCCTCTCGAATAGAAGGGTGTCGCTCATGCTCGCGCTCCTTCCAGGGTTTCGCGAAGTGACCGGTGAGCGGCGTGCAAGCTCGCCGAGACCGTGCCCCGCGCGATCCCCAGCACCTCACCGATCTGCTCGTAATCGAGGTCGGCGTAGTGGCGCAGGAAGAGCGCCTGACGCTGCCGCTCCGGTAAAGCCGCGGCGGCGGCGCGCAGCTCGGGCCAGGGCTCCGCGTGGCCGTTACTCGAGGCAAGATCCTGCGACCTCTCGAGCTCGGCCCGGCGGCGGCCTCTCTTCTGCTGCGTGCGGCCCGTGTTGATCACCATGCGCCAGATCCACGACTCGAGCGACCCTTCGCCACGGAACTCGTCCCGGTGCCGTATCGCCCGCGCAAAGGCCTCCTGCACGACGTCCGCCGCCGCCTCGCGCGACCCGACCGTCGCAAGGGCAAGCCGCAGGAAGCGCGGGTAGCGGTCGCGGTAGAGCTGTTCGAGCGATTCGATCGTCATTGCGCCGACCCTACCGGCCTCGGGATCTCGATTCATCGCAGGTATAGACACGCGGGCGCCGCCACGTGTTTAGCTCGGACCGAACCTGCGTCCGGCTCGATTTCGCTCGCGCGAAAAACCGAGCCCGCCTATCATCACTTGGGTGAGGTATTCGCTCGTCGTCGCGGTCGCTCTGGTCGTTCTCGCGGGATCGGCGTCCGCTTCCTCGTCTTCAGGACTGAAGGGCTTTCAAACTCCCTCTCGGAATATCGTCTGCGGCGCCTATACGGGATCCCAACCGGCCTGGCTGCGCTGTGACATCTCGAGCGGTCTCAAGCCGAAGCCGTCCCGACCCAACGGCTGCGAGTTCGACTTCGGCGGGACTCTCACGCTCGGCGCCACGGGGCGAGCCCGGATTGGTTGCGTCAGCGATGTGGTGTTGCCCAACCCGAACAAAGCACCGCTACTTGCCTACGGCAAGACCTGGAGTTATGGGCCGTTCAAATGCCACTCGGCCAGGACCGGCCTAACCTGCCGCAACCTCAAAGGCCACGGCTTCTTCCTCAGCCGCGGGCGCTGGACACGGCTCTAGCAGGCACCTGACCGTTCGTCGGCCGCTTCGTGGCCCGAGCGCGCTCGACGTAGCCCTATCCGCCGCAGCTACCGTGGATCAGGTACCGGAAGAACACGTCCTCGAAAGACGACTGCGGCCATAGAAGGGGTTATCGACCGGTGAATCCTAGATGCGTCTCCCCCCTTTCGACGAGAGCGCTACTCCTCTCTCGAAAGCCCGCGCCTTTAGCGGACGTTTATCGCGCGGTGGTCTCATCGACAGGATGAGCGGACTTCGAAGCGGTCGTCCGGTTCGCGCGCTGCCCGGGCATGTTCGCTCCCGCTCAACTGCCTTCGTCGCCGTCCTTCTGGGCATGGTGGTGCTGCCGCTCAGCGGCGCGATCGCTTCGTCCCCGGCGGCGAGAACGGCGCCCGGGCTGGGTAGGCTCGCCGCCAGGCTGGACGCCACGAGATTGGCGCCCGTCCAGGCAAGCGAAATCCGACTCAGCTACCGGTTCTTGAGCCGGAGCGCTCACTTCTCATACGTGCTTCAGCGCAAACGGGGAGCACGCTGGATCGCGCTTCGCGCCGTCGCGCGCAAGGGGAACTTCGAGGGCACTCACGTTACGACCCTCGAGCGCATCTTCGGCCAAAGCGCGATCCAATCCGGCAGCTACCGCCTGCGCCTCCGCGCCGATCGCAACGTCGTCTCGCTCAGATTCTCGGTCTTCGCCGCCGAGCCAGTCGCCGACGCCACAGGCGTCAGCGCGGGCGGCAGACTGACCTGCATCCTCGTTGGCGGCGGCGGCGTCAAGTGTTGGGGCGATAACTTCGACGGCGAGCTCGGGAACAGCACTCTGATGAATAGCTCGACGCCGGTCTCGGTGCGCGGCATCACGGGCGCGATCGCCGTGAACAGCGGTTACAAGCACTCCTGCGCGATCTTTCCCGCCGGGACGATCAGTTGCTGGGGTACCAACGACGTGGGCGAGCTCGGCAACGGCACGCTGGCGAGCAGCTCAACCCCGATTTCGGTGGGCGGGCTCAGCGGCGTCGTCGCGAGCAGCTCCGGCGCGGCTCACACCTGCGCGCTGCTCACGGGCGGCTCACTCTACTGCTGGGGCGACAACCAGTTCGGAGAGCTCGGCACGGGCGCTCTGATCCGAAGCAGGCCCTTTGGGATCTCGAGCCCCGTGCAGGTCGCCGCCGTCTCGAATGCCGTCGGCGTCAGCGCCGGCTTCCTGAACACCTGTGCGCTCATCTCCGGCGGCTCGATCGAATGCTGGGGTTACAACCACGACGGTCAGACCGGACACGGAAAAGCCAACCACATATGGCCGTACGCCAATCCGTCGCCCGAGCGTGTCTACGGAATCACGAACGCTGTCTCGATCAGCTCCGGAGCTTTCGACACCTGCGCTCTCGTCGCCGGCGGCACAGTCAAGTGCTGGGGTTTCATCGCGGCCACAGATACCGGCTCCAAACCCCTGCTGGACAGCGCCATACCGGTGCAGGCGGCGGGCATCAAGAACGCCGTCTCGATCAGCTCCGGCGGCGTTCACAACTGCGCCCTGATCGCCGGCGGCACCGTCAAGTGCTGGGGAGCGGATCAGTTCGGGCAGCTCGGTGACGGGAAGCTGCAGGACAGCGCCAAGCCCGTTACGGTGATCGGAATCAAGCATGCCGTCTCGATCAGCTCCGGCGTCCGTCACACCTGCGCGGTTCTCGCCAGCGGCGCGGTCAAGTGCTGGGGCGGGAACGACGAGGGCGAGCTCGGTTCCGGCACCCTGACGACAAGCTCGGTTCCGCTCAGCGTCGTTCAGCCGACCACGAGCCGACCGTAGAGCGCGGCGAGAGGACGGGCGCCGAACTGCTCTGGGCAGTGAGTTGACGCTTCTCGCACCTGCAGTTGCGCCGATCGTTAGGATCGTCGGCGATGATCGCCTCGTTTTTCTGGTACCTGCTTCCCGTCTGGGTTCTGCTCTTCCTCCTGCTCCTGCTCGGAGTCTTCGCCATCCTGAGCCGGATCAAGGGCGGCCGCTACGCCCGGCCGATCATCGCCGGGCTGATGAAGGTTCCGCTGCTCGGGCGCGGACTGAGGAGTCTTTCGGAATCGGCCATGGAGCGCTCGAACCCGCTGCTCGCCAGCGCGATCAAGAAGCTCGAACGGGCCGGTGCGATGCGCGACCCCCAGCGGATGCAGCGAGCCCTTTCGCTGCTCTCCTCCGCCGAGCGGCGCGCCTGGATGGAAGCTGCTGACCAGCAGCAGCAAAGCTCCGGCTCGGACGTGTCCAACCGGCAGATCCGTCGCAAGTTGGAGCGCCAAGGCCTGCAGCAGAAAAGCGCCAAGGACAAGGCGAAGGACAAGTCCAAGGACAAGCGCAAGGGCAAGAAAAAGAAGAAGGGCGAGGCCGAGGAAGAGCGCCGCGGCCCGCAGGGACGCAAGCGCGGGAAGCCCGGTCGCAAGCGCGGCCGCTAATAGGTCGGCGCCACTACTCCTCGGGGCAGGCCCTTACCGCTCGAGCAGCGCCACGGCCTGAGCCGCCAGGCCCTCGCCGCGACCCGCGAATCCGAGCCGATCGGTGGTCGTGGCCCGTACGGTCACCCGCCCCGGCTCGAGCGCAAGCGCGGCGGCCAGACGCTCCTGCATCTCCGCGCGTCGCTCTGCAATCCGCGGCTCCTCGCCGACAAGGATGCAGTCGGCGTTGACCAGTGCCCAGCCTGCGCCGCGCACCTCGCCGTAGGCACGGGCGAGCAGGTCGAGCGAGTCGGCGCCCTTCCAGCGCTCGTCGCTGGAGGGAAAGAGCGAGCCGATGTCGCTCAACCCGGCCGCCCCGAGCAGGGCGTCGATCAGCGCGTGCGCGATCACGTCACCGTCGGAGTGCCCGGCGAGGCCGCGCGGATGCTCGAAAGCGACGCCGCCCAGCACGAGCGGAACGCCGGCCGCGAAAGCGTGGGCGTCGATACCGATTCCTACCCTGAGCTCGCTCATCCGTCTTCCTTGGCGAGCCAGCTCTCGACCAGGGCCAGATCGTCAGTCGTGGTCACCTTGTGCAGGCGCCGCTCGCCCTCGACCCAGCGGACGCGACCACCCTGCCCTTCGACCAGCGTCGAGCAGTCGGTCGCCTCGTTGTGCTCGGCGGCGTAGGCGGCGCGGAGCGCCTGGGCGCGAAAAGCCTGCGGCGTCTGGACGGCGACGAGCGAGCTGCGCTCGAGTGTCTCGACGATGAGCTCCTTCTCGACGCGCTTGATCGTGTCGGAGACCGGCAGCGCCGGCACGACCGCGTCCCAACCCTGCTCCAGCGGCGCCAACACTCGCTCCACGACCTCCGCGCTCACCAGCGGTCGGGCGGCATCGTGAACGAGCACGTGCTCGACCTCGGCGGGAATCTCCGTCAGGGCCAGGCTGACGCTCTCGCCACGCTCGCGGCCTCCTCGCACGACCGCGCTCACCTTGTCGCAGCCGAGTTCTTCGGCGAGCAGGATGGTGGCCTCCTCCCAGCCGGGCGGAGCCGCCACAACCAGGCCGGCGATCAAATCGCAGTCGTCGAGCCGTTGCAGGCTCTCGGCCAGGAGAGGTCGCCCGGCGAGGGCGGCAAAAGCTTTCGGGCGCGTGCCGGCGAGCCGCTTCCCAGCCCCGGCGGCGCAAACGACGACCCAGGCCGATGCGCTCGTCATAGGCGATCCAGGGGACGCTGCCCCGCCGACGGTAAACCGACCACCGCGGCTAGACGGAAGCTACTACCGCTTCCGGCTCCGTTTTGCTCGAGCTCCGCGACGCCTTCTTGCCGTTTCTGGCCAGCACGTTCTCCAGCCACGCGGCCGCCTCTTCTTCGTTCAGATCGAGCGCGTACATCAGCTCGCTGGAAAGAATCTTCTTGGCCTTCACGAACATCTGCTTTTCGCCGGTCGAGAGACCCTTCTCGAAATCGCGTAGAGAGAGGTTTTGTACGACTTCCGACAGTTCGAGGATATCGCCCGTCTTCATCTTGTCGCGGTTGTGCTTGAAGCGGCGATTCCAGTTCTTCGGCATCTCGGTCTTGCCGGCCGTGAGCGCGATGATGACGCTGTCGATCTCGGCCTCTTCGATCACCGGGCGCAGTCCAACCCGCTCGGCGTTCTCGCTCGGAACTTGGACGGTCATGTCGTTGTGAAGGATCCTGATCGTCAGGTACTCGCGCTTCTGACCGAGCACCGTTCGCATCTCCTTCTCGACCACCGTCCCCGCACCGTGATGCGGGTACACGACTTTTTCGCCAATATCAAACAAGCGACACTCCCTCTCGAGCTGTGTTCGCGAAAAGGCCGGCGGTGCTACTACCGCCGGCTGAATATTGCTTCATGATAGCAAAAAACGCTGGAAAACGCACCTTTTCAGGTGCACTCACAGAAAATCCCTGCTCAGACAGCGTTTCGAAATACGAGCCCGCTCGCCGACATCGAGTCACTCATCAAAGAGCCGGGTCGGCTCCATCCCGCTGTGATTCCAGCCCCAGCGCCAGCGCTTTCCCGAGCCTGACCACCTCGATCAACTCCAGGCCTGCCCCGCTCTTGACGCTGCCCTGACAGACGAGAGCGCACTCCAACCCGAGCTTGGCGCACTCTCCCGCGCGTCGAGCGGTTTGGGTCGCGGCGCGTAGGCGCCCGGTCAAACCGATCTCGGCGAAGGCCGCGAGCCCCGGGCGAACCGGCACGCCCCGCGCCGCCGAGGCGATGGCCAGCGCGATCGCCAGATCGGCGCCCGGCTCCTCGATCCGCACGCCGCCGGCGACATTGACGAACACGTCGGCCTGCCCGAGCGCCACGCGCGCATGGCGCGAAAGAACGGCCACGATCATCGCGAGACGCTTCGGATCGACGCCGGTGCCGACGCGGCGCGGCATGGCCAGCTCGCTCCTGGCCACAAGGGCCTGGATCTCGAGCAGAATCGGGCGCGAGCCCTCGAGCGTGCAGGCCACCGCGGCTCCAACCTCGCCGGGCTCTGTGCGCCCGAAGAGCGCCGAGGCATCCGGAATCCCGACTAGGCCGGCGGAGGTCATCTCGAAGACACCGAGCTCGTTGGTCGAGCCGAAGCGATTCTTGGTTGCGCGCAGAATGCGGTGCTCGTGGTAGCGGTCGCCTTCGAACTGCAGTACGCAGTCGACCAGGTGCTCGAGCACGCGCGGCCCGGCCACGGTGCCGTCCTTGGTCACGTGCCCGACGAGAAACACGGCGATGCCGTTTTCCTTGGCCAGGCGCATCAGGCGCGAGGCCGCCTCGCGCACCTGTGCCACCGAGCCCGGCACCGAGCCCAGGCCCGACGAGTAGAGAGCCTGCACCGAGTCGATCACGCAGACCTCGGGTCGCTCGCGCTCGAGCACCTCACAGACCGTATCTAGCTCGGTCTCGGCCAGAATCTCGATCTTGCCCGCCCCGCCCAGGCGCTCGGCCCGCAGCCTGACCTGAGCCGCCGATTCCTCGCCCGAGACGAGCAGGCCGCGGCGCTTCTCGGCGATCGCGCGCAGCGCGGCCAAAAGCAGTGTCGACTTTCCGATTCCGGGCTCGCCGCCGACGAGCACGAGCGAGGCCGGCACCAGCCCGCCGCCGAGCACGCGATCGAGCTCGGGCACGCCGGTCGGGATGCGGTCGCTCTCATTCGCTTCGACCTCGACCAGGCGCAGCAGCGGCCTTTGTACTCGCGGCGCGCTTGCGGGGATCCTTTCGATTACCTCCTCGGTCAGCGTGCCGTAGTTCTCACAACTCGGGCAGCGCCCGAGCCAGCGCCCGGTCGAGTAGCCGCATTCCGTGCACGAGAACTGAACAGCCGTCTTTGCCACGAAGCGAGTCTACGCAGGGGCGCAGACAGCGACCGTGCCGACTCCGTGACTTCTCCCGTCCTGCGCGCGGCGGCTCGCGCCGGGCTTATTCGGAATTTTGCCCGTCGTATTCCGGGGAATCTGCTTCGGCCTCGGCCTTGGTCGCGCGCACGACGCCGTCTTTGTGATGAGCCGGCGAGTAGATCGTGTAGAGCTTCAGCGCCTCGCCACCGGATGTGTTGACGACGTTGTGCTCGGCTCCGGCCGGGACGACGATCGCCGAGCCGTCCTTCACCTCGTACTCGTTGCCGTCGATGGTGACGCGACCCCGGCCCGACTCGAAGCGGAAGAACTGGTCGTTCTCCTCGTGAACCTCCAGGCCGATGTCTTCCTTCGGCGCGAGACTCATCAGAACGAGCTGGCTATGCGCGGCGGTGTAGAGGACTTTCCGGAAATCATCGTTTTCAAGGGTCAGCTCTTCGATGTTGTCGTTGAATCCCTTCACGGCGTCCTCCGATCGCGTTTCGAACAATGCCAGCTACAGCCTAAGCAGCCAGTAAGACGCTAGGCCCGCGCTGGATCGGCGCTTCTCGTATCTCAGTCGCCCTGCGATGATTTCGAGCCACGTAACAAGTCCTGTGTGCTCGGCTTACGGTAAAGGGGCCGGCCTGGCCCGAGGCCGGTTCGCGGAGGGTCGGCTACCCGCCGAGTCTTGGCGGCGATCTCGCCGCTCGCGTTCTCCGCGACGGGCGCCTCGAAGCGCGTCTCCGGCTCCGCGGGCCGATCGCTGACGGCCGGTGCGGATGCGGTGGCAGTCGCTTTGATCACCTCCCCACGCTCGACGATCTCGCCCCGCTCGTTCACGCTGAAGTTCTTGGCGATGAAGGCCTCGGCTTTGCTCAGATCCCGGCCGTGCCGCGACAGCTTGACCCGTGCGGCATCGTTCATGACCACGCGCCCGTCGCGAACTTGGAGCGAGCTGCGGAACCTTCGCGACCCGCGCTTCACGGCCTGGGCCAGCGCGAACAAAAGGCCGAACGTTACGAGTACGACGATCGACGAGATATCTATTGCGGCGAGCACGGGCTCAGCATAGTCGGGCGACCTTACCGCGCCCGCTCGGCGTTTTCCGGTCGCGAACACCCGTCGCGAGGCTCTAGGCGACGCTCTATCGCGTCGCTCGGGTTGCGAGAGAGATGTCGCTTGAAACTCGAGCCGGCGACACCCGGCGACATGACGATGGCCAAAAGCTACTCGTCCTCGGAGCTGGCGCTTGGCTCGGAGGCGGCTTTGTCGGCGCCGTCGTCGGGGACGACGACCTTCTTGGGCTCTTCCTTCTCGCCGGTTTTCTTCTCGGAGCTCTCGCCGGCGCCATCGTCGGGGACGACGACCTTCTCGGGCTCTTCTTCGAGCACCGGCTCGGCGCCCGGGATGATCTTGATGTCGACCTCGTCGGAGGTGTTCTTCTTGCGATCGACGATCAGCGTCGCCCCAGGCATCAGCTCAGCGCCGAGCACGAAGTCGGCCAGCGGATCCTCTATCAAGCGCTGGATCGCGCGGCGCAGCGGACGAGCGCCCATTGAGGGATCGAAGCCCTGCTCGACCAGCAGGTCCTTGGCCTTGTCGGTCAGCTCGATCGTCACCTTGTGCACCGCCATCTGCTCGCGCAGCCGCTTCAGCATCAGGTCGATGATCTGCTTGATCTCGGCCTTCTCGAGCTTGTGGAAGACGATCACCTCGTCGATGCGGTTCAGGAGCTCGGGTCGGAAGACCTTCTTCAGCTCGCCTGTGACCCGCGACTTCATCTCGTCGTAGGAGAGGCCGACCTCGTCGTTCGAGGAGAAGCCGAGCGACTGGTTCTTGGAGATCTGAGCCGCGCCCAGGTTTGAGGTCATGATCACGATCGTGTTGCGGAAGTCGACCTTGCGCCCCTGCGAGTCGGTCAGCTTACCGTCCTCGAGGATCTGCAGCAGGATGTTGAAGACGTCGGGGTGCGCCTTCTCGACCTCGTCCATGAGCAGCACCGAGTAGGGCTTGCGTCGCACCGATTCGGTCAGCTGACCGCCCTCGTCGTAACCGACGTAGCCCGGAGGCGAGCCGACCAGCCGCGACACGGAGTGCTTCTCCATGTACTCCGACATATCGACCTGGATCATGGCCTCCTCGTCGCCGAACAGGAACTCGGCCAGGGTGCGCGCCAGCTCGGTCTTGCCGACGCCCGAGGGCCCCAGGAAGATGAACGAGCCGGTCGGGCGCTTGGGATCCTTGATTCCCGCCCGGGCGCGCCGGATCGCCTTGGAGACCGCCTCGATCGCCGGATGCTGGCCGATCACGCGCTTGTGCAGCTCGTCCTCCATGCGAATGAGCTTCTGCGACTCGGCCTCGGTGAGCTTGAAAACTGGGATGCCGGTCCACATCGAGACGATGTCGGCGATCTCTTCCTCGCCGATCTCGGGCTGCTCGGCCGCGTCCTCCTCGTCGCGCCAGGATTCTTCGAGCTCTTTGCGCTTCTGGCTCAGCTTGCGCTCCTTGTCCCTGAGCGCCGCCGCCTTCTCGAACTCCTGGGCCTCGATCGAAGACTCCTTCTCTTTCCGCACCGTCTCGATCTCTTCCTCGAGCTCGCGGTAGCGCGGAGGCGCGCTCATGGTGCGGATGCGCATGCGCGACGCGGCCTCGTCGATCAGGTCGATGGCCTTGTCGGGCAGGTGGCGATCTTGGATGTAGCGGTCGGCGAGCTGCGCGGCGGCATCGAGTGCGTCGTCGGAGATCTTGCAGCGGTGGTGCGCCTCGTAGCGGTCGCGCAGACCGCGCAAGATCTGAATCGTATCGTCGACCGAGGGCTCCTCTACGCGAATCTGCTGGAAGCGCCGTTCCAGTGCCGCGTCGCGCTCCAGGTACTTGCGGTACTCGTCCAGCGTGGTGGCGCCGATCGTCTGTAGCTCGCCGCGCGACAGCGCCGGCTTGAGGATCGAGGCCGCATCGATCGCGCCCTCGGCCGCACCCGCGCCGACCAGGTTGTGCAGCTCGTCGATGAAGAGAATGATGTCGCCGCGCTGGCCGATCTCCTTCATGACCTTCTTCAGGCGCTCTTCGAACTCGCCGCGGTACTTCGAGCCGGCCACCAGCGCCGCCAGGTCGAGCGTGTAGATCTGCTTGTTCTTGAGTAGCTCGGGCACATTGCTCGCGGCGATTCGCTGGGCCAGGCCCTCGACGACCGCCGTCTTGCCCACGCCGGGCTCGCCGATCAAAACCGGGTTGTTCTTCGTGCGGCGCGACAGGATCTGCATCACGCGCTCGATCTCGGTCTGGCGCCCGACCACGGGATCGAGCTTGCCGTCGGTGGCCAGCTTGGTCAGGTTGCGCCCGAACTGGTCGAGCAGCTTGGAGCTCTTCGACCTCTCGCCGCCCGCCGCGCCCGCGGCGGCGCCCTGCTGGCGGCGCCCGGGGCCCGAGAGCATGCGAATGATCTCGTTGCGAATCTTCTCGGCGTCGGCGTCGAAGTCGAGCAGGATGCGCGCCGCCACGCCCTCGTTCTCGCGCACCAACCCGAGCAGGATGTGCTCGGTGCCGATGTAGTTGTGGCCAAGCGAGAGCGCTTCTCTGAGCGCCAGCTCGAGCACCTTCTTGGCGCGCGGCGTGAAGGGGATCTGACCGGTCGTAACCTCGTCGCCCTGGCCGACTATGCGGGCGACCTGCGCCCGTACCTCCTCGACGGTGATGTCGAGCGACTCGAGCACGCGCGCGGCGAGGCCCTCCTCCTCACGAAGGAGCCCGAGCAGGATGTGCTCGGTACCTATGTAGTTGTGCTTGAGGGCACGAGCCTCGTCCTGCGCAAGTACGACTACCTGCCTGGCTCGCTCGGTGAATCGCTCGAACAACCCTCTGACCCCCTTTCTCCGTCGACTGGCCCGGGGTCTTTGCCGCGTGGCTCAGGTCAACCCCATATTAGCTGAGGGTCACCTGCCCGAATCGAGGCCCTTGTATGCCTCGGTGGCGGGCACTCACGACCCTCGGCGCTGCGCCGGATTTTCGTTTAGGACCTTATCGACCGGTGTAACGCAACCGATAGCCATTTTAGTCTCGAACGGGTGCCCGCCGCCTAAGCGGGACGCCGCGTCGGCGGCGCGCTGACATGGAGCGAACTCGTAAACTAAACAGGATGCTCGTTGCGGCAAGTCCGAGCAAACACCTGGCGGCGCGGATCGCCGGAACGTTAACGGCGGGGCTGGGAGTGGCCGTTCTCGTCGGCTGGGCTCTCGACCTGAGCGCGCTCAAGCGGGTCTGGCCGGGCGTCCCCCCGACCAAGACAAATGCCGCGATCATGCTCGTCATCGCCGGTGTTGGGCTCGCCGTCGTCGCCCGGGCCGTGCCGAAGCGTCGCGAGCGCCTGATCGCCGGCGCCGCCGGGGCGTTCTGCGTCGCGCTTTCGGCGCTCACTCTGTTCGAATACTGGCACTCGCTCGGCATCGACGAGTTGCTCTTCCGCGACACGACGGGCAGCGCCTTGCCCGGTCGCCCGTCGCCCCATGCCGCTATCGGCCTCCTGCTTGCGGGAATCAACCTGATTTTGATCGCCGGCCTTAGGGCCAGACACGTACGCGCAGCGGCCTGGGTCAACAACACTCTCGCGATCGTTGTGGCGGCGGGCGTCGTCGGCTACGCCTACTCCGTCGATTACCTGCGCGGCTTCTCTTCGGTCAACGGCATCGGTGTGGTGGCTCTGGTCGCGCTCGCGCTCCTGGTCATCGGGCTGGCGCTGCTCGATTCCGAGGCGACCTGGCTGGCGGTCTTCATCTCACCCGGCGCAGGCGGAAGGATGGCGCGCAGGTTCGCGCCGCTCATCCTGCTCTCTCCGATCCTGATCGGAGTTCAGACCGCCCTCTACGACCACCCGGTCGGTCACGCGATCGCCGCTGTCGTCGTGACCGCCGCGATCGTGATGACGCTGATCACCGGGGCCTCCGCGCTCAATAGAGCCGAAGCGCAGCGAAAGACGCTCAGCGGTTTGCTACCGATCTGCTCTCACTGCAAGCGCATCCGCGACGACGCGGGCTACTGGAGTCAGGTCGAGTCCTACGTCGCGAAGTACTCCGAGGCGGAGTTCAGCCACAGCCTCTGCCCGAGCTGCCTGCTCGAGCACTACCCCGAGCACGCCGAAACGATCGTTAGCGAGCTCGAGCGGAGCGGCCTGGCGTCCGGCGTCGAAGACGCAGTCCGAGAGTAAGCGGCAAGAAATCCGTCGCGGCGGGTGCGCTATACGCTCGCCCTCAGGCGGGCTGTTTGAAGTCGACGGCCGCTCGGACGGTGCGCAGAAGTATCTTCACGTCCAGCCAGAGCGACCAGTTCTCGATGTAGTAGTTGTCCCACTCGACTCGATCCGAGAGATTCCTCTCGGCGAATCGGTCGTCTCCTCGACCGATTCCGTGAATCTGAGCCCAGCCTGTGATTCCGGACTTGGCCCGGTGACGATCCTGGTAGCGATAGATGTTCTGCTCGAAGATCTCGACGAGCTCCGGTCGTTCCGGCCGGGGCCCGATCAGACTCATGTCGCCTCGCAGCACGTTCAGCAACTGCGGGAATTCGTCGATCGACAGGCTGCGAAGCAAGCCGCCGAATCGAGTCACCCGCTCGGCGTCGGCGCTTGCATTTACGCGCGGATCCTCGACCGGCTGCATCGAGCGGAACTTGAACACCTCGAACGTCCGCCCGTCGCGACCGACGCGAAGCTGGCGGAAGAACACCGGCTTTCCGAGCGAGAGATAGACGCCTATCGCCGAGACGAGCATGAGCGGCGACAGGACAATCAGCATCAGCAGGGCCACAACGCGGTCGACCGCGTACTTCACGGCGAACTGCCAGCCCTTCGGGTTTCTCGGATGCGACGTCACAAGCGGAAGCCCGCCCAGATGGTCGATCGTCATCCGCTCGGTCATCTTCTCGAACAGCCGCGGCACCAGCGAAACGCCGACCCCGATCTCCTCGCAGCGCTTGACCATGCGCAGGAGAACGTCGTTCGGCGCGGTCGAAAAGGTGACGATCACCTGGCCGACGTGATAGTCGCGCACGACCTGCTCGAAGTCCCAGCTCGCTCCGAGCACCGGTAGCCGCGAGATCGCGGAGCCGTCCAGGCGCGGTTCTTTGTCGAGGAATCCGATCGGGCGCAGGCCAAGCTCCGGGTGCTCGAGCAGGCGCTGCGCGGCGACGTGCCCGACCTTCCCGGCGCCGATGATCAGCGTCGGCACGGAATCGCCGGAACGGCGCGCATGGCTCTGGCTGAGATCGAGCCCGGCTCGCCCGGCGGCCAGATAGACGCCGGCGAAGACCGCCAGTCGCAAAGTCTCGGCCGCCGTGTACGACGGAGCCGCGTAGAACATGACTCGTAGCGTGACGACCACCATCGTCGCCAGACCGACGGCAATCACGAGCGAGCGCAGGTCGTCGAGGAAATCCACCATCAGGCGCCGCGAGTACGCGCCACGCGAAGTGAAAACGGCCAAAGCGGCGGCCGCGAAGACCATCGGCCACAGAGCGCCGCTCTTGTGCACGTGCGCGGCGGGAGAAGCCATGTTGGAGGCGGCGATCGCCAGCCCGAGCAAGAAGACGTCGAGCCCGAAACGGCTCAGACGCCAGAAGCGATCGCTACGCCCGACAGCGCCGGCCTGCGCGCGAGCACCGAGCTTGAGATCATCGACCGTACCCAGAACGGAGGGATGGAAGGCCGTATCGGTCATGACGCCATTTGTCTGTTTGCAGTGGGGGGAAGTGCAGTTCGAAATTGCACGTCGATCGTTTCTAACTCTGCTCTATGACGAGCAGCGCTAAACATGAGCGCGCGGCCAGGGTGACGCGCGAAGGGGGGATATACGCATTCAGCCTTTCCTCGCGAAGAAAAGCAAGCCCTCGGGCACGATTGTTTCGAGCTCGAGGGTAGGGGCTCGCCTACAGATTAACCGGAAAATGCGAGTTTTGGGAAGAAATTTATCGACTACTTATCGGCCAGGCGGCGAGTGCCTAGCTGATCCGGCCCCTCCGGCGGCGCGCTCGGACGACGGAGCGAGCACGCCTCACTACCGGCGCTAGCCGCGTCGTCTGAACCATGAACGCGCAGCGGCGGCCGCGGGCACTGCGAATCTGATCGCCGTCGCGGCCAGCGTCGGCGAAGACACGGCCAGCTGGAAGCGCTCAGATGGGACGCCGCCGAGCTCACGCTTATATCGATACTCCCCGGGGCCAAGGTCGACGCGGCGAAAGCCGTCCGCGATCGCGCACCGGATTAGACCGAGCATGAGAACAATCCCGGGGCTGAGGCCGGGCTCGGTCGTATCGACGCCCGAGTTGTAGGCGTACAGCGTGTCGCCGTACTCGAGGCCCGCGATCACGCCCAACGTCCGCTCACCGATCGCCAGCTCGAGCAAGGCGAGCTTCATCGCCGAGGCATCGACAAGGCTCGCCAGCATACGCACTAGACGGGAGTCGACCTGCGGATGGCTTTCGTTCCTGCTCTCGGCGCGAATCCGGTGTAGCCGCGCCAACTCGCCCAGCGCTCGCTCGGCGTCGAGCGGACGGCGCAACTCCAGGCCTCTCATCTCGAGCACTCGTAGCTTCCGCCTCATCTCCTTCTCACAGTGCCGCGATCTGGCCGCGAGATAGGCGTCGAAAGAGTCGGGCAGATCGACGACGGCGACAGGGGCGGCAACCAGCCGCGCCGAAGGAAGGCCCGCCGCCGCCGCGCTCACACCTTCGCCGACCAGCGTCGACCAGTCGCGGCGGTGCTCGGTAAGCCAGCTGCCAAGGGCGTGCCAGGAGCGGCCTTCGACCTCGGTCGCGCAGAGCAAGCCGCGCTGCGATGTCACCGGGGCGCCGGCGAAATACCAGCGACCGTGACCGCCTTGCTCGAGCAGTCCGAGCGCCGTCGTCGTACCGTCCGCCTCGCCGGCCCGGACGAGCGCGACCCTCTTCGGCTCGTAGACGCTCAGCCAGGCGGAAAGCCAATCGTGGCTGAGAAACGGCGTCGCCTCGGCCGAACGGCTTTCGAGCAGGCGCCACTCGTCCTCGCAATCGGCGAAATCGGCGTTTTCGAGGGCGATCACCTCCAGTCCTGGCGTTGAAACGCTGAGAGCCATCGCTTCGGGCTAGCGGTCGGACTCGTCTCGGATCAGATCGCCGAAGGTCTCGAGAACCAGATCCTCGAACTCGGGTGGAATGCGACCGTCGACCGTGGTGTGCTCGCGCAGGTGGTAAAGGATCTGGCGCCGTTCCTCTTCGCGCGCGGGATCCTGGCCCGGAGTCTCCTCCACCAGCTGGCTCAGCGCCCAGATATCCCAGCCGCGTCCGGATCGCGCGAAGTCGACTTTGACGACGCTTCCCCCCTCCTGGGCGCTGGAATCCGGGGCGCTCTCCCGCTCAGGCGCGGTTTCCGCCAGCGCTTCGCTCGGCGCCGATTCGACCAGATGAACGGCTCGCACGGGCTTCTCCTCGATTGGCTCGACCTGCTCCTCGGGCTCGCCCTCGGGCCCTGATTCGGGCTCCGGCTCTGGTTGGGACTCGTGCTTTTCCTCCGTCTTTCGCTCGGGCTCGCTCGGAGGCTCTTTCTCCGCCTTCGGCAGACCCGGCGATTCTTCTTCCGGCTCCTGCTCGCTCGGCGGCGAGTCCGAGCGCGGCGGGGAAGCCTTCCAGGTCCAGGCAGCGCCCTTCTTGACCGCTTGTTTCGGCTCGGCCGCGCCGGCGGGCTCGGCCTCTGCGCCGATGGGTGACCCGGGCGCGCCGCTCGGCGGCGGAGGCTTCTCATCGTCCGGCGGGCGGTTCGCCGGCTCGCCGGTCTGCTCGGCGCCGGACGAGTAATGCTGTTTCCAATCCCAACTGGGGACCTGGCCAAAACGGCCGGCAGCCGCTACCGAGGGCGGACGAACGGGCACTACGGCCCGAGGCTGCGAAGGCACGATCGACTCGGGCTCGGCGGCGTGCTCGGGCTTTGACGGCGGCGGCCCGGCGATAGTCACAGTGATCTCCTCGCTGACCTCGTTACCGGCCCGGTCGAACGCCGTCGCTCGCAGACGGCAGTCGCCCGGCCGGCACTCGGTTACTTGCCAGTAGCCGCGCACCTTACCCCCCTCGGGCTCCAGCCCGGCCAGCGACATCCACTTGTCGCCGTCGTTGTAGCTCAGCTCGACCAGCGCCGGCCCGCTCACTTCGTCGGCAACCTCGACCACCAGCTCGGCCCGGTCTCGGAGTGTGTCACCCTGCGCCGGCTTGGCGATCGTGATCGTCGGCGGCGTGTTGTCGACGATGTAGGGACCGAAGCGGCGCGAGTAGACCGACTTGCCTTCGACGGTGACCGACTCGATGCGTAGCTCGTAGCTGCCATCGGCGACCTGGTTGGTGTCGATGGGCAGGTGGAAAGGGGCACGAGTCGTACCGAGAGCGCTCCAGTCGCTCGAGCCGGCCTTGGCCAGCTCGAAGATCATCTGCGTCGAGCGCGGGTCCGGGGCGCGGGCTATGAGGTTGATCCGGCCGCGCAAGAGCTCGCCGGGATCGACCAGCTCCGCCGCGGCGGGCGCGTTGACGATCTCGACCTCGAGCGGCCCGAGCAGACCGACATTGCCGCTCCCGTCGCGGGCGCGGATTCGTAGCCGGTAATGGCCGTCGCTCAAAGCCTTGCTGCTCCAGCGCAGCTCGAAGGGTTGCCGGCGCGCCTCGGCGACCCGCCGCCAGTCGTCGCCGGCACCCGAGATCTCCAGCTCGACGAGCGAGACGTCCGAGACGGCGTCCTCGGCCTCCACTTCGATCGTCACGAATCCCGAGAGCTTCCGACCCTCGAGCGGCTCGCGCAGGCGAATATCCGGCCCGAGGTTGTCGACCAGAACCGGGACCGGCTCGCCGGCAATCTCGGCGCCCGCGGGTAGCACGGCTACCAGCCGAAGCAGGTAGGAGCCGTCGTCGAGCGAGGCGGTGTCCCAGTGGAGAAGCCCTTCTTTCGCTTCTTCTGCTCGCTCCTGCGCAGCTGCGCGCCGCCAGCTAGTCCCGTCGGCCGACCATTCGAGCAGCGACGGCACACTCACGGCCTCGTCCGGAAGGGTGCGGACATCGGCCAGTCCCGAGACGATCTCGCCGGCGACCGGAGCGACGATCGCGCTGGGCGAGCGCTCCTCTTCCGGGCGAGCGTCCTCGGGTTCGGGCTCGGGCTCGGGCGCTGTCTCGCGCTCTTCGGCGTCCCGGTCGGGCCGCGCGGACAGGCGCTCGTCGCGCGCGTCCTCGCTCTCGTGCTTACGCCGAAAGAAACTCATCCGAAAATAGTTCGACAATGGCTCGGGTCATGCCTCTATCGAATCTCATCATCGAACTCCTATGCGGTTGCGGAAAACGAGCCGCCACCGTTCGATCGCGGTGGGAGAATCAGATTACCGCCTCCCCCCCCGGCCGCGAGTATCCGGGAATAACCGGCAGGCTCGTCTCGCTTGCAAGCGGAGTTCGCCCCGAGTCTCCGCATTCTGACGATCGAGCGGCGACCCAGTAACGGGGGGTTTTGCAGGGCGCGATAATCTTTTTCTGCTGAGAGCGTCCGCAAGCGCCGAGATCGATCAAGCTCCGGAGGAGACACGTAGATGGAATCGCTCGTCGTCACACCGTTCACTCCTAACAAGCACAGCGGCCGCGGCAATCGCACCGTCGGCATCATCCGTGCGCTGGCGCTACTCGGCAGAGTCGAGGTCGCCTACCTCCGGCTCGACGGTAGCGAGCCCGACCCCGCGCTTGCCGCGGATCCCGCAATCGAGCTGCGAAAGGTCGCCTCGTCGCGCGGAGCGAGACGCTCATTCCTGTATCACCGGGCACGAGCGCGCGGCGTGCCCAAGGAGTATGCGAGCGCCCTGTCTTGCGAGCTGTTCGACGCGCTAGGCGAGAACAAGGAAAAGCACTTCGACCGGGTGATCGCCGACAGCCCCTCGGCCGCCTCGGTCCTACTCTTGCTGGGCAAGAAGCGACCGATCTATTACAACGCTCACAACCTCGAGTCGGCGATGCGCTCCGGGCTCAGGAACTGGAGCGAGAGCGATATCGCCGAGCTCGAGAACTTCGAGCGCCTCCTGCTCGAGACCGCGGAGGAGTCCTGGCTGCCGAGCAATCGCGACCTGGGCGCCGCAACCAAGCTGGCGCCCGAGGCTCGACTTCGCCTGATTCCCAACGTCGTCGACGTGAGCTCGATCGCTCCCGTGCACGGGCCGAGGAGCCAGAGCGCCCTTTTCGTCGCCGACTTCAGCCTGCCGCACAACAGGCGCTCTGCCCGCTTTCTCGTCAGCGAGGTGATGCCGCTGGTTTGGAAGCGGCTCCCCCACGCGCGCCTGGTGCTGGTCGGCCGCAGGCTGGCGCTAACCGGCGGACTCGATCCGCGCATCGAGATGCACGGCTTTGTCGAGAATCTGCCCGGCGTCTATGCGTCGATCGGCTGCGCACTCGTACCGCTGCTCGAGAGCAGGGGCTCGCCGCTCAAATTGGTCGAGGCCATGGCCTACGGATTGCCGATCGTGGCGACATCGTTTGCCGCGGGCGGCGTGGACGGGCTCGTCAGCGGCGTGCACTGTCTGGAGGGCGACGGAGCGGAAGGGTTCTCCGATGCCGTCGTCCGCGCGCTCAGCGGCAGGGCCGGCGATATCGGCGCCGAGGCCAGGAAGCTGGCCGAGAGCAACTACTCGATCGAAGCACTGTCGCGACGCTTGGCCGAGTAAGGGCAGAAGGCCTCCGCCTGCGCGCCGGCCGCGACGGTCGAATCGGCGCGATCGAGCGCCGCTAGACCTTGAATCTCACCGTTACCAGAGTCAGATCGGCCAAGCCGGCGGCGTCCTTCGCCCGCACGCGGAAGACGTGCCTACCGTGATTGAGGTGCTTGTAGCTCTTGTGCGCGCGGCAGGGCGAGAAATGATGCGTGTCCAACCGGCACTCGAATTTGAGCTTTCCCTTGCCGCCCGAGCCCGAGAACCTGAAGAACGCCGTGTGCCTCACGTGACCGATCGTCATCGCGAGTAGCGTCGTCTGCGGGCGCCCGAGCTTCTTGACGGCGGGAATAACGCTGCCCGATACCGTGACCCCGACACTATCCGAGCTGGTCAGCGAGCCATCGCTCACGGTCAACTTGAAGGTCAGCGCGCCCGCTACGGCCGGCGCCGTGAAGGTGGGCTTGACGGCGTGGATGTTGGAGAGAGTGACCGCCGGCCCGCTCGTCTGCGCCCAGCCGTAGCTGAGCGAGTCGCCGTCCGGATCGGAGCTCGATGAGCCGTCCAGCGTGACGCTCGCGTTTGAGTTCACGGACTGGTCGGGACCGGCGTTGGCAACCGGGGCGCGATCCCCCACCGTGATCGTGACGGTGTCGGCCACGAGACTGTCCAGCGTGCCGTCGTTCACGATCAGGCTGAAGACGAGCGCGTGGTTGCCGGCCGGCGCCGTGAAGGTGGGCTTGACGGCGTGGATGTTGGAGAGGGTGACCGCCGGCCCGCTCGTCTGCGCCCAGCTGTAGCCGAGCGAATCGCCGTCCGGATCGGAGCTCGAAGAGCCGTCCAGCGTCACGTTTGCTTTCGAGTTCACTGACTGGTCGGGCCCGGCGTTTGCTGCCGGGGCGCGATTGACAGCGTCTGTGTCCGTGGCCGAAGCCGCGCTCGGATCGACCGTGCCACTCGGCGGAGCGAGAGTGGCCGTGTTGGCGATCTGGGCTCCGCTGCCAGCGGTCCCTGTGACCGTGAAGGTGACGGAGCCTCCGCTCGGCAGGGTCGGGATGACGATGCCTGCGCCCTGCATTAGGGCCTTGGTCGTGTTGGGAACGGTCGGGCAGATCGCTCCACTCGTGACAGTGCCGCAGGTGACGGTCGAGACGCTCAGGTTGGCTACCACCGCGTCCTTGAAAACGGCGCCCGAGGCGTCGGAGGGACCGGCGTTGGAGGCGACGATCGTGTAGCTGACGGTCGAGTTCTCCTCCACCTTTGTGACGCCGTCTGTCTTCGTGATCTGCAGGTCGGAGACCGGGCCGACCGAGTCTGTGTCGGTGGCGGAGTTGTTGCCCGGAGTGGGATCGGTCGTTCCGGTAGGCGCGGCGACCGAGGCCGCGTTGGAGACGCTTCCGGAGGTCGCGGTGACGTTGACGGAGACGGTGAGCTCGTAGAAGTCACCGGAGGCCAGTGTCGGCAGCGCAAACGATCCACCCTCGAGCTGGGTTTTCGTGGGCGGCGTGACGCATTGGCCGGGAGTAGTCGCCGAGCAAGAGACCGCTGTCTTTGTGAGACCGGTCGCGCTTGGGTCGCTGAGGACCGCTCCGGTGACCGAGGAGGGGCCGGAGTTAGTGACCCTGATCGTGTAGGTGGTGGCGGAGCTCGCGCCGACCGAAGCCTTGCCGTCTGTCTTCGTGATCCGCAGGTCGGAGACCGGGCCGACCGAGTCTGTGTCGGTGGCGGAGTTGTTGCCCGGAGTGGGATCGGTCGTGCCCGTAGGCGCGGCGACCGAGGCCGCGTTGGAGACGCTTCCGGAGGTCGCGCTGACGTTGGCGGAGACGGTGAGCTCGTAGAAGTCACCGGAGGCCAGAGCCGGCAGCGCAAACGATCCACCCTCGAGCTGGGTTTTCGTGGGCGGCGTGACGCACTGGCCGGGAGTAGCCGCCGAGCAGGCGACCGTTGTCTTTGTGAGACCGGTCGCGCTTGGGTCGCTGAGGACCGCTCCTGCGACCGAGGAGGGGCCGGAGTTGGTGACCCTGATCGTGTAGCTGGTGGCGGAGCCTGCACCGACCGAGGCTTTGCCGTCTGTCTTCGTGATCGAAAGATCTGAGAGCGGAGTCACGGTGATCGTGACCGATCTCGAGTCGCTCAGCGTGCCGTCCGAGACGGTCAGCTCGAAGGTCAAAGTGGTGGCCTCGCTCGGCGCCGTGAAGGAAGGCGCGACGGTGTCGGCGCCGGAAAGGGTGACCGAAGATCCGCCCGTTTGCGTCCACGCGTAGCTGAGCGTGTCACCAGTGTCTGGGTCAGCGCTCGCAGAGCCGTCCAGCGTCACGACCGAGGCGGCATCGACTGTCTGAGCGGGCCCGGCGTTGGCTACCGGGGCGTGATCTGCGGGCGTCCAGGCTTCTATCTCCGCCAGCCCGATATTGGTCGTGGAGTCGCTCACGGATGTGATCGTCAGCTGCACGCTGGTCGTCGTCACGGCGGGGAAGCTGATGGCGACCGCGAAGCCGTTGTTCGCCAGGGCGGGAACATCAACCGTGCTCCCATCCGAGAAGGTGAGCGTTCCGCTTGTGATCTGGTCGTTGGAGTTCGGCCGGTCGTAGAGCACGACGCGGTCGATCGTCTTTGCCGACCCCCAGGTCAGTTTCAGCCGGCTACCGGCTCGACCTCCCACGGTCGACCACTCGTGCGTAGCGTTGCCAAGCGGATAGCCATCCGTGAATCCGTCGATAGCACTGCTCGCCGGCTGTCCGGTAGCCTCTGAGGAGGCCGTCGCGGTCGCGAGACCGGCGACGTTCGTGCTGTTCGGCGCAACCGTGACGGTGACGGTGTCGGTGCTCGACAGCGAGCCGTCGCTCACGGTCAAGGCGAAGGTCAGTGTCGTCGCGGCCGCCGGGACGATGAAAGTGGGCGTCGCGGTAGTGGCGCCGGAGATCGTGACGCTAGCGCTTCCTGCCGTCTGAGCCCACGAATAGGTGATCGGATCGCCGTTGGGATCACTGCTCGCGGAGCCGTTCAGGTGCGCGGTCGCGCCGATCGTCAGGGCTGTCTGATCGCCGCCGGCGTTTGCGTTCGGAGTGCCGATCAAGTAACTGCGCGTCAACCAGTCTCGCTCGGGCCTTGTGAGACAAGTTTCCTCGCTGTGGCAGGTGTGGGAATCGTACCCCCCGTAGGTATAGAAAGCGTTCTGCTTGCCCGTCAGATCCGTCCCGAAGACGTTCTGCGGGTAGTTCGAGACCTCATAGTCGATGTAGCTCGAAGTGGTATGGGAAGTGGAGTACGCGCTTTGCGCAGCGTCCGCGAAAAGCGCGGAGGCATAGTGGTCGCTGTGATCGCCGTGGCCGAAGCCGACAACGGAATCCTGAGTGCGAATCACGTCCGGCTGGAACTTGGTCATCAGAGCAGTCAGCGCACCGACTAGATCCGGCGCCGTATAGCTCGACGTTCCGTTAACCGCGCCGATGGAGCTGATTGTCCCCTGGGACAGCTTCTGCAAGCTCTGGTTATCGTGAGTCGCAAATCCCGAGCCATTGGCGTTGCCGTCGGGGAGTCGCATGAAGACCAGGGAGATTCTTGGAGCGGCGTCGAGCGTGAACACCGGCATCGGATGGGAGGCGATCCCGGCGTCGCTCTGAGTCCATACGTTGGGAGCGCCGGCCATCTGCGCATAGGTCGCCTTTACTCCGTCTTCGCGGCCTTGCCAGAACGCGTCGGGCTGGCCGTCATCACCGGCGGTGACGTACACAGTCGCGACACAGCGGCTGCTCTGAACGTCGTGGAGAACATCGGGGCTGAGGAACAGAAAATCGTCATCTGGATGCGCCACCACATTGAGGCTCGTGCCGGAACACGGTGCCGCTTGCACGGCGCTGCTAGGCGCGCCGAGCAAGACAGCCAGGCCGGCCAGTAAGACGACCGCAGCCGCTTGCCATCGATGCCGGAACGGCGCCGTAAGAGTGGAGACGACGAGTCTCGTCATTGCAGTTCCGTGAAAGAGAAGCCCCGAGGAAGACGACCGAGCCCTTGCTTGCATCAGACCAAACCCTCTCTTTTTCTAGGCGGCGACGGGATACCGGGACGAGACGCAGTCCGCTGCGCCCGGGGCGCCGCGAAGCACGAACGTATCAGCGCTATCGCTAGGAGCAGCTTCATTACCGAAGTCGACGTTCGCCTTACTCGGCGACGCCTTGGGGGGCACGTGCTCGCGTCGGATACTCGCGTATCCGATTCGCGACCGTGTGTTCAGAGTAATCGCTTTGCCGTGACCGGTCAATAGCATCGGACCCGCCCGATCTCAGTGAGGCCCGCCCGATCATCGCAACCGACCGGATCGTAGGTTGCCCCGATTTCGTTGACGTCAGTCGGCACGCTTTTTCTCGACGAGTGGAAGCCGATGATCGGATGATCGACCTCAAGGGGATCCTCTTCCCGTTTGACCGCCGAAAGCAAACCTTGCCTTCGTCATTAGAGTCTACGGCCGACCGCCGGAGAAAGCTACCAAGGGACGCCCACATGCATTCTCGCGACAGCGGTCTTGACGTAGTACGGCGGCAAACTAGGGCATGATCACGATTCAGCGGGGTTACCGCTATGGCATCCTCTCTTACCGCGGAAAGCAGGACGCCGGCGCGGTTCAGACCTTCCCCCCGTCGTAGCGCCGAAAACGGATCATCCAGTGAGCTCACAACGGCCCGTAGATCCCATCGAGCCTCTCGCGCCCGTCGTCGGCGACGCCGCGACGGCGACGACGAGCGCGACCGTGATTCGCGGCGGCGCCTGGAATCTTGCTGGCCAGGTCTTGCCGCAGATCTACACGATCATCATCTCTGTCCTCGCGGCCCGCATCCTCCACCCGTCGGGCATGGGGCGGCTGAGCTTCATCGCGTTCGTCGAGGCGACGATGATCCTCGCCCTGACGGCCGGGCTTCCGTCATCGTTGATGCGCTACATCGGCCAGGCGCTCGGCGAAGGGCACCCCGACCGAGTGCGGGGCCTATTGCGCTGGGCTTGGCGCATCGAGACGGTCGCCGCTGTGCTCGGGGGCTCGATCCTGGTTGTGAGCGGTTTGCTCGGCGCCAAACCCGCCTCGGCCTGGGTGCTGGCGGGCGCAGCCGGTTTCGCGTCGATCATGCAAACCGTGCCCGCCGCGCTCCTGACCGGAGCGCAGCGTTGGCGCGCGGCAACGATGGTCGGGCTCGTGACGGGAACGGCTGCGGTCGCGCTCAAGGTTCTCGTCCTGAGCGCCGGCGGTGGTATCCCGGGGCTCTTCCTGGTAGACGCGATCACGACGACCGCCAACCTCGTCGTCACGGGTTATCTGTGCAACCGCGTCGCGCGCGAGCTTTCGAGCACCACGACGACGGATCACGTGCTGATACGAACGGCCACCCGCTTTGCGCTGGTGTCGTCGCTTTACGCGCTGCTCGACTACGTCATCTGGCGCCGTACCGAGCTCTTCTTCCTGGCCAAGTACTCGTCCAGCGCTCAGATCGCCCTCTACTCGATTCCCTTCTCGCTCGTCACGGCGCTGCTGCTTGTACAACGGGCGATAGGACTGGGGATCGGTCCCGCCTTCGCGACCCTTTACGGCGCCAGGCAGATGGAGCGAATCCGCTCCGGCTATGCCAGAACGTTGCGGCTGATAACCACGATGACGCTCCCGGTGACGGCGCTTGCCCTCGTTCTCGGGCCGGCGGTGCTCCGCCTGGTCTACGGCAGCGCGTACTCCGAGGCGACCAACGTGCTTCTGATCCTTCTCGCCACCTTCCCGATCATCCCTCTGATGACGGTGAGCACCTCGATGCTGTTCGGAATCGAGCGGCAGTGGCCGCAGGTGATCATCGGCGCCTGCGCGGCGGTCGCGAACATCGGCCTCGATCTGGCGCTCATCCCCCGCTACGACGCGATCGGCGCGGCGATCGCGAACACCACCGCGCAGCTGCTCGGCTCGGTGCCGCTGATCATCGTCGGCAACCGAGCGATCGGGGGCATCCGCTGGCACACGCTTGCGCTGGTACGTACGGCTCTGGCGGCAGCCGCGGCCGGTCTCGTTGCGCTCATACTCGTGACCAGCCTGGGAGATTTCATGGGACTGATGCTCGGCCTGCCCGCGGCCATCGTCACGTTCACACTGCTCGCTGTGAGCGTCGGCATGTTGTCGAAAGAAGACGCGACCTGGCTCGATACGACCTTCGGCAGCAGGCTCTCTGGCCGCGTGGGGCTCGTCGCGCACCGCCTCGGGCGCCTGTAGCAACGCGGTCCGAGCACTTTGCAATACTCGCGGCACCAAGGGCGCGCGCGGTCGCGCTTTCCTCCTCGCTCTATATTTCAACGGTGATGGCGCGCTCACATCGGTACCGGACCGGCTTGAACGTGCGCCGACAATCCTGCGGCGGCGCCGGCTCTGGGCAGGCGTGAGAGCGCTCGTCGTCCTCGCCTCGCCACCGCTTCCCGAGGGCGGAGCGCCGGGTCGCTGCGCACTGGGCCTGATCCGGGGGCTGATGGCGCACGGCGTCGTCGTTCACGTGATCGCCGCGCGGCAGCACTTCGCGGGCGACGTGCCGGCCGACATTCGGGTAGAGCTCGTCGACGTCCGGGCGGCGGCAACCGGGATACGAACCATCCCCGGGCGACTACGCCGCCCTCGCGGTCATCTGGCCGGCTATCTGGGCAGCCGCGTGCGCGAGCTCGCTGAAGATGTGGACGTGATTCACCTCGAGCAAGCCGAGACGGCCTGGTGCGACCTGGGCGCGCCGAGCCCGTCGCTCGTTCACCTGCATTACCGCATCCGTCGCGATCGCGATCTCGGCCCGCCGTGGCGAAGCGAGTTCCGCTTCGTGCTCGAGCATGCGCTCGCCGAGCGCGCGGCCATACGTCGCCACCACTATCTGCTTGCAAGCTCTCCGCTGATCGCAGAGCAATTGCGACGCGAGGCACCGCGTGCGCGTGTCGTGCATGCACCGCTGGCCCTCGATCCGAGCTACTACGAGCCGGCGTCGCTCGAGACTCCGGTAGCCGGCGTCATCGGCACGGCCGAGTGGCTCCCCACCGCCGGCGGAATCAGACGCTTGCTGCAGCGAATCTGGCCGGAGACACGGCGCCTGGCGCCGGGCGCGACGCTTCGAATCGCCGGCCGCGGTACCGACGCGCTTCTGGCGGGTGAAGCGCAAGACGGCGTCGAGGTGCTCGGGGAGGTTCCCTCTTCGGCGGCGTTCTTGAGCGGACTCTCACTCCTCGTCTACCCGCTCGATCGGGGTAGCGGCATGAAGGTGAAGGTGCTCGAAGCGCTGGCCTGCGGGCTGCCGATCGTGACTACGCCCGCCGGCGCGGAGGGAATCGAGGCCGGCGACGGGATCATCGTCGAGCAGAGCGACTCGGCGCTGGCGCGCGCGAGCGCGCGACTGCTCGTCGACGCCGATGAACGGCGAGAACGCGGCGCGGCGGCACGGCGCTCGTTCCTGGAGCACTACAGTCCGAAGCCCGCGACCGAGTCTGTCGTCGAACTATACGAACGGATGGTGGAGGACAGTTGAGACGATTCGCGTTCTCTCGCTCGAGCCTCACGAGCGCGTCATCGCAGGCTCCGCCGGCCGCCCAGGTCAAAGCCCCCTCAGCGTTTCACCTCGTCGCCTATACCGATGCCACGGCCTACGCCGGAGCCGAGATCTGCCTCGGCAACCTTCTTCAAGGCCTGGACGAGAAGATCGCCGTCACCGTGCTCGCGACCAACCCGGAGGTCGGACGCTTTGTCGCCGGCTTCAGGCCCGGCGCGGACATCCGCTACGTGCCGCCGGTGCGCAACAAGTTCGACTTCGCGCCGATCCTCGCTCATTTCCGCGCGCTGCGGAAGCTGCGGCCCGACATCCTGCACGTGAACCTCAGGATTCCCTACAGCTGCCAGTACGGGATCCTGGCCGGATTGTTCACGCGCGGCGTCCGGGTGGTTGCCGTCGAGCATTGCCCGCTCGACACGCAAAGCGCTTTCAGTCGCTGGATCAAGCGTCACTCTTCCGCCCGGCTGGCCGCGCACGTCTCGGTGGGGAAGCAGGGCGCGCGAATGATCGAGAGCGAGGCCCACCTTCCTCCGAACAGCCTGCGCGTGATCTACAACGGCGTGCCCGAAGTCGAGACCGAGCCTCTGCCACGACTCGCTTCCGGCCCGGTCATCGGCTCGATCGGTCGATTCGACCGCCTCAAGGGCTACGACCTCCTCGTGAAAGCGATGCCGGCGCTGCCCGGCGTGACTGTGGTGCTCATCGGCGGAGGGCCGATGCGCGACGAGCTCGAGCAGCTGGCCCGCGAGCTCCAGGTGACAGGTCGCTTGATCCTGATCGACTGGAGCGACGAGCCTCGCCGCTACCTCGCCGGCTTCGATCTCTTCGTTCTACCGTCGCGTGTCGAGGCGTTCGGGCTCGTGCTCGTCGAGGCGATGCTCGCGAAGCTCCCGGTCGTCGCCGCCGACGTCGGGGGAGTATCCGAATGCGTCGCAATAGACGAGACCGGCTTGCTCGTGCCGGTCGACGACGTAGCCGCGCTGACCTCGGCAATCCAGCGGCTGCTTGCCGACCCGGCGCTGCGCGCGAAGCTCGGCGAGGCGGGACTGGCCCGGGCGAGGAAGTTCTTCTCGCGCGAGCGCATGGTCAAGGAATTCGAGACTCTCTACCGGGACTTGATGAGCGGTGTGGCAGTCAACTAACTGGCGTTTCCTGCTGCCGGACCCGGCGAACACCGTGTCGCTTCTCGGGCGTCCGTGCACTAGGACACTCGAGGGTCACGGAATCGCGCTCACGCCACCCGGCTCATCCGAGCCGGCGGACGTCATCTTGGCCGATCCGAGTTGCCTGGCTGCCGCGATACGGCGCGGCGCCGATCAGATCATCGTTGCCGGTCGCACGCCGGCTCGCCGGCTTCGCCGACACGGTTACGACGTTACGCATGTCCTCACTCTTCCCACTCAAGCAAACCCGATGCTGATGCTCCCTCTCGCCCATCCCAACGCCTACCGGTACGCGTTCGACAATCTCGTCTTTCCGCGCACGCTGCTGAAGCGAGTCCGCAAGCGACTCGTCGGTCGAACACTCGGAGTGATCACGCCGCCGAACCTGCCGATCTTCACCCTGGCCCAGAAGAGACCGCGAGCGCCGTTTTTCCTCGCGGCTGCGGTCGAGTTGGGCGTCCCGGCCCAGAGCCACTGGTTCCTGCGCATCGGTCAGGGCTCGGCGCTCACCCGCTGCTCGTTTTTCGTCTTTGCGCCGGAGTCGACCCGGCCGGGCTGGATCGTCAAGTTCGCCCGCTTTCCAGGCTGCGAAGATCGCTTCGACGCCGACGAGCGCGGGCTAACGCTCGCACGCGAGGCGGGCACGATCGTGGCCCGGCACGCTCCGCAGCTACTGGGACGATTCGAGGCCGGTGGCCTGGCGGCCTCCGTCGAAACGGCCGCCGCCGGCAAGCCGCTCGTGGACGTCCTCCTGTCCTCTGGACCGCGCCGCCGCAAGCTGGCGCTGATCGAGGACGTTGCCGCCTGGATCGTCGAGCTCGGCGTTGCGACGCTCGCGCCATGCGAGAGCACCCGCGGCGAACGGTCGCGCATCGAGAAAGATGTGCAGCCGTTCGCGGAGGTGGAGTACGGCGCCGACCTGCTCGAGCGCGTTCAGGACGTCGGCGCCGTCCTGCAGCACAACGACCTCGGCTGCTGGAACATCGTCGTCGATCAGCGCCACTTCGTGGCGCTCGACTGGGAGGCCGCCAGGCAGCACGGATTCCCACTCTGGGACCTCTGGCTGTTCCTCTCGGATGCCCTCGCCACCCTCGACCGGGCGACCAGAGACGAGCGGCCGCAGTACTTCGTCCGGCTCTTTCGTGGTGAGCTGCCCAGCTCGGCGGTGTTGTTCTCGTGGACGAAGCGGGCAGTCCAGGCGTTGAGCGTCCCGGCGGAAGCGGTGGGGCCTTTGGCTGGCCTTTGCTGGTTGCACCACGCTTCCTCGGAGAGGAAGTCGCACAGCGCCCTGACGAAGCGGGGCCTCTCGACCGATGTTCCCTCGCGACTGATGCTCTCTCTACCAAAGCTCTGGTTCGAAGAGCCCGGGCTCGGGCCCGACTGGAATCGGTGGAATGACTAAAGCCCTCTCTCCCAGAACCGTTCGCGGGGGCGCATGAGAGCCGTCAAACAATCGCGCGCACCGCGACTCCTCTGCGTGTATCAACACGCGCCCACACCGGGGGCACCGGGCATCTATAGGCATCGTCTTCTCTTCGCCGAGCTGGTCCGCCGCGGCTGGCAGGTCGACCTCGTCTCGACGCCGCTCAACTACATGACCGGAACCGTGCCGCCGCGCTACGCGCGAAGGCTCTACACGCGCGAGTCGCTGGATGGAATCGTCCATCACTGGGTCTGGGCCTCGCGCTCGATCCACGCCTCGAAGCTTCGCCGCGCGCTCAACTACGTCACCTTCGCGTTCTCGTCGAGCCTGCGCGCAGTCACCCTCCGCCGGCCCGACGTCGTACTCGTTTCGTCTCCGCCGCTGACCGTCGGTGCGCTCGGGCCCGTGCTTGCGACTCGCTTCCGGCGTCCGTGGGTCTTTGAAGTCCGTGACGCCTGGCCCGAGTCGGCCGTCTCGGTCGGCTGGCTGAGCGAGCAGTCGCTCCTCTACCGCGTTCTCGAGAGGATCGCGCACCGCCTGGCCTCACGCGCACAGGCCGTCATCGTCCCGACCCCGGGCCTGATCGAGATCGTGCGACGGCACGGCGCTAAAAAGATCGATGTGATCTCGGGGGCGGTGATCGACGCGCCCCCGAACCCGAAGGTGCGGCGAGACGCACGCGCCAGGCTCGGTGTTGCGGACGACGAGTGCTTGTTTCTGTACCTCGGCGCCCTGGGAGCCGCGAACGGTGTCGACACACTGCTCGACGCCGTCCAGGTGCTATCCGCCGACACCCCGGCGCGCTTCTTGCTCGTCGGCGACGGAAGCGCACGCGTGGCTCTCGAAGAGCGAGTTCGCGAGCAGGGAATCGAGGCTGTGAGCATCGTGCCCGCGGTTCCCAAGGACGAGGTGAAGGATTTTCTCGCCGCCAGCGATGTCTGCCTGCACCTGCTGCGGGCCGATCCGGTCTTCTCCTCCGCGCTTCCGACCAAGGTGCTGGAGTACTGTGGGGCGCACCGGCCGTTCATCACGACCGTCGTGGGCCTGCCCGAGCAGCTTGCGCTCGAGGCCGGCGGCGGTTTCGCGCCGAGCGCCGACGAGTTGACCGACGAGCTCGAACGCTGGATAGCGATGCCGGCCGCCGAAAGGCGCGCGCGCGGCGAGCAAAGCTTCGAGGTCGGTTCGCGGCGCTTCGGTCTCGAGGCCACGGTCTCGGCCCTGGAAGCCGTGCTCCGGTCGGTCTCGAAATAGCCGCGGCCTCGTTGGTCAGCCAGACGTGTGCTCGAGCGCGCCCAGATCAGGCCGTGCCTTGCGCGCGTGCCCGAGCAAATCGGTAGCCGGCGTGTATGCGGGAATCGAGCGGCCGATCGCGGGGCTACTCGAGCGGAGCCGAAAGTCGCCGCTGGAAGAACGCATGAAGCGTGGGGCCACGCCGGTGATGTTGCTGCGAAGAGTGAAAAGCCGTATCTGTCCGTTGTAGAGAGGCTCGAAGTTTCCGTCGCGGTTCTTCCAGGCCAGGTTGTTGCGGACAACGTTGGTCTGCATGACCGCGTTACCGCCCGAGCCGGTGATGCCGTGGTGCGCGTTGTCGACGATGATGTTGTTCACGACCAGGACGTTGCGCGTGTCGAAACGCGTTCCTTCCCCGTAGAACACGACGGCGTCTCCCGCCGCCGGATCGGCTTGATAAGCGCGGTTGAACGTGTTGTTGGTGACGATCGTGCCGTCAACCTGACTTCCGAGTTGAAGCTGCCGCCCGTAGGGCTGGTCGTAGAAGACGTTGTTGGCGATGATTCCGCCGACGGTCGTGTGGTCGATCCCGTCGCCCGAGTCCGAGACCGCTCCCCAGTAGACCGAATGCGTGCCTTTGGCCCAGTACGGGTCTTGCTGAACGAACGCGCCGCCGTTGTCGTGGAAGTAGTTGCCCCAGAGCTGGATGTTTCGATTGCCGGTAGGGGCTGTCTTCCCGGTGCCAACGACGAGCACGCCCATGGCGCCCGTGTGATGGACGTTGCAACGCCTGATCTCGATGTCGTGCGAATCCTCGATGCGAATACCGTCGGCGGAGCCGACGTGGATGTCGAAGCCCTCGACCCGCAATCCGCTGCCTCTGTACACCCAGATTGCCGGGAGATCCTTACCGGCGACGCCCGTCATGTGAACGCGTCCCGTCCGGTAGGCGCGCAGCGTTACAGGGTTGAGCGGATTGCCCGCCCGCGACCACCTGAACTCGCCCGGATAGGTCCCGCCGTGCAGCAAGATCGTGCTTCCCGATAGAGGCACCGAGCGCAGGGCCTTCCCGACCGTCCGCCAAGGTCGTTCCTTCGTTCCGGCCCAGTGATCGTTGCCGCCGCTCCCGTCAACGAAGTAGCTGCGCCCCTGCGAGGCCGCCAGAGGAGCCGGAAGCGCGGAGCCGAGGCTCACAGCGACCTTGGGGGAGGCGCCGCGAGCCGAGCCGAAGCCGACGGCCAGCGCTTCGATCAGAACTATTAGTAAAGCGGCACGCAGTAGCCACTGGAACGACCTGGCGATGGGTCCCCCTCTTCTGCTCGGTCGAAGACGCGGACTGTACCAGACCATATGCTGCCAAGCAGAGCCGACGTACAGCGCCAAGCGGAACCGTACGCACGGTTTCGCGCACGAAGTCGACCCTACAGAACTCCCTGGTAAACCGCGAGAAGCCTCTCCGCGACCCTGTCGAGCGAGAACTCCTCGACCTTGCCCTGGCCCTCCACGCGTTCCCCGTGGCCGAAGGCACGGGCAAGCTTCTCGGCCAGGTCGGCCGCCGTCGCTTCGGCGATGAAGCATCCGCTCACTCCGGCCAGGCGCTCGCGAACGTCGCCCACGTCCACGCTGACGACCGCGACAGCGCAGGCCAGCGCCTCCTTGACTACGTTCGGGGAGCCCTCGTGGGTCGAGGTCAGGACGACGACGTCCGCGGCGTTGATCCAAACTGGCACCTCGTCGTGCGACACGCCCGCAAGGACGTGCAGGTCGACCGCGGTGCCCGCGGCTCGAACCAGTTCCACGGCGGCCTGCGCGAGCGGGAAGCGCTTCTCCGGTCGATCGGGGGGTGCAGGGAATAGAACGTGCTTGCGCTCGGGCGTCCAGCCAAGCTGGCGTCGACACTCGGCGCGATCGAGCGGGCGAAAGAGCGAGAGGTCGAGCCCGTTCGAGAGCAGCCAGACCCGCTCGGGGTCGATGCCTCGCGGAAGAGCGCGGCGCAGGGTCTCGGACATCACGATGATCCCGGCGGCGCGCCGGGCGGCGCGCCGCGAGCCGCGGACGCCAAGGCGCCGTGACAGCCGGTCGAGGCTGTTCCGCCCCGGACCGCCGAGCAGATCGGTGCCCTGGAACGAGACGACGACGGGTCGGTCGACCACGCAGCGCGTGACGATGTCGGCCATCACCCCGCCGTAGAGCACGTGCACCAAGTCGGGGTCGGACGCGACAACGAGCTCGCGCAGGCGACCGGGAAGCGTCCGGTACACGCGGCGCCCGGCCTGCCGACGGTCGACGTAGAGCAGATCGACCTCAACCCCCAACTCGCGCAGACTCTCTTCCTGCCGGCGCACGTAGTTGCCGACACCCGGCTGTTCCGGGGTCGGGTAGTTGTTCGTCACCATCAGGAGTCTCATCGTGACGAGCTCCGGCGGAGGGTATGCCGCGGACGCAGCAAGCGGAAGGCGACCTTGCGCGTGAGAGCAAGGCCAGAGGCCGTCATGCTCCGCGCGCCGCGCTCCCAGTCGGCGGCTGTCTGCCTGATCGAGGCTCGCGGGGCCAGCGCGTCCGTCGCGAGCAGCTGCTCGATGTGGAGCCGGTGGTAGAAGGGACTCGCGACGTGCTTGATCGGATGCGGGAAGAGGTCGTAGCGAGACCAGTGCGGGCGCGCGCGATAGAGCTCCAGCCGCGCGGCGAGCGCGTCGATTCCCGCATCGAAGGCAGCCGCGAAACGCTCATCACCCTGCGCGGAGGACGCGGCGAGATCGTAAAGGCCCCAGAGCCCGAAGATCCAACCGTTGAGCACGTGCGAAGGCGATTGCGTCGGGTACTCCTGCAGCACGGGCCCCTCGGGCGTCTCGGCAATGAGTCCCATTCCGGGGTCGACGAGCGCCCGGCCGGCGCGAATCGCCGCCGCTTCCAGCGCGGGGTCGGCCAGAGTGTGTGCGGCGCGGACGAGCAGGCTGGCGGCCTCCCCCTGCGCCATGGCCGACAACCACGGCGCCTCGACGGAATAGGTGTGCGCCATCGGGAACAGGTACCGAATCCCGCCGTCCTCGTCCATCGCAGACGCAAGCCATTCGCTCGCGCGGGCGACGACGTCGCGCCATGCCGCCGCCGTCTCGATCTGCTGCCAGGCCGCCAGCCCGAGCTGGGCGATCGTCACCGGGTTTGCCCGCGTTCGATCGGCGCTCAGGCGCACGAGCGCCTCGGTGGCCTCCTGCGGATCACGGGCAAGGCCGAGCGCGAAGGGGCGCAGATCGTTGTAGTACCCCGCTTGCGGATCGCCGGCGACGAAAGTGGCGCGAAGCTGAGGAGTGCGGGCGAGCATCACGGCGAGGGATTCTGCTTCAGGAGCACGAGATCGAGCGCCGGCGGCGCTCCCATATCCGTATCGAGCCGAAGAAGGCGACGACCGACCTCGAGCCGGACACGGCGCCACATCGGTCAGCGACTCGCGTCGATGGGCTTGCCAGGCGTGGTACCGAGGATCTCGTCATACACCTGTTCGAACTCGGTGACCATCCCGTCGAAACTGTACTCGTCGTGAACGCGCGCTCGAGCTCGCTCGCCCATTTTTCGCCTCAGTGCCGGGTCGTCGACCAACTTACCCAGAGCGGCGGCAAGGCCATGATCGTCGCCGATGTCGACCAGCATGCCGGCGTCGTCGTCGATGACCAGCGGCAGCGCGCCAACGCGAGTCGCGACGATCGGCACACCCGCGGCAAGGATCTCGAGCGCGGCCACGGGGAGCCCTTCCCAGTCAGAGCAGATAACACCCACGTCGAAAGCGGCCGCGAGCCGTTTTGCATCGCGGCGCTCGCCCGCCCAGACGACGTACTCCTCCACTCCGAGCTCGGCGGCCAGGCGACGCAGCGCGTCCTCGCGCGGCCCGTCGCCGACGATGCAAAGCGTCAGCTCGCGGCCCTCGTTGCGCAGCTCGGCGAGGGCGCGCAGCAGCACCTCGTGCGCCTTCTCGGTACGGAGCCTGGCGACGATTCCAACCACGAAGCCCTCCGGGGCCAGGCCGAGCTCCGAACGCGCTTCAGCGCGGGGTATCGCCGCATCCGGGCTAACCCCGTTCGCGATCACCCGCAGGAGCTCCGGCCGGACTCCCTCTTCCTCGAGCGACGTGGCAACTCGCTGCGACGGACAGATGATGCAGCGCGTGACCGGCGCGATCCAGTAGCGGTAGCCAAACGTTCGCTGTCGAGTTCGCACGCCGCTGAATGTCGGCTCCACCACGACCAGCGGGACACGACTGGTGCGCGCGAGCAGCGCCCCCCACATGTTGCTGCCGAGCTTGTGGGCGTGAATCAGATCGGACTCCCGCGCGACCTTGTGCGCGCGCCGAAGCTTCGACAGGGCGAAACCGCGCGAGCGACCGAGGATCGTATAGCCGACGTCATGCTCCCGAAGTGTGGCCTCGAGCGGACCGCTGTGGCGCGTGACGAGCACGTGCGGCTCGAAGCGAGCCCGGTCGAGCGCGCAGGCGACCTCCACCGCGACCCGCTCGGCTCCGCCCGCCAACAGGCTGTCCACGATCATCGTGATCCGCTGTGTACGGCGCCTGGACGAAGATCGTGCGCTCATCTGTTTGTCGCTCTCAATGTCCCCATTTCCTCTGCACACAGATAGCAGTCTGACCGAAGGCGAGCTTAGGGAGGTTGCAGAACGGCGTCAACCGTCGCTCGGGATCTCGTCGGAAGCGTCAGTCAGTCGCCATATCTGACGTCGTTGCCAGTTATTTTCTGGTTTTTCGTTCTTCGCGTTACTTTGTTCCGATTAATCGGATACCTAGCAATAACCTCAGCGGTCGACTTCTGGCAATAGCCTTCCTAAGAGCATAAGGGAGTACGCCTAATAATGCCTCGCATAGGACTGCTGGATATATAGGAACCCGTATATATACCCCCTTTGCTCCCAGGATCACCCTAACTCGCGTGAACCCGACTTTCCTAAATAGACCGCTCAATTCTCGAGTAGAGTACTCCCTGAGGTGGAAACCAGTCGCCACCTCGTCGTAGTCCCTTGAAATATCATAGGGACCTCCCAATCGATTTGGCGTAATGCAAATATACTTCGCGCCAGGTATCAGAACACTATAGATATTCTCCAGTTGTTCTCGTGCATCGTCGGGATGTAAGTGCTCCATCAACTGATTGCTGTACGCGACATCTACGCAATTGGGGGGCAGCGGTACGCTACTACCGTCAGAAAGAATGAGATGGAAGTTCGGTGGCTGCTTTGAGCTCTTCGTAATCTCATCAGAGACATCGACCGCATAGACCTGCTTCACGCGCTTGGCTACTTCGAAAGACAATGCGCAGTCACCAGGTCCGGCCTCTAGAAACGTTATGTCTTCGCTTAAGAACGGCTTGAGAAGCTTCATCTGCGAGGAAACAGCCGCTTTTATCTCTTGGGGAGATGATTTTCGGGTCAGTTGTGGATGAAGCGGAACTCGCCTATAGAGTTCGTCATAGAGCGTGGAATACAGCAAGCGTCTCTCTTCGCGAGAAGCATTACGCAATCTGCCTGCCAGCTCCCTTTCGATTAAATAGTGCTCTCTGAGTTGCTCCGTCGTTCTCTGACCACTCTTCGCCGGCTGTAGCGCCATAGTCGATTGCCACCCGATTCATGTGCTTGGGATATTTCTGAGTCCGCCGCGGCGTTCCGAGCGCTTCGACAGGGAGTCGGCTCGTGGCCTTTGCACACAACCCGAACGCCCCTCACGAAATCGAATAGTGGCCTCGTGTGAGGGTCGTCGGGCAGCGGAAGCCTCGCGACCTTTCGATTGTCGCTAGCGCGCGGCTGGTCTATTCGCGACTCAATGCTCATCCTCCGCTCGGAGGATCTCACAGAATTCGTACGTCTGCCGAATAGTCCGAGCTCCGACCGCGCCGATACGCGCGTTCTCACTCGAAACCGCCGGTCGCTACTTCCCGGTGTACGCCCCGACATCCGCGCCGCTGCGCGTAACGCCCTGGATGTCGTTCGGCGGCGTGTAATCGGGATCGCCCTTACCAGCAGCCGCGCTCCCGGCAGCTAGCCGGAAGTCGTGAGTCGCGGCGTTGGCGAAGAGCGGGTCTCCATGGATATTGTGAAGCCCGTTCGTGAAAAGAACGAAGCCGCTGTCTGTGCCAACGAAGCCACCAGCGGCGTTGTTCCAGCCGAGATTGTAGTCGACGAGGTTAGACGGCATGTCAACCGAGGCGGAACCCCCTGCGGCAAGCTGCAAGCAGTTCGCCACGATGTTGTTCTCGACAACTAGGTTCCGGGATGCGTAGTTGTCCGAGCCGTCATTCCAGATCTCGATCCCGTTCGCCGCGTACGGACTAGACGAGTAGGCGTGGTTGATCGTGTTGTTAACGACGATCGTCCCCCAGGCGGATTGTCCTAACTGAATGCCGCGACCGGTGGGCTGGTCGTAGATCAGGTTGTTGGCGATGACGCCGCCGATGGCACCGTGCTGCGTCCCGTCCGGCGTGTTTGGCGCCCCGCCCCAGTAGACGGCATGGTCGCCTTTGATCGCATAGGTCTCGTTGCCGGGGAACTTCCCGCCGTTGTCATGGAAGACGGAGTTCCACAACTGGATGTTCTGCGAGTAAGGCTGCGTCGAGCCATAGGCAATCCCGTCGACGAGAACGCCCTGAACGCCGTTCCCGTGAACATCGAGGCTCTCGAGCTCGACATCCGACGAGTTCTCGACCTTGACCCCGTTGCCGTTGGCGTTCGACACCGTGACACCGCTCAGGCGGACAGCCTTCACGTTGAAGATGAAGATCGCCGGATAGCCGTAGGCGGACGACGACGAGTCACCGCTGAAGACGGGAGCCTCACTTGGATAGTTCCGAATCGTGACCGGATTCGACGAGCTGAACTGGCGGTCTCGAATCTCCTGCATGCCCTTGTACGTTCCGCCGCGCACGTAGATCATCGTGCCTGAGCTCGCGAGCGATAGCGCCCTGGCGATGCTGAGGCAGGGAAGGGAGATCGAGCACGAATTCGAGTCCGATCCGGTCGGCGCCACGTAGAGGGTTGACCCGGAGGACTGCGGCAGCCTGGTAGGCAGCTTGGAGCCGAGAGCCGGCGGCGGCGTGGTCGTCGGCGTTGTCGTGGTCGGCGTGGTGGTCGTCGGCGTGGTGGTCGTCGGCGTCGTTGTCGTCGGCGTCGTTGTCGTCAGCGTCGTTGTCGTCGGCGTGGTGGTCGTCGGCGTGGTGGTTGTCGGAGGCGGAGCAGCGATCTTGTTCGAGACGTTGACCGTGACGCTTGCACTCGCCGAAGTCGCGGCGACGTAGGCGACCGCCTTCAACGTGTGCGATCCGTTCGAGAGCTTGGTCGTGTCGAGCAGTCCCGTTCCGGCGTACACGTTCGCCGCGCTCGCCGCGCTCCACTTGACAGTGCCGTCAACGACGAAATCGACTCTCGTAGGCGTCGCGCCCGAGATGCTCGTCTGCCACTTGATCGTGCCCGTGACCATCTGCCTGTTCCTGGGAGAGGTGACAGAGATCGTGACCGGCTTCTTCCGGGACGAGATGGACGCCATCGCCGCTTGCCAGGCCGCCGTCCGCTTAGCGGCGGCGGTCGAGATACCGGGGATCGAGACGAGTAGAGACAGGGCGACAAGGGCGACGAGGATGTGCTTGATGCCGAAGCCTGCGGCGGGCCGGGTTCTCATACATTGCTGTATCGAACCCACATGCGGAGCCGCAGATACCTCGAAGGAGTAGCGTGTCGGGCCGCGGTTGGGTGACGCGCCCTACGCAGAAAGGGTGGGCCGGTGCGTAACTCTCCGCAACCGAAGGCCCCCTACCCGCCGAAGCCTTCCGAAAGGTGACTCAACCCCGGCGCGCGAGCATCCGCGCGCGTTCCGCCAACGGCCAGATCGCCGAACGTCGAAGACGGCGAACCGTTGGCGAGACCTTCGCCCGGAAGGTGCGCATCGAGTCGTGGCGTTGGAACGAGACGCGCGGCCATTCGAGCAGTTGGGGCGCCGCCGGGAATCGCTGTGGAAGCGTGCAGGCCGCCGCGTAGCCGGCCCGGGCGGTGGCCGCCACCACTCGCTGGTCGTAGTCGCCGCTCGGATAGGCAAGCGTGCGACAGGGAACTCCAAGCTCCGCTTCGAGTCGCTGACGCGAAGCTTGCAACTCCCAATCGAGCGCGGTCTCGTCGAGCTGCGTCAGGAAGGGATGGCTCATCGCGTGCGAGCCGATCTCCCAGCCGGCGTCGCGGAGGCGGCGAAGCTCGGCCCACGACATGCTGAACAGCTCATGGTGGTGCTCGGTGCGGCGATAGGGCTCGAGCACGGGTCCCACGACCGGCTCATCTTGCGCGTCGACAGAGACCGGCCATGCGAAGACCGTGGCCGGCACTTCGAGCTTCGAAAGCACCGGGAATCCGTGCTCCAGCACCGAGCGAAAGCCGTCGTCGAAAGTGACGGCGAAGATCTTGCCTTCGCGCCGTGAGACCACCGCGTCGTAGAACGTGGCCGGCCGATAGCCGCGAGAGAGCAGGAACGAAACGTGCTCGCCGAGTCGCTCCGGCCTGATGGCAAGCCCGATCGGCCAGCTCGGGCTGACCGCGTGGTAACAGAGAACAATGGTGTCGTCGCGCACGATCAGATCACGCAGGATACGAGAAACACCGGCGAGTAATGCCTTCGCCCGTGGTTGTCGACTCAGTCCCTCGGCGGCAGACAGGCAGTCAACGTCTGCTCGACGTCGGCCGGTAACACCCGAAGCCGTTGCCGCCGCGCGAGCAGACGACCCTTGAGGCGGCGGGCAAGACGGCGAAGCCGCTCGGCGCCGGAGGGACGATCGAGCAGCTCGACCTGCCGCTCCCACCACGTCGCGCGCGAGCTTGCTACCGCTCGCAGCTCGCCGGAAAGCTCGTGCTCATCGAGGATCAAGCGGTAGACCTTGCATATTCCCTCGTACAGCCGCCTGGGATCGCTGGTCAGCGAGCCCGGTCGCTCACGATGAATCGCGAGCACCTCTCCGGCGAAAACGGCCGCCTGCCGAGCCTCGAGCAGTCGAACCCAGAGCTCGAAGTCTTCTCCGTGCCAGAGGCGTTCGTCGAAACCGGCGCACTTCACCAGCGCTTCGCGCCGCACGGTCACAGACGTGTATATGAAGTTGCTCCGTTCGAGCAGTAAAGCCAGGAACCGGTGCGGTTCCCTCGGCGGGCGGGATGGCGGTCGCCAATGAGCCATAGCGGTCGTGGTTCGAACGTGGGCTCCGTCGGAGCCGAGCACCCAGGCGTCCGTGTAGGCAAAAGCGGCGCTCCGCTCGCGATCGAGCACCTCGCCCATTCGCTCCAGGTAGCGCGGCAACCAGAGATCGTCGCCGTCGAGCATGCTGACGAGCTCTCCGCGGGCAAGTTCGATCGCGGTGTTTCGCGCCGCCGCCGGTCCCTTGTTCGGTTGACTGACCAAACGGATTCGAGCGTCCGCCGCGGCGAAGTCCCGAACGATCGACGCCGTCTCGTCGCTAGAGCCGTCGTCGACGACGATCAGCTCGAAGTCGTCGCAGGTCTGAGCCAGAACGGACCTGATCGCATCGCCAATCGTCGATTCCGCGTCATGCGCCGGGACGACGACGCTGAAGCGCGGGTCTCGGCTCATGCTTCCTGCCCTTGCCCCGGCCAGAGATCCGGCTCAGACGGAGCCGGCTCGCCCGCCGCGACGTCTTCCTCCCCACGATCGCTCAGCTCCTCTTCCGCCCGCTTGCTCCGCGTGCGCGCGATCGAACCGATGCCCGCGAGGATTCCGAGCACCAGCCAGAGCTGCTTTTGGTACTGGGCGGAGTCGAAGAAGTAGGCGGTCAGCAGAGCCGTCGCGGCGGCGATCATTCCTCTCGCCATCACCGTCGAGTCGGTCTCTCCGAGCCTGGCGAGAAGCTTCAGCCCGCGTATCGCGACGGCGTACGCCGCGGCGATCAATCCCAACAGCAGCCCGAATCCCACCAGGCCGAGCTCACTGAGCGTCTCGAGATACGTGTTGTGCGCGACGAGACGCTGAAGGGCGAAATTCACCTTGAGCAGGTTGATGTTCTCGGTCGTGTAGTTCGGCTCGACGACCGGGAAGTTGCCCATGCCGATACCGGCGACGGGATGTCCCGACGCCATCCTCAAGGCGATCCGCCATTCGTCGGCCCGGCCGGAGCTGCTCTGCTGGGAGTACGAAGTCACACGCGAGCGCACATTCTGCGGCGACAACACCGCGTAATACGTGACGCCCAGAGCAGCCACGATGAAGACCGTGGCAACCACCTTCGGCCGCAACGGACCGGCAACGACAATCGAGGCGACGAACCCGACGGCGAGCGCAACGATGCCGCCGCGCGACTGCGTGAGCACGAAGGCGACCGTGCTGGTCGCCAGGACGCTCAGGATCAGCAGGCGCACACGCACGCTCCTGGTCGTGCCGAGCATGAAGGCGCCCATGACCATCGCCACGAGCAACTCGGCGGCGAGAAAGTTCGCGTTTATGACGCCGCCAGTGAGCCGCCCTCCTTCGGAGGCGGCGCCGGTAATCAGCGCATAAGAGGAAGTCGCAAGGGCCGCCAACAAATAGGCCCACAACAGCACACGGAGGTCACGCGGTGTGCTGAGCGCCGTGTAGACGACGAAGAGCGGCACCATCACCATCGCAAGGCGAATGGAACTGCTGACGGCCGTGCCCGGAGACGTAGCCCAGGCTGCCGAGATGAGCGCCCAGGCAAGAAGTGTCAGCGCGAAACTGGAGAGCAGAGGCTCGTCCCTCGGCAGGAAGGGCAATTCTCGATGCTCGAGCATGGTTAGCAACCAGACGAATGCGATAAGAGCGCCGACCGGTTTCGCGAGACTCACTCCGGGCACTCCCGGCAGCTGCTCCGGGAAGGTCAGAATCGTGAAGATGACCAGGCCGGCGAGCAGGTTCCGGAAGATGATCAGCGCCAGCGCCAGCGCGGCCAGGCCGATGACAGCGATTTTGGGCGAGCGGACAGCCTCGAGCGCGAGCGCCGACGCCGCGACGAAGGTCAGGATCGGTAGCGCGGAAGGACTGAGACGGGCGTAGGCGGGCATTGAGGACGGCCTCCGCGCTTACTCGCCGCCCGCGCTCCTCACCTGCGCCGACGTGTCTTTCGCGTAATCGTAATCGGTGTAGTTGGAGTAATGGTTGGTTCCGCGCGAGCGCCGGTGCATGGTGAGGACGAATCCGAGCGGCGATGCGCCACGGCGCGCAAGAAGCTCGCGTAGTTGGGCAAGCTGGTCGCGACGGGTGTTCCCAAGCCGTACCGCAATCAGCACGGCGTCCACGGCGCCTGCCATCGCCAGCGCCTCCGCAACCTCAGTCAGCGGCGGCGAGTCGACGACGACGACGTCGCAGTCTTTCTGAAGCACTTCCAGCATGTGTCTGAAGCGCTCGGTGTCGAGCTGGCTGAAGCGGTACATCTGTTCCCGGTTGGAGAGCAAGAGGCTGAGCCCGGGATGGTTCGGCGCCGGGACCAGCGCCGCCTTGCCCCGCTCTCCGGTCATCAGCAGTCGCAGAAGCCCGTCGCGATGCAGGCTCGTGTTGAAGATGCTCGCGATCATCGGTCTGTGGAAATCGCCGTCAACCAGAACGACGCGCAAATTCGCCGCCGCGAGCGTGATAGCGAGGTTCACCGCGGTCATCGTTTTGCCGTCGCTGGGAGTGGCGCTGGTGACGAGGACCGACCTCGGGTAGCTGCCATCGGAGCCGGCGTTCGCGAGCACCGCCCGAAGTGTTCGGTATCCCTTCCAGGCTTCGCCCGGCAGTACGGTCTTGCCGGTCAGGTAGCCACGCGCGACCCTGCCCGAGAGCAGAGGTATGCGAGCGAGGATCGGCAGCCGATGCCCAAGCCGCAGATCCTCTTCCTGGAGCATGCGCGGATTCAGCAGCTCGAGCGCGACGGCGGCGCCGGTGCCCAGAAGCAGAGATGCGAGAAACGCAAGCGTGATGCTCAAGAGCGGCCGCGGCCAAGAGGCAACGGTGGGAAGCGAAGCCGGTGCGAGCAGGCTCAGCGTCGGATCCGAGGAACCCAGGAAGACGTTCAGGTTGCCGAGGCTCTGAAGCAGGCTCGCATACTGGAAGTTGCCGGCCCGATCGGAGGCCGGCACGGCGGCAGCCTGGGCCTTTAGCTGCCGAATCCGTAGTCGTAGCTCTTTCTGGAACGTATCCGTGCGTATACGCAGGGCCGTTTGCGTGAACAGGTTCGCCGCCTCCGCCGCCCGATGCGGGTCGGACGAGCTTGCCGTGACGGTGATGATGTCGGCCTGCGAGACCGGGCTCAGGGAGATCGAGACCGACGGACTCTTTTGGAGCTGAGCGTAGGTCGCGTCGTATATGTCGCGCGCACCTAATACCCGCGCCGCTGTCACTATCGGCGATGAGGCATCTGTTGTCTGGCGGAAGAGACTGAAGCCCGAGAACGTGTCGTCGCCGGTGCTGAGAGGTGTAATGAGGAGGTCGGCGGAGGCGTCGTATCTCTTCGTCGCCAGGTACGAGTACGCCGAGGCCAGTCCGACCGCGACAACGACGAGCGTGAGAATCAGCAGCCAGTGCTGGCGGAACGCCTGCAGGTAGCGGATCGCACCTCGGCGGCTATCGAATGAGTGCAGCGGCTCGGTCACGGATGCAGTAGAGGTCGTGCAGTCCCGGGGTGGAGTTCGTCAAAAACGTCAGGCGCAGCATACCTACGCTCAGGCGAGGTACCAGCCTGTTTGCCGCGCATCAGCCTATCGAGCCCGGCGCCGCCGGGCCCCTCTAGGCGGAACGTCCGCGCGCAGCCCGCACGATCGATACAGCCTATTCGCGAGAGCTCGAGGTCCGAAGTCGCCCGCCGTTTCAAGGCCGGAAGCCCGCGACTAGCGCTGAGTATGCGGGACGCCGCGACCCCGTTTGGCAGATGTCGGCGCTAGATTGTGAGCGTGTTGAAACGCCAAGAGCGTCGATCTTGGCTCGACGGCATTAGTAAATGCAGATGACGACTCGCACTCGGCCCCCCACGAGCACTGCCCGGACTTACCGGACAACGAGCCTGTGACAAAGCTCGACGACCTCTTCCTCCAGGGCCGCGTCGTCGTGATCTCCACTCACCTCGATGACGCCGCCCTATCGGTCGGAGCGACCATTGCACGCGTTGCCTCCAGGGGCGGGGAGGTGTCCGTGCTCACTGTCCTGGCGGGCGACCCCGAGAGCAGCTCCCCGGCCGGACTGTGGGACGAGACCTGCGGTTTCAGAACAGAAGGCGAGGCGGCCCGCAAGCGACGCCTGGAAGATCTCCGCGGCTGTGAGCTCGTCGGCGCCCGGCCCGTCTGGCTCCCGTTCCCGGACGAGCAGTACGAGCGACGCTCCTCGGACGAGGAGATCTGGGCGGCGATCGAGCCTCAGCTCGAGGGCGCCAGGCTCGTTCTCGTCCCCGGCTATCCGCTTTTTCACTCTGACCACCTCTGGCTGACCGAGCTTGTCCTGTCGCGCCTCGATCTAAATACCTTCGCCGGGTTGTACGTCGAGGAGTTCTATACAAGCAACCTCGCCATCGGGCGTTCCAACTCTCTAAAGACGCTCATCAAGGCGGCCGGGGTCGCGGCTCACACGCGGTTCGGCTGCCGCATCCAACCGCCTCCGATCTCTCCGGCGATCGAGCGGCTCGCCGCCCAGCCGCTGGAGTGGATCGCTGTGCGCCCAAACCGCCGCGAGCGACGGTTGAAGCTGGAGTTCACCCGCGCGTACCCATCGCAGCTCGACGCCCTCGGCGAACTCCTGACCAGGCGAATCTGGCTTTATGAACGCGCTTCAGGCGGGGAGCTCGTAGGTCTGGTTCGACGCTCCCGGAAAATCGTGGACGCGGCGTAGAGCTTGCGACGGACGAGCTCTAGCGGTCTGCTCGAAGCGCCGGAAACAGGATCACTTCGCGAATCGTCTCGCGCCCCGTGAACAGCATCGTCAGGCGGTCGATGCCGAGACCGAGCCCGCCCGTCGGCGGCATCCCGTAGGAAAGCGCTTCGAGGTAATCCGGGTCGCCGCGCTCACCCTCTACCTGCTCGGCCTGCATCGCGAAACGCTCATCCTGCTCGTCGCTGTCGTTGATCTCCGAGAAGGCATTTCCCAGCTCCATGCCGCCCACGAAATACTCGAATCGCTCTGTCAGCGTCGGGTCGTCCTCGGTCTTGCGGGCGAAGGGCGATATCTCGATCGGATAGTCGAATACGATCGTCGGCTCGATCAACCCGGGCTCGACGAAGTGAGAAAAGGCATGGTCGACGAGTTGGGCCCAATCCTTGTCGGCGCCGGTGTCGACGTCCTTCTCGTTCAGGGCGGCGCGAAGGCTGCTCTCGTCGCGAATCCAGAGGCCGTGCTCGAGCAGCGCATCCGGAAAGCGAATGCGCCGCCAGGGAGCCTTCAGGTCGATCTCATGACCCTTGAAGGCGACGACCGTGCGGCCGAGCACCTCCTGCGCCACACGGCCGACCATTTCCTCGATCCTGGCCATCGTGTCGCTGTAGTCGGCGTAGGCCTCGTACCACTCGAGCATCGTGAACTCGGGCTGGTGCTTATAGGAGACGCCCTCATTGCGAAAGTCCTTACCGATCTCGTAGACGCGCTCGAGCCCACCGACGATCAGTCGCTTGAGGTACAGCTCGGTCGCGATTCTCAGGTAGAAGTCCTGGTCGAGCTCGTTGTGATGCGTAACGAACGGGCGAGCGAACGCGCCGCCGTAACGCGGCTGCAGGACAGGCGTCTCGACCTCGACGAAACCCTCCCCGTCGAGATAGCGGCGCACGGCGCTCAGCGTGCGGCTACGAAGAAGTGCGTCTGCACGGGTCTCTTCGTTCATCAGTAGATCCAGGTAGCGCTTACGGAAGCGAGTCTCGACGTCGGTCAGCCCGTGGTAGACATCGGGAAGCGGGCGGTGGATCTTGGCCAGCAGATCTATCTGCTCGACGCGTAGGGAAGGCTCGCCGCGGCGGGTCTTCATTGGTCGCCCGCTAGCACCGACGATGTCGCCTAGATCGATGTCAAGATCGCCGACGGCGCTCGCCTCGCAGAAGAGCTGCAACCTGCCCGAACGATCTACGAGGTCGAAGAAGGTGAGCTTGCCCATATCGCGCCGTGCCAGCACCCGGCCGGCGAGACGGCGGGTGTCGTCCGCGCTCGCGCCCGGCTCGAGTGCCTCGGCCTCGGCTCGAACGGCCGCAACCTGGTCGCGGTCTGGAAATCTCTTGGGTAGGTCGGACATCGCCCCGGAGTTTACGCACCCGCGCTCGACCGGTACCGATAGATGCCTGGTCAGCCATAGCCGAGCTCACGCAAGCGCTCTTCGCCGATCCCGAAGTAGTGCGCAAGCTCGTGCAATACGGTGACGCGAATCTGCTCTCTGAGCTCGTCCGGGTCGGGATACAGCCGCTCGAGCGGCTCCCTGTAGATGGTGATCGTGTCGGGCTGAATCGGATCGCCCGAGCGCCGCTCGGGCAAGGGAACACCGTGATAGAGGCCGAGCAGGCCAGGGCTCGAGGGGCGCTCGTCTTCGATCAGCACGGCGACGTTGCGCAGGCCGGCGGCGAGCTCGGGCGGAAGCTCGTCCAGCGCCTTCGCTACTTCATCCTCGAAAGCCAGATCACACGCGCGCGCAGCGCTAGCTACGCGGCCTTGATCGCCATGATCTTGAACTTGAGCGTCCCGCGCGGGGCGACGACTTCGACCGTCTCGCCCTTCTTGTGGCCCATGATCGCGCGGCCGACCGGCGACTCGTTCGAGAGCTTGTTCTCGGCCGGATTGGC
>PKYN01000006.1 GCA_003132665.1 Actinomycetota bacterium
GTGCTCGAAGGCGAACTCCGGCGAGTGCACGCCCACGATCTGCAGGCCGCCGCGGTGATAGGCGGCGTACCATGCGCGCAGGTGCGGCAGCGTGCGCAGGCAGTTGATGCAGGAGAAAGTCCAGAAGTCCACCAGTACGACCTTGTGGCGCAGGCCCTTGATCGTCAGCGGCCTGTTTGCGGGCGTGTTCAGCCAGGCGCTGATTCCCTGGAAGTCGGGCGCCGTGCCGAGGTCGGGCAGATTGACGCCGGGCTGCTTCGACGGCCCGGCCTTTGGCAGTCCGCCGCCGCCGCTCAGCCGTGCAAGTCGATGTTCCGCCGAGCTGGACTGCTCGGTGTGCCGCTGCAGCGCGCTCGTGTAGAAGCCGAGGTCGGTCTGTAGCGTCTGGTCGAGGTTGAAGACGATGCCGACGGCGGCAGCGGCCATGATCGCCCCGAGCGCGGGCCGGAACCAGCGCCTGCCCGTGCGCAGGCGCCTCGTTACGCGTTGCCCGCCGATCGCCACGAGCAGGAACACCAGTCCTGCGCCGAGCGCGTAGAAGAGCGTAAGCAAGACGGCGTCGAAACCGACGCGGTGCTGGGCGGCGAGCACCGTGACCGTCGCCAGCACCGGCCCGGCGCAGGGCACGAAGACGAGCCCGAGGCTGGCGCCCAGGAGGAAGCCTCCGCCAAGCTCGCCGCCGACACGCCAGCGGCTCAGGCGCGCAAACGGCGCCTCGACCAGCATTCCGATCCGCGGCACGAGCAAGGTCGCCGCGAGCAGGAAGAGCAGCGCGATCGCAACGTTTCGCAGCGTGTCCTGCGGCAGCCCGAGCGCCGAGAGAAGCGCCGTCGCGCTCAGCGTGAAGACGGTAAAGCTGAGCACGAGACCGGCGATGATCGCGTACGGCCGCCGCCGCTCGCCCGCCGCTCCGCCGGCCAGCACGATCGGCAGCACCGGCAGTACGCAGGGCGAGACAGCCGTGATGATGCCGGCCACGAACCCGACCAAAAGAAGTAACGCCACAGTTTCTTTAACGTCCGGCGCCGTGCCGCAATTTCAGCGGGTCGCGCTCGCTGCCGGGTTGAGCGGACCGGCCCGACGCTACTTCTGGCGGCGCCGGTGCTTCCCGTGGCACTTCGCGCAACAGCTTGCTTGTTTTCGCGCGCGGCCCCGATGCTTGCGCTTTCCGCCCGTCAGGAGTCGCCGGACAGTCAGGATGGTTCCTGCGAGCGCTCCAGCCTTCGTCAGGCGCCGGGCCCGCTGTAGCCGCCGCGCGATGACCGGCCCAAACTCGTCCAGCTCCTCCTCCAAGCGGGCTCGCACGGTTTCTATCTGCGCACGGATTTGAGTCGGGCTTTGAGCCATTCGACGTTCTCCTTGCTGCTCTGGATCGCCTGTTTCGGAAGCGGTGGAACGGCCGCGCGAAGGGATTGGATGCCGATGACCACGCACGCTCCCGTGACCAGTAAGAGCAAGCCCGCCACCACGAGCGCGGCCGCCCAGCCCGGAACGACCAGGGCGAAGGCCAGCACCGCCGCGGTCACGAGCGTTGCGATCAGTAGGAACACGGTGAGAAGCGCGACCAAAAGCAGTCCGACCCCGATTGCGGCGTGTTTTCCCTTCGAGGCGAGCTCGCTCTTTGCCAGCGCGATCTCGAGCCGAACCAGCTCACGCAGGTCCGCGGCGAACTTCTTTCCGCTCGAGGCCGTCTTGTTCGTCTCTTCGTCCATCTCGGTTCTCGCCATACCCTAGCTCGGCGTAGGCGAAGCGTCAGTGCGGCATATCCCGCTTCGCGGAGAGGCTGCCGTAAGCATCCCCAGCCGACGCGCCAAGTAGCGTTAACCGCGGTCTAGATGGGCACGACGCGCAACTACGTTGCTTTCGACATCGAGACGGCCAAGGTGCTGCCCGAATCGGTGACCGACCTGATGGACCATCGGCCGCTCGGCATCGCCTGTGCCGCCGCCGTCGTATCCGGGCAGGAGGAGCCGTTCGTCTGGCACGGGGCAAACGGCGGCGAGCCGGCGGCGCAGATGTCGCCCGCCGAGGTGCGCGCGATGATCGAGCAGTTCGCCGCCTGGGCCGATCAGGGCTACACGCTTCTCTCCTGGAACGGCCTCGGCTTCGACTTCAACGTGCTGGCGGAGGAGTCGGGCCTCGCCGAGGAGTGCGCCCGCATCGCGCTCGGGCACGTGGACATGATGTTCCACGTCGTCTGCGAGCTCGGTTATCCGGTGGGCCTGGGAAAGGCGGCGGAGGGGTTCGGCCTGCCCGGAAAGTGCGGCGGCATCACCGGCTACGACGCCCCGATCATGTGGGCTCAGGGCCGCTGCGCCGACGTGCTCGAATACAACCTCCAGGACGCCAGGCTGGCGCTTGCAATCGCGCACGAGGCCGAGCGCCGCGGCGAGCTGCTCTGGATCACGCGCCGGGGTACAACAGGGCGCATGCCCCTGGGGAAAGGGTGGCGCTCGGTCGAGGAGGCGCTGCAAACCCCGTTGCCCGACACCTCCTGGATGTCCGACCCGCCGACTCGAGAAGATTTCACTTCCTGGCTGCCGTCCGGCTCGCTCATGGCCTGACAAACAGCGAGATTTGCAGGATCTTGTGCCATTCGCCCTGATCCTGCGCCAATCGAGGTTCGCGCCGCGAGGCCCTGGGTATACGCGAGTCATGAGACTGGGCCTACGGAGGAAAGACGAACAGCGGTCGCAGTCCGGCGGGCAGCGCGAGCGCGGCGAGTCGCCCGGCTTCGCGCGCCTTCTCGAAGGCCATCACGGCCCGGTTTCTCAGCTCGCTTTCGATCGTGCCGGAAAGCTCCTTGCTTCCGCCGGCTTCGACACCACCGTGCGGCTTTGGGACGCGGAGAGCGGCTCCTGTCTGCACGTGCTCGAAGGGTCCGAGGAGCCGATGGCCGGGGTGGCGTTCAACCCCTCCGGCGACATACTCGCCTCGGCCGGCTACGACAAGATCGTGCGGCTGTGGGATGTGAAGAAAGGGGTCGAGTCGCGCGCGCTCGAGGGGCATAAGCGTTCTGTCGAGGCCGTCACCTTCAGCGCGGACGGGCGCATACTCGCCTCCGCGGGCTTCGACAAGACGATAAGGATCTGGGACCCGGCCAGCGGCAAGCTCTTGCGAACGCTCGAAGGCCACTCCGACACCGTTGCCGGCGTCGCCTTCGATCCGTCCGGAGCGCTACTTGCCTCGGCGGGGCACGATCGGACGGTCCGGCTTTGGGATGCGAAGAGCGGGCTAGCGAAGCGCGAGCTCCAGGGCCACACTTCGTTGGTGAACGGCGTCGCCTTCGCTCCCTCCGGGAAGCTGCTCGCGTCGGCTGGTTACGACGGCATGATCCGGCTCTGGAATCCCACCAGCGATCAGTGCGAGAAGGTGCTCGAGGGGCATACGAACGCCGTATCGAGCGTCGATTTCAGTCCCGACAGTAGCCGGCTTGTCAGCGCAAGCTCGGACCAGACGGTACGGATCTGGGACGTTGACAGCGGCGTCTGCCTGCGCATCGTCACAGGCCAGAAGACGAGGCTGCGGAGCGCCGTCTTCAACCCGAGCGGCGACCGTGTCGCCTCGGCCGGGCTGGACGGGGTGATCCGAATCTGGGCCGTGCCCGAAGTCGCGAAAAGCGTCTGACCAGCGCGCTTGACGCTAGCGGGCGGGCCGCTCGCCGATCTTATCCCCCGAACGGGTTACTCCGGTCTGCGCACGCCGTAGTCCCACTACGCGGAAACGGGGACCTGGTCGAACGGCTGGTTGGCGCGGGCAGGCTCTATCCGAGGATGGACGCTGAGAGCGCTTCTCCGATCGCTTGGGTATGGGCACTCGGGGTCTCGGATTGCATTGCTGGAAGCCGCTTCGGCGCGATCGCCGAGCCGCTGACCGGGGGCTGGGGAATCGTCGCGTCGCGCGTTGGTGCGTTGCTTCCACTCTCGTCGCGGTGCTGATCTCGGGCACGGCGGCGCAGAAGGCCGCCACGAGCCCCACGAGCTCAAGCTCGGGCGCCATCCATGCGCGGCCTGCGCTGTGTCTCAGCGCTCAAAGCGGCGAGTGCAAAGCGAGCGTCGCCGCCGTGAACACGAAGGCGCACAAGAAGGCGAAGAAGAGCTGCGCGACCAAGGCGCGCAAGCACACAAAGAAATGCCTGGCGCAGGCTCGCAAGAAGGCGGCGCAGGCTCGCAAGAAGGCGAAGAAGAAGCCGGACAGCACGGCCGGGCTGAACGCGAACTCGGTTAGCACGCGCCCCGCCGGTTATGGGCCGGCGCAGCTTCGCGGCGCCTACAACCTGCCCTCCGCCGCAGCTCGCTCGCAGACGATCGCGATCGTGACGGCCTACGACAGCCCCAACATCGAGGCGGATCTCAGCGTCTACTCCAAGACCTTCTCGCTGCCGGCCTGCACTAGCTCGAACGGCTGCTTCCGCAAAGTAAACGGGGCCGGGGCGAAGACTCCGCTTCCAAGTCCCAACGCTCTCTGGGCGCTCGAGACCTCGCTCGATGTCGAGGCCGCCCGCGCCGTCTGCACTAATTGCACGATCCTTCTCGTCGAGGCCGAATCGAGCTCGGTCAACGATCTCGTCGCCGCCGTCGACACCGCGGCGAAACTCGGCGCCGATGTGATCTCGAATTCCTGGGTAGTGAACGAGTTTCGCGGCGAGACTTCGCTCGACTCGCACTTCAATCATCCCGGAATCGCCATCACTGCCGCTTCCGGCGATGCCGGTTACGGAGTGAAATGGCCCGCTGCCTCGCCATACGTGACCGCGGTCGGCGGTACCACCCTCGATATCGACGGCTCGAATACCCGCGTCAGCGAGACCGCCTGGGAGCAGGGCAGCTCGGGCTGCTCGGCCTACGAGTCCAAGCCGACCTGGCAATCTGACGCCGGCTGCGCGCAGCGGACTGTCCCGGACGTTGCGGCTGTCGCGAATCCCGACACAGGCGCGGCGGTCTACGACTCCTACGGTTACTCCGGACAGCGCGGTTGGTTCAAGATCGGCGGCACCAGCTTGGCCGCACCGATCGTGGCGGCCATCTACGCGCTTGCCGGTAACGCGGACACAGTTGTCGCCGGCTCGTATCCCTATGCCCACGCCACCTCGCTGTTCGATGTTTCGGTAGGTACGAACGGGACTTGCTCCTCGAGCTATCTGTGCAGCGCCGCCGCCGGCTATGACGGCCCAACGGGACTCGGAACTCCCGCAGGCGCCAGCGCCTTCTAGCCGATTGCCGGAAAGCCGAGTGCCCGGCGCCCGGTGAGGAAAAGCGGCGCTCCCGCTTCGAGAAAAGCGCTTCGCTCGACCCTGGCTCGCCGCGACGCCAAGCTACCCTTGCCGCATGCCGGTGGTGGTCGCCTCGAATCTACGCAAGGAGTTTGCCGGGACGCTTCTCTTCGAGGGCGTCTCGTTCTCGCTCGATCGCGGCGAGCGGATGGCTCTGGCGGGAGCGAACGGGGTCGGCAAGACGACGCTCTTGCAGGCTCTTGCGTCCAGGACCGAGTTGCAGGCCGGCGAGCTGGCGCTGGCCAAGGGAACGAAGATCGCCCTGCACGATCAGCGCCCGCCGCTTGAGCGCGGGCTCGACCTGCGCTCGTACATGCTCTCGGCGAGCGAGGATCTGCTCGCTGCCGAGAAGGAGCTGGCAGAGCTGGAAGCGGCAATGTCGGCGGGAACTCACGATCCGGCGACGTTGCGGCGCTACGCCGACGCGCAGGCGCGGCTCGAGCACGCCGGCGGCTACGGCTGGCGCACGAGCTACGAGGCGGCCGCGCGCGGGCTCGGCTTCTCGAAGTCCGATCTGGAGCGCCCGCTCGAGAGCTTCTCGGGCGGCGAGCTGACGCGCGCCTCGCTGGCCCGGGCGCTCGGCGCGGGCGCCGATCTGTTGCTTCTCGACGAGCCGACGAATCATCTAGACGTTGCGAGCATCGAATGGCTCGAGAGCGAGCTGTGCCGGCTGGACGCGGCGCTCATCCTGGTGGCGCACGATCGCTGGTTTCTCGAGGCCGCCACCAATTGCGTGCTCGAGCTCGAGAACCGGCGCGGAACCTTCTTCTCGGGCCCGTGGCATGCCTGGCGCGAGGAGCGCACGGTGCGCGAGCAGCACGCGGCCAGGATGGCCGCCCGCCAGGCCGAGGACATCGCGCGACTCGAGCGCTTCGTCGCCCGCTTTCGCTATGGCACGAAATCCCGTCAGGCGCAGTCGAAGCTGAAGCAGATCGCGCGCATCGAAGCGGACAAGGTCGACGCGCCTGCGCGAGCGCGGCGCTCGCTCGGCTTCGAGTTCCTGAAGCCGACCCGCTCGGGACGGATCGTGCTGGAGGCGAAGGGAGTTGCGCTGGAAGTCGGCGGTCGCAGGCTCCTCGGCGCCGTCGACCTCGTGCTGGAGCGCGGCGAGCACGTTGCTCTCGTCGGCGCGAACGGCTCGGGCAAGACCACGCTGGTAGAGACGCTGATCGGTCGCCGCGCGCCGGCAACGGGAACGGTGCGCCTCGGCCAGAGCGTCGAGTGCGGCTTCTTCTCTCAACACACCCTCGAGCTGGACGACCGCGGTAGCGTCATCGACTGCGCGCGCTCGGCCACCGGTCTTTCGCGCGCCGATGCCCAAAAAATGCTCGGGCGCTTCCTCTTCTCAGGTTACGAAACGCAGGAGAAGGCGGTTCGCACGCTTTCGGGAGGGGAGAGAAGGAGGCTCGCGCTGGCGCTCCTCGTGGCCTCGGGCGCCAACTTCCTCGTTCTCGACGAGCCGACCAACCACCTCGACGTCGAGAGTCGCGAGGCGCTGGAGGCGGCGCTGGAGGCCTTCGACGGAACGCTGCTCATCGTCTCGCACGATCGAGCCCTGCTCGATGCCGTAGCGACGCGAACTCTGGCGATCGAAGACGGCGAGTTACGTTCTTACGACGGCCGCTGGGCCGATTACGTTCTGGCGCGAGAGCAGGCGCGCGCGCCGGCGACGCCGCAGTCGCCCCCGAAGGCGAAAAAGCCCCAACCCGCGCGAACGAAGACATCGCCGCTCGAGCGCGAGCGGCTGCGTCTGGAGCAAGAGATCGAGCGCCTCGAGATACGACTCTCCGCGCTCGAGCAAGAACTGGCCGAGGACTGGGCCGACATGGAGAAACTGAGCGCCTTTCGGACGACTCGAGCCCGAGTCGATCGCCTGCTCGAGCGCTGGGAGGCGCTGGTCGAAACCGAGAGCTCTAAGAACAGCGACCCTTCGGCGTAATGCCCTCGGAGCCGGGGGAGCGCGTACACTCGATGCGCGGTCGCTAGATGGAAGTTCCTGAAGGGACGTAAAGTTGGAGTGAACATGTTCCGAGCTGCGCTCGCCACAACCTTGTTAGCGGCACTAGCGGTGACGATCTGCACCGGAAGCGCACGCGGCGCCTTCCCCGGGAACGACGGCAGGATCGCCTTCATCAACGACCGCAACGGGACACCCTCGATCTTCGAGATGGACCCGGATGGCTCGAACGTGCAGAAGCTGGTCGTCAACAATCCGCAGGGGGGGTACGCGGTCGCCTCGCCAGACGGGAAAAAGATCCTCTTCTCGGTGCGGATCTTGACCAAGCTGACCTCCAGCTACGAATTCTGGACGATGGACTCGAACGGCAATCACGTCGGGCGTTTCATCGAAGACACCTCGAACCGGCCCTTCGCATCGACCTGGTCGCCGAACGGAAAGAAGATCGCGTATTACCGAAACGGCAGCCTCTGGGTGATGAATGCCGACCGAAGCGATGCCCGGGAAATCACGAACGCCGACTTCAGCGGCGCCGCGCCGAGCTGGTCGAATCGAGGGTTGATCGCCTTCGATCGCGGCGGAAGCATCTGGGTCGTGAATCCGTCGAAAGGCAAGGAGCGCCGGGTGGGGTCGGGAAACCAGCCGTCGTGGTCGCCGGACGGCCGCAAGCTCCTATTCGTAGCAGTGCCTCGCAGCGCCACGGTGAACGACGTCTTCGTGATGCGCGCTGACGGATCTGGGCGCAAGCGCCTAACCGCGACTCCGAACGTCAACGAGGTTCAGCCCACCTCGTCGCCGGGCGGCCGCTGGATCGCTTTCACAGCCGGCAAGGGCGTCTATGCGATGAGGAACGACGGAAAGAAGCTGCGTCTCGTCGCCGCCAAGGGCGTACAACCGAGCTGGGAAAAGGGGACAAACGGGATCGTCTACACCCGACGAACGGCTCGTTGGAGCGGTTTCGTCCTGCAGACAAGCCTGGACGGGAAGCACACGCGCTGGTTGTTACGACCCCGGTTCGATGCCAGCCCGACCTGGTCGCCCGACGGTAGCGAGTTGGCGTTCACACGCGACGGAGTCGTCTATCTGGTTGACGAGAACGGAGAGGTACCGCGCTCGACCGGGCTTCGGGGCGCCGATCCCGCCTGGAGCCCCGACGGCGAGCACCTCGTCGTCGCCTCCGGGCTCGACCTGGTGATAGCGAACAACGACGGAACCGACCCAACACCGCTCGAGCTCAAGTTTGACCCGACCAGCCCGACGAAGTACACGAGCGTCTCCGAGCCCGCCTGGACGGTCAACGCGAAGAACGAGAGCTCTATCGCCTTTACCGCTACGGACACCGCCGGCATCCGAAGCATCTTCGTGGTCGAGCTGCAGAACAGATCTCTCAAGCCGAGGGTCGGTGCGCTCGAGCCGCTCACGCTGGGTTGCGGCTCGATCGGAGCGAGCTCTCCCACCTGGGCGCCCGACGGAAGCCTGATCGCCTTTGCCTGCGATCAGTCGATTGTCATCTCCGGCAGCGACGGGAGCAATCCGCGCCCGCTAGGCCCGGCGGCGAACGCGACGCTTGCTTGGTCGCCCGACGGATCGCGGATCGTTTTCTCCAAGCAGTTCGGCGACGACTTGGCGGACCTTCACGTCATGAATTCCGACGGGACGGCGCCAATGACGCTCGACGCCGGCCCCGGCTCGAGCGATCAGCCGGACTGGCAACCGCTTCAGCCGCTTCCGTAGGGCGTCGCGGGGCTACGCCGCTGCTGCACGCCGGAACACCGAGGGAAGGGGAGTGCGGTGATCAAGGCGAATTCGTTCGTGGCAAACAACTCACCCGAAGGGACGTCGTTTTCAGTATGAGGTTTTCGCTAGGCGCCGCCGTAGCGATAGTAGGCATGGTCGTTTTCGTGGGCTCGGCGCCCGCTCGCACGGCTCTCCCCGATCAGAAAGCTGCACTCGCCGGCATCAAGCGAGGCGTCGCAAAAGGCTGGATTGAACGAGCCGATGCCGCTCGTTACCGCAACGCGGTGAACCGTGCGGCGAAGCTCATTCGCGGGTTACCGCAATCGCGGCGGGCCCCCATTGCGGCGAACCTGCACCAGGTGGCACGGGTGGCGTCGAAGCTGACCCGGGCCCGCGCCACCGCCGTGCTGGGGCAGCTTGAGATCAACAACGACTACTTCGCCAAGCATGGAGCGCCCGCAAGACACACCGATATCACCGACGCCGACGGCGTCGTCTACCGCTACATGAGCGGTGTTGGCTTCGAGTTCCATCCGCTGGCCAACTTCGGAGCGCTGAACGCGAAGGTCACCGGAGGATCGATTGAGTTGGTGCAGCGCCTGGAGCAGGCCCTGGTTGAACGGGGCGTGAACGAGCCCGGCGGCGGCCTTGGCTGGGAGTACTACTTCGATTATTCGGGCGGGCGGGGGCCCTGGCTGTCGGGAATGGCGCAGGCGGTCGCGGCTCAGGCATTCGCGAACGCTGCGCGAGTAGTCGAAGCCGACTCGGCGAAGCTGATGGCGACGGCCCAGGCTGCTTTTCGCACGATTCCCGGCCGACTCACGCTGCAGCGCTCCTCGGGCCCCTGGATAAGGCTCTACGGCTTCAACAATCTCGCCGTGCTAAACGCCCAGTTGCAAGCGCTGATTTCGCTTCGGGACTATGCCAACGCAAGCGCCGACGGCGATGCGGCGACGCTCGCCACGGAGATGGAGCAAGCTGCGGCCACCGACCTGCGCCGCTTCGACACCGGCTACTGGACGTATTACTCGCTGCCGAGAACGCCGTCCACGCTCGACTACCAGAAATACGTCGTGCAGTTGCTGAGAAAACTCGGATCGTCGGATCCCCGGCTCTCCGACGCTGCGACCAGGCTCGCCGGCTACACGAAGCAACCTCCGGCCTTCAAGATCGCCAATGGCAACGCCGGAACGGTTCGATTCTGGCTTTCGAAGCCGGCCGCAGTAGAGATGAAGTCGGCGGCGGGCCGGACGAAGCGCGTGACGCTCTACGGCGGTTGGTACAACCTCGGTTGGAAGCTGCCCGGTCGAGCCGGCGCCTATTTCGTCACCGTCAAGGCGCGCGATTGGGCCGGAAACAGCTCATCTTTCACGGGCCTTCCGATCGTGCGCGTCGTTCCGGCGGCGAATTGGTCGGTGGTGAGCTCGGCCGTGTCGCAGACGAAGTCGGTCCTGGATGCGGCCGAAGCCGGTGTTGTTTCGCGAGCGGCCGTGGCGACGACGACTACGCCTTCGACCGGTCCGGCTTCCTTCAGCGTCGGCGCCGGCCTGGACAACGCTGCTCAAGCCTCTCTCACCACGAGCGCGAGTCTCAACACCGTTCGCCTGATCGTCAACTGGAGCCCCGGCGCCTTAGCACCCGACGCAGCCACGGTCGGCGACCTGAGCGCGATTCCCGCGACGAAGCGCCTGATCGTCGAGCTGGCGACGGTGTCTCCGCCTTCCGACGCCACTGGTCGCGCTCAGCTGGCAGCGTTCGCAAGCTCTCTCGTTACGCAGGTTCCGGGCATCAACGAGCTGATGCTGGGGCCGGCTCCGACGCTCAAGAGCGCGCCCGCTTATGCGGCTGCGCTGGCCGCGCTTCGCGACGCCGCGAAGGCCAAGGCGCCGGCGCTCGTAGTTGCCGGAGAGCTGGACGGCGCTGTATCTCCGAATACGACCCTCATGACATTGGCGGAAGCTATCGATTTACTGGGTCGCACGCAGCCGAGCATGGACGAGCTGGCGTTCAAGCCCGCGCCGGAAGCCGCCAGAAACGTTTGGACGATCAAGAACTATCCGCAGCTCGTGGCGGCGCTCGACAAGGCGTTTTCCGACTCGGCCCAAAAAGGCGCGACGCTGCCGATACTCGTGGACGGGATCGCCGCAGCAACGACCATACCGGCCGAGAAGGCGAGTGTGTACCCGACGCCGCCGGGCCCCGTGCCGGGTGTCAGCGAGAGTGTTCAGAGGAATGCGTACAAGCAGGTTCTGCAAGGCACCGTCTGCATGCCGAACGTCTCGGGAGTGCTGTTCAACCGGCTCGTGGACAAAGCCGGCAGCGGTGCGGTGCCCGGCGACCAATCCGGGCTCTATTACGCCGACGGAACCGCCAAGACAAGCGTGAGCGACGTCGCCAAGTCTGCCGCTCTGGCCGAGCGGGGTACGCTCGACGTCTGCCCGGGCCTTCAGGCGAGTGTGGCCACCAAGACCCTCGTCTTCCCGCTCAGTTTCTCGAGTCAATCCCCGCCCTGGGTACTGCTTGCGTGCACGCGCGACTGCGCCTACCTGATCACCCTGGAGCGCGCCGACGGTAAGCCCGTCAGAGCCACGCGTGGGATCTTGCAAGCCGACGTGACCAGCAAGCTGACCCTGTCTGCAGGTGCGCCTCTCAGTGCCGGTAGCGGATATCGCCTGCGCGTACGGTTGGTCGCCAGCACCAGCCCCGGCCCGATCCGGCAGTACGTGAGCCCGCCGCTTTCGCTCACGTAGACGGAAAGATCGCGGCAACTCCGAAGCTGGTTCTCAAGAAGGCGGAGCCAGGCGAGTTTCCACGCGCGCATCCTTGGAATCGCGCCCGAGCAGAGGGCCCGGCACGCGATCGAGCTCGCTGGCGCCCGGAATACGATCGAACCCCGGGAATCCCTCGCCCAGGCTTCCCTCCAGCAACCAGTACTCGATCGCCCGCTGTCCCTTCGCCCCAACCAGCACCAGCGCCAGCGAATACGCCTCATTGGGAGTCTCCGGCCCGATTTCTTGCGAGAAGCGCCCGCCACTCGCATGCAGCTCGGGCTCGACCGGGAAGAGCAGGTCGCGTATCTCGAAGGCGAGCCAGACGTGGTGCCCGTGCGGGACTGGCGAGAACTCGCCCTCGATGCGAAGGCGGCGCGCCGGATCGAGACCCTTCTCGGAAAGGAGGATGCGGCCGCTGACATCGACGTGGCTGTCGAGAAAGAGCATCCAGATTGCGGAGGCGAGGAAGAACGCCGCAACAGAGGCGACGATCAGGAGCGCGCTGGCTGTCTGACTCATTCGCGGACCTCCTCCGGTCTCGACTCGATAGTCCAGGGAGTTTCTACCCGTGACCGGATACCGGCAACCCCGGCCGTGCCGATCCGGCGCCTTCTCGCGTACGGCCTGAAAGCGTGTTCCCGGGAGGGCGAGACACGTATCTACTGAATGTGCGCCTAGCTGTGGGTATCGAACACAACGCAACGTAATTAGTGATCTAGCGGCGCGTGAGTGGGGTCGAAGCTGTGAATAGCCCGGTAAAGAGGGTGCGAGCGTGAAGGGGCAGGGCCACTACGCGCTGTCCCGCGCGGGCAAAGTCTCCTACAAGGCTCGCAGCGGCAAGACGGTCTCATGCAGCAGCTCGGCCAACACTCCTACGACCGAGACGTTCAGCATGAGGGTCCAGAAGAGCGGCTGGGTCAAGGGTAAGTGGCGGGTGACCAAGTGGGCGGGAACGCTCAAGGTCGCCAGCGCCAAGAAGAGTGCGTCGAAATGTGGAGCCGGCTCGTATACGGCTTCTCTGATCGGAACGCTCAAGAAGTAGCGACGCGAAGAGTCGCGCCAAAGAGAGCGGGGCGGTCTGGCCGCCCCGCTCTCTCGCGTTGATGCGTAAGGCGCCGCTTGCTACAGCCGGCGTGAATCGAGCCGCGGGGCTAGTCGCCCCAGAGCCCTTTCCCCACCGGGAGTACGCGCTTCGACCCCATCCCGTTGACCACTCCTGCCGCCGAGGCGTACCAAGCGACCGCAGCGGTGACGATGCCCGCCCAGCCGCCGGCGTGGAGCCAGAAGTCTGTGCGGCCGTGAGCGACGAGGAGAAAGCCGACCGCCAGCAAAATCTCGGTGACCTCGAGCGTCAGGAACACGGCCAACGTCGCCAGGCTCACCCGGGACGCCCAGAGCACCATGTAGGTGTTGAAGATCGCGAACGCGATCAGGAACCAAGCCAGCGCGCTGTTTACCTGGGCCTTGTTCTGGAAGGCTGAGTAGAACGTGGTCTGGGTGTTGATTATCAAGACGAAGATCCCGAGCGAGAGCCAGAAGCCCCCGTAGCTCGAGAAGGCTGTCGCGCCAAAGACGTTGCGATTCCGGAACTCCCACATTCCGGCCAAAAGCTGGATCACGCCCCCATAGGAGATCGCCAGCCCAATCCAGATCCCGTCGGGGATAAAGGTCGCGTTGTGTCCGCTCAGCATGAAGGTAGTGAGCGCGAACGCCGCCAGACCTAGCGGCGCGGGGTCGGCGACCCGCGAGAATCCTCGCTCTTCTGTCGCCTCGGCCATAGATTCCTCCTTGTCGTGGATCGCGGCACAACGACTGCACCGCCTGCGCAATCGTAAGCGGGCGATCGGCTGGTCAAGTTTCGCCAGAACCGCGCCCGCGGCGCCCGGAAGGCGCGAGCGCTCAGAGGATCTTGGAAAGGAAAGCCTTGGTGCGCTCGTGCGTGGGCGACTCGAAGAAGTGCTCGGGCGAGCCCTCCTCGATGATCACTCCCTCGTCCATCATCACCACGCGGTCAGCGGCGCGCTTGGCAAAGCCCATCTCGTGCGTGACGACGATCATCGTCGTGCCCTCGTGCGCCAGCTCCTCCATCACGTCCAGCACCTCGCCGGTGACCTCGGGATCGAGCGCGCTGGTGGGCTCGTCGAACAGCATCAGCGCCGGCTTCATCGCCAGCGCCCGGGCGATCGCCACCCGCTGCTGCTGCCCGCCCGAGAGCTTGCCCGGGTAGGTGTCCTTCTTGTCCGCCAAGCCGACGCGCGCGAGTAACTTCTCGGCGTCGCTGACGGCCTCTTGCTTGGAGACGCCGCGGACCTGAATCGGCGCCTCGGTTACGTTCTCGAGCGCCGTCTTGTGCGGAAAAAGGTTGAAGCGCTGGAAGACGAAGCCGATCTCGGTGCGCTGGCGGGAGATGTTCCGTTCGGAGTCCTCGACCAGCCTGCCGTTCTTCATCCGGTAGCCGATCGGATGCCCGTTGACCTCGATCGAGCCGCCGTCGATCTTCTCGAGATGGTTGATGCAGCGCAGGAAGGTCGTCTTGCCAGAGCCGGACGTACCGATGATGCAAACGGTTTCCCGCGGCCTGACGTCGAGTGACACCCCCTTGAGAATGTGCAATCGGCCGAAGTGCTTGTGCACCTCGGTCGCCCGCAACACGAGACCCTCCGGACTGGACGTCATGATCGTCCTCGCCAACGTCCGCCGGCGCCGAATGGCCAGTCTCCGAGACGAGAGACTCCGCCACCCTCGGTCCAAACCGCAACAGCGCGCTCACGCAGCGACAGCTCGTCGCCATGCTCACTGACGGCAAGCCTGCGTTCGATCGAAGCCTGGACGATGCTCCAGATCGAGGTGAGAACGAGATACCAGAAAGCGACCGCGATAAAGGGCGCGACGTTCCCCGAGCTAGAGAAGACCTGTTCGGCGTCGCTGAAGAGCTCGTAGACGCCGATGATGTAAACGAGTGAGCTCGTCTTCATCATGTTGTTGAACTCGTTGCCGAGCGGCGGCACGATCACGCGTGCGGCCTGCGGCAGGACGATCCTCCGCATGATCGCGCCGTAGCGCATCCCGAGCGACTTCCCGGCCTCCATCTGTCCCTTGTCGATGGAGTCGATCCCGGCTCGGATGATCTCGCGCATGTAGGCGCCCTCGTTGACGCCTAGGGCGAGGATGCCCGCGAACACTTCCTGCTTGAGAGTGAAGGCTCCGAAGCCGACTGTGCGCCCCGGGATGATGAGCCAGATGAACATGATCTGGACGAGTACCGGCGTACCACGAAACACGAGCACGTAGGCGCCCGAGAGGAACCGCAGCGGCCTGAAGTTCGACATCCGCATGAGAGCCGCGATCAGGCCGAGGATGATGCCCAGCACCTGGGCGACGATCGAGATGTAGACCGTCGCCCAGAGTGCATGAACGAACACGCTGTCCGGATCGGCGATGCGCGTCCAGACGAGGTGCCAGTTGACCAGGCCGAGAGTAATCAGCAGGCTCCTATTTCTTCGCTAGCTTCGCGTTCTCGGCGTCGAGCATGGCCTTCTGGGTCGTGGCGGCCTGAACCGCGACGACCTTTCCGCTCAGGGAGGCCAGATCGGTGATTCCAGCCGGGTTGCCCTTCTTGACCATGATCAGCGTTCCGACGGAGACGTAGTCGGAGAAGTCGACCTCCTTGGCACGCCCCGGCGTATCCGAGAGGGCGCTGATGATCGCGTCGCACTTCTTCGCCTGGAGCGCGGGGATGAGCACGTCGAAGCCGGTCGTTTGAAACTCGGCCTTCTTCCCCCAAAGCTTGACGAGGGCGTTGGCGATGTCGATGTCGGCGCCGACGGTCTTGCCGTTCTCTATTGACTCCATGGGCGGATAGGTGGTGTCGCTGCAGAACTTGATCGTGCCGCCGCTGATGTTGGGAGCAGTCAGCGACGCCGGAGCAGCCGGGGGATTCGCGAGAGCGAATTGGCTGAGGCCCCAACGGCCGAGGATCTTCTGCATCTCGCCGGTCGCGTAGAGCTTCGCTATCGCCTGTTTGAAGCTGTTGCCGAGCGGATCGCCCTTGCGGGTGGCGATGCCTTCGGGCGTGGTTGCGAGCTGCTTTCCGGCGATCTCGTACTTGCCGGGGTTCTTCTTCATGTAGTAGAGGACAGGGGTGGCGTCGGCTGCATAAGCGTCGACCTTGCCGGTCTGCAGGGCGATGGCGGCGTTCGTGTCGGCCGGGAAGACTTTGATCGTGATCTGCTTACTCTTCGAGCTGCTGCCGCAGCCGGTCGTGGCCCCGACGATCAGCACGGTGACGAGCATCGCCCCCAACAGGGCGAAAAGCGTGCGTGTGCGCATGATTACTCGGATTCCTTTCTCGAGGACGTCGCTTGATGACGATCCGGCCGCAGGGGCGGTAGAGCGCTGTCTGCGCCTGCAGTTCTTGCGATTGGCCACGACGCCCGGAGTCTCAACGAGGGGCATTCTCCTACGTGGACGGGAGGGAAAGCAAACAGCAACCCGTTTTGCGGGCGAAAACGCTTTCCCGCGGCCGGCTGATCGGAGTCGCGCCAACGCTGCCGGCTCTCGTCGGCCCGCGAGCAACATGCCAGCCACTACGCCGTTTGTCAGGCCGCGTGCCGGATGCCGGCCAGCACGGGCGACTCGTGCAGCGTGCCGCGGCCGCAGGCGTTCGTGCTCACGCGGACAGTCAGTCGGCCGCTTGCGCCCGGCGGTCGCAGTCGTAGCGCCTTCCCGACCGGGCAGGAGCTCTCGCTACCGACCGGGACGTCGCTGTAGGAGATGAGGACGCTGGCGCGACCGAGGTGCTTCAGTAGTACGCGCTTCGGAGTCGAGTTCAAGACCGCCAGCCCACCGTGTACGGCGCGGGTCGGAAGCAGCCGGTGCGCACCCATGATTCGCAGCCCCGGATAACCCTTGAGCGAGCAGGCGTCGCCCGAGTTCTCGAGCGTGACGCTGAAGAGAATCGTTCCGGCGGCTCCTTGTGAGTCGAGCAGCTTCCCCTTCAGCTGGGAGGCGGTGCAGGTGGGCGCGGCGGCCCGTGAGCTCGTTGCTGTCTGCGCCACGAGCACGGCGATGACGATCGCGACCAGGCCGGCGCCGAGCAACGAGAGGAGTGTGGGTGATCGCATCGCTAACTCCTATTCCATTCTCGGGGCCGCGCAAAACCGCTCAGCGTCGGGGCGATTTGCCTTCTGCAGCGCGGGTTGTGACGCGGGCTGGAGGCCCGATCACTCGATATGAAGCTCAGGAGGCCGCTCGCGTCTGCCGATGAAGGAGAGAGAACCCCACCGTCCGGCGAGAGCGAGGAATGCCGTGAACCTCGATTCAAAGTCGATTATCGAAAACACCGTCGCCCACGATGTCGAGGCCGAGCGGGAGCTGCTCATAGTGCTGCGTGAGCTGGTCGCACTCGCCGTAGAGCGCCCGGGCGGCGTGGCGATCGACGAGCTGGCGCGCCGGTTGGGGAAGGATCAAGACAGGCGCAGCGTGCGAGAGTTGCTCGAGCGCGGCCGCCTGGCGCAGGAGGACGAGATCGGAACCGTCGAGCGCTTTGCGGTGGTCGAGCGCGTCTACGACGACCCCTTCGCCTACTGGCGAGCCCGCTACGTCCCGACCTCCTTCGGGTGCATTTATCTGCAAGGCCTCGGCGCCGATCAAAAAGCCGACTAGAGGCTGGAAGCCCGCAGGCGCGCCAGGACCTCGGCCGTTGTCGAGGCCATCGGAATGACCCGGTCGAGGCTGGTGATCTCGAAGGCCCGCACCACATCGGCGTTCGAGGCGACCACACCGAGCGCACCGCTCGATTCGCGTAGGCGCCTGGAGGCTCGAGCCAGTGCTCCCAGCGCGATCGAATCGATCAAGTCAACCTCGCCTAGATCGACCACGACCATCTCGCCGGTCTCGGAGATGGCCTCGTCGAGAGCGTCCTGAAGCCCACCCACCGAGTGCAGGTCGAGCTCGCCGCTGACCGAAATCAGCAACTCTCTCTCGGCCAGGCGATCAATTCGAACGACCGGTCCCATGATTGACACATCCATCCGGTACCCATCTCGGGCGATTTTCTATCCCGCCGATTCTCGACGGGCGCCGGCGCGAAGAGCTCGTTCCAAATGAAGCACTCCACCGCCCGGCCGCGCTCGGCGGCGCGATCCGTCGTCCTCAGTCGCATCCGTAGCCGCCGGCTACGAACTCGGGCACTGCGTCCTAGCCTCGCATCCACCGATCGCATCCCAGTCGGCGGGTCGTCAATTGAAACGAGCTCTGAGTATTCTTCTCGTCCATGCGCGTTCAGCTTCCCGATGGATCACCGCTCGAGCTGCCCGAAGGGGCGAGGGGGCTGGACGCCGCGCGCTCGATCGGGCCGCGGCTCGCCGAGCAGGCTGTCGGCGTTCGCGTGGACGGTGAGCTACGCGACCTGCGCCTACCGCTCGCGGACGGGCAGCAGATCGAGATCTTGACCACGAAGAGCGCCGACGATCCAGGCGCGCTGACGGTGCTCAGACACTCCGCAGCGCACCTCTTGGCCGAGGCTGTGCGCCGGCTCTACCCGGGCGTCAAGGTGGCGATCGGGCCGGCGATCGAGACCGGCTTCTACTACGACTTCGACTTTCCGCAGCCGATCGCCGAGGACGACCTGGCCCGCATCGAGCAGGAAGTCGGGCGCGAGATCTCGGAAGGGCGGCAGTGGCGGCGCGAGGAGATCGAGCGTGAGCAGGCGCGCGCGCGCTTTCTCGCCGAGGACGAGCCCTACAAGGTCGAGCTCGTGGACGAGGCCGAAGGAACGATCTCTCTTTATACGCAGGGCGACTTCACCGATCTCTGCCGCGGCCCGCACCTGATCGACTCGAAGCCGATCAAGGCGTTCAAGCTGACCGGGCTCGCCGGCGCCTACTGGCGTGGCGATTCGGCCAACAAGCAGCTGACTCGCATCTACGGCACGGCCTTCTTCTCGAAGAAGGATCTCGACGTCCATCTCGAGCGGCTCGAAGAGGCGAAGCGGCGCGACCACCGCCGGCTCGGCACCCAGCTCGATCTTTTCCACTTCGACGAGCACTCGCCCGGCTCGCCCTTCTGGCACCCCAAGGGGATGACGATCTTCAATCAGCTCGAGGCGCTGCGCCTGCGCGAGAACGCCCGTCGCGGCTACTCCGAGGTAAAGACGCCGCTGATCTACGACAAGGCGCTCTGGGTCACGTCCGGCCACTGGGAGAAGTTCCGCGAGAACATGTTCCTGATCCCCGTGAGCGAGGATCACGTCTACGGCATCAAGCCGATGAACTGTCCCGGTCACATGCTGCTCTTCGGCAGCAAGCTGCGCAGCTACCGCGAGCTGCCGCTGCGTTACGCCGAGGGTGCACCGCTGCACCGCAACGAGCTCGCGGGCGCCCTGCACGGGCTCACGCGCGTCCGCTACGTCACCCAGGACGATGCGCACATCTTCTGTAGCAAGGAGCAGATCGCGGCCGAGCTCGACGGCTGTTTCGACTACCTGCGCTATCTCTACAGCCTGTTTGGGATCGAGCCACGAGCCGAGCTCTCGACGCGGCCCGAGAACAAGCTCGGCGCGGACGAGGAGTGGGACTTCACCGAGAGCGAGCTGCGTTCGGCGCTCGATCGCCACGCCATCTCGTACGCGCTCGGCGCCGGCGAGGGATCGTTCTACGGGCCCAAGATCGACCTCCACATCACCGACGCGCTCGGGCGCTCCTGGCAGATGGGGACGATCCAGCTCGATGCCCAGATGCCGGCCCGTTTCGGCCTCACTTACGTCGGCGCCGACAACCGCGAGCACCCCGTCTACGTCATCCACCGTGCCCTGCTCGGCTCCTTCGAGCGTTTCATCGGCATCCTGCTCGAGCACACCGGCGGCGATCTTCCGCTCTGGCTGGCGCCGGTGCAGGTGCGCGTGCTGCCGGTGGGGGAGGGGCACGTCGAAGCATCCCGCTTGATCGCGGAAGGTCTGCGCGGCGCCGGCTTCCGGGTCGAGCTCGACGATCGCAGCGAGTCGGTGGGAAAGCGCATCCGCGACGCCGAGCTGGAGAAGATCCCGCGTCTGATCGTCTACGGCGACAAGGAATCCGCCGACAACCTGGCCGTGCGCGAGCGCGGTGGCGCCCAGTCTCACAAGAGCCTGAAAGAGCTCGTGATCGAACTGACTCTGCTCACCGCGATGCCAAGTGCCTGAGGCTCGAAGATGACCGGAATGAAGGCTCTCAGGGAGATCTCCGTTTCCTCTCCCGAGAAGATCGATGAAATCGTCTGGTTCCACGATGCGGACTTCGACACGGACGAGATATCAGTAGACGAAGAGAACGAGACTGTCACGGTTGTCTTCGACCAAGCGGTTAGTTGGTTACCAGACGATCTGGATCTTCCTTCCCCAAAGAGCAGCGGGCACGGCTGGCTGAAATACATCCGCTTTCACGAGCTCATGCCGTTCGTGGAGTGCGAGCTGGTCATCCGACAGGCTTCGGGATTCGACCTCGGCGATGGTGAGAGCTGGGGCATGTTGAATGACGCTTCCTATGACTCGAATCGACAAGTCGTCCGGATAAGCAGCTTCATTGGTCCCAATATCGACGTGCACGTGAACGGATTCGAAGTCGCGGTCAGGATCAGCGATCGCATCCGAGTCCATCGCCATATCACGACCTGGTTCTGCATTTTCGAAAGCTCGGGGAAGAGACTGCCCGCGTAGGTGGGCGTGGGGTAGCCGAATGGATTCGTTCTCGTCAGGTTTCCTGAGGGGGCGATATCGGCTACGCTTACGGCCTGCAAGTAGGGGCACATCCGTTCCCTCACCTCCGCGGCCCAGAGCTGGCGGGGGTTAAACCAAGGTGTTTGGTGAAAGAACGGAGCCGCTGCCTGCAGCGGTTTTGTCGTTCTGAAAGAGGAGGAAGCCCTAGCTTGGTGAACGCCAATTGAGACCTCGGCGACGTTATGAGCCCGCTCGCCCGTCGGTTCCGCATGCTCGTATCAACGACGGCATCCGTACTCCGCGCGTCCGTCTGATCGATACGGACGGCTCCCAAATCGGAATCAAGACGACCGATGAGGCGCGTGAATACGCTTACGCCAAGAATCTCGACCTGGTCGAGATCGCCGCGACGGCCGACCCACCCGTGTGCCGGGTGATGGACTACGGCAAGTACCGCTACGGCGAGGAGCAGAAGGCGAAGCTGGCTCGCAAGCACCAGCAGCAGATTCACATCAAGGAGATAAAGCTGCGGCCGAAGATCGGCGTGCACGACTACGAGACCAAGAAGGGGCACGTCGTTCGCTTCCTCGGCCAGAGGGCGAAGGTCAAGGTCACGATCATGTTCCGCGGGCGCGAGACAACGCATCCGGAGCGCGGACGAGACCTTCTCATGCGACTCGCCGAGGACGTGCAAGAGATTGGGATGATCGAGTCTCAGCCGCTGTTGGAGGGCCGGAACATGACCATGGTGCTTGCACCGACCAAGAGCACCGGAGAAAAAGCGAAGGCCGTGCCCGAGGCGAAGGCCGAGCCCGAGGCGAAGATCAGCAAGAGCGCCGGAGAGAAAGCGAAGGCCGAGCCCGAGGCGAAGAGCAAGAGCCCGGTGACCAGCGAGCAAGCGTTAGCCGAGGAAGCCGATGGCGCCTGAGGCGCCGGCGCGAAGTTTCGAGGAGAGAGATGCCCAAACAGAAGACCCACAGCGGTGCCAAGAAAACGTTCAAGATCAGCGCGACGGGTAAGGTCGTGCGCCGTCGCGCGATGCGCAGCCACATCCTCGGCAAGAAGACTCAGAAGCGCAAGCGCGGCTTTCGCAAGCCTGAGGTCCTGGGACCCTCGCAGGCGCCCGTCGTCAAGAAAATGCTTGGAAGGTGAGGTAGAGCCCCATGCCACGTGTTAAGCGTTCCGTACACGCGCGCAAGAAGCGACGCAAGGTCCTCGAGCAGGCTCGCGGCTACTTCGGCATCAAGAAGTCGAGCTACAAGTACGCCAAGGAGCAGGTTGACCACTCGCTCGTCTACGCCTATCGCGACCGCCGCACCCGTAAGCGCAACTTCCGCCGGCTTTGGATCATCAGGATCAACGCCGCCGCGCGCCTGGAGGGTCTCTCGTACAACCAGTTCATCTCCGGTTGCAAGAAGGCGAACATCGAGCTCGATCGCAAAGTCCTGGCAGATCTAGCGGTCAAGGAGCCGGCGGCCTTCAAAGCCATCGCCGAGCAGGCGAAGGCCGCGCTTTCAAGCTGAGCGCGGGCGACCGGCAAGCGGAGATCTTTCTGAAGCAAGCGGCGGCGTGCCGTGTAAGCGACGCCGCGACGCCGATCGCCGACCTGTGCGAGCGGCTGGCACGCGAACCGCTGGTTCGTCAGGTTGCGCCCGACTATCGGTGGAATCTCCCGCTGAGGCTGCTCGCCGCGCTTCACTACCTCGCGCTCGACGGGCGCGCGCCCGAGCTCGAGCGCGCCTACAGGGGGGAAGGCGAGATCTGGCCCGCTTTTCGTGAGGCGCTGGCACGCGAGTCGGAGTGGGTGGCGCGATTTCTGCGCGAGCAGGGGATGCAGACCAACGAGGTGCAGCGCTGCTACGGCCTCCTGCCTGCATTCCTGCTCGCCGCCGCCGAGACCGGGAAGGCGCTCGATCTGATCGAGCTGGGGCCGAGCGCCGGCTTCAACCTGCTCTGGGACCGCTACGCGTATCGCTACCGCGACGAGCGCTGGGGCCCGGAGACGGCACCGATCGAGCTCGATGGAGAGCTTCGATCGGCGCTTCCCGTTGGGTTGCTCGCGATCAGGCCGGTCGTGCGTGCGCGCCTCGGCATCGATCTGAACCCGATCGACGTGACGAGCGCGCACGGAGCTCGCCTTTTACGGTCGTTCATCTGGCCCGGTCAGGTCGAGCGCCAGGAGCGACTCGAGCAGGCGATCGAGGTCGTGCGCGCCGATCCGCCGCGAATCGTTCGCGGCGATTACCTGGAGGTGCTCGAGCCGTTGCTGGACAAGCGCTCCGACGTGGCGCTGACGGTCGTCTACCAGACCGCGTCGTTCAGCCATCTCTCGAGCGAGCAGAGGCAGAGCATCGAGCTGATCTTGGAGAAGGCCGGCGAGCGTGGCCCGCTAGCGTTCATCTCGGGCGAGCATCCCCCGAGCGACCCGGCCGGCTACTGGCAGCTTCGTTTCCGGCTCTGGCCGGGCGGCGAGCCGAGGATTCTCGCCCGCTTCGACTATCACGGTCGCTGGCTCGAGTGGCTCGGCTGACGCGAGTCGGCGTTGATCCTGTCAGGAACGTGACGCCGCTCCGGACCGGGGGTAGGTTTAGGTTGAGATGCCTTCTGCCCGCAGCCGCGTTGTTCGCTCTCTGATCGTGGAGCGCCTCATTCGGCGCGTGGCCACTCCAGACGGGCGCACGATCGACGAGTACAGGCGGCGGCAAGAATCGTTGGCAAAACACCAGATCCTGCCGCGCGGTACCCGCGTCGAGCCGGTGAGCGTCGAAGGCCTGCGTGCCGAGTTCGTGCGGGCGAAGGATGTTTCCCTCAGCGACGCTCGCACGATCCTTTACTTCCACGGCGGGGGTTACATCGCCGGTTCTTGCTCGACCCATCGCGATCTGGCGACGCGGATCTCGGCGGCTTGCGGCATGCGTGCGCTCGTCGTCGAGTACCGGCTGGCGCCCGAGCACAAGTACCCGGCCGCGTTCGAAGACGGGTTGCGGGCGTTCCGTTGGCTGAGAGAAAGGGGAGTCGCACCCGATCAGATGGTGGTCGGCGGCGACTCGGCCGGCGGCGGCCTCGCGCTGGCGACATTGCTCGCGCTCAGGGATGGAGGAGAACAGCTGCCAAAAGCCGTTTTTCTGCTTTCTCCCTGGCTCTCGCAGGTACTCGACGGAGAGTCGTACGAGACGCGCGCCGAGTTCGATCTTTTGATCGATAAAGACTTCGCCGGAGTCTGCGCCGAGGCTTTCCTGAGCGGGACGGAAACGGATCCACGCGAGTTAGTGTTGTTCGAGAAAGACCTGCACGGGCTGCCGAGCCTGCTGGTACAGGTTGGCGAGGACGAGATCTTGCTCAGCGACTCGCTGCGGCTGGTCGAGAACGCCCGCGCCGCCGGTGTCGAAACGCAGCTCGACGTGTGGACCGGAATGTGGCACGTTTTTCAGGCCTACGCCGTCATCTTGCCCGAGGCGAAGCAAGCCATCGCTGCGATCGGTAGCTTCGTGAAAGAGAAGCTAGGAGAGGCGAAGCAGCGTGGATAGCCCCATCACATCTTCATCGAACTCAAAGCTGCGTCTAGTTCGGCGGTTGCAGAGCGCAAGTCAGCGAGAGCGCTCGGGACTGTTCGTCTGCGAGGGCGAGGATCTGATCGTCGCCGGGCTGGAGGCTGGGCTCGAGCCCGAAGAGATGCTCGTGGACGCCGGCCGTCCGGTGCTCACCGAACGGGTTCCTCAGGCGACCCTCGTCGCGTCGGAGCTGCTCAGCGAGCTGTCCGAGCTGGCTCACCCAGCCCGGGCGATAGCCGTCTTTCGCCACTCGGGGCTGCCGCTGCTCGATCCGGCGAGCGCCGCCGAGGTGGGGCTTGCGCTCTGGCGAGTGGCCGATCCCGGCAACGTTGGCGCGCTTCTCCGCAGCGCAGACGCGCTGGGCCCGGCTTTTCTCTGCCTCTCCTCGGGCTGCGCCGATCTGACCGGCTCCAAGGCGCTACGAGCTTCGATGGGCGCCGTCTTCCGCGTTCCGATCGGCGCCTTCGACGAGGCGCCCGGACGTCGTGTTGGGCTGGTCGCCCATGGCGGCGTGCCGCTCGCCGAGGTCGATCTTTCGGGCCGCGTCTGCTTCGTGCTCGGCGCCGAGCACGATGGCTTGCCCGACGAAGTCGTGGCCGGATGCGACGAGCTGGCGACGATTCCTCTCGCCGCGGCCGCCGAGTCGCTCAACGTCGCCGCAGCCGGGGCGATTGCCCTGTACGAACGCCGACGCAGGGCGCAGGGCGCAGCCGAGCACGACGCGACCCCGGCCGGTCGCTGACAGCGAGTATCAGAACTTGACTTGCGGCGCCTCGCGGGCGGCCTCGTCGCCGACCTCGAAGAACTCACGCGGTTGGAAGCCAAGCGCCCCCGCGACGATGTTCGACGGAACGGTCTGAATCGCGTTGTTGTAGTTCAGCACCGTGTTGTTGTAGACCTGGCGCGAGGCCTGGATCTTGTCCTCGGTCTCGGCCAGCTGGGCCTGGAGCTGCTGGAAGTTCTCGGTTGCGCGGAGTTGCGGGTAGGCCTCGGCGACGGCGAATAGCTTGCCGAGCGCCTGGCTGAGGATGTTCTCGGCTGGCCCCTGCTCGGCGGGCCCCTGAGCGTTTTGAGCCGCGGTTCGAGCCTGAGTGACCTCGTCGAAGGTGCCGCGCTCGTGGGCTGCGTAGCCCTTCACGGTCTCGACAAGATTGGGAATCAGGTCGTGGCGCCGCCGGAGCTGAACGTCCACCTGAGCCCAGGCGTTCTGCGCGCCGTTGCGCAGGCGGATGAGCCGGTTGTAGAGAACGACGAGAAAGAGCAGAACTAGAGCAACGAGCCCGAGGATGATCCAGAGTGCGAGCATCTGCGGCGCCTTTCTGTGGCGGGTCGAGTTACCTCGCCCGTACCTTAACGGGCCGAGGCGATAAACACCATGTCAGGCCCTCCGTCGTACGGGCTCCGGTCGAACCAGCCGTAACAGGCTTGGGCGGCGAATCCGCTCTGCTCGAGCAAGCCGCTCCACTCCGGTTGCGAGAGCCAGGCGAGCTCCATGCTCGTCTCGCCGTCCGGCGCTCGCACGCTAAGGGTGAGGCGGCGCTCCGCCGCGTCCCAGTCGGCACGCTCGAAGATCTCGGGCTCGCGCTCGATCCAGCGGCCGTGCGTCTCGGCGATGTCCTCGCCGGACGGCGCGAAGACGTCGAAGACGAAGCGACCGTCGGGTCGAAGCAGCTCGCGTATGCGCGCCAGGGCGAGGCGGCGCTCCTGGTTCGAGACGAGGTGCAGAAAGGCGCGGAACGGCGAGATGGCGAGCGGGACTTTCTCCGCAACGGGCGGGTCGCGTAGATCGCCGAGGCGCAGATCGAGCAGCTCGCCGACTTCGGCCAGCCGGGCTCGCTCGCGGCAGCGCTCGAGCATCGGCGCCGAGGAGTCGACTCCGATCACCGGAACACCGGCCAGGGCGATCGGAACGGCGATCCTGCCCGTGCCCACGCCGAGCTCGAGCACCGGTCCGCCCGAACGGACAGCCTCCTCGGTGTAGAAGCCGATGTCCTCGACGACGCTCGTGTTCCAGCGGTCGTAGAGAGAGGCGATCGAGTCGTACGGACTGACTTCGGCGTGATCGTTCATCGCGGCATTCTCGCTCAGATCACGTGCACTGGGTGGATGATGGCGCTATCGTTTCGGCGTGGCGACGAAGTGCTCGGCATTCGTGTTTACCAGGCCCCGGCTGGCAGTCGGGGATTGGTGCTGAGCAGCCGGGGCGCCTGTCCTTGATCGTCTAGCCGGGGCCGTCTCGGTCTGTAGACCTGCGGCGAGGCAGGTCGTTGCGAAACGGTTGGCGAATGGAAGAACTAGGGTTGTGCAGATGGACGTAGAGAAACTCGAACAAGAGGCGGCAAAGGCGCTCGAGCAGGCGGGCTCACTCGAAGAAATCGAAGAGCTGCGCGTGCGCTTCCTCGGTCGCTCGAGCGAGCTCAAGCTGGCGCTGCGCGAAGTGCGCGACCGCGAAAGCGGGATCAGTCTGAACGCTCTGCGCCAGAGTCTGGAGGCCGCGTTCGAGCAGAGGCGCTCCACGCTCGAGCAGGTCGAGCTTCAGCACAAGCTGATGGCCGAGCGCATCGACGTGACGCTGCCCGGCGAGCGCTTCTCCGAAGGTCACCTACATCTGATCACGCAGATCCGGCGCGAGGTCGAAGACGTCTTCCTCGGCCTCGGCTACATGATCGTGGACGGCCGTGAAGTCGAGACCACTCGCTACAACTTCGACGGGCTGAACATGCCGCCCTGGCACCCGACGCGCTCGCCCGGGCACTCGCTCTTTCTCTCGGGCGACGTCTTGCTGAGAACGGAGACCTCGCCCTCGCAAATCCGCGTGATGGAGGCCCAGAAGCCGCCCGTCTACATGATCTCGCCCGGCCGCGTCTACCGCCGCGACACGCCCGACGCCACTCACAGCCCCGTCTTCCACCAGGTCGAGGGCCTGGCAGTCGACCGCGGCATCTCGCTGGCCGATCTCAAGGGAACGCTGCTGCATCTGATGCGCGCTCTCTTCGGCGAGAAGCGCGAGGTTCGCTTCCGCACTCACTTCTTCCCCTTCACCGAGCCCTCGATCGAGCCCGACGTCTCCTGCCACATGTGCGACGGTGCGGGCTGCCCGGTCTGCAAGCACTCCGGCTGGATCGAGATGGGCGGCTCCGGCATCGTCGATCCGAACGTGCTCGAATTCGTCGGCTATGACCCCGAGGAGGTCTCGGGTTTCGCCTTCGGTCTCGGGCTCGAACGAATCGCGCTGCTGCGTCACCGTGTCCCCGACATTCGTCTCCTTTGGGAGAACGACCTGCGCTTCTCGCGCCAATTCTGAGATGAAAGTTCCCTACAGCTGGCTACGTGAGTACGCACCCGTTGAGGTGTCGCCCGAGCAGTTGGCCGAGCGGCTGGCCGTCACGACCGCCGAGGTCGAGCGCGTTTCGTGGCGCGGCGTCGTCGATAGCGGTGGAAACTTCGATCACTTCCGCGTCGGGCGCGTGCTCGAGGCCGGAAAGCATCCGAACGCCGATCGCCTGCAACTCTGCAAGGTCGACGTGGGCGAGGGCGAGGCGCGTCAGATCGTCTGCGGCGCCTGGAACTTCGGCGCCGGCGCCACGGTCGCGGTCGGGCTGCCCGGCGCGATCGTTCCGGGCGGCATGAAGCTGGAGAAGGTCAAGCTCCGAGGCAGCGTCTCGGAAGGAATGATCATGTCCGAGCGCGAGCTCGAGCTGGGCCAGGATCAGTCGGGCATCATGCTGCTGCCGGAGGACTGGGAGCCCGGCGCGCTCCTGGCCGACCACTTCGCGCTGGGCGAGGCGATCCTCGAGCTCGACGTGACCGGAAACCGGCCCGACCTGCTCTCGGTCTATGGTCTGGCGCGCGAGATCGCCGCTCTCTACAAGCTCGAGTTGGCGCCACCACCGGGGAGCGATCCGGAGCAGGTGGCCGACGAGCCCGTGCAGGTTGCCGTAGAAGACTTCGTCGGCTGCCCGCGCTACGTCGGGCGCCTCTTCCGCGACGTGAAGATAGGCCACTCGCCGCCCTGGCTGAAGGCGCGCCTGAGCGGCGCCGGCATGCGCCCCATCTCGAACGTGGTAGACGTCACCAACTACGTCATGCTGGCGCTCGGAAACCCTCTCCACGCCTTCGACCTGGAGCGCCTGGCAGGCGGCAGGCTGATCGTCCGCCGCGCGCGCCCCGCTGAAGAGATGCGCACCCTGGACGGCGTCGAGCGCAAGCTCGATCCACGCGATCTGGTCATCGCCGACGCCGCGAAGCCGATGGCGATCGCCGGGATTATGGGCGGCGAGGAGAGCGAGGTCGCCGACACGTCGAGCTCGATCTTACTCGAGTCGGCCAACTTCGAGCCGATCGGCATCCTCGACAGCTCGGAACGACTGAAGCTGAGAACCGAAGGCTCGAACCGCTGGGAGAAGGGCGTCGATCCCTATCTGGCCGGGCAAGCCGCCGAGCTGGCGACCGAGCTGATCGTTCAACTCGCGGATGCGCGCTGGGTCGGTCACACGGACATTCAGGGCGAGCTGCCCGCGCGTCCGGTCGTGCGCTTCCGGCCCGAGCGTGCCGACGAGCTGATCGGAATCTCGATTCCCGCCGACGGAGCAGCGCGGCTTGCTCGAGCGCTTCGGCTTCGACGTGGCGAAGGACTGGACGGTAACCGTCCCGACCTTCCGCGCCCGCGACGTGACACGCGAGATCGACCTGGTTGAGGAGATAGCCCGCGTCCACCTGGACGAGGTTCCGTTCTCGCTTGCCGGCGCGCCGCGCGATGTGGGGGCGCCTAACCCGCGAGCAGCGACTGCGCCGCCGCATCGAGGACGCGCTTTGCGGGATGGGCTTCGTCGAGGCCTACACTTACTCGCTCGTCGACAGCGATCCCGACCCGCGGGCGATCCGCCTACCCGATCCGCTCACCGCCGAGCACGCCCTTCTGCGCACGACCATCCTCGGCGGGCTGATCCGCTCGCTCGAGCGCAACCTCGACGCCGGAAACGAGCAGCCGGCCCTGTTCGAGATCGCGCACGTCTATCTACCGGGCGATCAGGAGTTGCCCGACGAACCGGTTCGAATCGCCGGCCTGAGCTGGGGCGGCTTCGCGCGCGCCAAGGGCGCTGTCGAGACGCTCTACCGGGTTCTGGGCGCGCCCGAGCCGAGCTTCGAATCGACCGGACAACTGCCCTTCCTGCATCCGCATAAGGTCGCGCGGGTCGGCGAAAACGGCTGGGTCGGTGAGCTTCATCCCGAGCTTGCCGAGGGGGAGTGGGGGGCCTTTGAGCTCGACCTGGCGAGCTTGGCCGAGGTCGCCCGGGACGTCGTCGTGTATGCGGACGTCATCTCCTTCCCGGCGGTAAAGCAGGATCTTTCCTTTGTCGTGGCCGAAGAGGTGCCCGCCGGCGAGATGATCGCCGCGGCGCGCGAGGCGGCCGGGGCTGACTTGCGCGGGATGGAAGTAGGCGACGTTTATCGGGGCTCTCAGCTCGAAGAAGGCCAGAAGTCGATCACCTTCGCGGTCGCCTTCCAGTCGTCGGAGCGGACGCTCTCGGATGCCGAAGCGACCTCGCTGCGAGAGAAGGTCGTGCACGCTGTGGCGGAACGCTTCGGCGCGACGCTGCGCAGCTAGCGTTTTTGGCTTACAGACAGGGGTCGCGCCTACTTCTCAGCGTGATACCTGCAAACGTTTGCCGAACCCGCTTGACTCTAAGAGCCAAGAATGAGACGCTGGACGCCGCAAACGTTTGCTGACGTTCTAGGGGAAGTCTGGCAAACGCTGGTTGGAATGGGATGAAAGGGGATTTTCGTATGCACAAGACACGACGTACGACCCTGCTCGTTGGCCTCGTCGCACTGGCATTGGGATTGCTGCCGGTTCTGGCCGGAGCGGGAGCGTGTAACTCGAAGAGCACCTTCTACGTGCCGAAGGCCGACACGGGTGCCACACAGCAAATAGTGAGCCTGATCAGGCATCACGACTTCAAGAACGCCGCTTTGCTCCAGAAGATGGTCGGCAAGGGCCATGCCGTGTGGTTCACGAGTGGGACCGCGGCCGAGGTGCAAAAAGCAGTGAAGAAGACGATGCGCCAGGCACACGCCAGGCACGCGGTGCCGGTTCTCGTCGCCTATGACATTCCCGGTCGCGACTGCCAGCAGTACTCGGCTGGTGGCGCTCTCGATGCCGCCAGTTACGCGGCCTGGATCGATGGGTTCGCCAAGGGGATCGGCTCCGACAAGGCCATCGTCATTCTCGAGCCCGACGGGCTCGGTTTGCTGCCGTCGAACTGCGGCGGCCCGAAGGTTGGATATCCGTTCAGCGACGCCGATCGCTACCTGGAGTTGAACGGTGCAGTTGACAGGCTCGGGCTGCAGCCGAACGTCAGCGTCTATCTGGACGCCACGCACAACGGCTGGCTGAACGTCGGCGACGCCTCGCAGCGGCTCGTGAACGCCGGTGTGAACCGCGCCGCGGGCTTCTTCTTGAACGTCTCCAACTACCAGTTCACGAGCAACCTCGTCCAGTATGGGACATGGGTCTCCAAGTGCATCGCCACGGGCAGCTATGCCGGCTGTCCCAACCAGTACTGGAACGGCGGCGATAACGGAACCATGATCGCCAGCCTGCTCGGCGCATGGACGGGCGTGGCACTGAGCCCGTACGGCGTGTGGAGCGATACGGCAACGGATCCGGCTCTCAACACGTCCGGATACAGCGGTCGCTTTGGAGGCGTGGTGCCGACAACCCACTTCGTCATCGACACCAGCCGGAACGGACTGGGGCCGTGGGACTACAGCGGCAAGTACCCGGATGCGGGCACCGCTCAGGACTGGTGCAACCCGCCAGGCCGTGGCGTCGGCATCGCGCCGACCACGAATACCGGTAACGCTCTGGTCGACGCCTACCTCTGGGTGAAGGTGCCCGGCGAGTCGGACGGATCGTGCAATCGCAGCGTCGCCGGCTCGACGACCGACCCCGAATGGGGCGGCATAGTCGATCCAGCGGCGGGGGCATGGTTCCCGCAGCAGGCGCTGCAACTGGCGCAGCTGGCGAATCCGGCTCTGCACTAAGAGGGGGATCGGATTGCGCGGCGGGAGCTCGCTCTCGCCGCGCAATCTCCTTCGCTCGCGGACGGGCCGGCGATTCCCCCAGCCGTGCGGCCGGCGCTAGTCTCTTTCGAAGGATGGATGAACTGACCGTCGCATTGCTGCAGCTTCGCAGTCCGGGCGCCGATCCCGATCTCGCTCTGAGCGAGGGAGAGAAGGCCTGCCGGGAGGCGGCGCGACTTGGTGCCGATCTAACGCTGTTCCCCGAGATGTGGCAGATCGGTTACGCGTCGTGGGACGATCGCGAGGATGCCCGCAGAGCCTACGCGGCGCTCGCGACCGAGACCGACGGTCCGTTCGTCAGTCACTTCAGCGAGCTTGCCCGGGAGTTGGAGATGGCGATCGTCATCACCTATCTCCAGCGCGGGCGCGGAGAGCCGCGCAACGCGGCGACCGTGATCGACCGGCAGGGGCGGAAAGTGCTCACCTACGCGAAGGTGCACACCTGCGACTTCGACATCGAGGCGTTGCTCGAACCCGGCTCGGACTTCCCCGTCGCCGATCTCGAGCTGAAGGACGGGACGGTGCGCGTCGGGCTGATGATCTGCTACGACCGCGAGTTCCCGGAATCCGCGCGCGTGTTGATGCTGGGCGGCGCGGAGATCATCCTCACCCCAAATGCCTGCCCGCTCGACGATGATCGGATAGGTCAGTTTCGCGCTCGCGCCTTCGAGAACATGGTCGGCGTCGCGATGGCCAACTACGCGACCCCCGATCCTCTCTCGCCCGGGCGCGACGCCTGCAACGGACGCTCGGTGGCGTTCAGCGGCATCTGTTACGGCATTCACGGCCACATCGAGCACAAGCTCGTCGAAGCCGGAGAGGAGGAGGGCGTCGTACTCGCGACGTTTGACCTCGCCGCTCTCCGCGGCTATCGCAGGCACCAGACCTGGGCCGATGCGTACCGCAAGACGAGCACGTACAAAGCGCTCGTCGCCGATACCCCGGCCCCGATCTTCAAGCGGCCCGACTCTCGCCGCTAGCGCAGCCCGAAGCGACGCAGAAACTCGGAGAGAGAGACGCTCGGCGCGAGCGGCCGTTTCTTCTCGGGCGGAATCGCCTCGAGCTCCTCGGAGGTCAATTTCAGCGTGACCCGCCCGGAGACGATCTCGGACAGGTACTCACTCGGTATGTAGCGAGGCGGAGCCGAGTTCGCGCGAACGACGATGCCGTTGAAGATGTCCTTGGTGGGCTCGCCGCGAACGGCTCCGATGCGCCCAACCACGGCTCCGTCCGAGGAGAGAGCCTGCCAGCCGCGCCGGATCGGCAGCCAGGAGACGGGCTCGCTCACAGCGAACGACCTCGGAGTCGCCAGATTGGCCCCTGCGTCTCGAACGGACGCCTCTGGGAGAGTAGGTCGAGCACGCGCAGGCGCCCCTCAACCTGACGCTCGTCGAGCAGCTCGAGGCAATGCCGGGCCATCGGAGCTGCGGCTCCGTAGCCAAAACGGTGTCCGACTCGGAAGCGGAAGGCGGTTCTGCCGTCGCAGCGCTCGGGATTGAGCGGCGAGACGAGCAGCAGGGCGGGATGATAGGACTCGTCACCGAGGAGCTCGACCTCGACGAGCAGGTCGCTCCAGTCCTCGCTCAAGCCCTCGAGTAGCTCGTCCCAGGCCTCAACCAGTGTTTGCCCGGCTTCGCGCTCGGAAAGACCGTTAGCTGCTGAATTCTGTTCCATTCCTCACTACTTCCCGTAGACGCGCAGATGCTCACGCCCAGGATATCCAGTACGAAAGCATGACAGAGCTCGATTTCATGACCTCGCCTCAGAGCGGCGAGCTCGGTCGCTTCCTCCAGCAGATGCTCTTGATCAGGTATTTCGAGCAGCAGGTCGAAGAGCGCTACCGGGACGCCGAGATCCCCGGCTTCGTTCACGTCGCGATCGGCCAGGAGGCCGTGGCAGTCGGCGCCTGCGCCGCGCTCGCGCCCGGCGACGTGATCACCTCGACGCATCGCTCCCATGCGCATACGCTTGCCAAGGGCACGCCGGCTCGGGCGGTCATGGCCGAGCTCTACGGCAAGGTCGAGGGCTGCTCGCGTGGGCGCGGCGGCTCGATGCACCTGTACGACGTCGAGCGCGGGAACCTCGGCTCGAGCGCGGTCGTGGGCGGCGCGCTCGGTATCGCCACCGGTGCCGCGCTTGCGTTCTCGCTGCGTTCCGAGCCCCGCGTCGCGCTCGCCTTCTTCGGCGACGGCGCCACCGCCTCGGGACTCTTTCACGAGTCGATGAACCTGGCTCAGCTCTGGAGGCTGCCCGTTGTCTTCCTCTGCGAGAACAATCGCTGGGCCGAGTCGACGCCGCTCGCTCAGCACTCGCCGATCGCCGATCTCACCCAACGGGCGCAGGCCTTCGGGATGACCGCGCTCGAGGTGGACGGGCAGGACGTGGAAGCGGTCTATCGCGCCACCGCCGAGGCGCTCGCTCATGCGCGCTCGGCCGCGGGCCCGGTCTTCGTGCTGGCCGAGACCTACCGGCTCGCCCCGCACAACGTCGGCGATCAGCAGGAGTATCGCGACAAGGAAGAGTACGAGCTGACTCGCTCGACCCAGGACCCGATCGCGAAGCTGCGCGAGCGGCTCGCTCTATCGGACGAGCGCTTCGCTGAGCTGGAGCGCGAGGCCGAGGCCGCGGTCGCCGACGCCGTCGAGTTTGCTCGTCACGGCACCGACCCCGATCCGCAGACGCTGCTCGAGGACGTATATGCCTGAGACTAAAACCCGGTTCAGTTATCGCGAGGCCGTACGCGACGCCATGTCGCAGGCGATGAGGCGCGACCCCGACGTCTTCGTCATGGGCCAGGACATCGCCGAGCACGGCGGCTCGCAGAAGGTCACGCTCGGCATGCTCGAGGAGTTCGGGCCCGACCGGGTGCGAAACGCGCCGATCTCGGAGATGGCCTTGACCGGCGCGGGAATCGGCGCGGCGATGCTGGGCATGCGCCCGATCGTCGAGATCATGTACGAGGACTTCCTCACGCTGGCGATGGAGCAACTCGTCAACCACGCCGCCAAGGAGCGCTACATGTCCGGCGGACAGCTGAAGGTTCCGCTGACCGTGCGCACCCAGGGTGGCGCCGGCTGGTCGTCCGCGGCTCAGCACGGGCAGCAAACCGAGGGCTGGTTCGTCGGCGTACCCGGGCTGAAGGTGGTCTATCCATCGACGCCGCGCGATGCGCGCGGGCTGCTCTGGTCGTCGATCTACGACGACAACTGCGTCGTCTTCTTCGAGCACGTCCAGCTTTACAACCAGCGCGAAGAGCTGCCCGAGGAACTGGAGCCGATTCCGCTCGGCAAAGCGCGGATCGCCAGAGCGGGCGAGGACGTGACCGTGGTCGCAACCGGGCCGCTCGTGCCCGAGGCGCTGGCGGCGGCCGAGCAAGCCGAACAGGACGGAATCTCGGTCGAGGTCGTCGATCCGCGCACCTTGCAGCCGCTCGACGAGGAGGCGATACTCGAATCGGTGCGAAAGACGAGTCGCTGCGTGGTTGCACACGAAGCGGTACGGAGGATGGGATTCGGAGCGGAGGTGGCGGCGCTGGTGCAGGAGAAGGCGTTCGATTGGCTCGATGCTCCGGTCGAGAGGGTCGGCGCCTGCTTTTCTCCGCTTCCCTTCGCGCCCTCGCTCGAGCGTGCCTGCATACCGCGCCGCGAGCAAGTGTACGCCGCGATCAAGCGCACGGTTGGGAGCGAGTGACCGTGCCCAGCGAGATCAAGCTGCCGCGCCTGGGCCAGGGAATGGAATCCGGCGTGGTCACGAAATGGCTGAAGAGCGAGGGTCAGGCGGTCGCGAAGGGCGAGCCTCTCTACGAGCTCGACACCGACAAGGTCACCCAGGAGGTCGAGTCGCCGCTTTCGGGCGTGCTGCTCAGGATCGTTCTGGCCGAGGGAGAGGCTCCGGTAGGAACGACGATCGCCTACGTCGGCGAGGAGGGCGAGCAGGTGCCCGAGGCCGCCGCCCGAACGACGCCTGTCAAACCTGAGCCCGAGCCAGAACCCGAGCCCGAGACCAAACCGGAGCCTGCCTTCGAGCCCGTCGCGCTCCGACCCGCGGCGTCGCTCGACGGCGCCGAGCCGGACGGGCGAACGAAGGCCTCTCCGCTTGCGCGCCGGCTGGCGCGCGAGCGCGGTCTCGATTTGGCGAGAATGGCGGGCAGCGGCCCCGAGGGAAGGATCGTCGCCGAGGACGTAAAGCGCGCCGTGTCCGCAATGGCTGCTCCTTCGGCTTCTGCGGTCGGCGCCGCCGGGGCGCCGGGGCAGGTCGAGCGAATCCCGCTGACGAATGTTCGCCGCACAATCGCGCGCCGTCTCACCGAGGCCTGGCAGGCGCCGGCTTTCCAGCTCACCAGCTCGGCCGACATGAGCGAGGTGCTGGAGATGCGAGCGCGCCTGCGCGAGCGGGCTCAGCCCGGTGAGCGACCCGCGAGTGTCGCCGACTTCCTGACCAGGGCCTGCGCACAAGCTCTCATTCGCTACCCGGGCGTAAACGCGCTCTGGCTGGCGAATGCGATCGAGATCCATCACTCCGTGGACATCGGAATCGCCACGGCGACCGATCGCGGGCTGATCGTGCCCGTGTTGCGCGGCTGTGAGCGTAGGAGCCTGTCCGAACTAGCCGAGGCCCGTAGAGACCTCGTTTCGCGCACACTCGACGGCACGATCGGTCTGGAGGAGCTCGAAGGAGGCACCTTCACCATCTCCAACCTGGGCACCTTCGACGTCGAACAGTTCGTCGCGGTGCTAAATCCGCCCCAGGTCGCGATCATCGCCGCCGGCGCGATCGTCGAGCGACCGGTAGCGCGCGCGGGCGAGGTCGCTATCGCACCCGTTCTCACTCTCACGCTCACCTGCGATCATCGCGCCGTCGACGGCTCGGTCGCAGCCGAGTTCCTGGCCGCGGCCAAGGGCTTTCTGGAAGAGCCGGGGCTGATGCTCTGATGCCGGAGCGAATGCCCGAGAATGGCGTCAAGGTCTGGTACCGGGTGCGCGACCTGGCCGCTGCTCGCCTCTTCTACGTCGATCTGCTCGGGTTCGAGGAGACCTACCACGATGCCGAAGGATGCTGGGCACGGCTACGGAACGGATCGATGGAGATAGGTCTGACCGAGGGCGCCCCCGAAGAGGGAGGAGTGGCTGTGATCGACACCGCCGACGTCAAGGCCGAGGCCGAGCGGTTACGCGCCTCCGGAGTCGAGGTAGGTACCGTGCTCGAGCTACACGGGAAGATCAGGCTGCTCGACGTCTTCGATCCGGACGGCAACCGCATCCAGCTCGTCGAGTCGCTCGCCGGAGACTAGATCATCGCCAGCCAGCGCTCGAACAGGGTGCGCGCAAGCGCTCGGATCGACGATTCGCTCGCGGCGAGGTCGGCCAGCATCTTCTCCGCCGCGCCGGGACCGCTCAGCCGTTCCAGCGACTCGGCATAGGCGGGCACCTCCAGCCACTCGCTCACGAGCTCGGTCGAGACCTCGAGGTGACACTGCAGGCCGTAGGCGCGCCGACCGGCGCGAAAGATCTGATTCGGATAGGCCCGCGAGGAGGCCAGGAGGGTCGCGCCGGAGGGCAGGTCAAAGGTGCAGCTGTGCCAGTGGAAGGCGGGCAGCGTCTCGGGCAGCCCGGTCGTGACCGGGTCGGCGCCGGCAGAAGAAGTCAGGGCGATCGGGAGAACGCCGATCTCGGGCGCTGCGCCGGTGTAGACGCGGGCCCCGAGCGCGTCGGCGAGGAGCTGTGCGCCGAGGCACACGCCCCAGAACGGCTTTTCTTCCGCGACCAGCTCGGTGATCGCGCGCTTCTCGCCGGCGAGCCAGGCGTGGCGATCCTCCTCGAAGGTGTCCATCGGCCCGCCCATCGCGACGAGCGCATCGAAGTCGCGCCAGTCGGGAAGCGCTTCGCCGTCGTCGAGCTCGACGCGGACCAGCTCGGCGCCCAGCCCACGCAACACGTCCTCGTACTCGCCGGGCGGTTCGCAGGCGATGTGCTGAAGCACGAGGATGCGCATCTCTCGCTTTGTCCGGTCGCTCGGCATCGGTCTTCAAAGTTATCGGCCGCGCGGGTTCCGCCGCGGTTAGGATCGAAGGGTTAGCGAGCAGAAGGAAGGACTGCCATGGAATGTGACGTCGCCGTCCTTGGAGGCGGACCGGGCGGCTATCCGGCCGCGATCCGCGCCGCACAGCTCGGCGCGAAGGTCGTCTGCGTCGAGAGCGAAGCGGCGCTCGGCGGGGTTTGCCTGCGCGTGGGCTGCATTCCCACCAAGACCTGGGTCGCGACGGCGCGCGCGATCAAGGAGATCGAGGAGAGCTACGAGAACCTCGGTATCCGCATCAGCGAAGCCAGTCTCGACTTCGCGCAGGCGAACGCCTGGAAGTCGAGCACGGTCGAGCGGATGACGAGCGGCGTTGCGACGCTGTTCAAGGCAAATGGAGTCGAGCGCGTAAAGGCCTTCGGCCGCTTCACGGATCCGCACACGATCGCCGTCGAAGGCGGCGAGGAGATCTCGTTCTCGAGCGCGATCGTGGCCACCGGCTCGCATCCGGTCGTTCCTCCCATCCCCGGCATCGATTCCGCGCGCTGCGTCGATTCGACCGGCCTGCTCGCGCAGACAGAGGTTCCGCCGCGCCTGCTTATCCTCGGCGGCGGCGTGATCGGTTGCGAGTTCGCTTCCATCTTTGCCCGCTTTGGCTCCAAGGTGACGATCGTCGAGCTGCTCGAGCGCCTGCTTCCGATGGAGGACGAGGACGTCTCCACCGAACTGGCGAAGAGCTTTCGCCGCCGCGGCATCGAGCTGCGGCTCGCTACGGCCTGCAGCAAGGTCGAGGAGGCCGGCGGAGCGCTCCGCGTCCAGCTCGCGGGCGACGAGACAATCGAAGCCGAGCTGATGCTCGTCTCGGTCGGGCGGGCGCCGAGCGTCGAGGGCATCGGGCTGGAAGCGGCCGGGGTTTCCTTCGATCCGAAGCTCGGCATCCAGACCGACGAGAAGCGGCGCACGAATGTCGCTCACATCTACGCCGCCGGGGACGTGGCGGGGCATTGGCAGCTCGCGCACACGGCCTTCTACGAGGCCGAGATCGCCGCCGAGAACGCGACCGGGCACGAGACCGTCGTCGGCGAGCGAACCGTCCCGCGCCCGATCTACAGCGAGCCCGAGATCGCCGCGGTGGGCCTGACCGAGGCCGAGGCGCGCGAGCGTCACGGCGACGAGGTCGTAACCGGTCGCTTCCCCTGGGCGGCAAATGGACGCGCAGTGATGCAGGGCGATACGACAGGCTGGGTGAAGACCATTCACGAGAGCCGCTACGGCGAGCTGCTGGGCCTGGTCGTCGTGGGACCGCACGCGACCGAGCTGGTCGAGGTCGGGCGGGTCGCTATCGACGCCGAATCGACGATCGAGACCCTCTCGCTGGGAATGACGGCGCATCCGACTCTGAGCGAGGCGATAAAGGAGGCCGGCCTTGTCGCTCTCGGGCGGCCCGTGCACGTGGCGAGCAAACGGAGGGCTCGCTGAGGGACTCGGCTCTCGCGTCCGCATGGCGACGGAGATCTCATGTTTGGTTCCGGCCCGCGTGTTTTTGAGAGCGACAAAGCTCGTTCGCAGCCGATAGGGTACGGGCATGCGCAGAGGCTCCCGATCCCGCACTGTCAGGCCGCTTGTCCGAGCTGCCCTGGAATCGATAGAGCCCTACGAAGCGGGCAAGCCGATCGAGGAGGTCGAGCGCGAGCAAGGCGTAAGCCGCGTCGTGAAGCTGGCTTCCAACGAGGGACCGTTCGGCCCTTTTCCGATTGCTCGCCAGGTGCTGGCGACCCAGTCCTACGAGCTCAACCGCTATCCCGACTCGGGCGCCTATCAGTTGCGCACGGTGCTGGCCGAGCGCCTGGGCGTTGACTTCGACGAGGTCGCGCACGGCGCAGGCGCCGACGGTCTGATCAGCCATCTCTCGCTGGCGCTGCTCGAGCCCGGCGACGAGGTGGTTTTCGGCTGGCCTTCCTTCACGAGCTACATGCTCAGCACGATGAAGATGGGCGCCACTCCCAAACCGGTGCCGCTTCGAGACCATCGCTACGACCTCGAGGCGATGCTCGCGCAGGTCGGGCCGCGAACGAAGATCGTCTACATCTGCACCCCGAACAATCCAACCGGGACGATGACCGCTCGCGAGGAGCTGGACGCTTATTTCGAGCGCGTCCCCGGGCACGTGCTGACGGTCATCGATCAGGCTTACTTCGAGTACATCGAGGAGCCCGACTATCCCGACGCGATCGAGGAGTACTTCAAGCGAGGCAAGCGCGTCACCACGCTTCGATCCTTCTCCAAGATCTACGGATTGGCCGGCCTTCGGGTGGGCTACGCGGTCGCGTCGAAGGAGATCTGCGCCGCGATTGCCAAGGTGCGGCCGGCTTTCGACGTCTCTTCGACCGCCCAGGTGGGAGCGATCGCCAGCCTGACCGGCGACGACGCCGAGGCCGAGCTCGAGCGCAGGCGCTCCTACAACACGGTCGCGGTCGCCGAGCTCGGACGCATTCTCAGAGCCTTCGGGCTGGAGACCGTCGGTCCGGCGGTAGCGAACTTCCTATACGTCGATCTCGGCTTGGACAGCCGCCCGTTCTTCGAGCAACTGCTCGCGCAGGGTGTGGTCGTTCGGCCGCTGCACAGTTTCGGCGCGCCGTCGGCGATTCGAGTCACCGCCGGCACCACCGAAGAGCACGCGCTTCTGCGCCAGGCGCTGCAGGTCGTGAGGCCCGGCGGACACAGCCTGGCGGGCTAGGACGCCGCAAAGGCCTCACGGCCTGGCGGACACAGCCTGGCGGACACGGCCTCGCGGGCTCGGGCGCGGCCCGGCGGACGCAGAACCGCCGCCTGAAGACGCTGCAGAAGGGCAGGCCTTGGCCTCGGCGCGGAGTTCTGCGAAGACGGAAGATCGAGGAATGACGATCGTCGTTTCTTGATGTCGGCTTCAAGACAGTAGAATTCCCCGTATCCACGGCTTAACCGGTGGCCGTGGAGAGGTGTTGAGCCGGTACCGCTTCGAAGATCGCGTGAAAAAAGCTAAGAGCCCGAAGTTCTCTGTAGCGTCTGCGGCGAATGCCGTGGGCATCGCCGGGCGGCGAGGCGGGGTGACGTGACATCGCCCGAAATGATCGAGCGCGGCGACAACCTCGTCGACGAGATCAACGCTCCGGACCTCTCGGAGATCGTCGGGCGAGGACCGTGGGAGCTCTTCTGGATGCGCCTCCGCGAAGACAAGGTCGCGCTCGTCTCCTTCGGCGTCATCGTCGCGATCGTTCTTATCGCGATCTTCGCTCCCTTTATCGTCGACGTGCTCGGTCACCCACCGAACGCGCAGTACCCGAACACTCTCAACGACGTCGGCACGCCCGTCACCGGCCCCTCGGCGGACTTCCTGTTCGGGGTCGACAAGGTCGGCGAGGACGTCTTCTCGCGCGTGGTGTACGGAGCGCGCGTCTCGCTGGAGGTGGCGCTGTTCTCCACCGCCATCGCGGTCTTCGTCGGAGTCATCGCCGGCATGGTCGCCGGTTTCTATCGAGGGCTGGCCGACACGCTCATCTCGCGTTTCATCGACGTGATGCTGGCCTTCCCCGTACTCCTACTGGCGATGGGCGTCGCCTCCGCCTGCGCAATCGGGAACGGCTGCCTGAACGGATTGATCAAACCGGGGGTGCCGACGGTCGTCGCGGTGATCGCCATCATCAACTGGACCTACATCGGGCGCATCATTCGCGGTCAGGTCTTGTCGCTTCGCGAGAAAGAGTTCGTAGAGGCGGCGCGCGCGAGTGGTGCGGGTGACGTGTCGATCCTGTTCCGCGAGATTCTGCCCAACCTCGTTGCGCCGATCGTCGTCTACACGACGCTCGTGATTCCGCAGAACATCTTGCTCGAAGCGGCGCTCTCCTATCTGGGAGTGGGCGTCGGCGTGCAGCAGGCGAGTTGGGGACAGATGATCTCCGACTCGACGCAGTACTTCAACATCGCTTGGTGGTACTTCACCTTCCCTGGCGCCGCGCTCTTGATCACGGTGCTTGCTTTCAACCTTCTCGGGGACGGCATTCGCGACGCGCTCGATCCGAGGACGGTGGAAGTGACATGAAAAACAACCCGCAAGGAGGAATCGAATGAACGGTTGCAGTAACCAGTCTCGTCGCCGTTTCGGGCGGCTGCGTGCTGGTTCGCTCGGCGTCGTCACGGTGCTCTTGTTAGGCGCTCTGGCGTTCACCGTTACCGGCTGTGGGACGAAAGCGAAGAACACGATTACCGTTCTTTCGGCCGGCGATGTCGACTATCTGGATCCAGGCCTCGCTTATTACCAGTTCTCGTACGAGGTCCTCTATCCGGTAGATCGACCCCTGATCAGTTACAAGGCCGGCAGTACGGACTACCAACCGGATATGGCGGCTAGCTTGCCGACCGTCTCCGACGGTGGCAAGACTTTCACCGTTCATCTCAGGACGGGAGTCAAGTTCGCTCCTCCGGTGAATCGCGAAGTGACGTCGGCCGACGTGAAGTACGCGATCGAACGCGGGTTTGCTCAAAGCGTTCCAAACCCATATGCAGGTGTGTATTTCGGGACGCTCGTCGGAATTCCGACGACGTCTCCGGCGACACCTAAGGGCCTCGACATCCCGGGAATCGAGACCCCCAACAAGTCCACGATCGTGTTCAAACTGACTAAGCCCTCGGGCGTTTTCGTCGGCGCTCTCTCGCTGCCTCTGACGGCGCCAGTGCCCGAGGAGTACGCGAGCAAGTTCGACAATAAGAAGCAGTCCGACTACGGCTTCCATCAGATCGCCTCCGGTCCTTACATGATCAAGAACAACAAGGCCGGAACGGTCACCGGTGTGGGTTACGTAGCGAAGCAGAAGATCACTCTCGTTCGAAACCCGAACTGGGATTCCAAGACCGACTTCCGCCCGGCGAAGGCCGACGAGGTCATCTTCTCGGAGGGTTTCCAGGACTCGACCGTGCTGGCTAGGAAGATCCTGGCCGGTACGGGCGACGTGAACGGCGATACGCCGATTCCGGCAACCGAGATGCAGTCGATCATGGCCAACTCGAGCCAGAAGAAGCAGCTCTTCTTCACGCCCGTGTCGGGAACTCGCTTCATCCCGCTGAACATGTCAAAGCCACCGTTCGACAACATCGACGTGCGTAAGGCAGTGGCTTACGTCCTGGATCGGGACGCCATGCGAAAGACTCGCGGCGGCATTCTGTCCGGGAAGATCGCAACCCACTTCATCGATCCAGGCTTCGGTACGCATGGCTTCGACCAGTCCGGCGGGTTCGGCTTCGATCCGTTCCCGTCCCCTGGTTTCAAGGGCGATGTCGCCAAGGCCAAGGCTGAGATGAAGAAGGCGGGCTTCCCGTCCGGCATGTACACGGGGCCGACGCTCACCATGGTGGCGGACAACGTGCCGCCGGGATCCGATACGGCCAAGGTAGTCGTCAACAGCCTCGGCAAGATCGGCTTCAAGGTGAATCTCATCGCACAGGCTCATGCCACGATGTACACGGACTTCTGCAACGTGCTGAAGGCCGAGCCGAACATCTGTCCGAATGTCGGTTGGCAAGCTGACTTCGCCGAGCCGGAGACCCTGCTCGACGCGACCTTCAACGGGACAGCGATCATTCCGAGGAACAACTCCAACTGGCCGCAGTTGAACGATCCGGCCATCAATGCAGCAATGGCCAAGGCGAAGGTGATCGTCGATCCGCTCAAGCGCTATCAAGCTTGGGGCAAGATCGACGAGATGATCACCAACACCGCCGCGGCTGTTCCGTGGCTGTGGGAGAACTGGCCGACTCTCTTCTCGTCACGAGTAGACCCCGCCCTCCAGCTCTGGAACGGCGGTTCTCCTGACGTGGCCTTCATGTCAGTGAAGTAAGTCGAGTTGACGCAGCCGATCAACAACGAAGCATCGAACGCCCCTCGGCCGAACAGGCCGGGGGGCGGGCTGCGCTCGTCGGCCGCCGACTATGCACGGACGGCGAAGGGCGTGCTCTTCTCGTCGATGTTCCGCTACATCGTGCGCCGAGTCATCTGGGGAATCCTGATGCTCCTCGTCGTCAGCGCACTCACCTTCGTCATCTTCTATCTGCTGCCGGCGGGCGACCCGGCCGCCATCAGGGCCGGGCGTTATGCGACTCCGGCGCGCATCGCGCAGATCAGGCATCAACTCGGCCTCGATCGCCCGGTTTACTACCAGTACTGGGTCTACATGAAGGCCCTCGTCGTCCACTTCGATTTCGGTACCTCGTTCAAGACCAACCTGCCCGTCGGGGGTGAGATCTTCCGGCGCCTGCCCGTTACCTTCTCGGTGGCGATCGGAGCCGTGATCATCTGGGTGGCGATCGGGATTCCCGTCGGCATCATCTCTGCGATCAAGCGCCGCTCGTGGCTCGACCGGGTGACGATGGGCGGGTCGCTCGTCGCCATCTCGGCGCCCGTTTACTGGCTTGGTCTGATCGCACTTTTCCTCTTCTCCAAGGATGTCGGCGTCATCAAGGTGTTCGGCGGCTCGGGCAGCTACGTGCCCTTCTTCCAGGATCCGGGCGCATGGTTTTCGTCACTCATTCTTCCTTGGTTCGTCCTGGCGGCGGCCTTTACGGCGTTCTACGCGCGCATGGTGCGCGGGAACTTGATCGAGACGATGAACGAAGATTTCATTCGCACGGCGCGTGCGAAGGGCCTGTCCGAGCGGCGCGTTGTCTTCCGCCACGGCCTGCGCGCGGCGCTGACACCGGTGGTGACGATGGCCGGGCTCGATATCGGCACGCTGCTCGGCGGCGCCGTCCTCACCGAGACGGTGTTCAACATCCCCGGCATCGGCCGGCTCGCATACGACTCGATCATCGGCTCCGACCTCCCGATGATTCAAGGCACGGTTCTGTTTGGCGCCTTCTTCATCATCAGCGCCAATCTGATCGTGGACGTCCTCTACGCCTTCCTCGACCCGCGCGTCCGCTACTAACGAACAGCCAGGATCTCCGAGATGACACCAGAACCGCCAGCTTCCGATAACGCTGCCGCCACGTCGCGCGAGACGTCGAAGTCGTCCTCCGCGCTGCTCGAGATACGCGATCTGCACGTGCACTTTCGAACCCGCGACGGTGTCGTGCATGCGGTCGAGGGCGCTCAGCTCTCGGTGGAACGCAGCCAGACGCTCGGCGTCGTCGGCGAGTCGGGCTCGGGCAAGAGCGTGACGGCGATGACCGTGATCGGTCTGACGCGGTTTCCCAACGCCACGATCAGCGGTGAGATCGAGTTCGACGGAATCGACCTCGTGAATCTGCCCGACAACCAGATGCGAAGTGTGCGCGGGCGCCGGATAGCGATGATCTTCCAGGATCCGCTCTCCTCGCTGCACCCCCTCTACAAGGTCGGCTGGCAGATCGTGGAGGCGATCCAGACGCACGAGGACGTCTCGACGAGCGAGGCGAGAACGCGAGCGATCGAGGCGCTGCACGAGGTCGGGATACCAAGTCCCGAGAAGCGAATCGACAGCTACCCGCACGAGCTCTCCGGAGGTATGCGCCAGCGCGTGATGATCGCGATGGCTCTCGTGCTCAAGCCGGACGTGTTGATCGCGGACGAGCCGACGACGGCGCTGGACGTGACCGTGCAGGCGCAGATTCTCGACCTCATCCGAAGGCTGAAGGACGAGTACGGGACCGCGGTGGTCATGATCACCCACGACCTGGGTGTCATTGCCGAGCTCGCGGACGAGGTCGCCGTGATGTACGCGGGCCGTGTGATGGAGAAGGCGCCTCGAGAGGTTCTCTTCACCAGCCCCGAGCTTCCGTACACGTGGGGACTGATGCGTTCGATTCCGCGCCTGGACGCGCCGCGGCCCGACCGCCTCGACTCGATCTCGGGCATGCCACCTAGCCTGATCAACTTACCCCCGGGCTGTCCCTTCCACCCGCGCTGCCCCTATGTGATGGACGTCTGCCTGACGAAGGAGCCCGAGCTGAAGCAATCCGAGCCCGGCCATCTGGTCTCCTGCCATCTGGAGATCAAGGAGAGGCAGCAGATCGGCCGCGACCTTCAAACCCAGTACAGGAGCTGAGCCGATGAATGCCGTCCAGCTCCCGCACACCGATCGACCAAGCCGGGCCACCGCGCAGCTCGTAGGAGACGAGTCGTGACGCTCTGGGCGGTACTCACGTCGTTCAAGGGCCGGATCAATCGCCTCGACTACTGGATCAAGGGCGCCATACCTCTGGGCTTCGTGGTTCTTGCTCCGGTTGTCGTTCTTACGATCTTCGGTCATGACGACGCGGCTCTGGTCGTGTTCGGGGCTCTTGCCCTCGCTGCGCTGTGGCCGATGCTCGCCGTCACAGTCAAGCGTCTCCACGATCGCGACCATCCCGGCTGGCATCTCGCTCTCCAGCTATTCCCGGTCTTCGGTCAAGCCTTTGCCATCTGGCTTATCGCCGACGTGGGCTTTTTGAAGGGCACCTACGGTCGCAATCGCTTTGGCGACGACCCGAGCGGCGCCTTTGCCGATGTGGTGCTCGAGGTCAGCCCCGACGCTCTCATCACAGTCGGCGGGCTGACCAAATACTTCGCCCTCACGCGCGGAGTTCTCGTAAGTCACGAGCTCGGCCAGGTGCACGCGGTCGACGACGTCTCGCTGGAGGTGAAGCGAGGCGAGACGCTCGGGCTGGTGGGTGAGACCGGCTGCGGGAAGTCCACTCTGGCGCGGGTCGTAACTCGCCTGATCGAGCCCACGAGTGGGCGGATCGTGTTCGACGGCAAGGACATCACGGCCTGGTCGCGGCGGCAGCTGCGCCCGCTCAGGCGAGACATGCAGATCATCCTCCAAGACCCCTATTCGGCGCTCAATCCGCGCCGTCCGGTAGGCGCGATCATCGGCGAGCCGCTGCGGATACACAAGCTCGGCTCAAAGAAGGAGCGGCGGGCTCGAGTGCGCGAAGTGATGGAGTTCGTCGGGCTGAATCCCGAGCACTACAACCGCTTCCCATACGAGTTCTCGGGCGGGCAGCGGCAGCGTATCGGCGTCGCCAGGGCGATCGTGACCAAGCCCAAGCTGATCCTGGCCGACGAGCCGGTCTCGGCGCTGGACGTCTCGATCCAGGCGCAGGTCCTGAACCTACTCGAAGATCTGCGCGACGAGATGGGCCTGACGCTCCTTTTCATCGCCCACGATCTCTCGGTCGTGCGCCACGTCTCCGACCGCATCGCCGTCATGTACCTGGGCAAGATCGTCGAGCTGGCGCCGCCCGAGACGCTTTGCTCGCATCCCAAGCACCCGTACTCCGGCGCCCTGCTGTCGGCGGTACCGGTCGCCACAGCCGATGCCGAAGAGGCGCGCAGCCGGCGCATCATCCTGCACGGCGATCCGCCTAGCCCGGTCGAGCCGCCGAGCGGCTGCCGCTTCCACACCCGTTGCCCGAAGGCGCAGCCGCTCTGCAGCGAGGTCGAGCCGCCGCTGGCGGCGAAGGGCCTACCGGAGCAGTTTGCGGCCTGCCACTTCCCGCTGACCGAGGAAGAGATAGAGCGCGCCATCCTGCGTCCGCGCGAGAGCTAGCCGACGCGGCCGATCCGCGGCGCCGGCGACCGCAGGGCTGCTCTCCGCACTACCAGTGCGCCTTCACATCCGTACGGCCGCCGGCATCCACGGCTTGACCGCCTCGAACGTACATCCCTTCCGGAAAAGGCTCTAGAGTCAGTTCTCGTGGCCAGACGGCGATCGTGGACAACCTCGGAGCTCGCGGAAGGTGTGCGCGCGGGCGACAAGCGCGCGCTTGCGCGGGCCCTGAGCGTGGTCGAGCGTGGGGGCGAGGAGGCCGAGCAGCTTGTGCGCGAGCTTCATCCCTCGAGCGGTGCCGCGTACACGATCGGCGTCACCGGGCCGCCCGGGGTCGGAAAGTCCACTTTGATCGGAGCGCTGGTCACGCACGTACGCGCTCTCGGCCGCAGCGTCGGCGTGGTCTCGGTCGATCCCTCCAGCCCGTTCAGCAAGGGAGCGCTCCTCGGCGACCGGATTCGCCTGAGTGAGCACTTTCTCGATCCCGAGGTCTTCATCCGCTCGATGGGCACGCGTGGGCATTCGGGCGGGCTGGCCGAGGCGACGCTCGAAGCCTTGCTCGTGCTCGATGCGGGCGGTCGCGAGCTGCTCTTCGTCGAGACGGCCGGCGTGGGGCAGAGCGAGGTCGCGATTGCGGGGCTGGCCGACACGGTCGTGCTGGTGTTGATGCCCGGCTCGGGCGACTCCGTACAGGCGCTCAAGGCCGGCGTGATGGAGATTCCGGACGTGATCGTGCTCAACAAGAGCGACCACGCGAGCGCCGCGACCACCCTTGCCGAGCTCAGACAGGCGGTTTCGCTGGGGGCCGGGGCCGGACCGCCGATAGTCAGCACTCGGGCCAGCGACGGAAACGGCGTCGACGTGCTCTGGCAGACGATCGAAGAGCATCGCGAGGCGCTGGAGCAGAGCGGGGAGCTCGAGCTGCGCCGGCGGGAGAACCTACGCCGCGAGCTACTCGACCTTGCGGCCAGCCGCATGCGCCGCGAGCTCGAGCGAGCCTGCGCCGACGATCCCAAGCTCGACGAGCTGATTAACGCCGTCGCCGAGAAGCGCCTGGATCCGCTCAGCGCGGTGCGCGAGTTGAGAGCCCGCCTCGGCTAGCAGCCTGCCCGGCGCCGCAGCGGCGAGCGCTAGTTGGCACCGGCTTCGATCAGGCCTTCGCGCACAGAGTCGACGTCGGGTTGGACCTTGCCGGCAGAGAGGTGCTTCGAGCGGGCCATCAAGGCGAGCGTGCCGGCGCCGGCGGCGACCGCAAGGGCGAAGAAGACGCCTCCGGGAAGCCTGGTCAAGAACTCGACACCGGCTCCGACCAGCGCGGCGCAGGGGAGTGTGATCAGCCAGGCGATGACGATGTTGCCGGCCACGCCCCAGCGAACGGCTCTGAGCCGCGAGCCCGCTGCACCCGCGCCGAGCACGGAGCTCGAGACGGTGTGCGTGGTGGATACCGGGAAGCCGAAGTGAGCGGTCAACCAGAGCACGCTTCCGGCAGTAGCCTCGGCGGCGAAGGCGCGCGGCGGCTCGAGCTTCGTGATCCGCTGACCGACTGTGCGGATGATTCGCCAGCCGCCGGCATAGGTACCGAGCGACATCGCCGTCGCGGCGCCGATGATCACCCAGAGCGGAGGTCGGCTGAAGCTCGCGTCGAGGTGGCCGGACGCGACCAGTGCCAGGGCGAGGATGCCCATCGTCTTCTGAGCGTCATTGGTGCCGTGGGTGAAAGCGAGCCAGCCCGACGAGAGCGGTTGTAGCCGCCGGAAGAAATGATTGACCCGGTCGGGTCGGCGCTTCCGGATCAGCCAGAGGAGGATCAGCATCAAGAGCGTGGCGGTCGGGATCGCGAGCAGCGGTGCGAGTAGCGACGGCGCCAGCACCTTTTCGTACAGCCCCTTCCAGATGACCACCCGGGCTCCATTCATATGCAGGCCGAAGGCGGAGATGGCCGAGCCCAGCATCCCTCCGATGAGCGCGTGGCTGGAGCTGGACGGGAGACCGAGGTACCAGGTCGTCAGGTTCCAGACGATCGCTCCGATCAACCCCGCGAGAATGATCTTCAAGCCCGACTCGCCGACGAACAGCTTCTCGTTGACGATGCCCTTGGCGATGGTGGCCGCGACCTTGAAGGAGATGAAGGCGCCGACGAAGTTGAGCGCCGCGGCCCAGAGAACGGCGACACGCGGCGAGAGGGCCCGCGTCGAGACGGCGGTTGCGATCGAGTTGGCGGTGTCGTGGAAACCGTTCGTGAAGTCGAACAAGAAGGCGATCGCGACAACCGCTACGAGTGTGGCCCAGAGCATCAGCTGTTCTTGACGACGATATTGCCGATCAGGTGCGCAGCGGTCTCGGCCGAATCGATTGCCGCCTCGAGAGCCTCGAAGATGTCCTTCCACTGGATGATCAGCCTCGGCGAGACCTTGTCGTCTTCGAACAGCGCCCCGATCGCGTCGCGGAGGATCGCGTCACCCTCGTCCTCGAGTTGCTTGAGCGCGACGAGTTGTTTCGACACGCCGCGCAGCCCGCGCAGTCCGCGCAAGGCGTTCGCCAGATGCTCGGTCGAGCCGACCAGAATCCGGCACTGCTCGATCGCCTGTTCCATCGGGCTTTCGATGTGGTAGATGTCGATCAGCTCGGAGGCGTCGTCGAGATAGTCGACGACGGTGTCGATCGCGCTGGCCAGGGAGTAGATGTCCTCGCGGTCGAGCGGCGTGATGTACTGCGTGTTGAGGAGCCCGATGATCTCGGCGGTGATGTCGTCGCCCTTGTGCTCGAGGTCGGTGACCGCCTTCTGGCCGATGGTCGTATCGGGAATGTTGCTGAAGCGCTTCTGCACGAGCCGCGCCGCTTCGAGCGCGTTCTCGCCGGCTCGAGTGAAGAGGTCGTAGAACTCAGCTTGCCGTGGGACGAGAGAAAAGCGCATCTCTGACTCCTTGGTACGAGTTGCCGTCGGCACTCACGCTAGTAGAGAGGTGGCGAGCGCGGGTTACGAACCGGTTACAGAATCGCTACGGGCGTCTCGTCGGGCTTCGCGACCTGGAGAATCAGGCGATAGCCGACGCCCGGAGTGGTGCGGATGCGGAGCTCGGCGGCGTCCTCGAGCTTGTCGCGCAGCCGCTTCACATTGACGTCCACCGAGCGATCGCCGCGCACCATGCTGTAGCCCCAGACCTTGCGGTATATGACCTCCCGTGGCACGGTCTCGCCCACTGTCTCGGCCAGCGCGAGCAAAACGCCGCGCTCGCGCTTGGTGAGTCGTAGGGGCGCCTCTCGCCAGCTCGCCTTTCCGCTGGGAGAGACGATTCTGAGGTCGCCGAGCTCGAGCGTCTGCGAGGCGGGACGGCGGCCGTGCCGGGCGGCATTGCGCACGCGGGCGAGTAGCTCTCGATCGTCCATCGTGCCGTCGAGCACCTCGTCGGCGCCGGCGTCGAGAAGCTCGCTGACGCGGGTCGACGAAGAGGATCGGAGCCAGACTACGAGTGCTCGTCCGGGATAATCCCGAAGCATCCGCGTCAAAAAGTAGGGATCGTCGGAGCGCGGATGGAAGACGATCACGTCGAACTGCTCGCAAAGCAAGAGGTGCTCGGCCTCGCCGCTGTGGCTCTTGACCGTAATCTCGCAACCGCCCGCGCTGAGCGCGCTATCGAGCCGATCGGCGTCCTCGGCCAAAACCAGGATGCGCATACCGGCAGAGTATCGCCTGGCGAGCGGCAGAGACCGGGGGTGCGCGCGCCCGCAAGCTCTTCGTCAACTCTTAACGACGGCTCAGGCTCTTTTAAGCCTGATCAGAAACCATGGCAAGAGGTAGCTCGATCTCGGCGAAAGAGGATGTGAAATGCGGCGACGTGGCGAGGATAGGTCCAGGTTCAACCCGGAGCAACTACAACTCGAGCTCTCTGTGCTCGCGCTCGAGCGGCAGAGAATGCGTGAGTCTGGAAGCTCGGGCGCGGTGCTGGAGACGAACAGGCTGGAGATCGGGCGCCGCCAGTACGAGCTTTCCGCTGCGCTGATTCAGCGTCACCTCGGGCACCCCGTCGAGCGCGCCGCCTGAGCTGTCCCGGCGCCGAGCGTCGGCGCGGCCGATAGTCTCATCCCATGCATCGCGATTGCGGCATCCTACGGCGCCCGTCACCGGGCTGGAGCGTCGAATGAGCAGCGAGCTGGAGAGCTTCTTCGCCGAGATTCCGGCCCGAGCCGCTAGTAAGGATCTGTCCGGAGTGCGGGCCACCTACGCCTTCGTGGTGGTCGATGGCGGAAAGTCCTGGACGGTTCGCATAGAAGGGCAGGACGTGACGGTACGGGACGGTGTCGAGGAGGACGCCGATTGCACTATCTCGGCCTCCGAAGAAACCTTCACCCGCCTACTCGATCACAAGCTCGGGGTCATGTCCGCGTACATGAGCGGAAAGCTGAAGCTGAGCGGCGATCTTGGCATGGCGATGCAGCTGAACAAGCTGATTCCCTGAACGGCTAACGACCGTTCCAACAGAACTCGAGCTGCGCGCGCACGGTCTCTTCCGCCGCGCCGGACAGCAGAGCAGGAGAGCTCTTGCTGGTCGAATGCTCTTGGCTAGGGAGAGAGCTCCGTCCTGACATCCCTCGAACGAGTGATGTCAGCGCGATCCTGTCCCTCGAACGAGGGATGTGAGACGACAACGACCTACAAGGGTCATACAATTACGCTTCTCCCCCCACGGTAGGAGCTAGCCAGTGTCGTGCCTAGTTCGTCCGGCGGCGGAGGAGCACGAGATCGTTCGCCGCATGGACTCGTATCGCCGCAGGAAAGACCGGCCTGGAACCGGTGTGAGGACGAGTGCGCTCGATTCCTCGTCGCGAAGTCCTCTCGCCTGCGGCGGGTGGAGAGCGTGATGGGCGAGGGGCCCATGCCGCTCGGCGAGGAGATCCGTGCCGATCGTCGCGATGCTTCTCCGCTCGTGGCGGAGATGGTGCTCTTGCTCGTGCTCGCCTACGTGCTGAGCTTCTGGCTAGCGCTGAACGGATCGATACTCAGAGAGGGCGTTTTGCTGGGAGCGCTGGGACTTGCCGGCAGCTCGGGTGTTCTCGCCGTGCGCAGGGCTCCGAGGTCGGCGCGGACTATCTGGTTGGCGGTTCCGATCTTCTGTCTCCTGCTGGCGGCGGGTGAGTCGGGTCGCCTGCTGGCGGGTCATTTGGACGCGAGCACCGGCGCGCGCTGGCTTCCGGCGGGAGCGCTTACGTTGGGCGCTTACTCCCTGCTCGCGCTCGCGGCGTTGCGCCTTCTGGCCGGTTCGTCGCTCATCGCCTGGTCGCTCGGGTTGATCGACTCGGCGATGGTTGCGCTGGCGGCCTCTGCTCCCTGGTACACGATGTACATCTCGCCGCGGATAGGCGATCACGGCGGCTCGGCTCTTCTTCCGCAGCTCATTGTTCCCGTGGCGGCCGCGGTGACGCTGGTGTTGGTCTGGCTTTCGAGTCGGGCCGCGCCGAAGGCGGAGATCTCGCAGTTTGTCCTCGTCGAGGCGATCGGGGCCGGATTCGCCGGCGCCGTCTTTGTCTCTCGCCACCTGTTAGGAGGCGGGAGCATGGCGCCCGTTCACGGCGCTCTATTCGCGTCGGCGCTTCTCGTCGTCGCCGCCGCGGAGCTGACCGGCAGGTCGGCGGGCGTGCACCGGAGTAGCCGTTTCAGCTTTGGGATGGCGAGGATGGCCGTTGTCTTCGTGGCCTTCGCCGTCTCGCTCGCCTACGCCGGGCTCGCGTTCCGGCGCGGAGATCAGCTCGGCGGGTTTGCCATCACCAGCGCCGTCTCGATATTGCTGGTCTTTCGCCTGCTGGTGCACTCGCTCGAGCGCCACCATCATTCCGTTCGGCTCGAGGAGGCGCTGCACGAACAGGAACAGCTCGCGGTCATGGACTCTCTGACCGGGCTTTACAACAGGCGTTTTCTCGATGCCGAGCTCCAGCTCGAGCTCGATCGGAGCGCCAGGTCACATGCGCCGGTTGGCGTGCTTCTCTGCGATCTCGATCACTTCAAGCAGATCAACGACGAGCACGGGCATCTGGTAGGAGACAGCGTGCTGCGAGAAGTAGCGCGCCGGCTGCTCAACGCGGTACGAAACGGCGATCTAGTCGCTCGTTACGGCGGCGAAGAGTTCGTTGTGCTGCTGCCCGACGGCGGCAAGGAGAAACTGAGAGAGATCGGCGAGCGCTGCCGCCGAGCCTTCGAAGTGGCGCCGTTCCAGCTTCCCCAAAACGAAGAAGCACTCGTGACCATCTCGATTGGCGGCGCCTGCTGGCCCGACGACGCGAACACGCCGCGGGGTCTCGTGGGGGCCGCGGACGCCGCTCTATATCGCGCAAAGGCGGCCGGACGAAACCGGATTTGCCTGAGCGATGCCGGAGAAGGCGAGGGCGCGGGCCCCTTGCCGATGCCGGAGATGAGTAGTGCGCCCGAGCAGGCAATGCAATCAGGAGCAGAGCCCTGGCTGGGTCTTTCCTCGCTGCGATCGGCGGTGACCGGTGAGGGAATCGTGCCGCTCATAGGCTCGCGGGACGACGTCGTGCCGATGGAACGCTGGGCGGCGCTGGTGGCGCGCGCGCTTGGCCTGGACGAGGCGGCACAGCGGCGCTGCGCGCTGGCCGCTCGCTATCACGACGTTGGCAAGAGCACGCTCCCGAAGGCGATTCTGAGCAAGGACGGTCCGCTTTCCATCCTCGAGTGGGAGCTCGTCAAGGAGCATCCGGAGATGGGCGCCACCCTTGTCGAGCTGACGCCCGAACTGGCCGGCATCGCGCGCATCATCCGCGAGCACCACGAGCGCTACGACGGCCGCGGTTATCCGCGGGGAAAGAAGAGCGAAGAGATCTCGACCGAGGCGCGGATCATCGCCTGCTGCGACGCCTGGGAGGCGATGCGAAGCGAACGAGCTTACGCCGCCGCGAGAACGGCGAGCGAGGCGCGGGCGGAGCTTCTCGCCGGGCGCGGCACTCAGTTCGATCCCGAGGTCGTCATGGCCTTCCTGATGTTCGACGAGGGCGACTTCGAGGGCGCGACAAAAGCCCTCGACGATCTTTCGGCGAGGGCCGGTATACGGCTACCGAAGGAGTACTAGAGCACCAAGGAGCGGGCGTTAGCCCTTGCTGCGCCTGTCTTCGACCTCACGCCGCTCGGCACCGTTGGATCGCCGCTCGGCGACGACCGGAGCGGTGACCGTCTTTTCGGGCTCCGGCTCTTCGGGCAGTGCCTTGCGATGGAGAGCGGGATCGCCGTTGCCGTTGGTGTCCTTGGCGGTGTCGTCGAGGAGGAGACGTGCGCGCGCGAGTCGTTTGCGCTGGGCATGCGCCTGCGCAAGCGATTGACGCGTTGCTTCGAGCCGTTCTGAGAGTTCGGCTATCTGGTGCTCGAGAGCTTCTTGGGCGCTGCGCAGAGCTTTCGCATCGAGCAGTCCGAGGAGTTCGTCGAGCTGAACGAGCTGCTGTTCGAGATCTGTTGCCACAACTTGCCTCCGCAGGAGTCGGTCCAGCGCGGAATCGGGGGGACAGCGATCTTATCGCCGGTTTGCGCGATCGCCATTAATTCCTATCCCTGAGTCGAGGGACACGGCGCGAACTTCGGGGCGCCGGCGGGAAAGGAGAAAGCCCGCTCAGTTCTTTGCTTGCCGGGCCTCGAGCTCTTCGAGGATCGCTCGGGTTGCCGTGGCTCCGACGCGCGTGGCGCCGGCGTTCATTGCGTCGATCAGTGCGTCGAGGGTACGGATGCCGCCGGCGGCCTTTACACCGATTCCGGGCGAGACGCTTCGACGTATCAGGCGCAGGTCTTCGAGCGTGGCGCCCGAGGGAGCGAAGCCGGTTGAAGTCTTGACGAAGTCGGCGCCCGCCTCCTCGCTGAGGCGGCAGCCGAGAATCTTCTGCGCCTCGTCGAGATAGGCGTTCTCGAGGATGACCTTGACCAGCGCGCGGCCTGCGGCAACTTCGACGACCGCCTCGATATCGGCTCGCACCTCGTCTACCGCGCCCGAGCGGAGGCGGCCGATGTTCAGCACCATGTCCAGCTCCTCGGCGCCCTCCGCGATCGCCCGCTCGGCCTCGAACGCCTTCACGGCGCTCGTCGAGGAGCCGTGCGGAAAGCCGATCACGGTGCTCACCTTCACGTCGGAGCCCGCAAGCAACTCGTGGGCCTGCACTACGTCGCAGGGCTTGACGCAGGCCGAGGCGACGTCGTAAGCGCGCGCCAGCTCGCAGCCGGCACTGACAGCCTCGCTATCGAGCTCGGGCCTGAGCAGCGAGTGGTCGATCGTCTTGGCGACCTGCTCGCGGGTAAGCGTCTCGATGCTGAACGGTTCGCCGGTCATCGCGAGTCAGAATAGCGAGGTTGGTGCAACCCGACAAAAGCAGCTAAAAAATGGAGGGTAAATCCTCGATGGCGACTACTCTTCCCCGCGAGTCGTAGCCGACCAGTTTCGCCGGAAAATCGATTTTTGGCGCGAGTACGACGAAGGCGTTGTCCTTGAACGGCACCGGCCAGCGCTCGCCATTATTGAGGAAGAGATCGATACGGGAGATGGCGTCACTGGCAATACCTGAGATGAGAGCCGATTGAGCGCCGCCAAAACCGGAGACAGACGGGGCGAGCGGGTAATCGAAGAGACTGGCGCATCCTCCTCCTCCGCCGCGTGCGGCGCTGATCGTCGCGATGCAGATGGCGTTATGCCTTCCAACCAGCGAGATGACTACGCGGGCGTGATTCCCGGGATCAGGCTGAAGGACTCGCGCGAACGTGATATTGGGGCCATGGTAGAGCGAGGAGCGAGGAACGCCTGCTTGGTGGAGTGAGAGACCGCGCGGTTCGCGTTGAATGAGCCACGCGATTAATCGGCGCAGAGGTTTGCGGTCGATCCGAGTAGGTCCGTAGTGCGGCTTCTTGAGCGATAAAGACGGGACCCGACAAAGAGAGCGTCGAAACGGCACGGCGATTCTGGCTCTCGCGGCGCCGATCGCGAAGACCCGGTCGACAACGCTGCAGAAAGGTACGTGCCGGCGAATGAGCAGAAAGGCTTGGCCGCCGGTGAAGACACGCTGAGTCTTCCCTCCGGCTTTGAGCTCGACGGCAGAGACGTTGGCGGCGGCGAGACCGAAGCTCGCCGAGGCGTCCTGAACGCCATTGAAGAATCCGTCCGGCCTCGCCGGGCGCTTGACATGAGCCTTTCCGAACGCCGCATCGACCATCACAACCGCCGCCGGCGCCTTCGCCTGTTCGAGCTCGAGGCGAGGAACACAACTCATGTACGGACCGCCTGAGATGCCGTCGGCCACCAGCCGTAGGCAGATCTCGTCCCCGGAGCGGAAGCCGAACAGGCGGAAGGTCGCGCCGTCGGCGCGCGTCACGATCAGCCTGCGCAGTTTCGTCCCGCTGGGGAAGGAGGCCCAGGAGCGAGCGTTTGCCTGTTGGAAGGCGCGCTGCTCGGTCGACGAGGCGGGGGAGCCCGGTTTACCCGAGAGCCAGCCGGAAAAGCCACCCAGAGTCGCCGCCAAGGCGACTCCAAGTGCGAGCATCAGAGCCGCGATGACTGCGGCGATGAGCAGGGCGCGGCGCCCGCGCAACCACGCGCCACGCTCGAGCGGCTGCTCGAGCGCACGCCGGAGTACGTCTTCCCAGTTGGAATCGTCGCGCGGATCCTCGAGCGCTGATAGGCGCTCGGCCAGGAGCGAATCGCCGTGTCGTGTCATTTCTCTGCCCCTTCTCGGTCGATGGCGGCGAGCAGGTCGGCCCGCGCCTGGGCGAGCGTGGCGGCGACGGTGCCCTCGCTGATACCGCAGGTCTCGGCGATCTCGTCGTAGGAGAGGTCGCCGAAGTAGCGCAGGAATACGACGAGTCGTCGCCGCGGTGGGAGCGAGCGAATGGCGTCGACAAGGTCCGGGTCACGCTCGGGCTCGAGGAAAGCCTCTTCGAGTGAGGACTCGATTAGGGCGAGATCCCTTGGCACCGCGGCGAGCGCGAGCCTGAACGCTATTCGCCAGACCCAGGCCTCGAGTGATCCGGTTCCTTGGTAAGTCTCGCGCCGGCGAAGCGCCTGCGCGAAGGCGTCCTGCACCACATCTCGCGCCGGTTCGCGCCCCCCGGCAACGGTCGCGATCACGTTGCGAAAGGCGACGTACCGGCGCCGGTAGAGCTCCTCGATCTCTAGCTCGCTTGCTCCCACTACTCGTTCCGAGGGTGATTAAGCGCAGAATCTTTATCAGCAGGCCGCCGCGACCGACCTGCGCGGGCGCGGCTCACAGAACGCTATCCCATGGCCTGTTCGCCTCGAACACTGATCACAACCACGGTCAGCCGAGTGCGCGTCTAGGAGCAGACGAGACACAAGCGCCGAAGGCGCGCAGGCTCGTACAGACGCTGGTAATACCGCGAAAAGTCTTCGTCGGCTTAGCCGACGGACTTTTCGCGGGACCTACAGGGGCGGAGGGACTCGAACCCCCAACCCCCGGTTTTGGAGACCGGTGCTCTACCAGTTGAGCTACGCCCCTAGGGTTCGCGCCGAGGATTCTACTTACGACGGGCTTGCGCTATCGCGAGAAAGCAGTGACCAGCACCGAGATCGTCCGCAGCGAACTCCGCTTACGAGGACGGCGAGCCCGCCCCGATTCTGGGAGCAGCGAAGAGCGAGTGCCGCAGGCGCAGCGACCGCTCGGAAAGAAATCCGACGGGAATCGACAGATTCTCGTCGCTCAATCGCCAGATTTTCGTCGGTTGAGGTAGGGGAAAGGGGGGTGGACCCCGTATTCTTGAAGTGTGCCCGCTGAGGACGTCCTCTCCCTTTGGCGAAAATACCGCGCGAGCCGCGATCGCCAGCTGCGTGACCGCCTCATCTTGACCTACGCGCCGCTGGTCAAGTTCGTTGCCGGTCGCCTCGGTTCGGGGCTGCCCGCCCACGTCGACGAGGGCGATCTGGTCTCTTACGGCCTGCTCGGCTTGATCGGTGCGATCGAACGTTACGACCCCGATCGCGACGTCAAGTTCGAGACCTACGCGATCGCCCGGATCAAGGGCTCGATCATCGATGAGCTACGGGCGATGGACTGGGTTCCGCGCTCGGTGCGAGCGCGTGCGCGTGATATCGAGCGGGCGATCGGCGAGCTGGAGGCGCAGAGCGGCCGGGCGCCGAGTGAAGAGGAGATCGCGGCGAAGCTGGGCGTGAGCCAGGACGAGCTGGGCGAGAACCTGCTCGAGATCTCGCGCTCTTCGATCGCGGCGCTGGACGAGCTTTGGACGGTTTCTTCGAGCGGCGGCGACCAGGTCGCGCTGATCGACACGATCGAGGACACGCAGGGTCCGGAACCGCAGGCGGCCCTCGCGCAGACAGAGATGCGAGAGGCACTGGGCGAGGCGATCGCACGCCTACCCGAGCGCGAGAAGCTCGTGGTCACGCTCTATTACTACGAGGAGCTGACGCTGCGTGAGATCGGCGAAGTGCTGGGAGTGACGGAGTCGCGCGTATCGCAGCTTCACACCAAGGCGATCCTGCGCCTCAAGGCGCGCCTCGGTGGCGCGCAGACGCGCGCTGCGCTCGAGCGCAGCTAAAGACGGCCGGAAATCTTCGATTTCCGGCCGCGGGAACAAAGAAGAGCTGAGCGCGCCTTCGGCGCTTGCTCAACTTCTGGTCCTACATGCGGATCGAGCTTGTTCGAGTTGCTTTGCGGAGCTCGGATTGTGCTGGGGATGGCGTTTGTGAGCCGCGCCCGCCATGTCGGTCGCGGCGGCTAAGAGCAAAGACGGCTTTCGACCGACGAAAGTCGCCAGACTTTTGTCGGCTACATCACCTCAGCCGCATTTCCCACGGGCTAGGCTCTAAGATCGCAGACGCAATCGGTCCAGGAGGAGAGCGCATGCCCGTTGTCGAGCCCGGTAAGATTCGTAACCTCGCTGTCGCAGGTCATCGCGGTACGGGGAAGACGTCGCTGATCGAGGCGCTTCTCTTTCAGTCCGGCGCGACGACGCGACTTGGAGCGGTGGAAGCGGGAACGACCGTCTCGGACTGGGACGAGGACGAGCACAAGCGCCAGCTCTCGCTGCAAGCCTCGATCTGCCATGTGCTCTGGAGCGGGAACAAGATCAACCTGATCGACACGCCCGGCGACGCCGGCTTCCAGGGCGACCTGCTGGCGGCGCTCAGGGTTGTCGAGGGCGTCATGCTGGTCGTCAGCGGCGTGATGGGAATCGAGGTGCAGACCGGCCGGATCTGGAAGCGCGCCGAAGAGCTCGGCCTTGCGCGCTGCCTGGTCGTCAACATGCTCGACCGCGAGCGCGCCGACTTCTTCCGCGTTCTCGCCCAGCTCCAGTCGCAGCTCTCGCCTCATTGCGTCGCCGTTCAGATTCCGATCGGCGCCGAGCACGAGCTCAGCGGCGTCGTAGATCTCTTGCACCTCAAGGCCTATTCGAGCGCCGGCGCAGCAAAGGAGACGGTCGCCTCGGAGATTCCCGCCGAGATCGCGGACAGCGTCGCCGCCGAGCGCGAAAAGCTCCTCGATGCCATCGCCGAGACCGACGAGGCGCTGATGGAGCGCTATCTGGAGGGCGAGGAGATCGGCGGCGAAGAGCTGGCAAACGCGCTCGAGCAGGCCGTCTTGCGCGGCGAGCTGTTCCCGGTCGCCTGCGCGGTCGCGACCAAGAACCTCGGCTCGACGGCGATTCTCGATCTCGCCTCCGAGTGCATGCCCTCGCCCGAGGAGAAGGGCGCTCCCAGCGGTCTCGACGGGATCGGCTCGGGCGCGTTCGTTTTCAAGACTATCGCCGACCCCTTCGCGGGGCGCATCAACGTCTTCCGCGTCGTCGGCGGCGCCGTCAAGTCCGACTCCACGCTCACCAATCCCCGCACGCGCGGGAAGGAGCGCGTGGGCCAGCTCCTGCTCATGCAGGGCAAAGAGCACACCAGCTCGGATGCGATCGGCGCGGGCGACATCGCCGCGGTGGCCAAGCTGAAGGACACGCAGACCGGCGATGCGCTGCTCGATGCCGATCGCCAGGTCGAGCTGCCCTCGATCGGCTTCCCCGAGCCGGTGATGAGCTTCGCGATCACGCCCAAGGCCAAGGGCGACGAGGAGAAGATGGCCTCGGCGTTACGCCGCCTGGCCGAGGAGGATCCGACGCTGCTGCTGCGCCGCGACCCGCAGACCGGCGAGCAGCTCCTCTCGGGCATGAGCCAGATGCACGTCGAGGTCGCGGTTGAGCGGCTCAAGCGTCGCTTCGGCGTGGAAGTCGAACTGCATCAGCCGCGCGTGCCCTATCTCGAGACGATTCGCAAGGAGGCGCGCGGGCACGGTCGCTACAAGAAGCAGACCGGCGGGCGCGGACAGTTCGGCGACTGCCACATCGAGATCGAGCCGATCGGCGCCGACGAGGAATACGAGTTCCTCGACAAGATCGTCGGCGGTGTCATTCCGCAGAGCTTCCGGCCTGCGGTCGACAAGGGAATCCGGGAAGCGATGCAGCGCGGCGAGCTGGCCGGGGCGCCGGTCAAGGGCGTTCGCGTGCGCCTCGTCGACGGCAGCTATCACACCGTCGATTCCTCCGAGATGGCGTTCAAGATCGCCGGCTCGATGGCCTGGAAGCAGGCCTACGAGCAGGCCGACCCGGTGGTTCTGGAGCCGATCATGGAGGTCGAGGTGACCGTTCCGGACGAGGCCGTAGGCGCCGTCAACGGCGATCTGAACTCTCGCCGCGGCCGCCTGCAGGGAATGGAGCCCGCGGGCGGTATGACGACGATTCGGGTCGAGGTGCCGATGGCCGAGATACTCACTTACGCGCAGTCTTTGACCTCGCTCACGGGCGGTCGCGGCGACTACCACATGCAGTTCCTGCGCTACGAGGAAGTTCCGTCGCACATCGCCCAGAAGATCGTCGAGCAGGTTAAGAAAGAGCGCGAAGAGGAGCACAGCCACTAGGCTGGAGCTATGCGCATCACGCGCAACGAATCATCCAGACCTTGTGCAATCTGCGGACGGCGGCTGCTGATGGGCGAGCAGTTCAGCCGCTTCTCGCCTGGAGGGCGCGACGAGCTGGTCGAAGTTTGCCCCCTCTGCTTCGAAAAGGCGATCGATCACGGCTGGTCGAGAGAAGGGGCGCCGACGACGCCGACGCGCGCCGAGACGCAGCGAAAGCGCGGCCTTCTTTCTTCTCTCTTCGGGATTGCCCGCGGCGAGATGGAGGAGACGGTGCTCGCCGAGCCGATTCTGCGCCGCCTGGGCAGCGATGAGATAGTCGTGGTCGAAGCGGCGGACGTCTTCAACACGAGCCCGTACCGGCGCACGGTCGGTGGCGTGGCGCGCAGTCTGGGCGAGCCGCATGCGAGCATCGTGGCGCTCTCGGGAGCGAAGGCGGAGTTCGTGCTGACCGTCGCCTGGGATCTCTCCTGGTACCAGTACCGCATCTCGCTCGACGCCGCGCAGCAGGTGAGGCTGGTCGAGCGCGGGCACGAGCTGCAGGAGCTGAAGCAGCCCTACACCAACTGGAACGCACGGGTCGAAGAAGACGGCCGCGTGGTTCCGGACGTCGCGCGTATCGACTCGCTCGGCTGAGCGCGAAGACGCGGCGCGCTGGCATTGTCGCCAGCTACTCGTAGAATGCGAGGAAGATGATCTACTGCGTGATTCCACCCGAGCTCGCCGACGATCTCTTCGACAGGATGGTCGAGTACTACAAGGACAATCCGAGCGTCACGGTGATCATCGATCGTCGCGGCGGAAAAGAGTCGGCAGAGCGGGCCGCCGTGAAGAAGCCCGAGGAGAAACGTCGGGCGCGTATTCCGGGCACCTTCCCTGAGATCAGCGCTCACTAGATCGCGCAGTCAGGCGCGGCAACCCGGGTTCGGCTGAGGGCGCGTGTATGGTGCTCGTCGTGAGACGCAAGCTGGTTGTCTTCGTTCCCGTTTCGGCGCTGGAGAGCGTGTGCGAGGCGCTTTTCGCCGCGGGCGCGGGGCGAATCGGCAACTACGATCGCTGCGCCTGGTACACGGTGGGCACGGGGACATTTCTCGCCCGCGAGGGGGCGCGACCGCAGGTGGGAGAAGTCGGCCACGAGCAGCGCGTAACCGAGTACCGCGTGGAGACCGTCTACCCGAGCGAGCTGGAGGCCGAGGTCGTGCACGCGCTGCGCGAGTCGCATCCCTACGAGGAGCCGGCCTTCGACATCTATGAGCCGGTGGAGGCCGCAAAGTGTTGAAGGCGCGCCTCTTTACCGATGGCGGTTCGCGAGGTAACCCGGGCCCGGCCGCCTACGGTTACGTGCTCGAAGATCCGGCCGGGACGGTGCTCGATGCACGCGGCGAGGCGATCGGAGTCGCAACCAACAACGTGGCCGAGTACAGCGGTCTCGTGGCAGGGCTGGCGAAAGCGGTGGAGATCGGGGTGGCGGAGCTGGAGGTCGTCTCGGACTCGGAGCTGATGGTGCGCCAGATGAGGGGCGACTACCGGGTCAAGAACGAGGGGCTGAAGCCGCTGTTTCAGAAGGCGAGCGGGCTTGCGGACAGAATCGGCAAGGTGAGCTACCGGGCGGTGCGGCGCGAGCACAACAAGCTGGCCGACCAGCTGGTGAACGAGGCGCTGGACGCCGCGAACGGTCGTTAGCGACTCGCCGCTCCGGGCTATACTTGGCCGCACGCGGATGTAGCTCAGTTGGCTAGAGCGTCTGCTTGCCATGCAGAAGGTCGAGGGTTCGAATCCCTTCATCCGCTTCAAGAAAGCCCCGCTCCGGCGGGGTTTTTCTTTTCCTCCGTCATGGCAGGCACATGCTCCAGGTCGCTGCTAGTGCCCATTCGTGCCCATTCGATCGCCCGATCGTAGGCTTTCAGGTGTGGGCCGGACAGTCGCTCGCGTCGCTTCGTCGCCTGCGCGTACGCCTTCAGCGTGAAGCGGGGGTCTTCGTGTCCGAGCTGCGAGGCCGTGTAGCGAATGTCGTCTCCGCAGGCGCAGCGGAGACTTGCGTACGCCCTCCGCAGGCCGTGGAAGCCGATCGCAGCGATAGGGGCGATCCCGTCCTTTGCCAGCCTCTCGTTCGCCGTCACGATCGCCGGGCCGAGCACGTCGCGCCGGAGGTTCGATGGGTTGTTCTTTCTACCGGTCGGGCTGCAGAGAACGAGGTCGTCGGGCTTCGTGAACCTCGACTCTGCCCGCCACAGCACCAACTCCTCGCGAAGCGAGTGGGGGAGGTCGATCGACCTGGCGGCGGCGGCAGTCTTGCCGCTGACGACGTGCAGCGTGCCGATCGCGAGGTCGACGTGCTGCCAGCGCAGCGCGAGCGCCTCTCCGATCCGGAGCCCTGCGCCGGCAAGCACGGCAAGGAGAACGCGGCCGACTCCGAGGCCATCATCGCCCTTCGCAGCGTCGAGCAGAGCGCCGAGTTGCTCAGGTTCAACCCAGGGGCGGTTCGGTCGCGTCGACTTCAGGCGCCGACGCTTGCCGCTCGCGGGGTTCGAGGGGATAAGGCCGTACTCGACGGCCGTCTCCAGCACCTGCGCGAGATCCGAGAGGGTGTGATTAACGGAGTTCGCCGAGAGACCAGTCGCGCGGAGCGCTTCGATCTGCCGGCTGAGATCGCGAGCCTGAGCATCGTCGCCTCGGTTTCTCGCCTTCCTGCGCTCCTCGACGAGGGGCTTCATCGCCGCCTCGCGCTCCGGCCTCCTTGCTTCGATCCCCTGCCGCTCCTTGACCTTCGCCACCTTGTAGCGATCGACCGCTTGAACGTCGATCTCGGAAAGCTTCATGTAGGCGAAGTAGGGGAGCAGGTGATTCGAGAGGCTCCAGTGAAGATCCGCGATCGACTTCGCTGCAAGCCCTTCGGCCTCCCTCGCCGCGAGCCACTCAGACGCGAACACGTGGAAGGTCGGCTCTTCCTTCGGCTGCTCGATCGCGTGCTTGGTCTCCGGTGGGCGCCAGATCCCGCGCCGCACGTCGGCGAGCACGTTTTTGAGCTCGTCTTCGGCTCGCTGGCGATTCCAGCCATCCTCAGCCGATCCGAGCGTGACGTATTGTCGGGCGCCGCAAGCGCGGAAGCGCAGCGCAAAGGTGCGCCCACGCTTGCCGGTGCGCTCGAGCACCTGGCCGGTTGATTGCCTGCTCATGGTTTCTCTCCTTTCAGTAGTCGGGGTCCGGGTTGGAATCCACGTCGGCCGGGATTGGTTGGCGCGAGTAATCCGAGCTCACGAGCGCGTCGTATCCAGTCTTTCGCCATGCTCTCGGTCACATTGAAGCGCTCGGCGATCTTGCGATGAATGCCCCGCTCGCCAGCTTCAGCGAGATCAAGGCAGAGTCGAGCGACCTCGCGATAGTGGCTGATGGGTCGGGGCGGACGCCCTCTTTTCTGCGGCGTCGCTTTACGGCCAGCCTCTCGCTCCTCGTCTGAGGCTGCGATGACGGGTACGTCCACGCCGCGTTCGGCAAGTCGTTTCGAGATGTCCGCTATCACCGGACGCACCTTCAGCACCGCGAGCGCCTGGTCGCGAATCCTCGCGATGTCGACGTCGCGGATGATCGTCCCGGTGACGTCACGATCATGGGCGAGTGGCGACCAAGGCCAGGGCTCAACCGATAGCGTTTTCACGATCGAAGGACCGTTGGTTGAAGGCGATGCAACGAGTCCGCGCACAAGCCAGGCGAAGCCGTCTTTCGAGGTGAACCTCTGCGCGAACTGGCCGAAGACCCGCTCGTCTTCGGGGTGAGAACAGGGTTCGACCCACAGGTAGTTGCTCGGAGGGTTGGCCCTCATCTCGGCTGAGGCCCGGAGAACCCCTGCAGCCAAACCTGGAAGTGGCGGAAGAGTGGGCATCGTCAGAGAAAACTATACCACGCTTTGTCAAACCGTGCGCTAATCTGGCGGAATGGATACGCAACTGCGAGCGCTCCGCGATTCGATTGCCATTCAACGGGAGTTACCGCCCGCGTCAACGAGGCGAGCCCTGCGCGAAGCTGCGGGGGTAACGCAGGACGCGGTCGCCAGCGCATGCGGCGTAACGCGCCAGGCGGTAAGCGCGTGGGAGGCCGGAAGGGCTACCCCGCACGGCCAGAAGCTCGTGCGCTACCTCCGCGTACTGCGCCTGTTCCGAGGGGCTGACGTCCGATGATCCCGCTGCAGGCGCTCGAGCTGCCTCGGCGCGAACTCGAGGCGGTGCGCGGTGAGCCCTGAGATGCCAAGGACGCCCGGCAAGGCGCCCTCGGACAACGACTACGACGCGGCGAATTTTAGCGCGCTGCGCGGCGGTCCGCGACCGGCGCTCGTGATTGTGCTTGAGCTCGAGGAGCGCCCGCGAGCGACGGTGCGTACGTCTGAAGCCGCCGACGAGCTGCGACTACTCGACGACCTCGCCAGCCGTAAGCCGAAAATCGAGCGCGAGCTACTCGCGGTCTTCGCGGCCGCCCTGCATCAACTCGACATGAGAACTCTCAACCTCGCGCCGGCGGATCTAGGAAGGCGAGCGGCTTGACCGTCGGGGCCATTCAGATCCGCGGTCGCGAGGATGCACTCACCTGGCGTTTGGTCGACGCGGTCTTCTCCGGTGGAGACGCGGTTGCGCTCTGTCGCCAGTTCGAGCTCGATCTATACAGCGAGCGAGCCGAGGCGGTACTCGAGAACGAACGCCGCGAGCGCCTGCTCGAGATCCTGCGCAATACCGACCCGCGGCGAGAGGCGGCGATCGCGTGACCGGCTTCGAGCCTGAGCCGCCGTTTGAGGACGAGTCTGAGCAGCTCCTCGACACGAAGCCCGACGCCGAGAAGGTGCCGACCGACGAGGACATCGACTTTGACGAGAAGGACGGCCCGTCGCCCATCGAAGACGTTGACGAAGCGGCGAACGGAGAACCGCTCGATCGGTTCCCTCAGACCGACCTTGGCAACGCGGAGCGTCTCGTCGCACTCTATGGTCGCGACCTCCGCTACTGCCATCCGTGGAGTCGCTGGTTGGTCTGGGATGAGCGCTGCTGGGCCCTCGACGAGACCGGCGCTGCGATCCGACGCGCCAAGAGTTCTGTCCGCGAGCTCGTCGGGCTCGCGGCGAACGTCGAGGACGACGCGCGGCGGCGGAGCTTACTCAAGCACGCGATTCACAGCGAGGCCGAATCCCGGATCCGTGCCGCGCTCGCGCTGGCGGCCTCAGAACCCGGCGTTCCGATAGTGCCGGGGGATCTCGACGTCGATCAACTGAGTCTCACCGTCGAGAACGGGACGATCGACCTACGCCTCGGCAAGCTCCGGCGCCACCGCCGAGATCAGCTAATCACCAAACTCGCGCCCGTCACGTACGACGCTCGAGCGGAGTGCCCGACCTGGCTCGCGTTCCTCGACTGCATCTTCGCCGGCGACCAGGCGCTCGTTCGCTTCCTCAGAAGGGCGATCGGCTACTCGCTGACCGGCGACACATCGGCGCAGGTTCTCTTCCTGCTTTTCGGCACCGGCGCCAACGGCAAGACGACGCTGCTCGAAACGCTCCGGGCTCTGCTCGGCGACTACGGCCAGCAGACGCCGGCTGAGACCTTCCTCGAGCGCCGCGACTCGATACCGAACGACGTCGCCCGTCTCCGCGGAGCTCGCCTCGTCGCGGCCGTCGAGACTCCGGAGAGTCGGCGTCTGAACGAGACGATGGTGAAGCGCATGACCGGCGGCGACACGATGGCCGCGCGCTTCATGCGCGGCGAGTGGTTCGAGTTCCGCCCGCTCTTCAAGGTCTGGCTCGCGACCAATCACAAGCCTGTCATCCGTGGGACTGACGAGGCGATCTGGCGCCGCATCCGACTCATCCCCTTCACGGTCACGATCCCCGAGGGCGAGCGCGACCCACACCTACCGGAGAAGCTCCGCGCCGAGCTGCCGGGCATCCTGCGCTGGGCAGTAGAGGGCTGCCTCGAGTGGCAGGAGCACGGCCTCGATGAACCGGCCGCGGTGCGCTCGGCGACCGAGGCCTACCGCGACGAGATGGACACGCTCGGCCAGTTCATCGCCGACAAGTGCGTGGTCGAAGCGAACGCGAAAGCCTTGGCCGGTGGCATCTACGACCTCTACGGCCGCTGGTGCGAGGAGAACGGCGAGCGCGATCACATCACCCAGCAAGCGTTCGGGCGCCGGCTCGCTGAGCGCGGCTATACGGCATGCCGCCTAACAGGCGGGAAACGTGCCTGGCAAGGCATCGGGATCTTGCAGGAGAGTGACAGATGACGCTTAGTGACACTTATTTCCCTGTAGATCCCATACGCACGCACACAGAGACTTATACGGAAAGTGCCGTCACTATCCGTCATCCGTCACTAATTGACCGACGCGCTCACGGTCTCCAGGGCATCCTCGCTCCTCTTCGTCGCTGTCCTTCTCAATCGCCGCACGCGAAAGGCCGGCTATGACGGCGCTCGTGACCGCAGCCGACCTCGCTCGCTACCTGGACGTTGATCGATCGTGGGTGTACGAACACGCCGCCGATCTCGGCGCCCGTCGGCTCGGCTCGGGGCCGCGTGCCCGCCTCCGCTTCAGCATCGCGGAGGTCGATCAGCGCCTGAGTGCCTGCTACGAAAGCAGGGAGTCAGACACCGCCGAACTGGCACCGCAAGCGGTCTCGCGTCCGAGAAGACGCCGGGCATCGGGCACAAGCGCGCCACTTCTGCCCATAAAGGGGATCGACCGTGCCGCCTGAGATCGAGAAGAAGCACGGGCCCGACTGCACTTGCACGCGCTGCAAGGGCTTCGAACCCGGCAACGAGCTCGCTCTTCGCCACGGTGCCTATGCCGTCGTCGCCCTCGGCCCACGCGTCGAGGAGCTGGCCGATCAGATCCGCGAGCTCGTGCCCGCCTATTCGGCTTCCGATGAGATCACGATCCGTCTTCTCTGCCTCACCCTCGCCCGCCTCGAGCGATCGAGCGACGTCACCGGAAACGTGCCGATCGAGGAACTCGGACGCCTACGCGAGAACGAGCGAGGCTGGACGAACACCGCGCGCCGGCTGCTCAACGATCTTGGGATGACGCCGACGAGTCGCGCCGGCCTTGGCCTCGCTCTCGTTCAGGCGAAGGGTGAAGCGCTCCGTGCACATCTCGCCAACAAGCGCGCCGCCGCCGCCGAGACGATCGACGCGGAGGACAAGTCGTGATCTCCTACGCAAGAGGCGAGACGCCGGGCACGGTGTCGCCCGACATCGTCGACCCGTCCGACTGGATCATCTTCGCGTTCAGGCTGGAGTCGTCGCCGATCGTGCTCAGCCCAGATGCAGCTGCAGATCGGCGGCGCGTCATCCAGTGGATCGAGGCGCATCCCGACCAGCTCGAGCTATTCGAGCACGCGCAGGCGAAAGGCCGCCGCTATCTCGCCGAAGGTCGCTTGCTTGTCGACCGCGTAGACGGCGACGAGATCCGCGCGCGTTGCCGTGGCGGCGGCGCCCTTTACGAACTCGGCTACTCGGACGGTTCGTGGTTCTGCTCTTGCCCGGCCCTAACGACGTGCAGCCACCTGGCCGCGTTGCAGCTTGTCACCGCTCCGGAGCCGCCGCTATGACCCTGCCGCTCGGGAATCCCTTCGCGGGCATGCTCGACATCGACGGCGTGCCGATCCCTGACGATCGTCTCGAGGAGCTCCAGCTCACGTTGCCGCTCTCGGAGAGCGAGCAGATCGAGCGGGCGGCTGACGCTTGCGACGAGAGGCAGGCAGCGTGACCGCCTCTTCGATCGGCCTGCTCGCTGCCTGCGACGATGCGGCGCTCTTCAACTTCCCGCTCTGGCCGATGCAGCGGCAGATCCTCGGCGACGTCGAGCGAGCCCGTCTGAATGTATGGGCACTCGGCCGGCGCTCGGGCAAGACGACAGGCATGGCGCTCGTCGGCAACTGGTCTTGCCTGCTCCGGCCCGAACTCCGCCGCTTCCTCAGACCACGTGAGCGCGGCTACGCCGTCGCGATCGCCCCGAACTTGCGCCAGGCGCGGCGGATCATCGCGGAGGCCCGGGCGACTGTCGAGGCCTCGCCGATCTTGCTCGACTCCCTCATCGAGGCGACGCTCGACGAGCTCGTCTTCGCCGGCGACATGGCCTTCGCTGCCTTCCCTTGCACGTCCCGAGGCGCCCGCGGCTGGCCGATCCACACGCTCCTGCTCGATGAGGCGGCTTGGTTCGTCGCCGATGAGAACGAGAGCTTCCAGACTGGCGAGCAGGTCTGGCGTGCGCTCGCGCCGGCTACCGCTCAGTTCGGAGACGAGGCGCGGATCATCGTCTCCTCGACGCCGAGCGCGCCCGAGGGTTTCTTCGCCGACATGCACGGCAAGGTGGCGCGAGGAGAATTCGAGGACGCCGTCGCCCACCAGGCGACGAGCGCCGAGTCGAACCCGATGCTCGACCCGGCCTTCCTCGAGGAGGAGCGGCGCCGAGATCCGGACGGATTCGAACTCGAGTACATGGCCCGCTTCGTCGGCGGTGGCCGGCTCTTCCTCGACGAGGCAGACGTCACCGCGGCGATCGTCGATCGAGCCGAGATCCCGCCCGAGGACGGGACGGGTTGGGTTTGCGGACTCGACCCGAGCTTCTCCAGCGACCCGTTCGGCCTGGCCGTCGTCGGCCGTGACAAGGAGAACCCGAATCGCCTCGTCGTCGGTTTCGCTCGTGCATGGAGGCCGGCGCGCCGCAAGCCACGCTCGCTCGAGGAGCAGCGTGCCGTCGAGGACGCCGTGCTCGCCGAGGTGGCCGAGGTCTGCGCTCGCTATGGCGGCCGCGCCGTGACCGACCAGTACAAGGCCGCCGGCGTAGTCGATCGGCTCAGACGCTTGGGCGTGTCGACCCGCCTCGAGGCGATGAACGAGAACTCGAAGACCGCCGCCTATCGTGAACTGCGGGCCCGTCTCGTCGCCCGCGAGCTTGAGCTCTATCCCGAGGCGCAGCTGCTCTCCGAGCTCCGGCGCATCCGTACGCGCTTCGCAGCCGGCCGCGCTCGCGTGGAGATCCCGCGCATTGGAGGCTCGCACGGCGACATTGCCCAGGCGCTCGCGCTTGCGGTCAACGAACTCAAGGACTGGCAGAGCAAAGGCCACTGGCGAGAGGACGATGACGCCGAGTTCCTGACCGACTCCGACCTCCGCTATGACGACCCGCTCTAAATCCGCCACGCCAGCCCTGGAACGCCGCCGCGCTCGTCGGGAGGAAGCCGTCCTCCTGCGGCAGCAAGGACGCTCGGCGCGGGAGATCGCCAGCCTCTTGGGTTGCTCGGCTTGGACAGTACGCGACGATCTCAAAGCGGCGGGCGCATGGGAGCCGGACGTCGTCCAGGGACGGGACGGCAAGGCGTACCCAGCGACCAAGGCGGAGCGGAAGAAGCAGGCGGCGGCGAAGCGCAAGGCGAAGCAAGATGAGCAGGAAGTCGTCCTCGAGCCGATCGTTGAGCGATGCGCCTACTGCAATTTCGAAACGGTCGGTGACGTCGACGACGCTCGGCAGGCGTTCGTCAATCACGTCTGCGATCGTCCTCCGCCGCCGGCAGTGTCGGCGCTCTCTCGCCCGCGGAGACGAGGTTGGCGATCGAGGAAATGACCGCTACCGGCGTTTTCACCCACCTGCGCGACACTAAGGGCATGGAGGACATGAAGGGTAAGAAGGTCACGCTAAGCAGTGGCGAAGCCGCAGAGATGCTCGGCGTCTCGAGAGAGACTGTCAGCCGCCTCGCTCGCCAAGGTCTTCTTCCCGCTACGCGCCTCGGCGGTTCGCGAGCGCGTTACCGATTCCGCCCCGCCGACGTCCTCGAACTTGCGAGTGCGAGCGGGCAGAGATGACCGGCCTGACCCTCCATCACCACGACCAGGTTGCGATCTGCGTCGCGCTCGGCATCGAGCCGTACGACAGTAGTGGCCGCCTCGTCAACCCTCCGACATCTGCCTCGCTCATCGCCGCAGCCGCAGCGCTGCCGGTGCGTAAGAAGGAGTTTTTGATGAAACCCGAAACGATCACGCTCATCGTCGACACGGCCGTCTCGGATGGTCGGATCGACGCTGAGAACCGTGAAGGGTGGCGCCGCCTCTTCGAGGCCGATGCCACCGAGGCCACGCGCGAGATATCTCGAATCGAGAAAGACCCAGCGCGGGCGCAGCGGAACTTCCTCGCGAGCGACGAGGGCGAGCGCCTGTACCAGAGCCTCGCCTGCACGCTCGGTCTCCGCGAGGAGCGCGTCTGATGGCCGCCCGTCGCTCTTCTTCAAAGCTCGCCGACGACCTCGCGAAATACGAGAAGCGCGCGCTCGAGCTGCAAGCCGAAGGTGACCGCATCGCCGTCGCTCACGGCCAGGCGACCGAACTCCGTGACCAAGCAGCCGACGCCGAACTCGCGAACGACCTAGCGGCCGCGGATCGATTCCGCGCTGACGCTTCAAAGCTTGATCTCGCCGCCGACAATCGGGAGAAAGAACTCGCCTCGCTCATCCCACGCCTCGAGGCTCTGATCGCCGCGACGAAGGATGGCCTCGAGCGCGCGACATTCGATGAGACGCTCGCCCAGCGCGACGCAAAAGCAGCGAGCGCCGCGAAGCTGGCGCGGGGAATCGCCTCAGACCTCAAGCAGCCGCTCGCTGACGTTCAGAAGCTCGCCGGACTCCGGGCTGAGCTCGACGCGCTCGACACTCAGGCGCGCGAGCTGGCGAAGCCACTCGGCGCCGAAGTCCAGGCGTTCGAGGACGAGCCCACGTTCGGCGATCAAGCGGCCCTCGACCTCCTGCAGGCCGGCGCCCGTCAACTGAACGCCGCGACCAAGGCCAGGGCCGATCGCGCGGCGGAAAAGTGGGCGATCGATCGGGCGCAGATGATCGAGCGCGCAGTTCGCAGCCAAATGGGGTCGATGCTCTCGACGCGGAACGGCCCGATCGTGCGCCTGGAATCCGGATCCCTCCGGCGCGATGCGATCGACGCTTTCGCCAAAGCCATAAAGCGAGCTCCCGAGCGCGCTCGGCCGAGCTTCGAACAGTGCCTGAAAGAGCTCCGGGAAATCGCAGAAGGACTCGCCGAAAATGCTGAGGCAGGCGGCGGGGCCGAGCAGGGCCGTGACCCTTTACCGCTGATCGCGGCCTGAACCGCGACACGATTCCGAGGCGGGAGGGCTGATGCGCGCTGTAAGCCCTCCTAACGCGCTGGCTATCCAAGCGGTGCGATGCCCGCGCGACACGTTCGCGGCGGTATCTGAGCGCGTTGGCGCGGTTGCAACCGAAAACGGCTGGGTGCTCCGATGAGTCGTGTCGGCGTCGAGTTCTTCGGGGTAGACGCCGGCGCCAGCGCCATGAGCAAGAAGGCGATCGCGCAGCTCGAGCAGCTCCGCGCGGCGACCGCTCAGACCACGACGGCAGCGGAGGCATCGGCCGAGGCATCGGTTGGCGCAGCCGACGAGGCTGAGCGTGGCTAGTCGTCGATCTGAGCGCGCGCTGACCAGTCGTTGACACGTCACGAAAAGGCGGGTCGAGTGACGGCGACAAGGCCCAGCGGGAGGCGTATCGTTTGGCCCATGCTTGACGTAACCAAGCACCCTCAAGTGTTACCCTCCGCTCGGCCTCGGGGCCGGCGGTTACGTCGCTGCGCCTCGGGGCCGTTGCGTTAGGAGAGATCCGCCATGACTGAGCTAGAGATCGAGAGAGAGATCGCCGACGCTTGGAGCCTCCTCGACGCCTCCAAGTGCCTCAGCGAGCGCGCTGAGCGAATCATCGCCGGGCTGGAAGCCGCCCGCAGTGAGACGCTGGCGCCGGTGCTGACGCTCGTGAGGGGCTGAGCGTCGCCTCCACCGTCTATGGGTCCTGCCACTCTCGCCGAAGACGCTCTTCACTTGATGATTCAACTCGTTCACGAGATGGAAATCGTTTCTACTACTCAGGAGCGCGACTCGTCTCGCGAACTCTCTGGGGCCGCTGCTGACTACATGCTTCGTTTCTTAACTACCACTCCCGAACCAGATCTTCGCGCCGCTCTCAAGCGTGCTCGCGAGGCCTTCCTCGCCACCGCCCGTTCGGAACTCGCACCCTCGTTCTCATAGCGGCGGCTCAAGAGCCCGCTTTCTTCATTGGGCACAAATCCCGTTCTTGTGCCCAAATCGCCTCCAATCGACCGCAAATGGCGGGTATTTGCGACCGAAACGGGAGTAGGCCAAGAGCGCCGGTTACCGCTTAACCATGCGGCCTCCGGCGCTCTTTGAGGTCATCTCACGGCACGCTTGCCATGCAGAAGGTCGAGGGTTCGAATCCCTTCATCCGCTAAGAATCGGCCGGAAATCTGACGATTTCCGGCCGCGGTCTTTCAGGGCGCTGAGCCGCGGCTTCGCCGCGGAGTTCAGCGCGGTGTCTTAGTGGCGCTGCGGGCCGGCCGCCTTATTTTATGGGGCTCGGTTCGTGTCGGGGGAAGGCGTTTTGTGAGCCGCGCCCGCCATGTCGGTCGCGGCGGCCGGTAGCAAGTCGTTTTCCACCGACGAAAGTCGCCAGACTTTTGTCGGCTACCTACTTCCGAGGCTTGGCGTGGGCGGCGATCGCGCTTTGGAACGTGCCGGTCAGGGTGAGTGCGCCGTCGACGCTCAGATGGCGCGAGTCTCGGTAAAGGGAAACGCCGTTCTTCACGGTCGTACAGCGGTTCTTCTCGCAGAGCTGATTCTCGAGATCAAGGAGCCATGTCCCCTTGACTCCGCGAACCGCGGCTTTGTCGGTCTTGGTCGCTAGCCGCAGCCACTTCTCCACCGCGCTGCGCGAAAGCGAGCTTGAGCAACCGCCGAGCAGGACGCGCACAACCGCACAGGTGGCCGGATCGAGTGGGAGCACGGGGATTGGTTGCACGAGCAGCGCCGGCACTCCGGCCGCTTGCAGTCGCAGCAGTGTTTCGTGGAGCACCTGCCGCCACACGCGGGCCTTGCCCGTATTCGAGAAGGTGAGTCCCTGGCCGACAAAGCCGAGCCCGTCGACCGGGTTCTGCAGATAGAAGTCGGTGCGCGAGGCCAGAACTACGAGGCTCGGCTTATGCTGAATGATGTAGTCGAGCGACTCGGAGGCGAAGCGGGGGCAGATCTTGCTCTCGCCGTCGATTCTCTTCAGCCGCACCGGCATGAATGGACATGAGGTGTAAGTGGCCATTCGGACGGTGTAGCCGTTCCGGTTGCCCGCTTGAATGACTGGCTCGGCGAGTTGACCGGCGTTTGAGTCTCCGAACAGGATCACGTCGCCGCGCGGGTGTCGGACTCTCCAGACGCACTGCGCGTTCTTAGCCGAGCCGAGAGTCGCGCCACTGGCGCAGTGGCGTCGATGATCGAGGTGGAGGCGCTCGGTTTGGCTCCAGCTCGTCATCGCCTTCGTAGAGCTCAGAGAGTCTTGAGCGCGAAGTAGCCCGAGATTGGCGACGATCGGCAGCGCAACACAGGCCGAGGCCAGAACGACGGCGCTGCGTCCGGCCACGGGCGAGCGCGATCCGAGCCGGGAGTGGAAGCGAATCGGGTTTTCGACGAAGCGATAGGTGAGCCAAGCGGGGAGGAGGCTGACGCCGGCGGCGACCGGAACGGCCCAGCCCGACGTAGGCCAGAGCGCCTTGGCGAAGACGATCAGCGGCCAGTGCCAGAGGTAGATGCTGTAGGAGAGGTCGCCGAGCCAAGCCATCGGACGAAGGCTTAGCAGACGCGAGACCCCGAAGGACGCTCGAGTTCCGCCTGCGATCAACAGGCAGGCGCCTCCGACAGGCAGCAGAGCGGATATCTCGTTGAAGCCCACCTGGTGGATGTAGAAGGCCGACAGACCCAAGGCGCCCGCTCCGGCGAGATCGAGCACGATCGCCAGTCGAGCGGGGAGCCGATGGAGCAGCGGAAGCGCGAGCACGAGTAGGGCGCCAACCCCGAATTCCCAGGCCCGCGTGGGTGAGGAGTAGAAGACCAGCTTGGGGCGAGCATGGGCGCCCGACGGGTAGTAACCGTGTGAGAGAGCCAAGGAGAGCCAGAACGACAGACCCGTGGCCAGCCCGATGACCGCCCAGGTCCACACCCTGCTGCGGCCACGGCCCAGGCGCGAGCGATCGAGCTGCCAGCCTGCCAGCAGAAGCACGGGAAAGACGATGTAGATCTGTGCGATCACCGACAGCATCCAGGTGTGCAGCAGCGGATTGAGCTGCGTGCTCACGTCGAAGTAGCCGGTGTGCAGAGTGACGAGATAGAAGTTGGCGAACAGGGCCGACGCCGAGATTCCTGTCAAGGCCGCCATGTGCTGCGTCCCGGCCGGGTCGGCCAGTATCCCGGCGAGCGCGACGAAGATCAGCATCACCGCCGGCGCCGGCAAGATGCGCCTGGCGCGACGAGAGTAGAAGCCACTCAAGCTGAGGCGCCCGTTCCTGTCCAGCTCTCCGAGCAGCGTGCCGGCGATCACGAAGCCGGAGATGACGAAGAAGACATCGACTCCCGTGAATCCGCCCGGGAAGGAAAGATCGGCGTGATAGAGCACGACGAACGCGATTGCCAGCGCGCGCAGGCCCTGGATGTCGGTTCGCTTCTTCACGCCGGCGACAGGATAGATGGCGGGCTGGGCGTGGAGCGGGAGGGACCTACCGGCCGGAGTGGGATCGAGGCGATTGCCCTGCATGCGGTGCTTTGGGCGGACGTCGGCCGCACAGTGGGTGAGTGTGTTGCCGCCGTTGTATTACGATTCGCCGGCACGGCGCGGTGGCCGAGTGGCTAGGCAGAGGCCTGCAAAGCCTCGTACAGCAGTTCGATTCTGCTCCGCGCCTTTTATTACGCCCCGAACGAAACGAAGCACTCCATCGCCTGGCCGCGCTCCGCGGCGCGATGTTTTGTCCTCGGTCGCTTCCTTACCAGACGCGCCGGCTTTTTAGAGCTGGCGCGCGAACGCGACGCCGCCCACGGCGATCAGTACCGCCGCGACGGCGATCAGGCCGAGCGCGATCGCCGTCGGCACGAAGAAGGCGACGACAGCGGCCACGATCACCAGCGTGGCAAGCGCAGCGTAGATGAGGGGGAGACGATATTTCCGCATGGGCAGGCCTGGAAAGGACGGGCCTCCGCACATGATCGGCGGGCGGATTCGAGCGTCAACCCTCCATCGGGGGTATCGGCTAGAGTTCCGCTTCCGATGGCAGCGATTCTCATGAACGGCTCCGAATTGGCGGCCCGAGTGCGCGCCGAAGTCGCCGAGCAGGTGCGCGAGCTCGGGCACGTCGCGCTGGCCACAGTGCTGGTCGGCGACGACCCCGCTTCGGACGTCTACGTCGGTTACAAGCACAAGGATTGCGGCGAGGTCGGGATCGAGTCGATCGATCATCGCCTTCCGGCCGACGCGAGCGAGGAGCAGGTGCTCGCGCTCGTGCGGCAGCTGAACGAGGACGAGAACGTCGACGGCTTCATCGTCCAGTCGCCCGTTCCGCCGCAGATCAGCGAGCCGCGCGTGATGGAGGCGATCGATCCGCTCAAGGACGTCGACGGATTCAGCCCGGTCAACGTCGGCCGCCTCTGGCTCGGGCGCGAGGGGCACATCTCGGCCACACCGCTCGGGATCATGGAGCTGCTCCGCGCCTACGACGTCGAGCTGGAAGGTGCGGACGCGGTGATCGTCGGGCGCAGCGAGATCGTCGGCAAGCCGATGGCTGCCCTGCTCTTGCGTGCGAACGCGACGGTGACCTTCTGCCACACGCGTACTCGCGACATGGCGGAGCGCACGAGGAATGCCGATCTTCTGGTCGCGGCCGCGGGTCGCGCCGGCCTGATCCAGCCCGAGATGGTCAAGCCGGGCGCCACAGTCGTCGACGTCGGCATCACCAGAACCTCCGAAGGACTCGTCGGTGACGTAGCAGGGAGCGTGGCGGATGTAGCCGGCCTGCTCACTCCGGTGCCGGGCGGCGTTGGCCCGATGACGAGAGCAATGCTCCTCACCAACACGGTCCGTGCGGCCCGTGTCAGGCGAGGATTGCTTGCTTTCGACTAGCTACGACGTTATTTTTGACGGGCTTAATCACCGCTCGACGGCTGACGGCTCGGTGCCTGGGCCGTCGCAGGTTCAAGGAGGAAATGTTGGCTCAGGGCACCGTCAAGTGGTTCTCCAATGAGAAGGGCTTCGGATTCATCGAGAGAGAGGGCGGAGACGACGTCTTCGTTCATCACTCCAAGATCACCATGGATGGATATCGCACACTCGTCGAAGGACAGAAGGTCGAGTTCGAGATCGTTCAGGGCGACAAGGGCTTGCAGGCCGATAACGTCCAAGTAGTCTGAGAACCACTCATTAGGTCGTCGAAACGGGCCCCGCGGGGCCCGTTTCTTTACCCGCTTCCTCGGTCGGCGGGTTCGGGCAATCGGACGTGGCCGGACACCGAGGCCCGCCTGACGCCGCTGGCGGCCCGATCCTCTCCGAGCCCGTGTGTCCACACGGTTCTCTCCGTGCTCGCACCACCAGCGACGTCCCGAGAAACCGGCTTCGCTTTCGCGAAAAAGAGGCGCGAATAGGGCTTTTTGGACAGAGCGGCGCCGCGACTGGCAGGATTGGGGCGTGGCCATCTCGCGCGAACAGGTTCTTCATGTCGCCAAGCTGGCCCGGCTTGCGCTGAGCGAAGAGGAGGTAGAGCGCTTCCAGGAGCAGTTGAGCGCCATCCTCGAGGCGATCGGGAAGGTCTCCGAGCTCGACCTCGCGGACGTGCCGCCGACCTCACATCCACTCGCGCTCGTCAACGTGGTCGATGCCGACGAGCCGCGCCCGTCGCTCGAGCGCGAGCAGGCGCTCGCGAACGCGCCCGAGAGCGAAGCCAACGCCTTCCGAGTCCCTGCCAGTGCCTAGCTCTAGAACTCATTTCGGAATGAAGACCCGTCGTTATGAAAGGAGTTCCTAACATCGACACGCTGCGCTTGACCGCCGAGGAGGCGATGGGCCTGCTCGAGCGCGGCGAAGTGAGCGCCGAGGAGTTGCACGGCGCCTACTTGGGTGCGATCGCAGCTCGCGACGGCGAGATCCACGCCTATCTGAAGCTCGTCGAGGAATGCCAGGGTAGCGGCGTCCCAATCGCCATCAAGGACGTGATCACGACCGAGGGGATCGAGACGACTGCCGGCTCGAAGATCCTCGCCGGCTACGTGCCGGTGTTCGACTCGACCGTGGCGGCAAAGCTCAAGCGGGCGGGCCTGCCGCCGCTGGGCAAGACCAACATGGACGAGTTCGCGATGGGCTCCTCGACCGAGAACTCCGGCTACGGGCCGACCCGAAATCCCTGGGATCCAGAGCGGGTGCCCGGCGGCTCGTCGGGCGGCTCGGCGGCGGCGGTCGCCGGCGGCTTGGCGCCCTGGGCGCTCGGCTCCGACACCGGCGGCTCGATCAAGCAGCCGGCCTCGCTCTGCGGCCTGGTCGGACTGCGCCCGACCTACGGCACCGTCTCGCGCTACGGCATCATCGCCTTCGCCTCCAGCCTCGACCAGGTGGGTCCGCTCACCAAGACCGTGCGCGACTGCGCGCTGCTTTATCGCATCATCGCCGGGCGCGACCCGCTCGACTCGACCACGGTCGAGTTGCCCGCGCCGATCGAGTTGCCCGAGGCGCTGGACATGAAGGGCCTGCGGATCGGCCTGCCCAAGGAGATGATCGAAGCCGAGGGCATCGCGTCGGGGGTCAAGGCCGAGACCGAGCGGGCGATCCAACTCTGCCAGGAGCTCGGCGCCGAGGTCGAAGAGTGCTCGTTGCCCCTGTCGATCGAGTATGGGCTGGCCTGCTACTACCTGATCGCGCCGGCCGAGGCCTCTTCGAACCTGGCTCGCTTCGACGGCGTCCGCTACGGGCACCGCGCCAAGGACGCCGGGACGCTGATCGAAATGTACGAGCGCACCCGCGACGAGGGGTTCGGCGACGAGCCCAAACGCCGCATCATGATCGGCACCTACGCGCTCTCGGCTGGCTATTACGACGCCTTCTACGGCCAGGCGCAGAAGGTGCGCACGGTCATCGCCCGCGAGCACGCCGCCCTGTTCGAGCGCTTCGACCTGATAGTCAGCCCGACCTCGCCCACGGTTGCCTTCAAGCTTGGCGAGAAGACTCATGACCCGCTGGCCATGTATGCGTCGGACGTCCTCACGATTCCGCCCAACATGGCCGGCCTGCCCGGGCTCTCGATTCCCTGCGGGCTCTCCGAGGGCTTGCCGGTGGGGCTGCAGCTGACCGGCCCGCAGTTCTCCGAGAACCTGCTCTTCCGGGCCGGCCACGCGCTCGAGCAGGCGCTCGGGTTCGACTTCGTTCCGCCGCGCCTGAAGGAGAGCGCATGACCGCGCTCGTAGGCAAGCCCGCGACCGACTGGGAGCCGGTGATCGGGCTCGAGATCCACGTCCAGCTGAAGACGCGGACGAAGATGTTCTGCCGCTGCGAAACCTCGTTCGGGCTGGAGCCGAATGTGCGCACCTGTCCCACCTGTCTCGCTCATCCGGGCACGCTGCCGGTGGCCAACGGGCAGGCGATCGAGTGGACGATAAAGTTCGGGCTGGCGGTCGGTTGCAGGATCGCCGACAGGGCGCTCTTCGCGCGCAAGAACTACTTCTACCAAGACCTGCCCAAGGGATACCAGATCTCTCAGTACGAAGCGCCCCTCTGCGTAGGCGGGCGCCTCGTCGTGCCCGGCCCCGACGGCGAGCGCGAGATTCGCCTCAACCGCGCCCACCTGGAAGAGGACGCGGCCAAAACCATCCACGTCGGCGGGGTGGAGGGACGCATCGTCGGCGCCGAGCACTCCCTGGTGGACTTCAACCGTGGTGGCACGCCGCTGATGGAGATCGTCACCGAGCCCGACATTCACTCGGCCGAGGAGGCCAAGCGCTTCCTGCAGCTGCTGCGCCAGACGGTCGTCGAACTGGGCATCTCGGACGCGGAGATGGAGAAGGGCACCCTTCGCTGCGACGCCAACATCTCCATTCGCCCGGCCGGCTCGAGCGAGCTCCGCACGCGCTGCGAGCTCAAGAACATGAACTCCTTCAACTTCATCGGCCGCGGCATCGACGCCGAGATCGCGCGCCAGATCGCCGTCTACGAATCGGGCGGCGAGATCAGCCAGGACACCTACGACTTCGACGCCGCCTCGGGCACGTTGACCGTGCACCGCACCAAGGAGGAGGCCGAGGACTACCGCTACTTCCCGGAGCCCGATCTGGTTCCCTACGAGCCACGTTCGGAGCTGATCGAGCGACTCGAGGCGGAGCTGCCGGAGCTGCCCGGTGTGCGGCTTGCGCGGATCGCGCCTGTGGTCGGCTATGAGACGGCGCTCGATCTCGTCACGAGCGCGCGGGACGCGCTCTACACGAAGCTGATTGCAGTGGGAGCGGAGCCGAAAGCCGCGGCGAACGTGCTCATGAACCAGCTCGCGGCGGCCGGGGTCGATCCTGAAGCGGTCAATCCGGACGAGCTCGCGAAGCTGATCGAGAGACGTTCCGAAATCCCCGGCGCCGTTTTCAACGAAGGAGTCGCCGCTAGCGGAACGGATAGCTTCGCGGCGATCGATTTCATCTCGCAAAGCTCAATCTCCGACACGAGCGAGTTGGAGCCCCTGATCGATCGCATCCTCGCGGCCAATCCGGGTCAGGTCGAGCAGTACCGGGGCGGTAAGCAAGGCCTGCTCGGCTTCTTCGTCGGCCAGGTAATGAAAGAGAGCGGCGGTAAGGCGAACGCCAAGGTCGTCAGCGAGCTAGTGCGCGCGAAGCTGAACGACTGAGGGCGGCTAGAACGCGACGAGTCGGCGGCGATGCTTGCCGTCGCGGTCGACCACGTAGAGGCCGTTAATCCGCGGCCCGTAGCCTGAGATCACGAAGGCGAGTCGCTGCCCATCGGGCGACCAGGCAACGTCGGTCACAGAATTCCACTCGCGGAGATCGCGCGCTATCCCGCTCCCGTCCGCATTCAGGATTTCGATGTTTCCGTAGGCGATGGCGATCTGCCGACCGTCGGGAGACCAGCTAGCTGTGACCCGAGGCGAGTACGGAGACGAGAAATCCCCGTTCTCGACGCGAATGAGACTGCTGTTAGTGAGGCGCATCACGTAGACGCCGTCGCTACAAGTGAATGCGAGGCGTCCTCCGTCCGGTGACCAGGCCGGAGTTCCCGGATTACACGAGTGTCCCAGCAGGCGATGCGCGTCGCTACCGCCAGGCTTCATTGTGTACATGGTCGAGTGGTAACTGGTGGTGCCGGTGTCCTGGAACGGGTCGAGGCCGTGAACGAACGCGATCCGCTTCCCGTCGGGAGACCAACTTACTCCCATATTCCCGTCGTCGGATCGCAGCAGGCGTGACCTCCCTCCCCGCGCAGGGACGACCGCGAAACCGTCTCGAGACCGGTAGAGGATCGTACGCCCGTCGGGCGACCAGTCCGGCAGTACGCCGTACCCGCCGGTGACTGTTCGCAGCCGACCGTCCTCGAGCGAGATGACGGTGATCTGAGTACCGCACTCGCGATTCTTGGCGAAAGCGATCTCCTTGCCGTCCGGCGACCAGGTCGGCGAACCCTGTTGCCCGGTCGGGCACTTGATCGCGTGCGCAACCCGCTGAGGCGCCCGGTTCGCCAGGGCCCAGCCGGTCGCGCCGGCAGCCAGGAGTACCACGATCCCGGCCGCGATAAGAATCTCGCGCCGCGACATCGGCGGGAGGGAGGGGAGCCGCAAAGCCGGCTTGGATTGCGCGGCGGCGAAGGGATCGCTCCATTCCTCGCCGGCTTTGAGAGCGTTGCGGCGGCCGAGATAGCGGACGTTCTGCTGCGCTGCGTCGATCAGCTGCCTGCGCGTCTTCTCGTGTCGGGTATTCGCTGTGGGCAATCCCTGCGCCAGATCTAGCAACTGGCCCAGCCCGCCGATGTCGCCGCGATCGAGGAGCTTGCGCCTGGCTTTCTCGAGGCTGCGTAGAGCGCGCCCGGTTTTATTACGCTCGAGCTCGGCGCGCGCGGGCGCGAGGGTTTGCTCGCGCAGAGTGTCGGCGAAGGAGACATAGAGCGCGGGCGCGATCGCAGGGGCGCTCGGCGCCGCCGCGGTCACGGGCGGGGCGATCGAGCCGGGCGGAAGAAATGCGATGTCCTGCTCGAGCGCCGCAAGCAGGCGCTCGCGCGATTTGGTGTCAACGGGAGCAAGAGTGGGGACCTTGCGTGCCAACTCGAGCGCCTCGCTCAGACCGGTGGCGTCGCCCGCCACTAGTAGTTCGCTGCGGGCCGCCTCGAGCTCTTTCAGCGCGGCGCGCGGTCTTCCGCGTGCGAGTTCGGTGCGAGCGGGGCTGAGTATCTCTATCGATGGTCTCGGCATCTCGGGAGGCTGAAGTCTCTCAGATCCCATACGCGGCGTCTGTGCGAACGTCCCGCAGCTTTCACGTGCACTGCAATCGGCGATATCGTCAAGCGCATGAGCTTCCGGCGCCTGTTCTTCCGAGTCCTGTTGCGTGAGGTTCGTCGATGAAGAGCGCCCGCGAAGAGCTCTGGTTCGAGACGCCCCATCGGCGCGACTACATCAACATCACCGACCGCGTTCAGGACTTCGTCTCGCGCTCGGGCATCGCGGAGGGGCTCTGCCTGGTCAACCCGATGCACATCACCGCGGCGGTCTACGTCAACGACGACGAGTCCGGCCTGATCAAGGACATCGACGACCTGCTCGAGCGGCTTGCTCCGCACGAGCCCGTCTCCGGCTATCGCCACAACGTCGGCGAGGACAACGCCGACGCCCATCTCAAGCGTCAGCTGATGGGGCATCAGGTAGTGCTCGCGATCACCGGCGGCAGGCTCGACCTCGGCCCCTGGGAGCAGGTCTTCTACGCCGAGTTCGACGGGCGCCGGCGCAAGCGCGTGCTGCTAAAGGCGATCGGCGAGTAGCCGCCGCCGCGGGAGACGCCGCAAAGCGTTCGTAGGAGGTGGCAAACGGCGCTGTGTTTCCCCGCACACTTGTGCGTACTTTGCCGACGAGTTAGGCGCGAAGCGGAGTCCGGCGAGCGTCGCACGCGAGCCGGTCTCCCGACCGGGAGGACTGCCCGAATAGGCTGGTTACCAGGCGTTTAGTGATCCACCGCGCGCTCTCGTCGACGCCGGAAAGGGCGTCTGCCACAAGGCGTCCTGATCCACGCTGACCAGTGAGCCGTCGAAATCGTGGGCTACGGTTTTTGTCCTATGCCAGAGAAGAAATACATGATGACGCCCGGCCCGACCCCTGTACCGCCCGAGGTACTGCTGGCGATGGCTGAGCCAATCATCCACCACCGTGGCGCGGACTTCCGCCGAGCTTTCGTTGAGTGCAGCGATCGACTCAAAGAGGTCTTCAAGACCAAGAACGACGTGATCATGTTCGCCGCTTCGGGCACCGGCGGCATGGATTCGGCGGTTTCCAACATCAACGCTCCGGGCGATCGCGTGATCGTCCACTCGGCCGGAAATTTCGGTGAGCGCTGGGCGAAGATCGCCGCCACCTACGGACTCGACGTCACTCACATCAAGGAGGAGTGGGGAGCAACTCCCGACCCCGCCAAGCTGGACGCCGAACTGAAGAAAGCCCCTGCCAAAGCTGTCTACCTAACCCATTCCGAAACATCGACCGGTGTCGTGGCCGACATTCAAGCGCTGGCCGCGGTCGCCAAGGAGCACGGTGCTCTGGTCGTAGTCGACTGCATCTCGAGCCTGGGAGCCATCCCGGTCGAGACCGATGCCTGGGGCTTGGACGTAGTGGTCGCCGGTTCTCAGAAGGCGCTCATGCTTCCGCCCGGACTGGCGGCGGTCTCGATCTCGGACGCGGCCAGGGCTGCGAGCGAGCTGCCCGGGCGCTGCCCGAGCTTCTTCCTCAACTGGCCGGCCGCTCTGAAGGCGCTCGGCAACGAGACGACCGCCTTCACACCCGCGGTCACGCTCGTGCTCGGCATGAACGTAGCCCTCGGGATGATCCTGGAAGAGGGACTCGAGGAGCGTTTCGAGAACCACAAGATGCTCGGTCGAGCCTGTCGTGCCGGTATCAAGGCGATGGGTCTCGAGCTCTTCTCGCCGGACGAGGATCGCTCGGCGGTAGTCACGGCGGCGAAGGCGCCGGAAGGTATCGACGGACAGAAGATCGTCGGCACCATGCGTGACAAGCACGCCGTCCAGATCGTCGGTGGCCAGGGAGTCCTCAAGGGCCACATCATCCGTATCGGCCACATCGGCTACTACGACATCTTCGACATCATCACGGCCCTGTCGGCACTCGAGCTGGTGCTCGCCGACATGGGCGTGGAAATCAACCGCGGCGCAGCCGTAACAAGCGCGCTCGCCGCTTTCGAGCAATAGAAAGAAGGGGAGGCGCGGTGAACGATCGAGCGAAAGTCCTGGTTAGGGAGAAGATCGCCGACGGCGGCATCGAGATGCTCAAGGAGAAATTCGATGTCGACGTCGACCTCGAAGGGGACCTGTCGGAGAAGATCGGCGCCTACGACGCGATCATCATTCGCTCGGCCACCAAGCTCACCGCCGACCTGATCGAGAAGGGAACGCGCCTGCGCGTCATTGGACGCGCAGGCGTGGGCGTCGACAACGTCGACGTCGCGGCGGCGACTCGCAAGGGAATCATCGTCGCCAACGCTCCGGATGCGAACACCGTCTCCACCGCCGAGCACACAATTGCCCTCCTCATGGCTCTGGTCCGCAACATCCCGCAGGCCTACGCGGCCATGAAGCAGGGTGAGTGGGAGCGCTCCAAGTGGAAGGGCGTCGAGCTCGCCGGAAAGACGCTCGGCATCATCGGCCTGGGCAAGATCGGTCAGCAGGTCGCCCGCAAGGCCGCCGGCCTCGGGATGCGCGTCATCGCGTTCGATCCCGTCGTCGCCAAGGAGCGCTTCCGCGAGCTTGGCGTCGAGCGGATGGAGACGATCGACGACCTCTACGCGGAGGCCGAGTTCATCACTTTGCACGCGCCCCGCACGGCCGACACGACCGGCATGCTCAACAAAGAAGCGTTCGCCAAGATGCGCGACGGCGTGCGCATCATCAACGCCGCCCGCGGCGCGCTGATCGTCGATGACGATCTGATCGAGGCCGTCAAGTCGGGCAAGGTCGCCGGCGCGGCGCTCGACGTTTACGCCAAGGAGCCCTATACCGGACCGCTCACCGAGTACCCGGCGATCGTGGTTACGCCCCATCTCGCGGCCTCGACGGGCGAGGCGCAGGACCGAGCCGGAACCGACGTCGCAGCGCAGGTCGCCGCGGCGCTCGAGGGAGAGCTCGTGACGAACGCGGTCAACATCCCGGCGATGCGCGAAGAGGATCTCGCAATCCTCGGACCCTTCCTGCCGCTGGCCGTCAAGCTGGGACGCCTGGCGATGGCGCTCGCCGGTGGCCGCGCCGAGAAGATCGAGGTCTCGTACTTCGGGAACATGGCCGCCTACGACACCCGGCTACTGACTCTCGCGGTTTTGAACGGTGCCTTCGAGCAGAGCGAGGATCAACCCGTCAACTGGGTCAACGCGCGGGTCATCGCCGAGGATCGCGGCATCCAGGTGAGCGAGGAGTCCAAGCCGAAGTCACGCGATTTCACCAACCTGGTTCGCGTGCGGGTGTTCGGAGACGGCAGCGAGACGGCGGTGAGCGGGACGACGATCGGCACGGAGCACAGGCTCTGGCTGGTCGCAGCTCTCGGCTACGAGCTCGAGATCGAGCTGGCGCCGCTGATGGCTTTCGTCCGCTACGAGGACGTGCCCGGCCAGATCGGTCGGCTCGGCGCCGCCTTCGGCGAAGCGGGTGTCAACATCGCCAACATGGCCGTCTCGAGGACGCGCCAGGGCGGCACGGCATTGATGGCGGTCTCGACCGACACACCGGCTCAGCCGGGCCTGATCGAGGGCATCGAGAAGGCGGGGTTCCCAGACGCCCGCTTCATCGATCTCGGTTAGTAGTACGTCCCCTCGGCCGCGAGCCGGAGCCAGGCGAGCGAATGGCTTCGGCGCCGCGGCAAAGGGGAAGGTCGGCGAGACGGGTTGAGAGAACTAACGCGGCGGTGGCCAAAAGGTCGCCGCCGTACTGTTTTTTGGACGCGCTGCGCTCAGACGGCTAACCTCTGGATTCACGGAAAGGAGAAAGATGGCTGACCTGCAGGCAACCGAGAAGATCTGGATGAACGGCGAATTCGTGGACTGGGCGGACGCGACGGTTCACGTCGGCGTTCACGGTTTGCACTATGGATCCGGAGTCTTCGAGGGCATTCGTGCCTACGAGACAGCCAAGGGCACGGCCATCTTCCGCCTCAGCGACCACATTCAGCGCCTGCACGACTCGGCGCGATTGCTCAGGATGACCATCCCGTACTCGGTCGAAGATCTGCGCAGGGCGTCGCTCGAGCTCGTCGGCGTCAACAAGCTGCCTTCCTGTTACGTGCGCCCGATCGCCTTCTACGGCTACGGCTCGCTGGGCGTGCCGCCGCGGGACAACCCCGTGTACACGGCGATCATGTGCTGGCCCTGGGGCGCCTACCTGGGCGAGGAGGGGATGACGCGAGGCGTGCGGGTGAAGATCTCTTCCTGGGTGCGCATGCCTTCGAACGTCGTGCCTCACGCTTCCAAGGCTTGCGGTCTCTATCTGAACTCGATGCTCGCGGTGCAGGAGGCCGCCCTCGGCGGTTACGAAGAGGCGATCCTGCTCACCGAGAAGGGCTACATCGCCGACTGCTCGGGCGAGAACGTGTTCATCGTCAAGGACGGTGTCATCTACACGCCGCCGCTCGAGACCGGCATCCTGCACGGGATCACGCGCAACACCGTGATGGAGTTCGCCGTCTCGCTCGGATACGAGGTGAAGGTAGAGAACCTCACACGCGCAGATCTGTATCTGGCCGACGAGGCGTTCATGACCGGCACCGCCGCCGAGGTGACGCCGGTGCGCGAGGTTGACGACTACCTGATTGGCGACCCAGGCCCGGTGACGCTGGCTCTCCAGAGCGCCTATCTCGACATCGTGCAAGGCCGCGACGATCGCTGGGCGAGCTGGCTGGAGTACGTCACCCCGGCGCGTGCGAAAGCATGAGTTCCGGCCAAGCGCCGATACAGCTCTCGTCGCCCTTCATCGAGGAGCGCGAGCACGAGCTCGTGAACGAGGTGCTCTCTTCGGGCCGCCTCTCGCTCGGGCCCACCGGGCCGCGCTTCGAGCAGATGCTCGCCGAGCGGGTGGGCACGCGCTTTGCCGCGGCCGTCTCCAGCGGCACGGCCGGCCTGCACCTGCTCGTGCGCTCCTACGAGATCGGTGCCGGCGACGAGGTGATAACGACCCCGTTCTCGTTCGCAGCCTCGACCAACTGCTTCCTCTACGAGGGTGCGACTCCGGTCTTCGCCGATATCGATCGCTCGACCTGGAACATCGATCCCGCTGCGATCGAGGCGGCAATCACGCCCAGGACGAAGGCCATCGTGGCGGTGGACATCTTCGGCTACCCCTGCGAGCTCGATCCGATCAAGGAGCTGGCTGCCAGGCACGGTCTGGCCGTCATCGATGACGCCTGCGAGGCGCTCGGAGCCGAGTACCGCGGCAAGCCGGTGGGTGGCTGCGGCGTCCCCGCGGTCTTCGCCTTCTATCCCAACAAGCAGATGACCACCGGCGAGGGCGGAATCGTCGTCACCGACTCCGAGGAGCAGTGGCGGCTGCTCAAGAGCCTTTCCAACCAGGGCCGCGGCGACGACGGTCCCTGGCTCGAGCACGTTCGCCTCGGCTACAACTATCGCCTCGACGACCTGAGCGCCGCGCTCGGCATCGCGCAGCTCGAGAAGCTCGACCGGATTCTCGAGCTTCGCTCGCAGGTCGCCGAGCGCTACCGGGCGCTGCTCGCGGGGGTGGAAGGCGTCGAACTAGCGGCCGCTGACGACGCCGAGCACCGTCGCTCCTGGTTCGTCTTCGTGGTCAGGCTGGCCGCGGGTATCGACCGCGAGCGAGTGATCGAGGGGCTGACGAAAGAGAAGGTTGCCTCCAGTCGCTACCTGCCCTGCATACATCTGCAGCCCTACATGCGCGAACGCTTCGGTTTCGCAGAGGGACTCTGCCCGCAGGGCGAGGCGCTCAGTCGCAGCACCGTGGCGCTTCCCTTCTACACGGCCCTCGAGGCCGAAGACCAGGAACGCGTGGTCGCGGCGCTCGAGAGAGCGATCGCGGCGGCGTCCTCTTAAGGGTTCGGCAGAGGCTAAGCCTGGAGTTTGTCTTGTCGCAATTGCGGCGTAGAATCGCGAGGCCTCTGTTAAATGGAGCATAGAAGGGATAAGAATAGCCCGCCGTAAATCTGAGGATGTCATCATCAACGCGCCGATGAGCTTCGCGGGCGCAGCGCAGCGTGCGTTCCGTCTGCGCCGGATTACGTTCAATCCAGCTCTGCTCGCCAACATACTCATGACCCTGCTCGCGGTTGTACTCACGATCGTGTGGTGGGCGGTAGTGGCCGGCTGGTATGTGATCTTCGGATTGCTGCTCGTTCCGTATCGCCTGCTCCGGCGCGGTTCCCGTAAGCGAAAGGCCGAGGCGCTTCGTCACCGTGAAGTTATGGAAGCTCTGAATAAACAGGCCGAGTGACAACGGTCGAGGCCGGAAGACGCTTATCCATGCTCGGAATGTGCGTGTTATCCGTATCCCGCGCGGTAGAGTGACGCCGTGACAGATCGCGCCGTGCGGATGGTATTCCTCGGCTTTGGCAAGTACGCCCGCGCCGATCGAATTTTCGCGCTCGAGCCGATACTCGGCGAGGAGCGGGGCGGAGGCAAGCGCACGCTCGTCTGGGTGGAAGGCATCGCCGAGCCTCTCATCGCCTCACGCACCGAGCGGACGATCCTTCAGGACATGGGCCAGGACGCCTCGGCGCAGTTATCGGTTCTCGAGGATGCACTAGCGCTGGCCGAGCGGCTGGCCGAGGACTCCGAGCAGATCGGGCCGCTTCTCGCCCGCTCGATCAAGGCCGAATCCGGGGTCGACATCGGCGACCTGGGCAAGAGGGCGCGCGAGCTGCTCGAGCAGACGGCTCGCGACGGTGACGATCAGCGCCTTTTCTAGCGCGAGGTGGCGTTCCGGTGAGCCCGGCTGGTAGTTCTGTCGCTTTGTCGCGCGAGTTCTTTACCCGCAGCGCGCACGAGCTGGGGCCGGAGCTGCTCGGCGCCACTCTGCTCGTAAACGGTGTCGGCGGAGTGCTCGTGGAGTTGGAGGTCTACGACCAAAGTGACCCGGCCAGTCACAGCTACCGCGGCCGGACGGAAAGAAACGCTTCGATGTTCGGGCCGCCGGGGCACGCCTACGTCTACCGCTCCTACGGCGTCCACTGGTGCCTGAACATCGTCTGCTCTCCAGAGGGCGAGGCGAGTGCCCTACTCGTCAGGGCGCTGGAGCCCATGCACGGCATCGAGCAGATGATCGAGCGCCGCGGCGTCTCCGACGAACGCAAGCTCTGTTCCGGGCCGGGAAAACTCTGCCAGGCCCTTGCCGTCTCCGGCGAGCACGACGGTCTGGCGTTCGATGTCTTCCCCTTCCAAGTTCTCGCGCGTACGCGCGAGCCGGAGATCGTGCGCTACGAACGCGTCGGAATCACGCGCGCCCGGGAAAGGCTCTGGCGCCTATGCGTAGCCGGGTCGCCGTATCTCAGCCGTGGCCCAAGAAGAGCGTGACGGTCATTCCCGGTTTAGAGGCGCCGCCGGCTCGCGGCTGCTGAGCAACGATGCGGCCCGAGCGGCCCTCGACAAACGCGCCCGCCCGCAGCCGCAGGCCGAGCGACTTCAGCTTCGCCCGCGCATCGGCCAGGGTCAGGCCTACGACATCGGGCACCAGCCCGTCCACGGGCTTCGCCAGCACGACGATGACGTTGTCGTACGAGGAGAGCGTGCCCTTCTTTGGGATCTGCCTGACCACCACACCCGGCCGCTGCAGCGGCTTGGCCTTCTGGTAGAACACCTCGGCGTTGAGCGGCTGCAGGGCAAGCCTGTTCTTGGCGTCGTCGAGCTTCATCCCGACCACGTTCGGCACCTCGACCTCGTTGGGCTTGCACGGCGCGATCGCCGACGGGCCCGATCCGCTGAAGTACTCCAGCGGGAAGCTGTTTCGGCAGTTGCCGTTGTCAAGCATCAGCTTGTCGTCGCGCCAGACAACCTGCTTGGCGCTCGAATAGGGATAAGAGGGATTCGCGAAGTACTCCGGCGTCCATTTTCCGATCGGGTCGGTCTTCTCGAGGTAGGTGAAGGCGTGCTCCATGAACGACTTCCAGATCTCCGCCGGATAGGTGCCGCCCATCACCGGCTGTCCGTGGAAGAGGTGGTCCATCGACACGAGTTTGTTCGGATAGCCGACCCAGACCGCGACGACGAGTTGCGGCGTGTAGCCGACGAACCAGGCGTCGCCGTAGTTCTCGGTCGTGCCGGTCTTACCGGCGGCGACCCGTCCCGGCAGTGCGGCCCGCTTGCCGGTTCCGTAGCTGACGACGTTCTCGAGCATGGAGGTGATGATCGCCGAGTCGTTCGAGTCCATCTCCTGCCTCGGCACCTCGGCGTTCGCCTTGACCGAGTTGTCCACGACGTTGCGATAGCCGAGGACGGCGCGGGGCTCGTTGCCGAGCAGCGAGCCGTCGATCCGCGAGCCGCCGTCCGCGATCGTCGCATAGGCGCGCGCCATCTCGAGCGGATTCACGAGGTTGGTACCGAGACCGATCGACAGGTAAGCGGCGAGCTTGCTCTGTATCCCGAGCGACGTTGCGGCCTTGGCGACGCTCTTCGGGCCGACGATCTTGGTCAGCTGGGCGAAGACGGTGTTGTCGGAGTAGGCCGTCGCCGTCGTCAGGTTGATCGGGCCGAGGTAGGAATCCTCGCTGTTGGAGACCGACCAGTACTTGTCGCCCAGCGGCAGGTAAAGCGGCTTCGAGGTCAAGACCGAGCTGGGCGAGAGCCCCTGGGAGAGCGCCGCGCTCAGGACGAAGGGCTTGAACGCCGAGCCCGCCTGTCGCTGCGACTGCGTAGCGAGGTTGAACTGGCTCTTCTTGAAGCTCTTGCCGCCGACCATGGCCAGAACCTCACCGTTACGTGGGTCGATGGCCACCAGCGAGGTCGATGGACCACCCGGGATCACCATCGTGTCCTTCACGGTCTGCTCCGCGATCTTCTGCAAGCTGAGATCGATCGAGGTGGTCACCTCGAGCCCGCCTCCGTAGACCTTGGCGGCGCCGAGATTGCGAATGAGCAGATCCTTGACGTACTCGGTGAAGAAGGGGACACGCTCCCAGGAAGTGGGGCGCTTGCCTTGACCTATTCGCGGCAGCGGCGCTCGATTGGCGCTTCGCGCAGCCGCGGCGCTGACGTCTCCTTGCTGCACCATCTTCTGCAGCACGAGCGCGCGTCTCGACGTGGCCGCCTTGGGATTGCGGAAGGGGTCGTACAGGCCGGGGTCGCGCGGAATCCCGGCTAGCAGCGCCGCCTCGGGCAGCGTGAGCTTGTCCGCGCTGTGCCCGAAGTAGGTCTGGGCCGCCCGCTCCACTCCGTAGGCGCCGTTACCGAAGTAGATCGTGTTCAGGTAGGCGGTCAGGATCCGGTCTTTCGACCAGCGTTGCTCGAGCTGCCAGGCCAGCGCGGCCTCCCGCAGCTTGCGCGCGACGGTGCGCTGTTTTTGCCGGTAGCTGTTCTTGATCAACTGCTGGGTGATCGTCGAGCCGCCCTCGACGACCTTCCCCTTGACGATGTCCGTCCAGGCGGCGCGGATCATCCCGCGCACGTCGATTCCTCGGTGCTCGTAGAAGCGCCGGTCTTCGATGTCCACGATCGCGTGCTTCATGTTCCAGCTGATCTGATCGGGGCGAACGATCTTGCGGGCCTCGGAGCCGCGCAGCACCGTCAAAACGGTGTGACCGTCGCTGGCGAGTATCCGCCCGTCGACCTCGTTCTTCTGCATCTGCCTGGGATCGAGCTGGCCCAGGCCGCTTCCGAGCGCGCTGACGAAACCGAAACAGAAGGAGACGAAGGCGAGCATGCTGAGCACGCTGACGAAAGAGAGCAGTCTCAGCTTCCGAATCCGCCGCTTTGGCCGAGCCGGCCGCTCATTGCCCGAGCGGTCTCTACGAGCGCGAAGCACGACGCGGGAGTTTACCGGAGGGAGTCTTTCTCGCGCGGCCCTGAGGCGACGGCCGTAGAATCGTCTGCAATGTCTGGGCGAGACGATATTTCGACGCTGACGCGGAACGCCGTCGAGGTGCTGCCCGAGGGCGGGCTGGAACGGAAACTGGCTCTGGGGCGGCCGCTCAGGGTGAAGCTGGGGATCGACGTGACCTCGCCTGACATTCACGTGGGTCGGGCGATTCCCCTGCAGCGCATGCGCGCCTTTCAGGACGCCGGTCACATTGGCGTCCTGATCATCGGCGATTACACGACGAGAATCGGCGATCCGTCGGGCCGTTCGAGCGAACGGCCGATCCTGAGCGACGAGGAGATCGAGCACAACGCGCGCACCTACCTGGAGCAAGCGATGGTGATCCTCGATCCCGATAGCACCGAGGTGCGCCGAAACGGCGAATGGCTCTCGAAGCTCAGCTACGCAGATGTAGTACGCCTGGCCCGTACGACCACGGTCGCGCGCATCCTCGAGCGCGACGATTTCGCCAACCGCTTCGCCGCGCACGAGCCGATCTCGGTTTCCGAACTGCTCTATCCGCTGATGCAGGCCTACGACTCGGTGGCGGTCGAGGCCGACGTCGAGCTCGGTGGCACCGACCAGCTCTACAACCTGCTCGCCGGCCGCGAGATCATGGAGTCCTACGGGCTGGAGCCGCAGGTGATCCTGACGACGCCCATTCTCGTCGCCTGGGATGGCGAGAAGATGAGCTCGTCGCTAGGCAACAACATTCCGCTTCTGGCTGCGCCCGAGGAGCAGTTCGGCCGCACGATGCGCATCCCCGACGAGCTGCTGGCGCAGTGGTACGAGCTGATCGTCGAGCGCGAGCCGCCGAAGACCGATCCAATGGCGCAGAAGCTGGAACTGGCGCGCCTCATCGCCGCCCGCTCGCATGGTGAGGAGGCCGCCGCCGCCGCCGCCGAGCACTTCACCCGCGTCGTTCGGCAGAAGGAGGCGCCCGAGCGCCTCGAGGAGGCCGTTCTGCCCGCCGGAGATCCGCTACACCTGCCGTCTTTGCTCGTCGAATTCCTCGCTCTGGGCTCGACGAGCGAGGCTCGGCGCATGATCACGCAAGGCGGCGTCAAGCTGAACGGGGAGGTTGTCAAGGATCTCGACCTCTCGCGCGATCGGCTGGAAGGCGCTCTCGTACAGGCGGGGAAACGCCGTTTCGTACGCTTTCGCGCGTCCTAAGATAAGCCGTTTTTGCAGGGCTTTGGTATTTCTCCGCGGCCTTGACAGAGTGGGTGCTGGTGCTACCATTACGTAACCGTCCGAGGGCGGAGATTGAAGCTGCAAGAACTCAACCCGGAGCCCAGCTAGCGCATCGGCTATACTCAGCCGGCGATGACATGGGCCTCTGGCGCGAGTCGGAGGCTTTTTTACGGTCGCTGAACGGCGACGCGGTCTTTGAAAACTCAACAGCGTGCGTTTACGTCGAGACCTCTCGCCAGGCTTTTCGCCTGGGCGCGAGGCTTAGATAAAAAACCGTCGACCCTCTTCGGAGGGGAGACACTTTGAGCTCCAAGCTCGAAGGAGAATCAGTTTGCGTGGGTTCGCCCACGCGACCGATCTTCACGGAGAGTTTGATCCTGGCTCAGGACGAACGCTGGCGGCGCGCTTAACACATGCAAGTCGAGCGAGAACCTGGCCTTCGGGCCTGGGGAAAGCGGCGAACGGGTGAGTAACACGTGGGTAATCTGCCCTCGATACTGGGATAGCCCGGGGAAACCCGGATTAATACCGGATAGCCCGTCTGCTTTATGAGCGGACGGAAAAGGTAGCTTCGGCCTCCGATCGAGGATGAGCCCGCGGTGGATTAGCTTGTTGGCGGGGTAACGGCCCACCAAGGCGACGATCCATAGCTGGTCTGAGAGGACGATCAGCCACACTGGGACTGAGACACGGCCCAGACTCCTACGGGAGGCAGCAGTGGGGAATCTT
>PKYN01000015.1:0-53766 GCA_003132665.1 Actinomycetota bacterium
TGCTGGCCAAGATCCAGCAGCAGGCACAGGCGAAGGCCTAGCCGTCTTCGATACCTATCGGATAGAAATCGCCGCCGGCCTATTGCAGCGTCTCGGCCGGCGGCGGTTTCTATGAGCCGAATCGACGTTCTCGGCGTAGGTACCATGGACAGGCTCTCCTCGCACACACACTGACCGTGAGCACTCAGAGAGCGACCCTTTACGGGCGCGGCGCAGACGAGATTCCATGTTTCGCCGGCGCGGCCGGAGAGCTCTGCAAGAATTGAAGAGAGAGTAAGGAGCGAAAGATGTCAGAGAGCGCTGATAGCGCTGTCTCCTCGACGGAGGCGCAGCTCGAATCCGCGAACGAACTGAATGAAAGAGCGCACGCACGCGAGCTGCTCTCAGGCCCAACCGACGTCATCCTTCGCGATGGCAGCACCGTTCGGCTGCGGCCGCCACTGGCGGAAGAGGTCAATCCGGTCGTCGAGTTCCTTCGCAACCTCTCACCCGAGAGCTACACCCAGCGCTTCCACGGCCGCGCCTCGATCGACGCCTCGCTGCTCGAGGGAATGGTCGACTGCGACTGGCTCGAGCAGGGCGCGCTGATCGCCACACGCGCGGGCGCCGAGGGCGAAGAGGTCGTCGCTCTCGGCAGCTACGACCGCCTGCGCCAGCGCGACCGAGCCGAGGTCTCCTTCGTCGTCGCCGACCACCTTCAGGGTCACGGTCTCGGCACCCAGGTCTTCAACCAGCTCGTCGCGCGCGCGGCGGCAGTGGGCATTCGCAGCTTCGTCGCTCTGGTCAAGGCCGACAACATGAAGGCGCTCGAGATGCTTTCTCTGAGCGGCTTCGCCCTCCACCGCGAGCTCGACAGCGGCATCGTCGAGATGGAGATCTCGCTCGAGCCGACCGAGCATCTGCTCGAGTGGGTCGGGGCGAGAGATCATGAGGCGGTCGTCACATCGCTTCGGCCCTTCTTCCTTCCTCGTAGCGTGGCCATCATCGGCGCCTCGGCGCGGGAAGGATCGGTCGGCGGCGACCTGTTCCGGAACATCCTGCACGCCGGCTTCAAGGGCGTCGTCTATCCGGTCAACTCCTCCGCCACCCCGGTCGCGGGCGTTCGCGCCTACCGATCGGTCGACGAGATCGAGGACTCGATCGACCTGGCCGTCGTCTGCACGCCGGCGCGGGTCGTGCTCGACGTTGTCGACGACGCGCTGCGCAAGGGCGTTCGCGCCATCGCCGTCATCTCCGCGGGCTTCGCCGAGGTCGGCGTCGACGGGCAGGACCTGCAAGAAGAGCTGCTGGCGCTCGTGCGCATGCACGGCGGCCGCCTGCTCGGTCCGAACATCCTCGGGCTCTCTTCCGCCGCTACCAGCCTCAACGCCACCATCGGCGCCGTCGAGCCTCCCCTGGGAAGGCTGGCGCTCTCCTCGCAGAGTGGCGCGCTCGGCGTCGCGCTGCTCGATGCGGCGCGCGCCCGCGGTATCGGGGTCTCGGCCTTCGTCTCAGTCGGCAACACGGCCGACGTCTCGCCCAACGACCTGCTCGAGTGGTGGGAAGACGACAAGACGACCGACCTCATCCTGCTCTACCTGGAGTCCTTCGGAAACCCGAAGAAGTTCGCCCGCATCGCCCGTCGCGTGGCCCGGCAGAAGCCGATCCTGGCTCTGAAGAGCGGGCGTTCCACCGCCGGCATTCGCGCCGCCAGCTCGCACACCGCGGCGCTGGCCAACTCCGAGACGGCCACCACGGCGCTCTTCCACCAGGCCGGCGTGATCCGCGCCGAGACCTTCGCCGAGCTGCTCGAGACGGCCCGCCTGATTGCCGGTCAGCCACTTCCCGCCGGCAACAGGGTTGCGATCGTGACCAACGCCGGCGGCCTGGCCGTGGTCTGCGCCGACGCCTGCGAGGCGGCCGGCCTGACCCTGCCCGAGCTGACCGAGGAGAGCCAGCAGAAGCTGCGCGAACTGCTCGCCGCCGAGGCGACCGTCCGCAACCCGGTCGATATGCTCGGGACGGCGACCGGAGAGGTCTTCGCCAAGGCGATCCGAATCGCGCTCGCCGATGCCCGTGTCGACGCCGTGATCGTGATGACGATCCCGATGGTCAGCGTCAAGACCGAGCGCATCGTCGAGGCGATCGAGCAGGTGCTGGCCGAGGACAAGCCGACCAAGCCGATCATCCCGGTCTTCGCCGGCAGTCCCGACCGTGTCTTCGGCTCGCTTTCCGTCTCCTTCAACTTTCCCGAGTCGGCCGCGCACGCGCTCGGACATGCCGCCAGGCGCGGCGAGTGGCTGCGCCGTCCTCTCGGTACCGTGCCGGAGCTCGAGGGCATCGACTTCGACACCGCCGCGGCCGTTGTCGGCAAGGCGCTCGCCCGCGACGACGACGGCTGGCTGCACGCCGACGAGATCGAGCAGCTGCTCGGCGCCTACGGCATCCCCTTCGTCAAGCAACACGTCGCCGTCAGCCGCGAGGAAGCGCTGGCAACCGCCAACGAGTTCGGCTATCCGGTCGTCGTCAAGGCGGCCGAGGCGGGGTTACACAAGAGCGACAAGGGCCTCGTCGCGCTGGGTATCTCGGACGACGAGGAGCTCGAGCAGACGCTCGAGCGAATCGGCCTGCCGGCTCTGATTCAGCAGCAGGTGGACGGGAAGATCGAGTTGCTTGCCGGCGTCGTCGAGGACACGCTGTTCGGACCTCTGGTGGGACTCGGGCCCGGCGGCGTGTTCGCCGAGCTGATCGCGGGCACGACGTATCGGATCGCGCCGATCACCACCCGCGACGCCGAAGAGCTGGTCTCGAGCGACCGCACCAATCGCCTGGTTGACGGTTTCCGCGGCGCGCCGCCGGCCGATCGCGGCGCGCTGATCGACCTCATGCTGCGCCTCTCGAAGCTGTCCATCGACCGGCCCGAGATCGTGGAACTCGATCTCAACCCGCTGTTCGCGCTGCCCGAGGGCTATCTCCCTGTTGACGCGCGAATCCGCGTCGAGCCGGTACGCGAAGGCCCGCCGCTCAAGGGTTGGTGACCCTTCCGACGAAAATCTTCGATTTTCGTCGGCGGCGAACAGAGCGATAAACCGCGCTTTTAGCGCGGATTCCTCGCCTGCTCCTAGACGCGTGGTCGGCTGGCCGTAAGATCGGCAAGAGTCTGATCAACTCCGCCGCCGCAGCCGACACATGTGCGGCTGCGGCTCGCTGCGGCGATCCCCCGGAACATACGTCGCGAACACTGACCCCGATTCAATTGACTAGCCGGCTTGCGTAGTTTCTCCTCATCGCCAATCAGCAGCGCGGACGATGGGCGAGCTTGCCGCAAAGGTGACAATCACGGCGTGGACAGCTACGGAGTCGTCTGGCAGGAAACCGGGAGCGCGCTTGTCGCTGGGAAGCTGGAGCTCGATTGCGACCGGCTACGGCTCGAGGGAAGCGACTGCGATCACCTGACCGTATGCGTTCTCGCCTATCGCGATCTGGCGACGGTCCGTATCAACCGCGACCTCGCCGATCGGCTCGACGGTAGGCCCACGCTGCTGCTCGAGCGCTCGAACGGCGACACGATTCGTATCGCCTCGCTGGCCCAGGCCGGAATCGTGTCCGAGATCGCCGAACGGCTGGCGGCGCTCGAGCTTGGCTCGCGCACGGCCTGACTCGTTACAAACGCCGCCGCGACCGGCATGACGGGCGCGGCTAACTACGGCTCTCCTCCGGGCTCCCGCGAAAAGTCGTCATGCCCGCGCAGCGGGCGGACTTTTTGCGGCTATCAGACTGAGTCGTCTTCGCCGCGGCGCGCCTTGTCGAGCAGTCCACGCTTGAGCGCGTAGCGAACGAGCTCGGCACGGGTACTCAGGCGAAGCTTCTGCATGATGTGAGCCCGGTGCGTCTCGGCGGTGCGCACCGAGATGTAGAGCTTCTTTGCGATCTCCTGGTTGGTATGCCCGAGGGCGAGCAGGCGAAGTACCTCGCGCTCCCTCTCGGAGAGCGGATCCAGCTCGGCCTCAGCACGTGCCTTTGCCTCGGCCTCGATCAGGCGCGCACCGAGCTCGGGGTGGACGTAGCGGCCGCCGCGGGCAACCTCGCGCACCGCGTTGATCAGCTCCGCGCCCGCCGCCTCCTTGAGAACATACCCGCTCGCCCCGGCCGCGAAAGCTTCGCGCACATAGCTCGGATCGTCCTGCATCGAGAGCACCAGCACCTTCGACGAGGGCGACTCCTTGAGCAGCTCCGGCGTCACCTCGATGCCGCTCTTTCCGGGCATCACGACGTCGACCAGGATCACGTCGGGCTTGCGCGAGCGAGCCTCGAACACGGCCTCGCGCCCGTCGCCCGCCTCGCCGACGGTCTCGATGTCGGTCGCCGAGTCGAGCACATGGCGCAGCCCGGCTCGCACGACCGCATGGTCGTCGACGATCAGGACGCGGATCATCTGAGCGGAACCTCCGCCACGATGGTCGTACCCGCACCTTCGCTCGACTCGATCTGCAGTCGTCCGTCCAGCAGCGCCACGCGTTCCTCCATTCCCATCAAACCAAGACCCTCATCGCGACCGGCTCCGGCGTCGAAGCCACGTCCGTCGTCTTCGATGACAGCGATCACACTACCGCTCTTGCGCGTGACGAGGACGCTGACCGAGCTGGCACGCGCGTGCTTGACCACGTTGGTGAGCGACTCCTGGACGATGCGGTAGAGCGCCGTCTCGATCTCGCTCGGGAGCCGCTTGTCGTCGAGGAAGGACTCGACTTCCACGCGGATCCCGGTCTGCTCGCTGAAGCCGGTCGCCAATCTCTTCAGCGCCGGAAGGAGCCCGAAGTCGTCGAGCGCCTTGGGGCGTAACTCCACCGCAAGGCGACGAACATCCTGGAGCGCTTGCGTGACGATCGTGCGCAGGCGCTCTGCTTCGGCGACCGCGCGCTCGGCGTCGGCCGCCTCGACGATCGACTGCAATCCGAGCAGCACCGAAGTCAGGGTCTGGGCAGTCTCGTCGTGGAGCTCGCGCGAGAGGCGGCGTCGCTCGAGCTCTTGTGCGGCGACGACCCGTCTGAGCGCGTCCCGGGCGACCCGCTCGGACATCTCGATCGCCACCGCAGCCTGGGTCGTCAGGGCGCGCAGGAGCTCCTCGTCCTCGGCCGTGAAGAACTGGTCGTTTCGCTTGGCGGCGAGATAGAGATGAGCGAACGGCTTTCCTCGAATCAGAATCGGCTCGCGCAGCGTTCCGGGGCCATGAAGGATCTCACCAGTCACTTCTCGCGAGCTCGGGTCGATTCCGAAGCCGACCAGACGGCCGCTCTCGCCGCCGGTTCCGGTGGCGAGCTCGAGCAACGCCTGGCGCGCGCCCGTCAAGGCCGCCGCCGACTCGACCACGCGCTCGAGCACTCGTTCCAGCGACGACTCGGAGTTGAGCGCTATGCCCGTGGCGACCAGCGCTCGCAGGCGATCCTGACTCAGGTGCTCGAAATCCGGTATCACGCGCTCCATTATCGCCACAGTGGGGCTTCGCCCCGCCGGGGGGTCCGCGTTTCCGAGTTTCGACCGGTCGCGCACCACCTTGCGCCCCAACCGCCGCTCGCGTCGAATACTCTTTGCGAACGGATAGGGGTGTACGTTGGCGAATCGAGGAGGAATACGGTGAGGCGCGACAGCAGACTGGCACCAGTCTTGGCAATTGTCGGCGGAGCGATCGTCTTGGTGGTCGCGCTTGTCGTGGCGAGTCAGCTCAACAACGGCTCGAAGAAATCCAGCGCCGGCAACATCGCGACCGACTCGATCGCGGAGATGCTGAGCGGCATTCCTCAGAAGGGAATCGAGCTCGGTAATCCCAACGCCAAGCTGACTCTGGTCGAGTTCTCCGACCCGCAATGCCCGTTCTGCGGCGAGTGGGCTCGAAACACCCTCCCCCCTCTCGTGCAGGCCTACGTTCGCACCGGCAAGCTTCGAATCGAGTACCGGGGTCTCGACTTCCTCGACCAGAACTTCGGCACGACGGATTCCGAGCGCATGCTCAAGCTCGCGCTCGCCGCGGGATTTCAGAACCAGCTCTGGAACGTGGTCGAGCTCGAGTTCGAGAATCAGGGGGCCGAGGGCAGCGGTTATGCCACTGACGCTTTTATCAGAGGAATCGCCGAGGCCGTCGGGACGAAGAGCTTCGATGCAAACAAGGCTTTAGCGGCCGCCAAAACGAATGCGGTGGTGCCGATGATCAATACGGCGCAGAAGCTCGCGGAGACGAAGGTCGGAAAGAGTATCTCGACTCCCACCTTCCTCATCGAGCGCACAGGCTCATCGAAGGTCGAGAAGACGATCGTCGGTGCCCAACCTCTCTCAACCTTCACCACGGCCATCGACGCCCTGCTGAAGAAATGACCGAGCGCCTCCTGCGCTGGGCGGTCGCCGCGCTCGCTCTGATCGGGGCGGGCATCGCCGGCTATCTCACCTACACGCACTTCAAGGGGAGCCCCCCGGTCTGCCTGACGGGTGGTTGCGAGGTGGTTCAGAACTCGCGCTGGTCGAAGCTGTTCGGGGTACCTGTCGCTCTGCTTGGGCTGCTCACCTACCTGGGCATCATCGCGAGCACGCTGATCCGCCATCCTCTGGCGAAACAGGCCGGGGCGATGCTCGCGCTGGTCGCGCTCGGCTTCAATGCCTACCTGTTCTACATCCAGGAGCATGAGATCGGCCGCTACTGCACCTGGTGCGTCTCGAACGAGATCGTCTCGCTGATACTCGCCCCGGTTGCAGTTGCCTGGCTACTTTCCTCGGGCGACACCAGCCAGCGCGTGGCCACGTGATCTGCGTCACCGGTGCGACCGGTTTTCTCGGCTCGGAGCTGGTGCGGATTCTCAGCGAGCGAGGCGAGCAGGTGCGGGCGCTGGGGCGCGACGAGCGAGCGCTCGGCAAGCTGGCGTCGCTCGGGGCAGAGACGGTGTGCGTCTCGATGGACGACAGCGAGGGCCTGCGTAAGGGGGCCGGCGGTTGCGAGCTCGTCTACCACGTGGCGGGGCTGGTCGCGCACGAGTCGCGCGATCGCAAGCGCCTGATGGCGACCAACGCCGAGGGCACGCGCAGGCTGCTCGAGCTGATCGATCCCGCCGCCCGCTTCGTGCATGTGGCAAGCGTCGCGACGCTCGGGCCCGGCTCGGGCCCGGATGACCTGATCAGCGAGACGCACACGCCGCCCTCCGACGCCGACTCGATGCCCTACTCCGCGAGCAAGATCGCAGGAGAGCGCTACGCGCTCGAAGCGGCGCGGGCCGGGCGCGATGTCGTCATCGCCAACCCCAGCTACATCATCGGACCGAACGACAGTCGCGGGGGCACGACCTGGCCGATTCGCTCATACCTGCGCGGGCGCCTTCGCTTCATCGTCGATGGGGGCCTGTGTCTGGTGGATGTGCGCGACACCGCGCTGGGCCTGATCGCGGCCGCCGAGCGCGGGAAAGCCGGCGAGCGCTACGTTCTTGCCAATCGCGACGGAAACCTGAGCCACGCGGAGTTCTTCGCCCGCATCGGCGAGATCGCCGGGCGCAAGCGGCGCCAGCTGAAAGTTCCGGCGAAGTTCGCCGTTGCTCTCACCACTTTGTTTCCCTGGCCTGTCTCCGCGGGCTACGCGCGCGTCGCCGCTCGCTGGTGGTACGCCGACCAAGCCAAAGCCGAACGCGAGCTGGGCTTTACGCCGCGTGCCGTCGACGAGACGCTCGGCGACACGACTCGCTACGTGCTCGACTCGCTTTAGGCCTTGGCGATCAGGTCATCGGGACTTGCGGCTGCAGGCGCGGCGTTATCCGCTCGATGATCTCGCGCAAGTTCTCGCCGGTGGCCGTGATGCCGTGATTGCGCAGCCCGATGACCGCGTGGCCGGGATCGTCCTCGGCGTCGAGCAGGCTCGAGACGGCGATCGCGAGCTCCTCGGTGCCGCACGGGAAGTTGATCTCGGTCGCGGCGGCGCCCTCGAGCCAGGCGTGCACGTGCAAGATCGCGCCCACCTCGGGATGCCGTTGGTAGATCATCCAATGCTCGATCGCATCGACAGATACGCGGCGCGGTTCCACTTCCGGCGGCACGCTCAGAATGATCTTCGCCAGCTTGGCGTCGTAGTTCGAGACCATCAAGATGTCGCGCCCGATCTCGGCGAGATTGCTCTTGTCCACGCCGCTTGCGCTCATCCAGTAGCGCTGCTCGTCCTTGCGGATCGAAAGGTTGCCGTAAGAGAGGCCACCGATGCCCCAGAGGCGCTTGACGTGGCGGAACTCGCGCTCGCTCAGTAGCTCGTGCACCGGGAAGGGCGCCGGCAGCAGGCCGAACCCGTCCAGCTGCTCGCCGGCCCAGGCCAGCTCCTTGGTCAACTCGTCGCCCTGCCACAGCTCGGGCTCGAGATCGGTCACGTACTCGTTGTCGATCACAAGGCGCGAAGTCGCCAGCGGCTCGATCCGGTCGACCAGGCGCTCGGCCAGCTCGTCGGCGGGCGCCTCGGCTGTGAATGTTCCGCGCTCGGGCGTCGTGACCAGCACGGCCTTACCCGGGACGTAGCAGAGAACCGAGTTGGCGAGCGCGCGCACCAGCAGCGGGTACTCGGCGGCGAGGGGATCGGATGGCATCTCCTCGAGCTCGTGCAGAGCGGCCACGTAAGTTCCGCGCGAGCGGCGGCGGAAAGGCGAAGGGCTGTCGGTCGGGAAGAGCAGCAACACGAAATCGGCTTGCGCGGGATCCTCGACGCGCGCCATGCCGCGCTTCTCGAGTGTTTGGGCGACGGCTTCGGAGAACTCCTTGCTCGCGGGCCCGCCGGGCGTTCCGGTGACCGCGAAACGTCGCAACTTGGAAGTCGAGTCTAAGCTTTCAGTCATATTCGTACCGCAGTCGCTTTCACTCGCTGTCCCTGAGCAGAGGCGCGCAGGGCTGATTGCGGACACAACCCTAACAAGGGCGGCGAGCCGGGCGGCAGGGCAGCCGCATTCAGGCTCACGCGACGAGGCCGAGCTTGCGGGCGCGAGCAACGGCAGCGAGCTGCGAATGAACCCGGAGCTCGACCAGAATGGCGCGGATGTGATTGCGCACCGTCGGCTCGGCGAGCCCGAGGCGGCGCGCGATCTGCCGCGCCGAGTAACCGTCGGCGACGAGGCTCAGCACCTCGCGCTGGCGCGGAGTCAGTCCGACCCGGGCGGGCTGCTGGAGCAGCGAGATTGGGGTCGAAGGCTCCAACACGTGCAGGAACAACTCGCTCTCGTCCTGTTTGAGGCAGACGGTTGAGACAGAAAGGGGGCGTCGAATACCGCTCTTCGACTTCACCATCAGGGTCTTGCGCGGCACCGGCCAGCCCTCTCGCGCCAGGCGCGCGCATGAACAACCCGAATGGCAGACGAGAGCGCCGTCCTCGTCGAGCGCGGCCATCGCTTCCCAGCAGGGGCGTCCGACCACCGCGTCGGCCGACAGGCCGGTGAGAAGCTCGGCCTGGTGATTCCAGGAGCGCACAGTGAGGTCGCGGTCGAAGGCTAAGACCGCGTCGCCGGAGCGGACGGATACCTTGGCTATCACGGTAAGCACTCTTCACCATCAGCGTTACGGGCGAATCGTGCGGCATCCGCGAACGTCGTTCGGAGAAATACGTAGTTGCGAAAGTTCATCCAGCCAAGGCAATCGCCGCCGATCGCGCTTTTCGCGGCGGGTTGAGGTTCAGTAAAGTCGAGTTCCTCGCCTCTCGACCCAGGAGGATGCCGTGAAGACTCTCGTCGTCTACGACTCTCTCTACGGCAACACGGCGCAGGTGGCGGAGGCCATCGGCGCCGCGATCGCCGGCGAGTCCCAGGTGCTTCGCATCGGCGAGGCGAAGCCCTCCGAGCTCGGCTCGTTCGATCTCGTCATCGTCGGCGCGCCGACACAGGGCGGCCGCGCGACCGACGCCATGCGAGCCTTTCTTTCTCGCGTTTCCGCTCTCGAGGGCGCCAAGGTCGCCGTGTTCGACACGCGGCTGCGGGCCAGGTGGGTCAAGGTCTTCGGGTACGCCGCCGGCAAGATCGCCGCGCGGATGAAGTCGCTCGGCGCGACCCTGGTAGCCGAACCGGAAGGCTTCATTGTCGAGGGCAAGAAGGGTCCTCTGGCCGACGGCGAGTTGGAACGAGCCGCCGTCTGGGCAAAGAGCCTTTAGCCCGATTGGCCGACTCCGCCGGTCGCGGCAGAGTGCGAAGCCAACCCGAAGCAGGTAGAAAGTAGGCTCATGCTGCCCGTCCTTGTCGTCAACGCCGGCTCGACCAGCCTCAAGCTGGAGCTCGTCAGCGGCAACGACAAGAGCGAAGTCCTCTCCTCGCTCGACGAGGCTCGCGGCCGGGCGACGGCGATCGGGCACCGCATCGTCCATGGCGGCGGGCGCTTCCGCGAGCCGATCGTTCTCAACTCCGACGTGATCGGCGCGATCGAGGCTATGAGCGAGGTGGCACCGCTCCAGAACCGGCCGGCGCTGGAGGCGATCAGCGAAGCTCGCAAGCTGTTCGGGGCCGGGCGCCAGGTCGCTGTCTTCGACACCGCCTTCCATGCCACGATCCCTGCGGAGGCTTTTACCTACGCGATCCCGCGCCGATGGCGCGAGCAGTACGGGATTCGGCGCTACGGTTTTCACGGGCTCTCCGTTGCTTGGGCCGCCGAGCGAGCTCCGACTCTACTCGGTCGTCCGATCGAGCGCCTAGTCGTTTGCCATCTCGGCGGCGGCTGCTCGATCACCGCGGTGCTCGCGGGGCGCTCCGTCGACACGACAATGGGCTTCAGCCCGCTCGAAGGTGTCCCGATGGCGACACGCTCCGGATCGGTCGACCCGCGCTCGATCTTCTACCTCCTATACCCCTGGCGACTCAGTCGCGAGGAGCTCGAGCGTGGCCTCGAAAACGAGTCCGGCCTCAAAGGCCTTTCGGGTATCAGCGGCGATGTTCGCGAGCTCGAACAAGCGGAGGATGCCGGCGACGAGCGGGCTGAGCTTGCGCTCGCGGTGTACGTACACAGGATCGCGGCTGCCGTGGCGGCGATGACCGCATCGCTCGGCGGGCTCGACGCGATCGTCTTCACGGCCGGCGTGGGGGAGAACTCCGCGCGCATTCGCGCGCGCATATGCGAGCGGCTCTCGTTCCTCGGCATCGAGGTCGATTCTGCGCGTAACGACGGAGCCGAGCCCGACTGCGACGTCGCGACGGAAAGCTCGCTCGTGCGCGTGCTGGTCATCAGGGCGCGCGAGGCTCTGATCGTCGCGCGCGCCGTGCGCCAGGTTTTGATCGACGCCGGCTAAGAGAGCTCGTTCGAATAGTGCGTCTCCGCCGCCTACCGGTATAACTCGCCTCGTCAATCGACGCGTCAACGACTCCCGGAGGACGAGATGGAGAACGCGAATCCTGAGCCCGCTGCGAAAGTGACCGTTTACGCCTGTTCGGGGGCGTCGAACCTGGGCCAGCTCGCCAATCAGATCGCTCTGCGCCTCGATCGGCTCGGTCTGGCCGATCTCGCCTGCGCAACCGAGGTCGGCGCGGAAGATGGGAGCGAGCAAGGCTCGAACGGGCCCGTGCTAGCCATCTCGGGCTGCACGAGCGCTTGCTGCGCGGCAATGCTCGAGCGGCACGGAATCGACGTCTCACGCTCAGTGATCCTGGCCGAGCGCGGAATAGCCAAGGCCAAGCACGTTCTCGTCGACGAAGACTCAACCGAGCGCGTCTTCGGTCAGGTGCTGGCCGAGCTGGCGCCGTTTCTCGAGAAGCCCTGAACTAACCGGCGGACGGCTCGTAGCCGAGGTTGGGCGCCAGCCAGTGCTCGACCTGCCCGATACTCGCTTCCCTGCGCGCCGCGTAATCGGCGACCTGGTCGCGCCCCACGCGGCCGACCGAGAAGTACTTCGCCTGCGGGTGCCCGAGGTAGAGGCCGCTCACGCTAGCCGCGGGCAGCATGGCGAAGTTGTCGGTCAACACGATGCCCGCCTCTTCGGCCTGCAGAAGATCGAACAGCCTGCGCTTGTCGGAGTGATCGGGGCAGGCCGGGTAACCGAAAGCGGGCCGGATTCCCTTGTGGCGCTCGGCGATCACGTCCTCGAGCGGGAGTTGTTCCTGGTAGCCCCAGAGCCGGCGAACGCGTGCGTGCAGGAAGGTGGCGAAGGCCTCCGCGAGCCGGTCGGCGAGCGCCTTGACCATGATCGAGTCGTAGTCGTCGTTCTCGGCCGCAAAGCGGGCTGACAGTTCCTCGGCGCCGATCCCGGCCGTGACCGCAAAGGCGCCCGCGTAGTCGTGCAGTCCGCTCGCTCGCGGTGCGACGAAGTCGGCCAGCGAGAGATCGGGTCGCCCATCCTCGTGGTCGCTCTGCTGCCTGAGCATGCTGAAGCGGACGACCGGCTCGTCCCTCTTCTCGGAGGCGAAGAAGACGATGTCGTCACCCTCCGAGACGGCCGGCCAGAGACCGAAGGCGGCGCTCGCGCGCAGTAGCTTCTCGTCAACTATTCGCGCCAGGAGCGCCTGCGCGTTCTCGAACAGCTCGCGCGCCGCGGCGCCCTTCTCGGGATGGTCGAGGATCGCCGGGAAGCGTCCCTTCAATTCCCAGGCGTGGAAGAAGAACGTCCAGTCGATGTAGTCGACGAGCTCGGCCAGAGGCTGGTCGTCGATGCGCTGCAGGCCGAGAAGGCTCGGGGTCGGCAAGTCGGCCTGGCTCAGCGCGAAGCGCGGCTTTCGGGCGCGCGCCTCGTCGAGCGGCAGCAGGGGCTTTCTCTTCTCTTCGTAGAGCTCGCGCAGCCGCTTTTGTTCCTCGGCGTTCTCGCGCGTGAATTCCTCTCGGCGCGCCGAGTCGAGCAAATTGCTGACGACGCCGACAGCCCTCGAGGCATCGACTACGTGCACCGTCGGCCCGCTGTAGACGGGGGCGATCTTGATCGCCGTGTGTTGCCGTGAGGTCGTGGCGCCCCCGATCAAGAGCGGCACACGCAACCCCTGACGCTCCAGCTCGGCCGCGACCTTGACCATCTCGTCGAGCGATGGAGTGATCAGGCCGGACAGGCCGACAAAATCCGCCTTTTGCTCGATCGCCGCCTCGACGATTCGGCTTGCCGGCACCATGACCCCGAGATCGATCGTCTCGTAGTTGTTGCAGCCGAGCACGACCGCGACGATGTTCTTGCCGATGTCGTGAACGTCGCCGGCGACCGTCGCAAGGACGATCTTGCCGGCTCGGCGTCGCACCGTGCCCGCCTTTTCGTCTTCGAAGAACGGCTCCAGATAGGCGACCGCCCGCCGCATGGCGCGAGCGCTCTTCACGACCTGGGGCAGGAACATCTTTCCCTCGCCGAAGAGGTCGCCCACGACCTTCATAGCGCCCATCAAGGGACCCTCGATCACGGCCAGCGGCCCACCGAGCTCGAGTCGCGCCTCCTCGGCGTCCTCCTCTACGAAGTCGTCGACCCCGTGTACGAGCGCGTACTCGAAGCGCTTCTCGACCGGCGTGTCGCGCCAGCTCAGGTCGAGCTCGCGTTTCGTTCCCTCCCCCTTCACCCGTCCGGCCAGCTCGACGAGGCGGTCGGTCGCGTCCGGGCGACGGTCGAAGAGGACGTCCTCGATGCGCTCTCGCAGTTCCGGCTCGACGTCCTCGTTCACCGCGAGCTGACCGGCGTTGACGATTCCCATGTCCAGCCCGGCTCGGATGGCGTGGAAGAGAAAGATGGCGTGCATCGCCTCGCGCACGACGTCGTTGCCGCGGAACGAAAACGAGAGGTTGGAGATGCCGCCCGAGATCTTGGCGCCCGGGCAGCGCTCCTTGATCAATGGGAGTGCTTCGAGGAACGCCTTGGCAAAGCCGTTGTGCTCTTCCATGCCGGTGGCGACCGCGAGCACGTTGGGGTCGAAGACGATGTCCTCGGGCTGGAAGCCGGCCTCGTCGATCAGCAGGTGGTAGGCGCGCTGGCAGATTGCAACCTTTCGCTCGGCCGTCGCGGCCTGGCCTTGCTCGTCGAAGGCCATCACGATCAACGCCGCGCCGAAGTTCTTGACGCGACGCGCATGGGCGAGGAACGCGTCCGCGCCCTCTTTGAGGCTGACCGAGTTGACGACACCCTTGCCCTGCAAGCACTCGAGCCCCGCTTCGATCACCGACCAGCGCGAGCTGTCGATCATGATCGGCAGGCGCGCCACCTCCGGCTCGGTGGCGACCAGGTTGAGAAATGTCTTCATCGCCTGCTCGGAATCGAGCAGATCGGCGTCCATGTTGACGTCGAGGATGTTGGCGCCGCCGCGCACCTGCTCGAGCGCCACCGCCAGCGCACCCTGGAAGTCTCCGGCCTCGATCAGGCGGCGGAACCGAGCCGATCCCGTCACGTTCGTGCGCTCACCGACGACGACGAAGCCCGTGCTCTCGTCGATCGTGAACGGCTCGAGGCCGCTAAGCGACGTCACCTTGCGCCGGGGTGGAACTCGGCGCGGCGGCAGGTCGCGAACAGCCGCGGCGATGGCCCGTACGTGCTCGGGGGTGGTTCCGCAGCAGCCCCCGACCGCGTTGACCAGACCTTCCTCAGCGAACTCCCTGAGGAAGCGGCTCGTGTCGGCGGGTTGTTCGTCGAAGGCGCCGAGCTCGTTCGGAAGTCCGGCGTTGGGATGGCACGAGGTGAGCGTCGAAGCGACGTTCGAAAGAGCCTCGATTACCGGCCTCATCTGGGCTGCGCCGAGCGAGCAGTTGACGCCGATGAAGAGCGGGTTCGCGTGCTCGACGGATGTGTTGAAGGCTTCTACGGTCTGCCCCGAGAGATTGCGTCCGCTCCTGTCCACGGCGGTGAACGAAAGCCAAAGCGGCAACTCGACTCCCCGCGCGCGATAAACGTCGCTTGCGGCGACGAGCGCAGCCTTGGCGTTGAGCGTGTCGAAGATCGTCTCGACCATGAGCAGATCGACGCCGCCCTCGATCAGAGCCTGCACCTGCTCGTAGTAGCTGGCTCTGACCTGCTCGAAGGTGACCGCGCGATAGGCGGGGTCGTCCACCCGTGGCGAGAGCGAGAGAGTGGCCTTGACGGGCCCGATCGAGCCAACCACGAAACGAGGCTGCTCGGGTGTTCGCGCCGTCCACTCGTCGCAGACGCCTCGAGCGAGCCGCGCGCCAACGAGACTCATCTCGGCGGCGAAGTTCTCCAGCCCGTAATCGGCCTGGTTGAGCGAGTTCGACGTGAAGGTGTTCGTGGTGACGAAATCCGCGCCCGCCTCGAGGTAGGCGCCGTGAATGTCTCGAACCACCTCCGGCCGAGTCAGGTTGAGCAGGTCGGGATCGCCGGCCAGCGGCTGGGGATGATCGCTGAAGCGCTCGCCGCGGTAGGCATCCTCGCCTCGGACGCTGCGCTGAATGAGCACGCCGTATGACCCGTCCAGGACGAGGATTCGGGATGCGGCAAGCTCGGCTATGCGAGCGCGGATGCTCATTGGTTCCCTCCGGCGCGGATCTGCTGCTTTGCGGCTATCAACGAGACCTTAGCGGGCGGCGAAAACGGCCCGTTCCTCGTGATCAATCCTTACGAACCTTTTAGTAGGCACTCAGACCAATCTCAGCCGCGCCTTCGATACTGAGCCCAGGAGGATACGAGATGTACGTACTAACAGACAAAACTTGCGGTGAAGTTCTAGGGCGCTTTACGAGTCTCACAGAGGCTCGGGGCGTGTTGCTCGATTTCTATCGCCTGCACCCGCCCGGCGGGCGCTGGCTCGAGATCGCAATCGAGCGCGAGCCTCGGGATCTAGAGCTACTCTCCGCGGCCTAAGAGCCTTCTCGCCGGGTCGTACGCCCGACGGCGTCTGATCCGACGCGCCAGCGACCTTTGGGGCGCTCGCGCACTACCCGTGCGGTTCGCCGCTCCGGAGCCGCCGTGTACCTGGCCGTCGCGAACGCAAATCGGTGCGGCGATAGGCTCCCGGTTTCGAAGAGGGTACGACCGATACCGTTTCTGCGTAATTCGGTCGCGCCGCTTAGGGAGCGGATTCAATACCGATAACGCCGATTCCCGAGGCATGCGGAAAGTAAGTCCTGTGGCACATGCTTCGATACGCCCTCGCGTAAGCGCGTCCGGCTCGGAGCGAGCGGCGTTGCGGTTGATCGAGGGTGGTGCTCGTGGCGGCGTGATGCTGGCCAGGCGCGAGTTTTCGAGCGATAGGTCATCGCTGAAGGTCGTCCCCGACAAGGGTATGGCGACGGTCTTGATCGGCGACGCCGACGAGGAAGTGCTGTCGATCCTCAGTCTCGTGCTCGGCGAGGAATTCGAATTGCTTCAGGCAAGCGACGGCGAGCAGGCGCTGCGCCTGGCGTTGATCGAGCGGCCAGATCTGGTCGTGCTCGACGTGCACATGCCGAAACTGGACGGATATCGCGTCACCACGCAGATCCGGCGCAACTCGGCGACGGCGAACACACCGGTGATCCTGCTCGACTCGCACCCGGAGCGAATCGACGTGTTGCGAGGTTTCGCGGCCGGCGCCATCGACTATGTCACCAAGCCGCTCGATCCATTCAAGCTCCTGGATCGTATCCGGGAGACACTCGATCCGACCGACGCGGTTTGATGGCGCGGGGCAACGGCGTATCCCCCATTTGAGGGACGGCTGCCCTTCCCGAACTGCCGAAAACCTACTCGTTATGTTCGGTCGCACGACAGTCCTAATCGCGCTCTTCGTTGCTCTTGCGCTTCCCGCGGCGGCGCCCGCGCGGCAAGCTGGCTCCGCGAAAGCCCCGATCGGCCTCAGGGCCTTCCTGCTGCGCTACGAAGAGCCGGTGAGCCACAATTTCTCGAGGACGCCGTCCTTCGGCTGGAAGTCGGTTCCCAAGGCCACCAGCTACGAGTTTCAGCTGGCCACATCCGACCAATTTCGCGAGAACAGCCTCCTGTGGAGCGCTACCGGATTGAAGCTCCCCGGCACCTCGGTGCCGCTGGCTCTTCCCTGGATCACCGGCAAGCCTTATTCGCTCTTCGCGCGGGTGCGAGCAAGGCTGGAGCACGGGACGACGCCCTGGAGTGATGACTTCGGGTTCAACGTTCGCTGGACGGAGATCCCGGACAGGCTTCCGGCGCCGAACGGGTTGCTGCGCTGGACTCCGATCGATGGCGCGACCTCGTACGAAGTGTGGGGTGTCAACATCCATGGTTGGACCAAATCGCACTATGTGGCCACGAACGTATCGGATATGCGCGACTGGTTCAGCTTCCATTCCGATGCAAGTTGGGTTGGGACAGTCACTTGGCGCGTACGGGCTGTGCGAGCTACCTATGGGACGAGCACGAATGGCGAGCCGACGACGACCTATGGTCGCTGGTCGCCTGTCTTCGTCACAAATGCCACTCCGCCAAGTGCATCGGCCATAACGCTCGGTGGGACATATTCCGACACCGTTGGAACAGCGGCGGACCCCGCGGTGCACGCGCTCATGCCCGGTTTCAGCTGGACCGGGATTCCCAACTCCGACGGTACCGATCTCTACCGGGCCTATGTCTTCTCGGACAACAGGTGTGTCGATCCCGTAATGGTCGGGTCGGTCGTCGGCAGTCCCGCCTGGGTGCCACGCATGTCGGGAGCGCTGGTATTACCCAGGAACACTGACGATCTCGGAAAAGTCATGGCAGGAGCGATCATGTCCAAAGACGGGAGTCAAGGAGTGACTCTCGACGCCTCTGGCCATCTAGCGCCTGCGAACGAAACGGGCGACCCGACCGCGAGGCTGGATCTCTGGGACCGCAAGTGGCCGGGCGGTACCTATTACTGGACGGCTGTTCGCGTTGAAATAACCATTGACCCAGTAACAAAAGTGGTCGGGTACATAGACGCCGAAGACCCCCAAGATGCCTGCGCTTCCGGGCGTATGGGGTCGTTCGGTAAGGTCAGCCAGGCCATTCCGACCGACGGAACGAACGCGTTTATCACGGGTCTTTCGCGGACTGGGCGCATGACCAGTTCGCGGGTGAGTCACTCTCCTCTAATGTGGGGAACGCCGCTCATCACCTGGCAGCCGGTGCTGGGAGCGGGTGGGTATGAGGTGCAGCTGAGCCACAGCAACAATCCCTTCCAATCCGTCGGAAACTCGATCCTCACTCCGGTCACCTCGGTCGTTCTCTCGCCTGAGCCGGGCACCTGGTACTACAGGGTGCGCGGTCTCAATCTTCAGATGCCGACTGGCGCAAAGGGAATGAGCTGGTCGAACGTGCGCGTGGTGCGGATCGGCAAGCCCAGCTTCCGCGTCGTGCGAAGGTAAGCGCCCGCCGCCTCGCGGCTACTTCTCCAGCAGTCGGTGCTCTTCACGGCGCCTGCGAGCCCGAATCAATAGCGCGGCAACCGCCGCCAGCAGGATGAACGGCGAGGCGACGATGAGCCCTGTGGCGGCCCAGGAGATCTCCGAGGAGAGTCCGTTCCAGGCCCGGTCGATCGCCTTGTGGATGCGGCTGGGCGAGGTGGGCAGCTTGGGCAGGTCGCCGGTCGTGAGTGTCAGCGTGATCGTCGCCAGCCGGCCGCGGAGGATGTCCTTCGTGCGCTGTGTTCTCAGCGAGCTCAGCCGGGCGCGGTCGCGAGCGAGCTCGATCTGCAGCTGCGAGCGCGCCTGGGGCGTGAGCGTCTGCTGGCTCAGCGTCTGCTCGAGCGAGGCGATCTCGCGCTTCAGCGCCTGGATGCTCTTGCCCTGGGCGGTGACCGTCGCCTTGACGTCCTCGAGCGAGCTCTGCTGGCTCAAGATCTTGCCCAACCCGGAGATGGCGATCAGCGCGTCCTGCGAGCGCGCAGCGGGCACCTTGAGCACGAGATAAGAGATGGCGACACCGCGGCTGGGCACGTTCGTCCGCGTCGATACGACATAGCCGCTCAGCCTGCGCGCAATCTTCATCGCCTCGGCCGTCTTGCTAGAGAGTTCGTCGCTGCTCTTGACCTTGAGGGTCAGGACGGCGCGCAGCTCGGCGAGGCGGTTGCCGCTGGTGATCGAGGCGAGATTGGCGCGTTGTTTCGTACTCGTTGCGGTGGAGGGAGCGGGTACAGAACCGCTTGCGGCCGCATGCTTCGCTGGAACAAACTCCTTGTATTGGTCGACGCCCTTAGCGGCGTTGGTTTGGCCGGTAGGCGCTCCGAACTCGTCGTATCCCTTGGTGGTCGTCGATAGTGCTGAGCCGTACGGATCGACGCTAGTGAGCTCTCCATATTGCGTGCCCGGTGTGATCAAACGAACGGCTCTTTTCGAAGCGACCGTGTTTGACGATTGCAGCTCGCCGTGAACGATCGCCCCGGCGACGGCGAGAGCCAGCGCCGCCGCCAGCGCGAACACCAGCTTGCGCCTGCCGAACTGGATTCGAGTCGGGCGCGATCGCCGGGCGGCGCCGCGTTCCGCCAGGCGCTCGACGCGGGAGACGAGATTGTCGGACGGACGCGGGCGATGCTTGCGCAACTCGCGCGCCGTCTTCTCGGCGCGATCGCGTGGGTTTTCGTTCTCAGGCCTCGACATCGCTGGCCACCCTTTCTGAAAGCTTCTCCAGCGCCCGGCTCAAACGCATCGAGCAGGCGCTGCGACTGATACCGAGGAAACGCGCGACCGTCTCGGCGTCCCACTCCAGCAGGACGCGCAGGGCGATCACCTCGCGCTCACCGGCGGAGAGCGAGGCCAGCGCCGACTCCAGCTCGTGCGAGAGACCGTCGCCGAAGCCCGGCTCGGCGATCTCGAACTCCTGCCTGAGCGCGTAGGCGTCCTCGCGGCGGCGGCGGCGATCCTCGGCGCGGAAGTGGTCGAGGGCCACGCTGCGCGCGATCGCGCAAAGCCAGGTTCTCGCGCTCGCCCGGCGCGGGTCGAAGCGGGCCCAGTTGCGCAGTGCCTTCTCGAAGGCGGTCGCGGTCAGGTCCTCGGCGACCGAACGGTTCCCGACCAGGTAGGCGACGTAGGCGTGCACGTCGCCAAGGTGATCGCGCGCGGCCTGCGCAAAGTCCGGTCTCCTCTCGAGTGCTGCCACGGTCACGTCGTTTATACGTCAGCGGGGCCGCGCCGCGTCACAACTACGTGAGCCGCCGGCGGTTCGCGCGAGCTCCGGTTGAAGACTCGACTCCACCTCGAGCACCGCTGGGGCATCGGTGCCGCAAACACCGCGGGCCTCGAGCGCCCACTCCGCAAAGAGGCCCGTGTACCGCCGCAGCCGACATGTGCGGCTGCGGCTCACGAACGCCCTGTTCCAGACGATACGAACCCCACAAAGCAAATCGCCCACTCTCGCCATCTTCGTAGGAGCAGACGCTGAGTGAGCGCCGAAGGCGCGCTCAGCGCTTCGACAAGACCACCCAGGGAAAGTCCCGGACTTTCTCTGGATTTACAGGCACCAGACGCGATTGTCGCGCGCCATCAGGGCGTCGGCGCTCTTGGGCCCCTTGCTGCCGGCGGCGTAATTCGGGAAATCGGGTTTCGCGTTTTTCCACTGGGCGACGATGGAGTCGACGAACGCCCACTGTGCCTCGACCTCGTCGATGCGGGTGAACAGCGTCGCGTCGCCGAGCATCGCATCGAGAATCAGTTTCTCGTACGCCTCCGGTAGTTGAACGTGGAACACGCGGTCGTACTCGAAATTGAGATGAACGGGCTGGATCGTCATGCCCTGACCCGGCACCTTGGCGCCGATTCGGATCGAGATGCCCTCGTTGGGCTGGATGTGAATGACTAGCACGTTCGGCCGCAGCCCCTCGCCGGCGATCTCGAGGAAGGGCGGGTGCGGAGCGGGCCGGAAGAGCGCCACGATGGTCGTCGAGCGGCTGGAGAGATGCTTGCCGGTGCGCAGATAGAAGGGCGTGCCGGCCCAGCGCCAGTTGTCGACGAAAACCTTGAGCGCGACGTAGGTTTCGGTGCTGGACTCGGCGGCCACTCCGGGCTCCTCGCGGTAGCCGGGAACCTTCTTGCCGTCGATCTCGCCCGGTCCGTACTGGCCTCGAACGACGTATGCGGGGTCGGGCGGCGCGATGGCGCGCACGACCTTCACCTTCTCGTTGCGCACGGCGTCGGCCTCGAAATCGGCCGGGGGCTCCATCGCGGTGATCGCGAGCAGCTGCAGCAGGTGGTTCTGGACGACGTCGCGGACCGCGCCGGCGCTCTCGTAGAAACTGGCCCGGTCCTCGATCCCGATCGACTCGGCGACCGTGATCTGCACGTTGTCGATGTAGCGCCGGTTCCAGATCGGCTCGAAGATGCCGTTGGCAAAGCGGAACGCGAGTACGTTCTGGACCGTCTCCTTGCCGAGGTAGTGGTCGATGCGGAAGATCTCGTTCTCCGCGAAGTGCGTGACGATGTCTTCGTTCATCGCCTTGGCGCTCGCGCAATCCCGCCCGAACGGCTTCTCGACGATCAGGCGCACCCAGCCTTTTGCTCGCGGCCGCTCTCCGATCTTGTCCACCACCGTGCGGATCGCTGTCGGCGGCACGGCGAGATAGTAGACGCGGTTTCCCTTGGTGCCGCGCTCCTTGTCGAGGCGCTCAAGCAGCTTCATCACATCGCTTTCGCCACCCTCCGAAGAGAAGTCGGTGGTGACGTAGTGCATCCCGGAGGCCAGCCGCTCCCAGACGTCCTTGTCCATCGGGTCGCGGCCGAACTCCGTGACGGCCTCGCGCATCTTCTCGCGCCAGGCCTCGGTCGAGCTTTCCGTTCGCGCGACTCCGACCACAGCGAAGTTCTCGGGCAGGAGACCGCGATACTCGAGCGAGTAGAGAGCCGGGATCAGCTTGCGATGAGTGAGGTCACCGGAGGCGCCGAAGATCACGAGCGAGCAAGGGTCGGGCGGACGCTCGCTGCCCGATCCTGCGGCAACCGGCGCTTCGACTTCGATCTCGGTCTTCGTGCTCACTTGGGCGAGCTTCCTCTCCGGACTACTTCTCGTTTGCCGACTTGACCGCGTGGCCACCGAACTGGTTTCTCAGCGCGGCGTTCACCTTCGCCGCGAAGGACTCGTCCTGGCGCGAGGCAAACCGGGCGAAGAGCGAGTTTGCGATGATCGGCGCGGGCACGTTCTCGTCGAGCGCCGCCAAGAGCGACCAGCGGCCCTCGCCGGAGTCCTCGACGTAGCCTGCGATCTTCGCCAGCCCCGGATCCTCGGCGAGTGCGAGCTCGAGCAACTCGATCAGCCAGCTGCGCACAACCGATCCATAGCGCCAGATGCTGGCCACGGAGTGCAGGTCGATGTCGAACTCCGAGGACTGCATGATCTCGAAGCCCTCGGCGATCGACTGCATCATCCCGTACTCGATGCCGTTGTGGATCATCTTCGTGAAGTGGCCGCTGCCGGCGGCGCCGATGTGCGCATAGCCGCCCTCCGGCGCCAGGTCGAGGAAGAGCGGCTCGACGCGTGAGACGGCGTCGGGCTTGCCGCCGACCATCACGCAGTAACCGGCGTCGAGTCCCCATACTCCGCCCGAGACGCCCGCGTCGACGAAGTGAATGCCTTTCTTCTCGGCCAGTTCTGCGCGCCGTTTGGAGTCGGTGAAGTGGGAGTTGCCGCCGTCCACGATCGTGTCGTCGTCCTCGAGCAGCTCGAGCAGCTCCGTGAAGGCGTGCTCGGTCACGTCACCGGCCGGGATCATCAACCAGACGACTCGCGGCTGCTCCAGCTTCTCCGCCAGGTCGATAAGCGAGGTTGCGGTGCGCTTCGGGTTGGTGCGCGCGTAGGTCTCGACCTCGTGACCGGCGCGGCGCAGGCGTTCGGCCATGCTGCCGCCCATTCGACCCATTCCGACCATGCCTAGCTTCATAGCTCCTCCTCCAATCCGATGCGAACTACGGGCCTTCCGTGCTCCTCGAGGGCTGCGAAGTCGCCGGCGGCCTGAGCTCCGATCAGGCGCTTGAACCCGAAGTCGCGTCCGGGAATCGCCAGCTCCTGGCCCAGGTCGTCCACGACCTGAATGAAAAGACCGTTGGCCTTCCCACCCTTGTGCAACTGGCCGGTCGAGTGCAGGTAGCGCGGACCGAAGCCACGCGTGACGACGCAGCCGGTTGTTTCGCCTGCGCGCTTGGCCAGAGCGGCGAGCTTCGCGTCGTTCTCGGGCGTCGGATCGACGAAGCCGAGAATGGCGATGTAGTCGCCGGGTCCCGCTGCCGCGAGAAGCGCGTCGAGGCTACCGCGCGGCGCGAGATCGGGCTCGGCGCCGGAGGAAAGAATCGCGCTCGTCCTGTCCTTCGCTTCTTGAACGTTCGGCTGATCGAACGGGTTGATCTCCAGGTAGGCGCCGGCGACGGCAACCGCGAACTCCCAGCGGAACATCTCTTGCCCGAGCTCGTAGGAGTTCTCGATCCTGAGCTCGACCGCCTCGCGATCGGTGTCACCGGGGAGCTCGCCGGGCGCCGGCACCAGACCCTTGCCCTGTTTCCCGGTGGATTCCGCGACGAGTTGTTCGGCCCAGAGCCCGAATCCGCTTGCGTGCTCGGGAATGCAGATCTTGTCGCGTCCCTGGCGCCAGCCTTCACCGAGCTCCAGCCCAAGTTCCAGACCGGGATTGCCGGTTGTTCCACGGCAGGCTTCGACCATTTCCTCGGCGCGCGAGAGGAATCGCTCGATATCGACTCCCATCAAGGCGGCCGGAGCGATGCCGAAGGGCGAGAGCGCCGAGAAGCGGCCGCCGATCGTCGGCTCGCCGGCCAGCACCGCCAGGAAACCTCGCTCGCGAGCCAGTTTCTCCAGATCGCTACCGGGATCGGTGACGGCGGCAAAGCGCTTGCCGTGCTCGCTTACCAGCGCCCAGAAGTAGTCGAGGTGCGATCGGGTCTCGATCGTCGAGCCCGATTTAGAGGAGACCAAGTAGAAGGTCGAGGAGGGATCGAGCTCGGAGGCGAGCCGCCGCACGGCCGAGGGATGAGTCGAGTCGAGCACGTGGAAGCTCGCCGAGCCGAAGGCGAGTCGCATCACCTCGGGCGCCAGGCTCGAACCGCCCATACCCAGGAGCACGACGTTCTCGACCCCATCCAGAGCCTGTTCGGCGAAGGCCAGTATCTCGCCCGCCTGGGCAAGCGATCGGGCCGGCGCATCCAGCCAACCGAGCCACTTCTCCTCGCCGCTCGATGTCCAGAGGGAGGCGTCGCGTGCCCAGATCTTCTCGACCAACTCGTTCGCTGTGAAAGTTCTCACCGACCTACCTCCAGCTTCTTTAGCTTCGTCTCGATCCCAGTCAGCAGCTCGGCGAAGGAATCTGCGAACTTCTGCACTCCCTCAGCCTCCAATGTGTCCACCACTTCGGCGTAGGAAACTCCCGCCGCCTCGACCTGCTCGAGCAGGAGCTGCGCCTCGTCGACACCCTGCGCCAGCGTCTCCGCGACGGTGCCGTGATCCTGGAAGGCGCGAACGGTCTCGATCGGCATCGTGTTCACGGTGTCGGGGCCGATCAGCTCCGACACGTAGAGAGTGTCGGAGTAGGCTGGATTCTTGGTCGAGGTCGAGGCCCAGAGGCAGCGCTGGGCTCGGGCGCCCTTCGAAGCCAGGTATTGCCAGCGCTCACTGGAGAACACTTCCTGGAAGTGGCGGTAGGCCAGCTTCGCGTTGGCCACGGCCAGCTTTCCGCGCAGGGCCAGCGCGGCGGGAGTGCCAACTTGCTCGAGGCGCTTGTCGGCTTCGCTGTCGACGCGCGAGACGAAGAAGCTGGCCACCGAGTTGATCTTGCTGACATCGCCGGCTGCGGCGATACGCCGCTCGAGCCCGCGCAGGTAGGCGTCCACGACCTCGGTATAGCGCTGGAGCGAGAAGATAAGCGTGATGTTGACCGAGTGGCCGGCGGCGATCGCGTCTTCGATCGCCGGCAGGCCGGGGCGGGTGGCTGGGATCTTGACGTACAAGTTGGGGCGATCGATGTCGCTGTGGAAGCGGAGAGTCTGCTCGTACGTGCGCTCGCTGTCGTAGGCGAGCGTGGGATCGACCTCGATCGAGACGTAGCCGTCGAGGCCCGCCGTCTTCTCGTGGACGGGGCGGAGGAGGTCGCAGGCTTGCCTGACGTCGTTCTCCGCCAAGCGGAAGAAGATCTCGCGCGTGTCGCCATCGAGCGAGGCCAGCTCGCGCAGCTCGGTGTCGTACCAGTCGCCCTCGGCGAGCGCCTTCTGGAAGATGGTCGGGTTGCTCGTGACCCCGCTCACGGAATCCTCGCGAATCAGCCGCTCGAGCTCGCCGGTCTCGAGCATCTCGCGCGAGAGCGAGTCGATCCAGATGCTCTGGCCCAGCTCCGCTAATTGCTGCAGCCTGCTCTTCGCCATCGGTTTCTCCCTCAGATTGGTTTGTTTCTCAAACTGAGCTTCTGCCCGTTTACGCGATATCTCGTGCGGCGTCGCGTGCCATCTGCTCGACCTTTTCCAGCCGCGCCGCGTAGCGAGGATCGCTCTCGTTGAAGCGCGCGCCCAAGAAGGCCGTCACCAACTCGCTCGCGAGCGCGTCCCCGACGATCTCCGAGCCCAGGCAGAGGACGTTCATGTCGTCGTGCTCCACGCCCTGATGAGCCGAGTAGGCGTCGTGACAGATCGCGGCGCGGATGCCCGGCAATTTCGAGGCGGCCACGCAGGCGCCCACTCCTGAGCCGCAGACGAGTATTCCGCGCTGCGCCCTGGCCGAGCGAATCTGCTCGGCAACATCCCAGGCCTGGTCGGGGTAGTCGACGCGAACGCTCGCATCTTCGACTCCCAGGTCGATCGCCTCGCAGCCGGCCTGCGCGACGGCTCCGAGGACGGCTTCGCGCAGTTTGACGCCTCGGTGATCGAACGCGACGGCGACCTTCATCATCTTCTCCTTCGGGAGGTTGTTCACGAAACTCGCGCCAGTAGTGCCTGGGCCTGGGCCGCGACGTTCTCGGCGGTGAAGCCGAATCGCTTCATCAACTCGTCGCCGGGGGCCGAAGCGCCGAAGTGGTCGATCGCCACGGAAGCGCCTCGATCGCCGACCCAGCGCTGCCAGCCGAGCGAGATCCCAGCCTCGACCGAGAGCCGGGCCGATACCTCGGAGGGAAGAACGCTTTCGCGGTACTCCTCGCTCTGCAGCTCGAACAGCTCCCAGCAAGGCATCGAAACGACCCGCGACCGAACGCCCTGCTCGAGCAGCGCCTTCGCGGCTTCGAGAGCCGCGGCCACCTCCGACCCGGTGGCGATGAAGATCAGTTCGGGCTGTTTCGTCTCGTCGGCCTGCCAGAGAACGTAGGCGCCGCGCTCGACGCTCGCTGCGGCCCCAAGCTCCGCCCGATCGAGCACGGGAAGCTTCTGTCTGGTCAGTGCCAGCACGACCGGACCGTCCTTGCGCTCCATGGCGACCTTCCAGGCCCACGAAACCTCGTTGGCGTCGGCCGGCCTGACGAACCAGAGATTCGGAATGGCGCGCAGCGCCATGTAGTGCTCGATCGGCTGGTGTGTCGGGCCGTCCTCTCCGACTCCGATCGAGTCGTGTGAGTAGATCCAGAGCGCCGGCACGCGGCCGAGCGCCGACAGCCGGATCGCCGGTCGCATGTAGTCGGAGAAGATGAGGAAAGTCGAGCCGTAGGGCTTGACCATCCCGCCGTGCAGGGCGATGCCGTTGACGATCCCGCCCATGGCGTGCTCGCGCACGCCGAAGGCGATGTTGCGACCGGAATGCGTCGCGGCGAAGATGCCCGCGCCCGGGAACTCCGTCTTGACCGACTCGGACAGGTCGGCCGAGCCGCCGATCATCGTCGGCGTGTAGGGCTCGAGCGCCTGCATCACCTTGTGGCTGGCGTCGCGCGTCGCCATCGCGTTTCCTTCGCCGCTCTCGAACTCGGGCAATGCCTGCTGCCAGCCGGGCTTCGCCTCTCCGCTCCAGGCCTGATCCCAGTCCTCGCGGACCTCCGGGAACGCGATGCTCCAGCGCTCGAAGCGCTCGCGCCAGGCTGCCTCGAGTGCGGCGCCGCGCTCGAGCTGGCTCATGTGCGGGTACACCTCGTCGGGCACGAAGAAATCTTTGTCGGGATCGGCGCCGAGCGCGACCTTGGCCGCGCGCACCTCTTCGGGTCCGAGTGGCGCTCCATGCGCTTTGGCAGTGTCGACGAGGTGAGGGGCGCCGTAACCGATGTGCGATCTCACGACCACGAGCGAGGGCCGCTCGTGCTCGGCCTTGGCTGCCTCGATCGCTTGATCGAGCTCGGTGAAGTCGTTGGCATCGTCGGCCCACTGCACGTGCCAGCCTTGGGCCTCTAGCCGGCGGCCCGGGTTGTCGACGCTGAACGAGATCGAGGTGGCGCCGTCGATCGTGATGCGGTTGGCGTCGTAGAAGAAGATCAGCTTCCCCAGGCCGAGCTGGCCGGCGAGGGACGCGGCTTCGCTGGAGATTCCCTCCATCAAGTCGCCGTCGGAGCAGATGACGTAGACGTTGTGATCGACGATCTCGTGCGCGGGGCGGTTGAAGCGGTCGGCGAGGAAGCGCTCGGCGATGGCGAAGCCGACGGCGTTGGAGAATCCCGCCCCGAGCGGGCCGGTGGTCGTCTCGACGCCCGGGGTCATGAAGTGCTCGGGATGGCCCGGCGCGCGCGACTCCCACTGACGGAACTGCTTCAGGTCGTCGAGGCTGAGGTCGTAGCCGCTCAGATGCAGCGCCGCGTACTGCAGGATGCAGGCGTGCCCGGCCGAGAGGACGAAACGGTCGCGGTTCGGCCAATCGGGGTTGGCCGGGTTGTGCCGCAGATGCTTCGTGTAGAGCAGATAGGCGAGCGGCGCCAGCGCCATGGCCGTACCCGGATGACCCGAATTGGCCTTCTGTACAGCGTCCATCGCCAGCGTGCGGAAGGCGAGGATCGATTGCGCGCGTATGTCCGTTTTTGCCACTTTGCTCCTAGATTGCTCTATTACCCGGTTGCTAAACGATATGCATCAGGACGGAGGCGCGGAACGGTTGCTGCCGAATGCGGCAGCAACCATAGTTTTCGCTGCCCTTCGGAACAAAGCAAGAGCTTTCGGTAGATGCGCTTCGCGAGAGCTTGCGGCGCGCCGTTCGTCGCCTCTGGCACTCGGCTTTTACGGGCTCGCGCCTTGAGTTGCTAGACGCCGACCGAGTCGAGCATCCAGGCTTCGACCTTGTCGAGATACTTCGGGATCTGCGGCTCCAGCGCCGTACGCTCGGGCGAGTCGTAGAAGGCGGCGTTGGCCTCGGAGAAGTTGTCGTGCCCGACGATCCAGACGAAGCGGCTCTCGTCGTGGATGATCCAGGGCCCGAGCACCGAGAAGCCAAAACGGCGCCTGATCGGGAGAACATCCGAGCGCCACATCTCAACCCAGTCATCCATGCGGCCCGTCTTCACCTGATAAATCCGCAACTGGTGTTGCATGCTCAACTCGCTTCGAAAGTCGCTATCAGCGCCTCGGCCACGACTCTGATCGGCTTGCCGGAGAGCTGGCTCGCCTTACGCAGCCGTGCGTAGGCATCCTGCTCGCTCAGCTTCTCCTTCTGCATCAGGAGCCCCTTGGCTCGCTCGACGAGCTTGCGCGCGGCGAGCGCCTCCGCCAGCGAGTCGGCCTCTTCGCGCAGAGCCATCAACTCGACGTGACGAGCCCGCGCAGTCTCGATCGCAGGAAGTAAGTCCGTCTCGCGGAAGGGCTTGACCAGGTAGCCGTAGACTCCGGCCTCGACCGCGCGCGCGATCAGCTCCTGCTGGCTGTAGGCGGTGAGGATGACGATCGGGATCGGCCGCTCTTCGAGGATGCGCTTCGCGGCCTCGATGCCGTCGAGCTCGGGCATCTTGACGTCGAGGATGGCCAGGTCGGGCTGTTCCGTGCGCGCCAGCTCGACCGCCTCGAGCCCATCGCGCGCTTCGGCGCAGATCTCGAAGCCGGCTCGTTCGAGCAGCTCGCGTAAATCGAGCCGGATGATCGTCTCGTCCTCGGCGATGAGTATGCGCATCGACCGTTAACCCTAAAGGGGAAAGGAGAGCTCTGCGCGGAGGCCGCGCTCGTTTCGCAGCTCGAGCTGCCCGTGTAGCTCGTCGCGAACGAGCGCCCGCACTATCTCGAGCCCGATTCCCTTGCCCTCGCCCGAGATCCCCGGACCGTCGTCGGCGATCGTCAACTCGACCGCGTCGTCGCTACGGGACAGCTCGATCGCGATGTTGTCGCCGCCGTGCTCGATCGCGTTCTGGAGCAGCTCGGTGAAGACGAGCGCAAGCGCGGTCGCCTGGTTGCCTGCGAGCGAGATCTGCTCGAGCCGAGTGTTCACCTTTTTGCTCGAGCCGAGCCCCTGGACGATGGTGACACGGAGGTGCTCGATCAGCTCGGCCAACTCGACGTCGTCGTCCTGGCGTTTGGTGAGCACCTCGTGCACCGCGGCGATGGCCAGGATGCGGTTGACCGAGTCGGCCAGCACCTGCTGGGCATCGACGTTTTCTGCGCGGGCGTGCAGCCTCAGCAGCGAGGCCACAGTCTGCAGGTTGTTCTTGACGCGGTGGTGGATCTCTTGTGCGAGCACTCCGCGCATGACCGCGCGCCCGTGCTCGATGGCAACCGCGGCGTGATGAGCGATGGAGCCGAGCAGCGCCTCCTCTTCGTCCGAGAAGGGCGTGTCCTTGTCGCAGACCAACTCACCCACCTGGCGCCGGCGCCAGCGCAGCGGGATTCTGACGGCGTAGGCTCCGCTTCGTCCCTCGGGCCAGGCGACGCGCCCGTCCTCGAGCACGATGGCCGCACCGGTGGCCGCGACAGCCTGCATTGTGGTCTTGACGATCGCCTCCAGCGACTCCTCGACGTAGAGAGACTCCGAGACCGCCTCCGAGATCTTGGCCAGCGCCTCGAGCTCGCGCACGCGCCGCCGGGCTTCCTCATAGAGGCGGGCGTGCTGGATCGATTGGGCGACCTGTCCCGCGATGGCGACCAGGAGGTCGATCTCGCCCTGGCTGAACTCGCGCGGGTGCCTGGTGCGAACGTTGAGCGCGCCTTCGAGCTTCTCGCGCGCCAGGATCGGGACGGCCAGAATCGACTCGTACTCACCCTCGGGCAGGTTCTTGAAGGCCTTGAAACGCGGATCGAGATTTGCGCCCTCGGGGATCATCACCGGCTGGCGAATGGCGGCGGACGAACCGGTGAGGCCCTCGCCGATGCGCATGCGTGGCTTGCGCTCCTCTTCACCCAGCTGGGCACCGAAGGTCGCGCGCAGGATGAGGGCGTCGCCGTCCTCGTCGTAGAGGTAGACGAAGCAGGCGTCGGCCTCGAGTGCCTCGGCGACCTTGCGCGCGATCAGAGCCATGACCTCCTCCAGGTCGAGACTGGAGTTGACGGCCTTGGTCGTCTCGGTGAGCAGCTGCAGATGTCGTTCGGATTCGTTCATCCAAGGACGATTCTAGGCTCGGGAGGGTGGCGAGAGGCCGCGACTACCTAGATCGCCGCGGCGAAGTCCGAGACGACCTCGTCGCTGGAGGCGAAGGCCACGCCCTGCTCGCGCCATTGCGCCAGGCAACGCTCTACCCGTGTCGGGTCGAGTCCGCAGGCGGCGTCTTCGACGAAGCGGACTCCGCGGCCCAGCCTGAGCATGCCCTGGATAGCCGCGTCGTCGCACACGTCCGTTGCGACCCCGAAGAGGACAATCTCTTCGGGGTCGAGCAGCTCGATCAACGCCTCGGTGCTCGGGTTCGTGAAGACGTCGAAGCGCTTCTTCAAGATCAGGATCTCGCGCTGGCCGGCGCTCAGCTTCGCCAGGCGCCCGGCCGGAAGCGCCTGCTCGGAGAGTGGAAGCGGATCGATCTGTTTGGTCTCGGGCACTCGCTCGGCTCCGGGCGTTCCGCGCAGGCAGTGCGGTGGGTAGGTGTGCTCGAAATCGGGCTCGTCCGAAATCTCCGGATCGGTCAGCTCGTGGTCGTCGGCGGAGGCCACGTGCACGATGCCGGCGGCTCTTGCCGCCTCGACCAGCCGAGCCATCGCCGGCCGGAGCGTCTCGGCGCCCGGGACGTACAGCTTCCCCTCGGGGAGCATGAAGTCGGCCTGGGTGTCGACGTCCCAGAGAATCGCCCGCGTCATCGGGTGACGGTCTCCAGTCGCGGATTCGGTCGCAGGCGGCGACCCTTCTTGGCGACCGGACGTCCATCGGCCAGGATCACGTCGGCTGTGAAGTCGTACCGGCCGCTCATCAGCGAGGAGCCGACCCCATAGGAGTCGACCGGAACTCCGCTCGCTTCGAAGGCGGCGATCTTTTCCGCGTCGAAGCCGCCCGAGGCGACGATCTTCACCTGCTCAAAGCCCCCGGCGTCGAGCGCGCCGCGCACCTCGTGCACCAGGCGCTCGTTGACGCCCACCGGAGCAAAGTCTCCCGACTCCTCCATCTCATCCCAGAGCGCGCGATCCACGAGCGTGCCCGACGTGTCGAGGCGGACGCCCCAGAGACGTTGCCCCAGCGCCCGGGCGACGGCCAGCGACGTAGCCACCGAATCGTTGTCGAAATCGACCAAGACGATCACGTTCATGTCGGGCGGAGCCCAGTCGGCGAACTTCCTGGCCGCTAGAACGCTGTCTCCGCCGTAGCAGGCGATCAGCGAATGCGGCACGGTGCCGATGCCGCGCTCACCCCACCAGGACGCCTGGGCGTCGGTCGAGACGCCGATCGCGCCGGCGATGTGTGCGGCGTACCCGTCACCGGTCTGCACGCGGTGGTGATCGTGCCGGGCCGGAAAGAAGAGAATCGGCTTGCCGTTCGCGGCCTCGACCACCCGGCGCACATTGGTCGCGATCTTCGTTCGGCGGGCCAGAACCCCGAGATAGAGCGTCTCGAGATGCGCTACCTCGGTGTAGTCGCCCTCGATAGTCAACACCGTCTCCCAGGGCTCGATCTCGTCGCCGTCGTAGAGCGCCCTCACGGTGAGCTCGGGCCAGTGCTCCGAGCAGAGTCGGAGGATCGCGATCGCCTCGTCAATCCCGCCGAGTACCGCATGCCGGCGCTGGAAGACCTGAATCAGAACGTTGGTGTGCTTGTCGTCCGCGAGCAGCGCCGCACGCGCGAAGTTGAAGTAAGCGTCCGAGTAGTAGCCGGCCCGCATGCGCTCGACCGGAAGATCGAAGATCTTCGGCGGCAGGCGCTCGCCAGTCTCGCGGACTCTGATCCCGACAGCCATCGCCCTGGTATTCCCAGGCCCCCGCCGGCGTACGCATCAAGGCGGCTCAGGAGGCGCTCAAAAAAGGGCCGCCGCAGCCGACATGCGCGGGCGCGGCTCACAGACGCCGTCCCCCGGCCCTTTCGCCGCGAACACTGTTCACAACCGCGGTCAGCCGAGCACGCTTCTAGGAGCAGACGAGGTAGCACCGCGAAAAGTCCGAGCCGGCTTTGCCGGCCGACTTTTCGCGGCTAAAGGGTGGGCAAGTAGCGCTTCATCTCCCAGTCTGTGAGCTGAACGCGGTACTCGTCCCACTCCTTGCGCTTGAGATTGACGTAGTTGTCGAAGATGTGGTTCCCGAGCGCCTTCTGCATCAGGCGCGAGTGGGACAGCTCCTCGATCGCCTCGCCCAACGTCTCCGGCAGCGAGACGATGCCGCGATCCTCGCGCTCCTTGGGCGACAGGTGGTAGAGGTTGGTCTCCATCGGCGCCGGGAGCTGGTAGTTGTTCTCGATCCCCTCGAGACCGGCGTGGAGCAGACAGGCGAAGGCCAGGTATGGGTTGCAGGCCGGATCAGGGCTGCGGAACTCGGCTCTTGTACCTTCTTCGGAGCCCGGCTTGTAGAGCGGAATCCTGATCAGCGCGGAGCGGTTGCGTTGCGACCAGGCGACGTATACCGGTGCCTCATAGCCCGGAACGAGCCGCTTGTAGGAGTTGACCCACTGGGCGAAGATCGCCGAAAGCTCGCGAGCATGCTTGAGCTGGCCGGCGATGAAGCCTTTCGCCTCCTTCGAGAGGTGGTACTTGTCGCTCGCATCGAAGAAGCCGTTCCGCTCGCCGCGGAAGAGCGACTGATGGATGTGCATACCCGAGCCGTTCTCGCCGAAGATCGGCTTCGGCATGAAGGTGGCGTAGCAGCCGTTCTTGGCCGCGATCTCCTTCACGATCAGGCGGTAGGTGATCGTGGCGTCGGCCATCGCCAGAGCGTCGGTATAGCGCATGTCGATCTCGTGCTGCGACGGTCCGACCTCGTGGTGGGAGTACTCGATTGCGATTCCCATTCCCTCGAGCGCCCGGGTTGTCTCAGCTCGGAGCTCGGTGGCGGCGTCCATCGTCGTCTGCACGAAGTAGCCGCCCTCGTCGAGCGGCTCGGTGCCCTTCGAATCCTTGAAGAGGAAGTACTCGAGCTCGGGCCCGACGTTGAGCGTGTCGAACCCCATCGACTTCATCCGCTTGAGCGCGCGGCGTAGAACGTGGCGCGGGTCGCCTTCATAGGGGTTGCCGTCAGGGGTGACGATGTCGCAAATCATGCGCACGGTCTTCGTCTCGCCTTCTCGCCACGGCATGACGGCGTAGGTGGTCGGATCGGGGATGGCGACCATGTCGGATTCCTCGATCGCGTTGAACCCGGTGATCGAGGAGCCGTCGAAACCCATCCCGTCGTTGAGCGCGTCTTCGAGCTGCCAAGGAGTGATGGCGAAGCTTTTTAGGTGCCCCTCGAGATCCGTGAACCAGAGCAGGACCATCTGTACGCCGTCGGCCTGCACGCTCTCGAGCACGCGCTTGCGGTCGGCGGGATCCGAAGTCGCCCGATCCTTCGTTGTTACCTTGGCCACCTGACTCACTCCCTCCGTCGACTACGAATGCGAAACCTGGAACCGGAACTGTAGTTGTAGCGTGGTATCGGGCATAGGTCGAAACAGCGTGAAGCGACGCGGGCTCATGTCATCGCGGTAACTCGAGCGTCCGGCACGATTTGACAAGCAGTTTCGGACCCGGCATTCTTGGATGCAGACGAATCGCCGATGAAGGCGCTCGTCGAGGCAATGGGGCCTCAGGACGTGGTACGTCCGGGCCCTTTTTCGTGCTCAGGCCCGGAACCGGTCAGGTTCTGGGCCTTTTTTGTTGGACCAATCGATGGGGAGGAAAACCCAAATGTCGGACATGGATACCGAGCTCAAGCAGTATCTTGAGGTGGGTCCTTCGGCCGCCCCGAAGGACGCGCTCGAATTCGCCGAAGGCAGCGAGACCAAGATCGTCGACTTCAAGTTCGTCGACCTGCTGGGGCGCTGGCAGCACGTCTCTATGCCATTGAACGCTGTCGATGAGTCGGCGTTCGTAGAGGGACTCGGCTTCGACGGCTCCTCGATCAGGGGCTGGCAGGCGATCGACGAGTCGGACATGTTGCTCATCCCCGACCCGGCGACCGCGATTGTCGATCCCTTCACCGCGGATCGGACGCTCTCGTTGATCTGCGACATCCGCGATCCGGTCACGGGCGGTCCCTACGACAAGGATCCGCGCTTCGTCGCCAAGCGAGCCGAGGAGTACCTGCGCTCAACCGGTGTGGCAGACACCGTCAACATCGGACCTGAGTGTGAGTTCTTCGTCTTCGACTCGGTCTCGTATGACCTCGAACCGCAGCGAACCGGTTATTCGATCGACTCCGGGGAAGCCCATTGGAACAGCGGCAAGCCGGGCCTCGGTTACACGATCCGCGAGAAGGAGGGCTACTTCCCGCCCGCTCCGCACGACACGCTGCAGGACCTTCGCTCCGAGATGGTGCTGACGCTTGGGGGGCTCGGAATCGACTGCGAGTTCCACCACCACGAGGTCGCGAGCGCGGGTCAGTGCGAGATCAACATGCGCTTCGATTCGCTACGCAAAATGGCCGATCAGGTCATGGTCTACAAGTACGTCGTCAAGAACGTCGCCCGGCGTGCCGGCAAGTCGGTGACCTTCATGCCGAAGCCGCTCTTCGGCGACAACGGCTCGGGCATGCACGTGCACCAGTCGCTCTGGAAGGAAGGCACGCCGCTGTTTGCCGACAAGTCCGGCTACGCGGGGCTCTCCCAACTGGCACGCGCATACATCGGCGGTCTGCTCAAGCACGCCCCGGCGATCCTCGCCTTCTGCGCGCCGACGACTAACAGCTACCGGCGGCTGGTGCCCGGTTACGAGGCTCCGGTCAACCTCGTCTACTCGCAGCGCAACCGCTCGGCCTGCATCCGCGTTCCGATGTACTCGGAGTCGCCGAAGGCCAAGCGGCTCGAGTTCCGCCCGCCCGACGTCACGGCGAACCCCTACCTCGCCTTCTCGGCCATGCTCATGGCCGGGCTGGACGGCATCGAGAAGAGCATCGACGCAGGCGAGCCGGCCGACTTCGACCTGTTCGAAGAGGCCACGGACATTCCGCAGGTGCCAGGCTCGTTGGCCGAGGCGCTCGATGCACTCGAGGCCGATCACGAGTTCCTGCTCAAGGGCAGCGTCTTCAGCGAAGACCTGATCCGCACCTGGATCGACTGGAAGAGGGAGCACGAGGTCGACTTCGTGGCATTGCGTCCACACCCGGCGGAGTTCGCCCTCTACTACGACGCCTAGGAGAAGAAGACGGAAAGGCTGGGAGGGTCTCGGCTCTCCCAGCAGACCGCTTGATGACGGAGGAGGTGGACGGGCAGCATGATCAAGGTCGAAGCAATCGTGATTCCTGATCGCGTCGAGATGGTGATTGACGCGGTTGAGGTTGAGGCCGGCCACGTGGGCGTGACCGTCTTCGAGGCGGCCGGGTACGGGCACCGGCGCGACGTACCGGAGGCATTTCTCACCTTCATCGTTCCGGAGCACAAGGCGGAGAAGATCGTCGGGGCGATCTCCGACGCCGCCAGAAGCGGGAATGAGTCCGGTGACGGGCTCGTCTGGATGTCCTCGATCTACAACGTCAGGCACAACAGAACCGGTAAGCCGCTGCACGAGTACGTGGACACGGACTACCTGAAGGCGGGCGTTTGATCACCAGCGCACACGACGCGAGCGCGGCTTATTGCGCTCTACCAAATCTCGATCACACATCGCCATCCCGGGCGCGTGCGCTCCGGCGATGGCTCAAGGAGCGCCGGCGGCTTTGAGCGAATCCGTCGCGCTTCCTATCCGAAGCGAGGTTCGTCCGAGCGGAGGATAGGACTCCCCAGAGAGACAAGGGCCCGACCAGACTCGGGCCCTTGTTGCGTCTAGCGGCCGATCGTAAAACGGCGCCGGATCAAACTCGGTGACGCCGGTCGCGCGACGCGCGAGGGGCGCACCGAACACGCTCGACTTGATAACACCAGGTCGGTAGACGTATGCTCGCGCACTATGGATCCGGCGACGGTGTTCGCCGAGTGGACACTAGGTCGGATCCCTGGGGAAAAGCTATCGCTCATTGCCTCGGCCCTTCTGGCCGACGGGTTCGATACGCCCAAGCTCAGGGGTCTGGCAGAGGCTCACTCGGTCGAGGTGGACAAGAATGGGCCCGCGCTGCTCGCCGCGGCGATGTGGGAGCTTGGCATCGCCCAGCCGACATGCGAGGAAGCGGCGATGATCGCTTCACGCAGAGTGGCAAGACGGCTCGTCCGCGGTGAGCTCAGTGTGCGTGACGCGTGCGCCGACATCGCCTCCCTCTCGCTCGGCTGCGACAACTGCACCGAGGCTCTGACCGACTTCTTCTTTCTGCTCGACGAATGGGAGCTGGCGGCGAGCGGGGAATACGGCAGCCTCGCTCAGGCAGAAGCCGGGATCCGGGAGGCTGCCGCGCGCCTGCTGGAGGGAGAGACCGTCGAAGCCGGCTCTCGCCCGGAGCTACAAGCCTAGGGTTCGAGGTTCTTGACGTAGCGAGCAGTGCGATCGTCGGGCGCATAGTCGGTGGCAAGCCAGAACGCTTCGGCGCCGGTCTCCGCTTTGATCGCGTAGAGAGTGATGCGCGTGGCGCCTCGCTCGCGCAGGCTGCGCTCGCCCGCGGCGACGAGCGCCTGCCCGATTCCCGAGCGTCGGCGCTCGGGCAGCACCGCAAGCCGGAAAAACGTTCCCCGCCAGCCGTCGAACGCGGCTATCACGGAGCCGACCAGCGCGCCCTCCTCTTCGGCGAGAAGTAGCGCTTCGGGATCGCGAGCGATCAGGGAGCGGAGGCTCGCCTCGTCGTCGGTGCGAGTTGTCACGGTCGCGGCCAGGCGCCAGAGATCGAGGACGGCGCCCGCGCCGCCCGCGTTGGCCAGGCGGATCGCCGGGCTCATTCGAGCGAGAGCCGCGACTTGGCGGCCGCGATTGCTTCCTTCACTCCTCCCGGGCCGGGCGCCGGGCGGGCGTGAACGCTCTCGGCGGCCGAGGAGGGGGGAACGAAACTCCCGTCCTTGACCGAGCGGGCAACCTCTCCGTAGGCGTCGCGGAAGGGGACCCCTTCGCCAACCAGCTTCTCGGCGGCGTCTGTGGCGAGCAGTAGTGGATCGGCCACCGCTTCAGCCATCCGCTCGCGCTTGAGCTCGGCGTGGTGAACGAGCACGGCCAGGGCCGCAAGGGCGCCGTGCAGATCGCGCCGAGCCGAGAAGACCGCCTGCTTGTCTTCCTGCAGATCGGTGTTATAGGCGAGCGGCAAGCCCTTGAGCACGGCTAGCAGACCGGCGAGACGCCCGGCGGCGGTGCCCGCCTTGCCGCGCACCAGCTCGGCCACGTCGGGGTTCAGCTTCTGCGGCATCATCGAGGAGCCGGTGGCCGCCTCCTCGGGCAGGCGCAAGAAGCCGTACTCGGCGCTGGCCCAGAGACAGAGCTCCATCGCAACGCGCGAGAGGTGAGAGAAGCAGGCGGCGACCGCATACAGGTAGTCGAGCGCAAAGTCGCGATCGGCGACGGCGTCGAGCGAGTTTCTCAGCTGTTCGTCGGGCGCCGGTAACGGCAGCGTAGAGCCCGCCAGCGCGCCGGCCCCGAGCGGGCTCGGCTTGGAGGAGGTCGCGGCGGCCGCGAAGCGCACCAGGTCGCGCTCGAGCATCTCCACCCAGGCGAGCAGGTGGTGGCCGAGAGTGACCGGCTGGGCGCGTTGCATGTGCGTGTAGCCCGGAATCAGCGTCTCGGCCTCGGCCTCGGCGCGATCGAGCAGCACGGACGCAAGTCGGCGGATTCCCTCGTTCGCCTCCTCGCAGGCGTCGAGCACATACAAGCGCATGGCCGCCACGACCTGGTCGTTGCGCGAGCGGCCGGCATGGATCTTGCGTCCGAGATCGCCGAGCAGGCGCTCGATCGCGGAGTGGACGTCCTCGTCGGAGTCGGTCACGCCTCCTTCGCGCGCGATCCGGTCGAGCGCCTCGGAGATCTGCGCGAGCTCCTCATCCGTGAGCAATCCCGCGCCGTGCAGGCGCTTGGCGTGTTGCTTGGAGGCTACGCAGTCATAGGGCAGCAGCTCGCGGTCGGGCGCGCGCAGGAACTCCGCCACCTCGGGCGCGAGCTTCTTCTCGACTCTGTCCGACCAGAGCGCCATTAAGAACTCATTTCGGAATGAAGACGCGTTGACTGGGTGTGATCGGTGGATGCGAGGCTAGGACGCAGCGTCGCGTTCGTAGCCGGCGGCTACGGATGCGACCGAGGACGACGCATCGCGCCGCCGAGCGCGGCCAGGCGACGGAGTGCTTCGTTTTGAAAGGAGTTCTAAACACCTAGCTGTTCTTTCTCGCCCGGGCCGCGACGGCCTCCGTCTCGAGCGAGAGGAGCGTAATCAGGCCCTCGGCCGCCTCGTGCGGGAAGGTGTCGGAGGCGCCGTAGGAAGCCAGCGTCTCGGCGTAGAGAGCGTTGTCCGAGCGCCGCCCGACGACGACGGCCTGACCGCCCTGCAGGCGGAGCCGTACCTCGCCTGTGACCATCTTCTGCGTGTGGTCGACAAAGGCGTCGATCGCCTCGCGTGCGGGGCTGAACCACTTGCCCTCGTACACGATCTCCGTCCAGCGCACCTCGAGATAGTGCTTCAGGCGCAGCTCGTCCCGGGTTAGCACGAGATCCTCGAGCGCCTTGTGCGCCTCGATCAGGCAGGTAGCGGCCGGCGCCTCGTAGACCTCGCGGCTCTTGATACCGACGGCGCGGTTCTCGATCATGTCGATGCGACCGATTCCGTACTTACCGGCCTCTACGTTCATCTGGTGGATGAGCTCGTGGACAGGCAGCTTCTTGCCGTCCAACGAGACCGGCACCCCGGCCTCGAAGGCGATGACGATCTCCTTTGGCGCGGGCGCCTTGGTCGGATCGGAGGTCATCGTGTAGGGCTCCTCGGGCGGAGCGTTCCAGGCATCCTCGAGCATCCCCGACTCGATCGCGCGTCCGAACAGGTTCTCGTCGATCGAGTAGGGCGACTCCTTGGTGTTGGTGATCGGAATCCCGCGCTCCTGCGCGTAGACGATCTCCTCTTCGCGCGTGCGCACCTGATCGCGCAGCGGAGCGATCACCTTTACGCCTGGGTAGTTGGCCTTGAAGGCGTAGTCGAAGCGGAGCTGATCGTTCCCTTTGCCGGTGCAGCCGTGCACGAGCGCCTCGGCCTGGCGCTCGAGAGCCACTTCGGCGACCGCGCCGGCGATGAGCGGGCGCGAGAGTGCCGATACGAGGGGATAGCGTCCCTCGTAGAGCGCGTTGGTCTTGATCGCCTGGGCGACGATGCCGTTCGCGAAGCGCTCTTTCAGGTCGAGCACGATGATCTCCTTGGCGCCGGCGACCTCGCCGCGCTCGATCGCCTGCTCCAGGTCGTATTCCTGGCCGACGTCGGCCATTACCGCGACGACGTCGTCGAAGCCGTAGTCCTCTTTCAGCCAGCAGATCGCGCAGGTGGTATCCAGGCCACCCGAATAGCAAAGGACCGCAGTCCTACTCATCTGACACTCCTCATCTCTTGTCGCTCTCGATATCTAGTCCAGCCAGGAACTCGACTTGGAGCTCCTCGGCAAGCTCGGCGCCCGTCACACTCTGATCCGCCACGATGAGAATCGTGTTCTCGCCCGCGAGAGTGGCGAGGATGCGCGGGAGATGGGCGTCGTCGATCTCCTGGGCCAGCGCTCCGGCAAAGCCCGGCGGCGTGGTCAGGACGACCAAATTCCCGCTCGACTCGCAACTCAGCGCCCAACGCTTGAATGCCTCGGCGAGCTGCGCCTGGCGGCGGTGGCCGTTTGCTCCGGCGGCCGACGCGTAAACGAGTCTGCCGCCCGCGCCGCGCACCTTGACCAGGCCTAATTCTGTGATGTCGCGGGAGACAGTCGTCTGCACGACCTCGTGGCCGAGCTCGCGAAGCGCCTGGGCGAGCTCGTCTTGGGTCGTGATCTCGCGCTCGCGGACGAGGCGCAGGATCACCGCGTGGCGATCGCTCTTGTTCATGTCAGTACCTCCCGAAGAGTTGCAAGGGCCTGATCGACCAGTCCCGCCGAGACGGTGAGAGGTGGTGTCAACCGGATCGAGTTGGCGCCGCAGGTGGTTATGAGCAGCCGGTGCGCGAGCGCTTTCGCCGCGATCTCGGCAGCAGCGCCGCCGACGTCGGCGCCGATGAGAAGGCCTGCGCCGCGTACGTCCGAGACGCCGGGGATTTCGCGCAGCCCCGCGCTCAGGCGCTCGCCCATCTGGCGAACGTTTGCCAGCAGCTCCTCGTCGATCGCATCGAGAACCGCGCATGCGGCGGCGCAGGCGACCGGATTGCCGCCGAAGGTCGAAGCATGCTCGCCGGGCTCGAATCCGCGGGCGGCCCCGTCGGCCACCAGCAGGGCGCCGATCGGAAGGCCGTTGGCGAGACCCTTGGCGAGTGTGACCAGATCGGGCCGCACGCCCAGGCTCTCGTAGGAGAAGAATGAGCCCGTCCTGCCGACGCCGGTCTGCACTTCATCGAAGCAGAGAAGCGCGCCGAGCTCGTCGGCGAGCGCGCGAGCTGCCTGCGCGAACTCGACATCGATCGCGTGCACGCCGCCTTCGCCTTGAACCGGCTCCATGATGATCAGTCCGGTGTCGGCGAGCGCCGCGGCCCGGAGAGAGAGCGAGTTGTTCAAGAAGGCGAAGCTGACCTGGCCGAGCAGTGGCTCGAACTCACTGCGCTTGGCCGGCTGCCCTGTAATCGACAGGCCGCCCATCGTGCGTCCGTGGAAGGATCCTTCGAGCGCTACGACGCCCACCTTCCCGGTCGCCTTACGCGCGTACTTGATGGTTGCCTCGATTGCCTCGGCGCCGGAGTTACAGAAGAAAGATTGGGCGCCGCCGAAACGCTCCGAGAGCTTCTTCGCCAGCTCCATCATCGGGATCGTCCAGTAGAGATTGGACACGTGCCAAAGCCGGTCGAGCTGCTCGTGGGCGGCGCGCGTGGATGCGGGGTGGCGATGCCCCAGCCCGATCACGGCGATACCGCCGGCGAAGTCGAGGTAGCGCTCGCCGTTGTCGTCCGTGAGCCAGCAACCGTCGCCCTCGACGAAGGTGACGGGAGCGCGGGCGTAGGCCGGCAGCAGGTTGGTCTCGAGCAGCTTGCTCATGCAATCACCGCGGTCTCGCCGATCTCGGCGATGACGCCCTGACGGGCGGCGTGCACCGCCGCGCGGAGCTTGGGAATGATCCCGCCCTGGAGCTCTCCACTGGAGAGCAGCTGCTCGGCTTCGTGGGCGTGGATCGAGGCGACGACCTCTCCACCCATCAGCAGCCCGGGAACATCGGTGACGAAATGAACGCGCTCGGCTTCGATACCGACCGCGAGCATCGAGGCGGCCTCGTCGGCGTTGACGTTGAGCGGTCCGCGCGCAAGCGGAGCGATCACCGGGATCAGGCCGGCGGCGAGCGCTTCGAGCACCGGCGCGGGAGAGCTCGGGAGCGGGTTTCCGACCAGGCCCAGCTCGCTCACTTGCTCGGCCTCCAGCCCGATCTCGTCGCCCATCAGGCCAACGCCGAGCTTGCCGACGGCCTGCACCAGCTCGTCGTTCACCTGCGCGAGCGCTTCACGCACGACCTCCAGCGCCTCAGGCGTCGTCACGCGGCGACCGTGGACGAAGGAGACATCGATTCCGCGCCGCGCCATCTCGAGCGAGATCTGCGGCCCTGCGCCGTGCACGATGCAGACCGCGTGACCCTCGCGCGCGAGCGCGAGCGGATAGGAGATCGCATCGCGGGCGACGGCTCCGCCGAGCTTGACGACGATCCGGCTCACGTCGTGTACTCCGCGTTCAGCCGCACGTACTCGTAAGAAAGGTCGGAGGCTAGATAGCTGGCACAACCTTTACCGAGGCCGAGATCGAGGTCGATTACGCAGCTCACACCTTCCATGGCCGGCGTGGCATCGATCTGTGCGCCGTTCGCCAGCACCTGAGTGCCGTTGAAGGCCAGCGTCACCTTGCTCGGATCGAGCTCGGCATAGCCGCCGTTCCAGGGCGCCGAGCCGGCCGCCATCATCACTCGGCCCCAGTTCGGGTCGTGGCCGAACGCGGCCGTCTTGACGAGCGGAGAGGAGGCGATACGAGCCGCGATCGCCACTGCTTGGCCTTCGTCGACGGCGCCGCGCACGTTCACCTCCATCAGCACAGTGAATCCTTCGGCGTCCTTGACGATCTGCTCGGCCAGCTCGTGGCAGACCTGTCCGAGCAGCTGACCGAACTCCTGATCGGTCGCCTGGCTGCGCTCGACGTCGGCGGCGCCGTTGGCGAGCAAGATCACCGTGTCGTTGGTCGAGCAGTCGCCGTCGACCGAAATGCGATTGAAGCTGTGCTCGACGGCGGGGCGCAGGAACCGCTCGGCCTCGCCGGCTGCGAGCGGGTAGTCGGTCGTGATGACGGCGAGCATCGTCGCCAGCTGGGGATGGATCATCGCGGCGCCCTTGGCCATTCCGCCGACGGTGAAACCGGCCACCGAGGCGCGAGCCTGCTTGGGGCGCGTATCGGTGGTCATGATCGCCCGCGCCGCATCGTCGCCGCCCGTCTCCGAAAGCGCCGGCGCCGCGAGCCCGAGCCCGAGAAGGAGCTTGTCGAGCGGGAGCTTGACCCCGATAACACCGGTCGAGCAGAGCAGGATCTGCTCGCTCGACAGCTCCAGCAACCGGGCCGCCTCGGCTGCGGTCGCCAGCGCGTCGAGCTCGCCGCGCTCGCCGGTGGCGGCATTGGCGCAACCGGAGTTGAGGACGATCGCCTGCGGTTGCGCCTGATCGAGATGCCGGCGCGAGACGACGACCGGTGCCGCCTGCACCCGGTTTTGCGTGAACATGGCGGTCCCGACTGCCGGCGCCGCCGAGCGGACGAGCGCCAGATCGAGCCCCTCCGTCTTCATTCCGGAGCGAACGCCGCAGGCCAGAAATCCCTTGGCGGCCGTCACGCTCATGCGCTCAGAATTCCGATCCGAAGTCCGGCCGTCTGATCGAGCCCGAGGGCCAGGTTGGCGTTCTGCACCGCCTGTCCGGCAGCGCCTTTGCCGAGGTTGTCGAGCGCGCAAACGACGATGGTCGCTCCCGTCGCGGTGTCGGCGAAGGCGTTGATCTCGACGCAGTCGGTCTTCTGCATCCGGCGAAGGTTCGGGACGGCACCCTCCGGCAGCACGCTCACGAGCGGCGCCGATGCGTAGGCGCTCTCGAGCTTGGTCCGCGCCGTCGCGGCGTCGATCCCCCGGAGATAAGAGGTCGCGACGATGCCGCGCCGTATCGGCAACAGGTGGGGTACGAAGGTGGGCGTAAAGCCCAGGAACTGAGCCATCTCGGGCACGTGCTGATGGACGCCGATCTTGTAGGGCATGACGGTCTCGAGCACGGCCCCGGCGTGCAGAGCAGGCTTCGGGCTCCGGCCCGCGCCGGTCGTGCCCGACTTGGCGTCGACGACGACCGTCTCGGGATCGAGATCGTCCTTGAGCGGAGCGAGCGAGAGAAGGGTGGCGGTCACGTAGCAGCCGGGACTGGCGATGAGCTTGCCCGTCGGTGGCGCCAGCTCGGGAAGCGCGAAGCACCAGTCACCGAGGGCCTCGGGCTTGGGATGGACGAAGCCGTACCAGCGCTCGTAAGCGGAGGCGTCCTTGAGCCTGTGCGCGCCGGAGAGATCGACCACCACGGCGCCGTCGGGGGGCTCGACCGCGGCCGCCCGCTCGTTCTCCATGCAGAGGAAGACCAACTCGGCACCGCTCGCGAGAGCTTGCTCGTTTGTGACCAGCTCGAGCTCGGCGATCGCGCTGCCCGCGAGGCGCGGGTCGAGCACGCTTGACGGCTGACCGGCGAAGGTGTTGGAGCCGAGCGCGACCAACTCCAGCTCGGGGTGAGAGAGAACGCGGTCGAGTGTCTCCTGGCCGGTGTACCCGGCCGTGCCGATGATCGCAGTTGAGATCATTCGCGTATTATGCAGATTCTCGCGTATCATGCAAACTCCTATGCAGAAAGCAACGCTCGTTCTTGCGGACGGGGCCGGCTTCGAAAGACGTGTCGTGAGCGCTCCCGGGTTTAGGGCCGGGGAGGTCTGCTTCACCACCGCCATGGCGGGCCACGCATGGCCCTTCACCGATCCTAGCTATGCGCCTCGGGCACTCGTTTGCGGCTATTCGTAGGCGCCCGCCCTGGGGCGGAGACGAAATCGGCCAGTGAGGTTCCGCTCGGTCGGAAGGATCTCGGCCGAGGCCTGCGTCGGGTGTTTAGTATGACCCGACGGGGGCTACTGGCAAGGATCGATCGCGGCTATCTATCTGCACGGCGGAATCGGCGGTAGCGATTTCAGTGGCAAGAAGACGATGTCGGAGATGCCGTGGAGAGCTTTCGTCGCAGAAGGCTTGAGCAGAACGAGGGTCTTCGCGTCGAGGCGCGTCCAACCACCTTCGTTGATTTGGAGATAGCGGCCGTTTGTTGCGTCGGCGAAGTAGCTCCGCGGCTGGATGCCAAAGAAGACATAGCGACCGGCTACTTGCAGCGAGTTGTCGATTGTGTATGCGTCTCGACTCGAAATCACGATTCGCGGCTTAGTTCTGAGCGATGGCGACCACCACAGAGATTTCCAACTGTCCGTCATAAAGGCAAGCGCTTCACCGTCGGTGACCGGAGCTAAACCTCCCCGGATCTTTCGCAGCGCCGGTGGCGCGGTAACTATCCGACCGGTTCTGGCGTCGGCGGTTCTCATTATCGTCAGCGCGCCTGGCGCCATCGACTCGGGCCAGACGACCAGCGGGCCATCGATAAGGAACGATCCCCCGACGCGTCCGCTGTGAACGACCCGGTCGCGACCACTCTCGAGATCGACAACGTGAATGTCGCCAACGTTGTTCTGTCCTGAACCCTGCTCCCAGGTCGCATAGCCAGCGAAAGCGACAGGTGCCTGCCATGCGCTGGTCAAGTACTCCCCGGACGGCGAACGTGCGGCCGATCCGATCTGGCGCAGCCGGCCAGTGCGGGAATCCCACGACCAAATTGAGAAGTCGCCCGTGTCGTAGAGCGAGTGATACTCCGCCCAGACCAGCCAGCGCCCGTCGAAGCTGCCGCTCGCCTGATCGCTATTCGAATCTGGGTAGCGCCTTATCTTGGTGAATCGACTGCTTGTTGCGTTGATCCTGACAACACCTGAGTAAGCCTTTGTGTAGAGAGAGGCGAAGAACGACCGCCCGTCGTTTGCCGCTGCAAGCGGAACGACGGAAGCTCGCCGGGAGATGGCAACGACGCCACCTCGCAGGGCCTTTCTCCAGGCCGCGTTCGGTTGTGTCTTGCACCAGATGTGCTTCGCGACGCTAGCTCGCTCGACGTGAGTCGCGTTGATTTGCTCGAGCTGCGTGGTGCCTATGCTCTTTCGGATAGACGAAGATCCAGATTGGCAGCTCGCTGCGACGAGGCAAATGATTACGAGCCCCGCGGCGGGCCGAAGCCCGCCGCGATAGCCCTCATTCCTCGGATCACCAGACGTAGCCACGACCGCCTACGATCGTAACGATCGCGTTGCTGGACATGGTCGAATACGGCGGAACGTTATTGGCCCACCCGATGATGTTTGTCGGAACGCCATGTACCGAGTCCTCATACATCGTGTTCGCACCGCCGCTCGTGTACCCGCGGATGTTGAACCAGTGGAAGATTGTGCTGCCCAGAGGATGACCTATCAGGTGATACTGCCCTCCTGGGACTTCCCAGGCATCACCAACCAGCGGTGCGCGCAGCGCCGTGATGTTGGACACGAGACTCGACTTGTAGCTACTTATTTGCGCGGAAGTAGGCGAACTGGAAACCGGCGCGGGAACGTAATAGTTCCTCGATTGGTGGGAGTTCATCACGTCCGGAACCGGGAAACCTGTCCGCGTCGGCCCGCCCGACCAGGCGGTTCCGGCGGTAGTCGTGCCGAGCTCCTGCGCCAACTGCGCTTGTGTGAACCAATACCCCATTTGACCGAGAGCTTCGTTGACCGAAGCGGGCCCGCACCAGTACGACGTTTTTTGCGGGTTCTGATTTGCGCTGAGAGAATCAGAGCCCGACGCCGCAGCCGCCGTTACCATCGTCGAGCTTGGCGCCACGGTGCCGATGGCGCTCAGGCGAGCGCTAATGGTCGCGGTACTCGCTTTACCGGAGTCGACAGTCGCTACGGCCTGATTCTTCAGCTCTGACATCTGTTGCTGGTATGCGGTCAGTGGTAGATGTGGATCGGTGTCAGTCGCCGTCTTGTAGGCGGCTTCGCTCTTTGCCGTCGGTGCGCCCGCGGAAAACGCTCCTGTGGGGAGCAGCAGGACGCAGAGAATTCCAGCCGCGACCAGCGCGACCTTTTTGATCGTCGTCATGTGGAATCTCCCTTTTTGCGGATTGGAACGACGCGATCGTAGGTCGTTGGGCTATTACCGGCAAGATGGCCAAATGGGGCATGGCTACTGCGGACACGTTCGCTTCGAACACGGCCAGTTTCGGCTTATGCTTGCTGCGAAGCCGGGGGCCCTCCCGCGGATTGGAACACGCTGGGCTATGCCCCCGGCTTCTCTTTCAAAGAGATTCCGCTGCCCAGAAGTTTCCGCGCTTTACGCGGCGAGGCCGAGATTTAGGCACTTTTCCTGAGAAAGACACCTCTTCTGGGGGTGCAAGATGCCCCGATATCGGGACACTTTCTTGCGCCCGAACGTCCGACAAGAGACCTGATGGCGCGCTTCCATCGTTTTTTCTTGCGGGGCGGTCTGCGGGCGATCCTTCTGACCGGCGCCTTGGCTTGCGTCGGTGTTCTCTTTACGACGACTGCCGGCGCCGGCCCTCACTCCTCCTACTCCTCCTCGCCGATCGCGCACAACTCACCCTCGGCCGAGAGCATCGTTCGCTTCGACGCGGGCACCTCGGCGGCCGACATGCAACAGATCGTCGCGGACGCCGGCGGAGACGTGGCAACCGTGATGCCCGAGATCTCGGCCGTCTCCGTTCGCACGAACAGCGCCGATTTTTCCACCGAGATCGAAGCCAACCCGAAGGTGAACGCCGTCTTCGTCGATCGCTACGTCTCTTGGGGATCGACGGACAGCCGCCTCGGCGGTCACAACTCGTCCACCTCGTTCATGCCGAAGACGAAGGGCCGCTCTTCCTTCCCCGATCCGCTGCACAACGCGGCGGCTCCCAACGCAGAGGGGATCGTCCAGTGGGACGACAACCGCATGGACGTGCCGGACGCCTGGCGCAGGACGACGGGAGACAAATCGATCGTCGTCGCGGTGCTCGACACCGGCGTTCAGGGCAACACGAAGGAGTTGAGCTCGAACTTCGACTCGCGGACGTCCGAGAACGCGCTCGATTGCAAATCGATCATCCGCGACTACGGGCTTGGCTTCCTGACGGACAACGGAATTCTCGACGAGTGCCGTAACGGCGATCGCGACGGCCACGGAACCTGGGTAGCCAGCCGTATCGGCGCGGCAGCCAACGGATTCGGGTCGAACGGGGTCGCGCCGAAGGTGACGATTCGCAGCTACAAGGTGCTCGCCGGCGAGTTCGGCGGGCTGACGAGCTGGATCGTCAACGGCATGATCGACGCCTGCCACGACGGAGCCGACATTCTCAACATGTCGATCGAGGGCTACGACGATCCGACGCTCGAGGCCGACGTCCAGGATTACCTGTTCTGGGCTGACGCGATCAAGTACTGCCACGCGCGCGGAACGACGATCGTCGCCGCAGCCGGCAACGAGCACGTAAATCTCGAGCGCAGCAACATCACGATCGCGGGCCGGACGTTCATCGGCGCCGGCCGCGTCGACAGCGGCTCGAAGGGAATCGGGACTGTTTACCCAGGCGACTCGATCGAGCCCTACGTCACCGACCTGCGCGGGATGCTGCTGGTGCCGGGCGGAGTCCCGGACGTGATTGCCGTCTCGGCTACGGCCAACGAAGTCGTCAATGCACCCGACGCCGATCCCTCGGTTCGCTGGCCGGCGAGGTGGCTGGGCGCTCGCGATCAGCTTGCGTACTACTCGAACTACGGCTCGCGTATCGACCTCGCGGCGCCGGGCGGGGCGCGCAAGTTCAACATCGCGCTCTTCGACGGTGGCCTGGATGACGTGCTGACAGGCGGATACGGCTCCTTCTCGGCCGTTGATCCCAATTCCGCCTACTGCAACGATCCCGAGCTTTCGGCCTCCTACAACTCCGACTGCTTCACGATCGGCGGTCAAGGCTTCGCCTGGTCACAGGGAACCTCGATGTCGGCTCCGGACGTTGCGGGCGTCGCCGTCCTGACGCTTGCGACTCATCCCCGCCTCCGACACAACCCCGACGCACTGCTGGCTCGGCTGGCGCAGACTGCGAACCACCGAATCGCGAACTACACGGGCCCGAACGACCCGAGAAACACGACCGCCGCGATCGACGGCACGCCCTGTGACACGGGCTACTGCCACCTCGACTTCAGGCATCCGATCTCGTCCGGGGATGCCTACGGAGCGGGCATCGTCGACGCCGACAGCGCCGTTTCCTAGGCGGGCTCCTTACTTCTCGCTCGCGGCGACGGGGGTAGCGCCGTCCGCGGTTTCCTCCGAGCCCTCGTGCTCTTCTTCTATCCGAGCGACGTTGCCCTTCGGGTGAACTCGTTTGAAATCACGGAGCGTGGTTTCCCAGTCGCCGAGTAGCGTCGCGGCGCGGGCAGAGCCGGTTAGCTTGAGGTGCTCCTCGACGAGCGTCCGCAGGGTCGCGGCCGCAGGACCGTCGAGCGGCTCGGCGGCGACCAAGTCGGGGTTCATGCGAACCTCCAGCCGTCCTTCGGGGTCGTAGACGAAAGCCTGTCCGCCGCTCATGCCGGCGCCCAAATTGCGCCCGAACTCGCCCAGGATGACCACGGTTCCCGAGGTCATGTACTCGCAGGGATGACCGCCGGTGCCCTCGACGACGGCGACCGCGCCGGAGTTCCTGACGGCGAAGCGCTCACCCACGCGCCCGGCGATGTGCAGCCGTCCGCCCGTCGCCCCGTAAAGCAGGGTGTTACCGGCCAGCACGGGATGACCTGTGACCTCTGCGCCCGGCCGGATGACGATCCTTCCGCCGTTCATGCCCTTGCCGACGTAATCGTTGGCCGCGCCGGTCAGCTCGAAGTTGATGCCGTCGGCCAGGTAAGCGCCAAAGCTCTGTCCGGCCATTCCGCGGAAGCGAACGGTCGCCGAGCCGGGAGGGGCGCCGAAGCCGAAGTGATCGCCGATGTCTCCGCCGATGCGGGCGCCGACCGTGCGGTCGCAGTTCCCGATCGCGTACTCGAGCTCGAGCTCTAGATCGCGCTCGAGAATCACGGCCGCCTCGGTGGCGATGCGGTCGTTGAGCTCACCGCCGGTGCCGATGACCCTGGGCTCGGCGTTGAAGCGGAACGGACCGTCGCCTTCTCTCGCCAGCAGCGGCTCGAGATTGATCAGGTCCTTGCGCGCGTCGCCGGTCGGGCGCTGGCGCAGGAGCTCCGTCCGCCCGATCGCGTCGTCGAGCGAGCGCAGTCCGAGCGCGGCGAGCTGGCGGCGAACCTCTTCGGCGACGAAGAGGAGGTATGCGGCGACCTTCTCGGGCGTTCCGGCGAAACGCGCGCGCAGCTCGGGTCGTTGCGTCGCGATTCCAACCGGGCAGCTGTCGAGGTGGCAGGCGCGCACCATCAAGCAGCCTTCGGCCAACAGGAGCGAGGTACCGAAGCTGTACTCGTCGGCTCCCATCAGCGCCGCCACGACGACGTCGCGGCCGGTTTTGAAGCCGCCGTCCACGCGCACCCGCACCCGTCCGCGCAGGCCCTCGGAGACGAGCGCCTGCTGCGTCTCGGCGAGCCCGAGCTCCCAGGGCGCGCCGGCGTTCTTGATCGAGGAGAGCGGGCTGGCGCCGGTGCCGCCGTCGCAACCGGCGATATGGACGACGTCGGCCAGAGCCTTGACGACGCCCGCGGCGACGATGCCCACCCCGGCCTCCGACACGAGTTTCACCGACACGTCGGCACCCGGGTGCGCCTGGCGCAGGTCGAACACGAGCTGAGCGAGATCTTCGATCGAGTAAATGTCGTGATGAGGCGGCGGTGAGATGAGCGCGATCCCGGGCTCGGTGTGCCGTAGCTCCGCGATCTCTTCAGAGACCTTGTGCCCTGGTAGTTGGCCGCCCTCGCCGGGCTTGGCGCCTTGCGCGATCTTGATCTGCAGCTCCTCGGCCGAGCGCAGGTAAGCCGGCGTTACGCCGAAGCGTCCCGAGGCGACCTGCTTGATCGCCGAGTTGCGCGCCGTTCCGTAGCGAGCGAGCGCCTCGCCGCCTTCGCCCGAGTTGGAGCGGGCGCCGATCATGTTCAGCGCGATCGCCAGCGTCTCGTGCGCCTCGGCCGAGAGCGCGCCCTGGCTCATCGCGCCCGCCGAGAAGCGCTTGATGATCGCCGAGACGGGCTCGACCACCTCGAGCGGAAGCGGCGGCCCCGACGGCACGAGCTCGAGCAGGTCGCGCAACTCGAGCGGCTCGCGGTCGTTGACCGCCTTGGCGAACTGCTCGTAGACGTCCCAGCCGCCGCCGGCGATGGCTCGGCGCAGCAGGTATGCCGCCTCGCGCTGCCCGCTCGTGACCGACTCCTTCAGCGTGCTCACGCCCGGAGCCGTGGTCGCGTGCTCCTCGCCGCCGCGGCGCATCTTGATAAAGCCCGGATTGCCAAGCTGGGCGCGTTCCTCGAAAGCTGCCTCGAGCCGCTGCCAGGCATCCTGCTCCAGCTCGGCGAAACCGATGCCGCCGATCGCCGAGGAGGTGCGGGCGAAAGCTTTGCTCATGATCCCGTCGCCGAGCCCGATCGCCTCGAAGATCTGGGCGCCGCGATAACTGGCCACGTCCGAGATGCCCATCTTCGACATCACCTTCAAGACGCCGTCTTCCATCGCGCCGCGGAAATGCTGCTGCGCCAAAACCGGGTCGGCGCCGTCTCGGCCGAGTTTGCGGGCGTTCGCTAGCGCCGCCACCGTCTCGAGGGTCAGCCGCGGGCAGATCGCGTCCGCGCCGAACCCGAGCAGCAGGGCGAAATGGTGCGTCTCGCGCGGCTCCTCGCTCTCGACCAAGATCGAGGCGCTCGTGCGCAGCTCGGAGGCGACCAGGCGTTGGTGGATGATTCCGACGGCGAGCAGAATGGGCACCGGGGCCCGCTCGGGCGAGATTCCGGTATCGGAGATCAGCAGCAAATCCTCGCCACTCTGAGCGGCCCGGACGGCTTCGCCGGCCAGGCGCTCGCAGGCCGCCTCGAGCCCCTCCTCGCGCGTGAAGGTGGCGTCGAGACGGTGGGTCTCGAGCTCGCTCAGCCCGTCGGGGTAGAGGAAGAAGCTCTCCAGCTCGGTCAGCGCCGCGGCTTCGGGCTCTTCGCGCAGAAGCGGCGCGCGGGCGCCGAGGAGGGTGCGCAGGCTGAAGACGATTCGCTCGCGCAGGTGGTCCATCGGCGGGTTCGTGACCTGTGCGAAGCGCTGCTTGAAGTAGGCGGGGAGGAGGCGCGCACGGTTCGCCAGCGGAGTCACCGCGGAGTCGTCGCCCATCGAAGAGGTGGGCTCGTGGCCGGTGGCGCCGATTGGCCGCAGGATCACGTTCAGTTCCTCGCTGGTGAAGCCGAAGGCGACCTGGCGCGAGACCAGGTCGTCGTCGCAGTAGCCGTCCGCTTCGCCGACCGATTGCGGCGTCAGCGTTTCGGCCAGCCACTCGCCATAGGGGCGCCGCCGGGCCAGGTCGTGCTTGATCCGCCGGCTGGAGAGAACCTCCCCCAGGTCGGGGTCGACGGCAATCATCTCGCCCGGTCCCAGCATGCCGTACTCGACAGTCACGCCCTCCGGCAGGTCGACGAGCCCGACCTCCGAAGCGCAGATGGCGAGCCCGTCGGAGGTAATGAGGTAGCGCAGCGGGCGGAGCCCGTTTCGGTCGAGGCCGGCGCCGACCAGGCGTCCATCGGTGAAGACGATCCCGGCCGGTCCGTCCCAGGGCTCGATCAGACAGGAGTGGTAGCGGTAGAAGTCGCGCACCCCAGCGTCCAGCTCCGGATTGGCGTCCCAGGCCTCCGGCACGAGCATCGCCAGCGCATGGCGCACGTCGCGGCCGCCGCGCACGAGCAGCTCGAGCACGTTGTCGAGGGTTCGCGAGTCGGCGCTCGGGTCTTCGATCGCGGGGTAGAGGGAGGCGTCGTCAGCGGAGCCGAGATGGTGCTCGCGCGCGTGCATCCAGTTGACGTTTCCCGCCACGGCGTTGATCTCGCCGTTGTGACAGAGCATGCGGAAAGGCTGGGCGCGCTCCCAGGTCGGCGTGGTGTTGGTGGCGAAGCGCTGGTGGAAGATGCCGAAGGGAATCTCGAGCTCGGGATCGGCGAGATCGGGATAGAAGCCGGCCAGCTGATCGGCCGCGCAGAGCGCCTTGTAGGTCACCGTGCGGAAGGAGAGCGAGGCGATATAGAGGCTCGACCGCTCGCGCTCGATGCGCTTGCGGGCTCGCATCGCCGCCAGCTCGGCCTCATCGGCGCCGAGCCCCGCGGGCGGAACGAGCCGCGCTTGCATGATCTTCGGCTGCGTCTGCCGCGCGCGCTCACCCAGGTGGGAAGGATTGACCGGCACCTCGCGCCAGCCGGCGAAGCCGATCTGCTCGAGCTTGCAGGCCTCTTCGACGAGCGAGAGCTCGGTCTCGTCCCAGGCGAAGATCATCGCCAGGCCGCCCTCGGGCGCCAGGCGGGAGGTGAGCGGCATTAGGACGCCCGCGCCGTCGCCGGTCAGGCCGTCGGAGTTGATCGCGCCGCGGTGCTTGACGCGGCCGAGTGCCGAGAGAATCAGATCGAGGACGCGGCGCGAAGGAAGTCCGTGCACGTCGGCGATGAACCCGATACCGCAGGCATCCCGTTCCTTCGTCGAATTGTTCTGCTCGTACAACGACCGCATTGCCACGTCTGGTCCCCTTCGCTCTTTGGCACGTAGCTCAATCAGCCCGGGGTTGCGAACAACCCGGCCTGTCGTCTCTCATCTGTCTGCTAGTCGGCGCGGAGACGAAAGACGCCGGCTAGCGTTTTGCAGCAGCGCGCTTAGCCGAGGCCAGGGCAGCCGAGCGAATGGAGACAGCCGTCTTCCCAGACGTGAACGGTGTCATTTCTGCGCTAGCCATCGTGCCAAGACTATACCGGTTGAAGCGATTCTCGAACAAACGTGGAACCAGGCAGAGCGGGTCGGGGAATCCACTTACGAACGTAGTTTCCCTCGACCCCGTCCTGTAGATCGACGAGAATCAGAGAATCGTGGCCAGCCAGGATCTCGATCAAGAGCGAGTCGGCGAACTGCGCGGCTTCCTGCGCGCGTTCGCGAAGCTTCATCAGGCGCTCACGATCTCGCGCTTCGAGCACGACGTCGTGGTGCTTCCGGTCGAGGGCGGTATCGAAGAGACGCTGCAGGCGCACTTCGATTCGCTCGGCAAGAAGTTGAAGCCGCCCGTGAAGCACTGGGAGATGAAGCTGGAAGAGCTGAAGCCCTGGGAGCAACCCGCCGAGGAGATGTTTGCGCGTTGGCTCCTCGCCGACGACGAGCTGCGCCAGTTCTATCGCACGAGGCGCGAGAACGATCCGCGGCCGGGCGAGCTCCACGTCGG
>PKYN01000015.1:53776-140187 GCA_003132665.1 Actinomycetota bacterium
ACCGACCGCTACCTGGCCACGCTCGACAACCACCTCGCCTTCGATCTCGGCGACGGAGTTCTGCTGGTCAGCTTCACCATGATGAAATAGTCGAGCGCCGGCTCTCCGCTTGACAGACTCCGCTTCCCTTCGCCACACTAGGAATACGGTTATGAAGGTCGATTCCGCATCCAGTCAGCTCTCTCGCGACGCGCGCGCGCTCGTCGACCTGCTCACCATTACCGTCGTCACGGTCACGGTTCCCCGCTAGGGGAACGTACTTTGACAGAGCGCTGAGGCGCCACACACAGACCGGACTAATGCCATAAGTGCGTCCGCAACCGGGCGCAGGCACCAGACGAAACGGCGGCGATGAACACCAGATCTGACAACCCGATTGCAGCAAGCCCGAGCTTCGCAACAACGATGCTCTGCGGGGCCATGGGCGAAGTACCGCGCAGAGGGGTGCGAGCAGCGGATATGGTCAAGGCGGGAATCGCTGCGACCACGCGCGAATTCAGTGAAACGATCCTCGTTGAGCGCTCTGCCGCTCGGCGCGGAAACGATCTTTCGATGGAGGAACTCGGATGACCAGGATGACAGGAGCAGACGCCATTATTCGCTCTCTGGAAGCCGAGGGCGTCGACGTCTGCTTCGGAGTCCCGGGCGGAATGATCATCGACACCTACGACGCCCTCTACCGAGCGATAGCGAACGGAAGCAAGCTGCGCCACGTGCTGGCGCGGCATGAGCAGGGCGCCGGCCACATGGCCGAGGGCTACGCCCGCGCGAGTGGCAAGGTCGGAGTCGCGATTGCGACCTCAGGGCCCGGCGCGACCAATCTGATCACGGCGATAGCGGATGCCTGGATGGACTCCACGCCGCTCGTCTGCATCACCGGCCAGGTGCCCTCGTACAAGATCGGCACCGACGCCTTCCAGGAGACGAACGCGACCGGAATCACCCTTCCGATCGTGAAGCACTCCTGGCTGGTGCAGAAGGCCAGCGAGATCCCGGCGACGATCAAGGCGGCGTTCCATGTCGCCCAGACCGGGCGCTCCGGCCCCGTGCTGGTGGACATCACCAGGGACGCACAGATCGCCGAGCTGGACTTCAAGTACCCCGATCACGTCGACCTGCCGGGCTGGAACCCGCCGCGGAAGGTCAACCACCGCCAGATCATCGCGGCCGCCAAGGCGATTCTCGAGGCCGACAAGCCGATCTTCTACGTCGGCGGCGGCATCATCAACGGCGAGGCCTCGGCCGAGCTGCTCGAGCTGGCCGAGCTGACAAACATCCCGGTCGTGACGACCCTGACCGGCAAGGGCGGCTTCCCAGACTCGCATCCGCTGCACGCCGGCATTCCCGGCATGCACGGCATGAAGTACTCGAACCTGGCGCTCAACCGGGCGGATCTCGTGATCGCCGTGGGCACCCGCTTCGACGATCGCGTGACCGGCAACGTGGCGGCCTTCGCGCCGAACGCGAAGGTGATCCACTTCGAAGTGGACGCGGCCGAGATCGGCAAGATCCGCGAGGCTCAGATTCCCATCTGCGCTCCGCTTCAGCCGGCGCTGGTCAGGCTCCTGGCCGAGCTGCGCAAGCAGATGCCCGAGGGCCGAGAGGGACCGACCGAGTGGCTCGACAAGATCGCCGGTTGGAAGGAGGAGTTCCCTCTGCGCTACGACCTCGGCGACATGCTCAAGCCGCAACAGATCCTCGAGGCGGTGCGCGATGCGACCGAAGGGCGCGACGACGTCGTCTGGACGACCGGCGTCGGTCAGCATCAGATGTGGGCGATGCAATACCTGGTCTGCGATCGGCCCCGCTCCTTCATCACCTCGGGCGGGCTCGGGACGATGGGCTTCGGCATCCCGGCGGCCGTCGGCGCCAAGGCTGCCCGACCCGATGCGACCGTGATCTGCATCGACGGCGACGGCTGCTTCCAGATGACCTCGAAGGAGCTGACCACGGCGACCCTGCACGGGCTGCCGATCATCGTCGTGCTGCTCAGGAACGGCTATCTCGGCATGGTTCGCCAGTGGCAGGAGATGTTCTACGGCGAGCGCTATTCCCAGACCGATCTGACCGGCCCGATACCCGACTACGCCAAGATGGCCGAGGCCTTCGGCGCGGTGGCGATGACCGTCACCAACGCCGGCGAGCTCGACGCGGCGCTCGAGCGGGCGCTCGCGGAGAATGCAGCCGGACGCTCTGTGCTGGTGGATGCCGTCTGCGATCCAAAGGAGAAGGTCTTCCCGATGATTCCGGCCGGTGCTTCGGCGGCTGACACCATCGAATATGGCAGTCACGAGAAGGCAGAGGAGGTTGAGGCGAGATGAAGCACACTCTCTCGGTCCTCGTGGAGGACAAGCCGGGCGCGCTCTCGCGCATCTCGAACCTGTTCGCGCGGCGCGGCTACAACATCGAGTCACTCGCCGTGGGGCAGACCGAGCGCGAAGGCGTCTCGCGCATCACGCTGCGCGTCGACTGCGCCGAGCACTCGCTCGAGCAGATCACCAAGCAGATCCACAAGCTCGTCAACGTGCTCAGGATTACCGAGCTCACCCCCGATGACGCCGTCGAGCGTGAGATAGCCCTCTTCACCGTGGCGGCTCCGCCCGAGCGGCGCGGCGAGCTGATGGCGTTCGCCGATCACTACGGCGCCCGGGTCTCGGACCTCGGCCCGCAGGAGATCGTGTTCGAGATGGTCGGCCACCCCGAGGACCTCGATTCCTTCGAGGAGCTTGTCAGGCCGTACGGAATCAAGGAGATGGTGCGCACCGGCCGCATTGGCCTCAGCCGAGCCGTACGACATTAGGTCGCACGACACTAGAAACCCGCAAGAAGACCGCGTAAAAGAAAGAAGAAAGGAACCACACTCATGGCGACAATCCACCGCGAAGGCGACCTCTCCCTCCTCTCCGGAAAAATCGCCATCATCGGCTACGGCAGTCAGGGCCACGCACACGCGCTCAACCTTCGCGACTCGGGAATCGAAGTCGAGGTAGCCGAGGCGCCCGGCAGCGCCGCCTGGGAGCGGGCGGTCGAAGCCGGACTACCCGTCAAGACCGCCGCCGAGGCCACCCGCGGCGCGGCCTTCGTGATGATCCTGCTGCCCGATCACCTGCAGCGCATCATCTGGGCTGCGGACATCGAGCCCAACCTCGAGCCCGACGCGACGATCATGTTCGCGCACGGCTTCAACATCCATTTCGGCTACATCAAGCCCCCGGCCGGTCACGACGTGATCATGGTCGCCCCCAAGGCGCCCGGGCACCGCGTGCGCGAGCAGTACGAAGCGGGCGCCGGCGTGCCCTCGCTCGTCGCCGTGCACCAGGACGCCTCGGGTAACGCGCTCGCCAAGGCGCTCGCCTACGGAGCGGGCATCGGCAGCGCTCGCGTCGGGTTGTTGGAGACGACCTTCGCCGAGGAAACCGAATCGGACCTCTTCGGTGAGCAGGTCGTTCTCTGCGGCGGCGCCACGAGGTTGATGCAGGCCGGGTTCGAGACGCTGGTCGAGGCCGGATACCAGCCCGAGATCGCCTACTACGAGTGCATCCACGAGCTCAAGCTGATCGTCGATCTGATCTACCAGGGCGGTTTCGAGTACATGCGCTACTCGATCTCGGACGTCGCCGAGTACGGCGATCTCACACGCGGCCCGCGCGTCATCGACGACGGCGTGAAGGCGCGCATGAAGGAGATCCTGGGCGAGATCCAGAGCGGCGCGTTCGCCAAGGAGCTGATCGCCGAGGAAGACGCCGGACGGCCGAACTTCGTGCGTCTGCGCGAAGAGGCGGCCAAGCATCCGGTCGAGAAGGTCGGCAAGGAGCTTCGCTTGCTTGCCGGTCGCGAAGGCTTGATGGGCGCTGGTTCCGATGGCGCCAGTTGACGTTCCCGTCGCCCTGCTTGGTTACGGAACCGTCGGGGCGGCCGTAAACCGTTTTCTGCACGAGAACTCGGACGAAATCGAGCGTGCAACGGGACATCGCCTGCGCGTCGTGCGCGCGCTCGTTCGCGACCTGAAAAAGCAGCGCGACTTTCCGGCGGCCCCGGGCGTGCTCACCACCGACTTCGCCGAGATCGCCGACGATCCCGAGATTACGCTGGTCGCCGAGGTGATGGGCGGGCTGGAGCCCACCAACGACTACATCATGCGCCTGCTGCGCGGCGGCAGGCCGGTCGTGACCGCGAACAAGCAGCTGCTCGCGCAACAAGGCGCCGAGCTGTTCGCGGCCGCCCAGGAGGGAGGCGTGCAGCTTCGCTTCGAGGCTTCGGTCTGCGCCGCGATTCCCGTGATCAAGGTGCTGCGCGAGGCGTTGGTCGTGACGAACGTTCATCGCATCCTCGGGATCGTGAACGGCACCACCAACTACATCCTCACCCAGATGGAGTTGGGCGCCGAGTACGAGGAGGCGCTCGCGGAGGCCAAGCGCCAAGGCTATGCGGAGATGGATCCGACCGAGGACGTCTCGGGTGCCGACGCCGCCGCCAAGATGGCGATTCTGGCGACCGTCGCCTTCGGCTCGCGTGTGACTCTGGACGACGTCAGTTACGAGGGAGTCGAGCGGATCACCTCGGCGCACGTGGGCGCGGCCAAGCAGATGGATATGGCCGTTCGCCTCGTCGGGCGGGCGACCCTGGTCGAAGGCGGCTACGACGTACGCGTCTCACCGGCGCTCGTCGATCTCGCCCACCCGCTGGCCTCGGTCGAGGGAGCTTTCAATGCGGTCATGCTCCAGGGCGACGCGATCCGCGAGATCACGCTCGAAGGGCCCGGTGCCGGCGGCATCGAGACCGCCTCGGCGGTGATCGCCGACATGGTCTCGATCATCGGCACCAAGGGCACCGGCTTTCTCCACAACGACGCCTGCTGGCGCAAGATCGACCGTCTTCCGCCCGGCGAGCTCCGCTCGCCCTTCTACCTCCAGATCTCGGTGGACGATCGTCCGGGCGTGCTCGCTCGCGTCGCGGAGCGTTTGGCGGCACACGGCATCTCGGTCGCGCGTCTCGTCCAGTCTCAGATCGACGGGGGCGCCACTCTCCACGTCATCTCGCACGAGGCGACCTACGGCGCGGTTGAGACCGCCCTTGCGGAGATCAGCGCGCTGCCGGAGAGTCGTGAGATCGCGGCGGCCTTCCCGGTGATCTCGCAACGCGGAATCTCGGAGCTGGGGTGGGCCTGATGGAGCGCGGTCGCCAGCCAGGCGCAGGCGCTCGCTCGATCGAAGGCGCCGCGAAGTGACGGTCAAGGTCCGAGCCCCGGCGACCAGCGCCAACCTCGGCCCCGGCTTCGACTGCGCCGGGGTGGCTCTCGAGTTCTGGAACGAGCTAGAAGTGAGCGAGGCAGACGGCGCCGTTGTCGAGGTCGAGGGCGAGGGCGTTTCCGAGACGCCGAGAGACGGTAATCACCTCGGCCTGCGCGCGTTTTCGTTGATCACCGACCCCGAAGGCAAGCGTTTTCGCTTCATCAATCGGATCCCGTTCGCACGAGGGCTCGGTTCCAGCTCGGCCACGATCGCGCTCGGTCTCGTCGCCGCTTGCCTCTGGGAGGGAGTGGAGCCGGACCCAGCCGAGTTGCTTCCTCTGGCGGTCCGGCTCGAGCCGCATGCCGACAACATCGCCGCCTGCCTCTACGGAGGCGTCACGCTCGCGTGGGAAGAGGAAGGGCTCTGGCGCTGCCGCCGGATTGCCGACTCGCTTCCGCTCGATCTGATCGCGGTCGTTCCGAAGCAAAGCGTCGAGACGATCACGGCGCGAGCTGGCCTGCCGGCCGAAGTGCTCCATGCCGACGCCGCTTTTTCCAGCGGCCGCGCCGCCCTGCTCGGCGCGTCGCTCGCAACCAGCGACGCCCAACTTCTCGCCGCCGCATTCCACGACCGCCTGCACGAGCCGTATCGCTCGGCCGCCGCGCCTTTGCTCGGCCAGCTTCAGGAAGAGCCCGCCCGTGGCTCGGTCGGCGTGACGCTTTCGGGCTCGGGTCCGACGATCATCGTCTGGGCTCGGCACGAAGAGTCCGCGGCCTGCGCGGAGGAGCTGACCGCTCGCTTTCCCGACTGCAAAGTGCTTGCGCTCGCCGTCGCCACCGGCGGAGCGGGCGCTTTTTGACCGATACTCGCGGCACGACGACAGCGCGCGCCCCGAGGGTTACGATCCCGGACAGGACATGAGCCCGAGCCCATACGAACTTCCTTCCGATCCAGCCAAGCGGCGCAGCCACCTTCTCACGGACGGCCCCGACCGCGCGCCGGCGCGCGCCTACTTCAAAGCCATCGGGTTCACCGACGACGACCTCGCCAAGCCGCTGGTAGGCATCGCCTCGACCTGGATCGAGACGATGCCCTGCAACTACAACCAGCGTGAGCTGGCCGAGCACGTTCGGCGGGGGATTCGAGCTGCCGGCGGCATGCCCGTGGAGTTCAACACCATCGCCGTCTCGGACGGAGTCACGATGGGCACTCCGGGCATGCGCGGCTCGCTCGTCTCGCGTGAGGTGATCGCCGACTCGATCGAGCTCACCGCCTATAGCCACATGTTCGACGGGCTGGTCTGCCTGGTCGGCTGCGACAAGACCATTCCGGCGGCCGTGATGGCCCTTCTCCGGCTCGACATTCCAGGGCTCGTGCTCTACAACGGCTCGATTGCGCCCGGCCGCTGGCACGGCAGGGACGTGACCATTCAGGACGTGTTCGAGGCGGTCGGAACGCATGCCGTCGGGAAGATGACCGACGGCGATCTACACGAGCTGGAGACCCTCGCCTGCCCCGGCGCCGGAGCCTGCGGCGGTCAGTTCACGGCCAACACGATGTCGATGGCGCTCGACTTCCTCGGCATCAGCCCGGGCGGGCTGAACGAGGTGCCGGCGACGGCCCGGGGAAAGAACGCCGCCGCCTACAGCGCCGGCGAGCTGGTGATGAGGCTCGTGCGCGAGAACATCACTCCCCGGCAAATCGTGACGCGCGAAGCGCTCGAGAACGCCATCACCTCGGTGGCCGCGAGCGGCGGCTCCACCAACGGCGTCCTGCATCTGCTCGCAATCGCGCGCGAGGCCGGGGTGCCGCTCGAGATCGACGACTTCGACTTGATCGCCGCCCGCACGCCGATCATCGCCAACTTGAAACCCGGCGGCGACTTCGTCGCCACGGATCTCTGGGACGCGGGCGGCTGCGCCCTCGTTGCCCGCGAGCTGGCCAAGCGCGATCTCCTGCACCTCAGCGCACGCAACGTGGACGGGCGAACGATGGGCGAGATCGCTCTCTCCGGGCAGGAGTCAGAGGGCCAGCACGTTGTCGCCCCGGTCGACGCGCCCTTCAAGAGCAGGGGCGGTTTCGCCATCCTGCGCGGGAACCTGGCTCCCGGGGGCTGCGTGGTCAAGCTGGCGGGGCACGAGCGCACTCTCCACCGCGGCCCGGCGCGTGTATTCGACTCCGAGGAGGATTGCTTCGCGGCGGTCAAGGCCGGCAAGGTGGGCGCCGACGACGTGGTAGTGATCCGCTACGAAGGCCCGGCCGGTGGCCCCGGAATGCGCGAGATGCTCGCAGTCACCGCCGCCATCGCCGGCGAGGGGCTGGACGACTCGGTCGCGCTCATCACCGACGGGCGTTTCTCCGGCGCCACGCACGGATTCATGGCTGCGCACGTCTCTCCCGAGGCCGCTCGCCGCGGCCCGATCGCGGCCTTGCGCGAAGATGACATGATCGTTCTCGATGTCGAGGCGCGTGAGCTGAGAGTCGAGCTTTCAGACGACGAGCTCGAAACTCGTCTGGCTGCCTGGAAGGCGCCGGAACCGCGCTATTCGAGCGGCGTCTTCGCCAAGTACGCGGCGCTCGTAAGCTCGGCCTCCGAGGGAGCCGTCACCCGTCCGACCATCTAGGGCTGAACGCCGCGAAAAATCCTTCAAGCTTCGGAGCCCGCGAGCCGAAAAGAAAGTGGACGGCCTATGCAGTCAATCGGCTCTGCACGCTTTTCCTGGCGGTCGGAGAAGGGACAAGACCTTTCCGGCGATCTGCACGATGCCGTGAAGACGGCATCCGGCGCGGCACAGGAAGAGAGAAAAGATGAGCCCGAACAGGAGGAGGATTCTCCGGCGCCGCTCGCGGCCGCAGCCGAAGTAACACCGCCAATGAACAGCCCAAGTCCGAACGGCTCTCTTTCCCCGGCGCTGATCGATCAGATGCCGGCGATGCTCTGGGCGATCGACGGCCAGCTGCGCTTCACGAGCTGTCGCGGCGGAGCGCTGGCCGATCTGGGGCTCGCCCCCGACGGCCTCGTCGGCCTGACCCTGTTCGAGTTCTTCCAGACCGAGGACACGGCCTTCACGCCGATCGCCGCGACCTTGAACGCGCTGCGCGGCGAGACCGTCAATTACGAGCTCGACTGGGGCACCCGCGTGTATCGGGTGCGGGTCGGGCCGAACAAAGACGGCGCAAGCCAGATCACCGGCACGGTCTCGGTGGTCTTCGACATCAGCGATGTCCGCCGCGAAGAGGCGATGATGTTGAGCGAGGGCGAGTTCCTGCGCAAGATCGCCGAGAACATGCCCGACGCGGTCGTGCTCGTGGACGGGGAAGGACGCTTCCTGTACGCGTCACCGTCCTGCGCCGAAGAATTGGGATACGACTTTCAGGCGCTGGCCGAAGTCAACTTCCTCTCACTGATCGAGCCCGAGGATCTGGCTATTGCCCAGGACGCTATCGGCGACGTCTATCGCGGCGACTCCTACCCCTTTGCCGTGCGCATGAGGCGGGCCGACGGCAGCTGGGCTCTGATGGAGACGATGGCGACCGCCGTTACCACCACCGAAGGTATTCGCCTGCTGCTGGTGAGCATGCGCGACGTCAGCGAGGAAAAGCGCTCCGGTGAGTACGTGCACCTCAACCGGCGCATGGCCGAGTTCAAGCACAAGGCCCAGGAGACGGCCGAGAACCTACGCCAACTCCTGGTCACGATCGAGCGCGGTGACTCTGTCAGTACCACCGAGGCTCAACTCGCGCAGGTGCTCACAAACGTCGAGCAGCCTCCTCACCCCGCGCAGGTGCCCACGAACTTCGCGCAGCCTCCCGAGCCTCCCGGGATCGCCGGCTAGCGCCCTGCGCTTCGCACGCTGCGGATCTGAGCGAGCCGGTTACCGCGCCGGCGCCGGCGGATTGAGCTCGGACAGGTAGGCGGCCCACGGTCGGAACCCGATCACCGAAGCCTCGCGAAGCAGCGACGAATCGGATAGGTAGAGAACCGGATCTCCCTTTGTGTCCACTACCTCGAGCTTGGTGCCGACGAGGGCGCTGGAGAATCCGTCGCTCAGAATCTTCGACAGGCGCGGGTAAGTGAAGAAGAACGCATCCGGCTTGTCTGTCACCACGCGTACCTCCGCTGCCGCACTGTGCCCGAAGTGCGGCAGCGAGACGCTCAGCGATTTCACGTAGGGCAGGGCTTCGCTTTTCGTCAGCACGCGCTCGCGCGCGCCTGGCAGATCAGAGGGAGCGATGATCGCTCGGCTGGTGTCGGAGACGTTGGCCGGGTGAGACTCGCGGCTCAGCGCGACGGTACCGTCCGGATTCTTGCTCTCGACCTCGGAGACGATCATGCTCAATCCTCTTCGACCAGCCTGGAGAGACTCGTTCTCGTATATCGCCGCCGCCGTGAGCGCCAGCCAGTTGGCTCGTTGCGTAGCGAGGGCGCGTGGGTCGTCGAACGCGCGCGCGCCCGTTGCCGCTCGAATGCCCACGGTCACCTTCAGCGCGCCGTAGGGGTCGCCGTCCGCCTCGGAGAACTGGCCTCGGATGCCGAAGATCTCGGGATTGGCGGCGAAGGGCTGGCTCGCCGCGATCGCCTTCCAGATCTCCGGCGGAGACGGCGAGCCGGCAGTAGATGAGCGGCCGGGAGCGAACGCGACGAGCAGCGACAACCACAAGGCGATGACCACTGCCGGTACGGCTCCGACGAGGACCCTGCGGCGCCAACCGAGCGTCGCAACGTGATTATGCGCTCGAGCGCGAGCCTCTCCGCTCCGCGCCAGCACGTCGTTCCAGTCGCGGGGCGTGTTGTCGAACGGCGGAACCGCTTCGTCCAACTTCTTCGCAATGGACGGCGACCAGACTACGGTGAGACCTCCTCGAGCAGTTCCTGCAACAGGGGGTGCGCCTGGTTGAATGTGGCGCTTACCGTACGCTCGCTGATCGCCAGCACGTGCGCGATCGTCGGGTTGTCAAAATCGGCGTAATAGCGCAGGAAAACGACGAGCCGCTGTCGTTCGGAAAGCTCCGCCAGCGCGTTCAGGATCTCACCTCGAGCTCCATCTCCGCGAGCTGCGAGACCATCGTTGAGAGTCTCGCTCTCGGGCCCGGCGCCGTCGCGAGCGAGCAGGCGGGCGCGCGCGTCGCGCGCTTCGTTGACGACGATGCGCCAGGCCCAGGCATCGAGCGACCCGTCGCCGAGGTATTCGGCCCGGCGCCGGACGGCTGTCGAGAACCCCGCTTGAACGGCATCCAGCGCCGCCTCGCGATCGCCGACGATCGCGGTTGCAACCCGGCGGAGCCTGGTGACGCTCCTGCGATAAACGGCCTCGATCTGCTCGAGATCGGGCCCCTCGGGGCTCTGCCGGCCGAGACGCGTCCTCGCGCGATTCCCCATACCTATATGACACGTGACGCGGCGATTTCCTTTAGTCCGGAGGCAAATCTTCATCGCGGGCTGCGAGCCGCGCAGGATCTGAGCGCTGCTTTCCTCGCCGTCGCTAGGCTTAAGGCTCAATGGGCTATACGGTCGCCGAGAAGATTCTGCTCGACCACTCCGACGCCGATCGCGTCGAGCCGGGGCAGGTCGTCATGGTCCGTTGCGACGTGGTGCTGGCCAACGACGTGACCGGGCCGGTCGCCTTCCGGCAGATGGAGAAGATGGGCACCAGTGCCGTCTTCGATCCTGCAAAGGTCGTGATGGTCGCCGATCACTTCGCGCCGGCCAAGGACGAGCGCTCGGCGATCCTAATCAAGCGCCTGAAGGACTGGTCGCTCGAGCACGGCGTCGTCTTCTACGACCAGGGACGCGGCGGTATCGAGCACACGCTGCTCGTGCAGGAGGGCTGGGTCGTACCGGGGTCGGTGATCGTGGGCGGCGACTCGCACACCTGCACCCACGGTGCGATGGGCGCTTTCTCGTCCGGGCTCGGCTCAACCGACATCGCCTATTGCCTCGTCTTCGGCGAGTTCTGGCAGGCGGTGCCGGGAACGATTCAGGTGACTGTCAGCGGCGAGAAGGGACACTTTGTCACCGGCAAGGACGTGATCCTCGCCGTGATCAGCCAGATCGGCGCCGGCGGCGGCACCGGCAACGTGCTCGAGTTCGTAGGACCCGGCGTGCAGTCGCTCTCGATCGACGAGCGCCTCGCCGTTTCCAACCTCGCCGTCGAGGCCGGCTCGGAGACGGGCATCTTTCCGGCCGACGATCAGACCGCGGCCTATTTGGACGGGCGCACCGACAAGGTCTGGCAGCCGGTTCACTCCGATCCGGACGCGAGCTACTCGCGCCGGATAGCGGTCGACTTCGACCGGCTCGGGCCGCTGGTCGCCAAGCCGCACAACCCCGAGAACGTAGTTCCCGTGAGCGAGATCGTCGGAACGCCGATTCATCAGGTTGTGGTCGGAAACTGCTCCAACGGGACGATGACCGACCTGCGCCAGGCGGCCGAGATGGTCAAGGGCAAGCGGGTGCACGAGCGAACGCGCATGATCGTCGTGCCCGCGACGCAGGAGATCTACCGCCAGGCCGTCGCCGAAGGCCTCGTGGACATCCTCGTCGCAGCCGGTGCCTCGATCTCGACGCCTACCTGCGGGCCGTGCTTCGGCGGCCACACGGGCGCGCTCGCGCCCGGCGAGAACGCGCTCGCGACCATCAACAGAAACTTCAAGGGCCGTTCTGGCTCTCCGGAAGCCAGCGTCTATCTCGGCAATGCGTACGTAGCAGCCGCCGCGGCGGTCGCGGGCGAGGTCGTCAACCCGGCGGAGGTGGCGTCGTGATAGCCGCCGGCAAAGCGGTCTTGGTTCCAGGGACAAACATCGACACCGATGTTCTGTACCCCGGCATCTACCTGAATATCGACGACCCGGAGCAGATGAAGCCCTACCTGTTCGAAGGTCTCGATCCGGCGCTGCGCGACCAGCTCGACGGCGATACCGTTCTCGTCGTGGGCGAGAACTTCGGCATGGGCTCCTCGCGTGAGCACGTACCGCTGGCGATGAAGGCCTGGGGCGTGCGCTGCGTCGTCGGGTCGAGCTTCGCGCGCATCTTCTATCGCAACTGCATCAACCTGGCTCTGCCGGCGATCACCTGCCCCGACGCCGTGAAGGCGGCCAAGCCGGGCTCGCAGATCTCGGTCGATGCGGCCGCCGGCAAGGTGACCGTGGACGGCCGGGAGTTCACAGCTGCGCCGGTGCCACCGTTCATGCTCGAGATGCTCGAGCGCGGCGGTCTCATTCCCTGGGCTCAACACAAGCTGGCGCAGACGTGAAAGTCGTCTGCCTGCCGGGTGACGGAATCGGCCCCGAGGTGATGGAGGCCGCGATGCGCGTGCTCGAGCCGCTGCCGCTCGAGCTGGAGGCGCAACCGTTCGGCGGCGAGGCGATCGCCAAGTTCGGCACGCCGCTCCCGGCCGCGACGCTCGAGGCCTGCAAGCAGGCCGACGCGGTCTTGCTCGGCGCGATCGGGCTGCCGAAGTACGACGGCGCCGCGTTGAGGCCCGAGCAGGGGCTGATCGAGCTGCGCGGCGAGCTCGACGTCTACGCAAATCTTCGACCCTCGAGCGACGGCGACAAAGTCGACCTGCTGATCGTGCGCGAGCTCGTCGGCGGCATCTACTACGGCCGCCGCGGCCGCACCGAAGACGGAGTGGTCTTCGACACCTGCGAATACACCGAGCCCCAGATCGAGCGCATCGCCCGGCGCGGCTTCGAGCTGGCGCGTAAGCGGAGCAAGCGGCTGACCTGTGTCGACAAGGCGAACGTGCTTGCCACCTCTCGACTCTGGCGGCAGGTCGTCGAGCGGGTCAAGAGCGACTACTCGGACGTAGAAGTGCAGTACATGCTGGTGGACAACGCGGCTATGCAAATTGCCCGCGCCGCCGAGCAGTTCGACGTGATCGTGACCGAGAACATGTTCGGCGACATCCTTTCCGACCTGGCCGCCGCGGTCACAGGCGGCCTTGGGCTCGCGGCCTCGGCCTCGCTCGCGGACGGAGGCCCCGGCTTGTTCGAGCCGGTGCACGGCTCGGCGCCGGACATTGCCGGAAAGGGAATCGCCAATCCCACCGCAATGCTGCGCTCGGTGGCGATGATGCTCGAGCACGCCTTCGGCGAGGAGACGGCTGCGCGCGAGCTCGAGCATGCGGTCGAGGCGGCCATCCACGAGGCGCCCACCACCGACCTCGGCGGAACGGCTGGAACGCGCGAGTTCACCGACAAGGTCGTAGAGGCGCTCGGCCGCGAAGACTGAGCGCCTCAGAAACCCCAGCCCTTACTGACAGGCCGCTCCGAGCTTCGGCAGCTTGCTCTTTGCGCAGGTCGGGAGCGGCTTGCCGCTCCGTACCGAGGCGACTACCAGCCGAATGGCCTCGGCCGACAGCTTGGGCGCGGCCTGCTGGATCCAGTGCGGTTGGCCGGTGGCGAGCGCAAAGACCGAGTTCTTGGAAAGACGGGCGAGCTTTTGCTGGCTCGGATTCCAGTAATCGAGGAAGTCGGACCTTTGCACGAGCTGCTCGAGGTAGCTCTCGTCGCCTGCCTGGAGCACCGCGAGAGGCTTCTTCCCGAGTTTGTCGGAGGCGCGGAGGCGAGTCGCCGCCGCCGCTATATCGAGATTTTCGCTGTCCCCACTCATAACCGACATTCCGAGGTACTGGTCCCAGTCGTCGGGAACCGAGTCGAACAGCACCATCCCCGCAACCTGTTTCGGATACGAGCGAGCGTAGGAGCGAGTAATCAGCCCGCCGATCGAGGCGCCCGCGAGGACGTACGGCCCGCGCAGCTTCGCCGCGCCCACGAGCTCGTGCAGGTCGGAAACGACTTCCGCGATCTTTCGTGTGCCCGTGTACGCGTCGCTCTTCCCGAGCCCGCGGCGATCGTAGGCGCAAACTGTGGTGCCCACCTGAGTCGAGCGACCGAGCACGGCTTTCCAGCCGCGGCTCCAGTCGCCGAACCCGGCCTCGAGCATCACCACCGGAGAGCCCGTGCCGGCGCAACGGAGGTAGAGGCTGTGCCCGTTCGTCTTGACCAGGCGACCCTTTGCCGAGGAGCTCGCCGAGGCCGGCCCGGCGAAGCCAAGCCCGACGGCGACGATCAAGCACGCGGCCAGCCAGCGAGTTCGTACGAGTTTCCCCTTCAGTGGTGCATTCATCTGCGATGACCTCCCGTGAGCCAATACTGCGATACCGCAGTAGTCTGGCTCGAACGCATAAAGATTCGCTCAACGACCCAGCCGGCGCACGTATATCAGCGGTGCGTCTAGGCTTTCTGACAGACAAATGGCTACTCGAGTCGCATATCCCGGGCGCGAAGGCGCACACAGCGCCGCGGCCTGCGATCGTCTCTTCCCCAACGATCCGGAGCTGGTGCCGCTTCCCAACTTCTCGGCTGTCGCCGACGCGGTGGCCGGCGGCGAGGTTGACTTCGGTGTGCTGCCGATCGAGAGCTCGCTCGCGGGCCCGGTCGCCGAGACGCACGATCTCCTCTATGACTCGCCGCTCTCGATCGTGGCCCAGACGGTGATCCCCATTCACCACTGCCTGGTTGGAGTCGCGAATGTCCCACTCGAGCAGATTCGCGTCGTCCACTCGCGCCCGATCGCACTCGATCAGTGCCGGCTGTTCCTGGCCTCGATTCCCTGGGCTACCGCGGTGGCCAACGCAACCACGGTCGGCGCCGCGCAGGAGATCGCCGCGAAGGGAGACCCAAGCGAGGTTGCGATTGCCAGTGAACGAGCCGCCCATTCGCTCGGTCTCGAGGTTCTCGCTTACGACGTGGGCGATCATCCCGAGGCCTTCACCCGCTTCGTCTCGCTGGCCACCTACACGCGCCTGGATTGCAACGGCGAGGACTGGCGCCTGGCCTTCTCGTTCGTCACCGATCACCGGCCGGGCGCCCTCTTCCGCGCGCTCGAGCCGTTCTATCGCCACTCGATCGATCTGGTCGAGCTCGTTTCCCGGCCGATTCCGCACAAGCCCTGGCGCTACCGCTTCGACGCGGTGCTGGCCGGCTTCCCGCTCGATCCAGTGGTAAGCGAGACGCTCGAGGAGATGTGCACGCTCACGCGCGAGCTGCGCGTGTTCGGCTCGTATCCGGCACACGACGGCACGGTCGAGTGACCGGCTAGGCGACCAGGCGCTTGCGCTCGCGCCTACGCCGAGGGCCGGCGGGAGGCGATCTCGCCCCAGAAGTCGATGAAGGCGCGCTCGAAGGCGAGGCCCGCCTGCAACGTCGCGTGCGCGGAAACCGCCTCTTTCGGAACTCTTCGATCCAGTTCCTCGTAGGTAGAGAGCTTGTCGCGGTGCGACTGCTCCTGAGCCCGGGCGAGGGCGATGACGCTCTCGCTGTCGAGACTACTGCTGAAGAACAGCTTCAAGAGCCCAATGTCTCGTATCTGCGGCTCTTCCGACGTCGGCTCGCGCAACCAAGCCTCGAGCGCTTCCCGGCCCGCCTGGGTGATCGAGTAAACGCGGCGGCGACGGCCCTGCTGCTCCTGTTCCTCGCCGAGCAGTCCCAGCCCGGCGAGCCGCGCGGGTTCTGCGTAAAGCTGTGAATGTGGAAACTCCCAGAAATGGCCGACGGATTCTGCGACCCTGCGTTTCAGGTCATAGGGCGTCGCCGGACTGTGCGCGATCCAGCCGAGCACGAGGTAGGAAACCGGAGTGAGGGTCGTTCTTGACATCGTGGGGATTTTATCGTATCTTCCGCACCATCGTTAACCGATGATCCGTTTCGGATGATAAACGAAAGGCCGACCGATTTCAATACAGCCCGTACTCCATTGCGAAGGTCTGCGTAAGCGCTTCGGCGACATCGAGGCGGTTCGCGGCGTCAACTTCGAGATCGCGCCGGGTGAGAGCTACGGTCTGCTCGGCCCGAACGGCGCCGGGAAGACGACGACCATCTCGATCGTCGCGGGGCTGCTCGAGGCGGACGCGGGCGAGGCGCTGGTAGAGGGAAAGCTCTTGACCACGAAGAGCGTCGCCGCAAAGAGCGCGATCGGCTTTGTCCCACAGGATCTGGCTATCTACCCCGATCTGACGGCGCGCGAGAACCTTTCCTTCTTCGCGCGGCTCTACGGGATAAGCGGCAAGCAAAACCGCAGCCGCGTTGGCGAGGTGCTGAAGATCATCGGGCTCGAGGAGCGCGCCGGCGACCAGGCCAAGACCTACTCCGGCGGGATGAAGCGCCGTCTCAACATCGGCATCGGCCTGTTGCACTCGCCCAGCCTGCTGATTCTCGACGAGCCCACCGTGGGCGTCGATCCACAAAGCAGGAACGCCATTCTCGAGTCGGTCGAGCAGCTCGGCGAGCAGGGAATGGCCGTGCTCTACACGACCCACTACATGGAAGAGGCCGAGCGGCTCTGCGACCGGGTCGGGATCATCGATCGCGGCGAGCTGAAGGCCGAAGGGACGCGTGCCGAGCTGGTCGCGCTCTTGGGCGAATACGACAAGGTGCATCTCACAGGCAGCGGCGCGCTCGAGGCGGCCGCGGTGGCTTGCGCACGCATCGGCGCGGTTCACGCCGCCTCGGCGGGGGACGGCTCGATCGAGCTTCTGGTCGAGGGTGCGAGCGCCGTTCTGCCCGAGATTCTCACTACGGCGGGCGGCGCAGGCGTATCCGTGCACGGCGTCGAAGTCGAAGAGCCCAACCTCGAAGCCGTCTTCTTGCACCTGACCGGCCGGGCGCTGCGCGACTGATGCGTGAATCGGACCCGTGCGCACCGCATTCCTGATAACCGCCAAGGACTTGCGCCAGCGGCTGCGCGATCGCTCGGCCTTCCTGGTGGCGGTCATTGCCCCGCTTGCGCTCGCCGTGGCGCTCAGCGTCACGATCTCGGGCTTCTCGGCCGGAAGCAAGACCTACCAGATCGGTCTCGTGAATCTCGATCAAGGGCCCGCCGCGAGTGGCTTTTCCAATGCCGCCAGGGGCGCGCCCGTGAACCTGCGCCCCGCGGGAACTGAGGCCGCAGCACGCGGGCAGGTGAAAAGCGGCAAGCTCGATGCGGCCATCGTGCTGCCACGGGGGTTGTCGGCCGTCTCGATGGGCGGCGCGCCCGTTCGCATTGACGTTATCGGCGACACCAAGAACTCGATCGGTGCGCTCGTGGCCCGCTCCATCGCCGACTCCTATGCCACCTATACGCGCACGATCGCCGTTGCTTCTCGCGCGCTTCACGCCAATGGCGCCGCGACCGTCCGGATCGCCGGCGAGGTCGCCTCGGCGAATCCGCCGATCGCGGTCGGCGACACCTCGACCACTCGTAACAACCTCGATCCAAAGACCTACTACGCCGCGGCAATGGCGGTCTTCTTCCTCTTCTTCGCCGTTCAGTTCGGAATCTCGAGCCTGCTCGACGAGCGCCGCGACGGAACGCTGGCTCGTCTGCTGGCGGCGCCGATCTCGCGCCGCTCGATTCTCGGCGGCAAGGTTCTGACCAGCCTCGCGCTCGGGCTGACGAGCATGACCGTGCTCGCACTCACGACTCGTCTCGCGCTGGGAGCTCACTGGGGCAACCCGATCGGGGTCGCCGTGCTCATCGTCTGCGCCGTTCTGGCGGCGATCGCGGTGACTGCGTTCGTGACCACGCTCGCCAAGACTCATGAGCAGGCCAACGCATGGCTCTCGATCGTCAGCGTCGTGCTCGGCATGCTGGGCGGCTCCTTCTTCCCGGTGGCTCAGGCGGGCGGAGTGCTGGCGACGCTCAGCAAGGGAACGCCGCACGCCTGGTTCCTGAGCGGGCTTCAGGATCTCTCCAGCGGTGGAGGGCTGAGCGCGATCGTCGAGCCTTCGCTCGTTCTGCTCGGGATCGCCGTTGTCTGCGGCGCTGTGGCGCTTGTACGCGTGAGGAAGTTGATCGAGCCGTGAAGGTACTGGCGATAGTTCGAACCGAGCTGACGCGGACCTTCCGTTGGCGCGCCAATATCTTCTTCCTGCTGATCATGCCGATGGGCCTGATCTTGCTGCTGGGCGCCGCCTTCGGGAATTCGAGCGCGCTGGTCGGCGTCGTCAAGCAGGAGAACGGGCCGCTCGCCGCGCAGCTCGTCAAGACTCTCGGCGCTCAGCCAGGCCTCGACACCAGGAGCTACGGCAGCGAGGGCGCCCTCGCGAAGGCGGTCGAGCGCGGCTACGTCTCGGGCGGGCTGGTGATCGCGCCCAACTACGACCAGCGCTTGCGTGGCGGCAAGACGGCCGGGTTGCGCTACTTCGCGCGTCCCGACTCGCTCGCGCCTCAGATTCGAGTCGCGGTCGAGTCCGCCGTCTCCGCGCAGGGAAGCATGCTTCTCGCCGCCCGAATCGTCCGCGCCGATAGCCGCACTACGCTGGAGAGCGCGCTCGGGCGGGTGAGCGCGGTCAAAGGAGCTTCCCCGGTCGACGTCCGGCTGCTCGCCGCCGGAGGGGGGAAGTACCCGCAGTCGCGCGGTCAGTTCCAGCAGAGCGCGAGCACGCAGTTGCTCCTGTTCGTGTTCCTGTCGGCGCTGACGGGCTCGGTTTGGTTGATCGAGACGCGCCGGCTCGGGGTCGCGCGAAGGATGCTTTCCACACCGAGCTCCGCACGAGAGATCTTGCTCGGGATCGTGCTCGGTCGCTGGATCATCACGCTCCTCCAGTCGCTGGTGATCGTGCTCTTCTCCTGGCTCATCTTCTCGGTCAACTGGGGAAACCCGCTCGGAACGAGCGCCGTCATCCTCGCCTTTAGCCTGGTTGCGGTGGGGGCGGGAGTGCTGATTGGGACGCTGTTCGGAAGCGAGCAGCAAGCCGCCCCGCTGGGGATGATCGTCGGGCTCGTCTTCGCCGCCATCGGCGGCTCGATGGCGCCGCTCGAGACCTTCCCCGCGACGATGCGCAAGATCGCGCACATCACTCCGCACGCCTGGGCTAACGACGCCTTCAACCACCTACTCGTGGGCGGCGGCGGTCTCTCGAACGTATGGCTCGACGTGGGCGTGCTCTGCGCCTATGCGGCTGTCTTGCTGACGCTCGCCACCTGGCGGCTCCGGCGCGTCCTCACGACCTGACCGACCGTTCTGCTCGCGCCTGTCGCTAGCCTGGTGCGGCGCACTCATTTCCCTGAGGAGTTCTTCTTGAGTCAGTCGATCGAAAACGAAGCCGCCCAGCGTCGTTTACGCGCGGCGCGGATCGCGGTTGCCTACATCTTCTTTGCCAACGGGGCGCTCGCCGGCAACTGGGTGACCCGCATACCGGCGCTGATGGACAAGCTCGACCTGTCGGTCTTCTCCCTCTCGTTCGCTTTCTTCGGTGCGCCTCTGGGGGCGATCCTGGCGATGCCATTCGCCGGCCGAATCGTGACTCGCGCCGGAAGCCGCCGCACCACGCGCGTCGCATTCCTGTTCTTCTGCGCCTCAATCGCGCCGATCGCCTTTGCGCCCAACGTCGTGGTTCTGGGCCTGATCATCTTCGTCCTCGGCGTGGTCAGCGCCTTCGTGGACGTCGCCATGAACGCGCACGGCTTGTTGATCGAGCGCCACTACGGACGCCCGATTCTCTCCTCCTTCCACGCCTGGTTCAGCTTCGGCGGGCTCGCCGGTGCGGGAACCGGTGCGTTGGCGGCCTGGGCAGCGCTCGATCTGCGCATTCACATTCCGCTCGCGACGGGTATCGCGCTGGCCGGCGGTCTGATAGCGGGCCGCTTCCTGCTTCGAGGCGGCGACGACGTCGCGCAGGAAGAGCGCCGTTTCTTCGTCAAGCCGCCGCGGCAACTGGTCGCGCTGGGCGTCGTCGCGTTTATCAGCCTGCTCTCGGAGGGGGCGGCGGGCGACTGGAGCGCCGTCTACATCAACAAGCCGCTTCATTCCAGCCAAGCCATCGCCGCGCTTGGCTATTTCGCCTTCTCGCTGATGATGGTCGCCGGCCGTCTGAGCGGCGATCGCTTGACGATGCGCTTCGGGCCCGTCGCCTTGACACGCGGCGGCGGATTGCTCGCGGCAGGGAGCCTTACGATTGCTCTTCTGATCGGGCATCCGATCGCGGCCATCATCGGTTTCGCAGGTATGGGCGCCGGCCTCGCTGCGGTGGTCCCGACCGTCTTCCGGGCCGCCGGCTCGCGCAGCGACGTGCCATCCGGAATGGGGCTGGCCTCGGTTTCGTTGATCGGGTATTTCGGCTTCCTGGTGGGGCCGCCGCTGATCGGCTCAACGGCGAAGGTGCTAGGGCTCTCGGCTGCGCTGGGGATAGTCGCGCTGGTGATGGCGCTGGTCGGCGTGCTCGCCTCGAGCGCCGCTCCAGCCGGGTCGGCGGTCGGAGCGTCCGCTCCGGAGCCCGTTGTCGCGGAGGAGTAGAGCGCGCGTCCGGCTCTGCTCCGCGCCGGCATCAAGGTACGCAGCCCGCCACCGAGCCACCCGCCCGCGGGGTCGTCTGAATTTAGCCGTACGGACGCGTAAAAGACGCACTCAGGTATGCCGATTCCGCGCCGAATCACGAGCGACGCGCCAAATCACTCCTCGCGACTGCCCGCCTAGAAGCGATAGCTATGCGCGCGACTGAGGAAGAAGCCGTGCCGGCTCAGGTTCGAGCACCTCAGCCCGGCCATGCTTGACTTGCAGGTGAAACCGCCGCGGCGCCAGGTCTTTCCGTATTGGAGCAGCGGCGCGCTCTTGTTGTAGACGGTGTCGCTGGAGCAAGGGAATGTCGCCCTGCCGGTCACGTCGATATCGGCGCTGAAGCCGCGGCTGCCCTCGATGCAGCGCCCGCCGGTCGGCTTCGGCTTGATGCGACTCATGATGTCGCAGCGGAGGTATTTCGCGTACGGCGAGCTCGAGACGACGTAGGCGCAGAAGACGTTGTTCGAGGGCATGCGGAACTGGATGAAGGTGTCCTCGCTCGTCCGCGACTTGCTCGAGCTTGCCGTCGCCAGGGAGGCGAGCGCAAGCAGCGCGACGGCTCCGACTGCGATTGCTAGAAGAAAACGCCGCGACACAGTTGACACCTTCTCAGGTCGCGCCGCCGATTTCAAGGGTCGGAAGCTGCGAGAAGGAAACGCCTCGAAGGTTCCGCTGCCGCATCTCCTCGAGGATCAACTCGAGCGCCTCGACCGTCGCGGCCCGTTCCGGGGCGCTACTCGAGTGAGAAGGTCGCCCGTCGTGCAGGTCGAGGATGGCTCCGGGCCGTAAGCGCTCGATCACGAATGCCGCTGTGCGCTCAGCCGGCCAGTGGTAGTCCTCGGGCGCTATCGAGCAGCCGGCCTCGACCATGTCGCTGCCGGCGAGCGCCTGGCGCACCCGGTCGTCGGCTTCGAAATAGGGCGGCCGCCAGACACGCGCGACAGCGCCTGTTGCCCGTTCGATTGCCGCCTGTGTTTCGCGCATCTCTCTTCTGATCTCGTCGTCGGAGAGCTGAGTGAGATGCGGGTGCGACCAGCTGTGGAGCCCGAGCTCGTGCCCTTCGGCGAGCGCGCGCTCGAGGGTGCGCTCGGTTCCGGCGACAGCGGCCCCGAGAATGAAGAAGGTCGCGCTGGCGCCGTACTCGGCGAGCAGATCGAGGATCGACGGCGTCCACTCGGACGGACCGTCGTCGAAAGTCAGCGCGAGAACGCCCCCGCCGGTGCTCGGGTTGGAGCTCATCTCGACAGCATAGGCGGGCGACGCGAAGCGGGACCGAGCTGCTAGCGAACCACGTCGTAGCGAAGCCAGACGGCATCGTCGCGCGGTACCTCGACCCCGCGCAGGGCGAGAGAGACGACGTCACCGCTCGGCACTGCCTCCGGGAGGTTGTAGATCGAGAGCGAGCTGGCCTCACCGACAACAGTCGGAAAGACGAGCACGCTGACCTCGTCGACGAGGCCCTCGCGTAGGAGCAGCCCGCTCAGCCGGCCCCCGGAGTCGACACGCATCGTCTCCACGCCGAAGCGATCGCGAAGCTCGGCGAGCGCGCTGCGGTAGTCGACGTGATCGGCACCGGCGACGATCGTCTCGATGCCGAGCTCGGCCAGCTCCGAGAGGTAACTCGCGGGTGTCGTGCTCGAGCAGAGCACCACTGCGCCGCGCCAGTAGGGAAGTCCGAGCAGGTAGCGCCATGCCTTGACGCGGCCACGACTGTCAGGCACGACGAGCAGCGGCGCCGAGCTGCCGGCCGTTGCCGGCTCGCTCGAATCGGCGGCGCTCGTTTCCTCCACCGAGGCGGCGAGCATCGTGTCGGAGCCGCAAAGCGAGGCGTCCTCCTTCCAGGTCGACGCTAGCTCATAGAAGAGGCCGACATCGGCATCGAAGCCCGTCGTCTTCCCGTCGAGGCTGACGGCCGCGTAGACGATCACGCGAGGCAGCGGCGGCTGATTCATCGGAAGCGGCTTCGAGCGAGGGTGGCGAACATACGTTCGCGATCGTATACGGGCCGCTATTGCCCGTCAAGCGCTAGAACGCCGAGTGAGGCGGATCGGCGTCCATATGATGAACTGCATCCGGCCCGAGGGCCACGAGAAAGGAGAGCAGTCGATTGTGAACGTCCTTTTTGTATGCGTCGGCAATGCCGGTCGCTCGCCGATGGCCGAGGCCTTCTTCCGGCGCGGCGGCGAAGGAAGGTACGAGCTGCGCTCGGCCGGCACGAGGCCCGCGATCCGGACCGGCCCGAACGTAATCGCCGTGATGCACGAGCTGGGCATCGACCTCTCGCGGCACGAGCCCCGTCAACTCGAGCGCGCCGACCTCGAGTGGGCCGATCTCGTGGTGAGAGTGGGCTGCGGCGACAGCTGCCCGGTCATCCCGGGCAGGCGCTACCTCGACTGGAATGTGCAGGACCCGAACGAGACCGATCCGGAAACGACTCGGCGCATTCGCGACGAGATTGCGCGCCGTGTCGCGGCGCTTCTGCACGAGCTCCAGGGAGGCAGCGCGGTCTGAGCGGCCGGCAGGTTGGCGAGCTGTTCGTGCGCTACGCGGCGCTCGAGAGATCGACGTGGCAATAGCCGCCGGGGTTCTTCGCCAGATAGTCCTGGTGGTACTCCTCGGCGGGCCAGAATTCCTTCGCCGGCTCGATCGCGGTCGCGACCGGCTTGCGGAAGCGGCCCGAGCGCTCCAACTGCGCCTTCGAGCGCTCGGCCTCCTCGCGCTGCTCTTCCGAGTGCGTGAAGATCGCCGAACGGTACTGGCTGCCGACGTCGTTTCCCTGGCGGTCGACCTGGGTCGGGTCGTGGATCTTCCAGAAGTGATAGAGGAGCCGATCGAAGGAAACGACCTGCGGGTCGTACTCGACGAGCACCGACTCGGCGTGTCCGGTGCGACCCGCACAGACCTGCTCGTAGTTCGGGTGTTCTGTCGCACCTCCGCTGTAACCGGAGGTTGCCCGGATAACGCCTTTCACGCGCCTGAAATAGGCCTCGACGCCCCAGAAGCAACCGGCGGCGAAGGTCGCCTGCTCAGTTTTCTGATCCACCTGTGTCTCCCCGTCTTCCTTAACGCCACTCGGTTTCTTCCTCAATAGGGATAACGCGTTATGTTGAGAACTGTTCCCTAGAATGCCCACAACGCCGCTGACGCCGGGTTATTGGCAACATCGCTATCCGTGGCAATTGTCTGAGTTACCTCCGTTCCTTCGCCCTCGGCCTCTCGGAAGGAGACCAGAATGAGGTCGCAGCTTTCGCGACCGGTTCAATACATCACTGCGCTCGCAGGCGTTGCCCTGCTCGGAGTGGTTGCACTCAGTGTCTCGGCGAGCGCCGGCGTTGCCGCGCCTTCCGACGAGCTGAGCCGCACTCAACTCAGGCAGGAACTGGGCTCCGGAGCCCGCATCGCGTACCGCCCCGAGACCGGGAAAGTACGGTTCATCGGCTCCGCTCCGGGCAAGCCGATCAGTCGCCCGTCCGGGCTCAGCCCGTCCGCGTCTCCGACGGTGGTCGCACGTGCGTTCCTGGATATTCAAGGCAAGGCGTTCGGGATCAGCGACCAGGCCAAGGAGCTAACTGTCATTTCCGCCCGCGCGGCTTCGGCGGGACGCTCGGTCGTGCGCTTCCAGCAGACTCACGAGGGAGTTCCGGTTCTGGGCGGCGAGTTGGTAGCGAACCTCGACAGCAGCAAGAACCTGCTCTCGGTCGGGGGCGAGACAGTGCCCGCCCCGAACGTGTCGGTGAAGGCGCGGATCGACTCCTCCGCCGCGAGCGACGCGGCGCTTGAAGCCGTCGCCAAGGCGCACAGCGTGCCGGCGTCGAAGCTTCAGGCAAGCAAGCCCAGCCTGTGGATCTACGACTCGCGAATCCTGGGCGGACCCGGTCTCGCTAAGCCGACGCTCGTCTGGCGCATAGACGTCACCGGCGAGGGTGGGCTAGAGCCGATCGACGAGCTCGTTCTGGTGGACGCGCAGCTCGGGATCGTGGCGCTCCATTTCAGTCAGATTGAGACAGCGAAGTACCGCCAGGTCTGCGACGCCAATAACACCGATTCGAGGGTGCCCTGTACGACTCCTTTCGATCGCGTTGAGGGCGGCGCAGCGAGCACGATCGCGGACGTCAACGGCGCCTACGACAACGCCGGCGCGACCTACGACTTCTACCTCAACTACCTGGGGCGCGACGGCATCGACGGCGCCGGCATGACGATCAAGTCGACGACCCGTTATTGCGATCCCAGTTCCCCCTGCCCCTTCGAGAACGCGTACTGGGATGGGGAGCAGATGGTCTACGGCCAGGGCTACGCCTCAGCCGACGACGTGGTCGGCCACGAGCTCACCCACGGCGTCACCGACCACACCTCGAAGCTCTTCTACTACTACCAGTCGGGGGCGATCAACGAGTCGCTCTCCGATACCTTCGGCGAGTTCGTCGACCTAACCGATGGGATAGGCAACGACGCCCCGTCGGTGCGCTGGAAGCTCGGGGAAGATCTGCCCGGCGGCGCGATCCGCGACATGAAGAACCCGCCACTGTACGGCCAACCGGACACGATGACCAGCAGCTATTACACGGCCGATCCGGGCGGGTCAGACAGCGGTGGTGTCCACACCAACAGCGGCGTCAACAACAAGGCCGCCTTCCTGATCACCGACGGCGGCAGCTTCAACGGCAAGACGGTCACCGGCCTCGGCATCACTAAGGCCGCCAAGATCTACTACGAGGTCGAGACCAACCTGCTGACCTCGGCGAGTGACTACGCCGACCTCTACAGCGCTCTCCAGCAAGCCTGCACCAACCTGGTGGGCAGCGCGGGCATCACGAGCTCCGACTGCACCCAGGTCACAAACGCCGTTGACGCCGTCGAGATGAACGTGACACCGCCCGCCGCACCGGCCCCCGAAGCGCCGGTCTGCTCCACAGGCCAGTCGCCGCATGACCTGTTCTTCGACAACCTCGAGAACACCGCGAGCGGTAGCTGGATCAGACAGCTCGGGTCGGGGCTCTACCAGGAGTGGTTCTACCCCCAGAACCCGAACGACGTCGGGCAGGACATGACCTACGCGACGAGTGGGACCACGAACTTCTGGGGCTATGACCAGGAATACAGGGCCGACTACTCGATCGCGATGACGAGTAGCGTGGCCATCCCGGTGGGAAGCACTCCCTACCTGCGCTTCAACCACTCCTTCGGGTTCGAAAATGGCGCGGAAGCCTACGACGGCGGCGTGCTCGAGTACAGCACCAACGGCGGCGCGAGCTGGGCCGACGCCGGGTCGCTGCTCACGAGCAACGGCTACAACGGAACGATCTCCAGCAATTACCAGAACCCGCTCGGGGGTCGCAGCGCGTTCGTGAGGGAGAGCAACGGCTACATCTCCAGCCGAGCCAGCCTCGCCTCGCTAGCCGGCCAGAGCGTCCGCTTCCGCTTCCGCATCGGGACGGACATCAGCGGCTCGGACTACGGCTGGTTCGTGGACGACATCCGCGTCTACACGTGCAGCGCTACTCCGACGTTTGCCTTCTCCTCGCCCACCTACTCGGTGGGCGAGGCAGGCCCCACCGCTTCGGTCACGATCAATCGCACCGGCTCGACCACGGGGACCGACTCGGTCCACTTCTCCACCGCGGACGGCACCGCTACCGCAGGTTCCGACTACACGGCCGTCTCCCAGGACGTCTCCTTCTCGCCGGGCGAGACAGCGAAGACGATCTCCATCCCGATAACGGACGACAGCGCGGTCGAGAACGACGAGACCGTCTCGCTTGCGCTCTCCAGCCCCTCCGCCGGCGCCATGCTCGGTGATCCAAACGCAGCGACACTCACCATCGCCGACAACGATGTCGCATTGCTCGCCCTCTCGCAGTCGAGCTACTCGGTTGGCGAGGCAGGCCCCAGCGCTTCGATCACGATCAATCGCAGCCGTAACACCGCGAGCGCCGTCTCGGTCCACTTCGCCACCGCGGACGGAACAGCAACGGCCGGAAGCGACTACACGACCGTGAATCAGGACGTCTCCTTCGCCGCCGGCGAAACGTCGAAGACCGTCGTAGTTCCGATAACCGACGACAGCTTGATCGAAGGCAACGAGACGGTCTCGCTTACGCTCTCCGGCCCCTCTGCCGAAGCAAGACTCGGCAGCCCGAGCACGGCGACGCTGACGATCGTCGACGATGACAGAGCCTTCGCCTTCTCCTCGGCCACCTACTCGGTTGGCGAGGCAGGCCCTACCGCTTCGGTCACGATCAATCGCATCGGCTCGACCGCAGCGACCGACTCCGTCCACTTCTCCACCGCGGACGGCACCGCTACCGCGGGCTCCGACTACACCTCCGTCTCGCAGGACGTCTCCTTCTCGCCCGGCGAGAGCTCGAAGACGGTCTCCATCCCAATCACCGACGACGCGGCGTACGAGGGAAACGAAACCGTCTCGCTTTCGCTCTCGATTCCCTCCGCCGGCGCCGCCCTCGGTGATCCACACGCGGCGACGCTCACCATCGTCGACAACGACGCCGCATTGCTCGCCTTCTCGGCGGCGAGCTACTCGGTCGGCGAGGCGGGTCCCACCGCTTCGGTCACGATCAATCGCAGCGGTGCTGCCGCAAGCGCTTTCTCGGTCCACTTTGCTACTACCTCGGACGGAACTGCCACAGCGGGCTCGGACTACACCGCTGTTTCGCAGACGGTCTCCTTCGCGCCCGGCGTAACCTCGCAGACCGTCTCCGTCCCGATCACGGACGATGCCGTAATCGAGGCTGACGAGACCGTCTCGCTTTCGCTCTCCAGTCCCTCCGCCGGGGCGACTCTCGGCAGCCCGCAAGCGGCTGTTCTGATCATCGTCGATAACGACAGGGCGTTTGCCTTCAGCGCGGCGAGCTACTCGGTTAAAGAGAGCGGCGTCGTCGCGTCGATCACGATCGCGCGCTCGGGCGTGGTCGCTGCGGCCGACTCCGTCCACGTCGCGACCGCGAACGGCACCGCCAGTGCGGGCTCGGATTACACGGCCGTGAACCAGACCGTTTCTTTCGCTGCGGGCGAGTACTTCAAAACGGTCTCCGTCCCGATCAGCAACGACAAGTTGTGGGAGGGCAGCGAGACGCTCACACTCACGCTCTCCAGTCCGTCGGCGGGCGCCTCCCTCCGTAGCCCCAGTATCGCCACTCTTACCATCATCAACTCGCCGGGGATAATCGTCTCGGCGAGGCCGACCAAGACGAGCTTCAAGATTTCTCAGGCGCGCAAGGTCAAGGTGGTAGTCAAGTTCTCGCCGGCGAGCAGGAAGTTCAACTACCTGCTCAGCGTCAAAAAGGGCGCGAAGTGGGTGACCGTGAGGAACGTCAAGAAGAGCGGGAACTTCGCGGGCAGGCGAAGCATGACGGTCAAGGCGCTGTTCGGAACCAAGGCGATCAAGAGCGGTCGCTATCGGGTGAAACTGACCGCCGACGCGAACAGTAAGACGTCCAGCTTCAAAGTGACCTGAGCGCCGAGCACCCGCTCGACACGCCCCGACGTTTCGCTGCGACGGGCTCGGGCTAGCGCTAGCGCCCGCTTCCGTCTGTGCCCTCCTGCGCGAAGAGCGCGCGAAACTCTCCGTATCCCTCTTCTTCCAGCTGCTCGAGCGGGATGAAGCGAAGCGACGCCGAGTTGATGCAGTAGCGCAGCCCAGTCGGCTCCGGTCCGTCCGGGAACACGTGACCGAGGTGCGAATCGGCCTCCGCGCTCCGAACTTCGGTGCGTCTCATCCCGTACGACCGGTCATCGTGCTCGACGATCTCACTGTCATCGATGGGCCGCGTGAAGCTCGGCCAGCCGGTGCCCGAGTCGAACTTGTCCGTGGAGCTGAAAAGCGGCTTACCCGAGACGATGTCCACGTAGATTCCAGGCTGGTGGTTGTTCCAGTACTCGTTTCGGAACGCCGGCTCGGTGCCTCCTTCGCAGGCGACCGCGTACTGCAGCGGGGTCAGCTCCTCTTTCAGTTCCTGCTTCCGCGCGTCGGTCTCACCGGTCGATCCCGATTGCGTTCCCCTCTTGCGAAACACCTCTCCACCTCGTCTCTGGCTCGAGTTCGTTCTGCGGCGGCGAAGACCGCGATCTTCGTACTGTTCTGATCTTCACAGATTCAAACGAAGAAGCCGGCGCACTGTTCCCGCGCGACGTCGGGCAGCCGTCCCCTCACTCGCCTGCCGGCTGGTATCGACCGGGCTCTCGCCGGGCGTTTGGAGGCTTTAGTTCACCTTTATCTAAGCGTGAAAATCTGCGTTTGCGATTACCGGGTTAGTCGCGTTGGCGGTCCCTGCGGACCTTTCGATGCGAAACCAAGGAGCTGGGCAAAGATGACTCCGAGACCCCCGGATCATGATTGGAGCCGGTGTTGCGGCGCTTGCTCTCCTCATCGTCGCGACTCCGCTTCAGGGAGCAAGTCGCGAGCGCGTTAGCTACGCCAAGCCCGATTCCCTCAGGCAGGTATTTCGGGTCTCGTCCTCTGTCACGCGTTTTGGGCGGCAACCGTACGAAGCGGGAAAGACCTCGAAACTGGTCGAGAGCTCGTACTAATACAACGGCAAGCTCGTCCGACTCGAGCGATCTGGGAGCGAGCTGAGCGTTCGCTTCGCGGCGACAGCATCGAAGTCGAGCAGGATGAATTGGTCGGCGGGCTCTCCGCCTCGGCGCGGATAAGCCCGGCGGCGAGTCTTCGCGGCCGGTCTCTCTCGGCGGTCGCAATCAAAAGCAAGTCGAGTGCCGGTTTCGGCCGTTTACTCACCGGTCTGGGGACGAAGCGTGAAGTGGAATTCGCCTACCCCGCCTGGATCGATCCGAAGACCGGGAGCCGGTTGCTCTTGACCGACGAGTTGATCGTGCGTCTGAAGGGCGGTCCCGCATCGGCACAGATCAAGGACGAACTCGCTGTGCGCGGGCTTGCCGTTGCGCGCAGGCTCGCCTACAGCTCCGAGGAGTACGTGCTGCGGCTACGTAACCCCAAGAAGTCCGATCCGTTGGCCGTTTCGAGGGAGCTCTACGAAAGCGGGCTGGTGGAGTGGGCCGAGCCCAATTTCGTACAGGAGCTGAAGAAGGATTTCATTCCCAACGACCCGCTTTTCTCGCAGCAGTGGCATCTGCTCAACACGGGCCAGGATGGCGGGACGGCGAACGCCGATGCTCGTCTCACGGGCGCCTGGGGCATGGAGAGAGGCAACCCCGACATCACGATCGCCGTGATTGACGACGGCGTTCAGCTCTCTCATCCCGACCTGGCTCCGAACATCTATACGAATCCCGGCGAAATCCCCGGAAATCGCATCGACGACGATCACAACGGCTACGTAGACGACATACACGGCTGGAACTTCGTGTGGGGCACGAACAAAGTCCGGCCCGTGGGGAGCGATGAAGAGGCCGACGACCACGGGACAGCGGTCGCGGGAGTGGCGGCGGCGCGCGGAAACAACGGCAAAGGAATCTCCGGAGCTTGCCCGCGTTGCACCATCTTGCCCGTCAAGATCGCTTCCGACGGTATCTGGGCGGAGGACTCGGAGATCGCCGACGCGATCCGCTACGCCGGCCGAATGGCGGACGTGGTCAACATCAGCTGGGGCTCAGATGAGCCGGTGGCGGTGCTCAAATCGGCTCTCCGGTACGCAGTTACGAAAGGGCGCGGGGGCAAGGGCGCGGTAGTGCTCGCGGCGTCCGGAAACAGCGCGTCCGGGATCGTTAGATTCACCCTCGCAGAAATCCCCGCCGGCACCTATCGGTTCCGATGGATGTACTCGAAGGACGAGGATGACTCCTTCCCGGTTGGCGCCGATACCGCATGGCTGAGTTGGGTGCTCTTGCCCGACGGCGAGTTTCAGACTTTTCAGCCGAGCGTCGACCTTCCGCTCGGCTGGTCGACCGGCGGAGACGGTTCCTGGTCGATCGTCAACGACCCGACGCACGCGGACGAAGGTCGCTGTTGGTCGCAGACTGCGAAAGCCGGAAAGATCTCCAACGAGCAAGAAACGCACCTCGACCTCGTGAAGACACTTACCAAGCCGGGAGATCTCGACTTTCTTGGCTTCGTCTCCAGCGAAGCGGGAAGGTTTTATTTCATCAACGGGAGCAGCGCCGTCTCGGCTCGCGATGGGCTGTCACTATGGGTCGACCAGGGCGACGACGGCACCTTCGAGTTCGTCAGCGATCTATTCTCAGGCGTTCCGCCTGCCGGCCTCTCGTACCCGGCGGCCTATTCGCAGGCGATCGCCGTCGGCGCGAGCACCAGTTTCGATTGCCAGGCTCCCTACAGTCAGTTCGGCGCGAAGCTGGCTCTGGTCGCCCCGAGCAGCGGCGGTGATCTGACGGATGCGATCGTGACCACCGACCGAACCGGACCGGCCGGGTACAACCGCACCGGCGACTACTACTTCGGGTTCGGCGGCACGTCGTCGGCGGCACCGCTGGCGGCGGGCATTGCCGGCCTCGTCCTGTCCCGGAACCCGGGCCTCACCGAAACCCAGGTGCGCCAGATCCTGGAAGGCTCCGCGGACAAGATCAGACCCAATGTCAGCGCTTACGATTCGCGCGGGCACAGCGAGCGCTTCGGTTACGGGCGGATAAACGCCGAGCGAGCGATTCGCTTGACACCTTTCCCTTCGAAGATCGCTTTCTCCAGATCTCGATACGAAGTCAACGAGGGTCGGATCGCTCGGATCAGGATCAAGCGCGAGGGCACGCTGGCCGAGCGCGTTTCGTTCAAGCTCACGACTACCGGAGGCAGCGCAAGAGCCGGTCGCGACTTCGCGGGGGTCTCGCGAAAGATCTTCTTCGCCCCGGGAGAGCGCTCCAAGACGATCTCGATCCGGATCAAGGCGGACGAAACCCGCGAATCTAGCGAGACCGTTTCACTTGAGCTTACGGAGCCTTCGGCGGGCGCGATCCTTGCTGATCCGAGCACGTCGACGCTGACGATCGTGGACGCCGCCGTTACTCTCTCTCGAGACGCGGTGTCAGCGGGTCGACGGCGCTAGTGCTCTGGCTTCGGCGACTCGAATAGCTTCCCGGCGCGGATACGCTCGGCCATGCGCGCGGACTGATCGCGATAGACGCTCCCGTCCTCGAACTCGATTACCGGGTAGAGCTTCTGGCCACTCAGAGCGACCACCTGGTCGCGCTTCGACCTGGCAACCGGGCCCTTCACTACTTCGTAATCGATATCCGCCGCATCGAGTGCTTTCTGGACGCGCCAGCACGGATGGGCGCCGATCTTCACCCACATCATCGAACAACGGTGCAGCTTTACGGCCATTGCGTCTCCTTCTTCGGGGCTTTCCGCGGAGCGACAGCCGAGTCATGTCGCCTCGATCAGAGTGATTATCCACCCTGTTGTCATAATCCTGCATGTAAGCGGCCGGGAGGAGAGCTGATGGATACCGTACTCGTTGCCTACGCGACCAAGCGCGGGTCGACGCGCGAGGTCGCGGCCGACGTGGCGCGCGTCATCCGCCAGAGTGGAGCTGATGTCGAGATCTGTCCCGCTCGCGACGTGAAGAACCTCGATCGCTACGGCGCGGTCGTGCTCGGTGGCGCGCTCTACATGGGACGCTGGCACAAGGACGCGCGCAGGCTGCTCAAGCGCTATCGATCGGAACTGGCTTCGCTGCCGCTGGCGGTCTTCGCCTTGGGGCCGAAGAGCACTGAGCCGGAGGCCCTCGAGGCCGCGGGCGGCGAACTGGCGCAAGCACTCGCCGACGTGCCCGAGATTCATCCCTTTTCGACCGCGATCTTCGGCGGCGTGATCGACCCGAGCAAGCTCGGCTTTCCATTCCAGCGTATGACCGCAGTGGACGCGCGCGACTGGAAGGCGATCGAAAGCTGGGCCTATGAGGTGGTTCGCGGCCTTTCTGCCCGGTCCGGAGCCTGACCCTTTCGAGCTAGACAGATAGACGCAGAGCGGGTATCCGATACTTGCTTGCGCCGGCCGATTACCTACCTATGCGAGTCATCACTCTCCATAAGCACGACGTAGCTACGCCGCAACAGCTTCCCGATACCGCCACCGTCTACGAGGCGGCGCTCGAGTGGTTGAGCGGCGCTCACGAGAACGATGCGGCTACTTGTCTCGCTTGCTGCACGCTCGAGATCGTGCCGGCGAGTGGGACTTTTCCGCAGCGCGAGCAGCTTCTGCCCGTCAGGCTCATTCTGAGCGGCCCCGGCGACACGATGGCGACGCTCGAGCGAAATCCCGAGATTCGAGGCAGAGTTCGGCAGGCCCTCGACAACGCTCTGGGCCCGACGGTGTACCTCACGCAGATGGCTCTTTCGACCTGCGCGAACGCGCTGGCCGCGTGACCGAGCGGAAGTCGCTTCAGGCGAGGCGGTGGAAGCGCTTCGCCTCTTCCTCCATAGCCTCGAGACGGGTGTAGTAGTCGGGGAACTCGTTCAGGTGCGCCAGCGCGATCTTCGCGGTGAGCACCGGGTCGCTACCCGTCACGTCGGTTGCCGGATCGCGCACTCCGTGCTCGAGCTCGATATCCATCCCGGCGCGGAACTGCTCGACGTCGAACGGCGCTTGTTCCCAGTCGATACCGATCTGCGCGCCCACGCTCTTTGCCTGCTCGGCGCTGAATACTTTTCCCTCCGACATCGACCGCGTCTCCTCTCGCTCGTTGGGCTGCCTATCGAAAGAGAGGGGGCGAACGCCTGCGCGCTCGCCCCCTCGCAAGAACCGAATCAGGCCGGCTTCGGCAGCGACTCGATCGCCTTCAGTGCTCGTTCCATCTGGGCCTCGTCGAAGGCCACGTCGACGAGCTTGCCGGCGAGGTAGTTGTCGTACGCGGCCATGTCGAAGTGCCCGTGGCCGGAGAGGTTGAAGAGGATCGTCTTCTCCACCCCCTCTTCGTCGGCCTGCTTTGCACATCTGATTGCGCCGTGGATCGCGTGCGACGACTCGGGCGCCGGGATGATGCCTTCGCTGCAGGCGAAGGTGATCGCCGAGGCGAAGACGTCGTTCTGCAGGTAGGCCTCGGCACGGATGAGGCCGAGCTGTAGCGCGTGCGACACGAGCGGCGCCATGCCGTGGTAGCGCAAGCCGCCGGCGTGGATCGACTCGGGCACGAAGTCGTGACCGAGCGTGTGCATCGCGGCCACGGGCGCCAACTTGGCCGTGTCGCCGAAGTCGTAGGTGTAGATCCCGTGCGTCAGCGTCGGGCAGGCTGCCGGCTCACAGGCCAGGAAGTCGATCTCCTTGCCGGCGATCTTGTCGCGCATGAAGGGGAAGGCGATTCCCGCGAAGTTCGAGCCGCCGCCGACGCAGCCGACAACGACGTCGGGATAGGCGCCCGCCATCTTCATCTGCTCGATGGCCTCTTCGCCGATCACCGTCTGATGCATCAGCACGTGATTGAGCACGCTGCCCAGCGAGTAGGCGGTGTCTTCGCGAAGGGCCGCATCCTCGACCGCTTCGGAGATGGCGATACCAAGGCTGCCCGACTTCATCTCGGGGTGGTTCTCGAGGATCGAGCGGCCGGCGTTGGTCTGATCGGATGGGCTGGGAACAACCTCGGCGCCCCAGGTGTGGATGAGCGAGCGCCGGAAAGGCTTCTGCTCGTAGGAGACGCGCACCATGTAGACCATGCACTCCAGCCCCATCAGCTGACAGGCGAACGCGAGCGCACTGCCCCACTGCCCGGCTCCGGTCTCGGTAGCGATGCGTGTGCGGCCCTCTTTCTTGTTGTAGAAGGCCTGAGCGACGGAGGTGTTCGGCTTGTGCGAGCCGGCCGGACTGACGCCCTCGTGCTTGAAGAAGATGCGCGAGCGCGTACCGATTGCCTGCTCGAGGCCCTGCGCTCGGTAGAGAGGTGTCGGTCGCCAGAGGCGATAGATCTCGAGGACTTCTTGCGGGATGTCGATGTAGCGGTCCTGACTGACCTCCTGCTTGATCAGTTCCATCGGGAAAAGCGGCGCGAGGTCTTCGGGCCCGATCGGCTCCATCGTGCCGGGATGGAGATAGGGAGGCGCAGGACTCGGTAGATCGGCCTGGATGTTGTACCAGCGCTTCGGGAGCGCGGACTCGTTGAGGAAGTACTTGGTGGTCTCCATGATGCGAACGAGCATATCCGCTGCAGGCAGGCTCGGCGGGACGTTCGGTGGCGAGCGCCGTTTTGCTCGCAGCGAGCGAGCCGGACATCTCTACGCCACCACGCCGCCGGCCGCTTAGGCGCTCGCGCCGGGCGCGTGGGCGGCAGCGGCCGCGCTCCGGTCGCGAATGACGTTTCCAAACGAACGGACGAGGAACAACCTTTGTCGCTCGTTACGAGACTAGGAGGCGAAAGATGCAGTCCTATTCGGTTAGTTGCCGCGACTCGGGCTCGGATTGTCCCGGCTCGTTCACGACCGAGTCCAAGGAAGAGTTGATCGAGCACGTTCAGCTTCACGCGAGCAAAGCACACGGGGAGCCCAATCTCCCGGCGGAGGAGATCGAAAAGATGGTGAAGGTCGCCGCGCCGGCGTAGGCGGCAAGATTTCACTCCCGCGCTCGGGACGGCTTCGGCTACGTCGTTCCGAGCGCGGGACTCACCGCTCAGCGGTGACGGCTACTGGGAAGCGGAGGACGGGCTTCGGGGCGCCGAAGCTGCGGCGGTGGCGACGTCGCCAGGGTAGGTATGCCGCGCCTTGAAAAGCAAGTACGCGGCGACGGCCAGCGGCGCGAGCATCACGGCGAACGTCCATTGCAACCCCGAGCGCCCACCGCCGAAAACGTAGTCGGACACGGCGCCGAAAAGCAGCGGCGCAAGAGCCACCGCGACGCCGCGAACGAGCGTGCGCACCGACTCGGCGCGTCCCCATAGGCGCGGCGGCATGATGTCCAGGCGCGCAGCATCTATCGCCGGGTTCTGGGCCGAGAGCGCGAGCGCGGCGAAGAGCAGGTAGGGGAGAGCGGAGCCGGCACTGCGCGTGATCAGCGCGGGAATGAAGAGCACGATCGTGGCCGTCGCCGCGAGCGCGCTCACTGTGAGGCGGGAGTTGATGTGGCGACGGCGCAGTAAGGAGTCGCTCAGCGTTCCACCGAGCAACACGCCGGCGATCGCGCCGATTCCGACGACGAGCAAGAGGCCGTTTGCCGTCACCTGCCCGATGTTGTACTGCCCCTTGACGAACTCGACGCCGAAGATCTCCACCCCGGCCAGGAAGAAGTAGCCAAGCGAGCTGGACGCGATCAGCACGACGTTCGTGCGCACCTGAAGCACGTGTCGTATCGCCGACCTCAGGCTCATGCGGCTGATGTCGCCGTGCAGGATCAGCGCGGGATCGGGCGCGATGTTGCGCTCGCGCACGAGCAGCTGGGCGTCGGTCGCGTGAGGCTCGTCGCTGGCCGGTCGTGACTCGGTCGCGCGATGCGCCGCTCGGGCCGCCGCCGTGCCCGGCTCGGGAGCGAGCGCGCCTCGGCCTCCGCGCGCCGGCTCGGGAAGCCGCATCACCGCCCAGGCCAGCACGAAAGCGGGGATAGCGAGGATGAAGAAGGCAAGTCGCCAGGACAGGGCGGCGATATCGCCGGTGACGGCGAAGCCGAAGCCGGCGCCGAGCAGCTCGCCGCTCAAGATGAAGCCGTAGATTCGCCCACGCTCCGAGCCGGCGAAATAGTCGCCGACGAGCGATGCCACAAGCGGACCGGCCGCGGCGGTCACCGACCCTAGGAACAGGCGCGTGAGCAGGAGCTCGCCGAAGCTCGAAGCGGTGGCGCTCAAGACCATCGCCACGCCCCAGAGCACGATCGCCGCCGCGAGCGTGAACGTTCGCCGTACTCGGTCTGCCAGCACGCCGAAAGGCAGGCTGGCCAGCGCACCGACGAGCGAGGAGACGGCGACCAGGAGGCCGATATCGGTGTTGTTGATCGACAGGTCGCTGCGCAGCTGCGTGGCCGAGGCGCCGACGGTGACGACATCGGCGCTGCTCAACGCGAGAATCGCCGCGAGCACGACGATGACTCTCATCCTGAGCGAGCCTCCGAGCGTGTCCGAGAGCTGCTCCGAGCCCGCCTTGGCCGCCTTGCGGGCGAGCTTCAGAGAGGCTTCGAGTTTCGGTTTTGGCTTGTCTCGGCTCGTTCCGATCGTCTCCCGTTGCTTGCGCCGAGGCGGGCCCGACCCGATCGGACGCGCGTGGCTCCGTCGATTATGAGGCAGGCGATTACGTGCAGCGCCGGGTGATCGCGCGAATCGAGACGCCGGTCGGCAGCGGTGAGCGCGGGCGCTCGATCGCCCCCTGCACACTCACCAGATCGCTCGCCGAGGTCTGGCCGCGGCTGTTCGCCTTCTACGACTGGTCGACTAAGGCGCGTGTGCTCGCGTTGGATCGGGCTCGCCGGTGAGCTCCAGACTGAGCTCCCAGAGACGCCGGCGAGCGTCCCGGTCGTAGGCTTGATCGTCTGCGCGTGCCTCGGTTTGGCGGTCGAAGAACCGCCCGCTCACGTTCTCGAGCTCGGGTGCGACCGCCAGCCGCACCACCGCCTCGATGCCCGTTTCGAGACTGTCCACGGATCGGCCGATCTGCTCGAGAACGATCTTGGTGGGCATCAGCGTGCCCGGGTGGAGGCTGTTGACGGTGACCTCCTCGGCGCGCAAGCGGTCGGCGAGCTCGAAGCCGGAAGTGATTTGGGCGAGCTTGCTCTGCCCGTAGGCGCGACTACCGCTGTAGGAACGCTCGAGCATCGGGTCGTCGAAGTCGGTCGGGCTCTGTCCGATCGAGGCGACGTTGACGACGCGCGCGCGGGCGGATCGCCTCAGCAGAGGCAGCAGGCGCAGGGTGAGCACGAACCCGGCCAGGTAGTTGACCGCGAAACGCAGCTCGTAGCCGTCGCGGCTTTGCTGGCGCGTGGTCAGGTCAGGCTTGCCGCTACCGATGCCGGCGTTGTTGACGAGGGCGTGGAGCCGCTCGGTCGAGTGCTCGATCTCCTCCGCGAGGGCGCGCACCTGGTCGAGCGAGGCGAGATCCGCGATGTGAGTACGGACTCGGTCGTTATTCGAGTTGTGCCGAATCTGCTTCGCCACCAGCTCGAGCTTGTCCGGATCGCGGCCGTGCAGGTGCACGGTGGCTCCGTAGTCGGCAAGGCGCTCGGCCACGCCGCGTCCGAGCCCGTCGCTGGCGCCGGTGACGAGGACTGTGGTCTGGTCGATCGGCCGCATCCATGTCGGTGTTCCCGATCTCGCAAGCACGAACCCGACAAGCGACGGCCCTCAGAGCCGGCGAATAGCTGCGAGAGCCTCGGCTCTCGCCTTCACGCCGAGCAGGAGCTTGCGCATCATCGGGAAGTCGCCGAGCTCGAACAGGATCAGCGTGAGGAACGTGCTTCCCGGCGAGCTGCGCCAGCTGTGAAAGTCCTTGAGCCGGGTGACGAGCCGGGTGTGATTGTCCGCCAGCGGCTCGAGCGTCCAGCCCCAGGTGCTGTCCGGCTTGACCCAGAGGAGCCAGCGGTTCGGCTCGAAGCCCGCGATCTTGAAGGCGGTCGTCTCGCTGACCTTCTTCGCCATCGGCACCCAGTCGCCGACCTGCGGGCTCTGGAACTCGGGCAGGATCCGCTCGGCGCTCGGTCGCATCGCGTTGTCGAAGAAGTCGTAGCTGTAGAAGCCGGCCTTGCCAAAGCCGATCTGGACAAGCCAGGGCCAGACGTCCTCCGGCGGTGCTCCGATCGTGATCGCACGCGTGGCGGAGAACGTGGCCAGCGGCACGATCTCGTCGCCGGGCATCGATGCGGCGACCTCCTCATCGGTCGCGCCCCAGCGCAGGTGCCAGCGGCGTACCAGCGGCGCCGCCAGAAACAGAGGCGACCCGGCGATCGCCTCGCCGGCGCACCGTGCCGCGCTACCCGCGCTCATCTCTCGACTTCCATTCCGGAAATGTAGGCATCCGATATCGGTCGCGCCACCTCGCCTACGCCGACGAAAACCGTCGTCCTCCCGAAGGCTCGAGGAAAATCTCTCGCTTTCTCGGGGCGCCGCTGGCCGTGCGGCGCCGGAAGGGACAGTGTTGACCCACACGGGCCTGGAGAGTGACGTGCGGCCAGCGGTGTCAGGGCTTTCGCACGAGCGAAAGCCCGACCGAGCAAGCGAGACGGGAGCGACGGGACTCGAACCCGCGACCTCCGGCGTGACAGGCCGGCGTTCTAACCAGCTGAACTACGCCCCCGAGCCGGAGCATTGTACTAACAACGAAAGTCCGCTCCTTGCCAACGAAAGCCTGGCGACTTTCGTTGGGGGAAAGCGGCTTGCTCTTGGTCGCCGCGACCGACATGGCGGGCGCGGCTCACAAAACGCCATCCCCCGGCTCGTCCACTTCGAACACTGACCACAAATACGGTCAGCCGAGCACGCTCCTAGGAGCAGACGAGGCACCCGCGCCGAAGGTGCGGTGTCTCGTACACAGCGGTTATCCCGCGAAAAGTCTTACCCGGCTTCGCCGGCCGACTTTTCGCGGTAGGGGTAGCCTTCATTCGTGGCTCTCGTCGACTGGCTCGCCGTGGCGTTCATCGCGTTGCTCGCTTTCGGCGGGGCCCGCAAGGGACTCATCGTTGGCGGTCTGTCGCTGGTAGGCGTGCTGGGAGGTTTGTACCTGGGCGCGCGTCTGGCCCCCGTTTTGTTCTCGGGCTCGAGTTCGCCCTACACGCCGCTGGTGGCGCTTGCGGGGGCGATGGTGCTCGCGATTGCATTGGAGACCGCGGGCGCGCTCACGGGGAGTGTGCTCAGGGATGCGCTCAAACTTACGCCGCTCAGGCTGTTCGACGCCCTGGGCGGGCTGGTGCTTGGGGCGGCCACGGCCATCGCCGTGCTCTGGATAGTGGCTGCGGTCGCCTTCCATTTGCCGCAGACGTCGGTCGTGCGTGAGCGAGCGCGGCAATCGGCTCTGCTTTCGTCGCTGATCTCGACCCTGCCGCCTCAGGATGTCATGAGCGCCCTGGCGGGCATCGATCCCTTCCCGCTGATCGTCGGACCGGCGGCTCCGTCGCAGGCGCCCGATTCGGGCGTGCTCGCTCGCGCAAGCCTGCAGCGTAGCGAGCGGGGTGTGGTCAGGGTGAGGTCGGAAGCCTGCGGTATCGGCTACGCCGGCTCGGGTTGGGTGGCGAAGAAGGAGTACGTGGTCACCGCGGCGCACGTCATCGCCGGGGGAAGCAAGATCGATATTCAGGCTCAGGGTCACTCATCCCGCCCCGCCCGCGCCGTTGCCTTCGACGCGACCAACGATCTCGCCTTGCTCTTCGTGCCGGGGCTGGGCGTGAGACCGCTCAAGCTGGCCAGCCCGGACTACGGCGATGCGGGAGCGGTGCTGGGCTATCCCGGCGACGGACCTTTCATAGCGGAGCCGGCGCGGGTCGGCTCGACGGCGCCCCTCTTCTCTCCGAACTACGCCGGCACGGTCGTCAGCCGTTCGATCACGAGCTTGCGCGGCAAAGTGCGCCCCGGCGACTCGGGCGGCCCGCTCGTGAACGAGCTCGGAGCCGTCGAACTGACGGTGTTCGGGGCGAAGAAGGGCACCGACGTCGGTTACGGCACCTCTAGTGAGCTCGCACGCGCCCTTCTCGAGCGTCGCGGTCGCGTCAGCGTCTCTACCGGCGCCTGCCTGGACTGACACTGAGAGCCCATTTCGATAGACCTGCACGCCCGAAGCGGCCGATCCGCGGCGCCGGCAACCGGCAGGGCCGTTCACCGCACTACCAGTGCGCCCTCGCGACCCTCCGGCCACTGGCATCCACGGCTTGACCCCCTCGGACGCACATCCCTACCGAAATTGGCTCTAAAAGCCCCCTCATCGACGGGTTCTGTCAAGCGCGCATGTGCTCGGCAACGGCGTTTGTGCGCCGAATTTGCCTTTTCTCAACGCGGATATTTGGCTTGCTGAGCGGTGAAGCGAGTCAACCAACGCGGTCAAGCACCAAGCGGTGATAGATGAAGCGCTATCTAAAGACCATAGTGCAACTAACGAGACAGGCCCCGATGCGGCGGGGGCCACTCGAAAATAGAGCCCGGGCCCCGATGCGGCGGGGGCCCAGAGGCCAAAAACATACACGGATCTCCCCCAGATCGGATTGAAGCGGGCATGCGGCGCCCGCTTCGGTCTGTTCGGGGGTTGTTTTGGGTTGAAACGAGCGAGCGCAGGCGCCGGAATTGCTTGCTCGAGACCAGGCCGGGACGGGTTCAGCGCGAGACGCGCAGGTTGCGCAGGTACTCACGCTCGCGCCGGCGGCGCTCTTGTTCCGCAGCGAAGCGCACTTCACTTTCGCCGTCTGCGCTCTCGTCCTCTAGCACCTGCGTCGCGACTTCCTTGTCGACGCCGGCTCCGAGCGACCAGCGGCGTCTGCGTAAGCCGGGCTCGCGCTGCCCCAGATCCTCGAGCGTGTGCTCGATTTCGGCGACCGCGATCTCCGGGGGTAGATCTATCTCGCCGGTCATCTCCACGGTCTCGGCTACGCGCTCGGGCCGATCGAGCGGGCTTTGCCGGGCTGCGGCTCCCGGCGATGCGTCGGGGCTTGTCTCGGCATCGAGCTCGGTCTCACTCTCGCCCGCCTCGCGCTGTCGCAAGTGGAAGCGCCGCGACCGTTCGGGCTCGCGTTCCTCGGCCACGGATTCGCTGCGATCTTCCAGCTCGATCGCGGGCTCGGGCTCGGGCTCGACTTCCCGTTCCGCCTCGGTGTCGAGGGCCTTCTCTTCGTGCCGGAATAGATGGAAGCGCCGCGGCTGCTCGGGCTCGGCCTCGATTGCGAAGACCTCGGGAATGCTCTCGAGGTCGACTCCGGGCTCGGTCTCGGGCTCGGCGGAGGATTCCGCTTCGCGCTCGAAGAGATGAAACAGACCGTGGCGCTCGGGCCCGGCCTCGGAGACCGGAATTTCGACGGTGCTTTCCAGCCGGGCTTCGCTCTCGGGATCGGCGTCGGGTTCCGCCTCGGCCTCCTCGTCGCTCTGCTCCTGCCGGTGCAGGTGGAAGCGCCGCGGCTGCTCGGGCTCGCTTTCTTCGGCCAACGGCTCGGGGGGGGCCTCCCGCTCGGGCTCAGCCTCGTCTTCTGTTCCGGTAGCGGTCTCCGACGTTGCTTCGAGCGGCTTCTCATGCTTGAAGGGATGGAAGAAGTGACGCGGCGGTGCCGGCTCGTGCTCTTCGGCCGCGGACTCCTGCTCCGGCTCGCCTTCGGGCTCGCCGGCGGAGGATTTCTCGGCCCGCTCGAAGAGGTGAGAAAGACCGTGACGCTCGGCCTCGGCCTCCGAGGCCGGTATCTCGGCGCCGCTTTCGAGCGTGACCTCGGGCTCGATCTCCGGCTCGTCCGTCCCGTGTCGGAGCAAGTGGAAGCGCTGCGGCCGCTCGGGCTGGCTTTCTTCGGCGACGGGCTCAGGCTTGTTCGCCTCGATCTCGGGCTCCGCTGCGGCGACGGTCTCGAGCTCGGCGCTCGGCTCGTCGGCGGCTCCGGGCTCTGACGTGGATTCGAACGCCTTCTCATGACGCCTGAAGAGGTGGACGCGCCGCGGCTCCTCCGGCGCTACTTCAGTTGCGGAGACCTCGGGGATGTTCTCGCGCTCTGCTTCGGGCTCGGCCTTGCTCGCTTCGGTGCCGGCCTCGAAGCTTCTCGCCTCGGTTTCGAGCTCCAGCGCGGCTGCGATCTCGGGCTCGGTATCGATCTTGGCCTCCGGCTCAACCTCCGGCTCCTCGGTGACTTCGAGCTCGGACTCGGCTTCGGGCGCTTTCTGCTCATGCCGGAAGGGGTGGAAGAAATGCCGCGGTAGCTCGGGCTCGGCGACCTCGGCCGCGACCTCGGGGATGTCTTCGGGCTCGACTTCGGGCGCGACCTCGGCCGCGACCTCGGCCGCCGTCTCGGCTTCGAGCGCCTTCTCCTCGTGGCGGAACAAGTGGAAGCGCCGCGACCGCTCGGGCTCGCGTTCCTCGGCCACGGCTTCGATCGGACTTTCCGGCTCGCTCTCGGGCTCGACTTCCGGCTCCGCGGCGGCTTCGGGCTCTTCCTCGGTCAGGGACTCCGGCTCGCCGCCCAGCGCCGGCACGGCGCTCTCTCGATCCGCTTCCGGCTCGGCCTCCGCAGCCGGCTCCTGCACGACCTCTGCCTCGGGCTGTTTTGCGACCGAGATCTCGGTGGCGCCTTCCGGCGCCTTCTCCGCGCTCTCGGTATCACTTGGCAGCTGATAGGTCACCAGCGGCCAGTCCGCCTCGGCGGCGCTCTCCTCTCTGTCAGCCCGCCAGACCAGAGGCTCGACCTGGTCGAGCGTGAGGGAGGTGACGCTCGGAGCGATCCTGGCCTCGCGCTCCTCGGGAGCCGCGTACGCGGGAGCGCCAGCGGGGAGTCGCTGGACGCGGCGGTTCTCGCGTGCGATCGCGAGCTCGATCGAGAAGACGATCAAAAAGGCCACGGCCTCGGCCGTGATGAGCAGCAACGGGCGCAGGCCCGTGCGAGCCGAGATCGCAGCGACGGCGATCAGGAAGACGACCTCCAGCAGAAGCCTCGGCACCGGGCGGGTCGTGGCGCCCGGGCTCTCCACCGGCGGCAGCGCGTAGGGATCGATTCTGGTTGAGATCGGGCTCGAGTCGAAGTGGATGCTCGAAGGACGGTAAGCGCGCTCGGGAACGGGCGGAGTCACGTCGGCCGGGGTTGCACTGCCCTTGGCGCGCTCCAGCGATTGCAGGATCTCTTCGAGCTCGCCGCTGAAGCGTTCGAGCAGATCGAAAGCCCGGCGTGCGCTCTCGGGGGCGTCCTCCGGCTCGAAGTGCTCGCCGTTAGGGCGATGCTCGCCCGCGGGCTCGGACGCGCCGCTTTCCTCCGCTGGCTGTTTGCTCTCTTCGCTGCCTGTCTGATCCACGCGTCGCTCCGTCGGCCGCATAGTGATTATGACCGTCGCGGCGCGTGTTCGCGCACCGAGAGCGCCGTACCGTGTCAGTCAGGCCGCGATCGGCTCGTCGACATCGTAGGCGGCCACGCGAGTACGCAGCTTCTGCCGGGCGCCCGCGAGAATCTGCGACACGCGCGATTCGCTGACACCGAGGCGCGCTCCGATCTCGGAGCCTTGAAGCTCGTCGACGTGGACGAGCTTGAGCACCATGCGCTCACGCTCGGAGAGGGACGCGATCGCGTCGCGCACGATCGCCGCCCGCTCGCTCGCCAGCGTCGCCTGCTCCGGCTCGCTGCCCAGCTCGCGATTCTCGACCGTATCGCCGATCTCGAGCGTCTCGCTGTCTTCGCCGGCTCGGGTCGGAGCGTTGAGCGAGCAAACATCGGCGCGCTCGAGCTCTCCGAGCTGCCTTCGGATCTCGTCCGCGGAAACGCTGAGCACATCGGCCAGCTCGGACTCGGAGGGCGCGCGACCGTTCTTGACGAAGAAGTCGTCGCGTGCGGAATCGATCTGGCGCGCGAAATGGCGCACCGAGCGCGACGCCCAATCCTGGCGCCGCAATTCGTCCATGATGGCGCCTGAGACACGCGTCCAAGCGTATTGCTCGAAGGTTGCGCCCTTCTCGGGGTCGAAGCGCTCGACGGCTTCGATCAGGGCAACCAGGCCGCAGGAAGCGAGGTCGTCGAGCTCGCAGTGAGCGGGAAGCTCACGAACCTTCTTCGACGCCAAGTAGGTGACCATCGGCGCATAGGAGAGAACGAGCCGATCACGCGCCGAGCTGTCTCGTTTTGTAGCCCAAGCACACCACAAGGCCTCGGCCTCTGACGCGCTGAGCCGCTGACCGCAAGTAACCGTATTCATTTGGGGGACCTCCGCAGGGTGGGGAACTGCTCTAACTCTGGGTCCAGCGCGGTCATCCGGCTATTCCCGGAATGCGCCCGCCGCTTTCCCCGATTTCGCGTAACCGGGGCGCGCATTTCGGCCGCTCAAGGACGCGGCGCCGTGCATTCATTCGCAACTCGACTTGCCGATCAGGGGAGCGTGTTCAAGGAAGAAGCAGGCAAAAACGGCCTGGGCACGATTCGGTCGGCGCTCGATCAGGACAGCGGAGTGGCGTATCCTTTACCGCCTCAGGTCACGTTGGCGCCAAACGGAGGGAGAAGTCAAACGCTGGCCGACGGTGGATACGTGCTCGTCGTTGACGACGAGCCTCAGGTGCAGCGGCTGATTGCTCGCATCCTCGAGCGTCACGGATTTCGTTGCGAGCTCGCGGCCAGCGCCGAAGAGGCGCGCAAGCTGCTGGAATCGAAAGCGAACAACTTCCAGCTCATGCTGTGCGACGTCAACATGCCGGGCGAGAGCGGCCTGGAACTATTGAGCAGCACGCTGGTTTCTCATCCCGAGGTCGCGGCGCTCATGGTCACCGGCGCCGACGATCCGAAAATGGCCGAGAGCGCGATCGAGCTTGGCGCCTTCGGTTACCTGACCAAGCCGTTTCGCCCCAACGAGTTGATGATCAACATCGTCAACGCTTTGCACCGCCGCCGCCTCGAGCTCGAGAACCGCGCTCATCGGGCGATGCTGGAGAACGCCGTCGAAGCGCGTACCGCGGCGCTCAGCGAGGCCGTCTCCCGCCTGCAGCACTCCGAGCAGCAGCTGCGCGAGCATCAGGAAGAGACGGTCAAGCGCCTATCGAGCATGGCCGAGCTGCGCGATCTCGAGACGGGACGCCATCTGGAGCGGATGAGCAGTTACTGCGCTCTGATCGCTGAGCGTTTCGACTTCAATCGCGAGCGGATCGAGCTGATGCGCATCGCGAGCCCGATGCACGACGTGGGCAAGATTGGAATCCCCGACAACATCCTGCTCAAGCCGTCGACGCTCACTCCCGAGGAGCGCGAGATCATGCAGCAACACACGGCGATTGGTTACCGGATTCTCTCGGGCTCGGGCGCCGAGCTTTTGACTCTGGCTGCGGTGCTGGCTTGGACGCACCACGAGCGCTTCGACGGAAGCGGATACCCGCGCGGGCTGAGTAGCGAAGAGATCCCGATCGAGGGCCGGATCGCGGCTGTCGCCGACGTTTTCGATGCTCTCACCAGCGACCGCATCTATCGCCCTGCCTTCAACGTCGAGGAGGCTGTGTTGATGATGCGCGAGCAGCGCGGAGCCCATTTCGACCCCGACGTGCTCGACCTCTTCCTCGATGCGATGGAGAAGGTCGAAGAGATCCGCATCGGGTACAAGAACCGGGCGGACTCGCCCGTCGGCTTCCGCTAGTCGGCACGCAGGCGAGCATCACGAGCTCTTCACACGCGCCGCGTAGCGCGAAAGAGTGAGCTTCCCGGCCTTCTCGTGTTAATCGTGCCGCATCCCTAAAAAGCTGCGCTCGCGGCCGATAAACAGATCAAGAGAGACGAATCAGCAGCATGAGCGAAAAGAGAACAAGCAGCCGCAGCCAGGTCATAGAGCCGGATCCATGGCCGCACGAGCCGCCCGCAGATCTTCTCGAAGCGCTTGATCGGGCGGCGGCGCGCCTCTCCGAGCTCGACGCTCACGGCGTCCGCATCTCGCTTGGTATCGGAGCCGACGGTGACGCGCTCGCGCGCGTCTCCCAGGAAGGGCTCGCATGCGAGATTGACTCCTCGCTCCTCCTTCAGCTTGTCTGTGGAAGTAAGCTGAGGGTTCCGCGGACATCCGCGGTCTGAGCGAGAGGTACAAGCAGCCGGAGGCCGAGCACCGATGCAGAAGTTGACTCCTTTTCGCGTTGCGGTTGCCGACCATGCGCCCTTCATGCGCCGGCTGTTGGGCGAGGCGCTGCTCGTTCGCGGTATCGAGGTGACCGGAGCGGTCGATTCGGCCGAGGCGGCGATCGAGCTGTGCGGACGAACAAACCCCGACGCCCTGCTCTTCGACATCGTCGCCGACACCATGGACGGTGTCGTTTTGATGCGCGGCTTGCGTGAGGCGGGTCTGAGCACGCCCGTGATTCTGCTCGGAGGGCATTTCCGAGCCGACCACTACAAGGTCGTCGACGCGCTGATCGAAGGCGCGCTCGATTTCGTCGAGCGCCCGCTCGCCTGCGACACCGTTCAGGTGTTCGTCAGCGAGCTGATCACTCGCATTCGCGTGGCCTCCGACCTCACCGCGGCGCGGCAGCGGGCACTCGATCTCGCCTCGCAACGAGAGCTGCACGGACTCGAGAACGATTCGGACTCGGCTTCGGCGCTCCGCGATCCTTCGCGTGACGGCCCTGGAGCGGTGGTGGTCGTCGGCTCGCTCGGAGGTTGCTGGTCGCTCTCGCATCTGATTCCCGCACTGCCACCTCTTCTCGGCCTGGGCATGGTCGTCGTGCAGCAGCTGCCCGAGGGATTCACGACCGCACTGGCCGACCGCCTCGACCACTATTCGGTCTTGGGGGTTAGGGAGGCGCTCGGCGGTGAGCAGCTCAACCCCAGCACCGTCTACTTCGCGCAGGGAGGAAGTCACCTTCGCATGGCCGGCGACGCCAAGTTGCTCGTCTCGGTGGAGGAGCCGATCGACGGGCTGCGTCCGCGCGCCGACGTCACCGTCAGCGACGCCGCTCGCATCTTCGGCGACCGGCTGCTGCTGGTGGTTACGAGCGGGATGGGCAAGGACGGCCTGGACGGCGCACGTGAGGTAAAGGAGCGTGGCGGCCGGATCCTCGTCGAGGAGGAGTTGACGGCGATCGCCTACGGAACGCCTCGTGCGATAGTCGAAGCCAAGCTGGCGGATGAGGTCGTCCCGCTGGGTGAGCTGGCGCAGGCTGTCGCCGACGCCGCCGGAGTCTGGGGAGCCTCGATTCCACTGCCGAGCGATTACGCCTCGATGACGAGCAACCCGGAGAACCCGAGTTAACGCTGTGCTCAAACCGCGTCGCTCGCGGGCGCGCCGAGCCGGAACGCGCGGAAGCTGCGGGAAGTCGTGAATCACGAGCAGAAGACACCGAGCGTCTCCGAGACAGTCATCTCGACTGCGGGGTTGGTCCGCAACTTCGGTCATACGCAAGCCGTAAAGGGCATCTCCTTCAGCGTCGCCGAGGGCGAGGTCTTCGGCTTCCTAGGCCCCAACGGCGCCGGCAAGACGACGACGATCAGCATGCTTTGCACCCTGCTTGCGCCCTCGGCCGGCGAGGCGACGGTCGCCGGCTTCGACATCCGCAGCAAGCGAACCGAGGTCCGGCGCTCGATCGGCCTTGTCTTCCAGGACCCGACTCTCGACGAGTACCTGACTGCGATTCAGAATCTTCGCTTTCACGCCTACGCCTACGGCGTGCCCAAGCGGGTTCGTGACGAGCGCATCTACGAGCTACTCAATCTGATGGAGCTGTGGGATCGCCGCAACTCCTCGGTGCGCGAGTTCTCGGGCGGGATGAAGCGCCGCCTGGAGATCGCCCGAGGCCTGCTTCACCACCCCCGCATCCTCTTCCTCGACGAGCCGACACTGGGGCTCGATCCTCAGACGCGGCACCGTATCTGGAAGTACGTGCTCGACCTGCGGCGGCGCGAGTCGCTGACGATCTTCCTCACGACGCACTACATGGACGAGGCCGAGAACTGCGACCGGATCGCGATCATCGACAAGGGTGAGATCGTTGCGCTCGACCGGCCCGAGGCGCTGAAGGATTCGCTGGGCGGTGACGTGGTGACGCTTCGTGTCGAAGACGGGAAGGGCGCGGTGGCGGAGCTGTTCGCCCGCTACGAGCTGAGCGCGAGCATCGAAGGCGGCGGAGTCTGCTTCAAGCTGCCCGGCGCCGAGGAGTTCCTGCCCGGGCTGATGCGCAGCTTCTCGTGCGAGATCCTGGGGGTCACAGTCCGCCGTCCGACTCTCGACGACGTGTTCCTCTCCCTCACCGGCCACTCGATTCGCGATGACCGGCCGGCCACCGGCCAGCAGCTTCGTCGCTACCTGAACACGCCCGGCATGAAGTCGCAACTGAACTGATGACCGGCTTCGATCTCCAGTCGCGCGTCCGCGTTCTTGCCGCCGGCGATCGCGCCCGATGGCGGGTCTTCTCTTGAGGCAGTCTCTGCGCGGCATCTGGGTCATCGCCTACCGCGAGCTGCTTCGGTTCGCGCGCGAGCGCTCGCGCCTGGCCTCGACGCTCGGGATGCCGATCATCTTCATGGTCGTCTTCAGCGAAGGGCTGAAGCGTCAGATCGGCGCGCTGGCGGTGGGCGTCGATTTCGTCAAGTTCATGTATCCGGGCATCATCGCGATGTCGGTCTTCATCAACGCGATCTTTTCGGGCCTCTCGGTCGTCTGGGATCGCGAGATCGGCTTTCTCAAGGAGGTGCTCGTCTCGCCGCTCAACCGGTCGGGCGTGGTGCTCGGCAAGGCGCTCGGCGCCTCGGTGATCGCGCTCTTCCAGGCCCTGGTGATGCTCGCCCTGGCGCCGCTCTTCGGCGTGCCGCTCTCACTCAGGATCGTTCTCGAGTTGATTCCGATCGTGATCGTGCTGGCCTTTTCGCTGGCCGGATTCGGCCTTCTGATTGGCTCGCGGATGCGCTCCCAGCAGGGCTTTCAAGTGCTGGTTCAGATGGTTGTCTTCCCACTCACGTTTCTCGCGGGCGTCTTCTTCCCGGTGAACAACGTTCCGCGCTGGATGGAGATCGTCTCCAAGCTCAACCCGCTCACCTACGGTGTGGATGCGATTCGCCGCATCTTTCTAGTCGGCGAGATCTCGGCCACGGGTCAGAACTCGGGCCATTCGATCATCGGCGTGACGGTGTTCGGGCACACGACCACGACGATCGAGGACGTCGCGCTCGTCGGCTTGCTCGGCGCAGCGCTCCTGATCGGCGCCATCTTCTCCTTCAATCGGCATACCTAGCCCGCGCCGTTCGCGAGCGGCACTTTCGCTTGACGTAGGTTTCTCGGCCGCTGAGAATGGGCGAGTCGATGCCCGCCACGCGCACTCACGGTCATGGCTAGCCTCGCCTGGCCGCTTCTGGCCCTCGTATTCCTTGCGGGAGCGATCGCGACCTGGATCGCCGGCACCAGCCTGGCCAAGAGCACCGACGCTCTCGACAATCGATTCGGCCTCGGCGACGCTATCGGCGGCATGGTCCTGCTCTCGATCGCAGGCACCCTCCCCGAGATCGCGATCACCGTCTCGGCCGTGTTGCAGGGGCATCTCGACCTGGCTGCCGGCAACCTGATCGGCGGCATCGCCATTCAGACGATGGTGCTGATCATCTGCGATATCACCGCCGGCCGGAAGAGCGCGCTCACCTATCTCGTCGGCTCGCTCATCCCGGTGCTCGAGGCGCTGCTCGTAATCCTCGTGGTTTCGTTCGTGTTGATGGGCTCGCTGCTCAAGCCCTCGGTCGCCATCGGGCCGGTGAGCCCAGCCTCGATTGCCATCGTCATCGTCTGGTTCTGCGGCATCATCGTCATCAACCGCGTCAGGAAGTCGCCGTCCTGGGAGGTGGTTGCACCGGGCAGCCGGCCGGGGCGCCCGCACCGGCGCGTCGCCCATCCGACGGAGCCGACGCCGCACACGGGCACCTCCACCAAGCGTGTCGTGCTCTATTTCCTGACCGCCTGTCTCATCACGCTCGTGGCCGGCGTCTTCCTCCAGGTCGCCGGCAGCGATCTTGCCGGCCGGGCCGGAATCAACGGCGTCATCTTCGGCGCGACGGTGCTTGCCCTGGCGACCGCGCTTCCCGAGATCTCATCGGGAATCAGTGCCGTACGCCTAGGCGATCACGGTCTCGCGATGGGCGACATCTTCGGCGGCAACGCCTTCCAGGTCTGCCTCTTTCTCGTCGCCGACCTCATCGCCGGAAAGGCGGTCTTGACCACGGCTGGAAACCAAAACAGCTGGCTGGCGATCCTGGGTATCGGCCTCACGTCGGTCTACGCGGTCGGAATCATCTTCCGGCCCAAACGCACTTATTTGCGATTGGGCGCCGACTCGATCTTCGTGATCGTTCTCTTCGCGCTCGGGATTGCCGGGCTCGTGACGATTCCCCACCACTAGGGAGAATCGGCGGGGCGGGGTAACCGTCGACCGTCGTCGGCGCAAAGCGTTTGAAATCTACGGGTTCATTGGTACACTTCGCAAAGCTACTTTAGAAAGTGAAGCGACTAGGGCGGCAGCTGGATGAGCGCCCGGGAGGAGAACGATGAAGGTCGCCGATAACGTCACCGAACTGATCGGCAACACGCCGCTCGTTCGCTTGCGCCGAATCTCCAAGGCGAGTGGCGCAAACGTGGTTGCAAAGCTCGAGTTCTCCAATCCCGGAGGCAGCGTCAAGGACAGAATCGGCCTGGCGATGATCGAGGCCGCCGAGCGCGAGGGCAAGATCGGGCCCGATACCGTCATTCTCGAGCCCACGAGTGGCAATACCGGCATCGCGCTGGCCCTTGTCTGCGCCGCGCGCGGCTACAAATGCGCGCTCGTCATGCCCGAGACGATGAGCAAGGAGCGGCGCATGCTGTTGCGTGCCTACGGCGCCGACCTCGTGCTCACCCCGGGTAGCGAGGGCATGCCCGGCGCGATCGCGAAGGCCGAGGAGATGGCGGCCGCTGACGAGCACTACTTCGTTCCGCAGCAGTTCGAAAACCCGGCCAACCCCGAGGTTCACCGCCGCACGACAGCCGAGGAGATCTGGCGCGACACCGACGGCGAGGTGGACGTGATCGTCGCCGGCATCGGCACCGGCGGGACGATCACGGGCATCGGCGAGGTGATCAAGGAGCGCAAGCCGACCGCTCGCTGCGTCGGGGTCGAGCCGGACGGCTCGGCGATACTTTCGGGCGGGCAGAGGGGTCCGCACGCGATTCAGGGCATCGGCCCCGGCTTCGTGCCGAAGGTGCTGAACACCGAGATCTACGACGAGATCGTGCGCGTGACGAACGACGACGCCTTTGCCAGTTCTCGCCGGATCGCGCGCGAGGAAGGCCTGCTGGTCGGGATCTCCTCCGGCGCCGCGATCTGGGCGGCCGAGCAAATCGCTCGCCGCGCCGAGAGCAGGGGCAAGACGATCGTCGTGATCGTGCCGTCGAACGGTGAGCGTTATCTGTCCACGGCGCTGTTCAGCGATCTGGCTGACTGAGGGAGGTGACCGGCGTGCTGAAAAAGATGAGACATGACATTCGAGCGGTCAAGGAGCGCGATCCGGCCGCCCGCAACTGGCTCGAGATCGTGCTCTGCTATCCGGGGCTGTGGGCTGTCTGGTGGCACAGAGTGGCTTACGTGCTCTGGCACTGGCATCTCAAGCTCCTGGCTCGCTGGATCTCTCAGCTCGCGCGGGCGCTGACCGGTATCGAAATTCACCCGGGTGCGACGATCGGCCCCGGGCTCTTCATCGATCACGGGATGGGCGTCGTGATCGGCGAGACGGCCGAGCTCGGAGCCGAGGTGACTCTGTATCAGGGCGTGACTCTCGGAGGCACGAGCCTCGAGAAGGGCAAGCGCCACCCGACGCTCGGCGACGGGGTCGTGGTCGGCGCGGGCGCCAAGGTGCTCGGCGCGATCACGATCGGCGAGTACAGCCGGGTGGGAGCCAACGCCGTCGTCGTCAAGCCGGTGCCGTCCTGCGCAGTCGTGGTCGGCGTGCCAGGCGAGATCGTGACCTCGAAGGGCAGCGGGCCTAAGCGCGTTTCGCCCAACCTGGAACACGGTCAGCTTCCAGATGTGCTCGGGGACGCGGTCGCCGATCTGGTCGCACGGGTCGACGAGCTCGAGCGCAGGGTGGAGGGCGGAGCACCTCACCACGAGCTTGCCTTCACTCCGGGCGGCGGCGTCTGGCACGAAAGCGAAGACCCCTCGATCTGATTACGACGCAAGCTCGGCGGGAATTAGTGGCCGAGGCCGACCGTTTTCAGGTTCGGCCCACTTTTTTACTCGGAGAGGACGGGATGAGACTCGAGGGGATCCACCACGTCACCGCGATAACCGGCGACGCGAGACGCAACCTCGATTTCTATGTGCGAGTGCTCGGGTTGAGGCTCGTGAAGAGGAGCGTCAACCAGGATGTTCCGAGCATCCTCCAGCTCTACTACGGCTCGGAGAATGGCGCGCCGGGCGCCATCCTTGCTTTTTACGAATACCCGGGCATCCAGGTCGGGCGTGCGGGCGCCGGCATGATTCACCGGCTCAGCTGGCGGATCGGCTCGGAACGAGCGCTTGCATTCTGGGCGCGGCGTCTCAGCGGCGAGGGCGTCGAGCACGAGCGTCACGGCGCGCACTTGCGCTTTCGCGATCCCGAAGGTCTGGAGCTGGAACTGGTCGTGGTCGAGACCGACGACGAGCCGCTGACCGCGTCTCATCCCGATATTCCCGACGGGCTGGCTTTGCAGGGCTTCGACTCCGTGCGCGCCTTCGCCCGCGATCCCGAACGAAGTCGCGCGCTGCTGGAGGCGACTCTCGGCTTTGAGCGTCGTAGCGATGCGGTCTGGGATACTCGGGGCTCGGGGCGGGGCGGTCGCTACGCCTACGACAGCGCGCCGGTCAAGCCCGGAATTCAGGGATCCGGCACGGTGCACCATGTCGCCTGGGCAGCTACCGAGGACGATCAGGAACAATGGCACGCGGCGCTGGTCGAGGCCGGCTCGGGGGCGACGCCGGTCATCGATCGCTACTGGTTCCGCTCGACCTACTTCCGCGAGCCGAGCGGTGTTCTGTTCGAGATCACGACCACCGGCCCGGGCTTCGCACTAGACGAGCCCGTCGAACGTCTGGGCGAGCGACTCGCGCTACCGCCCGCGCTCGAGCATCTGCGCGGGGAGCTCGAAGCCGGTTTTACTCCGCTCTCCAACCCGCGCACGAGCTGGGCCAAACAGTAGGAGCCGACCCCTTCGGACGCACATCCGCACCGAAGCCGGCTCGAAGCCGGGCGACCGGCGCTAGGCGGGATCGCTATGCGATCGGGTCCGCAAAGACTCGATTCCGAAGCTGAGGTCCTCGGCCAGCTCTTCGAGCAGCCTGACGGTGCGCCGGGCGAAGGCATGAGCTCGATTTGCGTAGATGGTGAGAACGGCGAACACGCTGCCATCGGATAAGCGCAGCGGGATAGCGATGCTCGAGCGGTATCCGCGCTGGAAGGCGCGTGCCCGCCACGGCTGCCCGGTCGGGTCGCTGGCATAGTCGTCAAGGACGACGGTTTCGCCGGTGCGCGCGGCCGTTCCCGTTGGGCCTCGTCCACGTTCGCTGTCGGCCCAGGTGATGTTCGTGCTACTCAGATATCCGTCTTCGACTCCGCTCCACGCGACGGGGCGGACAGCCTTGTTCTCGTCGCGCTCGACCAGGCCGATCCAGGCCATCAGGTATCCGCCCGAGTTGCAGACGATACGACAGATGTCGCGCAGGAGCCTTTCCTCGCTGGTCGCTCGCAGCGTCGCTCGGGCGCACTCCCGGCCGGCGATCAGCTCGCGGTTCAGGCGAAGCAGCGTCTCCTCTGCCAGCTTATAGCGGCTGACGTCGATGTTGTAAGCCGCGCGACCCAGGTAGTGACCGTCCGAATCGGTCATCGCAGTGCACGTATGTGCGATCCAGTGCTCGCCGCCGTCTCGCGCGACGATGCGGAACTCGATCTCGCCTTCGACGGGCTGCTCGGCTATGTGTGCGTGCGCGACGTGTTGCTCGAAGCGCGGCCTGTCGTCGGGATGAACGATTCGTTCCATCAGCTTTGGGTCGGCAAGGAACTCGTCTTCGCTGTAGCCGCTCAAGCGCTTGCAGGCGGAGGAGACCTGCACGACCACACCCTGCGAATCCAGGCGGTATTCCCAACCCAGAGTCGAGCCGGCACCCTGAGAAGCGGGCGCCGTCTGAGCGGTCGCGCCGCGCTGACGCGGCGTTGGATTCTTCTTGGCGGAGCCGCGTTTCCGTTCGACCGTCACAGAGCGAGGATCTTATGGGTTTACCGACGCCTGGGGCATCGGTGCTCTCGCCGGCAGGTTTGACAAGCGACGTTACGCGATATATCGTTATACACCGTTACACTAACGCTAACGAAGGAGTTGCTTTGATGCACGAGGATCATTTTGAAGGCGCGCACAGGGCGAGGCATCATCGCCGCCGGCGCGAACTGCACCGAGAGGCTTATGCGCACCACTTCGCCGGACCGCCGTTCGGCGGCCACAGCCACAGAGGCAGGCACCGAGGTCACAAGGCACGCCGCGGAGACATCCGCACCGCCGCGCTCTTGCTTCTGGCCGAACAGCCGCGTAACGGCTATCAGATCATGCAAGAGGTGAAGGAGCGAAGCGAAGGAGTCTGGCGTCCCAGCCCTGGCTCGGTCTATCCCACGCTGCAGCAGCTGGAAGACGAGGGTCTGGTGCGCTCGCAAGAGAGCGAGGGCCAGCGTCTGCTCGAGCTGACCGAAAGCGGGCGGGCCTTACTGGACGCGCGGGCCAAGGATGCGGCTCCTCCCTGGGAGGAGATGGCGGGCGGGGTCGGCGAGCAAGCGCTCGAGCTTGGCTCGCTGGTTCGCCAGATCGGGCTCGCCGCCATGCAGGTCATGCAGGCCGGAAGCGACGCACAGGTCGAAGAGGCGCGCAAGCTCCTCACCGACACTCGCCGCTCGCTCTACCGGATTCTTGCCGAAGGCGGCGAGAAGGACTGACGCGCCGGGACATCGGCGCCTGGAGGCGCGGACCCGTCGCTGACGACTTCTACCGAGAGCTGCCGGAGTAACGGCGCCGGGAGCTCTCGGCCCGGGAGGGGGTCGACCGATTCGATCCCCAGCCTTCGCTCGTCGAGCGCTGGGAGTCGGCCGAGGAGTACTTCTATCGCCTCGGCCCGCCGCTGCATTCACGCTCGTGCTCGACGGCCTGACCGGTTGACGCGGTCAGGCGCCGGCTTCTCACGCGACCGGCCGAGCCAGCAGCTCGCGCAGCGCGCTCTTCGGGTCGCCGTCGAGCGGCGGCCCGTGATCGAGGCAAAGGATCGAGAAGGGAAGGTCGAGCAAACGCTCGACGCTCCTCTGCGTCTCGGCCGGATCCTCGTGATACTCGAACGGGATGAAGTCGAGACCGTTCTCGGGATCGTTGGAGATGAGATCCGAGCAGAAGAGAATCCCCGGCGCCGACTCGAGCAGGAACGAGTAGTGCGGCCACTCGGGCCCGGGCGTACGTATGGCCTTCAAATCGCCCGGAAGAATGTCGCCTTCCGCGTAGCGGCGGTCGGGCTCCTCGTCGGCCGCGCTCGCGTCCTCGGGCAGCCAGACCTCGATTCCGAACTGCTCGCGGTAGCGCCAGGCCGAGCGCTGGTGGCAGCGCGCCGTCAAGAGGATCGCCTGTGGCTCGGGCAGCATCGTCAGCGCCTCGTCGCTCAGCCTGACCGGGTCTACGAACACGCAGCTCTCGCCGTTCGTCGCCACCGCGTGCGAGCTGGAGATCGCGCCGCCGATCGCGCTGTTGTGAATGCGCCAGTGATAGATGCCGTGCGTCACTCTCTCGACCTTCTTCGCGATCTCGCGTGGTTCTGTCATCGCTCTCTCCTCGCTTGTCGACCCACTCGAAGGATTTCACCCGTGGCCGGCTTCTGAAACAGGACTAGGTTTCTGCGCCCGCTCGGAGGAAAAGGAAGAATGCGAGCACGTGCTGCAGGTGGCGACGACAGGGGGGGACGAAGTGGACGAAAGACTCGAGGGCACGGTAGCGCTGGTGACGGGGGCGAGCAGCGGTATCGGTGAAGCGACGGCGCGTCTGCTGGCCGCGCGGGGCGCCGCCGTCGCAATCGCCGCCCGGCGCAGTGACCGGCTCGAGCAACTCGCGGCCGAGATCGAGAGCAAGGGCGGACGGGCACTGGTGATCGAAGCCGACGTGACCGACCGCGAGCAGGCGATCGCCGCTGTCGAGCGAACCGCCGCGGAACTGGGTCGGCTCGACATCCTCGTCAACAATGCGGGCGTGATGCTGCTCGGGCCCGCCCTGGACGCGCCGCTGGAGGAGTGGGAGCGCACGGTCGATCTCAACGTGAAGGGCCTCCTGTACTGCACCCATGCGGCGCTGCCGCATCTGCTGGCCGCCGCGGAGACCGAGCCACGCAAGCTGGCCGACCTCGTCAACATCAGCTCGGTGGCGGGACGCAAAGCCAACGCCGGCTCCGGTATCTACAACCTGAGCAAGTTCGGCGTGGGCGCCTTCAGCGAGTCGCTGCGCATGGAGTTGGCCAAGCGGCATGTGCGCGTGTCGTTGGTCGAGCCGGGCTTCGTCAAGACCGAGCTGTCGAATCACATCCGCGCCGAGCTGCGCGACGCGGCGAGGCAGCGCTACGTCGGTGTCGAGATACTGGAGGCCGAGGACATCGCCGATGCGATCGTCTACGTGGTCACGCGGCCGCGGCGCATGGCCGTGAACGAAGTGCTCGTGCGCCCGACCGAGCAGGAGTTTTGAGCGAGCGCATGGACGATCTCGGGAGGCAAGGCTGGCGCGGGAACGAGACCATCACGCTCCCGGCGCCCGCCTTGCCTGCCCGCACGGCGGTGATTACCAGCCGCGATAGAAGCCGAACAGTGTCGCTAGCGTTGCGAATCCTGCGGCTAGCATGGTGAAACGTACGCGCATCGATGCACCTCCTCTCGCGTGGTGGCGCTGGACGAAGATGCGAGAAGCGTTGCACCGTCTTTGTCGCGCGACAACTACTTGTCGTTGCACTGACTCCTGACAATGACCAGAATACAGAGCACATGACGAAAAAGAACGACGGCGTCGAGAACGAAACCGTTGGGCAGCGAGTCCGCCGGCTGCGAAAAGCGCGCCGTCTCACCCAGGTCGACCTCTCCGGTCCAGGAGTCACGAACGCCCACATCTCGCGGATCGAGACGGGCGCTAGGCGACCGTCGCACGGGGCGCTACGTCACATCGCGCGCAAGCTCGGCGTCCCGGTCGAGTACCTCGAGCAGGGCATCGATGTCACGACGCGCGAGGAGCTAGAGCTCACCCTCGCCGATCTAGAGCTTCGCGTCCGCCTCGAGGCGGATACGAAGTCGGTCGAGCGCGACACGAAAGCGCTGATCGTCCGTGCCCATAGCGAAGGCGAGCCCGACATCGTGGCCAGGGCGCGGGCGGCGCTGGGAATGGCCGCTGCGACCTCGGGCCGGCTAGCGGACGCGATTCGCGAGCTCGAAGCTGCCGTTGAGCACCCGCTCATTCGGCCGGAGCTGTTCCCCGATGTCTATACGACTCTGATCGCCAGCTACCGCCAGTCGGGGCGCTCCGAAGACGCCGTCGTTGCCTGCGAGCGAACGCTCGCTCAGGTAGCGCCCGAAAACGGACAGCTTCGGATGCTGCTCGCGACACACCTGAGCCACGCGCTCTCGGACATCGGTGAGCTCGAGCGCGCGAGGGTCGCACTCGAGGAGTACGTCGGAGACTTCGAACAGAGCGATCCCTACGCGCAGGCACGCATGCACTGGTCGCTCGCCCGCGTCGCCGCGATGCAGAACGAGCGCCGTCTCGCGCTGCGACACATGAGGCAGGCGATCACGCTTCTTCGAGGCACCGAGGACACGATTCGGCTCGCGGGGGCCCACCTCGTCTGCGCCCAGATACTCCTCTGGGGTGGAACGACGGCGGGCGTCGAAAAGCATCTCGGGGCTGCGCGAGCTCTCCTGCCGGCCCACGCCGAAGCCGGCGATCGCGGTACGCTCCGCGGGCTCGAAGCGCTACTCGCCGCTCGGAATCGCTGCTTCGAAGAAGCTCGGCAGGCCGCCGAGGAGGCGCTTCTGCTGATGCCCGAGCACACGCCCGAAATCGCGCCCGCGCTTTATGCCAAGGCGCTTGCAGCAGCAGGAGAAGGGGACTACGAGATCGCCGACGAGGCCTTCAAGAGCGTCCTCGAGCTCGCGAAACGCAGCGAGCTTTGGCAGGAAGCAGCCCTTATCGCTCGCGATTGGTCGGACATGCTTCGCTGGGCCGGCCGACCGTATGAGTCGGATCGAGCAGCACGTGATGCCGACAGGTATGCAAGCGAGGCCCGGAAACGGGCGCGTCGGACTAGCACCGCGTAAAGCCGCGCCTGGCTCGAAGGCTCCTGGCGCCCAGGCAAATCAATACTCGCTGACCGTCAGCACGGCGCGCGCGTAGCGATCAACCTTTCGCTCGCCGAGCTTCCCGCCGGGGAGCTCGGCGACGAACGCCGCGGATTCCGGGAGAACATGGCGCTCCCAGGACGTCGCGCTGCCTGGGTAAGCCGACAGCCGCGCGAGCCCCAGCCCGGCCAGGCGGGCGAACCTGCGCTCGAGCGCGAGCGAGCGCGTCGTGATGCTGACCGCTCCGAGCGGCTGATGGAACCAGATCGACAGTCGCGGTCGTAGGCGCTTGATGAGGCGATAGGCGGCGCGCGATTCCGGTTCCGACAAGCGGCGGCGACCCGAGTAGAAGGCTCCGCCCAGGCGCCGCCAGTGCCAGGGGAAGTTGCGGTTGAGATCGACTCCGCGGGCGTTCCCGCGCGTTCCGGCCGCCCGACCGTCGGGGTTGAGGTTGAGGATGACCCAAAGATCGACGCCTTCCGGCGCGGGCGTTTTCAGTAGGCGCCGAGCGACGACCACTCCGCCGGGCTCGTTGCCGTGGATCGATCCGACGATCAATACCGTCGGGCCGTACGGGTCGCCTCGCTGGTAGGCGTAGATAGCCCGGCCCTGAACGGAGCGGCCGATCAAGTGCCGCGTCGTGCCGCTCTGTGAGGCCTGAGCGTCGCTGCGGGGGGCGGTCAGTGCGACTAACGCGATCCCGATCGCGGCAAGCGCGAGGACCGCGAATCGCTCGATGGTTCTGGCCACGAGGTCAAGGCTACTTGCAGCGCCGCGCGCCGCAGGAGCTCGAGAAGCGGATGGAGAAGTCAGTTGCGCGCGGCGTAGCATGTGAACATCGCGGAGACGCGTCCGCGACGCGGTCAGAGGGAAGGAGTGGGTCGTGAGCGAGCGAGCCGGGAATCGAAGATCGACCATCGCCGTCGTCGGAGACTACGGCGCCGAGCGACCGACGCACAGGGCGACGCAGCAAGCGCTGGAGCACGCGGTAGCGCCGCCGCTTCGCTTCGAGTGGCTGCCCAGCGAGCGGGCGGCCGAGATGGAAGACGCGGAGCTCGCCTCCTATGCGGGGCTCCTGATCTCGCCCGGCAGTCCCTACCGCAGCATGAACGGCGCTCTCAAGGCGATCAGGGTCGCGCGTGAGCAGCGAGTGCCGCTGCTCGGCACGTGCGGCGGCTTTCAGCACGTGGCGGTCGAGTTTGCGCGCGATGTGCTTGGCATCGAGGAAGCGGATCACGAGGAGTCGAATCCGGATGCTCGCGAGCTGGCGATAGTGAAACTCCCGGTCTCGCTTGCCGGCGGCGAGCACGAGGTCTTCTTCGAGCCGGGCTCCCGCGTCGCCTCGATCTACGGAGTGCCCGCGGCGGTCGAGCCCTTCTTCTGCAGCTTCGGGCTCAACCCGGCGTACCGGGCAAGAGTCGAGGCGCGAGGTCTCGCGGTCAGCGGAACGGGCGCCGACGGCGCCGCGCGCGTCTTCGAGCTGCCCGAGCACCCGTTCTTCGTCGCCACGCTGTATGTGCCGCAGGCGCGCTACACACCGGACGACCCGCATCCGCTGGTGACGGCGTTCGTTGCGGCTGCTGCTACGCGTAGCTAGTTCTGCTCGAAGATTCGGCCGATCTGGGCGGGTTCACCGCGCGCTTTCTCCCTATTCGGGTTGAAACGCGCTCCGCTTCGGCGTCGCATGACCAGACGGCGGCTCAGTGCGGTTGCATCCCCGCATTGGCAGGCCGATGACGTTTGTATATGCCTGCGACCGAAAACGGTTCTGACCGAACCTTTGTCCGCCTTGCGTGGGCGGTGTTGGTCGTCGGAGCGTCGGGGACCGTCGCTTACGCTTTCGCCCCCTCGAGCAGGGTCGCGGACATCCTTTATTACTCGGTTGGCACGGTCGCGCTCGGGCTCGGCTGGATTGGGATCTTGCGCCGTGTCGCCGCCGCGCCGGCGCAGGCGATCGAGCTCGCGGCCCAGGTCGAGTTCGATCTCCTCGTCACGGACGTCGTGCTGCCGGGCATGGACGGGCAGCGACTTGCGGCCGAGCTTCGCAGCCGCAAACGCGAGCTCCGCGTCGTCTACGTCTCGGGCTACCCTCGCGACGGGCTGGTTGAGAGTGAGCTCAACCAGGGAACCCGGTTCCTGCAGAAGCCCTACTCGACCGACGAGCTGTCCCGCACCGTTCGGGGCGCGCTGGACTCGAACTTGGTTGCCGACGTATCGCGCTAGAGCCCGCCGCGGGGTGTCTTGGGACGACGAGTCACTACGTAATAGCGCTGGCTTTCAGCTAGCTACAGCCGGTGTTCGTCCCGCAGTCACGGCACGTATAGCAACTGCCCGTCCGTACCATGCGGCCGCCGCAGCGGGCGCACTCGACCGCGTCTTCCCAGCTGTTGAAGAGCGCCTTCTGGCCGGGCGGGGGCATCTCGGCCGGAGCCGGGTCGCCGCCCTGGCCGGGGGTGCCGCCGTTCGTGTAAGCCTGGGCCATCCGTTGCCTGACCTCGAGCGAGAGGATGCCCAGCTCTTCCTGCTGATCGATCGTGAGGAAGCGCTTGCCGAGCCAGCGGAAGATGTAGTCCGGTAGCGACTTGGCGATGCGGATATCGGCATCGTTGGTCGGGCCTGAGGGATCGAAGCGCATGTGCGCGTACTTGGAGACGAAGACCTCGAGCGGCACTCCGTACTGAAGCCCGAGCGAGATCGCGATCATGAAGGCGTTCATCAACCCGGCCAGGGTCGTGCCCTCCTTGGCGATATCGACGAAGACGTCGCCGGGCGTGTTGTCGTCGTAAACGCCGACGTGGATGTAGCCCTCGTAGTCGCCGACGCGGAACTTGCGACCGATCTCGGTGCGCTCGTCGGGCAGGCGATGGCGCTGAGGCGCCGCCAGCATCGGGACGGCGCCGATCAGCATGGCCGCGCTCTTGTCGGCCTTGCCGGAGAGCGGCTGAGCGACCTTGGAGCCCTCGCGGTACAGCGCGATCGCCTTGACGCCGAGCCTCCAGGCATCCTCGAGCAGCTGCATGACGTCCTCGACCGTGGCCGACTCGGGCATGTTCACGGTCTTGGAGATCGCGCCCGAGATGAAGGGCTGTACGGCGCCCATCATCTTCACGTGGCCGACGTAGTGAATGGAGCGCTCACCGACTGCGCAGTCGAACACGGGATAGTGCTCGTTCTTCAGATGGGGCGCGCCTACGACGGTGTTGCGCTCGTCGATGAAGGCTTCGATCTCGGCGCCCTCGGCGGGTGAGTAACCGAGCTTCTCGAGCGCCATCGGCACCGTCTTGTTCACGATCGTGATCTCGCCGCCACCGACCAGCTTCTTCGACTTGGCCAGCGAGAAGTCGGGCTCGACGCCGGTGGTGTCGCAATCCATCATGAAGCTGATCGTTCCGGTCGGCGCGAGCACGGTCGACTGGGCATTGCGGAAGCCGTGCGCCTCGCCCAGGTCGAGCGCCTCGTCCCAGGACTTACGGCAGGCCGAAAGGAGCTCGCGCGGGACCGACTCGTCGTTGTCGATGTTGCCGACCGCGGCCCGGTGCTTGGAGATGACGCTGAGCATCGCGCCGGCGTTCTTCTGATAGCTGGCGAAGGGGCCCATGCGACTGGCGATCTCGGCCGACTTGCGGTAGGCGCGCCCGGTCATCAGCGCCGTGACGGCGGCGGAGTAGGCGCGGCCTTCGTCGGAGTCGTAGGGCAGCCCGCGCGCCATCAGGAGTGCGCCGAGGTTGGCGAAGCCGAGCCCGAGCTGACGGAAGGCGCGGGCGTTTCGCTCGATCTCGGGCGTCGGGTAGCTGGAGTAGCCGATCAGGATCTCTTGCGCCAGGAAGACGACGTCCACGGCGTGCTCGAAGGCTTCGATGTCGAGCTCGCCGTCGTCCTCGCGGCGGAACTTCATCAGGTTGAGCGAGGCGAGGTTGCAGGCCGAGTCGTCGATCGACATGTACTCGGAGCACGGGTTGGAGGCGTTGATCCGGCCCGAGTTGGGAACCGTGTGCCAGCGGTTGATGGTCGTGTCGTACTGGATGCCGGGGTCGGCGCACTCCCAGGCGGCGGCGGCGATCTGGCGCAGCAGCTCGCGCGCCTTGGTGGCCGCGACGACCGAGCCGTCAACCCGCGCGGTCAGGTTCCAGTCGGCGTCGTCCGCGGCCGCCTGCATGAAGGCGTCGGTGACGCGGACCGAGTTGTTGGCGTTCTGGTACTGGACCGAGGCCCAGTCGGGCGAGTCGAGCGACATGTCGTAGCCGGCCGCCTCGAGCACGCGAACCTTCTTCTCCTCCTTGGCCTTGCACCAGATGAACTCTTCGATGTCGGGGTGGTCGACGTCGAGGATCACCATCTTGGCCGCGCGCCTCGTCTTGCCGCCCGACTTGATCGTGCCCGCGGAGGCGTCGGCGCCGCGCATGAATGAAACCGGCCCGGAGGCGTGCCCGCCCTTGGAGAGCTGCTCCTTGGAAGCGCGCAGGCGCGAGAGGTTGACCCCGGCCCCGGAGCCGCCGCGGAAGATGACGCCCTCGCGCCGGATCCAGTCGAGGATCGAGTCCATGCTGTCCTCGATCGAGAGGATGAAGCAGGCCGAGCACTGCGGCTTCTCCTCGAAGCCGACGTTGAACCAGACCGGCGAGTTGAAGGCGGCGAGCTGGTTGACGAGAATCGCCTTCAGCTCAGCCTCGAAGGTCTCGGCCTCCTCCTCGTTTGCGAAGTAGCCGCCCTTGCGGCCCCAGGCGCCGATCGTCGTGACGACGCGCCCGATCATCTGCTTGACGCTCCACTCGCGCTCGGGCTCGCCCATCTTGCCGCGGAAGTACTTCTGGGCGACGATGTTGGTAGCGGTCTGCGACCAGAAGCGCGGGAACTCCACGCCCTTCTGCTCGAAGGCCGCGCCCTCCTTGCCCGGGATGAAGGCGTCGCGCACCTCCCACTCGATCTCGTCGAAGGGGTCGCGCCCGGGGATGGTGAAGTAGCGGCGCACGCCGAGATTCGCTTCCGCATCGATCACGACGTTCTCCAGCTCTTTCTCCGTCGCCTCAACCGGTGTCTCTTTGGCTGTCGCCATCTCGCCTCTCCCTCTCTGAAACGGACTCCTGGGGACTTCCTACGGCCGGCTGAGCACCCGATTTTGCGGGCAATTGACCGACGGACCTCGGAACGATAGGAGCCTTCCCGGACGTAACCTATTTTACCTGTAAAACCCGTGTTTCCCGGTGCCAGTTTGGGCACCGCTCGGGCCGGCCGAAAAGCCCGACTCCCGCTACCTCCAGCCCGGGCTCAACCCTACCCGTTCGCGCCGCTCTCGAAGCGGTACCCCATGCGCGGCTCGGTGAGGAAGTAGCGCGGCCGCGAAGGGTCGGGCTCGAGCTTGCGCCGGATCTGCGCCAGATACACGCGCAGGTAGTTCGTCTCCTTCTCGTACTGCGGCCCCCATACGGCCTTGAGGAGCTGGCGCTGAGTGACCAGTCGGCCTTCGCTACGGACGAGGATCTCGACTATCTCCCACTCGGTGGGCGTCAGCTTCACCTCTTCGGAGTCGCGGCTGACTCGCTTGGCGGCGAGGTCGACGCTGAAGTCCGCCGTGGTCATGACCGCCTCCTCCTTGCTCGCGGGAACTGCGCGCCGCAGAGCGGCCCGCAGGCGGGCCAGGAGCTCGTCCATGCCAAAGGGCTTCGTGACGTAATCGTCGGCGCCGGCATCGAGCGCGGCGACCTTGTCGGCCTCGCGCTCGCGCACCGAGAGCACGACGATCGGTACGGCACTCCAGCCGCGCAGGCCGGCGATCACCTCGAGCCCGTCGATGCCCGGCAGGCCGAGATCGAGCACGACCAGATCGGGGTGATGGCTCGCCGCCAGCATCAGCGCCGCCTCGCCGGTCGCCGCCTGATCGATCTCGTAGCCGCGAGCTTTCAGGTTCGTTGCAAGCGCTCGCAGGAGCTGCGGCTCGTCGTCGACGACGAGGATGCGAGTCATCTCTCCGCCCGCAGTCGCACGATCATCGTCAATCCTCCACCGGGCGTCTCCTTGCCCTCGATCGATCCCTCCATGGCCTCGACGAAGCCGCGCGCCACCGCCAGTCCGAGCCCTACGCCGTTCGCGCCGGATACATCGCCGAGCCGCTGGAAGGGAACAAAGATCTGCTCTCTCTCCGACTCGGGAACTCCCGGCCCGTGATCGACGATACGCAGATCGATGTACTCGTCGCCGGTTGGATCGGCGACGACGCGTACCTCGGTCTCCTCCGGGCAGTGGCGAAGCGCGTTGTCGAGCAGGTTGGCCAGCGCCCGCTCGAGCAGGCCGGGATCGGCCAGGACCCGGGGCAGCGTCTCGGGAACCTCGCTGTGGACGCGACTCGCGCGCCCGCCGAGTGAGTGCAGCGCCGCCGGAACGACCTCCTCGAGCCCGACCGGCTCGGCCGAGACGGTCAGCGCTCCCGCCTGCAGGCGACTCATGTCGAGCAGGTTGCCGACGAGCGCATTCAGGCGGTCGGTCTCCTCGTCGATCGTGCGCAGGAACTCCCCGCGCGCCGCGCTCGTCCACTTAACGTCCTTCTGGAGCAGGCTCGTCACCGACGCCTTGATGGCCGAGAGCGGCGTGCGTAGATCGTGCGAGACCGCCGAGAGGATGGCGATGCGCAACTCGTTTCCCGCCGCCAGCGCGCCCACCGTCTGGGCCTCGGCTTCGAACTCCTCGTGCGCCATCGACGAGGAGATCTCGCGCACGAACGCTTCGAGAATGCGTTGTTCCTCGGTCCGGACAGTGCGACCGGAGATGGCGAGCAGGTGACCCCGGTCGAGGTCGATCGTCTGAGTTGCGCTGTCCGGATCGCGCGGCGCGTGCTCACCGCCGGCGGCCACGGCGCTCCAGGAGCCATCACGGTTCGCAAGCAGGGCGATGCCGTCGAGCTGAAGTGCTCTCGCCAGGCGCTCGATCAAGATGTCAACGGGCGTGTGCCCCGAGAAGGTCAGGAAGAGATCGGCTTCGGCTCGTGCCTGCTCGCCGGCAACGGCACGCCTGGCCGCGAGAGCGACGTAGCCGGAGAACCCCGCGGCGACGGCAAGGAAGACGCAGAGCGCGAGCAGGTTCTGCGGCTCGCTGATGGTGAAGGTGTGGATCGGAGGCGTGAAGTACCAGTTGGCCAGCAAGTCTCCGACGACGGCCGCGGCGAGCGCCGGCCACAGCCCTCCTACGGCCGAGACGAGGACGACCAGGAGCAGATAGAGCAAGAGGATGCTCGGGAGCGTGACGTGACCGCCCAGCGCGTTGAGCAGGACGGTGAGCAGCGGCAGGCCAACGACGGCCAGCGAGAATCCCAGCGCGATACGCCGCCGCGGCAGAGCGCTGGGCCGACGTCTTCGGGCGGGCTCTTCCTCGCCCTCCCCGTCTTCGTCCTCGTTGCTGATGACGTGAACGTCGATGCTGGCGCCGGAGAGGCGGATGACGGTGTTGATCACCGACCCCTGCAACAGCTCGTACAACTGGTTTCGGCGCGTGGCGCCGAGAATGATCTGGGTGCCGTTGAAAGAGCGCGCCGCTTCGACGAGCGCCCGGCCGACATCCGCGCCGACTATCTCGCGATAGCCTCCTCCGAGCGAGGATACGAGCTCGCGCTGCGCCCTGAGGCGGTCGAGCGCCGGCCCTGCAAGCCCGTCCTGCGGACGTACATGCACGGCCACGAACTCGCTGCCGAAACGCTGCGCCATGCGCGCCGCACGGCGTACCAGGCGCTCGCCGCGCTCCGACCCGGAGAGCCCGACCAGCACCCGCTCGCGGGTTTCCCAGGGCTCGCTGATGCCGTGGCGCTCGCGGTATTCCTTCAGTCCCTCCTCGACCCGGTTGGCGATCCAGAGCAGGGCGAGCTCACGTAGGGCGCCGAGATTCCCGGCCCGGAAGTAGTTGCTGAGGGCGGTGTCGACGCGGTCGGCCGGGTAGATGTCACCGCGGGCCAGCCGCGCCCGCACCGTCTCGGGAGCCAGGTCGACGAGCTGCATCTGCTCGGCCTGGCGCACGACGGCGTCGGGGATCGTCTCCTGCTGGGTCACACCGGTGATCTGCGCGATCACGTCGTTCAGCGACTCGAGGTGCTGGATGTTGAGCGTCGAGATGACGTTGATGCCGGCATCGAGTAGCTCTTCGACGTCCTGCCAGCGCTTCTCGTGGCGCGATCCGGGGACGTTGGTGTGGGCGAGCTCGTCGACCAGCGCCACCTCCGGTCGCCGCGCCAGGAGGGCGTCGATATCCATCTCCTCGAACACCCGGTCGCGATAGGCAAGCTTCTTGCGCGGAACGACCTCGAGCTCGCCGATCTGCTCGCCGGTGCGCCTGCGCGCGTGCGTCTCGACGAAGCCGCAGACGACGTCCTCGCCGCGCTCCCGCCTGCGCCGGCCCTCGTTGAGCATGGCGAAGGTCTTGCCGACGCCCGGCGCGGCGCCGAGGTAGATGCGCAGCTTTCCGCGTGCCACGATCACGGCTCCGAATGAAGACCCGTCGACTGGGTGTGATCGGTGGTGCGAGGCAAGGACACAAGGAGCCCTCGTACTGGCGGTACGGGGGCGACCGAGGACGCAGTATCGCGCCGCCGAGCGCGGCCGGGCGGCGGAGTGCTTTGTTCTGAGCCGTGATCCACACCCATAGCTTGACTCCTATTTCCCCTTGTCGAGCGCCAGGTTGAGCTCGAGCACGTTCACCCCCGGCTCGCCCAGGAAGCCGAGCGAGCGTCCGTGGGTGTTCTCGCGCACGAGTGTAAGCACCTGCGCTAGTGCCAGCCCGCGGGCGCGAGCGACCCTTGGCGCTTGCAGGCGGGCATTTGCGGGCGAGATCTCGGAGTCGAGGCCGGAGCCGGAAGCGGTGATGGCGTCGACCGGTACCTTCGTGCTTGCGCTCAGGCCGTTGAAGCGCCGGTAGCTCGCCACTCGCTCACGCACGCTCTTCAGCAGGACCGGGTTGGTCGGCCCCAGGTTCGAGGCGGCGCTCGCCGCGCCGTCGTAGCCCGTTCCCGCCGCCGAGGGCCGTGGCTGGAAGTAGCGGGGCGCGCTGAAGGCCTGTCCGAGCAGGCGCGAGCCGACGACGACTCCGCCCTCTCGCACCAGCGAGCCCTGCGACTTGGAAGGGAAGGCGATCCGCGCCACACTCGTCACCGCGAGCGGGTAGACGGCCCCGACCAGCACGGTGAAGAAGAGGAAGACGGCCAGGGCTGGAAGGATCTGCCGGCGCATCACGAGATCCCGATGGCGCTGACGACGAGATCGATCAGCTTGATTCCGATGAATGGCGCGACGAGCCCGCCGAGCCCGTAGATGAACAGATTCCGCCGCAGCACCGCGATCGCCGAAGCGGCGCGGAAGCGCACGCCGCGCAGCGCGAGCGGGATCAGAGCGACGATGATCAGGGCGTTGAAGATCACGGCCGAGGCGATCGCCGACTCGGGGCTGCTCAGGCGCATCACGTTCAGGTGCCCGAGCTCGGGGAAGACGCCAGCGAACATCGCCGGGATGATCGCGAAGTACTTGGCGACGTCGTTGGAGATCGAGAAGGTTGTCAGCGCGCCACGGGTCACGAGCAGCTGCTTGCCGATCTCGACGATCTCGATCAGCTTGGTCGGGTTGGAGTCGAGGTCGACCATGTTGCCGGCCTCCCGCGCCGCCTGGGTGCCCGTGTTCATGGCCACGCCGACGTCGGCCTGGGCGAGCGCGGGCGCGTCGTTGGTGCCGTCACCGGTCATGGCGACGAGGTTTCCGCCCGCTTGCTCGCGGCGGATCAGCGCCATCTTGTCCTCCGGCTTGGCCTCGGCCAGGAAGTCGTCGACGCCCGCCTCGGATGCGATCGCGCTTGCGGTGAGCGGATTGTCACCGGTGATCATGACCGTGCGGATGCCCATCCGGCGCAGGTGTTCGAAGCGCTCGGCCAGCCCCTCCTTGACGATGTCCTTGAGCTGGACGATCCCGAGCGGGCGGCCGTTCTCGGCCACCGCGAGCGGCGTCCCGCCCGACTGGGCGACCTCTCCCGCCAGCTCGGTCAGCTGCTTGGGCACCGATCCTCGCCCGTCCTCGACCAGCTTGCAGATCGCCTCGACGGCGCCCTTGCGGATCGAGCGCTGCTCGAAGTCGACGCCGCTCATTCGCGTCTGCGCGCTGAAGGGCACGAGGTGACCGCCGTGCAGCTCATGCTCGCGCAGCTCGAAGCGCTCCTTGGCCAGCACGACGATAGAACGGCCCTCGGGCGTCTCGTCGGCCAGGCTGGCCATCTGCGCGGCCTCGGCCAGCTCCTGCTCGCTGACGCCGTCGAGCGGCAGGAAAGCGGTCGCCGCGCGGTTGCCGAGCGTGATCGTGCCGGTCTTGTCGAGCAGGAGCACCGCACAGTCGCCGGCCGCTTCGACGGCGCGCCCGGACATGGCCAATACGTTCCGGCGCACCAGCCGGTCCATGCCGGCGATGCCGATCGCCGAGAGCAGCGCGCCGATCGTCGTCGGGATCAGACAGACGAGCAGCGCCACCAGCACGATCGTGCTCTGGCGCGCGCCGGAGTAGACGGCGAAGGGCTGCAGGGTCACCACGGCGAGCAAAAAGACGAGGGTCAGCCCGGCGAGCAGGATGTTGAGCGCGATCTCGTTCGGCGTCTTCTGCCGCTCGGCGCCCTCGACCAGCGCGATCATGCGATCGAGGAAGCTGGCGCCCGGCAGCGCGGTCACACGCACGACGATCTCGTCGGAGAGCACGCGCGTTCCGCCGGTGACGGCCGAGCGGTCGCCGCCCGATTCCCTGATCACCGGCGCCGACTCGCCCGTGATCGCCGACTCGTCCACGCTGGCGATCCCCTCGACCACCTCGCCGTCAGCCGGTATCACCTCGCCCGCGCTGACGACGACCAGGTCGTCCAGCCCGAGCGACCCGCTCGGAACGTCTTCGAGCGTTCCATCCGCGCCTCTTCGGTGGGCGGTGGTGATGGCGCGTGTCTTCTTCAGCTCCGCCGCCTGGGCTTTGCCTCTTCCCTCGGCAATCGCCTCGGCCAGGTTGGCGAAGATGGTGGTGAACCAGAGCCAGGCGGCGATCGTCCAAGCAAACCTGCTTGGCTTGTCGATCGCGATCGCCGTCACGAGCACGCTGCCGATCTCGACCACGAACATGACGGGGTTGGCCGCCATCAGCCGCGGGTCGAGCTTGCGCAGGCTGTCGAGGACTGCCTGACGCAGGATCCGGCGATCGAACAAAGAGGTGCGCTGGTTGCGAAGGGTCACAGGCTCAGGTGCTCCAAAATCGGCCCGAGCGCGAGCACGGGCGCATAGGTGAGAAGAACGACGACGACGATCACCGCCACCAGGAGCACGGCAAAGAGCGGCGTGGCGGTCGGGAAGGTGCCGGACGACTCGGGCACGGTCTGCTTGCGCGCGAGCGCGCCCGCCAGCGCGAGCACGAGGATCATCAGCAGGAAGCGGCCGGCGAGCATGGCGATCGCGAGCGTCGCGTTGAACCAGTTCGTGTTCGCGCCAATTCCGCCGAAGGCCGAGCCGTTGTTGTTGGCCGCCGAGGTGAAGGCGTAGACCATCTCGGTGAGGCCGTGCGAGCCGTGGTTGAGCAGCGCCGAGCGCGGCCCGGAAAGCACCACCGAGGCTCCCGCCAAGCCGAGGATCACGAGCGGCACGACGAGCAGATAGAGCACGATCAGCTTCATCTCCAGCGCCTGCACCTTCTTGCCCAGGTACTCCGGCGTCCTGCCGACCATCAGCCCGGCGAGGAAGACCGTGAGAATCGCGAAGACGAGCATCCCGTAGAGACCCGAGCCGGTTCCGCCCGGACTGACCTCGCCGAGCAGCATGTTGGCGACGACGACACCGCCCGCAAGCGGGGTAAAACTGTCGTGGGAGGAGTTGACGGCCCCGGTCGAGGTGTCGGTGGTGGAGGCGGCGAAGAGCGCCGAGGCCGGCGCGCCGAAGCGCACTTCCTTGCCCTCCATGTTCGAGCCGACGACGCCGATCGCCTGGATGCGTGGATTGCCGGCCAGCTCATAGTGCGTGGCCACGCCGACCGAGCCGATCCAGAGCAAGAACATGGCCGCAAAGATCGTCCAGCCCTGGCGCCGGTTCCCGACCAGGCGCCCAAAGGCGAAGGCGAGAGAGAAGGGGATCACCAGCAGCGCCCAGATCTCGAGCAGGTTGGTCAGCGCGGTCGGGTTCTCGAACGGGTGGGCGGAGTTGGCGTTGTAGAAGCCGCCGCCGTTCGTGCCCAGCTCCTTGATCGCCTCCTGGCTCGCGACCTGACCGCCGGGGATCGACTGCGTCGCGCCGGCCACGGTGTGCGCATGGGTGAAGCCGTGCAGGTTCTGTACGACGCCCTGGCTGGCCAGAACGATCGCCAGCACGAAGGCGATCGGTATGAGTACACGCACCGTCGTCCGAACAAGATCGACCCAGAAGTTCCCGATCGTGTCCGACTTTCGCCGCGTCAGCCCGCGAATCAGCGCGACCGCGACCGCGATCCCCACCGCCGCCGAGAGGAAGTTCTGAACCGCCAGTCCGGCCATCTGCGTGAGGTGGCTGGCGCCGGTCTCGCCGGCGTAGTTCTGCCAGTTGGTGTTGGTGACGAAGCTGACTGCGGTGTTGAAGGCGAGCGCCGGCCCGGCGCTGACGGCGTGGCTCGGATTGAAGGGGAGCGAGCCCTGCAGGCGCATCAGCAGGTAGACGGCGGCCACCGAGACAGCGCTGAAGATCAGAAGCGAGCCGGCATAGACCCGCCAGGTCTGTTCGCCTTGCTCGTCGATTCCCGCCGCTCGGTAACAAAGCCGTTCGATCGGGCCGAAGACCCGGTCGCCGGGCGCCGTCCCGCCGCCGAACACGCGTGCCAGATAGGCGCCGACCAGCGGCGCGCTCAGCGCGATCAGCCCAACCAGCACGCCGAGCTGGAGCCAGCCGCTCGAGCTCATCCGAACCGGTCCGGCTTGAGCAAGGCAACGAGCAGATACAGGAAGACGAACGCGGCGAGCACCAGCGAGCCGGCATCGCCCCAGCTCATCTGCTGCTTCCCTTCTCGTCGTCCTCTTGAACGAGGATTCCGATCGCGTGCGCGAAGAGCGCCAGCAGAGTAAAGGCGAGCGCCCCGGCGAGGACGAAGGCTAAATCGGCCACGCCTCCTGTCTTACCTCAAGCGGATCGCCAAGGCACCGGTCATTGACGCCGTCTCTACGCCGGCGCCCAATATCTTGACGCCCCCTTAGCGCTCAGCGAGCTAAGGGCTTAGTTCCGGATCCAGTTCCAGGTGTGGCGCAGGCCGTCTTCGAGGCTTGTTTCGGGGCGCCACGAGAGCTCGTCGGCTGCCTTGCTGACGTCGAGGACGCTTCGTTGCAGCTCGCCCGCGCGCGCGGGAGCGTTCTCGGCCGAGAGCTTGCTTCCGGCTACCTTGCGGCAGAGGTCGTAGAGCTCGAGCACCGAGGTGGCCCGGCCGGTTCCGACGTTGAAGACTCCGCCCTCGGCCTCGGACGCGGCCAACGCCGCGCGCACCACATCGCCGACGAAGACGTAGTCGCGCTCCTGCTCGCCGTCGCCGAAGATGAGACAGGTCTCACCGTCTCTAAGGCGCCCAAGGAAGATGGCGACCACTCCCGCCTCGCCGTTCGGATCCTGCCTCGGCCCGAAGACGTTGGCGAAGCGCAGCGCGACGTTCGCCATCCCGTGCAGGCGCTGGTAGGTGAGCAGATACTCCTCGCCGGCCAGCTTGGCCGTTCCGTAGGGAGCGAGCGGGCGGCGCTCGCTCGCCTCGTCGGCGGGCTCGTCGCACTCGCCGTAGATGGCGCCGCCGCTGGAGGCGAAGACAACCCGGGCGCCAACCGATCGGGCCGCCTCGAGCACGTGCACGGTGCCGATCACGTTCACCTCGGCGTCGTAATCGGGCCGCTCGACCGAGACGCGCACATCGGCCTGGGCCGCGAGGTGGAAGCAAACCTCGGGCCGGAGCTCACTGAAGAGGTCTTCGAGCGGCTCGCGTATGTCCAGCACGTGCAGCCGCGCCTGCGCGTGAACGTTCTCGCGCTTCCCGCTCGAGAGGTTGTCGACGATGTCGACGGAGTCGCCGCGTTCGATCAGAGCATCGACGAGATTCGAGCCGATGAATCCTGCACCGCCGGTGACGAGCGCCCGCACGCCCCGTATCCTATCGATGCTCATGTTCATCTCCTTCGAAGGTCTCGACGGCTGCGGCAAGACGACTCAGGTCGAGCTGCTCGAGGCCTTCCTCGAGACGCGAGATTTCGAGGTCGTCGCGACGCGCGAGCCGGGCGGCACCGAGCTGGGCGAGACGCTGCGCCAGATAGTCCTCCACGGCGGCAAGATCTCGCCCTGGGCGGAGGTGGCCATCTTCGCGGCGGCGCGGGCCGAGCTGGTCGAAGAGGTGATCGAGCCGGCGCTCGGGCGGGGAGCGATCGTGATCTCCGATCGCTTCGTCGATTCCTCGCTCGTCTACCAGGGAGTGGCGCGCGGGCTCGGGATCGAGAACGTCTTGCAGCTCAACCTGCACGCCACGAAGGGCTTGCTTCCCGAGCGCACCTTCCTACTCATGGTCGACGAGAAGCTCTCGGAGGCGCGAGTCGGCGAGGAGCGCGATCGCATGGAGCGCGAAAGCGTGGAGTTCCGGCGCCTGGTCGGCGACGGCTACCGGCGCCTGGCGGAGATGTTCCCCGGGCGGATAGTCGCGCTCGACGGGACGCAGTCCCGCGAGTTGATCGCGCGCCAGGTTCGCCAGGCGCTCGAGGAAGCCGGGCTGCTTTGAGCTCTACGAGCGATCTGTTCGCCGCGGTCGCCGAGCAGGAGGAGGCGAAGGCGCTGCTTCGCTCGGCGCTGACCGAGGGGCCCGCGCACGCCTATCTCTTTCACGGCCCGAGCGGGATCGGCAAGCGCAAGGCGGCGCTGCTCTTCGCCGGCGAGCTGCTCGGAGACCTGCGCCGCGTCGAGCAGCACTCGCATCCCGATCTCTACCTGCTCGAGCCCGTCGGCGACCAGATTCGCATCGACGACACCCGAGCGCTCAGGCGTGACCTGCACATGCGCCCGTTCGAGGCGAACTGGCGCGTTTATCTCATCTTCTCGGCCGAGACAATGAATCGCGAGGCCGCCGACGCGCTGCTCAAGGATCTCGAGGAGCCGCCCGCCTACGCCGTCTTCGTGCTCGTCGCGAGCGATCCGCGGCGAATCTCCGAGACCATCCGTTCGCGCTGCCAGTCGGTCTCCTTCCACCGCCTCTCCGAGCAGGCCGTACTGGAACGGATCGAGCGCCTGGGCGGTGTTCCCGACGAGGAGCGCCGGCGAGCTCTGGCGCGCATCGCGGCCGGCCGCCTCGACCGGCTGGAGCGCCTGCTCGAGCCCGCCGCCTCCGCCCGGCGCGCCCGCCTGCTGGCGGCCGCGCGCGCCGTCTACTCCGATCCCGACTTCGAGCCGGCCGACGCCGTGCGCTCGCTTCAAGAGGCGATCGACGAGCGCGGCGCCGAGGCGCGGGCGAAGGCCGAGCACGGGCTGGAGGGAAGCGACCTTCCCAAGCGCGAGCTCGATCAGCGCCTGCGCCGGGTCGAGCGCGGCGCCAAGCGTGAGGAGTTGCTGGCGATGCTCGAGGAGCTGGCCGCCTGGTACCGCGATCTCGTTGCGATCGCCATCGGCGCCGACGGCGTGCTGATTCATTCCGACGCCGCCGCCGAGCTGCGCGCCGACGGAACGCTCGATCGCCTGGCCGCGGCCGAGGACGCGGTCGATCTGGTGCGCGAGACCTTCCGCTGCACGCAGACGCTCAACCTCAACTCGTCGCTGGCGCTGGAGGCGCTGTTCGTTCGCTTGCATGCACTCTTCGCCGGGGTCGAGGCGCTTGTTTGAGGCCGGCGCGCTTTCGGCGCCCTCTCACGTTCGCCGTTTTCGAGATACTGAGCGGAGTCCGTCCGCTCTGATCACGACGTAAGGCAGGACCATGCCGCCGGTCCCCCGCAATAAGCCGAAAAACGACACCCCGATCGAGCCCGATCCGCAGCGGAGTCAGACGCTCGAGACGCTGCTGCAAAACCTCCCCGATGCCGTCGTCCGCATCGGCAGGGACTACCGGCATGTATTCGCCAACCCCGCTTGCGAGAGAGTGCTTGGAGTTCCCGCTGCGGAGGTCATCGGCAAGAAGATGCAGGAGCTCCCCTTGCCGCCGAAGCTGCGCAAGACGTGGGAGGCGCGGGTCAAGAAGGTGCTCGAGAGCGGGGAGACGCTGGACGTCGAAGACACCTTCGAGGGCCCCACCGGCCCGCGCAGCCACGAGACGAGGCTGCTACCCGAGCGGGACGAGCGCGGCGAGATAGTGAGCGTCCTCATCGTCATCCACGATGTCAGCGAACGTCACCGGGCCGAGAGGACGCTCAAGGAGAGCGAGGAGCGCTTCCGCGTCGCCTTCGAGGAGGCGCCGATCGCGATGCTCCTGATCGGCGACGACGTCACCATTCGCGGAAGCAACGCCGCCGCCTGCGAGCTGCTCGGCTACGCGAAGAATGAGCTCACAGGGAAGACGATCTACGAGATCACCCATCCCGACGATCTCGAGCTGACGCGCGATGTTGCCGCGCGGATGATCGAGGGCGCCCATCCCGAGTCGACGATCGCGACCGAGAAGCGCTACCTGCGCAAGGACGGTGACGTCGTCTGGGGCCGGCTATCGGTTTCGTCCGTGCGCGACTCCGAGCAGCGCTTCGTTCAGAACATCGCGCAGATCGTCGACATAACGTCGCTCAAGCAGGCCGAGCAGGCGTTGCGCGAGCGCGAGGAACTGCAACGGCTCGTGATCGGGCACGCCAACGACGTGATCGCGGTGGTCGGTTTCGACTTCACCATTCGCCTGGTCTCTCAGTCGGTGCGGAACGCTCTGGGCTTCGAGCCCGAGCAGCTAGTCGGCCGCAGCGTCCACGAGCTGATCGAGCCCGAGAAGTTCGAGGAACTCCAAAACGCGTTGGAAGAGATCATCGATGGCCGGCCGCCGCACACTCGCTCCTTCCGTATCAGGCACCGCGACGGCGGCTGGCGCCTGTTCGACGGCCTCGGCTCGATCGCAAGCGACGAGCGGGGCGCGCCCTCGTACGTGGTCGTGATCCTGCGCGATGTGACCGAGCGGACGTCGCTCGAACAGAAGCTTCTGATCGCCCAGAAGATGGAAGCGGTCGGCCAGCTCGCCGGCGGTGTCGCGCACGACTTCAACAACCTTCTCACTGTCATCAACGGCTTTGCCGACATGGCGATCAAGGAGCTCGGCGACCGCGACGACCCGATCAGCCGCTACCTCGCCGAGATAGGTCACGCCGGCCGGCGCGCGGCCGAGCTGACCCAGCATCTGCTCGCCTTCAGCCGCCAGCAAGTGCTTCGGCCGGAGATCGTCGACGTCAACTCGGTCGTCGAGGAGTACGCCGTAATGCTCCGCCGCGTTCTGGGTGAGGAGATCGAGCTGTCGACGCAGCTGGAGCCGCACCTCCACACCGTCGAGGTGGATCCCGGCCAGCTCGGCCAGGTGCTGATGAACCTGGCGGTAAATGCCCGCGATGCCATGCCACACGGCGGAGCTCTCGCCATCAGCACCCGGAACGTCGCACTGAAGAAGTCGCTCCCGATCGAGTACGGAACGCTCCCGCGCGGCAGGTACGTGCTTCTCTCGGTCTCCGACAACGGCGAAGGGATGGCAGCGGAGACGCGTGCACACGTCTTCGAGCCCTTTTTCACCACCAAGGAGCCGGGCCAGGGAACCGGGCTCGGGCTGGCCACGGTGGTCGGCATCGTCGAGCAGTCGGGCGGGGCTATCGCCGTCGAGAGCGTGCCCGAGCAGGGAACGACCTTCCGTGTTTACCTGCCGCGCAGCGCGGTGGGCCGGGTCACGGAGAAGGCCGAGCTCGAGAAGTCGCAGACCGGCGCCGGCACGATCCTCATCGCCGAGGACGACCAGGCCGTACGCAAGCTGGTGGCCAAGATCCTGCTCGAGGCCGGCTACCGCGTGCTGATTGCCGCTTTGCCCAGTGAGGCGATCTCGCTGGCCGCCCGTGAGCCCTCGATCGATGTGCTCGTAACCGACGTCGTCATGCCCGAGATGAACGGTCACGAGCTGGCGCAGGGACTCCTCGCCGAGCGGCCCGACCTACGCATCCTCTACATCTCCGGCTACACGCCCGACGTCGTCCGCGACAAAGGCGTGCTAACTAACCAGGAAAGCTTTTTGCAGAAGCCTTTCACCGCCGCCGCGCTCACGCAGGCGGTCCGCGAACTAACCGCGGAAAGTCCGCCTCGGTCCGCAGAAAGTCCGCCTCCTGCGGAGGCATGACGACTTTCTGCGGTGAGAAACGAAACTGAGCCGCGCCTTCGGCGCTCGGCTCAGCTGATCCCAGGAGCGGGGCGGGCTGCCGGAGTTGGGGTCAGTGTTCGAGGTGGAGGGGTCGGGGGATGGCGTTTCGTGAGCCGCGCCCGCCATGTCGGTCGCGGCGGCCGGGAGCAAAGCCGCTTTCCACCGACGAAAGTCGCCAGACTTTTATCGGCTAACAGCGTCCGCGATCGGGGGATACAGCCGCCTTGCCTGTGCTCCGATAGCCGGTCTGAGTAGTGCTCTGCGGCCCTCGCTCAGTCAGATGTGGGCTCAACGCAGCGCAACGAAACATCATCGCTTCGGTAGCCCTCTGCAGGATGCGAACACGGCGCCGATAAGACAACCGAGACTCGAATATCACATAGCATCGCGACGCTGGTCGGAGGTAATGAGATGAAGAATTTGAGATCCATGCGAATCCTTGTTCCTGTCTTTCTCGCTCTGGCTGTCGTCTTCGTTGCCGCAGCCGTCGCAGCTCCCAGCCCGGCGAAGATGGTGCTGAAGAGGCTCGACCTCTCAACGGCTTTCCTGCCGGACGGCGCCACGCAAGTGACGAACGCGGACGTCGTCGCGGGAGGCGGGGCTACCGATGCGCAGCTCGCGAGTTGGGGTCGAATCGACGGTTACAAGGTGGCGTTCAAGATCAAGACCAACCGCGCCTTGGCTAACAAGCTCATCGGCCCGATCTACGTCGTCTCGGGCGCCAACACCTACAACACGGCGGCCGGAGCCCACGTGGCCTGGCTGGCGCAGCTTTCCGCGCTCAAGAAGACCCCCGGCATTCATACGGCAGTAGGCCGGCGCGTAGGAAGCGAATCGAAGCTCCTCACCTACACGCAATCGGCGAAGGTGTCGGGCGGCACCGTCACCTACCTGATCTATGTCTACACCTGGCGCAGCGGTAGCAACACCGCATCGCTGATATGCGAGGGGTTCAAGGGCCGGATCACCAAGCAGGCGGCCGTAAAGCTCGCGCGGAAGCAGCAATCGCGCATCAAAGCCTCTTACGCAGCCGGATAAACCCGCTGAAAGTCCGCGGGCAGAGCCCGCGAAGACTTTCAGCGGTATGACCGTGATGTACGAGTCACCGCGCCTTTGGCGCGGTGACTCGTCTGCTCCCAGGAGCGTGCTCGGCTGGCTGTCGTTGTGGTCAGTGTTCGGGGTGGACGGACCGGAGGATGGCGTTTGGTTAGCCGCGCCCGCCATGTCGGTCGCGGCGGCTAGGAGCAACCTGCTTTCCACCGACGAAAGTCGCCAGACTTTCGTCGGCTAAGGCGCGCCCGCCATGTCGGTCGCGGCTGCGAGGGAAAGCTTGGGATAACTCGGGATAGCCGATGCGGGCCGTAGGTTTGGGGCGATGCGGGAAGCGGCTCGAGCGCTGTTGCAGACGAATACCGAGAGTGTGGAGCTCGACGGTAAGGTCTGGCGCTACTCGGTGCCCTCGCGGCGTTCGTATCCCCACCAGTGGCTCTGGGACTCTTGCTTTCACGCCATCGTCTGGTCGCTGTTCGATCCCGTTCGCGGTTGCGACGAGTTGCGCTCGCTCTTTCGCTGGCAGTGGCCCAACGGCTTCGTCCCTCATGTCGTTTTCTGGCATCCCGAGCGCGTCTACCTGCGCAGCTGGCACCACCTCGAGAGCCCCGACGTGTGGAGCTTCTTGCGCCGGCGCACGCCGCACACAACGGCCTTGACTCAGCCGCCGGTGCTGGCGACGGCGGTCGAGCGCCTGGTCGAGGCAGGCGCCGAGGATTTCCTGGCGGAAGCCCTGCCCGTGCTCGATCGCTACTACCACTACCTCGCCTCCGAGCGCGACCCCGATGGGGACGGGCTGATCTCGACCATCGTGCAGTTCGAGACTGGGCTGGACTTCAGCTCGGCCTACGACAAGGCGATCGGCGCCGGCCCGCGCTCCGCGTTCAAGATCGTCGCCAACTCGCGCCGCGTCGAGATCAAGAACAAGCTCGCCGGCTACGACCTGAAGCGCATCTTCGCCCGCGAAGACCACGCCGAGGATGTGCTCGTGAACAGCATCTGGATCGACAACCTCGAGGCGCTCGCCCGTCTGGCCCGCCGCGCCGGGCAGGCCGAGCTGGCCACCTGGGCCGTGGCCAAGTCGGCCCAGGCGCTGCAGTCGCTGCTCGAACGCTGCTGGGATCCCAAGCGCGGCCTCTTCTTCAGTCTCGTCGGCTCGGCCGAGATTCGCACCGAGGCGAAGACGATCCAATGCCTGCTGCCGCTCCTCATCGAGCAGCTACCGGCCGACGTCGCGGAGCGCCTGCTCGGCCACCTGACCGATACGCACGAGTTCTGGTCGCCCTATCCCGTGCCCTCGGTCGCCCTCGACGAGCCTTCCTACACCGACGACTCCCACATCCACGGCATCCGCCTGATCTGGCGCGGCCCCTGCTCGATGAACACCAACTGGTTCCTGCACCAAGGACTGCTCCGGCACGGCGAGGCGCGCTACGCCTCCCAGCTGGCCGAGCGCTCGCACGAGCTGGTCGAGAGCGGCGGCTTCAACGAGTTCTACAACGCAAGGTCCGGGCGGCCGGTTGGGGCGAAGCGCTTCGGGTGGGCGACATTGGTAGCGGACATGCGTCCGCTACCCGCGGAAAGTCCGCCGGCTTTGCCGGCTTGACGACTTTCCGCGGCAGGGAAGAGACTGAGCCGCGCCTGCGGCGATCGGCTCAGGTGCTCCTACTAGCGGAATGGGCTGGCCGGGTGGTCGAGCGGGGTTCGGAGCGAGCCGGGGGATGGCGTTCGTGAGCCGCGCCCGCCATGTCGGTCGCGGCGATCGGCAAGGAGGTTTGCGGGGGCGCTATCCTCTTTGTCGCGCCGACGTAGCTCAGTTGGTAGAGCACTTCACTCGTAATGAAGGGGTCCGCGGTTCGAATCCGCGCGTCGGCTTCCTCTACTGGAGCCAAACCCGGCCCACCTAACGAAGTCGGTCCAGTAGGCTCCGCGTCCTCTGAGCGTCCACTATGTGCGGCTCGCGCGGCTCGGATCGACTGTTCCGCGTCGATGTGACCCGGGCCCATCTCGTCGAAAACGTGCGCGTAAGTGCTCAGCGTGGCCTCTGGACTGTTGCCCATCTGCCGCGCGACCTCGACCACCGACTGGCCCGTATGGATCAGCAGCGAAGCGAACGAGTGCCGCAAGTCGTACGGTCGCGCACTCTCTAGCCCAACGCCTTCTGCCGCCGGCTCGAAGCACCCGAAGCCGCCCTAAGGGAAAACCCTACACGAGCCGATGTAGCGCAAGATGCGAGGAACTCGACAGCCCGGGTATATGCGCCCGAGTGCCCTGGGCATGCTCGTCCTGTTGATCGCGACTTTACTGGTTGGAGTCGCGGGGGCTGCAACGCAGACCCGCGACCAAAGTCGTGTCTACGCCCACTTGACGATGACACGGTTCCCTGTCTCCCAGGTTGCCAACGTCAAGCTCATCTACTACTTCAAACCCAAGAGTAAGAGCTTCGCTCACCGGATCACTTTCCCGGCCACAGGGCACTGGATTTGGACCATGCGGCCATCCGACAATTATTGGCCCAACGGCTCCACTGGCCCCTACTCGACCACTGTGAAGAAACTCTTCGCCTGTATGCCCAACCTTCCTTGCGACCGCATCAAGCCCGGTACCTATCGTTTGGATCTGTACCCCTCTAATCCCAAAGGGGCAACGACCCTCTACTTCACGATCTACTAAGAGCGGGCGGTAGCGACTAACCGAAGATTCGCGCCGCTGTTGCCACGGCCGGCGATGGCAGATGCTTCCATAGAGCTCTCATGCGACCCCCCCGCCATCTCGATCTGGAGCTGTCTACTCAAGGAGATCGAACGGGCGGGCGCCGTCTTTAGGGCTTGTCTCGCCGCGTACGGCGTGAATGCACGGCCTCTGGCGGAACGATCCCTGTGAGGCCGGCGTCTACGAGCCCGAGACCGAGTACACGTTCACGAGCCCGGCCTCGGCCAGCGGGCGGCGGGCCCAGGCGAAGCGGTTCGCGTACCAGCCTTCGAGCGGGACGACCGCGACTCCGTAGCCCGATGACTGGATCAGCCAGCCGCCGCCGAGGTAGATCGCCGTGTGATTGATATCGGTGGGCTTCGAGCGGGTGCCCTTGGCGCCGAAGAAGAGCACGTCGCCGGGCTCGAGCGCGTCCATCGCGATGCGCTTGGAACGCCCGACCTCGCCCGACATCACGTAGGTGGTGCGGCCGCGGATCGTCGACTTCAGCATCCCTTCGCCGGCGTAGCTGCGCAGCTTGTAGACGCGCCAGACGAAGCCCGAGCAGTCGAAGCCGCCGGTCACGGTCTGGCCGAAGACGGTCTGCTTCGTGGGGCTCGCTCCGCCCCAGATGTAGGGGTAGCCGATGAAGCTCACCGCGTAGTTCAGGATGCGCTTCTGCCAGGCGTTGAGCGTCGGCATCTCGAGCGAGAGCGACGTGTCCTCTACCCACTGCGTCTCCTCGCCCGTGAACGCGAGCAGCTGCGCGATCGAGTAAGCGGCCTCGGCGCGGGTGATCGGAGCCGAGGGCAGAAGCTCGAGCTTGTCCTGGCTGGCGGGGTGATTGATGCGTAGGCCGAGCATACGAGCGACCGTCTCGGTGCCGTAGCGCGAGGGCGCGGCGATGCCGGCCTGACGCATGACGAAGCGGAAGCGGGCCGCGGCGCTGTTCAGCCCGAGCTGCTTGACGAGAGCCGTGTCGAACGCGCTGACGCTCACCGAGACGCCGGACGTCGGCGACCCGGGCGCAGGCCCACTTGGCGTTGTCGTCGTTGTCGTCGTCGTAGTGTCGGTCAGGGTCGGGTCGCGCGAGGGATCAGTGCTGGTTGGAGTCGTCGTCGTGGTGGGATCGGTCGTGGACGGAGTCGTCGACGTGGTGGTGGTCGTGTCGTCTCCGGTATCGGGATAGACGACGGCGTCGGTCGGCAGCGCGGCCAGAATCTCGCTGAGCTCTGGCTTGGTAAGCGGCGCGTTGGGTTTGAACGCGCTCACGCTGCTGGCCATCAGGCCGTGCGCGACGACCGCCTTGATCTGCGGCTTGGCCCAGTTGGCCGTCTGCTTTGCTCCGGCGGGCGGCGCGAGCAAGACCGCGGCGCCGGCAAAAGCGAGCAGAACAAATAGGCGGAAGCGTAGATAGCGGCTTGGCACGTACATTCGATCGGCAATGAGGGAGTTCAGCTTGAACCAGACCTGACTGATTTACGGGTTTCGTCGATCGCTCGAGCCTGTCGAGCGGACCTCCTCGAATCGTTCAACTCCTACGACAACCCTCCTCCCGAGGGGTCAACTCCGTATACCCGGAAGTCGATAGCAACGCCAAATATGGAAACTCCCGAACCAGACTGGCAGCTACCCGAGGAGCCGCCGCGACGATCGCGCTTGGGCAGCGTCGGCTTGCTGGTCGTCCTCTCCCTCATTCTGGTCGCTCTGATCGGGGTGAAGTTGGAGCGCCTGAGCGGACAGGAGATGTCCACGCAATCGCGCTTGTCCGACATCAAGTTCTCGATCCTGCCGGGCCTGCCGGCGTTGACGATCCACAAGGGCTCGCTCTATCCGCCTAACGACCCCTGGAAGAGCTACCTCGCAAGCGAGCAGACCTGTCCGAACGCCGAGCGAACGGATCTGCCGCTGAACGAGCAGGCGAACACCATGACCTGTCTGGTCAATTACGCCAGGCGGCAGCGGGGCCTCTCGACCCTGACGCCCGCCTCGCTGCTGAACGAGAGTTCGCTGAAGAAGGCCGGCAAGATCGTGCGCTGCAGCGAGTTCGCCCACGACGCCTGCGGTGAGGATCCGGCCGCCGACGTCAGAGCGGCCAACTACTACGGCTCCTGGGGTGAGAACCTCTACCTCGGCGAAGGGCGCCTGGGCGCGCCGCGCGTGGCGCTCGACGGCTGGCTCAACTCGACCGAGCACCGCGAGAATCTGTTCAATCCGTACTGGCACAGCGAGGGGATAGCGGTGACGACCGCGGCCAAGGTCGGAGAGTACTCGGGCGTGACCGTCTGGGTGAATCAGTTTGGTACGTAGAACTTCGGCGGCGCCGGCCGGCCGCGCCTATCCGCGCGCGATCGTCTGAGCCCGGCGCGACCTGTTCGCGATCATCCCACCGAGCTCGCTCGAGTGGATTCTCAGGCGGCTTGGGAAATCAACGGTCGCCGGAACTCGAGAGGGCGCTTGTCGGCGTATGCGAATGGATGACGGAAGACTTCCATCGCTTCGCTCGGGTCGACCTCCATGGCGAACTCTTCGCCGGCGACTTCGTCGACGACGACAACGGCAAGTTGCCCTGATTCAGGGCTCCACAGGAGAGAGACCTCCATGTGGGCGCCAGTTCGGTAGTCGAGTTCCTTAAGCGTCATGTCGTTTTGATAGTCGGCAAACACGGTTATTTCCTGAACGTCGGAAGAAAGAAACCTGCCTCTTAAAGCGTTGCAAAAACGAGGTTTGCTACGGAAGGCGGTTTCTACGGATTGTCACGCGGTCGATGCCGCAGAGAATGCTGCGGCCTGTTCCGAACGCCGGTTTCACACAGTAGCGGTGACGCGGCTCGTTACGCTCGCTCAACCCGCGAGCGGCGGCATGTCCACGTGCTCGAACTGCGTCATGCGCTGGAACGCCGCGAAGCGCTGCTCGATCTCCGGGAAGGTCAGCCGCGCGACACGCTCGGTGCCGAACTCCTCGACGTTGAACGAGGCAAGCGTCGAGCCGTACACGAGGGCCGCGCGCAGTAGCTCCTCGCTCAGCTCGCCGGCCGCATGCGCGGCGAGGAAGCCGACGAAACCTCCGGCGAAGGTGTCGCCGGCGCCGGTTGGATCGAATACGTCCTCGAGCGGATAGGCCGGCAAAGAGAAAAATCCGTCCTCGCTGAAGAGCGATGCACCGTATTCGCCCTGCTTGACCACGACGAGACTCGGGCCCCATTCGCGGATGCGTCGGGAGGCGCGGATGAGATTTGGCTCGCCGGTGAGCTGGCGCACCTCCGCGTCGTTCAGCAAGATCGCGTCGACCAGCTTGATCGCCTCGACCAGCGAGTCGCGCTCCTTCTCGATCCAGTAGTTCATCGAGTCGAGCGCGGCGAACGAGGCTTCCGCGCACTGCTCGCGCACTCGGCGCTGCAGTTGCGGCTGGATGTTGGCCAGGAAAAGCGCCTCGGACGAGCGCGAGACCTCCGAGAGCTTCGGATCGAAGCCCGCGAAGACGTTCAGCTTCGTCTCGAGCGTCTTCGCCGAGTTCAGATCGAACTCGTACTGCCCGCGCCAGAAGAAGGTCTCACCGTCGGGCACGACCTCCAGGTCGCGGATGTCGATGTCTCGCGTCTCGAGCACCGCGCGCTCGGCGGCGCCGAAGTCGCCGCCGACGACTCCCACCAGGCGCACCTGGGTGAAAAAGCTGGCCGCGAGCGAGAAGTGCACAGCTGCGCCGCCGAGCACGCGCTCGCGCTTTCCATAAGGCGTCGCGATGCTGTCGAAAGCGACGGAGCCGACAACTGTAAGGGCCATCAGGCGAAAGCCTAGCGTCGCTTCATCCCGGCCAGGGCGCGAACCCGCTCCCCGGGAGGCGACGTCCATCAGTAACGTATTGGTACATGGCTACCTGGCAACCCTCCTCCTGGCGCGAGTTTCCGACGGCGCAGCAGCCGGATTGGCCCAGCCGCGAGATCGCGGACGAGGTCGTGGATGAGGTGCGCTCTCAGCCGCCGCTCGTATTTGCGGGGGAGGCCCGCCGTCTGCGGGAAGCCCTCGCTCAGGTTGCCGTCGGTAAGGCCTTCTGCCTGCAGGCCGGCGATTGTGCGGAGTCCTTTCACGAGCACTCGGCGATCGCGATCCGCGAGCGCCTGAAGGTGATCCTGCAAATGTCGGCCGTCATGACCTATGCGGCCAGCGTCCCGGTCGTGCGCATGGGACGCATGGCGGGGCAGTTCATGAAGCCGCGCTCCTCGCCGACCGAGAAGATCGGCGACCTCGAAATTCCCTCCTTCCGCGGCCACATGGTCAACAGCGAGGAAGAGACGGCCGAGGCGCGGATCCCCGATCCGGCCCGCATGCTCAGGGCCTACAACCAGGCCGCTTCGACGCTCAACCTACTGCGCGCGTTCACCAAGGGAGGCTTCGCCGATCTCTCGCAGGTGCACGTCTGGAACCAGGAGTTCGTGGCCGCCGCGCCCGAGGGCCGGCGCTACGAGCAGATAGCCGGCGAGATCGACCGGGCGCTTGCCTTCATGGCCGCCTGCGGCGTCGACATGCACAACTCCGCGCTGCATCAGGTCGACATCTGGACCTGTCACGAGGGCCTACTGCTCGACTACGAGGAAGCGCTCACCCGCCGCGACTCGCTCACCGGCGACTGGTACGACTGCTCCGCGCACATGCTCTGGATCGGCGAGCGCACGCGCCAGCCGGATGGAGCGCACGTCGAGTTCTTCTCGGGCGTGCACAACCCGATCGGAGTCAAGCTGGGCCCGGCCGCAACTTCCGAGCAGGTGCTCGAGCTTTGCCAGCGCCTCAATCCCGAGAAGATCCCGGGGCGTCTTACGTTGATCACGCGCATGGGCGCCAAGCAGGTCGAACAGAAGCTGCGCCCGATCTTGACCGCTGTGCGCGACGCCGGTCATCCGGTCGTATGGATCTGCGATCCGATGCACGCCAATACTTTCACGACCGAAAGCGGCCGCAAGACACGTCGCTTCACCGACATCATGACCGAGATCGAGGGCTTCTTCGCAGCCCATGCCGCCGAGGGTACCTGGCCGGGCGGCGTGCACCTGGAGATCACGGGCGGCGACGTAACCGAGTGCCTCGGCGGCGGTGAGAAGCTGTCGGAAGAGAAGCTCGAAGAGGCGTATCAGACCCTGTGCGATCCGCGCCTGAATGCACGCCAGTCGCTCGATCTGGCCTTCCACCTCGCCGAGTTGATGCGTCGCTAGCTCGTTCAGTTGGGTTGCTGGCTGGACATCGGCCGGCGAAATGTGCATCATTTAGGCAGCGGCGTTGGCTCCGGGTTGCCGGCTCGTACACAACTGAGCCCTTAACAACCCAGGAGACACCGTGCGAAAGTACCTCGCGAAAAAGCTGATCACCTACGGCATTACGCTTTTTGCCGCAGTCACAATCGACTGGACAATTCCGCACCTGATGCCGGGCGATCCGATTCAGACGCTCATGGCGACGTTGCAGGTCTCGAACGAGAAGACGTACTGGGCGATTTACAATTCCATTGCCAAAGCGTTTCGAACCGATCTACCGCTCTGGAAGCAGTACTACTACTTCTGGTCATTGCTCCTCCACGGCAACCTTGGCTTCAGCATCATCAACTACCCGACCAAGGTCACCACACTCATCTTCAACTGCGCCCCGTACACGCTCGGGCTGCTGCTTCCGGCGATCTTGCTGAGCTGGTACGCAGGCAACAAGGTCGGGGCGATGGCAGCGCGCACAAAGGTGCTCGACAACACGGCGCTTCCTGTCTCCTACGCGCTCACCTCGACTCCTTACAACTGGATCGCGATGATCATGGTCTGGTTTCTTGCACTCACCTTCAGGGTCTTCCCGACCAGCGGCGCCTACGACCCGACCCAGATTCCGGGCTGGTCATGGGGCTTCATCGGCAGCCTGGCCTATCACTGGTTCCTTCCCTTCTTTTCGATCTTCATCGTTACCTTCGGCGGTTGGGCGATCGGGATGCG
>PKYN01000013.1 GCA_003132665.1 Actinomycetota bacterium
ATCGACCACCAGCAGGTGTCGCCAAACCCGGTCACCCGCTCGACCGCTAGCGTCGTCGGGCGCTTCCACGTCACGGCATGCGGGGGTCGGAGCGTCCAGGGAGCGCTTGTCTACGCCACGACTGTGCCCTTCAGCCAGTTCTCGATTCCACCCGAGCAGCCGACGGGCGCAGACGGCTGGATCACGTTGAAGATGCAGCGCCTGTCCGGATTCCCGGTCTCGCGCCATCAGCGGTTGCTCGTGATGTTCGGACGCGCCCGCAAAACGGGCGAGAGCGAACTCGGGGGCATCTCGACGCGGCGGCTTGTCGCATCCCGCGTCGACCTGTTTCGCTGATCGTCGCTTCGACTGAGCCGCCGGTGCAACGCTCCGGCGGCTCAGTGCCACACAAGCAGGTTTGCGAGTTGGGGTCGGTTGCTGGTTGAAACCGCGTTCAGCGAGCCGCGCACGCTATGTCGATCGCGGCGGTCAGAGAAGAGAGCGACTCAGACGCCATCCCCAGTCGCGGCTGGGGCGATCTGCAGATTCCCTTGCGGCGCGAGCGCACCGCTACGGACGAGCCCGAGCAGTTCTTCGTAGCCGCCGATCGGCTCACCGTTGACGATCACTTGCGGAACGCTCGTTCCGCCCGTCAGCTCTTGCAGACGGCAGCAGCGATCGTCGCCGTCGATGTCGATCTCCTCGTAGTCGAATCCGTGGTGCTCGAGCAGCGCCTTTGCTCGCTTGCAGTACGCACACCAGGCAGACGTGTAGAGGCGGATATGTACGGCTCGTAGTTTGCCATTGATGCCGCTGGGGCGACTGGAAGGGGCGCGACCAACGTCGCGCCCCCCACGTCGCATGTCGTTGCCACCGCTACGCGGCCGCGGCATCCACCTGCCAGACGTGGAAGGCGTTCCCTTCGCTGTCTTTGCAGGGCGCGAGCCAGCCCATGTTCGGGATCGGCGTCGTCTCCTCGGCCTCGCCGCCGAGCTCGCGGATCTTGGCGCGCGCCGTCTCTATGTCGTCCACGGTGTAGTAGTAGACGGGAGCGCCGGCGGAGTGCTTCTGACACGCGAAGACCGCGGCCGTCGTCTGCTCGCCCGTCCTGGCGACCCGGTAGTCCATGCCCGCCAGATAGTCGATATCCGGCATGCCGGAGGCATCGAAGCTCCAGCCGAACAGCTCGCTCCAGAACCTCTGCGCCCGATCCGCGTCCGCGGACGGAAACTCAACGTGCACGATCTCGCCGGCCATTTTCTCTCCCTGGTTCGTCTTTCGGTTACTTGCTATCGGTGAAGGACGAAGCCGAGCAGGCAAGAGATACCGAACCGCGCGCGCCGAGCGCCGGTTTACGAAGGGAAGAGGTTTCTATCGGCTACGGCGAGGCTCTCAGGCGGCCGAAGAATCCACCTGCCAGATGTGAAAGGCGTTGCCTTCGCTGTCCTTGCAAGCCGCGAACCAGCCCATCTTGGGCACGGGCATCTTCTCCTCGGCCTCGCCGCCGAGCTCCTTGATCTTCGCCCGGGCCGCCTCGATATCGCCGACGGCGTAGTAGTAGTTGGGACAGCCGCTGCGCTTCTCGGACGGAAAGACGGCGATTCCCAGTTTCCCGTCCCAAAGGCGAGCGATCCGGTAGTCCATCTCCGTCATTCCGGAGTCCTCGAAGTTCCATCCGAACAGTCCGCTCCAGAACTTCTGCGCCCGGTCCGCATCCACGGACGGAAACTCGATATGCACTATCTCGCCGGCCATGACCTCTCCCTTTCTGTCGCGATTCGATGCTCTCGGCAACCGTTCCCGCTCGAGCGAAACGCGACACCTGGAAGATCTGGGGCAGTGGCGCGGCGAGCGGGTCGCGCTAGAACGTCGCGCGAAGCCGGTCGCAGAGGATGGCGATCTTGGCGTCGTCGCCGCGCGGAGCGTCTTCCCACTCGTCTACGCGGGGGCCCCAGAAATCGCGCGGCGTGCCCGGGTGGCGGGCGACGACTTGGACATGGTGGTGCGGCACATGGTTGAAGGTGAAGGCGTAGACGTGCTCGGCGCCGTCCCGCTCGAGCGCCTTCGCCAGGCGCGTGACGATCCGCGCCAGCGCGCAGGCCTCGTCGTCGGCGAGATCGGCCAGCCCGCGAGCATGTCGCTTCGCATCGACGAAGAAGTAGCCGAGGTAGCCGCCGACCATCCCGGGAGGAGCGTGCGAGACGAGCACCTGCTCGTCCTCGTAGAGCACCTCGCCCACGAGCATGCCCCTGCCCTCGTGCTTCTCACAGATCGGGCACTCGCTCACAGGCTGCACCGTAGCCGACCCGGGAGACGCGCGGTGGCAGGCCGCCGCGGAGCTAGGCCGGGCCGGTGGTCAGGCGGGAAAGCCAACATCCGGACGCTGCGACTCGCAAACCAGCACGCCTCGTTCGTCGGGGGCCACCACGCAGGCAGCCTCGAACGTCTCGCGAAGCCGCTTGCGCGCGCGGTGAACACGGATCTTCGCGGTAGCGAGCGAACAGCCGAGTAGCTCGGCGATCTCCGGGTTGCTGAGGCCATGACCGTCGTGGAGGAGCAGCGCGACTCGGTAGTCGTCCGGGAGCGTTGCGAGCGCGCGCTGGACGCACGCGGACATCTCCATCTGCTCGAGGGGGAATTCGATCGACGAGGGTGGCTCGTCCTTGCTCGCGCCGACCTCTTCCTCGCTGACGGGCTTCACTTCCAGCCGCGCAGATGTAACCCGGCGCCGGCGCAGGTGGTCGAGCGAGACGTTGGTGGCGATTCGGAATAACCAGGCGAGCGTGGCCTGCGGATCACGCAACGACGCCGCGCTCGAGAGCGCCCGCAGGAATGTCTCCTGAGTCAGCTCGTCGGCCTCGTCGGCGTTGCGCACCATTGCGCGAATGTGGCGCTGGATCGGCGCCCTGTACTGCGCCAGCGCCTGCTCGTCGAGTACGACCGTTGTGTCCCCTGCGTCAGCCAATTGGATTCCTCTCCTATGTCGCAGCGTAGCGCGGGCAACGACGGGGTGAGTATCTCTTGCCTCCCTGGTTTCGTCCTTTTCGGCAGTAGGAGTTCTCAACCGAAGGAGATGTCGATGTCGAGCAACGAGGAGAGGCTGACCCCGGAGCAGAAGGAGCTGGTGGCGATCGGCGCCAGCGTAGGTGCGGGCTGTCTGCCCTGTACCAGCTTCCACTTCAAGTTCAGTCGGAAGGTGGGGATCGAGGTCGCCCGGATGCTCTCGGCCGCCGTCGAAGCCGAAGACGTCGTCGGCGACGCCAGGGCACGTCTCTCGGAGCACGTGCGCGAAGAGCTCGGCCCCGAAGCGAAGCCCGTCGAGTTGTCCGGGCTCGACAGCGAGCTGGCGGCACTCGGCGCCGCGATCACCGCGAATTCGCTCCCGAATATCCGCCGCCACATGATCAGAGCCTCCGAATGGGGACTCTCCGGCGCGCAGCTCGCCGATGCGATCGGAGTCGCCGAGCGGGTGCAGCAAAAAGCGGCCGAGGGTCACATCAGGGAGACAGAGCGATTCCTCGAGCAGTTCGGCGCGAAGCTGGCCGACGACGACGCCGACGGGGATCTCTGCGGCGCGGACTGCGGCTGCAACACGAAGGAGACGACCGATGTTCTGTGAGCGTTGGATGAGGAGCTGGCGGTACGGACCCGAATCACGGGTCGCTCCCGACGACGCCGAGGGAGACGGCTTGCGGTCGCTCGCGCTCGCGGAGGTCGAGCGCCGCCGCCGCCTCAGGTTCCACCTGGGCGCCTTCCTGCTCGGGCTGGTGCTCCTCGGTGGACCCTGGGTGGCGATCAACTACATGAACGCGGGCGGCTGGCCGGAGCGCCTGAGCGACAAAGGGCGCGCCGGTGACTGGAATCCAACCATTCTCCTGGCCCTGCTCGTGTGGGCGCTCATCCTGGCCATCCATGGGCTCGGGGCCTATTCGCGCCGCCCGAAGACCGAGCGGGAGATCCAGCGAGCAGCCGCGCGCATGAAGCTCGGCTAGCGGCGGCGATCTCGGCCGATATTCCGACGATGGTTTGACGGAGCATCGAGGGCGTCCGGAAAAACGTTCCGGGCGCCCCAACGGCGGTAGGAGATAGCGTCGCCCGAGCCTTCCCGGACGCCGCGATCGGATTCGGTAAAGAATCCAGACTGACTTCGCGTCTACCTGCCAGTGGGTACTTCAGCCAAAGAGCTAGAGCTTCTGTACCGGAACCGCTTCGGCGCCTTCCGGAACGGCCTGGCGCCGGTTTGCGGGGGCTTCGAGCGGGCGCACGACGCGGTGCAGGAGGCCTTCGCCCGGGCGCTGCGCGAGCAGGATCGGTTCCGCGGCGAGGGGTCGCTGGAGGGCTGGGTCTGGCGAATCGCCTTCCGGGTCGCTCTCGACGAGCACCGAAACGGCCACGAGGTGCTGCTGGACGAGGCGTTCGAGCAGGCTGCCGTCCCGCAACCCGAGCGCGACCGCGCCCTGGCCGAAGCGCTGAAAAGGCTACCGCCGCGGCGCAAGCTGATCGTTTTCCTGCGTCACTTCGCCGACCTTTCCTACGCCGAGATCGCAGAGCTGTGCGAGATCAGCGAGGGAACGGTGGCCGCCACGCTCGCCCGCGCCCACGAGGAGCTCGCTACGGCACTTTCACGCGAAGGGGTGGAACGATGACCGATCACCGCAAGCTGATCGAGCGCCTCGAGGCGCTCGTCGACCGAGACAACCAGCCCGACTGGAAGGCTGTCGTCCGCCGCGCCGGGGAGGCGCCCGCACACGCCGCTGATGTAGTGCGAGCGCGACGCTCGACTCGTTCATATCTCGGTAGGCGCCTGGTGCCGGTCGTGGCGCTGGCCGCAGTTGCCTTCGCATTCGTGATGGTCGCGCCCTGGCAGCACGGGCCCGGTTCGACGGTCATGGAGCGGGCGCTGGCCGCGCTCGGCGACAGGCCGATTCTTCACGCCGTCTTGCTCAGCGACACTTCCTGGAGCTTTGTGGATCTGGCCAGCGGCGAAGAAAAGCCGATGGTCGACCGGCAGGAGATCTGGTACGACAGCGAGCGCCATTTTGAGCGTATTTGGAGCACTACCGAAGGTGGCCTCAGGAGCAGACATAACGACGACCTGCTCCTGACACCTACCGGAACCTGGGCGTCGACTTGGGACGACGTGGAGGGCCCAAGGCCAGCTCCGTCCCTCGACCCCGCTCTGGAGGAGTTCTTCGACGGCTATCGCTCGGCACTCGAAAAAGGAACCGCTCATGTCGCCGGAACGGGAGCGGTCGACGGACACGACGTGACCTGGATCGAGTTCGCAACCAAGTCCAGGTGTGCATACGACGTCTGCAGGGAGCGAGTCGCGCTCGACAAGAGCACTTCACTGCCGATTCAGATCGCCTGGTACCGCAAAGGTGCTGCAGTGTCCAGGGGGATCGACGTGGCGTCTATCGAGACGTTGCCCGCCGGAGGCGCCGACTTCTCGAAACCAAAGAGAGTCGCACGGGACTCCAACTTCTTCGTGGGGCGCCAGGCCACTCCGATCGCTTTGCCAGGTGCCGCAGAGGAACTTCCGGGCGCATTCTGGGTCGGAAAGTCGATCTCCGGCCTGGATCTGTCGAGCGTTTCGCGAGTAGATCTGACGACTCGGGAGACGCCGGAGCCCACTTCCGCGGAGTCGATCTACAAGACGATCGAGTTGCACTACGGAAACGACTCGCCTGCGGTTCTGTTTTCGAAGCCTCCCGAAACGGTAGAGGAGCCGAGCAGAGGGCACGTCGTGATCCACGAGGCCGCCACGCCCAGTATCGACGTCTGGCCCGTCTCCTCCGATCCGGCCCCTGGCAGCATGCTGACCAACGGTAAGGGTGAGGGGTATCTGATGAAGGACGGGATCTATGTCGCCATCTATGCCTCGAGCCAAGAGCTGTTACTCAAAGCGGCTCGCGCCCTCGAACCGATTCAGACGTCTACCGGAACCGGCTAGCCGCGCTCAAGCTCGGCGGCCACAAGTTCAACCCAGCGCCTCGCCCGCGGCAGCGGAACCAGCCCCAGCCCGAGCGGGCGCAGCGCTATCCCGTGCACCGCGCCCGGGATGAGTGTGTAGTCACCCGTGACGCCCAGCGCGCGGGCTCGCTCGAAGCCGGTACGGGACAGTCGCGGCGAGACGCCGGGAATGCCCGGGAGCGCGCGGTCGAGCGAGCCGTGAATGACCGCGAGACGACATCCGCGCAGCCCCTCGAGCGGCAGCCGCGGCGGGATCCAGGGCGCCAGTCCAACGACCGTCTCGACCGACGGCTCGGCGGCGGCCGCGATCGCCACGCCGCCGCCCATCGAGAAGCCGAGCAGAAGCGTTTGCTCGCCGCCGGCCGCCTCGATCGCGGCGCGGGCATCTCGGGTACACCAGTCGAAGCGACGCCAGGACTTGACGCGGTAACGCAGCTCGGCGAAGCGAACCTCTGGAAAGCGCGGGCGCAGCCGTTCCAACAGCCACTCGATCGTCGGGCTCCAGGTGCCTTCCAGCTCGGCGCGCTGACCGCCGTTCATGCAGACGACACTGAGCGGGCCTTCGCCGCCCGTGATTCGTAGCTCCGCGCCGGTGGAGAGTTTCATTATTCGAACCGTACCCGGCAACCGCGCGGGAAAGACCGGTTTCGGCGATTGTCAGGCCGACTGGACAGGATTAGGCTTGGTTGAGGATGCCGAAGCCAAGGAGCCGGCGGAGTGCTGCGGTTGGCAAGACCGGCGCTCGCGAGAATCGTGTCGGATCTCGATCGCTACTGGGAGCGTTGAACGTCCGCCCGGAGGTGAAGCGCCCAAGATGACCCGAGGCCTACGCGTGTTGATTGTCGATGACAATCCGGACGACCGGCGACTTGCGGCGCGCGCTCTTGCGGCCGAATTTGGCGGCATCGAACTCACCGAGGCCAACGACGACGCAAGCCTGACCGAGGCGTTCGAGCGCGGCGGCTTCGACGCCGCGATCACCGACTACCGGCTTCGCTGGACGACTGGCCTCGAAGTCCTGAGCGAGATCAAGAGGCGCTTCCCCGCTATTCCGGTCGTTATGTTCACCGGCACCGGCACCGAGGACGTCGCCGTCGCCGCGATGAAGTCCGGCCTCGACGACTACGTCGTGAAGACTCCGCAGCACTTCGCGCGCCTGCCGATGGCGATCAAGGGATCGCTCGAGCGGCAGCGCGGACTAGCCGCCGAGAGCGAGCTGATCGAGGCGGAAGCTCGCTTTCGCGCCCTGATCGAGAACGCGACCGATGTGGTCGCCGTAGTCTCGAAGAATTCGACCATCACCTACGCAAGCCCGTCGGTGCAAGCCGCACTCGGCTGGGAAGCCGACGAGCTGGTCGGACAGTTTTTATCGGATCTCGTACCCGAAGAGGTAGTCGAGGAATTGCGCGAGGGGATGCGTGCGCTAATCCAAGCCCCCGGAGTGGCGATGGACGTTTCCTACCAGGTGCGTCACAAGGACGGCTCCTGGAGGCAGCTCGAGGGGACGGCCAGGAGTCTTCTCGACAACCCTTCGGTACGGGGGATCATCGTCAATGCGCGCGACGCCACGGAGCGAAACCGACTCGAGGAGCAACTCCGGATCACCGAGCGGATGGAGGCACTGGGACGCCTCTCCGGCGGGGTCGCACACGACCTGAACAACCTTCTGACCGTGATCTCGGGCAGCGTCAGCTTCCTCTCGGAGGGTCTCGCCGCTGACAGCCCGTTCCAGGAGGACGTCAAGCAGATAGAGATCGCGTCCGACCGCGCCAACTCGCTGATCGCGCAGCTTCTCGCCTTCGGGCGCCGCAGACCGGGCACACCCCGCTCGTTCGACCTGAACAGCGTGGTCGTCGACTTCGAGCCGATGTTGCGCAAGCTGCTCGGCGAGGGAGTCCTCTTCGCCACCCACCTCGACCCCAACCTGGATCGGGTCAAGGCCGATCGCGTCCAGCTCGAGCAGGTGATCGTCAACCTGATCATCAACGCGCGAGACGCCACCTCGCGCAGGGGCAAGGTCACGCTCGAGACCGGGAACTTGGTCGCCAGCGAGCACGAGCCCGCCCTCGGGCTGAGGCCGGGCAGCTACGTCTGGCTGTCGGTGACGGACGACGGAGTGGGCATGACGCAGGAGATCAGAGAGCGGGTGTTCGAGCCCTTCTTCTCGACCAAGGAAGGCGAAGGCACGGGGCTTGGCCTGGCGAGCGCCTACGGGATCGTCACCCATGACGGAGGAACGATCACTGCCGAGAGCGAGCCGGGAGAGGGCGCGACATTCCGGGTGTTCCTGCCCCGCGGGGCCTAGGCTCGACTCGATCCGCGCCTCGCCGCTTGAATATGCGCGAGACTTCGGCAGCGAACTCAGGAGGAACGACGTGAAGCTTCTCGTTCTTGGAGCGAACGGAAAGACCGGCCGACTGGTCGTCGAGCAGGCGCTCGCGGCCGGGCACACGGTCACCGCCTTCGCGCGCGACCCGTCCACGGTGAAGCTGAGTGACGAGCGTCTCCGCGTCGTAAACGGCGACGCCATTTTCATCAGCGACCTGAAAGCGGCCTTGAAAGGGCAGGACGCCGTTATCAGCACGATCGGCGGCGGTAAACGCAAGCTGATCGAGAAGACGACCCAATCGCTGATCACGGCGCTCGAGGAGAGCGGCGTCAAGCGAGTCGTCTGCATGTCCAGCTTCATCGCCACGCCGAACTTCAAGCCGACCGGAATGATGAAGCTGTTTCCGCGACTGGTGCGCGGGATGGCCAAGGACGACGTGGCCGGGGCGAAGCTGCTCGAGAGCTCCGGACTCGACTGGACGATCGTCTACGCGACGCTGCTCGAGAGCAAGCCTAAAGCCGGCTTTCGCTTCGTCGGCCCGGACGAGCCCGTAACGGCCAAGGACCGCGTCAACAGAGCCGACGTGGCCGAGTGCCTGCTCGATGCGGTCGGCGATCGCGGGACGATCAAGCAGTCGCTGCTGATCACGGGGAATCAGTAGCGGAGCTTCCACGAGCACGGCCGGCGAACGCGCTTACCTGAGAGACTCCAGCTGATCGTGTCACGAGCGCCCTCATCTCCCACGCCGCCGGATCTGCCGCCCGAGCTTGCCCGCCTGGACGAGGTTCCGGACGAGCTGCGGAGGCTCGAGCTGGAGGGAATGCTCCTGAAGGAACTCGACCTGGGCGAGCGCGACGCGACCGGGCTGCGCCTGCTGGAGAGCCGCCTCGAAGGAGTGGAGCTGACCGGAGCGAGGCTGCAGGGAGCGAGCCTGAGCGATGTTGCGGTCGCCGCCGGCAGCTGGGCCAATCTCGCCGCCGATTCGCTGACACTGAAGCGCGTCGAGCTTCGCGGAGCGCGGCTCACCGGCGCGACGCTCGGTAACGCGTCGCTCGAGGACGTCGTCTTCGCCGATTGCCGCATCGACCTCGCCCGCTTCCGCTTCGCCAAGCTGCTGCGCGTCCGCTTCGAGAGCTGCCGGCTGGAAGAGGCGGACTTCTACGCGGCCAACCTGTCCTCGGTCGTGTTCAGCGATTGCGACCTCAGCGGAGTCGCTCTGGCGGAAGCGACCTTCGTCGAGAGCGAGATCCGCGGCTGCAAGCTCGCTCAGATCGGCAACCCCGAGCGCCTGCGCGGCGTGAGGATGCCCTGGGCCGATGTAGTGCAGGCGGCCGATGTTCTGGCGCTGGCGGTGGGCATCGAGATCGTCGACTAGTCGGCGCGGCGTTCGGGTTGCACGACGCGATTCGGTCGGCGATACTCGGCGCCAGGATGACCGAGAAGGCACTCGCATACTCCCAGGGTCTCTCCGGCGTCCCGCTCCGCGCCGAGACGATCGGACAGATGTGGGCCGAGGTGGTCGCCGCCCACGGCGACTCCCCGGCGCTCGTCTCCCGGCACCAGCAAATACGCTGGACCTACGCGCAGATGGACGAGCAGGTCGAGCGCTGCGCCCGCGCTCTGATCGCCGAAGGCGTGCAGAAGGGCGACCGGGTCGGCATCTGGGCGCCGAACGTGGCCGAGTGGGTGGTAGTGCAGTTCGCCACGGCGCGCGTCGGGGCGATCATGGTCAACATCAATCCGTCCTACCGGGCGCACGAGCTGGAGTTCGTGCTGCGCCAGTCGGGCTGCACGATGCTGATCCTGGCGCCGGGTTACAGGAACACCGACTACCGCGCGCTGCTTCGGGCCGCCGAGGCGCCCGCTCTGACTCGTTCAATCGTGCTGGGTGAGGGCTGGGAGGCGATGCTGGCACGCGCCGATGAGGTCTCCGACGAGCAGCTCGCCGAGCGCGAGAACAGCCTCGACTTCGACGAGGCGATCAACATCCAGTACACCTCGGGCACGACCGGCTTTCCCAAGGGCGCCACGCTCTCGCACCACAACATCCTGAACAACGGCTTCTTCATCGGCGAGACGCTNNATGGTGCTGGGCAACATGGCCATCGTCACGCACGGCGCCTGCATCGTCATCCCCGGCGAGGGCTTCATCTCGAAGGAGGTGCTGGAGACGGTCAGCGCGGAGCGGTGCACGGCGCTCTACGGCGTTCCGACGATGTTCATCACCGAGCTCGCCTCGCCCGAGTTCGAGAAGACCGACTTCTCGAGCCTGCGCACCGGCATCATGGCCGGCTCTCCCTGCCCGATCGACACGATGAAGCGGGTGCAGAGCGATATGCACATGGGCGAGGTGACGATCTGCTACGGGATGACCGAGACCTCCCCGGTCTCGACCCAGACTCGCCTCGACGACCCGCTCGAGAAGCGCGTTACGACCGTGGGTCCAGTGCACCCGCACGTCGAGGTGAAGATCATCGACCCGGAGAGCGGCCGCACCATCCGCCGCGGCGAGACAGGCGAGCTGTGTACGCGCGGCTACTGCGTGATGCTCGGCTACTGGGAGGACGAGGAGGCGACCCGCGACGTGATCGACGCGGCGCGCTGGATGCACACCGGCGACCTGGCGACGATGGACGACGACGGCTACCTGAACATCGTCGGCCGGATCAAGGACATGATCATCTGCGGCGGCGAGAACATCTATCCACGCGAGATCGAGGAGTTCCTCTACTCGCACCCGCAGATCGTGGACGTGCAGGTGATAGGCATTCCCGACCCCAAGTTCGGCGAGACGATCTGCGCCTGGATCATCCCTCGCCAGGGCTCCGAGCTCGACGCGAAGGCGGTCAAGGACTTCTGCCGCGGCCAGATCGCCCGCTACAAGATCCCCCGCTACATCCGCTTCGTCGACAGCTTCCCGATGACCATCTCGGGCAAGGTGCAGAAGTACAAGATGCGCGAGACCGAGATCGCCGAGCGCGGTCTGATCGAGCCCGAGACGGCGTAGTAACGGCCTGCGAGCGCCGTCGGGTCGCTACGTGCGCCCGGCATCACGTACTTCGCGAGCTAATCTTCGCTACGGACTCCCGCGTTGCCTCGCCGCGACGCGGGAGTCCAATTCGCTACCGACCGAAGAATGAAGACGAGCGCTGGAATCCTTCTCTATCGCCACGGCGAGGCCGGGCTCGAAGTGCTGATCGGGCACATGGGCGGCCCCTTCTGGGAGCGGAAGGACGCGGGCGCCTGGTCGATCCCGAAAGGCGAGATGAAGGAGGGCGAGAACACGCTCGAGGTCGCCAAGCGGGAGTTCGGCGAGGAACTCGGCTCGCCGCCGCCGCAGGAGCCGTATCTCGAGCTCGGCGAGGTCAGGCAGGCGAACGGGAAGAGGGTCGTCGTCTTCGCCGTCCAAGGCGATCTCGACGCCGAGCGAATCCGCAGCAACAGCTTCGAGATGGAGTGGCCGCGCGGCTCCGGGCAGATGCGCGAATTCCCCGAGCTCGACCGCGCCATCTGGGTATCGCCGGTGCAGGCGAGCCAGAAGCTCATTCCGGCGCAGGTGCAGTTCTTGGAGCGCTTGGAAAAAGCGCTTGCGGGCGGCGCCTAGACCGGGCCCGGCCTGACCAGCCCCGCCTCGTAGGCCAGCACGACGGCCTGTACGCGGTCGCGCAGATGCAGTTTGCGCAGCACGCTCGAGACGTGCGTCTTGACGGTCGTCTCGCTCACGAACAGCTTGCCTGCGATCTCGGCGTTGGTCAGCCCGCCGGCGATCAGGCGCAGGATCTCGAGCTCGCGCGGGGTCAGCGAGTCGAGCTCGGGCGGCGGCCTACGCCCGGCGTCGAGCGAGGATGCGAAGCGATCGAGCAGGCGGCGCGTGATCGAGGGCGCCAGCAGCGCCTCGCCCGAGGCGACGACGCGGATCGCCTCGGCCAGCTGCGCCGGCTGAACGTCCTTGAGCAGAAAGCCGCTGGCGCCGGCGCGCAACGCCTCGAAGACGTACTCGTCGAGATCGAACGTGGTGAGGATGATGACGCGCGCTTCCGAGCCCGCCTCGAGCAGGCGCCGAGTCGCCTCCACCCCGTCCAACACCGGCATGCGCACATCCATCAGAACGACGTCGGGCTGGAGCTCGCGCGCCAAGTCGATCGCCTCGGCGCCGTTCTCGGCCTCCCCCACCACCGCAAGGTCGTCGCGCGCCTCGAGGATCATGCGAAAGCCGCTGCGTACGAGCGCTTGGTCGTCGGCGATGAGAACGCGGATGCTCAACTCTGCTCTTTCTGGCCTATCGGCAGTCGCACCTTAACGGCGAAGCCGCCCCCGGCCTGCGCCCCGGCTTCGAGCTCGCCTCCGAGTAGAGCCACCCGCTCGCGCATGCCGATCAAGCCGTGTCCCTTTCCCGACGCCGCGCCGGGACCCTTTCCGTTGTCCGTCACCTCGATCGCCAGCTCCTGGCCACGCCGGGCGATCTGAACCCCGGCTCGGCTGGCGCGAGAGTGCTTGAGCGTGTTCGTCAGCGCCTCCTGCACGATCCGGTAGGCCGAAAGCCCGATACCGGCCGGAAGCTCGCCCAAGCCCGGTTCCACGTCCAGCTCGACCTCCAGCCCGGTTGCCCGAACCTGTTCGACCAGCGACTCGAGCGCAGCCAGGCCGGGCTGTGGCTCTCGACTCTCGGGGTCGTCGGTGCGCACGATCCCGAGCAGCCGTCTGAGCTCGGTCAGAGCCGAGCGCCCGCTCTCCTCGATCGAGCTCAAAGCCTCGCGTGCGCGCTCGGGCTGCCGCTCGAAGACGTCCCGCGCGGCGGCGGCTTGAACGACCATCACGCTGACCGAGTGGGCGATGACGTCATGCAGCTCGCGCGCGATCCGCTCCTGCTCTTCGCGGGTCGCCCGCGACGCGCTCTCCTGCCGTTCACGCTCGAGCCGCTCGGCGCGCTCCTCCAGCTCTCTGAGATAGGCGCGACGGGCGCGCACGTTGTCGCCGACTATCCAGGCGACGGTGAAACCGATCAGATGCACGATGACGAGGTGGCCGATGCGCTCGTCCGACTGCTCCTGCAGAAAGAGCGGCGAGGTCGAGAGAACGATCAGGCCGAGCAGCCCGGCGTGCAGCGAGGTGCGGCGATCGACGACGTGCGAGGCGACCGTGTACATCGCCAGCGCCGAGGCGAACGGAGGCAGCGAGTCGAAGCGCAGCTCGAAAAAGAGAGCCGCCGCCACCACCAGGCCGAAGACCGTCAACGGATAGCGACGGCGCACGAGCAGCGGCAGCGACTGCGCCAGGCCGAGCGGAATCGCGTAGGCGAGCCTCGTGCTGCGATCGGCCCAGACCGTGGTCGGCGCGAGAACGAGAAAGAAAAGCCCGACGTCGATTAGGACGGGCGTTATCCGCCCTGTCCTACCCCTCTGTAGACGCGCTCTCATCGTTCGAACCGTACTCCGCCGGCGTCCGCTCAAGCGTCGCGCGCGAGCGTGCGCCAGAGCCCGAGGCCGCCGATGATCGAAACCCAGAGTGCGATCACGATCACCGAGGTCGTGTGAGACGGAAGGATCAGATTCCCCGTATCCGTCGGCGGAAGCGGCGATAGCCCCTCCATCGCCACGCCAAGTAGCGCATCGCGCGACTTACCGAGCGCGCCGATGACGTGCAGGATCCCCTGCACGGGAATCAGGTAGGCGATCAGAACGCTGATCGCGGCTCCGCGAGAGCCCACCAGCGAGCCCAGCCCGAGTGCAAGCATGTAGACGACGCCGGCGCTGAGCAACACCCACAATCCCGCTTTGACGAAGAGGGTCGCGCTCGGAGTCGAAAGACCCCCGGCCAGCGCGACGCAAAGCACGGCGGCAAGGGCGTAGGCCGCGGCGACGAAAGGCAGCACGAGCGCCAGTCCGCCGGAGGCGCGCGCAACAAAGAGGCTCGCTCGCGAGCGCCCGCTCGAGACGAGATCTCTGTACACACCGGAGCTCAGATCCTGCGTGCCGGCGGCGGCGCCGACCAGTCCGACGGCGATCATCCCGCCGATCTGGCCCAGCAGCGTCAGCGCGATTTGGAACTTATCCGTGCCCCCCGCCGGACCGTACTTGGTCGAGTTGGAGAGGTGGAAGAGCTCCAGCGCGGCGTATGTGACGATGATCGCGCCGACCGTGAGAAGCGCGAGCGGAATCCAGACGCCGCGGCTCTTGCGCAGCTTGAGGAACTCGGCGCGCTCCAGCCTGAGGGGCAGGCGTAGGGAAAGTGGCAGCTGGGTCGTGCTTTCCAAGCTGGTCATAAGTCGTCCTCTCTCTGACGGAGTTTGATCTGCGAGAAGCGGCGTCGGCGCCGCGGGTTTGTCAGGCGTCGCGCTTCTGAGTGCGCCAGAGCCCGAGGCCTGCGAAGATCGCGACCCAGAGCGCGAGCACGATCAGCGAGGTTGCCAGTGACATGTGGAGTTGGTCGCGCGCGTCAGGGGGCGCAAGGGGCGAGAGCCGCTCGACCGCTACGCTCAGCAGCCCGTCGCGAGCACGTCCGAGCGCGCTGATATTGCGCAGTATCCCCTGGACCGGCAATAGGTACGCGATCAGAATGCTGATCGTTGCCGCTCGCGAGCCGACGAGCGAACCCAGCCCGAGCGCGATCACATAGACGACGGCGCCGCTGAAGAGCACATACAGACCGGACTTCGCGAACAGAGTCACACTCGGCGTGGCCAGTCCGCTCGCTAGCGCGACGCTGAGCACGGCCGCAAGGGCATAGGCGGCCGCCATCAGGGGCAGCAGCAGTGCCAGGCCGCCTGGAATGCGCGCCAGGAATAGGCGAGTACGAGAGCGGCCGGTGGAGACGAGATCCCTGAACACGCCCGAGCTTATGTCCTGAGTTCCCGCGGCGGCTCCGACCAAGGCGGCGGCGATCATGCCGGCCACTTGGCCCATCAGAAGCAGTGCCCCCTGGAACTTGTCCGTCCCGCCAGCGGGAGCGTACTTGGCCGAGTTCGAGACATGGAACAGCTCGACCGCCAAGTAGAAGATCACGATGGCTCCCACCGTCAGGATCGCGGTGGGAATCCAAACGCCGTAGCTCTTTCGCAGCTTTAGTAGCTCAGCGCGCTCCAGCCGGAAGGGCAGGCGCGGCGATCGGGGTGCTTGAACTGTGCTTTCCGAGGTGGTCATGAGTCCCCTCCGAGGCGGCGAGTGATCTCCAGGAAGCGATGCTCGAGCGAGACGTGAGAGGGCTCGAGACGATGCACGGCAATGCCGGCTCCGACCAGCCTTGTGTTGAGTTCGGCCGCCACCTTCTCGAGCGACGCGTCCGGCATCACCAGGACACGTAGGCCGCCCGCGGTCTCCTCCACCTCGCGCAACGAGCCGTTGCCGTCGATGGCGCCGAAGGCCTTGTGTGGTTCGTCGCAGCCGATCGTGATGGCGCCGTCGTCGCCGGTCGAGAGCTCGCTCAAAGAGCCCTGGGCGACGATCTTGCCGCGATCGACGATCGCCACGTGGTCGCAGATCTTCTCGACCTCATCCAGCAGGTGCGAGGAGAGCACCAGTGTGCGCCCCTCGGCAATCCAGGCTCGGACGAGGCCGCGGAACTCCTGAATACCGCCCGGGTCGAGCCCGTTCGTCGGCTCGTCCAGGATCAAAAGTTGGGGGTCGGAGAGTAGGCAGCGCGCGATGCCGAGCCGCTGGCGCATGCCCTGCGAGTAGGTCGAGACATGATCGTCGGCCCGATCGGTCAACCCAACTTGGTCGAGAACCTTGTCGATACGGAGGTGCGCAGCGGGCTCGCGCGCAGCTGCGGCGGCCCAGAGATTCTCGCGCCCGCTCAGGTGCTTGTGGAAGCCCGGCTCTTCGACGATCGCCCCGACTCGCGCCAGCGCCCGCGAGCGCTCCTTCGGCATCGGGCGTCCGAGCATCCTCATCGTTCCGGCCGTCGGCTGCGTCAGCCCGAGCAACATCCGGATCAGCGTTGTCTTGCCGGCGCCGTTCGGACCCAGATAACCGAAGGCCGAGCCGCGCGGAACGCGCAGGTCAACACCGTCCACGGCCACCTGCCCACCGAAGCTCTTCTTAAGACCCTCGGTCTCGATGACGTACTCGTTTTGCGTTGCCATGATCCTCCTCGCTCGCTAGAAGCCCAACTTACCCAGGAATGCGCTTCCGAACCTCGGGCCGCAGACCGAGATTTGCCTCCTCCTTGAGAACGAGCTTTCGCTCGGGGTTCGAGCGCCTCTTGCCCACCCCCCAACCCCCACCCTCCCACGGGGCGGGGAACGGTAGCGAGACAGGACGCTCGAGAATGTGCCGGCTTCGCGTCGAGTCTCAGCGCAAATTTCCCCGTCCGTTAGTCGCTCAGAGGTCGAGCCGCGCGAATGCCGCGAGCACAGCGGCGGTAACCAGCGCGAGGTAGCCGAGCGACCAGAGCCAGAGCTGACTGGGGCCGGCTTGGGGACCGCCGAACGGCCCGAGGGACAGCACGGTCTTCGTTACTCCGGAGGTCTCGGCCGTCAACGCGAAGAGCGAGCGCTGGTAGAGCGCCTCGAAGGGCGCGATCCACGAACTTGCCTCGGCGATTCGCTCCAGCGAGTGGATCTTCATGACGACGCCGATCTGGCCAAGGAGACCGGCGACCATGCCGATGCCGAGCAGCATGAAGACGGTAATTCCGTTCGCGATCGGCGCCAAGAAGACCGAACCGAGCAGTGAGAGGGCGGCGATGATCGTCACCGCCAGCATCAGTGCCAGCATCGGCTCGAGCTGACGGTCGGGCGCCCAGTGCAGGGTGTGCCGCGTGATCGCGAGGACGATCGCATATACGACCACCACGTAGGGAACGCAGACCAAGACGGCTGCCAACAGCCGGCCGCCTATCAACGACGAGCGGCCGACGGGACGCGCAACGAGCGGCTGCAGGAGGCCCCGTTCCGCCTCGCCCCTGATCGCTCCCAGGGTGAGGAAAATGGCAAGTACGCAGCCGAGGAAGTAGGTGGCGAAGAGCGCCAGCCCGAAGACCGAGGCGCCGCGCACCACGTTCTCGTCCACCACCGGGTTCCCCGAGAAACCGCTCGTTTTCGAGAAGACGAAACGCGCCCCCAGCCAGTAGAGCGCAACGAAGGCAGTGGTCAGGACGAGCACGGCCAGGAAAACGCGCCGGCGCAGCGTCTCGCGGAAGGCGTAGACGGCAACCAGCGCTGCGTTCACGCCGCATCACTCCCTGTCAACTCGAGGAAGGCCTCTTCGAGTGTGGAGCGCACCAGGCGCACCGAAAACACGTCTTCGCCCGCGGCCACCAGCTCGCGCACGAGCTGCGGCACCTGCGCGCGTCCGACATCCTCGATCAGGCGCACTCCCGCGCTTGTCTCGACCTCCAGCCCGCGCGACCGCGTCAGCTCGTTCATTGCCCCGGCCGCGACGAGCCTTCCGTGCGAAAGGATGGCGACGCGGTCGCAGACGAGCTCGACCTCGCTCAACAGGTGCGAGTTGAGCAGCACCGCGATCTCGCGCTCGCGCAAGCGCTCGAGTAACTCGCGCACCGTGCGCCTTCCGGCCGGATCGAGCGCACTCGTCGGCTCGTCGAGGAGTAAGAGCCGCGGCCGGCCGACAAGCGCCTGGGCCACCCCCAGCCGTTGCTGCATCCCTTTCGACATCGCCGAGACGCGCACGCGGCGAGCGTCCGTCAGGCCCACCAGCCCGAGCAGGTCTCTCCGCTCGTCGGCGCCGCCGCGCGAGCTCGCCAGTCGCTGGTGCAGCACCAGCACTTCCTCGGCGCTGAGCCAGTCGGGGAAGCGAAAGAGCTCGGCCAGGTAGCCGATCGCCGCCCGCGCCGAGCGCGAGCCCGCGCGGGCGCCGCAGACTTTCGCCTCGCCGCCGCTCGAGCGGACGATGCCGCAGACGATCTTGGTCAGCGTCGATTTCCCGGCGCCGTTGGGCCCGAGCAAGCCAACCAGCTCGCCCGGCGCGATCTCCAGATCGACTCCGGCAAGCGCGGTCGTTCGTCCGTAGCGCTTGACGAGCGCCCGGGTGGTTAACGCCGGCGGCACGGCGTGATCTTAACGACGACCGAAGAGCGGGTCGGTCAGTGAGAGGCCGGCCGAGCCTTGAAGCTGGTTCCAGACATAGAAGAGTATGAGTACGCCGCCGAGCAGTGAGACGTTCTTGAGGAAGTTGATTTGCTGGAGTTGCCTCGTCATCGGCTCGTTCTCGCGCCAGAAGGCGTGCATCACGGGCGTGACGGCAACGAGGAAGGCGGCGATCAGGAGCGCGCCCAGATCGCCCCAGACACCGAGCGCAACCAGCAGCGAGCCAACGATGATCATCGCACCGCTGGCGAGAACGCTCAGCTCCGGCAAAGGAACCCGGCTCTGACGTGCGTAGGCGGCCGTGCCCTTGTGACCGAACACATGCGTGACGAGGCCGGAATTGAAGAACATGATCGCGACGAGAATCCGGCCGGCGAGAAATACCCAGTCCATCTGGAGCTCCTTTGGACTAATACAGAATGGCGGCGACTCCATTGTTCTAGTCCCGCCGCGACACTCCGTCAAGCGAGGCGACGGTGTGCACGCGGGAGTTCCCAACGCACATAACGACCGGAGCTCCGGCGGAGCAAAGCTCGCCGTCCGAAAAATGCGCTTCACGCCACGTTTTCCCGCAATTCGACGGAGCTTCCGGCCGATTCGGATTTGCGCGAGAGGCCTTCTCGACGCAATCGATCCGCACTTGCCCGGTGGCACGAAAACGTCGGCCATCAGCCGCTGAGCAGCGGAATCGGATACTTACGGGCTTTCGAACGCCGCCGCCGGCGCGTTTGAGCATGCAGTAGTACTGGAACTAGTCCGACGAACGCGTTAGTTTCTGCACCAACACACTGCGGTCACTGGGCCGCAAGGGACTGAAAGGAAACGAATGAGTCTCGACAAAGTCTCGATGGGGCGACGGGTTCTTCTTGGGTCCGCCATCCTTCTGTTTATCTGGTCGTTCTTCTCCTGGAACGGTTTTGGCGGTTGCGTCGGCTCGTTCTGCGTGAGCGCGACGATCACCGCCTGGCACGGCTGGGGGACTGGGATGGGGATAGTCCTCATCATCCTCATCCTTTGGGAGGCGCTCCTTCTCGTTCAGGTCATGTCGCCGGATGCGCTCAAGCTCCCCGAGCTTCCGGTCAAGCCAATGCTGATCTCGCTTGCACTCGGCGCGCTCACGGTTCTCTTTGGAGTACTCCGCGTTTTCGAGTACGGCGCGAGGAAGTGGGAGATCTGGATCGCCTTGCTGATCCTCATCGCTCTCGCCGCAGGCGTCTTCCTTCGCTTCCAGGAAGAGGGCGGCGCAGCCGCGGCCAAGTAGTCCCCTCAACCTGGGTGTTTCTCGGAGCGGGCCTCACGGCCCGTTCCGCATTTGAGGAGCGGAACCGAAAAACGGCGCGCATTCAGCCGCTTTAGACAGCGGTTGCGTCTGCGCATGCCAAAGCCGAGCCCTCACCCGGGAGGGCCGTCTGCGCGCCCGAGGCTAGGGCTTAGTCGCCCCAGTCGAAATCGCGCGAGTGGGCCCAGACGCTCTCAGCGAGCTCCGGAAGCCCCTCGACAGTCTCCTCGCCCGGCCAGGCGAGCTCGACCGTCTCCACTGGCGCAGGCACACCATCCATCGTCTCTTCAAGACGTGCCTGCTCCTCTGTCTTGAACAACGGGTGATTCTCGAACGGGTCCTCGGACGCATAGCGCTCGAGAGGCATCGAGTGATCCAGAGTCGAGTTCCTTTTCTTGAGCTCCAGATGCTCCTCGATTGCCTTGGCGAGAAGAGAGGGTGTCTCAACCGTCATAGGATCGGTCCTCCTGCTCGGGGTCAAGGCGTATTCGGCGGTCGATTGTATCGGATCTCCGACCATCGAGAGTAGGGAAGGTGTCGGACGCAAATAGCCTGGACTTGAGCACATTTAGTTGCCAGTTGGCAAGGTTTGCAGGCACTTTTTGAGTATGAGGGGCGAGAGCCGAGCGGCTGTCAGTCGGCGAGCTCTACCCGATTGCGACCACCGCGCTTGGCGCGGTAGAGAGCCTCGTCGGCGGCCGCGAGCAGGCGCTCACGACTCCCGGTACGGACGAATCCGGCGACGCCGAAGCTGGCCGTGACTGTGACCGTCGTGCCATCCTCGATCGGGATGCGCCGATCGGCGAGCGTCAGCCTGATCCTCTCACAGAGGCGAGCGCCGCCCGCCGTGTCGGTGCCGGGCAGGATGAGCGCGAACTCTTCCCCGCCCCAGCGACCCGCGGTATCGATCTCGCGCAACGAATGATTCAGTACGAGAGCGAGCTCCTTCAGCACGGAATCTCCGGCGGCGTGACCGTAGCGATCGTTCACATCCTTGAAGTGGTCGATGTCGAGAATCGCCAGAGTGAGCTCGCCACCCAGGCGCGAGGCACGAACTATCTCTTCGTCCAGAGCCGATTCGCTGCGGCGGCGATTGGCCAGCCCGGTCAAGCCGTCTACCAGCGCCTGCCGCTCGACGATCCGGTGCAAGCGTGCGTTGTCGAGCGCCACGGCCGCGTGCCCGCAGAGCAACGCCACCATCTCGAGTTCCTCTTCGTTGAAGTGATCGCCGCTCAAGACCAGCGTGCCGAGGTTTTCGCGCCCCGCGCGCAACGACCATTCGCTCTGCTCCTTTCCCTTTTCGGGCTCGCCTGCGATGAAGCGTTCACCGTGCGGACCGGTGATCACTCCACCGGTGGCCTGGGTTGCCTCGACGGCCGATTCCACCACTACCCGCAGGAGCTGAACGGCGTCGTGAGAGACTCCGAGCCCTTCGCTAAAGCGCAGCGTCGCCTCTCTGAGTCGTCCGCGTTCCTGCTCCAGCTCCTTTAGTCGCGCCTGAAGCTGCTCGGTCATCTCGTTGAAGGCGACCGCGAGGCTGGCGAACTCGTCGTGCCCGCGCACCGGTACACGCTCCTGCAGGCTCCCACGTGCGATTGCCCGCGCCGCCCGGGCCAACTCGCCCACGCTTCGCACTATCACCTTGCCTTCAAAGAAGGCGATCGTGCCCATGATGACTAGGAACCCGAGCAGGACGAGAAGCACTCGCATCTCGAGGCGGAATACCGCGTTACTGACGCGCGCCTGCGGGGTCACGAGCGCGAATCCCACCGATCCCCGGGCGCTGACGGCGTGCGAGACCAGCACCCGATAGTCCTTCCCGGCGAGTCGGACTCGACCGATCTCGTCGTCGTTCAGATTCGCACGCGCCCCGGCGCCCGTCTTCGGGTTGAACACGCGGGTGCCCTGCGCGAGCAACAGCTTCTCGTCGGAGGAGATCCCTGCCAGGTTCTCGAAGCGCCGGAGGCCGGCCGGATCGAGTGGAACCGAGGCGATCAACTCACCGCCTGGTTTGTTCGATCCGACGAACTGAACTAGGCGCTCGCCTGCGTACGGGTACGCCTTGCCGATGTGCAAGCTGCCGCTCTGTACACGCAGCCCGGGCAAGTCGGCGATATAGGCCGCCAGGACGGAGCGATCGTGTCGCACGACAGCTCGCTGGAAGGCGGACGAGCGCGCTAATCGCTCGGCGCTCTTCTGCGCACTCACCAGCTCGTTCTCGTAACTCGCAAGCGTCGCCCGAAGGCCGGCTTGAAGCCCTTCGTCCACCCGGTTCTGCTCGCTGCGCTCGATAACGGCCGTGAACCCGAGAAAGCCCGCGAACAGCGGCACCACGGCGAGAAACACGAAATAAACGACTAGACGACGTGCGAGGCTTGTCAAAAGCTGTGACCTCCTTCGAACGAGGTATAGTGCTGCAAACGTTTGCGATTAAGAATGAGGTACATGAGGCCTGTCTGGGGGAACCGGTCACTGTTCTTTACGCGTGCGGCGTTGGCGACACTCGCTGCGATCGTGCTCGTGATCTGGGCTGTGGCTGCGCCACGCGTTCTCTCCCCCGGCTCGCCGGGGCCGTCTGCCACGCCTAACGTGCCGACGCCGAGGCCGGTCAAGGTACCACTCGGGTCGTTTTTAGGTACGCGGCCGTCCATCTCGAATCAATCCAGTTCGTCGAAGCATGCCTCAGGCTCACATTTATCGGGTGTTGTGAGCGTTGAGACGAGGGTAATCGACCACGCTACGAGCGAAAGAGCCGTTCTCTCGATCGGCGACGCGAAGGCAACGAGCCCTCCGAAGCACTCGCGGCGCGTCTCGAGCCCCGGCTCCACGCCGCCGAGCACGCCTCCCGCGACCACGCCTC
>PKYN01000005.1 GCA_003132665.1 Actinomycetota bacterium
AGCGGCGATCAAGCAGAAGGGGGCGAAGGTTGCTGCAAGCCCACGCGAGGTGGCCGAGCAGGTGGATGTACTGCTGCTGTCGTTGCCTGACTCACCACAGATTTTCGAGGTGACAAACGGCGCCGGCGGCATCGCCGAGGGAGCCCACAAGGGGCTCGTCGTTATCGACCACTCGACTGTGGCGCCGATGACACCGCAGCGTCTCTCCGAGGAGCTCGAGCCACTCGGCGTTAGCTGGCTCGATGCGCCCGTGAGCGGTGGGCCGGCGGGTGCGGAAGCGGCAACCCTCACGATTATGGTCGGCGGCGACGAGAAGGTGCTCGAGCGCTGCCGCCCGATCCTCGAGACGGTCGGCGGGAACGTCCAGTACATGGGTGCCTCCGGCATGGGCGCGACGACGAAGATCGTGAACCAGCTCGCACTCGGCATCGAGATGATGGCCATGTTCGAGGCCTTCACCCTCGGCGTCACAGCCGGAATCGACGCTCGACGGCTGTGGGAGGTGCTTCGGACCAGCAGTTCGAGCTGCTGGACGATGGAGAACCATGTTCCGCTCCTACTCCTCGGGAATCGTTATGAGGAAGTTCCCGCAGCGTGGTTTGCGCTGAAACTGATGCACAAGGACATGCGAATCGCCGTAAGCACGGCGAGTTCTCTCAAAGTGCCCCTGGCGGCGGGTTCGCTGACCGAGCAGATGTTTGCGATCGCCGAAGGGCAAGGTTGGGGCGAGCAGGATCACTGGGCGCCGATCAAGCTCTACGCGAACTCGGTTGGCATCAAGAAGTGGTAGCAAGCAGCCCACTAATTACCAAGGAACTTTGATTTGCGTTCTTACTTTAGTCGGCCCCATCGAGTTAGCGAGGCGATATACCCTATGACTTCCAGCGTATTAGAGCGGCTTAGCCAGGTTCACCCGGACATGGAAATATGGTGGGATTCGTCGCCGCTTGTCTTTTCGTCTTTCGTGGAAGACGCGGTTAGCTCCGCGCCGCCCTCGGCGAGAGGACTCATAAAGGATGAGTTGAGCCGGATTTATGTGAGCGATGATCCCGCACAAAGCCTCATTCGAGGCTGTACAACGAACCCCCCCCTGGCCCTTGATGCCGTTGGTAAAGATCTCCCCTTCTGGGATGAGTGGGTGAACGAGTTACTAGCAGATACACCTGACTTGTCGAAAAGTGAGTGCGCGTGGCTCATCTATAAAGAGGTGCTACGACGTGGGGCCGAAATGATGCTTCCTATTTGGGAACATTCTGCCGGGCGATTCGGCTATATCTCGGGCCAGTTGGACCCGCGTCTCATAACCGAGGCGGACAAAATGGTCGAGATGGCGCAAGAGCTTCGTACTATTGCTCCCAACATCATGGTCAAGGTGCCTGCCAGTACTGAGGGAGTCGAGGTTGTCAGGACTCTCACGTCGATGGGGATTCCGACGAACGTCACAACTTGCTTCACGCTTCCCCAGATCTGGGCGGTCGCACTCGCCGCCAAAGAGGGTCTGGCAATCGCGCAAGCGTCGAACGTGGACGTTAGTAAATGGCGTGCAGTGATCACGATGATGATCGGACGCCTCACGGAAAATCCAGTTCTAGATGAACAGGCGGCACGCCGAGGTATTAACCTCTCACGCGTGGACAAGCATTGGTTTGGTGTTCACGTATTTCGCAAAGCTTTCAAGCTCCTCAGAGATAACGGACTGCCAAGCAAGATGCTGGCTTGTTCTATGCGACCCGGTCCGCTCGTTGGCGGGAGCTCTCATTTCTGGGACATTGAGAAAATTGCGGGTGACATCGTCTATACCATGCCTCCCTACGTCTTGAAGCCGCTTTTCGAACAGAGCGGAGGCTTGACTTTTAATGAGGAGGTACTCGCAGACGACGTTCCAGTGGACGTCATGAAAAAACTGGAACGGATTCCATATGTGTTGCAGTCGTGGGATGCGAACGGGATGGAAGTGGACCAGTTCAATAATCATCCTGCAACAATAAGTACTGCCAAAACGTTCTCCGCCGCATTCGATGGGCTCGAGGAGTATGCGGACAAGCAGCTTCAAGCGAGAAAGGAACAGGTGAGGTGAGCGGGGAGCGCGGGGGTTTTGTCGACGACTTATAGCCTGAGTTGTTTAAACGAACTAATAGGAGAGAAATCGGGGCATGCAACGACAGAAAGAAAGCGGAGTAATGCAGGCTGTTGAGTGGGTTATCCGCGTAATGGCGGAAAACGCAGTAGAGAATGAAGATTACTTTAGCGACCTCGACGCCGTCGTGGGTGACGGCGACTTCGGCCATTCACTCGCGCGCGGCTTTGAGGCGGTACTAGAGACGCTCGATGAATCGAACGAGCAGAGTCCCGGAGCACTTCTCAGGAAAATCGGGATGGTACTTATGGCCAAGGTAGGCGGTACATCCGGCCCAATATGGGGCACTGCGTTCATGCGAGCGGGGAGTGTGGCTGGAGAAAAAAACGAGCTGACAGACGCTGATGTGATAGCGATGCTGCATGCGGGAATCGATGGTATCTGCGAGCGTGGCGGCGCCAGCATTGGAGACAAGACGCTGCTAGATGCGCTCATTCCAGCTACTACAACACTTGGAGCACGGCTATCGCGTGGCGAAGAGTGGGATAGAGCGCTCGCGGCGACTGCGATCGCAGCGCGAACGGCGGCAGACGCGACTCGAGACCTAATAGCTAGGCGTGGGCGTGCGTCGTATACGGGCGAGCGAAGCCTGGGCACCCTCGACGCGGGTGCCGTGGCGGTTGCATCGATGTTCGAGCGGCTGGCAGAGCGTTGGCCTCTAGAAGGGAAGTGATAAGGATGAAAAAGCTAGTAAATGAGCCTAAGGCCTTTGTGGCAGAGATGCTGGAGGGTATCGCCCTCGCAAATGAAAAAACTCTGAAGTACGTGCCGGAATACAACCTGATCATGCGGGCTGACGCGCCAAACACCAACAAGGTCAGCGTCCTTCAGGGCTCGGGATCCGGTCACGAGCCGGCGCACGTCCTGCTGGTGGGCAAAGGAATGCTGGACGGAGCATGTCCGGGAGATGTTTTCGCGGCACCGCCAGTGGACTATGTGCTTGAGAGCACGAAGCTTCTCGCATCGCCAAAAGGGGTTCTGCACATCGTCAACAACTACACGGGCGATCGCATGGCATTCGATATGGCGCGCGAGTTAGCTGAGGCAGAGGGCCTGAAGGTAGCCACTCTCATGGTGGACGATGACGTTGCCGTAAAGGACTCAACTCACACGGTGGGGCGACGCGGAGTTGCGGGGAACTTCTTCGTGATTAAGGCAGTCGGTGCGGCCGCAGAGCAAGGTCGGAAGCTGGAAGAACTCGTCGAGCTGGGCCAGCGGGTGAACGGAGTCACGAGAACGATGGGTATTGCGCTGACGTCGTGCACGCCTCCCGCAAAGGGTTCGCCGCTGTTTGAACTCGGCGATGGAGAGATGGAGGTCGGTGTCGGAATCCATGGAGAGCCTGGCCGCAAGCGGAAGGCCGTGGAGCCTGCGAATGCCATTGCGGACGAGTTGCTTGACGCAGTGGTAGAAGATCTTCCCTTCAAGAAGGGCGACAAGGTCGCGCTGATGGTGAATGGGCTAGGCGGGACACCGATCGCCGAGCTGTACGTTGTCTACGGACACGCACATACAAGGCTCACGCAGGCCGGAATAAAGGTAGAGCGGAGCTATGTCGGTGAGTACTGTACATCGCTCGACATGGCGGGATGCTCGATCACGCTTGTGCGATTGGATGACGAACTGACGAGTCTTCTTGATGCGCCTGGCGAGATGGGGATGCGCATTCTGTAGCCGAAACTTAGGGTTCTTGGTGGCGCGGCGACATAGGACCCGCGCGGGAAAGCATATGGGGTTTAGCAGCAGTGTGAGCGTGCGGGCTAGCAGCAGCGTAAAGAAATTCAGGGCCAACGATAAGCAGGAGATACTCATGGTAGAAATTGAAAGGGAGAAGGTTCGAAACAACGAGGAGGTGGCGAAGATCCATCATTGGATTAACGGTCGCCGCGTCGTAGGAAAATCCGATCGCAAGGGGCCGGTATATAACCCCGCCACCGGTCGGAAGACAGGCGAAGTTGATTTCGCAAGCGTGCAGGAGGTAAACGGCGCCGTCGACGCCGCAAAACGGGCATTCCCGGGTTGGCGCACCCTTTCGTTGTCTCGACGAGTCGAGATCTTTTTCCGCCTCCGTCAGCTTGTCAATGACAACCTGGATGTAATCGCGCGTACGGTCACCTCGGAACACGGTAAGGTGCTCTCTGACGCTGCGGCAGAGGTTCATGTAGGACTAGAAATGGTCGAGTACTGTTGCGGATTGCCGGAACTACTCAAGGGAAGCTTCAGCGAGCAAGTCTCAACGGGCTACGACGTCCATTCGGTTAGGCAACCACTGGGCGTTGTCGCAGGTATCACACCGTTCAACTTTCCGGCGATGGTGCCGATGTGGATGATTCCGTTTGCAATCGCATCTGGTAACACCTTCGTTCTTAAAGTGTCGGAAAAGGTGCCATCTGCGTCGATGTTGCTAGCCGAGTTGATGAAAGAGGCGGGTGTGCCTGATGGCGTCGTGAACATTGTCCACGGCGACAAGGTTGCGGTCGACGCGCTGCTTGAGCACCCGGACGTGGCTGCAATCTCGTTTGTCGGCTCAACACCAATCGCGCGCTACGTGTATGAGACCGCAACGAGACATGGTAAGCGCGTACAGGCGCTCGCCGGGGCTAAGAATCACATGATCGTCCTCCCCGATGCTGACATCGATATGGCCGCGGACGCGGCGGTGAGTGGAGGCTTCGGTTCGGCCGGAGAGCGTTGCATGGCGGTCGCACAGATCGTTGCTGTCGGTGGCATCGGCGATCGTCTGGTGGCAGCAATCAAGGAGCGCATCCCTCGGGTGAAGGTTGGCGACGGTATGGACCCAGATTCGGAGATGGGACCGCTCGTGACCCGCGAGCATCTTAAACGAGTTATGTCCTATATTGATAAGGGCCGCGATCAGGGAGCCACGGTTGTCGTCGATGGGCGTGAATCCGTTCCAAATGGTGATGGCTTCTGGCTTGGACCATCGCTGCTCGACCACGTTAGCGCCGACAATATCGCTTATCGGGAAGAGATCTTTGGACCAGTGCTCGGGGTCACTCGCGTCGCCAGCTACGAAGATGCAGTGAAGCTTGCGAATGAGCATCCTTGGGGAAACGGGGCAGTGATTTTTACTCGAGACGGCGGCGCCGCTCGGTGCTTCGCGGTCGACGTCCAGGCCGGAATGGTGGGCATCAACGTGGCGATTCCAGTTCCGGTCGCCTATTACTCGTTTGGAGGTTGGAAGTCCTCGTTGTTCGGTAGCAGCCATATCTACGGGCCGGAGGGATTCAAGTTCTATACGCGCGGTAAGGTAATCACCACCCGCTGGCCGGACCCCTCCACGAGCAAGGTCGACCTCGGTTTCCCGCGCACACGATGAGTAAATACAAAAAGGGCGAAACAGCCTTGGTACGAAAATGGTGGACAGGTAGTGAAGCAACCTGTTTTTTCGAGGCTAATTTTCTGGTTGATACTTTCTTCCAGTGCCGCTCGCTGAGAGCGTCAAGCAAGTGTGGGATGTGAAAGCCCGGTTCGTTCTCGGGTGGCGCGGGCTTTGCTAGCGGCTGAGACCTCCGATGCAGCCGCAGGGGACTCAGCCGCTAGCAGAGCCTTTCGCTCTCGGCATCGGTCACATTGAGATCGATCGCTCCCGTTAAGCGTCACAGTATCAAGTACCGGGCTCACCTCGGCATGACCAGGGCGCACGTCACGATGACCGGCTGAAGCCCTATCGAGGAGATCCTGGTGAAGAGCGCCGAGATGCCCAACCTCAACCGGCTCGCGGCTTAGGGCTCGAGAGGACGCATCTATCCAATTCATACCTCGGGGAGCAGACGCACCTCTTCCCGACCCTAGTAGCGCCTACGAGGCCGCACCGACTCGGCCAGGGCAACTCTTAACTCGCTGCCTTCGCCCTGCGTTCGCGCTTGGACTACGTGATCTCGCCGCCGCACCAGGTTCATCTCCTGACGTTGATCAAGGCGCGTCAGTCAGCCGCTCGACAGCCGCACGACTCGCGCACGATGAGCTCGGCAGGGAAAACGACATGTGGTGGACTATCGTCCGGGTAGTTAATGGTCCTAAGGAGTGCCTCGGCCGCGGTTGCGCCAAGCCCTTCTCTGTCCTGCCGCACCGTCGTCAGCCGTGGCGTGAGGAGCGCCGCATAGTCCGTGTCGTCGAAACCAACGATCGCCAGATCATCGGGTACGAGCAGCCCAGCCGCCTCGATCGCTGCTAATGCACCGACTGCGATCACGTCGGCGACCGCGAAAATGGCGTCTGGCGGCTCAGCCAGAGTCAAGAGCTTTCGGACGGCCGCGGCGCCGTGTCTATGGGAGAAGTCTCCCCTGATCACATAATCCCCCGAGAAAGGCAAACCGAGGCTCTCGAGCTCGATGCGATACCCGAATAGGCGCTGTTTACTCGCAGCCTGGTTTTCGGGTCCGGCTATGGCGGCAATTCGCCGTCGACCATGCTTGTATAGATGCGCGACGGCAAGTCTCCCACCGCCGACATTGTCCGATTCGACGTGTCCGAGTCGCTGGCCGAGGCCACCGCCGTCCACCGTGACACAAGGGATCGCTTCGTCTGCGAGACGCTGCGCCTGTAGGTGGTCGGATGTGAGGCCATGGAGAATCACTCCGTCGACGCCGTACTGCTGACAACGCCGAACGAGTGAGGTCTCGTCATTGTCGAGGAGAACGACGTCACAGTCGCTCGCCCGTGCGCGGGATCTGATCCCCCCCAGGAGATGGATGAAGAACGGGCTGAAGCGGGCCTGATTCCAGGTTTCTGTTACGACTCCGAGCAGTCGTGGCTCGACAATGTTTCGATTAGTCGCCTGTTCGGCGAGCCCGCTCGAGCGGTTACGAATGTCGTCTTGGGCGTGTTCGAACGCGTCGACACATCTGATGAGTTCCGCCGCAGTGAGCATGCCCAGAGAATCGACCCGTACGCGTCCTCCTTGAGCGGGTAACGTGGGCGGATTCGATTTCCTGCGAGTGTCTTTTTGGCGAAGTGCGCAGTGCAGCGAACTTACCCTAATGTGGCACCGAAACGCGAAGCCTAGCGTAGGCTTGCCGCCAGACCGAGCTTGTAGTTCGTATTGATAAACTAGAGCAACGAATTCGTGTGAACGACCGCAAAAACCAGCCCGAGTCGAATGCCAGAAATTCGCCATTGCGGACTCTCATGTCCACGGGAGACGTAACGATCGATGGTCTTTTGGCCACGACCAACATGAACGTCGAACTAGAGGAGGAAACGCATGGCTCGCAAATCGGTCTTCGTTAGCGATCTTTCGAGCGCGGAGATCCCGGAGGGAAAAGGAGCGACTGTGACGGTTAGTTTCACGGACGCGCGTAAGGGAACGATCGTTCTCGATGTGACTGACGCCGAAGGTGAGAAGCTCGGCGAGAAAGGACGCCGGCGGGCTAGGCGCGGACGAAGAGCGAAGGCAGAGAGGTAAGCGCGATCGTGCCTGGGTGGACGGTTTTCAAACCACTCCGGGCCGCTACTCGACGTGTCTATCCGAATTCGGCCTACTGCAGAAGCTCGGACGTCGGTGGTGGGGGATGCCGCCGTCACGGGTAGTCGGTTCACGCCGAACCGACCATGAAAGCGGTACCACCAGAGCCGATCACACCGATATGAGCATCTTCAAGGCGATCGCGGCCGCGGAAGAGATTCCGCCGGCTTCGCATGTGCTCATGAAGGCGGCGGGCTGGCTGGCGGGACGACAAGAGTTCGAGGCCGCAAGGACACTTCTCGCCTGCGAGCTCAGGCTTGAGATGCCGACACGGTTCGCGGGAACGCCGACGGGTGGTCTCTACGCAACAGTCGTGTGCCCCCCTAACGCCGCCGTCATTCTGCTTGACGAGGAACGCCCCGAGAGGGTGAACATCCGAAAGGCGATCGACGTCGCTCTCCCCGCGACGTATTTCGTAGACCAGTTGTACGTAGAGAGCGCGTCGAATACCGAGGAGAACCTCACGCGAGGCGCTCCGGGTGAACTCACTTCGCACTTTTCGCCGAGCCCTTACGCGGACGCGGCCTAGAAAGGGGATGCTCTCCGTAGATCCACGCCGATCTACTCGGCGCCTACGTGACATCGTCGGCGCTCTCCGAGTCGATGCTCGCGGTCGTGATTTTGCCTCAAGGAAGGAACACCTTCAGTCGATAGATCGAGTTGTGCGAGCGAATATGAGCTCTCAAAGACTCGACAGCGCGCTTACGGCCGATGGTCGTGGGTTGCAATCTGGAGACGCGCATGAAACCCCCCTTGATAGCGCCGTCATGGGTGTCTTCCGGGCCGTAGCCTTCGGACAGATCCTTACGGCCAACCTGATCCTAGCTCGCACGCTCGGCTACCCGTCGACCGCCGACTTGATTGCGGCGTCGATTGACTTTTCCGAGCAGCTCTGTTCGGATTCCGAGCTCCGGCTCGAGTTGCGCCGGCTGCTCGAAGTGCGCGGCGTCGTGCGGGGTTTCGAAGTTCCGGTCGAGCAAAAAGACGGCCGTACTCGCTGGCTCTCCGTCGACGCACGAGTCGTCCGCGAACGCGACGGGAACATCCTCCGCTACGAGGGCACTACCGTGGACATCACCGAGCGCCGGCGCGCGGAGGAAGCGCTTCGCACGAACCTTGAGCGTTTCCAGGCTCTCGTCGCGAACAGTGCCGAGGAGATCATCGTGCTCGATGCCGATCAGAAGCTCGTCTATCTCAGTCCTTCGGTCGCTCGCGCCTCTGGCTACTCCCGTGAGGAAAGCACCAAGCTTGATGCCCTGGCCGCGGTCCATCCCGATGACCGGGCAATCGTCGAGAGCTGCCTGCGCGAAGCCCTCGAGAAGCCGGAACAACCTCTGCCCTTCCAGGTGCGTCTGCTGCGGGCTGACGGATCCTGGCGCTGGGTGGAAGGCGTTCTCACGAATCTCCTTGAGCAACCACGTATCGAGGGAATCGTCATCAACTACCACGACATCACCGAGCGCAAGCAAGCCGAGGAAGAGCATCAGCTTCTCGCGGCCGAGCTGTTACAGGCTCAGAAGATGGAGGCAGTCGGCAGGCTCGCCGGCGGTGTCGCGCATAACTTCAACAACCTGCTGACCGCGATCGGCGGCTACGCCGAGCTGGCGCTCGCGCGGCTACCCGCGGATTCAGACGCTCGCGCCGACGTCGAGGAGATTAAGCGAGCTACGGAACGTGCGGCGGTGGTGGCTCGCGGCCTCCTCGCCTTCAGCCGCCGTAGGGTCTCCTGCCGCGAGAGCCTCGACCTGAACGAGATCGTTTTGGAGATAGGAGCGTTGCTCGATCAGGTGATCGGTGAAAATGTCGAACTCAAGACGACACTCGCGCCTGGGCTCAGGCCTGTCGAGGGCGACCGAAGCCAGCTCGAGCAGGTCATCGTCAACCTCGCCATGAATGCACGTGACGCTATGCCGGAGGGTGGGACGCTCACGATCGAGACGGCAAGCCTGAACCTCTCCGAGCCACTCGCCGACTTCGACGACTCACCAGAGCGCGGCCGCTACGTCGCCCTCTCGCTTCGCGACACCGGAATCGGTATGGACGAGGAGACGCGCGCGAAGATCTTTCAGCCCTTCTTCACGACGAAGGACGCCGACCACGGCACGGGACTCGGTCTCTCCACGGTCTATGCGATCGTCGAAGAGGCTGGCGGGTGTATCCTCGTCGAGAGCCAGCCGAACGAAGGAACGACCTTCGTGATCTACCTGCCCGAGAGCGATAGTCCCGCCTAGTGCCAGCAGAGACAACCTTACGTATCGGTCGAACTACGGTGATGCCTACATCACCGTCTGGATCGTCGCCGACCGCGTTCTGATCCGGCTGTGGAGCGGGGGACTGCATGACGTTTCGGTCAACGCGCTCGAGCGAACCGCGGCAGCTTGAGTTGCTCCTGTCTCGCGTCACACGCTCACCCAAGCGCTAGTGCGCTCATGTGACATTTCTGGACACTGGCTCAATCTTTGCGTCTCACGCCGGAGCCGCTCCGTATACCTTCCTGTAGAGCTTCTGCCAATTCGAAGCTATTCCGATTCGGACGCTTCGAAGGGTCATCGAGCCTGAGCAGACGAGACTATGCAGCTTGTTCTCGAGCTTGTCTTTGACGCGGTAGCCGGGAGCTGGGCTCGCTCTCTCCGGAAACAGGTTCGCGATGTCGTTCGAGCCGCCCAGCTCGAGCGAGATGATGTGGTCGATCTCAAGCGAGGAGCCGTAGAGCTTCTGCGCCATCCCGTATTCGTCTTCGACCTCGTACTTTTCGGACTGAGGGACGTTTCGGATTGAGCTTGTGCGAAAGCTCGCAGAGCAGATGACCGCCTTCGTGATCTTCGAGTAATAGGCGCCCGGCGAGCAGCGCCGGTCGGGGTTCGGCCCGAGCTTGCAGCCCGAGGTCTTCGTTCTCGTCTTGAGCAGGATCGTTTCCCCGAGAGGAACCGTCTGAGTGCTACCGGTAGAACTCGAAGAGCCGGAACTCGAGGAGTTGCCGCTCGAAGAGCTCCCGTCCAGCCACTCGGCTACGCCGCCGTGATGTGAGCATGTTCCTTGGTGATGCTGTGAATAGCTATAGGTGCCGTCATTGCAGCGAGCGGTCGCGCCTGGCGGTGCCGAACTCGCGCTTGTGATCGCGACCGCGAGCCCGAGGGCGAGGGCAACAGCGGTCATTGCGTACCAACGTCTCACCATGAACCCTCCCGACCTATCGCGTTGTGGCGAATGATGTATTTAGCGTCCCGGCAGACCCACACGAGACAACGATGCGGTGCCGACCCGGTTTTGTGCGCGATCCGACTTTCCAAGTCCAAGACACACGCCCACTCTTCGGCGTTTTCCGGTTCAGGCCTCTGGCCTTCGATACGACGGTTGTGTAGTAGACGCTGATCGAACAGCCTCGTGCCGGCGCAACCGTGACGGTCAGTGTCGCGTACGAGCCCGCGTCAACCGGCGACGTTCTTGAGACGAGACGAACGCGAGCCGAAGCGGCCGTCGGGATTGCTAACGCCAGACCAACAACAAGAGCGAGAACGACACGACGCATCAATACCACCTCGGGGGTTTGTTGCCCTTTGTCTACTCCTTCTCCCTAAGAAACGGAAGGGGCTCCCGTCGGAGTTCTCCTTTGCGCGCCGCCTTCGGTCACCCGCTAGGGCGAAGCGCAGATGACCCAGGCCAAAGCTCTGATAGTGCCGGTAGGGCTATTTATGTTCTGGACGGCGATGAACCACCCGGTCGGAGTAGAGATCTCACCGCAGGGTGTGGGGGCGCTCGTCGATACGACCGGTATTGCGCCGGCGTTAGGCTCGACATCCACGCCGCCGCCGGTTGCGACCTCCCCTGGGTTGCAGGACACATTGGCCTGCGATGTGGTCGCATCCGTCGGGCCATAGGCGTAGCGCCTGACGACGTTAGTCGCGCCGGCCGCGCCGGTTGCTCCGGTCGCGCTCTTTGCTCCGGCTGTCCCCGCCGCCCCTGTCGCTCCTGTCGCTCCGGTGTCACCCTTTGGGCCTTTGGGAAGCTCGCCGGCCGCGAAATCCGCTGCCTTTAGCGAATGGTTTTTCACTTTGCTCGAGACGACAGCGTTTTTCTTCAGCTGCGGCGCTCCAACGCTGTTTTTCGGAAGCGTGATCGCGGCGGTGCCGCCTAGTGCAACGGCAAGCGCCAAACAGGCGATGACCATCGCTGGCTAAGGCTTCTTGAGAAGCTTGTGCATTTCCACCTTCTTTCGCTCGGCGGGTCGGCCTACCCGTGGGCCTAGACGACCGCCAGCTCTGTGCCTAGATGGCCGAACCGGACATGCCGATGGTCGAGGGCAACCGCCGATCGCCTAGACGGCTGGAGGTTCCCGCTTTGCCGCGCGCCATATCGAGCGCTCTCGCTAGCGGCGCACCTCAAGTATTGGACGGAAGCGACGGACGGCAGTTCGAATGATCTGAAAGCCAGTGGTGGCGTCGTTTTCCGCTTCGAGGCCGGGGCTGGCAGGGATGTGCGCATTTCCGACACTTCTGTCTCTTAGCCCCCTCGCTCGATACCCTGCTCCGCCCCCGCGCGTGGGTGGGGCGCCCTCGCCTCCTCGGACTCTGACTTCGCTTGGCCCGCGTCTGGCCCGCACCTAGGGATTTCCAGCGATTTCACCTTGAGTCTCGGTTCATCTAGCCGGGATCATCCCAGCGTCAGGGTGGCCAGCGATCGAGCCAACGACGAGGGCGAAGAAGCATTAGTGATTTCTAGGCCGCAGAAGATCCGTTGCGGCTGGTAGCAGCTGCCTTCGAGGAACGATCCACTCCGCAGTGTCCTATTCCAGCGAAGGATGAGCCCACCAAACGCGCGGGGCGGCCTTTGGCCGCCCCGACGACTACGATCCCCTCAGATCGGCTCTCGTCTTCATGAGAGAGCGGGCGGCACTTCCGTAGTACGGGTCAACATCTAGAGGAAGGATCAGGATGGCTCGTAAATCAGTCTTTGTCAGCGATCTGTCGGGCGAGGAGATCCCGGAAGGCAAAGGAGCGACCGTGACGATCAAGTTCACGGACGCTCGCAAAGGGACGATCGTCCTCGATGTGACCGATGCTGAGGGTGAGAAGCTCGGCGAGAAGGGGCGCAAGCAGGCTAGACGCGGGAGAAGGCCGAAGACCGAGAGCTAGGGGAAGGCGCTCGCGCGAGCAGCGACTCACGATTTGCTAGTCGGGTCAGGAAGAAGCTCATTCACGCCCTGGGAAGGCGCGGTTCGCCGTAGCGGCTCTATGCCGGAGCTTTCAGCGCGATTTTCGCTGCAGTGAGAAGACACCACCCGACAAGAACTATGAGAGCGCCGCGATACTTCAGTCGATCTGGCCTGGATAGACCGCGGCGACTTCGACGAACGTACACCGTGCTGCAGACCGCCAACAGGACGAGTTCAAACGCTTCTATGACGATCCAGGTAATCACTCAGGTTGTGTCGGCTCGTGAAGCGGAGGTTCGGGGGCGAGCGTTTGGAGCCGGACGCCGAACTTCGCAGCGAGTTCCTCCTGCTCGCCCGCGAAGACAGCACGATCGAACGGGTCCGCATGACGAGGCGCGTCCGCGACCCGTTCGACGCTGGCAAGTAACTCGTCAACTAGGCCTTGCCTCGCGAGTACTGCAACGGCGCTTGTCCTTCCCTTGAACGCCATGAGAGCGTCCCCGGCCCGGCCGAGGCTGCCTCGCGCCGTAGCCGAGTCGGCGATCGCCAGTCCGTTGCGAGTCACGTCGGCTGCCAAGACGGGTTCGCCGCCTCCCTGGGCGACGATGACCAAGAGACGCACTCGCTTGATCTCCGGCGCCGCCGCGGCCGCAACCTTGAGCGCCGCGAGTCCCGCGCTCGCAATGGCTTCGGCGTACAAATCGTTCCGCTCCGTCTGCGTCCGCTTTCTTGCGCTCGGCCGCCCAGTGGGCGTAATCACCGGGGCCTCCGACGGTACGAGGTCGACAAGTGGATACACAACGGCGATGTCGACTCGAGACCCCTCTACTGCCAAGACCGAAGCATCGAGCGGCATGGCCGCGAGCGCCGAACCAACTGCCGCCCGCACAGCCTCAGGCTCGTTTGCCATGAGAGAGACGTACGTGGCGTCAAGACGCTGCTGCTGATCGGCCTCGAGCGCAGCTCGTCTCCCGCGTTCCTGCGCGACCTCGAAGGCGGCTAGCTCGTCGGCTGCGCGAAGTCGGCGCCGCCGCTCGCGTGGCGAAAACAAGGGTGGGTGCGCGTTGCGCCGGACCGTCTTCCGCGCCTTGTTCTCATCGACCGCAAGAGGCGCCGGAGCCTTGGGCGGACTCGAAGGTGCGACTGTGAGGCGATACAGATTGAGCGCGGCCTCGAGGATGTCCTGTCCGTCGAGGGCCTTGAAATAGCGCCCCTCACGCGCCACCGCCGACCGGCCGGTGGGTGTCGCACTAAGGTTGCTCCGACGCCGCCCGCGGCTCGGCCGGAGCGCGTCGACCACGGCGTTCTCAAAGGCACCCTCGATCGCACCCAACGGGTTGGTGACCACGAAGGCCGTTCTGCTGAGCTTCTTAATCGGCCTCGGCGTGACCGCTCTACGCGCGGTTCGTACGGGGTGCGTCGCCCGTCGTACGCCTCGCGGAATCAGCAGCCGCTTCACGATTCCCATCGCCGCTATCTTTACCGATCCCAGACGTGATTGGGCCGCAGCGACGTCAGGGCGTACGGAATTGGATCTCGGCCGAGCAGGGAGCTGGCGCGAAACTTCGGGGATTCGCGTCGAAAACGGCTGAGGAAGTAATACGAGCTCGCGGCGAGTACCTTGACCTAATTGCCTTGCTACATCGGAAACGTCCGCCCCTTCGTACACAATCCAGAGGTATGTCGCTGATACCCGGCGAGCCGCCGCTTTCGCTTATACCGACGATCGAGCATCGTCAGTTCGTTCCTTGGCTAACAGCCGCCGAGATCGACATCATCGATGAGGTTGACTTCGGTTCTGACGTAATGCTTGTCGCGCATCCTCTCGTCGATGCTCTTGCGCACCCTCGGCTAGCTCGCAAGGTACGAAGAGGTCTCGCACTCGGACTGCTACTGGAACCGGAGGTCTACTTACTCCAGCTACCCAAAGAAGTGCGGGCTGACTTCGAGAGAGAGACGGATCTTCTACTTGAAGCGCGAGACGGTGAGCACCTTGACCTCGAACGTAAACGCACGCCCGGCGAGCTCGCCGAGTTCTCACATCACATCCTCGACCTTGAGGTGCGAGGGCTCGCGACGGCTCTGCTCGCTCCTGCACCGCTACTGCGCGACGGAAACGCGACGGCGCTCGACAATGCACTCGCACTGCTAGAGGTCTCGGCTGATTACTTTGCGGCCGAGGGCTTGGAGACTCCCGCCGATGCGGATCTGCCGTTTCGTCCACGGCAACTTCTTGCTTCGTTGACGCTTGATGTTCGGCTCCTTCGAGAGCCGACGTTCCTGCGTCGAGTGCTTGATGCTTACGTCGAACCACCGCAGGGTGCGTACGGCTTCGTCGTTCAGGTGGCGAATCTGTCCTCTCGTCCTGTCCTGGCCGATGTGCGCTCGCTCTCCGAAGTGCTCTATAACCTTCAACACCGCTCAGGACTTCCTGTGATCGTGGCTCGTGTCGGCAATCTCGGTCTTGGCTACCTTGCCGGCGGGCTTGCGGGCTACTCGCTGGGCAACGGCGTCTCGGAACTCCTCACGTTCCCGCCTCTCGTCTACTCGAAGAACTCTCGCGACCAGAAGGACGGCAAGAAACGCGGGTTCTCACTCGTCGCGTTTCACGGGCCGTTGCTTCGGAACCTGCAGACGATAGGACGGTACGACACCGCGGGGCTCCGCGCCTTTCACCGCCTACCCTGTCCTTGCGGTAGGCACGAGTTCGGCAAGGCTCCCCGCCACAACAAGGCAAAGAAGCTCCACGGCTTTTGGTGGCGCATCGGTCAAGCTCGGTCCGCCGCTGGGGAAGGCAGCGTTCGCTGGCTTCGTAAGATGATCGATCGAGCCGAGCTAGAGAGCGCGTCCATCGACGGCGAGGTTGCCTTCTACGCTGCGTTGCGTGAGACCTTGCCAGAAGCGGCCGAAGTGCGACTCAGCGCGTAGCCTCGAGTGCCTTAGCTAGTACCCACTCCGTCATCACTCGGCCACTCGCGACCGCGGCTATTTCGAGGGCGAGCGCTTCGTCGAGAGACTCTGTCGTTAGCGCTGCCAACAGATCGACTTCCTGCACACGCGGGAATAGGCGTAAGGGAACGTCGATTATGACATCGCCAGATTCGTCGCACCCCTCGGAGCGCATATTCAACGAGCGTAAGTAGCGAGCGTAAGGCGCAGCGATCGCGGCGCCCACACGCGCTTCGTGCGCTTCACGAAGCAGTCCCGGCCAGAGCTCGACGAGGTCGAGTCGTCGGAGTTCTTCAAAAGCGACTGCTCTTTCAAGTGCGAGTTCGGTCCCCAGCGCTATAGGCAATCCGCGAATTGCGGCCGCCGCGCGGAAATCCGGCGGAGCGATTGCCCCGCCCAGTGGTTCTCGGCGTTCGCCGGGTCGGCGAACGCTTCGTCCTAGCGGAGTACTAGCGGTTGACCGGAAGGTGTGAGAGATTATGGTTCAACCATAGTACTCGATATGAAAGACGATGCCTTTCTTCGGACAAACAGGACGCGCCTACGAGACGATTCCGGATTGGCTCCTCGGGAATCGCAAGTGGCGCCTACTCGCGGAGTTGGCTGAGGCTGATGGTGCTAGGTCCGTCCAGACTCTCGCCGAGCTGGCGCGGTGCTCGGAACCAACGGCCTACGAGTTTGTGCGAGCGTTACGGCCGACACAAGCGGTCGATAAAAGCAGTGACGGATACGTGCTCAACGCCGAGAACGAGCTGGCGACGGCGCTCCTTGGACTAGTCCGTGCGCTCCAACCGTATGCATCTGAAGGAGTCAGTCGGCCGCCACGGCCGCGCGCGTAAGGGCTTTCAATCGGGATTGTGACCGTGAGCCCGAGGACGGACACGATCGTCCCGGTAGGTCGAGCGCTTGATCAGTTCCGCGTAGTCCGAGACGCGGATCAGCGGCCGCGAGTATCCGGGCAGCGAGACGACGGGGCAGGCGCGGAAGACAGCGTCGATCGCTCGGCGCTCGAGTCCAAGCTTGGCAAGATCACCGCGGCTCAGGAAGGCGGCCGGGTTCGCCAATCGTTCGGCGGGTGAGGGGCGGACGGACATTCGTCGACTGTCGCTCGATGCTAATTGAGATGACTCTGGGAAGCACTCCGGTTACTGGAGCTCGTCCTGGTAGCGGCTTAGGCGCCTCCGCCACCCTCAGCGCCTCCGCCGGGCGTCAAGCCGGGTCTTTCGGCCCGCGCATGTTGCTCCGCTGCGGCGCGAAGTGATCGGGCGCGCGAATGATCGTTTAATAAGGTCGCTATCTTCGAACGTCGCCCTTAGCTAGATATCCGATATGGACGGCCAGGAGCGTCGGCCGTTCGAGGTGGCTCTGGGCGCGCCGGGGGAAGTGCGAACGGTGTCGTACTCGCCTCCGCCGGCGCGTGCAACTGCGGTTGATCGGAGTGGAAGAGGCGGTCGAGCTCGCGGCCGATCTGGCTGCGTGTAGCCGCCCGGTACTTCCACTGGTGCGCGTAGATCCTTAGCGTCGTGTCAGGCTTTCGGTGCCCCAGGCGCGCCTGCACGTCGACGACGCTCACATCCATCGCAATCAGCATGCTCGCGTGGCTATGACGAAGATCGTGCAAAGTCGGATTGGGCGGCGCGAGTTTGGCCGAGGCGGCGGCCCGCTTGAGTGCCTCGCGGGCGACCTTACGCGCGAGGCCTGAGCCGCTTCGGCTTGCGAAGACGAGCGCCTGCGGATCAAACAGCTGCCCACGCTCCTCGACCTGCTCGAGCAGACGGCGTATGAGCCCTGCGGGGATGTCGATCGCACGCTGCGATTCCTCGGTTTTGAGTAACGTCCGATTGCCGTCGCGGCCCAGTTGGTAGGAGATCCGGATCACGGAATGCCTGAGGTCGAGGTCGGCGACCGTGAGTCCGAGCGCCTCGCCGATGCGGAGGCCCGCCGTCAGTAAGAGTTCGATCAAGCAGCGATATGGCTCAGTGTCGGCGCTTGCGATCAGGGCTTGCATCTCATCGAGCGAGAGGATCCGTTTGGGGCGCTGGTCGTCGTGGCGCGGCAATTCGCCGCGCTCCAACTGGCTCATCGGGTTGACTGGGATGCGGCCTTTCCGGGCGGCTTGGCCGAGGATGAGCGAGATCGGTCGCAAGGCACTAGTGATCGTCCAACCTCGGTACCCCTTCTTTCGCATTTCGGCGATCAAGGAGGCGATGTCCTCGCAGCTGATCTGGTCGAGCCGTCGGCGGCCGAAGTGGGGGATGAGATGGCACCGAAGTGCCCAGTCGTATTTCTCGAGCGTGCGTGGACGCACGTCTTGACGCTCGAGCCATTCCCGGGCGTACTCGGCGAACAGCTGCCGGGTCGGCTCGATCCGCTCGCCGCGACGCCTGCGTAGGCGCAGCTCGGCGCGCTTGGCTTCGGCGTCCTCGAGACTGCCGTGGATGACCTGCCAGCGGCGTTTACCGGCGGAGTCGAGGAAGGTGAGCTCGTAGGGAGAGGCGACCTTGCCATCGAGGCGGGGTCGGAAGTAGATGCCGGGATGACGGGGGACGGGTCTGCGTCTCGGCAACCCCACTCGAGGAGAGGCGGCGCTATTCACAGCCCGGCGGCCTGGGCTAGTGGTTGAGCTCGTCTCGGAGACACGGTCGACCATAGCTCTACTCAGGGGAGTCGATCCAGTCTGGGATAGGCGCTCTCCATCCAGGCATCGAGCTCGTCTCGGTGGAAGCGAAGCCCCTGTCCGCCGGCCTTTTTTCGGCAGGGGATAGCGCGGGCGGCGGTGAGCTTGTAGAGAACGTCTCGACTGAAGCCGAGGTAGGCGCGTGCGCCCTCGAGGTCGAGCCAGGGTGAGATTGCGCCGGCTGCATCGCTGTCTTTTACGCGCAGCAACTCGGAGACCCGCTGTGCGACCGCCTCGACTAGCTCGGCTGGGACGATGAAAGCGATGGGTTGTGCCTCGGGCATCGTTAAAACCTCAGCCAGTCGATTCGGGGCACGGGCTTGAGGGCGCCGTTAACGTCGGCGCGGGCGACGGCCATGGCGCCGGCGACGGCGGCGTCGATGACGAGCCGGCTTTTCAATTTGCTGATTCTCCAGCCGCGCTCGCTTGGACGGGCGGCGGCCGCCTCCATGTGCGCAGCGAGAACCTCGTCGCCATCGTGTGCGATTTGGCCGGTGACGGCGAGCTGGTAGAAGCGCTGGTAGGCGTCGGCAAGCGGCCCGGATGCTTGTAGGAACTCCACCAACGTGAGGCCGCTTCGTTCTAGCAGCTCGGCGGAGCGCTCGAAGAAGCGGGGGTCGTAGGCGACCTCGCGCACCTTGAACCTGCGGGCGAGCCTGCGGATGAAGTCTTCGATCTCTTCGAGCTCGACCTTGGCGCCGCTTATGTGGTGGTGTGCGGCCGCTTTGTCGTTCGCGGCCCAGACGCGGGCGCGCAGCAGGATGAGCCCAGTATCGAGTCGATGCGCCCAGCAGACAGCGGTGGTGTCGTGGCTCAGGCCGACGTCGACACCGACGTAGACCCGGGCGCCGGTAGGGATCTTGGCGTCGCTTCGCAAGGACGCCCAGACGCCGGCAGGAAGCCAGGCATCGCGGGCGGCCGTCCACTGGTTTAAGTGGAGGCGCCGGAAGCCGAGTTCGCCGAGGCCCGGGTCGTGCAACTGGCGCTTGATATCTCTCAGATCGATCCAGGAAGCGGGGTTGCAAGCCCGCCAGATTCGCTTGTTCTCCGGGTCTGCCTCGGGCGGAGCGCCGTACCACCAGAGGAGCAGCCCGTTCTCTTCGTCTTTGGCGATCGTGAGGCAGCCCTCGCGGCTGACTCGCACATCAGGCCAGCCGAGCGCCTCGTCGTAGATGCGTCCGAGGAGAGTGCGCTTGTCGTAGCCGGCAGTAGTGATCGCGAGCACGTAGGCATCGACGCGTTTGTGCAGCGCCGAGGCGAGTGCGTCGTAGGCCTCACGTTGCGGGCGGCTCTGGAAGGCCCAAAGCTCGTCGACGATCGCGACCGCCGGCGCGCGACCGTGCTGGAGCGCACCTTCGGAGGAGATCACCTGCAGAATCCCGCTCGTCGCCGGGCACGAGAGTGTGCTCTTGACCGTCACCCAGTCGCCAAGCGGGCCGGCTTCGACGAAGCTGCGTGCGAAGGAAAGCCCGATTCGGGCTTGTTCTTTGGAGGCGGCGGCGAAGTACACCTCCGGCGCGTCGGCGCGTGTGACGAGTGCGTGCAGCGCGAGCCCGGCCGCTACGGCTGTCTTTCCATTTCCGCGTGGAAGGCCGAGTACGCCGAGCCGGTAGACGCGGCGGCCGTGCCTGTCGCGCCGATAGAACTCGCGCAAGAAGCGCCGCTGCCACGGCTCGAGCGCGAACGGCTGTCCGCGCATGGGGCCCTTCGGATGCACCAAGTAGGAGGGGAAGAACTCGAGTAGTTGCGCTGCGCTCCCGGGTTTTCCGAGTTTCCGTAGCGCGGTCTCGAGCGGAGCGTTGGCCCCTCCTTCGGCGAGGGCGAGTTGCTCGTGGGCGACTCTGACCGCCTGCTCGAACTCGAGCGCTATCGCTCTTCGCTCCGGCTCGCTAGTCGCGGCGCAGAAGCGCTTTTGCAAGAGCGCGAAGCCTGTCCAAGGTAGCTCGGGGCCTGCGAGCAGCAGGCGATGCGTGTCGCGGCGGGCGCGGAACGTGCCCTCGCGGACGTGCGCGACGAGAGCCTTTGTCGGCCGGCCGGTCATCGGCCTTGCCCCTCTCCGTCTCGGGCGAAGGTCTCGTAGCGGGTGCGGATCACGTCGCACCAGGCAGGATCGAGCTCGATCGCCAGGCAGCGCCGGCCGTGCTTGGCGGCGGCAATAAGACTCGTCCCGGAGCCGCAGAACGGGTCGTAGACGGCCTCGCCGGGCTTTGTGTGGTTGAGGATAGGCCGCTCAAAGAGCTCGAGCGGCTTTTGAGTCGGGTGCTCGGTGGCCCCGTCCTCGCCCCGACCGCCGGAGCCGAAGCCGGCGATCGGCGATGCCGCCTCCCAGATCGTCGTCTGCTTGCGTCCGCCCTGCCAGGACGCTGTCTCGCCCCTTCGCACCGCATACCAGCAGGGTTCGTGCCGCCACTGGTAGTGGGCACGCGAGAGCGCGTGGATCTGCTTGACCCAGATGATCTGCTGGCGCACCACGAACCCCGCTGCCTCAAGGCCAACGAACGCCTCACCTGCATGCAGTGCGCCGTGCCAGACATAGGCGACCGGCGCTTCGCTTAGCAGGTAGGCCTCGCGCCAGTCGCTACGGTCGTCGTTTAGGAGCGTCGCGGTCCGAGCCGACCCCGCGGGTTGACGCACTCCGTCTCGCCAAGAATGGTCGACTCCCACCCCGTAGGGCGGGTCGGTCACCATTAGTGCCGTTCGCTCGCCGGCGTAAAGCAGTGCGACGTGCTCGGGGTTGGTTGCATCGCCGCAGAGCAATCGGTGTGGACCCAGCTCGTACAGCTCGCCCGGCCGCGACTCGGGCTCGGCCGGCGGTACGAACGAAGACGCCTGCTCGACCTGCTCAGTTCCGTACTCGCGCAGGATCCGATCGATCGATGCCTCCGTCTCGGGTAGAAACTCCGCCACCCGCGCCGGCGCGAACTCCTCGAGCACCCGCTCGAGCAGTTGTGCGTAGGCCGCTGGGTCATCGGCGCCGCGGCTGCGGTTCAGTGTCTGCGCCAGTAATCGCGCCGCGGCGTCGTCGAGTTCGACCACCACCACCGGTGCTGACTCGTGCTCGATCTCGCGCAGCAGCCGCAGCCGATGGTTGCCTGAGATCACTTCGAAGACGCCCGGCCGCGACGGATGCGGGCGCGCGACGAGGTTCTCGACCACCCCGAACTCAGTTAGCGATCGGCGCACCCTCGCGAGCAGCGACGGCGGAACACGATTCGCGTTCCACTCGGCCTCGGCCAACACGTTCAACGGTAGCTCCTGAACGTTCATGGCTCGGTCTTTCGGAACGAACTCGCGAAAACGACCTGTCGACGCGGACTTCTTGTTTGCCGGGTCCGAATGAGCCCATCGCTTTGGGGTCTACCTCGACGAAGTCGGGCACCTCGATGCCTGGACGAGCTTTGCCCTCTGGATCAGCCGTACGCCCAGATCAAAATCTCTCTGGTTGATCGGGAAATGCGATACGCCTTGATGGATCTCGTCCATCAGCCGCGGGTTGACGTCCCAGAGGTCAGGTCCGAACTCGACGTAGTCGAGATGCGGCCCAAGCTCGATAGCTGCGCCGTGCGGCCAGCGACGGAAGACTTCGCTATCGGACGTCGGCACGTCACGACGCGGATCTTCGGCCAGGCGGACCTGCGCGAAGAGCTTCTTGTATCCACCGACCGCGTAGTAGAGAAGCTCGTCTCCCGTTTCCATTTCTCGAGGGAACTGGTCGCGCGGAAACCTCACGAGAGTCTTTAAGCCCGGGATCTGAATGAACGGATCGTTCGGGAGCGGCAGGTCGCTCGCCCCGATCATCTTGACGTAGCGTCCGGGCATGTCTCCTCCTATCGCGGCGGATTCGCATTCCAGTGGGCAGCGTTCCGTGTTGTCTCATCGATAGGAACGCCAAGCCAGTTACGAAAAGCGCTGACCCTGTTGGGTGTTTGCCCCTTCCAGCGCCCGCAAGACACTACGTGGCATTGAGTACGGGTCCGACTGAGCGCTACGAGCAGACAACAGATCTCGTAGTCGGTGATGGCGCGGGGGTTACGTGGGAAATGTCCGTCGTTGAAACCGACTATGAAGACGTGCTCCGCCGAGAGCCCTTTCGCGCTAACCATCGTCGAGCAAACGATCGTCGGCTCTTCGGGGTCGCCTAGCTTGTCTTCGGCTTCTTCGTCGTCGGTAGGTCGAAGCGCTCTTCGAATCTGCTCAACGCTTAGTCCGAGTAACCGTTCGAGAACGGTTTGATCCTGGACAGAGATTTCTTCTTCTGCGATCAACTGCTGAACAGACTCGGCAAGTGGAAGGTGACGGTCGCTGAATCCTGCCGGGAGATTTTGGGTTAGTTCAAGTTCCCCTTCGAGAACTCGGGTGAGGAAGCCATCGAGGTTGGGAGGCGGATCAAGCTCAAGCGCTATACGCCACCCGAGTCGCGAACCGGGGTCCCATGCAAGAAGGCGGTAGGCCTCGAGTAGCGTGAGCTCTGCGCGCCTACCGCCGGCTTGCTTTACGTTCGGGAACCGCGTACGGAGATGCTCGAACACCGGCTTCACGAACTCGCCCGTACCGATGACAAGCGCAGTTGGGTAACGACCCTCTCGCGATGCAGCAACGTCCTCGATGGGGATTTGCGCGATCTGCTCGCTCACATAGCGCGCGATGTAGGGGTTAGTCGAACTCTCCACGGAGCAATGAGCATGGATGATTGTTGGGTGTCGTTCGCTCACTTTGAGCTTGCCTGGGAGGTAGCAGGCGAACGGCTTATCGAGACGGCCGGCGAGGTTTCCGTTCGCCAATGCTCGCTCGATGACGTTGTTCACGGCATCGACGATCACCTGTGTGCACCGGGAGCAGAACGGCAGAGGAAACTTCGCAAAGGTTGAGTCCATCGCGAGCTCCCGAATGTACTTCGGCGAAGCATTCTTCCTGAAGTAGAGCGCTTGATCATCGTCGCCTGCGATCAGAACCGGGCTGCGTCGAGCCAACGTTTCGATTAACCCGGTCTCAAGAGGGTTGAAGTCTTGGTATTCATCAACAACAACCAGCGGGTACTGCGGAATCTCGTTGGGGAACTCTTCGAAGCAGCGCAATACTCGGTAGACAACGTCGTTGTGGCCGACTGCGTTGTAGTAGTCGCCAAGTTGAACGCTCTCCTTGATCAATCCTCTCGAATCGTCCAGCTGCTGGAAGGCGCTATCGATGTCTGCCGCAGCGAGCCGGCCCAGCCCAAGTAGCGTCAAGTCGCGCGCAAGGATGATGGGAAGGGGCGGGCAGTAAGAGAAGTCCGGCCTCACGCCGTAGGGGCGGCGATGGAGGAGGTGCTTAGCGAACCCATGAAACGTATTGACGATGTCCGCTGCGTCGTCAAGGTCGGCACGGAGATCTCGCACGAGTGCCCGAATAAACGTCAGAGCTACCCCGCCGCCAGCCTTCTCCAAAGCTTGCTTGAAGGTGTAGGTCTTGCCCGTTCCGGGTCCGGCAACGATCAGCTTTTTCGAAGCTGTGGACTCGAGTATCGCAATGACCGCTTGCCGTCGCTCGATCTCGAGATCACGCTCGTTTGCGGTATCCATGAGGTCAGAATAGAAGATGATTCACGGATGGTCCGCCAGTTTCCCTCGCCTTCACTACTCGGGTCGTCCCTTCGTTCTGAACGAAGCTGTTGCTTACCCTTGGTACTGTCCTATGAGTGAGACGATCGCTGATAGCTATCGGCCTTCTTGCGCTCCTTTTGACGGCGCTTCCTGCCGGTGCGGGCACGTCCGCCACGATCATCTCGGCGACGGCTCCGGCGGGTCGTATCACGGTCTCCTGGTCGCTTCCGGCGGGTGAGGAGTCCGACTGGGTCGAAGTTGCAAGAGCGCCTTCGACCGTCCCCTCCGGCTCCTTCGAGCCCGCAAACTACGTCGATTCTGACTTCTTCACGTCGAGCGAAGGAGGGACGACCACATGGGCGAGCGACGACATCGTCCCGTCCGGCACCTACTACGTGCACGTCGAGACGATGAATTGGTCGGATATCACGAGCAGCTGGTCTCCCGCCGTCACCGTGAACGTAACCGAGACGAAGCTCGCACCCGAGCTCTCAAGCCTCGCCCGAGTTGGGCAGCGGCTGAAAGCGAGCTGGGCCCTTGCCGCTGGCGTACAGGTGTCAACGATCGAAGTAGCGAAGAACAGCGCGGTTGACAGCGACGGATCGTTCTCCGACACAGTCGACTTCGACTTCCTCGCGGACGACACGAGCACCTCGTGGACAAGCGATCCCCTCAAACCCGGCACGTACTACGTCCACGTCTCCGGGCACAACGCGAACTGCTCGCTTTGCCCCTATGGGAGCTGGTCGACCGTTCAGACGATCAAGATCAAAGACCTCGTCCCACCAATCGTCAGGGCAAGGGCGAGTCGCGGCATGGCGGGAAAGAAGACTCGGCTCGTCTACCACGCTTTCGACAGCGCCGGCAAAGTCAAGGTAACGCTCGAAGTCTTTCGGAAGGGGCGCAGGCTCGCGCACCTTCAGATCCGTTACGCGAAGTACTCGGACTACTCCGACTACTACGTCAAATGGAAGGCGCCGCGCAAAGACGGGCTGCTTCGCCTCTGCGCGAGCGGGATCGACCAGGCTGGCAATAAGAGCAAGCGTTCATGTGCTCGACTTCGAATCAAGGCCCAACGTCGAGACAGCGTTTCCGGCACGGGTAAGAGTGGCTCGAGCGGTGGTACTCCCGGGGACATCTACAACTGCGCAGATTTCCCGCTTCCGGATGGAACGACCGCCCAGGAGTACCTCTACCGCTACCCATCGGATCCGTCGAACCTCGATGGGGACAACGACGGCCTAGCGTGTGAATCTAGTTAGGTCGCTCCGGGGCGTAGTCGCTGAAAAAGCGATATCTCTCGCGACGTTATTCGCAGGGCCGCTGGAGAGACGGTTACTTCACGATCGAGGTCGATGGCCGTCGTTTTCGGTTCTTCAGCGGCGACGAGGAGGCAGTACTTTCGGCCGCTTCGAGTTCCGCGCGAAGGCCCAAGATGTAGCGCGAATGCTTTTGGCCAAGGTGGCCAAAACGCACGAGGGGCTGGTAGGGGGTTCGGGCGAGCCCGAGCCCTAACGAAGACCCCCCTACCCCCCTGAGCGTGGCGGTGTAGCTTCTTCTTCGGCGCGGGCCGCGAGGCGTGAGACTCGGGTGTTGAGGCCGCGGGCGAGCTTGACGACGTTTTCCCAGGAGGGGTTGCGCTCGCCCCGTTCGATGCCCCCGACGTAGGTCCAGTGCAAGCCGGCGGCGTGCGCAAGGTCCTCTTGCGTCATCTGTGCTTCGAGCCGGAGCCGGCGGACGGCTCGGCCAAGCGCGGCCCGGTCGGGGGACGGTTGAGACACATCCCAAACCGTCTCCCAATAATGACGATGTGAACAGAGACGATGTGTATTATCAGTGCTGTGAATAGTGAGGACAGAGAGCGCGTTCGATTGCTCTCTCGCCGCTGCTGCCTGTGGGGCTTCGCGACTTTCGCGCTTGTGGCCGGCGCTGTCGCGGCCGGCTGTAGTGCCGCAGCGAAGCAGCACTACGAATTAGGGGCGACTGAGCACTGCCTGTTCAGGCAGCCGGCAGTACTCTCCTACGCCGAGAGTGACGCAGACTACGTCGGAGAGGCCGCCCCGGGTGGCGGAATCGGGATTACCCTCGTCGCTAACCAGGTCACGCTTGGTTTCGAGCGCAACTCGAGTGACGCGGCTGACGATCTACTTGGAGTGGCAGTTGTTGGCGGCCACACGGGGCCGAAACTGCACGCCGACAGTAACGTCTACGTGTCCTGGGACCGCACGCCGACGAAAGCCGAGTCGCTTGCCGTCGAGGGATGCCTGCGAACTGGCTCGGTGGCTCGGATCGCCAACAAGTACCCGAGCAGCTATGTCACAAGCTTTCTCTCGTCATGTCAGAGCGCCGCCGAGAACAACGGCGTGAGCGCCGAAAGTGCAACCAGCGGCTGCGCTTGCGTTGTCCGCAAGTTGCAAGCCCGCTATACGCAAGATCAATCCAGCACGCTCTCAGCGCAAGCCGTTCAGTCCCTCGAAGCCGCCTGCGCGGGCGTCACCCAAGGCACATCCTCGCGTGCTCACGCCAATCAGCAGCCGCTCCGGATACCCATCACCAGTGCCGAGGGGCAGGCGATCCTCGCAGCGCTTCGCGCTGAACCCTACGTCGGAGCGCCGCCTAGGCTCCTTCAGCTCGCAGCCGCTCCCAGCGACCCCATCTGGGTGCTGGCCACCGCCGATTCCGGTCCCAACACTCAGCCTTTCGGGGCGCTTATGCACCAAGTCATTGGCCGATGGGTAGTCGCCACAAGTGGGAGCGAGTTCACCTGCGACGAGATGCCACCGCCGCAAGTCCGGGCAGAGCTCCGGCTCACCTGCCAGCCAAACTAGCAACTGACCGCCGAACGACTTGACCGGTGAAGACATAACGGGCCGCCCTGTTTCGGCAGACACGGGGATGAGTTGGCCTTGCTCGCGGGAGTCCGGTGATAGGCGTCCGTTATTCGGAGCCCCACTTCTCGAGGAGTTGGACTTCGTCAATCATCGACGATTCAGCAGTAAGAACTCTCGTTAGCCAACCCGCCGATGGCAGACCGGGCATGGTCGCGGCCGCAGCGGCTCTTCTCGCGCCGAGATCGTCAACTGCCCAGCGGGTCCGATACTCGCTTGCCTTTCCGGAGACCACTGTCCATAGAGACTGAACCGCATCCTTTCGAATGATCCTTATTGGGCCGAGGCTGGATTCGGCAGCATTCGCAATATCATCGAGGTGTGTGACGATGGTGCTGGATACCGCATAACCACGGCTCTCGTATTCCTCCTTGGCTCGCGTGTACTGAGTCAGCGCCTGGCCAACATCTCTAGGGTTGATCCGGCCGCTAGGGACGTGCTCGATCTTCGCCTCGAACGTGAACACTTCGCGGGCATTACCGGAGACGCCGCGCCAGCGGCAATCAGTCGCTCCTGTATGTCTCGGCCTCGTGGCTACGAACCCGAGCATATGACCAAGCTCGACGAGTCCCGAGAGGAACTCGTCGTGATGCCCGGATTGCAACTTGGTCGCGATGTCTTCGACCCATCGCTGGAATCTCGTGTCGCGTGTTCCGACCTTTTCCAGTAGCTCATCAAAGACACGAATAATGCTGTGGCGGTAATCATCACTGGCGTCGAAGCCGGATTCCTCGCGTTTGTCCAGGTAGCGATTGAGCGAGGCACGCTGTCGGTTAAACCACGAACTCGTGCGACCTTGGCCGATAGCTTGATCTAGAAGGCCAGGAGCGCTCTCAGTCGCAGCTCTGTCGCCCTGTTCGCCGGAGAGATATGTCGCTTTCGCTTGACACCATCGCAAGAACGCCGCAGTCTCACCCGCCGACGCACGTGCCGCAACTGCCGAATCGAAGTGCTCGGCAGCGCGCCGATAGTTCAAGCGCTGGAACATCTCAAGCCAACCTGAGACCTCTTCTGTTGAGTTGTCGTCCACGATCTCAGGTGCAACGTCGGGTACTGCCGAGAAGTGTTCTTCGAGGTCGTGGTCGAACTGCTTAAAGTCACGCTTAAGGAACCGCTTGACGCCCTTAACGAGCTGAGTATCGGAAAGCTCAGTAGCGTCTTCCGCCGTGTCGATCTCGGCTGTAACGTTTCTAGCCAATCCCACTCGTTGAGATTCTCGACCGAGATGGACAGCGAAGCGCGGGTCGGCGAGGATGTATATGGCGTAGTCGTCGTCGGCGCGATTACAGCGACCAAGACTCTGAGTAATACGCTGATTCCGACGTCTGAGCATGAATCCTGAATCGCGGAGATACGCGGTAAAGAACTCTTCCTGGAGATTGATCGCGCGGGGGAGAGTCGCGAGAATGACTAGTCGGCACTCGTCGGCTTTGAAATCCATGCCGTCGAAACGACCGCCCACGAAAAGATGCCCAGATGGGGAAGCCTTAAAGTCGTCGATCTCGTTCCCCAGAGACGTGAGCATCCAAGATGGATGATTGAGATATCCGTTCTCGTTCAGCCAATTAGTGAATGCCTGTTTCCAGGCAAGGGCATCACTTCGGCTTGAACAGAGCCATACGCTCTTCGGGTGAACGGACAGCGCCTCGTGAATCACGCTTCCCATCCGGCCAGGAATGGTTTCGTGCTCGTTAGTGTTCATAACGAGCATTCGGCGGCCATACGTGATCTCAGTGTGTTCGCGTGGCACTTCGACCTTGGTTATCTGGTGGGTGCCGAGTCTGCGAGCGAGGTCTCCGGTGTCGCCGATGGTGGCGCTGAAGTAAAGCCTTTGGTCGGCCTGAGCGTAATACGCGTTATCGATGAGCGGATAGACCGCTGGGCGTATCCAGATAGAACGGTGAGAGATGTAAATGTTGGCTTCAGCGAGACGATCGCGAAGACGTCCCCACCGAAAGCGTAGGTCTATCGATGCCTCTAGGTCAGGTGATGCATCGAAGATCTCTCGGAGCCGAGGACCGACAGCCTTTTGATCGAGGAAAGAGAGCAGTTCGGCAGAAGCGACGGGCGGCGCAGTCTCGTCTAGAGCATCCTGTATCACACCGTAGTTCGGGAACCACCGAGCGAGTTCCTGAATGAGAGATTCGAACAAAGAGGGATGTTCGAACCGATCGACCTCGACGGAAAAGAGTGAGTGCAGACAATGTTCGGCTAGGTGTGCATCGTCCATTATCAAGAGCGAAGCTGGGTCGATCGCGGGATTTTGGTTGAAATAAACCCAGTAGTTCATAATGCCGACGGCAACTGCGCGTTGATACTTTCGACGCTGAGCCGGTGTAATCGCGTCCCGCGATCCCTCCATGCGGATGACCGAAATACCGAGAGCATCTGCCTCTCGCTCCATTTGACGAGCGAGAGTTTTGTTAGCGGTCAGAATCGCTACTGGCTGCTGCTCGCGTCGCCACGCCTCGGCTATCAGCAGCGCGATGAGTGTCTTCCCAGCACCAGTTGGAAGTTCAACCGCAACATCACGTGTAGCCGTGTGATCTTGCGCGTACTTGCTAAGGACAGCATCCTGCGCCGGCCGGAGATCGACAAACTCTGTCGACCTAAACTCGGAGAATAGTTGTCTGTAGTCGAGGTTTCCGGGCATAGGTCGATCCTATATGAGCACCACAGGAGTTAACTTGCGTCGAGGCGCTATCCGGAGGAACCCCATCGGCATTGACGAATGACGACCTACCAGTCACTAGGAGGGCTGGCCGCAAGCCATTCGTCGCCGTGGGGGTCAATCCGATTCCGAGAGACAGCGAAGTCCTCTGGCCGTTGAAGGCCCGCCAGCGAAACTATCGAGCGTCCGGCGGTTGCGTTGGGAAGTCGGATCAGCCCTGTTCTTGTTATGAGGGTGTACGCCGTACTAATTGGCGGTCGGCGCGGTCCGCCTCTCTTTCCAAGCTTTTTGGAAGTTCGGGCCAGATGAATCGGGAGGGGTGGCCGGCGGCGAGATCTGAATGATCAGCGGGATCGGATAGTCGATGCCCAGGAGAACCGCCTGGCCGGGGGCAAGCGACGGCAAGAACGCGACTGCTGAGCGGTCAATGTCGCCGGCGGCCCGCTCTACGACTTCTTGATCGCGGTGATTGGTAAGGCGGTGAACGAGGAGCGTTCCCATTTGCCCGATGACCGCATCCGGGATGTCCCGAGGGCGCTGGGTGGATATGCAGACGCTGAGCGAATACTTACGCCCCTCTTTGGCGATGAGCTCGAAGGCATCGAGCGGGTATCGAGAGAACTCGTCCCCGAGCCACTTGTTCAGGAACTGGTGAGCCTCATCGATGCAAACGACTAGAGGTTGTTCTTGGAAGCGGCCCTCGCGGGCTCGCTGAAGAAGGTGTCGCCCGATTCCATTCGCGACGACCTCTCGAACGTTCTGGCCGTAAGCCAGGTGGCGAAGAGATATACGGAGCACCGACTCCCTGTTGCTTGACAGAAATTCGTCGATCTCATCGAGTACGGAAGACATTCCAGACGACCGGAACACGGGCGCGAGGTCCGGCGATGAGAGACAGCTCTCTGCTCGCAAGATCAGGCTCGTGCAGTGACCGATGTCGCCCTCGTGCTTGCGACCCCAACGACCTTGGTCTCCCTGCGCGTACCCCGTCGGCCAAACGCATTCCAGCTCTATCTGATGAGCCAGCTTCGTGATGTCGAAGTCCGCGGATGTCCCGTCAATGAGCGTCGCGTGTTCGGCGCACGCTCGCTCGAACGGCTCGCGAAGCTCTCCCTCCTTCGAGATACGCCCATCAACGACCAAAGGACTATTGGGCAGCACTTGGGCAAGCTTCAGGCTCTTGATGGCAGATCGTAGGCGAGGAGCTTGAACGCCGGGGCTTGGGCGCAACAGTGCGAACAGGTCGAGTTCCTCGAGAGCGGTGTAGGGAAGCGCTACGTCGCGGCAGTTACGGGGACGGTCTTTCCTTGAACCAAGCGACAAGTGTCTGATCCGATCGCAAAAGCCGTGATACTCGCCTGTCGCATCGATAAGGATCACCTTCGCTTCGAAGAGACAGCACCTCTCGATGATGCGGGCCAGCGTCCAGCTCTTACCGCCGCCGGTAGCGCCGAGGATCGCACAGTGTCGTCCGAAGAGTCGCTCTGGAGTAACTCGAACGACTGCGGTCGTGCTTCCGGGGAGGTTAGCGAGATCGAGTTTGAGCAATCTTCCCTTTGTAGCTGTCTTCTCTCCGGGAGAACCGGCGTGATCTGCTATCCACGTGACGAGTGACGGATCAACTGAGAACACCCTCGAGCCCACGCGAGGGAAACGAGTAACGCCTCGCATCGGAGCGCCGCCGGCGAGAGGAATGGTTGTGAGCAAACTGATCGTTCCGATCGGTTTTGCCTCCGAGCTAGACCCCATACGGGTCTCGACGGAAAAGCGATCTCGATCAGGCAACTTCACCAAGGTGATGCGACCAAAGACGCCAACGTCGCCGGCCTCGACAATTACGAACTCCCCAACTTCTCCAGCGCCGACTCGCTCGCCGTGACGTAGCTGTGGCTCTCGGGAGGCCGCCAGCGGCAGGTTAGCTCGCGCGTGATCCGGGCCGACCTCGATTACCGTGCCGATGAGTCGAGCAGCCTCGAACGGGTAGGCCGGAAGCGAATCAGCCATTGCTCGACTTGGCGATCCGAGCCTCGTGGTGCTCTGTCTCTGTGAGCGCGATAAAGTCGGGCATTCGCTCTACAGCCTCCTCGAATGTCCCAGCCAGGAGAGCGATTCGCCTATCTCCGCGCTTGATCAGCTCGCGTACGCGCGCAATATGCTGGTTTTTAGACCCCTCAAGGTCGGGGTCGACGACGACAGCGGTTAAGCGGACGTTGCTCCGCAGAGCGGCAAGGATGGGCTGACTGATGTGATCGTCGTTGAACCCGGAGCCGATGATCATAAGACCGGTCTCCGGGCGTCGTAGGGCGGCCTGGAAGCGCGCCATGAGTTCAAGGAATGGCTGCTGATACGAGACCTCGAATTTACTCGCACGTGGGTACACGATTAGGGGGTGCTTCGCCGATGCGTCTTTCCTAACTTCACCGTCCGGCGCACGGAACCAGTCGACCGAGCCGTGAAGCTTGTGGAGCTGAATGACGTTTGGGGCCCAATCGATAGGCGCGGTCGCTCGCTCACGGTCTCGTATCGCGAAGTCGTGATCAAAGTAGCTTCCGTCGAATCTCTGCGGGTGGGCGTGGGAGAAGCCATCGATGATGGAGAAGCCCATGCCAGCAGCGGCAATCTCGAAGGCGAGGTCATAGTTGGTCGTGTAGAGCTGTGTGCGCGGCAGAGTCGTCGAACGCCTAGCAACCTTGCGCATGAACGCTTCATGGATACCGAGATCAAGCTCGGCGGTCACGAAGCGGCACTTCGAGACGATCATCTCTTCTGCCTTTTTAATGAACTCCTCGAGCTTTTTGTCTGGCTTCAGCTCAAGCGCCATCTGGCAGCGTGAGAGGAGTAATTCGATGTCGTTACGAGGCGAAGCCGACGGCCAGCCGGCCTCCTTCAAGATTTCAGTGAAGTCGTCCTCGTCCCAGGCTCTCGCGGCGTTCCAGAGATCATCCATCGTCGGGGCGATGGGATCTCCGCTTGAGGCGCTTAGGCAGCGCGAAGTGCCGAGACCCGCGAGAACAACGAGACGTTCCGCCAGTAGTACGTTCGCGAAGTGGCGATCAAGGGCGCTGGACGCATCTTCATCGTCCTTGAGCGCCATCCATCCATCAGTTTGAGCCGTGAGCAGCTTCAGGATCGCTTCCTCCTTCAGTCAAGGCCCTGAGCCTACTCGCGTGAGCGGACGCGGATGGAGCCGTCAAGATTGAGTCGATCCAGCTGCGGGGCCGTTCCGCTCAGTACCGAAAACTCTCATTGCGGATCAGGTTCACTAGGCGGATGCAGGAGACCTCAAGCGCTTCGCACACGTCCGGTATCCGCGGTTGAGTCGGCTTACTTACCTCCTCGGTCACGACCGCGCATCCATTCAGGCGAGCCAGCGCTATCACAAAGGGGTCTCCGCCAGATCGTCTTGCTCCTGCCCTCTCAACTAGAGACCGATGAGCCGCCAGGATCGCTTTAACCTCGATTTGGATGGCTTCGTCTATCGGCACGAACAGATCGGGGTATTCGTTCGCCCACTCAAGTAACTCGTCGTCCTGTTTGCCCAACTCGATTCGGATCTCCTCGCTAGCTCGGAGAACGCCCATATCAATCAATCGTGGTAGATCACGGGTCCAAAGAGACGAGAAATGCTCGTACGGGTACGCGTCCCGCCACCCACGGATCAGCGAACTCGAGTCGATGCTATAGCGCATCGGAGACCTAGGCCGTTGACGATGCGAGAAGTCGCTGTTCGATCTTCGGAATCAGCTTCATGCGAACGCCGAGATAGTCAGACACGTCGCTTGATGCGATTGAACCTTCGGCGTGGCCCCGAAGAACAAGACTCGTGAAGTAGTGACCGCTGCGAGCAAGAGCGACGACCTCCGTGGGGGCGAAACCTGTGCCGCGTTTCCTTCTGCGGCTCTCTTGCCAAGCTCGCTCGTACTCTCGTCGCTTCTTCCGGTAGAACGGCTCGCTCGTGCGCCCGAGGATCAACAGACGGCGGAGGAGCGCTTCCCTGCTTACGGCGAATCGTTGAGCCAGAGCTTCGATTTCGTCGTCGCGCCAGGTCGGAACTTCGCCGTGTGCAACAGCAATGTCGTCGCCTAGTAGGGCTGCCGGTGGAATCAGCACCGCGCCGGCAACGTGATTACAGAAGGCCTCGATTCGACGACGGTTGTTCAGGTCACAGACGCCGCTGCGCGCCAGCGCCGCGTGAGCGAGCTCATGAATGATGGTGAATGAGCGCGCAGTCGTCGGATCGTGAATATTCGCGACGATGACGGGAAGCGTCGCGGCGGCGAGGGAGAAGCCTCGAGCCTCATCCGGATCAACCTCGTCCATCTGGAATACAAGCAAGCCCTTAGATTCGGCGGCGTGGCGCCATCCATTGAGGGCGTCTCTCGCCGACCAGGACAACTGTATGGTCAGGCTGACGCCGAGGAAGGAGCGAACTCGCCGAGCTGCCTCTTCTGGGTCTTCATCTATCTCTGCTCTCAGGTTGAACGGCTGCAGCTGCTCGCCCTCGTCCTCGAGCAGCTGAAGAGCGATCTCTCGTCGATCGAACGCGAGATCTATCTCCTCGAGCAGCCCAGACGATCTAGTCAGGGGTTCGTCTCGGCGGCGCTGACGTAGGTCATCAATGAGCGGTCGGTCACGAGGCGGAGTAGGCAGGTAGAAGATCGCGATCGGCCGCCGATATACCCGAGCAACCTCCCGAAGCTGCGGGATCGAGGGGAGCGCTTCGCCGCTCTCCCAGGCAGCCAGCTTCTCCGGAGACAGCCCTCCAGCCTTGTTGGCTGCTGTCCCAAGGTCGTACCCGGCTTTCTCCCGCGCCCAGACGAGCAGAGTCGGTTCAACCAAAGCGTCAACACCTCTGGCCACTCATACCGCCTTTGTCTGCAGTATCAATGCACTTCCACCAGACGTTCGAGCTTTAAGCCGCGTCGTGAACCGCTGCGTGTACTCATATCTTCTTGAGGAATCGACCGTCAATCCGAGGCACAGCATCACGTGAAGGTTCCTAACGAGATGTCGCGCCCCCAACTGCTCTGGCTCCCAAACCGTAGTGGCTATCAGCGGAGCGGCGGAAGATTGGGTCGCGCAGGAGAAAAGCCACCTTCTGCGTCGATAGTCCAATGTCCGCGCTTATCTCGGCAGGGCGCAAAGGAAAGGGCGCAACCGCCACGGCACGAGCAACTCTGGCAACGTCAGTCGGCTGTCCATCAGGGACGAAAGCAGCTTGTTCTAGGAGATCGCTGCACTCATTGACGCGCTGCAGAAACGGCAACAGCTTCTCATTCACACGGTGCACCACCGAAGCCAAGTTGCTTCGATGCCGCACTCCGAGTTCGCTTCTCCAGTACCCGGCACCAAAGGCGCCGCCGGCGCCAAGGAGGCCGATGAGCGCAGACCGGGGCAGTCGACGGAAAGCTGTTTCTGTGAGGCCGTAGATCCCTGCGCCGCTGAGCATAACCAGGAATAGGACGGCCGTTACGCCCGCATGCATGTTCCCGACTTCTAGGGCGTACACCATCATCTCGCCCCAGTTCCTGTGGGCGATACCGGAGTCGACGAGATCGGAATCGTTCGAGAAGACAAGGCAAGGCGCCAAGAGCTCAGCTAACGAGGCAGTGGGGGCATCGTCTGCGTCCCGAGCGGCGAGTGCCACGCTCCTAGGATCGCTCAGCGACGCGCTGGAGATATCAACGAAGCCTATGAGGGGTGCAAACTGTTCCTGCCAGGCCGAGAGAGCTGCCTCGGGATCGAATCCTCCTCTTAGCGCCGCCTCCCGAAGATGCTCCTCCACCTCTTCGCGCACGGACTGTGTCGCATAGAGGTTGGACACCTGCATCTCTCGCGCCAAGAAGAGCAGCAATGCATTCTTGCCTTGAGAGAGCCGGAGACAATCCCCAATGACGGTCGAAGCATCGAGGACGATCGGCATACGCTCCCAGAACACCCCTCGCGTCGGGGTGCGTGCGATGAGAGAACGATCTGCTATCGCTGTCACTTAACCAAGGTTAGTACCAGGCCTCCGTGAAGTCGTGTCTGCTCGTCCCCGGCCGTTGGGGCTCAGCGCCCCGAGGGCTCAACTTCCCTATACAGGACAGCTACATCAGAGAAGCCGCGGGAAGGTGGCAGTGCCCCTTCTCGTTAGCATGCCGCTTCTTTGCCAGCAGAAGCTCGTCGAGGGATACTCGCCGATCGAGGACCAAGAAGAGATTAGTCCCATCGATGACTACAAACGGCGTCGCCTCGCTGGTACTGGTCGAGCGCTTTTCTCGAGAAACCGTTGACGCTGACGAATAGCCGCAAAGCGTTCTTTGCCTTGCGCCTCACCTTTGCAGCAAAGATGTCAGCGTCAGCACGGCTGACCGGATCCTGTTGCCACCGAGCCTCAACGATGTAGTCGTCCGTATCGAAGCTCAGGGAGCCGTCGATCTGTTCTCTTTCGAGGCTGTACGAAAGCCTGGGCGCCATATCAAACAGCGCAAACAAAGACGTCAGTAGAGCCTCAAAGGCTTTCCCACGTTGTCCGTGGTCTGGCTCCTTCCCGAGCTGCCTCCGATTAGCAGGGCGTCTTCCGAAGCCCTCTCACGGACTCGAACCGTGAACCCCCTCCTTACCATTTTGTTGTGCTCGCAGCTAACGGCAGCCGCTAGCGGCAGATTTGACTTGTCTAAGCCGTTCTCGCCGCCGCCGCCGCCCTCACACCCGATCGCGGTCGTTTGCGTCCGCTCTGCTCCATAAACGCTCCGCCCCGAGCGACCAAAGCGCAGGCTGCTTTCGACTCCGTTCTTCGCGAACGCGGCCCACGCGCCTTGGAGGTGCAGGCGACGCCGGGCGCCGTCTCGCGCAGCTTTACCTCCGCCGCTGTGGTTGTGGTTGAAGAGCAATCACGAGATTCCGACGTGGGAACTCGATCGCTAGTGCATATGCCTGATGGACCATCCGCACGACGGGGACGCGCCGCTCTGTTCCGCGCTCTAGCGCAGTCTCGATCTTGGTCTCCAGCACCGGCCATAGCCGATCGGCGAGCGCGACCTTGGAGATCGGCCCGAGCATCTTGTCGAGGTTCCCTCGCTCTCGACGCAGTTTGGCCACGAGCTCAACGCGCTTGTCGACTGTCGGCTGCTCCTTACGCTGATCGAGGGCAGCTGCAGCAGTGGCGATCTCGCGATCGGTGAAGTGAGCGAACTCGAAGCTTGTCCCGGTTCGCGTCCACGTCGCCACATTGACGAGCGGCTTGATCTGGTCAGCGACGACCGGTGTTCGCAGCTCGCGCGGCAGTGTCTGCATCACTCGTTCGACCCATTGTTCGCGCCGCTTCCGCCTCATTGCCGGAGTGGCAAACTTCCCCTCGGCGTCGAAGACGACGAAGAGCCGCGTCGGCGGCCGCTCGAGACGAACATACCCTCGATCACTCTCGTCGCGGCGCAGGCGGGGAGCGATCGCATATGCCACCAGGGGCGATAGATCGCGGTCGACGCCACCGGCGTCTTCGACCGCAATGAAGTCGTCGTCTGATGGCGCGTCGAGCTGGCGCATCACGCGCGGGAAGAGCGTGAGCTCCGTTTCGCCCTCGACGGCGACGACCAGATGCGGGTGTGGGGAGAGCCCAAAGTCGGTTAGGAGGTCATTCAATGGCCGGCGCCGCTTTATTCGGTCATCGAGGGTTCCGCGAAATGGAGCTGGCGGCTTGGGCAGTGCCGCCGCCCGACGCGCCCGGTGCAACTGGTCGTAGTAGAGGAGAAGGAACTCCGCGCTCACGCGCAGTTCGAGTGCAGCGCGCGCATCTCCCCTCAGCGTCTTCCATTTCTCGGGCTCGGCGGCGGCGATCACTTCCGCCCAGTCGCCAAGCGGATCGATCCTGGAAGCCTCGGAGTGGAGCGCCTCAGCGGTCTTCTTGATCCACACCGCGTCGACCTGAAGCGTTCGCAGAGGGCGGAGGAGCGGGCGGGTGCGCCGCCAGCGGTCGTAGGCCACGAAGTCTTCGTCGCGCGGAAGACTGATCCGGTGGAAGATCCGCGAGTAGTAGGCAGGCTCGAGGAGAGTCGCCGCGATCGCGGTCTCCCGCAGCGCTTTGGCCTGCTCGCGCAGGGAGATCGCGGTAGCTCGATCCACATCAAGGCTGCCGACGAGATCGCCGTGCGCGCGGCGTAGCTTCAGCAAGGGACTTACGCGCCGCAGGAACGGGACCGCGGATAGCTGGTGATGCGAGTACAGGTAGACGCTCGACTCGTAAGACCACTCGTCGACTCGGCGCTTCAACCGTCGCCTTGCGATGAACGGCTCGGCTGCGGGATCGCGCAGCTGGTCGGCCTCGTCTGCCGCCAGTAGGTCTGCGCGGGACGACGGCCGCCAATGCGCTAGGCGATAGGCATCATCATCGCGACGTCTCCCGTTCTTACCGCGTCGATGGGCCGCGGCGATCTCGCGCCCATCGCGGACGAAGCGGTAGAAGGGAACGAGTAGCCGAGTGCGGTGGAATGCCTCGAGCTCCTGCTCGCTGCTCCGTAGTCCGCAGTTGCGTGCCTCGCTGAGAAAGCCGCTCGCTTGCAGCGGACGCTGCTGAGTGAACGTGAACGGTTCCGAAAGCAGGACGCGCGTGTCCATCGGGGTCATTTTCGGCCTCCGGGCGGCCAGCGCCGGTCACCGAAGTGGAGTCGATGAACAACACGCGACCCTGCAAGGCGCTCCGATAGGCGTCACTCTCGCCTACTCGACGTAACGAAAGACTGCTGCTGAGAGGCTCTCCGGCTGTGCCCAGTTCGGCCGCTCGTATGTGCGGGCGCCGGCGTTGCCGCACGGCGGCGTGTATAGCCCGACGAAGCCGATCAGGTGGAACACGACACGCGCCAACACATCCGATAGATGCCTGATGAACGCGATCGTGTTGTCTATGTCGTAATCGTCGAAATCGATGAACGCGGAGTGGGCGATGCGGTTGCGGTACGCGCCTGCCGCCTGCGGCCACGCGATCAGGCGGCCATCGTGAGCCGGCTTGAACTTGAACGAGGCGAGCCACTGCGCGTCGGGAAGTCCGACCTTGGCCACGAGGTCACGCAGCTGGGTTGCGAAGGACGGACGATTCGACTTCACGCCTCGAACCTGATTGGCGAGGCTCGCTATTCGATCTTGATCTTCAGCTGACGCGGTCTTCTGAATGCTCAGGAGCTCTGTGACCAGTTCGTCGATCCGCGCTTCGATCTCGACGCGCAACTGATCATCGACTTCGAGCGGTCGCCCACCAGCCAGGCCAAGCCCTGCGGCTGCACCTTCGACTGCCCGAAACAGGTGATTGAGCCTGTCCTCAAGACTGCCGCCGTTGCTGTAGCCGCGCAGGAGATGCTTGAGCATTACCCGGAACCAGACTTGGCCGCAGACGGGCGAAACCAGAAACGACGTGAGCAGGGCGCCGGTACTGCCACTGAATCCCTCGTCGATCAGTGCAGTCTGGCGTGCGGCGCCGGCGTCGCCAATCCGGGTGTGCATCCGCGCGACAAGGCGGCGGCTCTCGCTGCGCAGTTCGACGTACGGAACAGCGACCTCACGGCCGCTGGCAAGACTTAGAAGTGTGACAAGGTCAGCAGGAAACCAATCCGCCAGAGAGTCGTCGAAGTTCTCAGGTAGTCGGCCGACCATCACTGCCGTCACGACTGCTTCGCCCGCTTCAGCTCGCGCACGCCGCTCGGCGTAGTCGGGCAGCGGTTCGATGAATGCCACTTCGCCCTCGCACATGAACGGGATCAGTGCGTTCCCATTTCGGTAGAAGCTCTCGTGGTAGAGCGAAAACGGCCACCTGCTCGCCTCGTACGGAGCGGTCTTGCGCGTGCGCAATGGATGGTCTTGAAGGGCCAGATGGAAGCGTTTGAAGTCGACCACGAAGTTGAGGAGCGGCACTGCCCAGTAGTGCGCATGGGAGGTATCCTCGTAACGCGCGACGGTGCGGTAGGGCCGAAACTCGACTTCCGAGTTGCCTCCTAGAGCGGTCACGGGCGAGGGCTGCGCTGGGGCAAGGGTGAAGTCCGACCCGGTTACTTCAACCGATGCACACTCGTTCGACGAAGGGCCGAGGCTGAAGGAGCCAGGAGAGCCGGGGACCGGCAATCCGTTGACGAAGATGAAGACAGCGGGCTCGCTGGTCGACGTCTCGGCTTCGATGGCTTCGACGTTCATCAGGAACTCGATCAGCGTCCCGTCTTCGGCAAAGCGCACGACGGTCGGCCCGGTGACCGTGCCGGGGTTCGTCGAGAAGCGGGCGACGCCGTGACCGGTGTAACTCGGCTCGAGTTCGAGCCAGTTCTGAGGCTCGACCCGATAACGGTCCGCAATCGCCGCGTGCTCCTCAGAGCTAACCGTTGTCTCGCTCATGTCTTCGCGAGCGCTGATCGTGCCCAGAATCTCTCATTAGGACGATATATCAATATCAGCTTCAGCCGAGACCATGCCCGTGGCACGTGATTCATCTGGCACCCTGAGTGGGCAATGGCAAAGACCCCACTCGCTTCGACGATTGCCGGCGCCATTGGTGTGGTCCCTGATGACGCTGCCGTCCTTAGTGTGGTCTACGAACGGCGCGAGCATGAATGGCAGTTGCGCCACGGCTCGCTTATCTTCGGTCCGCCAGAACTCGCCACACACACGTGGTGCTCCTGGCACGAGCTCAACGCGAGTCGACTACATGATAGGGCGGGCGACTTAGGCGTTGCTTTCGCGCATGAGCAGAACGGATTGCTCATCGCCCGCGCCGTGCTCTCTCCGGCTGATGTTCACGCGGTCTTAGAGTCGCTCGGATCGGGCGCGATCCCGGCCTTGGGGTCCTTACCGCCGGCCACGGCTGAGCTCGACGTACCGCCCTCGCCGATCAGGGTCTTCCCGCATCAGTCGAGCGAGGCAGGCCGGCTGACACTACTCGCCGGTAGACCGATGCAAGCGTTCCTCTTCGCGCTGACGGCGGATCCGACCGGGCCGCCATTCCCTGACAACTGGACGATCGATGGGAAGCACGTCTATGCGCCTGATCGCTGGGAGGTCGGCGTTGTTGCGAGTCATTCAGCGGGTCCGGTAGCTCCAGCAGGTCTTCTTCTAGGTCGGCTTGAGCGCCGCGCCTGGATCCGCGAGATGCGGGGCGTCGATGACGAACTTCACTACTACCGAGTGAGCATCGGTCTCGATCCAACCCAGATAACGCCATACGATCTTGTCGTCGAGCTGCGTGAGTGGGTGAACAACGATCTCGCGGCGGCGCGACGGTTGTCTCTTGAGTGGCTCGATCTGTCGGCCTGGTCGGGCGAGGACCACTTCGAGCTGACTCTACCGATGCTCGGGTCAGGGGCCAAGCGTGCCGTCTCGCTCTACGACCTCGGTGGCGAGCTGCTTGACTTGTCCGACGCCCACTATCTCGTCGAGACGATTCATCTGACGATGAACGCAGTCTCGCCCGATTGTGTGTCCATAGCGACCAGCCATTCAGTGATCGGCACCAAATTGGAACGCGCCCTTGATGACCGCTTGGCGAGGTTGGCTTCGATCGACGACGAGTATCGGCAGCTGATCGCGGATGGTCTGGCCAACCGCGTCGTCCTGAGAGGAACGAACGCGCTCCCGTATCTGCGGCAGCGTCTCGAGGCGGCAGCACGTGGCGAGATCCTCGTCACCGACAGATACTTCGGCAGCAACGCGAGCGATTGGCAGCTGTTCGACAATCTTCCGGCTTCGGTGCGCGTGCTCGTTTCCAAGCCCAAGCATCGACCTCCGAAGCGCCCCGGTCTCCAGGTCAAGCGCTGGCAAAGGCCAGCCTCAGGTGGTCCGCCGCCGTTCCACGACCGCGTTTTTCTTTGGGATGGCGGAGGCCTCTCGGTCGGGACATCGCCAGGTGGGCTTGGCGCCTCTGACTCAAGAATCGACAGCCTGGACCCAGCGGAGTCTGAGCTTCTCACTGCACGTTTCAATCAGCTCTGGGCCTCGCCAGACTTCAGTTTCATCTAAATCAAGTGTGACTGGCTCCAACAGAACGGGCGCATGAGGTCACGATGCCGCAGGGCGGAGCAACGGGGTCGCCCTCTCCTAGTCGGTGCCGTCCGCCTCGGCTTCCTCGACTTCCTCTGAAACCATGCGCCACTTGCCCTTCCGCACGGGCACCTGCCGGCCAATAATTACGTAGTCGGCGTCGTCGCCAGAGAGGGGTATCTCCGCTTCCGTCACCCGCTCTGCCGACTCGACGCGACTCCTCATGTCCTCGAGCGTCTTCCGATCGGACTCATCGCTTCGTGGTTTGCCACGCTCGGTCTCCTGAGCGGCCGCGATCTCGCGCCAGTCAGGACGCATGTGTTTGTCCCATAGCCGCGTGACGAGATTGTCCAGTCTAGACGGCGGCCAGCCAGCGAACTGCAGGACGCCGAGCCGCTTAATTTCTACGGGAAGCTGGTCGTAGTACTCATCGATCTCCCGAAGACCTGCCTTGAACTCGTCGGCCCGGACGTACGACTGCCCCGGACTCAGGAAAAGCGGCGCAGTTCGCTGATGCAGCCTGTCGCCGGAGACAAAAACCATCGTGAACGGCAGGTAGTAGAGATAGGCCATGTCGGCCTTGTTGCTCGCTCGTTCTCCGGAGATGAAGCCCCGGTCGATCCCTAGGTAGTAGAGGAGATCGACCTTGAACACATGTGTCGTGTACGGCGCGAACCGCGACAGCGGGGGTTTGCCCGCCTTTTCCCACCGCTCAATCACCATCCGCTGTGAGGCGTCAGGTACTTCCAGCACGTGGAGAGCGAGAGCGAGTACTTCGCTCTCGGCGCCTTCGCAGAAGATGTCGACGAGTCTCTTGAGGGCGTTGAGATCCGAAATCCGAGTGCCTGCTGGGACGATGTTGCGGACGATGCCGACCATGCGCTCCGGCTCGTGCGCGCCGAGGTCGGCTCGCCACGTTTTAGCGACCTCGCGCTCTGCCTCGTCGAATTCCCCGGTCTTCCAGCGAAGCAGCATTGCCGCCTCGGGGAACTCGTCAATATGCATTCCGAGCGAGCCATCCGGCGCTCGCCTGTAGTCGCCTGCGGTCACCATGACTCGGCCGCTCATCTCGATCTCCCGTCCCTGCAGCTCCGCTGAGACCAGCGTCCGATGGTGCACATTCGGGTACGCATCCGAGGGCGTTTTAGCCGCGAGTGATCGCACGACCTCTTCCGGAGTACGACCTTCGGCGGCCGCCTTCTCGAGGTCAGCGAGGGTCTCGATGTAGAACAGAGGCGTTACGTTAGCGAGGAAGTCGACTTCAAACCACACCGCCTCGTCCATGGTGAGCGCTTGTAGCGCCGACTTGTCGAACACCGTGATCGGTCCCATCGTCCGCCCTTCGACTCCTTACGCGCGGGGAGGAGGTCGTTCGCCGAACTCGTTCGCCGAACTTCAAAGCTCCATATGTTGCTCCATACCCACCGCGGATTGGAGATTCCGTAATCGTTCTGAGATAGATAACCGCGATTAGCAGGTCATTTGCAAAGCCCTCTCACGGACTCGAACCGTGGACCCCCTCCTTACCATGGAGGTGCTCTACCAACTGAGCTAAGAGGGCAAGCGCCGGAATTGTACCGGCGCTCCGATCGCGCTGAATCGGCGCCCGCGGCCCTCGCGTGCGCGCGAGAAATTACTCGGAGCCAGACGCGCCGTTTTCGCGCTCGTCGTTATGCCTTCGGCGCTCGCGGAAGAACCAGAGCACGGCGGCGCCGAGCGCGAGCAGGACGACCACGGCCAATCCGATGTAGCCGGCGTTTTCGACGATCTTGATCGCCCGATGGAGGTTCGAGCCGACCAGCAAGCCGACGGCCATCACCGCGGCGACCCAGCAGGCGCCGCCGAGTGCGTTTGCGAGTAGGAAGGAACGCCAGTGCATGTGCGAGATACCGGCGATCGGCCCGGCGAAGATGCGCAGGATCGCAACGAAGCGGGCCAGGAAGACGACGACCCAACCGCGCCGCCGCTTGAAGAACGATTCCGCCAGCTCGACGCGCCTGGGGTGATAGAAGCGCCTGATTCCAGGCAGCGTCCAGAAGCGCTCGCCGTAGTGGTGTCCGAGCGCGTAGCCGATGTTGTCGCCGATGACCGCGCCGCCCCAGGCGCAGAGCGCAACCTGCCAGGGCACCAAAGTCCCATGGCCGGCTGCGACCGCCGCGATCACGAGCACGGTCTCGCCGGGGAGGGGAACTCCCATCGACTCGATCCCCACGCCGAAGAAGACAAGCGGAAGCCCGATCACTTTCAGCAGGTGCTCGATCGTGTGGACGAACATCGGTGAGGCGGTAGCTTCTCATGCCCTCCGAATCGATGCCGCGCAAGCACCGCCGCGATCGACCCGGTCGCGCCCGGCCGGCAGGAACCGGAGCGCGGAAAACCGCTGTACGCCGAGAATCGCTATCTCGCTTTTCCGGGGAGCCGCTGAGCGTGCAAGGCGGGAGCGCACAGCATTTGCCAAACCGGCCGCCGCGACCGGCGTGATGGGCGCGGCTCACAAACGCCATACCGCGGTCGTCTGTGCTTCTGTCCGCCGAAAGTCTTCGCCGGCTTTGGCCGGCGGACTTTCGGCGGAGAAGATGGGGGAGGGAGGATTCGAACCTCCGTAGGCTGAGCCGACGGGTTTACAGCCCGCTCCCTTTGGCCGCTCGGGCACTCCCCCGCGGGGGGCCATTGTATCTGGGTTCGAGCCGACGGTATCCGTCAGCGGGCGGTGGCATTCACGTTCGAGATCGAGCAGGCGAAGGGGGGTCTAAAGAGCAGGCGCAAAAGTGCCGATGCAACCGCGGATGGAACTTGACGACCTCCTTACCCGTGTAGTCGAGATCGGGGGCTCCGACCTTCACCTCAAGTTGGGTCAGCCGCCGATCGTCAGGCGAGATGGTGAGCTCGGCGCACTCGATGGCTTTCCGCCTTTGGGGCCAAAAGAGCTGAACACCATCCTCGAAACGCTGACCAGGCATCTTCCGAGCAAGTTGCAGGAGTTCCGTCAGACGGGCGAGCTCGATATGGCTTTCACCCATCCGAGTCTGCCCCGCTTCCGAGTCAACGGGTTCAGGCAGCGCGGCGCTATCTCGTTTGCCTTTCGCGTCATCCCGCGCGAGATTCCGACCTTCGAGCAGCTCGAGCTACCGCCCGGGGTGGCCAACCTCGCCAGCTACCACCGCGGACTCGTACTCGTCACCGGCGCGACCGGAGCGGGCAAGTCGACCACCCTTGCGGCGATGGTCGACCACATCAACCGCACACGCCGGCAGCACATACTCACGATCGAGGATCCGATCGAGATCCTTCATGCCGATCGCGGCTGCATCGTCAACCAACGCGAGATCGGCCTGGATTCCGCCTCCTTCGGCCAGGCGCTGCGGCGCGCCCTGCGTCAGGACCCAGATGTGATCTTGATCGGCGAGCTGCGTGACCGGGAGACCGCCGAGACGGCGCTGCAAGCCGCGGAGTCCGGTCACCTGGTGATGTCGACCATGCACACGATCGATGCTTCCGAGACGGTTTCACGCCTCGTAGAGCTATTCCAGGAGACCAAGCAGGCCCAGATCCGCTCGATTCTCGCGGGCGTACTGCGTGGCGTCGTCAGCCAGCGTCTGCTACCGCGCATCGGCGGCGGCCGCGTCGCGGCGGTCGAAGTGATGGTCACGAATGCTCGCATCGCCGATCTGATCCGCGAAGGCAAGGGGGAGGAGATTCCCGACGCGATCGCAGACGGCGCCTTCTTCCAGATGCAGACCTTCGCGCAATCGTTGATCTCGCTAGTGCTCGAGGGGAAGGTCGACCGGGAGATCGCCGCCAACGCGGCTTCGAATCGCCACGATTTCCTTGTTCAGATCGAGCATGCGACCAAGAGCCAGGCGGCTGGGGAGCAGGGAAAGGACACGGCCGACGGCGCCCCGGACGGACTTGGAGCTGCGCTTGCGCGTAGCGCGGCGGGCGCGTCGCCCGACGCTGGATCGCTCAGGGTCGCCGGTCCGGACGGATGAAGCGGGCGCTAGCGGGCGCCCTGCTGGCGTTCGCGCTTTGTGCCGGGACCGCACGCGGCGACACCTTCACGGTCGTCTCCCCGTCTAGCCCGCCCTCGACGCTCGCCAGTGGTGGGCTTCCGAGCGCCCAGATTCCGAACCTCTCGGGCTCGCTCGTGCTCCCGTTGGTCTGGACCGAGCGTGCCGGCGATGAGACCGCGCTCAGCTCAGCTCAGCTGCGCGGCATCTGGCAGTCGGCCGGCGTCGCCTACGGCGTCCCTTGGTCGGTGCTGGCGGCGATCAACAAGGTCGAGTCGAACTTCGGTCGCAACATGGGCCCGAGCTCGGCCGGCGCGGTCGGCTGGATGCAGTTCATGCCCGACACCTGGCTGCGCTGGGGCGCCGATTATGACGGGAACGGAGTTGCCGACCCTTGGAACGCCAAGGACGCTGTGTTCTCGGCGGCGCGCTATCTGGCCGCTGCAGGCGGGGCGAGCGACATCTCGCGAGGCGTCTTCGCCTACAACCACGCTCAGTGGTACGTGGACGAAGTGCTCTCCCTGGCCCGCCTGCTGGGCAATGACGGCTCGCTCAGCTTCTCGCTGGACGAGCTGCAGGTGAGCCTGGAGAGGGCCGAGCAACGAGTCGCCTCGCTCAGCCAGCAGATCGCCCAGACCAGCGCCCGCGCGAAGGCGCTTGGACATCGAGCGCAGCGAATGCTCGCCGCCGCCGAGACGATCAAGCTGATCAACGAGCGCTCCGCCGCGCGCGAGCGGGCTGCCGGGGTGCAGATACAGGCCAACTCCCTCGAGGCGCGGCTTTCGGACTTAGGTGCGGCGCTCGACAAGGCCAAGACGAGCCTCGCGAGCGCGCGGGCAAGCGCGCAGCCGCAGTCGTTCAACTCCGGCACCTCGGTCTACCTTGCCAGCGCGCTCTACCAGAACGGCTACGTCTTTCCCGTCGGCGGCGGGCCGAGCCGAATCTCGGTCGGGCACACGCACCACGACTATCCGGCCGCGGACATTGCGGCGCCTGCCGGCTCGCCCGTCTACGCGCTTGCGGACGGAACCGTTGCCAAGGCCTGGCGCACCATCGACCCTCTCTGCGGCATCGGCCTGCGCTACCGCACGGACGACGGCCGGACATGGGCCTATTGCCATCTCTCCTACCTCGAGCCTGCGACCGTGACCGGCGCGCGGATGACGGCCGGAGCGCTGATCGGCCTCGTCGGCTCGACGGGACACGCGACCGGACCGCACCTGCATCTCGGGCTGATTCCCTCGAGCGAGGGCTATCCGCAGAGCCAGCCCTGGTTCCAAAGCTTCGCCGGCGTCGCCTACCGCTGGCAGGACGCGAGCACGCCGTCCGTGCCCGGAGTCTCCTCAGCTCTCAGCTCGCCGGCGGTGTTTGCCGTTGTGAGCGGCGCGGCCGGCCTGTCGGCGGATAGCACCTTGGCGGAGTCCTCCCAGACTGTCTTGCCGTCAACCATCTCCGAGCCGAGCTCGAACTCGGCTGTAAGCGAAAGGTCTCTCTTCGCGGCCGTGCCTGGAAGGTCCGCCTCGCCGGGGCCGTCGGCGGGCGCCGAGCCGTCCTCGAGCGGGCAGGGTTCGGCTATTCCATTCAGTAGATAGCCCTTAAGCTCAACTCGAGCTGGCATCCTGTCGAAATGAGGCTCATGCGAGTTCGGTTAACGCTTGGCCGCGTCGTGGCGTTCATCGTCGTCTGTGCGCTCGCCTCGATGGCGCTGACCATCCTCTTTACTCACAGCGATTCTGCGGAGGTCCAGCACAAGGGTAAGACCGCGGCGCCTCCGAACAAGGCGGTGCCCGGTGTCGTGGGTCAGCTGTACGTTTTCGCCGAGGGCGCGCTGCAGGAGCACGGGTTCGGCTGGAAGGTCGTCGGCTCGGTTGAGGGCTGGGCGGGGATGACCGTGGCGAGCCAGGATCCTCTCCCCGGTACGACGGTTGTGGATACGGGCGCCCCACTCGTCACCCTGCGCTTGGTGAAACCGAAGGGCTACGTTCCCCAGGGCACGCCGGAGAACTCTTCGCCCTTTGCGGGCACCGAGATCCTGTTCCCCGGCGCCTCGACCGTGACGAGTCCGCCGACGACGAGCGCCCGGACGACGACCACGAAGACCAGCCCGACAACGACCGCCGAGACGCGCCCGACCACGACCGCAAGATCAACGACGTCAGCCAAGCCCAAGCCGCCGCAGGCCCGCCCACCCGCTTTCACGATTGCGGGGGCGAAGCCCGAGCCGCTCGATGAGATACCGCTTCCGCGGCGCGCAAAGAATCTGAGTACCTGGCTCGACGCGCATGGCGTCGCGAGCCCGGCGAACGAACGCTACTGGCTGTTCCAGCATGCCTGGATCGTCACGGGCGCCAAGTTCGGCTGGTGGCACGGCGCGCAGGCGCTGGAGACTCTGATCGCGGTGGACAAACGAGTCGAGAAGGTCTGGGGCATCGGCTCGAAGAGCGAAGCCGAGGCTCGCGCAGCGCTCGAGTTCGTGCGCGCCCACGAGCGCGCGCACGGCGGCTGAGCGAAGTCGAGCAGGTCAGCTACTAGGAGGTGGGAACCGCCGCCGGTATGTAGCTCGGCGGCATCTCACGGAAGAGCACGGTCTCTATCCCGTTCAGCGGCGGGAACCAAGGCGGAACCAGCCACCTCAGCGCGTCGAAATCCTGGCACCCGGGTGCTGTGGACGGGCAGGCCGGCGCCGTTCCGTCGTCAGTGATGCGGTAGGTATGGGTGATCTCGTAACCGCCGGTGCCCTGGATACAACCGTCATTGCTGCCATAGGTGCTTGTTCCGACGAACGTCATGGAGCTGCCGCTACCCCTGTCAGGACCGTTCTTGCAGGCGTAGTCTCCCCACGATCCATCCACGGCCATCGTCGCCGCCCGCCACCAGAGCTGGGCCGGCGCGTATCTCGCCAGCCAGAGGCTGCCCTGGGCTATCAGGCCCAGGACGTCGTTGTCGTCTCCGGCAATGCCGTTAGGAACCGCCTCCGAGGCGTAGTGGACGTCTCCGGCGACGATGACGTCTTGGTTCGAGGCGACGGTCACACTGCCGTTGACCTTGCTCGTCTGGGAGCCGTCCGAGCTCGTCTCGTTGTAACCGGTGATGGTGGTCGGCCAGGAGACGATCGCGTCCTGACCGGTGTAGATCGCGCCGTTCGGCGGAAGGGCTCCGTTGTAGTACGGCACCGACCAGGTGATACCGCCCGATTGGATCGAGACATTTTCGTTGGCCGCGTGCGCGTGGGAGATGCCGGTGCCGGTAGTGATGAACGAGGTGCCGGCGCCGCCCTTACTCGTGTAAGTGAACTTGTCAGTTTGGCCGGATGAGTTCGGGCCGACATAGATCGCTCCAGTGCCAAGGAACTCGGCCGTGCTGGTTGTCACGTTGATGGTTTTAGCGCCCGCGCTCACCGAGCCCGATACCTTCAAGTCGCCTCCGCAGAATGGCTGGTTCGCTTCCGGCTGGGAGCTGTTGACGCACTTCCATACCTGGACGTTCCCGTTCGACGAGAAGTTGAGGCGCCAGGCGTTGGCGGTCGGATCGTCGAAAGCCGTTCCGTAGCCGGTCGATGCCGAGCCGGCTCTCAAGTTCGTGTTCAATATCGCGTTGCTCTGAACCTGGGAGACCGAGGCGAGCAAATCGCTGAACGACAGCGGATTCTTCAATACGGTTCGGATATCGGGGTGATTGGTGTCGTAGATCCGTCCCGGGCTAACGACGTTCGGCGGATTGGCGTATCCGGATTTCACGCGTACCAGGCCTTCGGCCATCAAATTGCCGTAAAACGTCGCGCCACACACGAAGATGTCTCCGGTGCTGTACATCCTGCCGTAGATCGTGCTCGCCCAACACACGTCATCCGAGTTGTGCCCCATGCTGGTCATCATGTACTGAAAGTCGGCCGGGGTCGTGCGTCGAACGTGCACCTCGACCGAACGTTGTGGCGGCGCGCCGGCCGATGTATCGCACTGCAGCGGCGTCGCACTCGGGTCGATCACCTTGCACCCGGTCGAGACGACATCGATGTAGTTGGTACCGGGGTTGGTGCCCACAGGCGAGTAGGGCGGAGTGATCATCAAGTTGTAGGCGTAACCGCGAATCGCGGTCGTATTTACTGATGCATCACCGATTCCGGCGGTCCACGTATCTTTCTGGTTGGGGTAGGTCCACTTGACGCCTGCTGTCCAAGCTGACGTCCCGCCCGGTTGGCACGATGCGATGCCGGTGCTAGCGGAGACGAGTGCGAAGGTGTCTGCGCGCCGCCGCGTCGACTCGCCGTTGGCGACGCAATGGTCGAAGTACTGAGAGTCGTCGGTCAGCTTGGCGATGTAGTTGTTGATTCCCCCTTCAGCCGCCTGGAAGACGGCGTCGGAGGTTACCGCCCTGGCGGCGCGATTGGACTCGCTTGTCACCTGGTCTATCAAGGCGATCGAAAGGACGGTCAATACCGCGACCATCGCGACCACGGTCGCCATGGCGATGCCGTCCTCGTTTGCCAAGAATCGTGCCAGCCGTTTCATTGCGCATTCCACCTCACCGTTGCCACTGCCCCGTAGTTGAACTTCTCGCTCCGCGCGACCGGCGACACGACGGCCCTGACGACGATCGTCTTGACCGTTGCCGCGCTGGTCGGAGTCTGGCACGACCAGGTAATGAGCTCGGGCGAAGTCGCATTCGACGGGTCGATGGCCATGTCCGGAGGTGACTGAACGCAGTATTTGAAGATCTGGCCTAGGGCCCATCCACCGTTCGCTGGATCGCCCGTCAACGGCGACAGGACGGTGGCGACGGTCTCGATCGGCCCCGTATCGCCCGGGTCGATCGGGTTTCCGTTGACGTCGTATGACGTGACCAAAGTGATCTGCCGCTGCAAGCGATTGTTGCCATTCAGCCAGTACTTGATCCTGCGCAGGTGGCTCGGTGTCAAGCGATCCGGAGAGTAGAAGACGATCGAGCCTGGGCCGTAGCTGATGACCGGAGGGGTTTTGCCTCCTGTGGTCGCATCGCGCAGGTCGGAGACAAGCTGATTGAGCTCGGCTCGCACTTCGGTCTGGGTGATGTTCTGCGCTTGCACCTGCGAGCTTCGATTGACCGTTGTGCCCATGGTCACGGCGAACATCGCCGACGTGATGCCCAGCAGCACGCAGACGATGAGCAGCTCGATCAGCGTGAAGCCGCGCTCGTTGCAGACGATATGGATCCACCGCTTCCATCGGCTGGGGCCGAGAGGCGAAAGAGCGGTTAGTTCGGTAAGTCGCAACATTGCCTCGCTAGGAGATCGAGACGCATAAGCTGACGTCACCCGAAATAACCGTGTTGGGCAATGCGCCTGAGAGCGTAGGGCGCGAACCCTTCGTAGCTCTGATGTCGTAGGTTTCGAACGGGACGCCGGTGAAGACCTTGACTCCGCTCGAATTCGTCGTTCCCGTGAAATTGTGACCGCTGTCGCTCGGGTCGTCCAACCACACGATTTTTACCGTCGCACTACTTTGCAAGGCCCCAGACGGGCAGGAGGTCTTACGTACAGTGACCGTAACGTTTGCGATCTGTGGGGGCACATAAGCCGGCAGCGTCACCTCGAGCAACGACGTGTAATCGCCCCCGGCGTAGTTGATGGGCACCGGGAGCCCCGGCAAAACCACATGGCGCACGTAGGGCGTAGTGGTTGCGACGTCCACCTGGTAGTCGGTCCCGGGGACGATTTGTTCGCCGAAGAGAGTGGTCAAAGGCCCGACGACGCCGTTCGAGGTCTGGAACTGCTGCGAGCCACGCGGCGAGGAGATGGTCACCGTCGCCTGGCCGTCGGTGTAAAGCTGCGGGGGATTGTTCCCATCGATGACGTGCACGGTGATGGTGCAGGGGTGGTAGAGGCGGATGGTCGTGTTGGTCGTCCCGTTCCGAGCAAGCGCGAGGTGGCCTGCGGTAGCCGGATCGGTTGGGTCGCTCGGCGGCTGATCTTCTGCCAGAACCGTGTAGCCGGTCAGCGCAGCATCGACGTCGTAGTAGCCGGGCGTGGGGCTGGCCGGGGTCTCCTCCAGACCCTGAAAGGTGACCTGACCGAAGGACGGCACGCCGGTTGTCGGATCGGTTATGTCGCCCGCGCTGAACGACCCGTCCCACGTCTTCGTGAGTTGGATCTGTACGTTGCCGAGAAGGTCGTGCGTCCAGTAGTCCTGAGTCGTGACGTTGATCAGGCCGTTGTTCAGGCCGCCGGAGTAGGCACGGGTCGGGGAGGAGACGTAGGTCTGGACCATCGCCAGCTCCTTGTCGTCAGACGCCCGCGCGACTATGACGCGCACCTGCTTGTAGTTGGCGGAGGAAACGTAGCTGGCCGGAATCGGGTCGGTCACGTACTTGATGCGGGTCGTCAGCGTGTACCGGAGCCCGGTCACCCATTTCGACTGAACCGCTTGTACGACTCCGCCGGGGTTGCCGCCGACGACGCCGGCGTTCATGTAGTTGAGCTGGCGGATGTACTCGACCTGCTGTTGCGCAAGCTCGAGCGCAATCGAGCGCTGGCGCGAGTTGCCGTCAGCGGCCGTGGCCGAGGTCAGGACGCCGATGGTCGAGGTGCTGACAATGCCGAAGATGACGATGGCCAGGATTGTTTCGATCAGCGTGATACCAGCCTCGTGCCGGGCGGCGCGAAGCAGCCGGTTCCTGATGCACTTGATCCAGTCCACCTGTATGAAGCTTCGGCATATACGAGCGAGACCTCGTCCCCCAATATCGCTATACGGGGTACCGATTTTGGTGTTGGGTTTCAGCGCTCCAAATCTCGCTTCGGGCCGGTTTGGAAGGGGTGTGCGCGGCGCGGGCGAAAATGCACGCGCTAGCCTTGGCGCGAAAGCGCCCCAGAGAACAGGAGCCCGCGCCGGCGATGAACGTAGCTTTCCCGATTCTCATGCTTCTACCGGGGCTCGCGCTCGGTAGCTTTCTCAACGTCGTCGCTGCGCGCGTACCGCGGCACGAATCGATCGCCTTCCCCGGCTCGCACTGCATGAGCTGCGGCCACGCGATCGCCTGGTACGACAACGTCCCGCTCGTCTCCTACATCGTCTTGCGCGGCCGCTGCCGCAACTGCGGCTCTGCGATCGGGCTGCGCTATCCGGCCGTCGAGCTTGCGACGGCGCTGCTCGTGTCGGGCTGCGTCTGGAAGTTCGGGCTTCACCTGGAGACCTTGCTCGCGGTCTTCTTCTCCGCCGTGCTGGTCGCCATCTCGGCCGCGGATCTCGAGCACCGCATCGTCCCGAACGTGATCGTGCTTCCCGCCGCCGTGATCACGCTCGGCGCCCAGACCGCTCTACATCTCTCCTTCGAATGGACGATCGCCGCCTTCGCGGCGTCGGGCTTCCTGCTCCTGACGGCGCTGCTCTATCCGGGCGGGATGGGCATGGGCGACGTGAAGCTGGCCTTTCTGCTCGGCGCGATGCTCGGTCGCACGGTCGCCGTTGCGCTCGCCGCCGGCATGATCAGCGCGCTCGTGCCCTCGATCTGGCTGTTCATCAGGCACGGCTCGAAGGCGCGCAAGATGAAGATTCCCTTCGCTCCCTTCCTGGCGCTCGGCGCCATCGTGGCCCTCTTCGCCGGCAAAGAGTTGCTCGACGCCTACCTGTCGTTCTTCTAGCGATTCCGGGCCGGGCTCTTCGGGCTCGAAAAAGCCTGCAAGCACCCGTCGAATGGGTGAGCGAATCGCCCATCTTCATCACTCGTGGCGGTGTCAAGTAGTCGCCTTGCGCTGCCGATAGCTCGTTTGAGGGATAGATGGCAGAAGAACGCCAGTCCACGAAGAGTGGGGGACGAGCGGGCGCGCGCAGCAGCGCACGTCCGTTGGCCGGTGCGCGGCAGATCAACGAGCTCGTAGAGCTTCTCGGGGATCTGCTCGAGGCAACCGGCCTAGTCACACCCGACAAGCTCGCCGAAGCGCGCAGCGATGCCGGGGCGTCCGGATCGCTCGTCGCCGCGCTCACCGAGAAGGGCGTGATCCCCGCGGCCCGGGTGGCCGAGGTCCGGGCGTCGCACTACCACCTGCCGCTGATCTCCCTCGGAGACGAGAAGATCTCTCCCGACGCGGTTGCCTCGATTCCGATTCACGTGCTCGAGCGCGTGGTCGCCCTGCCCTACAAGCTTTCGGGCGAGCGTCTGCAGGTTGCAATCGCCGATCCCTCCGACGTGAGCGGCGTCGATGAGCTGAAGCTCGCGACGCGCTTCCAGATCGAGCTGGGCGTCGCCTCGAGCGAGGAGATCGTCACCGAGATCCAGGGACTGCTGCGCCAGAACGAGACGCTTCACGCTCAATCGGCGGCGCTGGAAGACGTAGAGGTGGTCGAAGAAGGCGTGGGCGAGGTCGACGATCTCGAGGCCGACGACGGCATCTCTGACGCGCCGCTCGTACGCCTCGTCAACGCGATCATCTTCCAGGGCGCCGAGGACGGAGCATCCGACATTCATTTCATGCCCGAGGAGGACGCGCTCGTCATTCGCTACCGAATCGACGGTGTGCTGCAGGAGGTTCAGCGCGTCCCGCGACGCATGGCGTCGGGTGTCACCACCCGCCTCAAGGTGCTGGCCAAGCTCGACATCGCCGAACGGCGCAAGCCACAGGACGGGCGCATCTCGCTGAACGCCAAGGCGGCAGGACGGATGCTCGATATCCGTGTCGCGGTGCTGCCGACGGTCGAAGGCGAATGCGTCGTGATGCGCCTGATCGACAAGTCGAGGAAGACGCCGACGCTGGAGGGGCTCGGTCTGGCCGAGGACATGCGCGAGCAGCTGGAGCACGTGGTCAAGAAGCCGACCGGCACCCTGCTCGTCACCGGGCCGACCGGTTCCGGTAAGTCGACGACGCTGTATGCCGCCTTGCACATCGTCGCTCAGCCCGAGGTCAACGTCATCACCGTCGAGGATCCGGTCGAGTACCGGCTCCAGGGAATCAACCAGGTTCAGATCAACATCAAGGCCGGGTTGACCTTCGCGGCGGTCCTGCGCTCGATCTTGCGTGCGGATCCCGACATCTTGATGGTGGGGGAGATTCGCGACTCCGAGACGGCCAAGATCTCGATCGAGGCGGCACTGACGGGGCACATGGTGCTCTCGTCGCTGCATACCAACGACGCTCCGAGCGCGCTCACGCGCCTGAACGAGATGGGCGTCGAGCCCTTCCTCACCAGCGCCGCCGTCTCGGGCGTACTGGCTCAGCGCCTGGCGCGGCGCCTCTGCACCAACTGCGCCGAGATGTACACGCCCTCGGTCGGTGAGATGGTCGCGGCAAACGTCTCGCCCAGTATCGCCGCTCAGCTCGATGGGATGGCCTTCTATCGCAAAGTCGGCTGCCCACGTTGCAACCAGACCGGCTTCAAGGGCCGAGTCGGCATCTTCGAGTTCCTGAACATGAGCGACGAGCTGGCCGCTTACTCGGCGACGAAGCCGTCACACGAGGAACTGAGGACGCGCGCGATCGATCTGGGCATGCGCACGATGTGGGACGAAGGTATGAGCAAGGTGGCCCAGGGGCTGACGTCGATTGAGGAGCTGGCACGTGTCGTTGCGACCTAGACCTCGGCGCTACAGTGTGCGTGGCAACGCGCTCAAAGTCGGGCGCCGGTGATTGCGGAGGCGTGAGAAGTGCCTTTTCTTCGTCGTAGACAAGAGAACGAGCCCGACACCCCGGTTCCGGGTGTCGTACCGGCGGCGCCTGAATCCGCCGAGGCGGCGCCTGCGCCCGCGCCCGCGTCAGAGGCGCCGCTCGTCGGCGAGTATCCGCAGACTGCCGAGACGCCGGTGGAATCGCAGTTTCAACCCGTCGAGGGTGCCGACGAGATGCTCGACATGCCGCTTGGGACGCTCATCTTTCGCGCCGGTCTGATCGCCCCTCAGCAACTCGAGGACGCACTGGCCGAAGGGCTTCGCTCGGGCAAGCGGCTGGGCGAAGTACTGCTCTCGCGCGGCTGGCTCAGCGAGGATGACCTGAGCCGGCTGCTCGCTGGACAGAAGGGCTTGCCCTACGCCGATCTCGACAAGATCGCCATCGATCGCGAGCTGGCGCAGGCCATGAGCTACGACGACGCTCGTAGCGAGATGGCGCTGCCGGTGGTCACCGAGTTTGGTTTACCGGTGGTCGCGATGGCCGACCCGGACGAAGCGGCGATGGACCGGCTGCGCGCCCAACTCGGTCCCGAGATTCGGTTCGTCGTCGGCGCGCCGAGCGCGCTCACGCGTCTCATCGAGGAGGTGCTCGGCGGCGCTCCGGCTCCGGGGCTGCTGATCACGCCGACTGCGCACGAGCAGTTCGCGCCGGCCGAGCCGAGCGCGGACTATCAGGTCACGCCGGATGAAGCCCCTGCGGCCGAAGCTTCCCCGGCGGAGACCGCCGTGGAGGCCGAGCCCGCTGTGCCCGAGCCGGCAGCGCTCGATGCGAGCGAGCAGGAAGCTCCCGCGCCCAGTCCCGATCCTCCGGCGCAAGAGATGCATCCGATCATCGCCGAAGGGGAGGTCGACTACCCGACGTTCTCCCAGTATCAGCCCCTTCCCGAGATCGAGATCATCTCCGAATCCGGCGAGCAGCTTCCCGCCGAGGTTCAGATGGGCGGCTTCGGCTACTACGACGATCCCTCACTGCTGGAAGGCAACGCCTGGCAGGCGGGAGAGAGCGGGCCGCCGGCGGCAAAACCCGCGTCGGAGTTGACCGATATCGGCGCCAACCAGCCCGATCTCGATCGACCGGCCGAAGAGCCCGGAGCGCCGATCGAAGAGGTCGAGGCGCCGGTCGAATACGCCGAGCAGCCGCTCGAAGAGGCCGAGGCGCCTGCCGAGTACGTCGAGCAGCCGGCCGAATACGCCGTGCCGGTCGAATACGCCGAGCAGCCGCTCGAAGAGGCCGAGGCGCCGATCGAGCAAGCGGGGGAGGAACCCGCTGCGGGCGCCGTGCCGGAGCCTGTCGCGTCCGAGCTCGAGGCGCCCGCGCCCGAGCCGCTGGAAGAAAGCGCAGACGAGCCGGCGGGCGAAGATGATCCGGCGCTCACGACGCCCGCCTGGATGCGCGGCGAGCTCAACGTCATAACCGCCGACGTAGCCGACTTCATCGATTCCGGCGCTTCGAGTGCCGCTGAATCTCCGCTTTCGCCGCCGGTCGAGGACGACGCCGCCGAGGACGAGTCGGCACCTTTCCTCGCCGCGGACGAACCGCCGGTCGGCGCGCCGCTTCCCGAAGATGCCACGGACCTGGAAACTGCCGAGCTCGCCGAAAGCGACGCGACCGCCGCGGAGCTCGATGCCGAGCCTCCCGCCTGGGCAAGCGAGCCCGTCGAGGCGGTCGAGGAAGCGGAGCTCGAAGGCACGGTCGACGTTCCGCCCGAGCCGGCGCCTGCGGCCACGCAGGATGAATCTGCCCCGAAGTCCAGCCGCGGTGCGTTCGAGCTGGTGCTGCGCCTCGTGGACGGCGATCGGATGCCGATCGGGTCCTTCGACACCGTCGAGGGGGCGCAAGAGAAGGCCGCCGAGGTCGTCAAGCAGTTCGCGGAGATAAAAGAAGGCGGCTGGCCCTTCATCGGTGGTCGCTTCTTGCGCCCGGAGACGATCGTCTCGATCGACGTCGAGCAGCACGGCTCCGGCTGGGGCGGCTCCAACTCGCGCGGGCGCATGTTCTCCGGCGGCGACGGCTCCTAGAGCGAATTCCGCCAGGGCTGCGACGCGGCGATCCGCAACGCCGGCGTAGGCGCGACCCGTCTACCGGTGCCTCATCGGCGTCGTTGCCTTACGTGCGCAGGAGCTAGCTGACTTCGCAGCCGAGGTACTCGAGCGCGAGCAGCGCTTCCTCGATGTAGGCGGCCGCTTCGTCCTTGCTGCCGAAGTGATACGGGCCCGGATGAAGCGGCTCGACGCGCAGGCTGTTGGTCGGATAAACATCGCACTCGACCACGAACTGCTCATCGCGTTCGAACAGGCGCAGGATCACGACGCGGCGTCCGTCCTTCTTGGCGTGGCGATGAAAGCTCTCCTTGGCGGACGCCTTGCCGCCCTTTTTCGAACTGCCCTTGCCGCCGGAACGGAGGCCATATTCGTCGGCGAGGTCGCTCACGACGCGCAGCTGGTGATCTGGAGAATCGCCGCGAGGCCGCTTGCGTCTGCGATCAGCGCCGCGTTCTTCTGGTCGATCGATCCAGCCGTCCCTCGATCGTTGCCGCGGAGCGCCACTGCCTCGGAGCCCATGTTGACTGCGACCTGCTTCAGGTCGCTTACGAGCCGAGCGTAGTCCTTGGCGTCGCTCACGTTCGTCCTGACCGCGCTCAACGCCTTTGTTTCTTGAGTGAGCAACGATGCGGCCCTGTCGAGCGCCGCGGCGGCCTGTTTTCGGCCTGCTGCCGTAGCCAGGTTGCCGCTCTTCGCCTTGGTCAGAGCCTCTCCGAGCGAAACCGCGAAGCGCGTGCAGATTCTGTTCGCGTTGCTGACCCACGGCTCGGAAACGGGGTAGGCGTTCCTGGCCGCCTGCGCGACGACTTGGCTGTCCGCGAATCCCTTCAGAGTGAATACGAGTTTTCGGCTCCGCTTGAAGAAGAGCACCTCCGGGTTGGACGGTGTGTTACCGCCGAGCAGGCCCGCCAGCTGCCGTGCGATCTTTTCGTCGAACGCGTTGAACGCGACGAAGCCGGCGCCGGCTTCGGCTGCGCCGGCCTTGGCCTCTTCCATCGCCTGGTCGTCTGTGGCGACGTTGCGGGCGTAAACCGAGACAACGACGAGCGGATGAGTCAAGAGCTGGGCGTCGAGTGCGTTGACTCCTTCGACCGAAGTCGGCTTGTGCCTTTTCTTGCTCTTCTCCGGTCCGGCGGGCTTCTTTGCGGGCGCAAGAGCATGTGTCGTCGAATGCTGCAGCGTTGCCTGCGTACCGGCTGTGTCGCTACTCGAGCTCGATCCGTTGATGAGCACGTATGCGCCGCCGCCGGCGAGGAGAATCAGCGCCAATACCGCCAAGAAACGTACGCGCGGAGTGGGAGTCGACTTCATCGGATCTTCTATCGGTTCGCGGCGCGTGCGGCATTAGTGCCTAAATGCGCGGCCTGGATGAGGCGGAATCGGGCCTTGGCAATCACGAAGCGTCCGTCGTCGAGTTGGCCGATGCGATTGGAGCCGACGGTGATCTTCAAAGGTCGGGTTCCGCGGAGCGGTATCGAGACTTTGCTCGAGCGTCCCGGAGCAAGTTCGACGTGAAACTCGGCTTTTGACGTCTTGATCGTGATTCGCTTCGACCCTTTGCCCGCCGGGGGCGTGAGCGTGATCTCGACCGTTCCCTGCATGCGCCCTCTCGAGCCGGGCCAGACGGTCGTCGAGTTGTCCGGCGCCAGCCAGCCGTCGAAATATAGGCCGGCGGTCATCAGCGCAAAGCGAGCTTCCGCCCGCGGCTGCCAGAGATCGGATGTGAGCCCGTGCAGTAAACGGCGAGCGTCCCGGAGCTGTATCTGTGAGGCATAGTCGCTAACCAGCAGCGAGCCTCGCCAGGGCTTTCCCTCGACTAGCAGTCGGCCGTCCGCGGCGATCGTCCCACTGCGGTGCCCGAAGTCGTCGACACGCTCCGAGCCGGGAAGATTGATCGGGTCGCCGATCGATCGGTTCCAGAACATGAGCTCGAGCGCGAGTTGGCGTGGGCTTCCCGCCGTGGCAACCAGTCCGACCGGCCTCGATGTGAGGTCGTCGATGCGATCGAAATCCTTGGGAAGGTACGTACGGGCCGCCGCTCTGCTTCGATCGTTCCCCTGCAAGGTGGCCAGTACCGAAAAGCTTCCGGCGAAAGCGACTGCGCCGACAATCGCGAGCGGCATCAAGAATCGTGGTTGGAAAAATGCGAGCGCTCCCAATGCCAGCAGGCCGATCGCCACCGTCGTCGTTAGCAGCCCGGCACTGCCGGCGCCATGCCGCTGCTGCAGCCAGAACACTCCTTGCAGAAAGGGCGAGCCGGTTAGTTTCCCGGGCTGGTCATAAGCGGTGAGTGGAAAGCGGAGGAAGACGATCAGAGTCGCGGCCGCCACTCCCGACACCGCCAGCGCAAGGCGGCGTCCCCGCTCGATCGCGAGCGCGAAAAAGACGCCGAGCGCCGGCAGGATCGTAAACAGGTACCGCTCCTCGACCTCCCCTGTGAGGTTGCTGGCAAAGAGCCCGGCTTCGACCAGAAGCGACGCGAAAAACAGCAATACGAACAGCGAGGACGCACGCTCGAGGCGCGCCCTTGGCCGCGCAAGCGAGGCAGCGAGACCGACAACGGCCCCCGGGAACACCGCCGCGCCCACGGCGTAGGCGAGAACGAGCACGTCGATCGAAATCCAGCGAGCCGTGACGATCGGCCGGATCCCGAAGTTGAGCACGTCTCCGTACCCGCCCAGCAGGCTGCGCAGCCCGACGAGGATCAGAATCCCTAGCAGCGCCGCGACGATCGTCCCGCATACGACGAGATGACGACGCAGCAGTCCATAGAGCTCGCGCGGATCGAGCAAGGCCCAAGCCGCGAGGAATACCGGAACGAGCACGACGTACTGGATGCGAGCGAAGCTGGTGAGCGCCGCGAAGGCGAGAAACCACGCGAGCCTGCGAGGAGTCGGCTGGTCGAGTGCGCGCACCGCGGCGAGCAAGGCGCATAGGCAAAGCGTGTAGCCGAGCACGTCGGTGCTGATATACGAGGCGAAGACGAGCCCGGGCATCGCCACAGCCAGCGCGGCGACACCGACGCGAGCAGTTGAGCCGAGGCGAAGCTCGCGCGCGAGAAGAAAAGCAGGAACGGCGGCGAGCGACGCGATCAGGGCGTTCAGTGCCTGAGTGAGCTTGTACACCAGCTCGGCATCGCCAAACCTCCAGAGAGGAGCCGTGAGCAGCGGGAAGGCAAGCGAGAAGTAGTGCGCTACGTGCCCTCGGATCAGAGGCTCGTAGCTAAAGGCGAGAGAGCGGGAAAGCTCCGAGTAGATGTACTCGTCGGGGACCATGTTCACAGTCGGTCTCCCGAACCCACCCCACAAGCGCAGCGCAAAGCTTGCCCCGATAAGACCTATCAAGGCCAACACTTCGCTCCGCTTGGTCCACCGCTTCAACAAGGGACTGTTCTCTTTATCTGCGTGTCTTCCCCCGCCATGCGGGAGAAACAAAGGAGCGCCGATCGGCGCTCCTTTGCCAGTGATTCTTTATTCGAGATTCGTTCAGGCTACGTGCAAGCGCCCGTCGTGATGTCGCCGGCGGGGCCTGGCTTGTGGAAGGTGAATCCTCCGACAGTGGCCTGGATGCAGTAAGAGGAGGCCGTGCCCGTCATGTTGGTGTCGACCTTGATACCGCCGTCGATCCCCAACAGCGAAGTCTTGTTCACACCGGTGTATCCGCCGGTGTCCTGGTAGTAGGTCTCTACTGCCGCGACAGCCGAGCGGACGTTCGCCTGTGCAGCGGCCTTGTTGGCGCGGTCTTTGAATCCCATGTAGGACGGGACCGCGATCGCCATCAGGATGCCCAGGATGACGATGACGACCAGGAGCTCGATGAGGGTGAATCCCTCTTCCTTCCCGGTCAAGCGTTTACGAATGATGGACGCCATATGGTTTAGCTCCTCTTGGTTGCTGCGTGGATGCTGCAATGACTTTGACTGAGGAGCGGATCGGCAGCGCTCGTAGCGATGGGTAGCCCCAAATGGGTGAACTCCACTACCCGCGTTGGGTCACTCCGAACGAGCCCGGGTCGTCGCAGAAGCATTCAAGAAACGCTTGGAGCTTGCCGATACGTCCGCCGTGGCAGTGAACCCGCATCCCTCGGGCCCGTCTATCGATCGCCTACTTCAGCACGTCGTGGCGAACGGCGCTTCCGACCTGCACCTGACGGTGGGCGCCAAGCCGACCATCCGTGTTCACGGCACGCTGCACCGAATCGACGAAGAGCCGGTCATGACTCCCGAGATGACGCGGGAGATGTTCTACCGCATCCTTTCGACCGAGCAGCAGAAGCATTTGGAGATCAAGCGCCAGCTCGACCTTGCCTACTCGGTGCCTGGGATGGCCCGCTTCCGCGTCAACATCTACTCCCAGCGCGAGAGCCTCGCCGGCGCCTTCCGCCTCATTCCCACCGAGCTCAAGACGCTCGAGGAGCTGGGGCTGCCGTCGCACCTGCACGAGCTGACGAAACGACCTCGCGGGATCATTCTCGTCACGGGGCCGACCGGTTCGGGCAAGTCGACCACGCTCGCGGCATTTATCGACGAGATCAATCGCACGCGCTACGACCACATCATCACGATCGAGGACCCGATCGAGTTTCTGCACCGGCACAAGAACTGCATCGTCAACCAGCGCGAGATCGGAGCCGACGCGCTCAGCTTCGGCGACGCTCTGCGCGCCGCCCTGCGCCAGGACCCCGACGTGATCCTCGTCGGCGAGATGCGCGATCAGGAGACAATCGGCATCGCCCTGACCGCGGCCGAGACCGGCCACCTTGTCTTCGCCACGCTGCACACGCAAAGCGCGCCGAGCACGATCGACCGCATCATTGACGTTTTCCCCGGCGAGCAGCAGGATCAGATTCGCATGCAGCTTGCGCTGTCGCTCGAGGGTGTGATCACGCAGACCCTGATGAAGACGGTGGACGAGCAGGGGCGTGTGCCTGCGCTCGAGGTTCTGATTCCCGACGACGCCGTTCGCAACCTCATTCGCCAGGGAAAGATCGAGCAGGTCTACTCCTTCATGCAGACGGGCGCGAAGCGCGGCATGCAGACGTTGGAGCAGTCGCTCGGCGAGCTCGTCGCGAAGCATTTGATCACGGTGGAGCAAGCGGTCTCGCGCTCGACCCGCCCCGATCAGCTGCTCGGGCAACTTGAGCGCGCCGGGATTCAGACCGGGCAAACGTCCGCGGGCTTCGACGGTGCATCGGGATCTGGTCTGCGGGTTGCAGGAAGTTAGGTCTCGTTGGAGGAACGTGAAGAGATGACGGGGAGCGAAGGAAGACAAGAGGGCGAGCGCCCACCTGAGCAGACGGCTCCTGCGAGCGGTCCTCCGCCCGCTGCGGCACAACCTCCGCGTCCGCCCGCTGCTCCGCCAGGAGCGCCCGGCGCCCGTCCGGTAGCTCCGCCTCCGGGTCCGCCCGCGGCACCGCCTACCGCTCCGAGCGGCCCTCCGCCCGCTGCTGCGCAACCTCCGCGTCCGCCCGCGGCTCCGCCAGGAGCGCCCGGCGCCCGTCCGGTGGCTCCGCCTCCCGGTCCGCCCGCCGCTCCGAGCGGTCCTCCGCCCGCTGCAGCGCAACCTCCGCGTCCGCCCGCGGCTCCGCC
>PKYN01000010.1 GCA_003132665.1 Actinomycetota bacterium
TTCTTCCCCTTCCAGCGGAGCCGGACGACGACGAAGATCCGCGCAAGCGTCGAGACCGCCACCGGCCTCTTCCTGAACGATGTCCTGCCTGAGGACGCCGCCCGCCGGCTCGCCAAGCTGGAGGTGTCGGCCGCGCCCATCGGTGAGGACTGCCTCTTCGTCGTGCAGCCGGCGGCCGACAGCCGCATCTCTCAGCGAATGGAGGCACGATCATGAAGGCGCTTGGCCAATTCGAAGTCTGGTTCGCCGCGGGAAGCCACGATCTCTACGGCGACGCGACGCTGAGCCGGGTCGACAAGCACTCTCGCGAGGTGGCGGAGAGGCTCGAGGCGGCCGAAGCCGTTTCGGTCAGGATCGTCCATAAACCGGTCATGACGAACCCGGAGTCGATTCGCCGACTGTGCCTCGACGCGAACGCGGCCGACGACTGCGTCGGCCTGATCGCCTGGATGCACACATTCTCTCCGGCGAAGATGTGGATCGCGGGCCTCGGCGCGTTGCAGAAGCCGCTTCTCCACCTGCACACGCAGTTCAACCGCGATCTTCCCTGGGGCGAGATCGACATGGACTTCATGAACCTGAACCAGTCCGCGCACGGCGACCGCGAGTTCGGGTTTCTGGAGACGCGGATGGGGCTGAGGCGCAAGACGGTCGTCGGACACTGGAGCGACCCGTCCGTGCTCGGCCGGATTGACACCTGGGCGCGGGCAGCGTGCGGCTGGCGCGAGGCGCAGACGCTCAGCGTCGCGCGCTTCGGCGACAACATGCGGAACGTCGCCGTGACCGAAGGCGATAAGGTCGAGGCGCAGCTCCGGCTCGGTGTCGCGGTGCACGGCTACGGCGTCGGCAAGCTGGTCGACGCGGTACGCGAAGTCCCGGACTCCGCCGTCGACCGGCTGGTCGATGAGTACGAGCAGGAATATACGCTCGTGCCGGCGCTCCAGCGAGACGGCGAGCGCCGGGAGTCGCTGCGGGACGCCGCACGAATCGAGGCGGGGTTGCGAGACTTCCTCGAGACGGGGGGCTTCAAGGCATTCACCGACACTTTCGAGGACCTCGCCGGCCTGCCGCAGCTGCCGGGTATCGCCGTGCAGCGCCTGATGGCGGACGGCTACGGGTTCGGGGCCGAGGGGGACTGGAAAACGGCGGCTCTCGTCCGGATTGCCAAGGTGATGAGCGCTGGGCTCGAGGGCGGCACGTCCTTCATGGAGGACTACACGTACCACCTCGCGGCGGACGGCCCCAAGGTGCTCGGCGCGCACATGCTCGAGGTGTGTCCCTCGATCGCGGCCGAGAAGCCTTCCTGTGAGATCCACCCGCTCTCGATCGGCGGCAAGCAGGACCCGGTACGCCTCGTGTTCACAGCCGCCCCGGGGCCGGCCGTGGCGGTGGGCCTCCTAGATCTGGGCGATCGCTTCCGCCTCGTTGCGAACGAGGTCGAGCTGGTGCCGCCCGACGAGGAGCTGCCGCGGCTGCCCGTCGCCTGCACCGTATGGGAGCCGAAGCCCGACCTCGCGACGGCGGCGGAGGCGTGGTTACTCGCCGGCGGACCGCATCACACGAGCTTGTGCTTGGCGCTCGGCACTGAAGCGTTCGCTGATCTCGCCGAGATCGCCGGGCTGGAGCTGCTCGTGATCGACGGAAGCACGCGCATCGGCGACTTCAAGAAGGAGCTGCGGTGGAATCAGGCGTACTTCCACCTGGCTCGGGGCCTGTAGGGTAACTCGGTGGGCGCAGCAGTGTTCGACGAGCTTCGTGAGTGCGTTTTTGAGGCGAACGTCGAAATCGTCCGCGACGGGCTCGTCGTCCTCACCTTCGGGAACGCGAGCGCCGCCGATCGCGCCGCGGGAGTAATGGCGATCAAGCCGAGCGGCGTGCGGTACGACGAGCTCCGACCCGAGTCGATGGTCGTCGTGGATCTCGAGAGTGGTGCGGTCGTCGACAGCGAGTACCAACCGTCGTCCGATACCCCGACGCATGTCGTCCTCTACCGCGAATTCGCACAGGTGGGCGGCGTCGTCCACACGCACTCACCGTTCGCGACTGCATGGGCCCAGGCGTGCCGTGAGATCCCGTGCCTCGGCACGACACACGCCGACCACTTCCACGGGCCGGTTCCCGTCACGCGCCAGCTCACGCGCGACGAGATCGAGGGCGACTACGAGCGCCGCACCGGCGACGTGATCGTCGAAACGTTCGGGCGGCGACATCTCGATCCGCTCCAGACGCCGGCCGTGCTCGTGGCGTCGCACGGACCGTTCGTATGGGGCGCCGATGTCGCACAGGCGGTCGAGAACGCGATCGCGCTCGAGGTCGTGGCCGCGAGTGCGCTCAGGACCGAGCTGCTCCGGCCCGGCGTGGAGCCGATCGGAGACGATCTGCTACGGCGCCACTTCTTGCGCAAACATGGTCCCGGCGCCTACTACGGTCAGCGCCCATGAAGGCGCTACGTCTTCACGGCACGGGAGACCTCCGTCTGCACGAGGAGCCGCCGCCGACACCAGGCGACGGCGAGCTCCTCCTGCGCGTGACCGCCGTCGGCCTCTGCGGCTCCGACCGGCACTGGTTCAGCGAGGGTGGGATCGGCGACGCTGTTCTGACGGAGCCGCTCGTCCTGGGCCACGAATTCGTCTGCACGATCGAGTCCGGTCCGCGCGCCGGGGATCGGGTGGCCGTCGATCCGGCCATACCGTGCCGTCGCTGCGCCGTGTGCCTCGCGGGTCAGCCGCACCTTTGCCCTCAGCTGCGGTTCGCCGGACACGACTCGACCGATGGTGCGCTGCGCTCGTTGCTGACGTGGCCGGAGCGACTCACATACCCCCTGCCCGACACGCTCTCCGATGTCGAAGGCGCGCTGCTCGAGCCGCTCGGCGTCGCGCTTCACGCGCTCGGCCTCGGGCGCGTGCAACCGGGTACGAGCGCCGGCGTCTTCGGCTGCGGCCCGATCGGGCTGCTGTTGGTTCAGGCTCTTCGAGCCGCCGGGGTGACTGTGATCCTCGCGACCGACGTTCTACCGCACCGGGTCGAGGCGGCGGCGGCGATGGGCGCGACGCATGCGCTCCACGCGGAGGAGGCGCTTGCCGAGCGAGCGTTGGAACGCTTACCGGGAGGGTTGGGCGTCGACGTCGCGTTCGAGGTCGCTGGCGAGAACGCGGCGGTCGCCGACGCGATCGCCGCGACCCGCCCCGGCGGCCGCGTCGTCCTCCTAGGTATTCCTGACGGCGATCGCACGAGCTTCAGCGCCTCGACGGCACGTCGCAAGGGCCTGACGTTGCTGCTCAGCCGGCGGATGGCGCCCGGCGACCTGCCGCGTGCGATCCGACTCGTCGAGTCCGGACGCGTCGAGCTCGTACCGCTGGTGACCGAGCGATGCGCGTTGTCCGAGTGGCGGGACGCCTTCGGCGCTCTCGTCGAGCGGCGTGGGCTCAAGGTGGTCATCGAGCCACAGCGAGTGAGCGAGGAAGAGACCTGATGAGCAGGCAAAAGTACGCGCTCGGCATCGACTTTGGCACGGAGTCGGGGCGCGCCGTCCTCGTCGACTGCACCGATGGACGCGAGCTCGCAACGACCGTCTACCAGTACCGGAACGGCGTCATCGACGAGCGGCTCCCGCCACCTAACGACGACGTCCGTCTCGACCACGACTGGGCGCTCCAGGATCCGGAGGACTACATCCGAACGTTCCAGGAGGCGGTCCCCGCGCTGCTCGCCGAGACAGGCATCGACCCCGCCGACGTGATCGGCGTCGGCGTCGACTTCACCTCGTGCACGATGCTGCCGACGCTCGTGGACGGGACGCCGCTCTGCCTGCTCGACGACCTTCGCACCGAGCCGCACGCGTGGGCCAAGCTCTGGAAGCACCACGCGGCCCAGCCGGAGGCGGATCGCATCAACGCGGTCGCGGCGGAGCGGAGAGAGAGCTGGCTGAAGCGCTACGGCGGCCGGATCTCGTCGGAGTGGTTCTTTGCAAAGGCGCTCCAGATCCTTGACGAGGCGCCGGAGGTCTACGCCCGCGCCGATCGCCTGATCGAGGCCGCCGACTGGGTCGTCTGGCAACTCACCGGCGTCGAGACGCGCAACAGCTGTACGGCCGGCTACAAAGCGATGTGGTCGAAGCGGGAGGGCTTCCCCGCGGACGCCTACTTCGCCGCCCTCGACCCGAGGTTCGAGCACGTCGTGGACGAGAAGATGTCCCGGCGCATCCTGCCGATCGGTAGCCGCGCCGGCGGGCTGAGCGAGCGGGCGGCGGCCTGGATGGACCTGCTTCCGGGCACTGCAGTCGCGGTCGCGAACGTCGACGCCCACGTCTCGGTACCGGCGGCGACCGTGACCGAGCCGGGGACGATGGTCGCGATCATGGGCACGAGCATCTGCCACATGCTCCTCGGCGACGAGCTCGCGATGATCGACGGGATGTGCGGCGTCGTCGAGGATGGGGTCGTGCCGGGGCTGTTTGGGTACGAGGCCGGACAGTCGGCCGTGGGCGACATCTTCGCCTGGTTCGCCGAGAGCTCCGTCCCGCCCGAGTACCATGAGCTGGCCCGACGCCGGGGCACGGGCGTGCACGAAGTGCTCGAGGAGGAGGCCGGTAAGCTTCGTCCCGGCGAGAGTGGCCTGCTCGCGCTCGACTGGTGGAACGGCAATCGCTCGGTGCTCGTGGACGCGGACCTGCGTGGTCTTCTCGTCGGTATAGCGCTCGCGACGAGAGCCCCAGAGATCTATCGCTCGCTGATCGAGGCAACCGCGTTCGGGACGCGCGTGATCGTCGAAGCGTTCGAATCGGCCGGCGTGCCCGTAAGAGCAATCGTCGCCTGCGGGGGCTTGCCCGAGCGGAACAAGCTGCTGATGCAGATCTACGCGGACGCTACCGGTCGCGAGTTCGCCGTCGCGGCCTCCAAGCAGACGCCGGCGCTAGGCTCGGCGATGTTCGGAGCCGTGGCGGCCGGCGCCGCACTAGGCGGCTACGACTCGATCGTGGACGCATCGCGATACATGGCGCATCTCGGCGGGGAGTCGTATCGGCCGATCGCCGCTCATAGCGCCGTCTACGACGATCTCTACCGTGAGTACCTGCGCCTACACGACCTGTTCGGGCGCGGCGGCGACGACGTCATGCGGAACCTGAAGCGCATTCAGCTCGCAGCAGCCGAGGCCGTCCGCTCCGCCTAGTCGTCCGTGAAGACCGCGCCGGCCATCACAAGGCTGCCGTTCGGGACGACGCCGGACGGCAGCGTCGTCGATCTCTACACCTTGACGAACTCGTCGGGCATCGCTGTCGCCGTCATGACGTATGGCGCGGCCGTACAGCAGCTCTGGGTGCCGGATCGTGACGGTCGTAAAGCTAACGTGGTGCTCGGCTTCCCGACCCTCGCCGACTACGTCGCACACGATGGCCACTACTTCGGCGCCATCATCGGCCGCTGCGCGAACCGGATCGCGCACGGTCGCTTTTTGCTCGACGGCGTCACGTACGAAGTGCCGCGCAACGACGGGACTAACTCCCTCCATGGCGGCACGGCCGGCTTCGACAAGCGCGTCTGGCAGGCAGCCGTCGTTCCGCCGACACGCGACGGCGTCGGGCTCAAGCTCCAGTACACGAGCCCTGACGGCGAGATGGGCTACCCCGGCACGCTGGCCGTCAACGTGACGTACACGCTCGCGAACGATGACTCGCTCCGGATCGACTACCGCGCGACGACGGACGCAGCGACAGTCGTCAACCTCACGAACCACACCTACTGGAACCTCGCCGGCGAAGCCGGCGGGACGATCTGCGACCACATCCTCACGCTCTACGCGGACAGCTACACGCCGGTCGACCGCACGCTGATTCCCAGCGGAGAGATCGCTCCCGTGGCGGGAACACCTCTCGACTTCACGACCCCCACGCGGATCGGCGCGCGTATCCGCGAGGCGTTCCCACAGCTCGCTATTGCCCACGGCTACGACCACAACGTCGTGCTCGAGCGCGTCGACACGCTCTCGCCTATACTCGCCGCCCGGGTCCGCGAGCCGACGAGCGAACGCGAGCTCGAGGTCTTCACGACCGAACCCGGGATCCAGTTCTACTCCGGGAACTTCTTCGACGGCACGCTCAGGGGGACGAGCGGGAGAACGTACAGGCAGAACGACGGCTTCGCGCTCGAGACGCAGCACTTCCCCGACTCACCCAACCATCCGGAGTTCCCGTCGACCGTGCTTCGCCCAGGCGACGTGTTCGAATCGTCGACCGTCTACCGCCTTAGCTGTACCCTCGGACGCGAGGCGCAGGTTTCTACGAGTGACCAGCGGAGACAAGTGGGCCCACGGTAGCCTGCCGCGCATCTAGGACATTGTGAGGAACCTGCGCCGAAGGCGCGGTGACGCGCTGATTGCACACGCCGAAAGTCGTCATGCCCTCCGTAGGAGGGCGAACTTTCGGCGGAGATTGGGTAGTGGCGGATACGAACTCTGAAGCGCGCGCTCGGGGGTTCGTACGTCGCACCTTGGGTCATAGATAGCGGAGCACGTTCAAACCTTTTGGAACTAAACGGGGCACTTTCGAACCCTCGACTCGGGGTTGAGCTCGCGCGTCTGGACGCGCTTCACGAAGGTCTTCTCCTAAAGAGCGCGGCCGATCCTCGTGAACCTCGGCTTGCCCAGCGGCGTCCCGCGCGAGTACTGGCGACGATCACGAGGGTGCTAGAGGAGGCGAACTGTCCGATGCGTGCACGCGAGATCCACGCGACGGCCGAGCAACTCGCGGGCGAGCCGCTGCGCTGGACCTCGGTTAGAGCGGCTCTGGCCGCCTATGCGGAAGGCTCCGAAGCGCGCTTCGAGCGGGTTCGGCGCGGCTACTACCGGATCAGGGGGCATGTCGTGCGGCCATCCGCGTGACAGCGAGAGTGCTCGCAGAGCGAGAGGAAGATGGCTCGCTCTTCGAGACGGGGCCTCGGTAACGGGAAGCAGGATGCCATTCTCGGAAGAGGTATGTCTCTTCGGTACTCGATAGAGGCAATACCGTCGGGCCTGGCCGCTTCCGCACGACGTTATCATTCGAGGGGGGAACAACCCTTCTGCCACAACGGAGCGAGGTGATCGAATGTACGGACTGACCCGCGCTTCGACGACGCTGATCGCGGCTGGCGTCGCCGGGTTTCTGATTTGGATCGCGACGACGATCAACGATCACTCCACCGGCGGGTACTGGGCCGTCTGCGGGCTGATCGCGGGTGCGGGCCTCGTAATGGCCTTGTCTCAACTACTAGGTGGATGGACGAAATGGGGCATGCCGCGCCTTTCCGCGACCGTCTTCCTCGTGGCGTTCATCCCGGTGCTAATTGCAGCGGGCTGGGTCGTCGTTGCACGCCAGCCCGGCGGGAACTGGGCTAGTCACCACGTGCTGTCGTGGTCAAGCGACATCCACATCCGCGGCTTGGTGAACGACCTGGCGAACTACGTCAGCGTGCTCGCCTTCGGGATCGGCCTCGTGCTCGGCTACTCGTTTGACACGACCGGTCCACGCCAGCGCGCGGCCGCCGTCGACCGGCGCCAGGACGTCGTCACGCCTGCAGATCACCGCGCCTCGGACGAGCCGCTCGCGGCGGAGGGGACCGATGCGGGACCCAGCACGCAGCCGAGGACCTCTCGGTTCGGTCTCAGAAGGAGAAGTAAGCCGGTCGCCTCCGAGGACAGGCCCGTCGACGAGACCGCACCGACCCAGACGACCGACCACAGCTGACGAAGCGGGACACGAGCCGCCCCTCGGCACGCTCCGAAAGGCGGCTCGGGCTTGCCTCGCCCGGCAACGCCTTAACCTTTGTGCGGCAGCGATCAAGCGCCAGGTGCTGCGCCGCCGCTTGTCCTACAGCGGGCGGTCTTGCAGACCATCAACGAAGCAATCGAGCTGTACGACTGCTTGGGGGATTTGAAAACCTAGGTTTCTGCTCTCAGCATCGCCGGCGACGGCTTCTGGGAGCATCGACTGATGCTTCTTTCCTTCGCCTATCTCGCCTTCACGGCTGTTCTACGGTTGCTTGTGGGAAGCCGGCGCCGCGAATTTGCCAAAGACGTTGAGTTGCTCGTGTTGCGGCATCAGCTCGTCGTTTTCAGACGGCAAGCGGGTCGCCCTCCGTTCGCCTGCGCGCTCACACGGGCGTCGGTACTCGCGCTCGCCGCGTAGGCGTCAGGGGCGCTGGTGACCGGCCGCCGAGGCAACGAACGGGAGCACGAATCTCGCCCCGCGGTGAGGCGGGGCGAGACTCGCGAGATTCGGGGTCCGCGAACCGAACTAGTGTCGTCCGGCGGTCGAGAACTGGTAGATCGTCGTCGAGTTGAACGGCGTCCCCGGGTTCAGCACCGTCGAGGGGAAGCTCGGCTGGTTGGGCGAATCGGGATAGTGCTGGGTCTCCAGCGTGAACCCGTCGGTCTGGCGGTATGTATGTCCGCTCGTCCCGACGAGGTCTCCCTGGAGGAAGTTGCCCGAGTAGAACTGCACTCCGGGCTCCGTCGTCCACGTCGTCAACACGCGGCCGCTGGCCGGATCGTACGCCCGCGCCGCGAGCGACAGCCCCGAGCCCGAGCGGTTGAGCACCCAGTTGTGGTCGAAGCCGTGCGCCAGCACGAGCTGCGTGTCGCCGCTGTTAATGTCCCGCCCGATCGGCTTGGCCGTGCGGAAGTCGAACGGTGTGCCAGCCACCGATGCGACCCCGGTCGGGATCAGATTGGCGTCGACCGGCGTGTAGCTGTCGGCGTTGATCATCAGATCCTGGCCTTGGACGCCCCCCGACCCTTCACCGGCGAGGTTGAAGTACGCGTGGTTGGTGAGGTTGATGACCGTCGATTTGTCGGTGGTCGCCGTGTAATCCATCCGCAACGCGTCGTCCTGCGTGAGCGTGTAGACGACCGTCGCGGTGACGGTTCCCGGGAAGCCGTTATCGTCGGTTGCAGTCGGTATCACTGGCGTGGCGGGCGCCGCCAGGCCGGCGGGGTCAGTGTAGGCCAGCTTGAGGCTGACGCTGTGCCGTCCGCTGATCGGCGTCGCCGCCCAGACCTTCGTGTTCCACTGCGAAACGACCGAGCCGCCGTGCAGCGTGTTCGTGCCGTTGTTCTGATACAGATGGTAGGTCACGCCGCCCAGCTTGAAGGCGCCGTTGGCGATGCGATTCGCGTAGCGACCGATGATCGCGCCGAAGTAGGTCTCGCCCGACGCGGTCGTCGTGTAGTCGTCGTCGACGTAGCCTTTGAGGTTCGAGAAGCCGAGCGTGACGTTCGCCACCTGGCCATGACGGTCGGGGACGTTAATCGACTGGACGATGCCGCCGAAGTTGGTGATCGTCACGGTCATGCCGCGCCCGTTGTTGAGCGTGTAGAGGTTCACCGGCGTACCGTCGGGCGCGGTGCCCCACGGCTGGCTTGTGATGCTGGCACTGCCGTGCCCGACTCTGCCGTGCCCGAATCCATGGTGGCCGTGGCCGGCGGACGCGCTCGCGGCGGCCCCCACGGCGAGGATCGCGATGCTCGTCGAGACGAGGGCGAGGACGAGCACCCTCCTGCGGTTCAGGAAAGCATGCATTGCTGCTCCATTCCGTTTTCGCGTGTTGTCTTGTTTGTCCTTACGTGCGAGCAGGCGCGGCGAGCCGCACAGTACCCCCCAAACCGTGAAACGCGGCGCGACCATACTCGTCCCCTGTAGGCGGCATCGCGTATGGCCTTCTCAGCTGCGCGAAGTCCCCGCTTCTTACGTTACTCTGCGCGCGGAGCCTTTCAAGTCGGATGAGACGGTTGATCGTCGAATTTTGTGAGCAGCCTCCTCGGTGGTCGGCTTGTTGATTCATGCGGCGGTCGGTAGCTCCGGTGGCCGCGGTGGCCGGCGGGCGAACCGCTCGGGCGTCGCGGCGTAGGCGGCGGGGCGAGTACAGCCAGCCTACGTGCGTGATCTAGCCGGGGTTGTCCAGCGCGAGGAGGCGCAGATCGGCGTGCTGATCTCGCCCAGCAGCGATCTCAGCGAGGCGACCGGCCGGCGAAGCGATAGCGCAGGTTGCTTCGAGACAACGCTGTGCTGGAGCAGATACCCGAGGTTGAGGCAACAGGCCGAGACCACAACAGGCCGAGACCACCGTAATCGCGAGCGCGAGTGCGATCTGCACCAGCGTTCACCCGCCTTCTGACCTGACCCCGTTTTTCGGTCCGCTCATGATGCGAGCTCTGGTTGGTCTCCTGTCTTCCAATGGTGCGAGTACTCGGTGGCCACCAGGGTTGCCCGACTCACCCGGCCTGAAGCCTCGCCCAGTGACACCACCGCTCCTAGTTGCTCTCTCGCTGCTCAGAACGGTGCGCACGGGTCCCAGTATCGCCGCGCACGCGGTCGTGACCACGCCACCGCGACCTCTCGCTCACCCCATGCTCCGACGGCGCCTCGTCGAAGGAGAACTAGACCGTCTCACTCACGCTCTCCAAGCCTAGCTCGGGCGCCGTGCTCGGCACCCAGAAGAAGGCCACGCTCATCATCGGCAACGACTACGAAAAGGGAGCCGGCCGGGCCACGGATCTCCTCAAGCGACCGGACAGCAGAAGGTGATCCTGAGCAGCAACAACGTTGTGATAACGACAACGGATGGAGCCAGACGGACTCGAACTGGGCGCCTCTCGCTTTCTCGGGGCGCCGCTAGCAGCCGCGACCAACCTGCGCGGGCGCGATTCACAGACGCCATCCCCCGGCCTATCCGCTCCGAACGCTGATCACAACCACGGTCAGCCGAGCACGCTTCTAGGAGCAGACGAATCACACGCGCCGAAGGCGCGGTGACTCGTGAGGGAGGTAACACCGCGAAAGTCTTCGCCGGCTCTGCCGGCCGACTTTTCGCGGAGAAGTGGAACTAAACGGGGCACGTTCGAACCCTCAAGCCGGGGTTGAGCTTGTCCGCCTAGGCGCGCTTCACGACGAGTTGCTCCGTAAGGCCTCGGTCAATCCCCATGAACCTCGCCCTGCTCCGGCCAAGGTGAGCCCGGTGCTCGAGACCGTGACACTGGTGCTAGAGCGAGCCGGAGAGCCGATGCGGGCACGCGAGATCCACGAAGCTGCGTGTGAACTGGCGTGTGAGCCACTGCTCTGGACGTCGGTGAAGGCAGCGCTCGCCCTGCCTGCTGGAACCCCTGGATGATCTGGGGCCAAGCGAGAGCACGCTCGCCCACCCCACCCGCCCACGGGGCGTGACCCGGTATCAAGCGAACGGGTTAAGAGACGCGGCCCCCGAACGAGCCCCGATCCATCGTGCAGCAGGCGCCCGGGGTTGAGTGCGAGCCGCCCTCCGACGTCAGCTTCGATTCCTTTAGGTCGGTCAGGCCGACAGTTACGCCGGGTTGCCAGAGGGCGTCGTCGCCTAGTGGAGTGCGAATGGCTCCGCCACTCGCGAGCAGCTCGAGCAGGGCGTTCTCGGCTGCGAGGCGATCGGCGGCGTCATTGCCCTTGACGAGCAGGGCTGCGACCTCCTGAGTCGTGAGGCCATCGGGAAAGTGCTCGAGCAGCGGCGCGAGGGTCTCGGGGGCCGGCCGGCGCTCAAGGCCGGGGTCCAGGTTCGCGATCAGGACGTCGTAGGCCTCTATCGGTTGGAAGCCGCCCGCGATCAACCGCTGCCCGCCGCGTTCGAAAACGAGCGACGGGGCGGTGAAGCGGACGGGCCCGTCGCTTTGCGCGGTCTTTTCCTGGAGCTCTGCGGCCGAGCCGGCTGCGCTTCGCGCCTCCGCTTTGTCCCGCTCGTAGGCATCGCTGACGCTCTCGTCGTCGAGTCGGGCGACGATCGCGTCCGCATCCACCCCGGGAAGCTGCCGCAGCGCCTCGGCGATCTGGACGTCATCGTCGAGCAAGAGCGGAGTGGTGAAGTTCGCCAGCTGCAGCGCGCGAAACACTCGCCATTCACTGCCGGGCTTGAGCAGCCGCGCCGCGACCACGGCCCGGCACGCGCGGGCGGTCGCGCTCGCCCGCTCCTTCGGCTGAGGAGCAAACGGCATCCCGTATCGACGGAAGCGAACCTGACTCTGCGCGGCGCGCAAGGGCGTGTAGCCACGCTCCTCGTAGTGGCTCGCCTGCTCGGCCAAGCCGATCAGCACCAGCCTCCAGTCGAGCTGCGTACCGTAGCGCCACTCCAGCACGCGCAGCGACGGGCTGACCGAGTAGGCCCAGGGGCAGGCCGGGTCGCTGAAGACAGTCACCGAGAGCGTGGCCATTCGAAATCAACACTACCAACCCGCAGCTCGGGACTCCGTCACGGCTTTCGGACCAAAGCCCAGGTTGGCGGGACCGAGCTCGACGAGGAAGACTAGAATTGTTTGATGCGCGTCTATCACGTGCCGCGGAGCCGCTCGACCCGTGTGCTGTGGGCGCTGGAGGAGATCGGTCAGCCCTACGAGCTGACGCTTATGGAGGGCGAGGACCGCCAGACGGACGAGCATCGCAGCCGTCACCCGCTGGGACGAGTGCCGGTGCTCGAGGACGAAGAGGGGTTTCTGTTCGAGTCGGCGGCGCTCTGCCTGCAGCTCGCCGATCTGTATCCGGACGCGCAGCTGAACTGGCCGCTCGCGACACACGAGCGTGGGCTTGTCTACCAGTGGACAGTGTTCGCGATGACCGAGCTGGAGCCGGCGATCATCGAGGTGCGTCGGCATCGCGAGGACGATCCGGCCCGTGCGCGGACCGGCGTCGAGCGCTTCCAGGCCGCCGCCGCGGCTCTCGAACAAGCGCTCGACGGGCACGAGTACCTGGTCGGCGACCGCTTCAGCGTCGCCGATCTCGTCTGCGGGGCCGTGCTGATCCTCGCCAAGGGCGCAGGTCTTACCGACGGGTTGCCCAACATCAACGCCTACCTCGAGCGGCTCGAAGCACGCCCCGCCCGCCAACGCGCAACCGCTATCGGCACCTGAGCCATCACGCGCATCAGCGCCTCAGGAGTTTCGGCCCCCGCTCTTCGCTGACGGTAGGCACGGTCGCGGCAGGCGCGTGAGCAGTAGGTGGCGCGCGGCCCCGCAGGTGGCTTGCCGCAGACGGGGCACCTCCGCTCGGCTCGCCCTGCGAGGTAGCGCGCGCAGGCGGTCAGGTCGTCTCGATCCGTCTTTGAGCCGGGAGGCGGGTGAGCTGCTCGCGCGCGTAGACGCTGGCGTAGTGGGTGAGCAGCACCCGGCTCCGCGGCGAGGGTTGCACGCTGCGGCTTCGGATGCGCTTGATCGTGGTCGTATCGAGTCCGGCCTCGCGACGCTTCGGCGAGCGCTCGCGGGTAAGCGAGTCAGGAAGAACACGCGGTCGTGGCTATCGGCGCTCGCGGCGTCGCTTGCCTGTAAGGAGCTGCGCGCTCCTAACCCTGGCTTCGCTCTTCCCAGTGACCCGGAGCAGGTCTGTCACCTCTACCGGCGCTCGTTCGGCGAGCTCGTAGCGCGCGTCTGCGCGGGTTGTGGAGAGCATCTTCGCGCGAAGCAGAGGCGCTGGTGTTCTGAGGCTTGTCGGGCGCGAGCGAAGCGGGAAACCCGATCGTGTCTGGCATAGCCGAGGCTCAGAATGAGGGGTTCTGACCGCAGCGACCCCTCATCTGGCGTCTTAGAGCACCGGGGACGCCTCCTTGACGCCCCGCCGGGGGCGATGGCTGAGCACTGCGTCGATGAGGCCGTACTCGACTGCTTCCGCTGCGGTCATGAAGTAGTCGCGCTCCATCTCCTTCGAAACCTTCTCGAGCGGCCGACCGGTGTGCTCGGCGATGATCTCCTCCATGCGCCGTTTGAGCGCAATNNCTGGTGGATGAGGATCTTCGCGTTCGGCAACGCCATCCGCTTCCCCTTCGCGCCTGCCGCCAGGAGCAGCGCGCCGAGCGACATCGCCATTCCCACGCAGATCGTCGACACGTCGGGCTTGATGAACTGCATCGCGTCGTAGATGGCGAGGCCGTCGTAGACGGAGCCGCCCGGACAGTTGATGTAGAGCGAGATGTCCTTGCCCGGGTCCTCGGACTCGAGGTGAAGCAGCTCGGCGATCGTCAGGCTCGCGAGCTCGTCGTCGACGGGACTGCCGAGGAAGATGATCCGCTCGTTCAGGAGGCGCGAGTAGATGTCGAAAGCGCGCTCGCCGCGTGCGGTCTGCTCGATCACCATCGGGATCAGCGGATTCATCGATGCTCCTGACGCTGTGCTCCCAGCTTTCAGCCTCACGCCAGCCGGCCGAGGCGCTCACTTTTCACTCTACCTGGGCGCCGCCCGCACCACGGAGTCTCGTGTGTCAAGGAATCCGTTTAGTTCCATGCTCGACAGGGAAGAACATTTAGCCCGAAGGGTACGGGATTGAGGAAACCATCTACACGAGAGAGCCCCGGCGTTCTTCTCAGCTCGCAAACAGCGAAGAGGGATTGGGTCGTGTTACGAACGGGGGCTCGGTGCGGCGCCCCAACTTGCCGCGTGCCGTCCACTTCGGGCGCGATTACTGGCTTTCCCGTTGCAGCGGCTACCGCGTCGAATCGCCGACGGTAAGAGTCGGCATTGTCGAGACGACGCTCTTCCACACGCGGTGCGACTGCCCCGACTTCCTAGTCGTCCGGACTGGCCGCCTACGGCCACAACGCACGACGGTGCCTGTCGCTGACGTCGCAGAGATCGAACCCAACGGGCGGTCGATACGGGTCAGCTGCGCGATCGGGGAGGACCGGCCGAGCGTGGTGAAAGGGCTCTGGGAACGCGTTCGCCACTCGCTTCATCCGGTGAGCTCGTGAGCGTCTAGGGGGCTCGGGTGGAGCTGCAATGGCGACGATCTTCGTCAGAGGGGAAGCCGAGCAGCAGCCGCATGTGCAGCTTCCTGTCCCCCGACTGGCACTCGTCGAGCCGCTTGCGACCGCAAAGCCGAACGGGCTTCTCCGCCTGAGCCTCTTCTCCGCCGTCTGTATCGCCGGCTTCGCGCTGCTCGTTCTCCGTCTTTGGTCGCTCCAGGTTATGGACACAGCGCGTTACACCCGTGCGGCTGTGCAGCAGTCGACCCGCGCGCTCGTCCAGCAGCGGCCACGGGGAGTCATTGTCGATGCCAAGAAACAACTCCTCGCGGTCGCAGACACCAAGTCGGTGGTCACGGCCGACCCGCGCGAGCTCGGCTCGATCCGGGCGAACTGGAACTGGAGCCCGACCCCGCGTGGACGAGCGCTGCTGGCGCGGCTGGCGCAGATCTCGAGCGAGCCGGTCACGAGCCTTGTCGCACGGATCCGCTCCGGTCTCCTCAGATCGCCATACACCGACCCCGTCGTCATTCCTGGGCCCGGGCGCGATCTGTCCTTCTACCTGCTCGAGCGCCAGACCGAGTTCCCCGGCCTGAAGGTCACGGCACTTCCGGTACGACGCTATCCGCACGGTGCGCTCGGAAGCGAGTTCCTGGGGCTCCTCGGTGAGATCAACGGCCAACAGCTCGAGCAGGCGCGCTACCGCGGCTACCAGGCGGGAGAGCTGATCGGTCAGTCGGGCGTCGAGGCGACATACGACCGGCTCCTGCGGGGCAGACTGCGAGAAACTCGGATCGTCGTCGGCGCTCTTGGACGACCGGTCACAGGATCGCAGTCGCTTGCGAGGCCAGGCACAGCTCGCGGTCTGAAGCTTACGATCGACGCCCGCCTGCAGCGCGCCGCCGAGCGCGCTCTTCGCGACGGCATCGGCTTTGCCCGCGCTGCGGGCCATACGGACGCGGACGCAGGAGCAGCCGTCGTCATGAATCCGCGGACGGGCGCTATCTACGCGCTCGCAAGCTACCCGGAATTCAACCAAGCCGCCGCCGCGGGCAACCCCAGCTACCTCGCCCAGTTGCTCAGCCCCACGAATCAAGCAAGGCCGCTCATCGACCGAGCGACGCAGGGCCTCTATCCACCCGGCTCGACCTTCAAGCCGATCGTGGC
>PKYN01000018.1 GCA_003132665.1 Actinomycetota bacterium
TTCTCCGCGTCCGAGCTGAGATGAGTCTGCCAACCAGAACTAAGGAGAACAGGCGTGACGGCAAAAACGACAAGCCCTGAAGCGATCATGGGAGACACGCTCGCCGGCCGACTACGAGATCTCGGCACACGCGGTGTCCTCGTTCAGATGGCGCAACGTGGCCAGATCATCGAACTCCGCTGCGAGATGCCGAAGTGCTATTGCCCCAAGGGGCGGGGCCATTTCGACCCGAAATCCACTTCTCCGCCGGATTGGGCACCCTCGCCGGACCACTACCCCAGGCTCAAGAAGGATGGTGGACATCTTGTCCCCTGGAACGTCCGGCTCGCGCACGTGCTCTGCAACCGAGAGGACTATGGCTGGCGTATGAAGATCAGTCGGATGCTTGAGAAAGGGATGTCACTCGAGGAGATCGCCGAGAACCTGAACCACAAGGGGATAAAAAAGCCACATGGGAGCGCCACGTGGTCGGCCACGAATGTGCGGAAAGCGTTCGTCTCTTAGCGACACGCATGTCGCGGCTCCCGCCCAGAGCCGCAGCGCCGTGGATTTTCGGTGGCGGCCCCGGTGTGATGGTCAGGCGGTGAGGACGATAGCGGCCTCCTTGTTCGGCGTGCGGCGACCGTTCGACTCCCAGTCGTTGAAGTTCGCGGTGGTTCGACGGCGGGGGTAGCTCAGCCCGGTACGTCTCGCGCCTCTGGCGAGTCGCTGGGTGTGCTTCGCCGGAGGAGACAGTCCTCTGGACGGCCCCGGAGAGCGAAGTGCGATTAGCGGCTCGAGGCGGCTCCGGGCGACCCGTCGCGCCGGGGCGGCCGGAGCCACCGGCCAGGGGCGCGAGTGAGTAGAATCTGCCTCCGCTTGGCGAGGTAGCTCAGTTGGTAGAGGACAGAGCTACGCGGGGCTTCTCTACGTCACTCCTACGCTACACTAAGTAGTGTGGAAACGCCTACTAGAAGCCATGACGGACGCTTCGCGAAGAGGGGCGAAGCAGTCTCAGCCGAGGAAGTGCTGGTAGCGAAGCAAGCCGAGCTGGCAGCGCGAGAAGCGGGTTCTTCCGACAAGGGAGGAACCATGCAGCTCCATCCGATGTTCGCAGCCTACGTCGCGCACCTTGAGAGAAAGGCTCGCGATCCGAAAACCGTGTCTCGAAACCGCTATGCGCTCCGGCGACTGAACGTCTGGCTAGACGATCAAGGCGTCGATCCGAAGGACGCCACGGAAGTTCTCCTAGAGGAGTATGTCTCGTCGCTCTCTTCGAGCGTGGCCGAGAGCACGGCGCATCGGGAATGGGGCATGGGCAAGGCTGCCTATCGCTACGCAGTCCGATTAGGGATGATCGACAAGAGCCCTGCGACGTACGTGGAGGCTCCTAAGCTGTCCGAAGTCGAGCCCAAGGTCTTCTCAAGCGAGGAGCTGCGCTCGATTCGCGCTGCTATCGCAGACGACCTAGAGGAGGTCATCTTCTACGCGCTCGTGTATGCCGGACTGCGGCGCCACGAGCTTGTCGAGCTGACGTGGGGGAACGTGAACTTCGAAGGTCAGTTCATGACCGTCCGAGGCAAGGGCGGGAAGCTACGTCGTGTACCCCTTCACCCCGTTCTCGCCGAGGTGTTCGCCGCGCGAAGGCGCCGCAACCCGAGTTCTGAGACGGTTCTCGGCCGTGGCGGCTCGCTCCGCAACGTGAACCATCGGCTCGCACGACTACTCGAACGGGCCGGTATTGAGGGCGGCAACCGGCCCGCGCACAGATTCCGCAAGACCGTGGCGACATCACTCTATGAGGAAGCTGTCCAGACAGATTCCATTGACCGGATCATGGGATGGGCGCCGTCTAGCATCCGGTCGCGCTACTACACGCGCGTAGCGGATCGATCTCTCTACGATGCGATGCTCAACCTCTACCAGTCGGATCCGATCGAGCGCGCGCCGCTCAAACCGAAGCTCTTGAAGACGCCGAAAAGCGACCCGAGTGCGTCCGAGGTCATGGCCGCGATGGGCGGCTAGAGCTTCTCCAGTCTCACTCCCCCGCTGATCGCCCCTCCTATGTACGCAAGGAGGTGGTGCCCCAACGCCCGAGCGACTGGCGGCTATGCCCTGGCAGCAGGAGCTGGACGAAGCGCAGTTCCAGCTGGACGAGCTAACAAACGGCTTCTGATCGCTGCACGAAAACGACTTACCCGCGAAGCGCCCCCACCTTCGGCAGATCGAGACACAGCAGATCGAAGCGATCTTCCGACATGGCGTCAATGAGTTGCGCCGGCGGGGCCGGGGCTACGATTGCCGAGTGGGCAGCCACAAGCGTAAACACGGTCACTCCGGCGGCGGGCACGCCGGGCACTCGCACGGGATCAGCGAGAACGCCGACGCGAAGCGGCTTGGGATCGCGCTCGGGCTGATCGTCGCGTTCATGGCGGTCGAGATAGCCGTCGGCATACTCGCCCACTCGCTCGCGTTGCTCTCCGACGCCGCGCACATGCTCGCCGACGCAGGAGCACTCGTCATGTCGCTCATCGTCACCCGACTCGTGAAGCGGCCCTCCGGCGGCAACCTGACCTTCGGCCTCAGGCGTGCCGAGATCCTCTCCGCGCAGGCGAACGGCGGTAGCCTGCTTGTACTCGCGTGCCTGATCGTCTACGAAGGCGTCCGCCGCTTGATCGCACCCCCGGCAGCGGGAGGAACGGCAATGCTCGTGGTCGCGCTCGTCGGCATCGCCGTCAACCTCACCGCGACCTGGCAGCTCGCTAAGGCGAACCGCGACTCGATGAACATCGAGGGCAGCTTCCAGCACATCCTCACCGACCTGATCGCCTTCGTCGCCACCGCGATCGCTGGTGTAGTCATCCTCGCGACCGGCTGGACGCGCGCCGACGGCGTCGTTGCTCTCTTCGTCGCCGCAGTGATGCTCTGGGCGGCATGGGGACTGCTTAAAGACTCCGGGCGCGTTCTGTTGGAAGCCGCCCCGCAAGGGTTGAGTGTGGAGGAGGTTGAGCGCGTTCTCTTCTCACACTCGCATGTCGCAAACGTGCACGAGCTTCACGTCTGGGAAGTCGGCTCCGGGTTCCCCTCGCTCTCGGCGCACGTGCTGGTTCACGATGACGATGACTGCCACGGCATCCGCCGCGAGCTGGAGACGCTCCTCGACGAGCGGTTCGCGATCACGCACACCACATTGCAGGTCGACCACGTTTCCGGGCCGGAACTGCTGCGCATCGGACGCCACGGCGCCGGTCACGATCACTGCTAAAGGCGCGCTGAAACTGACCCGCCAAGCACTACAATCAAACGTGTGAGCAGCGGTCCTATCTGCGCTCAAGCGACAGCCGCCTCAGGCTGCGATGCGAATCGGAGGGCGGTGCGATCGATCTCGTAGTGCATCCCGATCTCGTCCGTCTGCATCCCGCGCCGGAGCATCATCCGGAGTCGCAGAGCCGCCTGCAGGTGCTTCTGGACGCCTTCCCGGAGCGAGTCGAAGCCGGGCCGGCGACGCGTGCTGATCTCGAGCGCGTCCACTCCGCTTCCTACCTCGACAGCCTCGAGCCGACCGGCGGAACAACGTGGCTCGATTTCGACACCTTCGTTACCCCCACGACCGCCGAGGCAGCCCGACTCGCCGCCGGACAGGCGATAGAGGCGGTTCGCCGCGACGGCTTCGCGCTCACTCGCCCGCCAGGTCACCACGCTTCGCGCGACAACGGGATGGGCTTCTGCCTCGTCAACAACGTTGCCGTCGCCGCTCGCTACGCCCAGGCTGAGCTGGGGCTCGAGCGGATCGCGATCCTAGACTGGGACGTCCACCACGGAAACGGGACGGAGGCGATCTTCTGGGACGATCCGAGCGTTCTCTATGTCTCGCTACACGCCTGGCCCTACTACCCCGGCACGGGTGGCCCTCGTAGCGAGAGCACACAGAACGCGCCCGGCGGCGAGAGCGAGACTACGCTGAACATCCCGCTCCCGATCGGAACAGGCGACCGCGTCTACATGCAGATGTTCGAGAACTTCGCCTATCCGGCCGTCGCTGCCTTCGCGCCCGACGCAGTGCTCGTCTCGGTTGGCTTCGACGCCCATCGCGACGACCCCCTCTCGCCCACAATGCTGACCGATCCAACCTTCCGCCAGCTTGCGAGCCGCGCCGCCGGCCTCGCTCCGAAGGTAGCCGCCGTCTTCGAGGGCGGCTACAACCTCGGCACCCTCCCGCGTCTAGTCGAGACGACGATCGAGGGCTTCGAGAACCCCGCCTAGCCCCTTTCGCCAACGGAAAGGTCGGTCGTCTCGGCAGCGTTCCGCGCTGCCCTAGACTCGCCTTGATCTCGCCAGGGTATGGATTTACCGCGAATCCCCCGGAACGGGACAAATCCAGAGTGGACTTCTCGCTGACAACCGCACTCCTACTGATCTTGCTCGGCTTCGCGGTCGGCGCCTTCGGCACGCTGGTCGGAGCGGGCGGAGGGTTCGTGCTGACCCCGATTCTGCTCATCCTCTATCCGCACGACTCGGCGCAGACGCTGACCGCGATCAGCCTCGTGGTGGTCTTCTTCAACGCCGGCTCCGGGTCGGTCGCCTACTTCCGCCAGCGCCGGATCGACTTCCGCAGCGGAATCCCATTCGCCCTGGCGACCGTGCCGGGGTCGATCGGCGGGGCGCTACTCGTGACCGCAGTCTCGCGCCGGCTCTTCGATCTGGTGATCGCAACCGCGATCGCCGGTCTCGCCGTTTGGCTTGTACTCGGCAACCGCGAGCGCGGGCGCCCGCTCCCGGGCGGAACGCCCCGCCTGCTCACCGACAGTGCCGGGCACACCTACCGCTACAACGTCCGCATCTGGCGCGGGGTCCTATACAGCGTCGTGGTCGGCTTCCTCTCGAGCTTCCTGGGAATCGGAGGCGGGATCTTCCACGTTCCTCTGATGATCAGCGCGCTCGGCTTCCCAACTCATATCGCCACCGCGACCAGCCACTTCATCCTCGCGATCATGGGAGGAACGGCGAGCATCACTCACCTCCTGGCCGGCAGTTTCAGTCACGGTCACGGACTGCATCGCGCCATCTCGCTCTCGATCGGAGTGATCGCCGGTGCGCAGCTAGGCGCGCTTATCTCGACGCGCCTGAGCGGCCGCGTGATCCAGTGGCTGCTCGTGCTCGCTCTGTTTGCCCTTGCGATCCGCCTGTTCATCTCGGTCTGAGACCGCCTATCACCGATCGAGGCGTGCACGGTCCCGCGCGGATTCGGGCACTATTGATGGGTGAACCGAGACGACTGGAACTGCCGCTACGAGGGGGAAGGGCTCCTCTGGACGCCTCGGCCGAACCGCTTCCTCGTCGCGGAGACGGCAGCACTCGCGCCCGGGCGGGCGCTCGATATAGCCTGCGGCGAGGGTCGAAACGCCGTATGGCTTGCCGAGCAGGGCTGGCAGGCGACAGGTGTCGACTTCTCGGAGGTCGCACTCGAAAAGGCGCGACTACTCGCCGAGCAACGCAAGGTGCAGGCTGAGTGGATTCGCGCCGACCTATTCGAGTACGAGCCACCACCCGGTGCGTTCGAGCTCGTGATTGTCCTCTACCTCCAGATCCCGCCGGAGCGCCTGCGGCCGATACTCGCCCGTGTGGCGAAAGCCATCGCGCCCGACGGTACGTTCCTGCTCGTTGCCCACGACTCGAGCAATCTCACGCACGGTTACGGCGGCCCACGCGATCCAGCCACCCTCTATACCGCAGAGGACGTCCTACCGGCGCTCGTAGGACTAGAGATCGAGCGCGCGGAACCAGTCGTGAGGACGGTCGAGACCGACGAAGGCGTGCGCGAGGCGATCGACGCCCTCGTGCGAGCGCGGCAACCACGCCGCTAGCGACCGCCCAACACGGCTTCAGCCGGAAGCCGGGACGAGCTTACGCCCGCTCGCGAGCCACTCCGCCATCCCGCCGCGTAACTCGACGATGTTCTTGTAGCCGAGCCGCTCGAGTATCGGGACGGCGACCGCGCTAGTCCTACCGTGCGCGCAGTAGACGGCGAGCTTCGTCGAAGTCGAGGGGAGCTCGCCGCGGCCGGCGGAGAGCTGGTCTATAGAGATGAAGAGGTCGGTGCCCGGAATCGACGGCACCCCGGGGCCGAGAACGTTGAGCGTCACCGTGCCGGGCTCGGCAACCGCCGCTGCGAACTCCGCCGGCGAGACGAGCCGCGACTGCGCTTGCTTCGCCTTGCTTCCGCATCCGACGACGAAAAGGGCGAGTCCGGCGACGAGAACCACGAATACGCGGCGCATGCGCACAGCTTAGAGGAGAATGCGACATCACCAGAATCGCGGAACCCCGCGCTCTCTCGGAGCCGCGAAAAGACTCTAGTAAGGCAGACGGCCGCCCTCAAGGGCGATCGGCACCTGCGCTCCTTTGAATACCCTGCACTGATTTGACTTATAAGGTAGTCCTATCGATAATCCCGGGCAGCACTCACGCGAGAGAGGCGACCGATGGCACCAACCACTCCGGACATTCCGCCCGTAACCGGTGGAGTCCAGATCTTTCGAAGCTGCTTGATCTCGACCGAGTATCCGGGCGCCGAGGCGGCGACGAAGTGGCTGTTCGACCGTTTCGACGTCGAGTACATCGTCAACGAGGATCAGACCTGCTGCACGGGGCTCGGCTACTACACCGACATGATGCCGTTCCCGACCACGATGGCCATCTCGGCCCGCAACTCCTGCGTCGCGGTCGAGGCAGATCATCCGATCCAGAGTTACCTCTGCTCGACTTGTTACGCGGTCAACAAGAAATCCCAGCACGTGCTCGCGGTGCCCGAGTACCGGCGTAGCGCGAACGAGGTTCTAGCCGAGATCGGTCGCGAGTACACCGACACGGTCGACGAGACCATTCAACATCGTCACACGCTCGAGATCCTCTGGAGTCGCCATCACTCGATCCCCGGCTTGATCAAGCGGCGTCTGGACGGGATCAAGGTCGCCACCCACCCCGCCTGCCACTACTGCAAGGTGTTTCCGGATGACGTGCTCGGAGACCCCGAGAACTTCATGCTGCCCGAGGACCTGCTCGAGCCGGCCGGCGTGATCAAGACCGGCAACTACAACGAGAAGACAACTCACTGCGGCGCCGGCTTCCGCCAGATGTTCGTCAATCCGGCCATGTCGCAGGCCGTCACGCGCGAGAAGCTAAAGCGCCTGGCCCAGGAGAAGATCGACGTTCTCGTGCACATGTGCCCGAACTGCGCCGTCCAGTTCGACCGCCACCACGACATCATCTCGCAAGTGGCGCAGGAGGAGTACCCGTTCGTGCACCTGCACGTGCAGCAACTGGTCGCGCTCGCGCTCGGCGCCGACCCCGACAAGGTCTGCGGCGTCGTCTCGCACTCCCAGGACGTGGAGCCGATCCTGCAGCGAATCGGCGCGCGCGAGGGAGTGAGCGTTTGATGCGGCCGCGACCACTCCCGACGGAGAAAGCCGATGACTGACAAGAACGAGGACAACGGAAACCCTGAGGCTGCTGAGAACGGGCGCAGCGGCGACGCCCGGGTCAACCCATACTCGTTCATCGCCGCAGACGTGTTCTGCGATAGGCCGGACGCGAGCAACGATCTGTTTGAGCGGATCGTCAACGACCCGCGCATGCACGATCACGTCGACGGCTTCCTCTCCTGCATCCAGTGTGGGATCTGCACCTCGGGCTGCCCCGCCGCCCGCTTCAGCGACTTCTCGCCGCGTGAGATCGCCCGTCGCGCGCTCGTGGGCGACCCAACCCTGCTCAGCGACGACTCGCTCTGGTACTGCTTCTACTGCTACACCTGCCAGAGCCGCTGTCCGCGCGGAAACTCCGTCGCCGTCATCAACCAGGTCATCCGCGGCATGCAGGTGGAGTCGGGCTACGGGGTCAAGCACGTGGAGATGTTCGCCGCCTGGGGCGAACAGTTCTACGAGAAGGGAATGGGCGGTACTCCGCAGATCTTCTTCGCCGATATCGCCGAGGTCTGTGGCGACAAGTGGAAGTACTTCATCGAGCACCGCGAGGAGATCCGCGAGGAGCTCGGATTGGGCGACATGTACCCCTCGAAGAAGGCAGCCGAGGAGATGCAGACGATCATGGACAAGACCGGCTTCCGCGAGCGCCTCGTCTCGATCGGCGCCTGGGGCGGGAAAGACCCGAAGAAGGAATAGCTCCAGATTCTCGTTGCGATCCCTCGCGTCTCGGCGCTCTCTTTGCTCTAGCCCCCACGGCGCCGAGGAACCGAAGGGCGACTCATTAATACGGAGCGCCGGACACGCTCATCGTATCTAGATGTGATAAACATATAGGTGCGAAAGGTGGTACGGACGATGAGAGAACAGGATTCAGGGCAAGGGTTTGGCAGACGCAGACGGGGCGGCGGCGGAGGCTGCGGGCCGGGACACGGCGGTAGAGGCCGAGGTAGAGGGGTATTACTCGAGCCGGCAGTACTCGCTTCGCTCGCTTCGCAGTCGGCGCACGGCTACGACCTGCGAAAGACCGTCGAGGAGATGACCGACGGATTCGTATGTGTCGATCCCGGAGGCATCTACCGCTTGTTGCGCCAGCTCGAGCAGGATGGCTTTGTCGAGTCGGAGTGGTCGGCAGGTGAGTTCGGCCCGCAGCGCCGCGAGTACCAGATCACGAGCGACGGTCGCGAGCTGCTCACGCAGTGGGCCGAGGATTTACGGCGACGCGAACGCGCCTTTCGATCGGTGATCGAGGCCATCGAGAAATCGATCGAGTCTGAAAAAGCTGAAAACAAGGGCACGCCAGAGGGCGAGCCCGATGAAAAGGAGAAGAAAGATGCCTAATAAAGACAAAACCGGACCAAAGGGCGAGGGCCCCCTGACCGGCGGAGGTCGTGGGCCCTGCCAGGACGAGACCGGACAGACAGCGGCTCCGAGAGGTTTTCGCCTCGGCCGCGGAATGGGCTTCGGCCGCGGAATCGGCCGAGGAGCAGGGCTCGGCGGCGCCTTCAGGGGTCGCGGTCGCGGCCGCGGCCGCTTCGGCGGCGGCGGACAGTCATGAAACTGGCGATCTCGGCTTCCGGCCCCGCCCTGTCGGACGCAGTCGACGAGCGGTTCGGCCGCGCGGCGTATTTCGTCATCGTAGATCCCTCGACGATGGAGCACGAGGCGATCGACAACAGCGTGAACCGAAACGCGCTGCAGGGAGCCGGGATCGCAGCTGCAGAGCTCGTCGCCGAGCGTAAGGCGGGAGCGGTGCTGACGGGGCAGCTCGGGCCGAAGGCGTTCCAGGCGCTCCAGGCGGCATCGATTCCCGCCTACGCCGCAGCCGGAATGACTGCGGCGGATGCCGTCGCGGCATTCAAGAGCGGCAGCCTGGAGAGGTTGTCAGAAGCGGGAGAGTCGAGACGAGGAGGAAACGGATGAGCAAGGAAGGCACGATCATGCTGGCGGTGCCGTCAAGCGGCGCCGGCGGCCTCGAAGCCGAGCGTTCAGGGCATTTCGGCAGGTGCGACTGCTTCACGATCGTGGAGATCACAAGCGGTGAGGTCGGAGCAGTGCAAGTGCTCGAGAACCTGCCCCATACGGACGGAGGGTGTCTGGGACCGGTGAAGCTGCTGGCTTCGAATGGCGTGACGGCGCTGATCGTGGCAGGGATCGGCGGCCGGCCGCTCGCCGGCTTCAAGGAGGCGGGCATCGACGTCTACTTCGACAAACAGCTGCCGACGGTTAGCCAGGCGGTCGATGCGGTTCGGGCAGGAACCGTAGAAGTGATCCAGCCCCAGTGGGTTTGCGGAGGCTAGGTGGTCGCCGGAGATCAGGCAAACCGGCTCGCCGAGGGCCTCACGATAGCCGTCGCGTCCGGCAAGGGCGGCACCGGAAAGACGATGGTGGCTACGAACCTCGCTCTCCTCGTCGCCAGGTCGGGCGCGCGCGTCACGCTCGTGGACTGCGATGTGGAGGCTCCGAACGATCACCTCTTCTTTCGAGTCGACGCCCGCACCGAGGCGGTCGAGGTTCCGATCCCGGAGGCGCTCGCTAGTGCGTGCCCGAACGGCTGTCGCGCCTGCCGAGATACGTGCCGGTTCGGAGCGATCCGGATTCTCGGTGGGAAGCCTACGATCTTCCCCGAGCTCTGCCACAGCTGCGGCGCCTGCGTCCAAGCTTGTCCGACCGGAGTGCTCAGGGAGCGGCAGATGCGAGTCGGAGAGATCGAGTCCGGCCACGAGAGCGAAGGCCTGCGCCTCGTAACAGGCAGGCTCGACATCGGCGAGGCGAAGGCGCCGCCGGTTATCCGCGCAGCCCGACGAGCCGCAGAAGACGAAGCCGCCGAGTTGACCATCCTCGACGCCCCGCCCGGCGCCGCCTGCTCGGCCGTGGCGACGCTGCAGGGAGCGAATCTCCTCCTGCTCGTCACTGAGCCCACCGCCTTTGGCCTGCACGACCTGGAGCTGATGGTCGAGCTCGCGCGGGCTTTCGGCCTGCCGGCCGCGATCGTGCTCAACCGAGAAGGAACGGGATCGGTGGACATCGCCGGCTACTGCGACTCGCAAAGTCTTCCCCTTCTCGCCCGCATCCCCTTCGATCGCCGCGTGGCCGAGCGCTACGCAGAAGGCGAGCTGCTGGTCGACTCTCATCCCAACGGAGAACTCTGGTTCTCGGGCCTGTGGCAGGCGATAAGGAGCACCTCGGCGCGAAGCGTGAGGGAGACGGCAGCGTGAAGACGCTCGTCGTCGCATCGGGAAAGGGCGGCACCGGGAAGACGACCCTGTCGGCTCTGTTCGCGCGTTTCTCGGCGCAAGAGCGCCCGCTCGTGGTCGCCGACTGCGACGTCGAGGCCTCGAACCTACCGCTTGCGCTCCGCACCGAGGTCACATCGAGAGAGGCCTTTGCAGGCAGCGAGAAGGCGGTTGTCGGCGAGGATCTCTGCAGCGGCTGCGAGCGCTGCCTGGATAGCTGCCGCTTCGGCGCGATCTCGACACTAGTCGACGGTACGGCACGGATCGACGAGTGGGCGTGCGAGGGCTGCGGCGCCTGCGCCACGGCCTGCCGGCACGGCGCCATCTCGCTCGAGCCGCGCCAGGCCGGCGAGCTTCTCGGCGGCGAGTGCTCCACGGGCGCCATCGTCTTCGGCCAGCTGCAGCCGGGTCAGGACCTCTCCGGCAAGCTCGTCACGAGCGTGCACGAGCGGGCGAAGGCGCTAGCCGAGGAGCGGGGCGCCGAACTGGTGCTCATCGACGGGCCGCCCGGCATCGGCTGCCCGGTGATCGCGTCGATCTCGGGCGCCGACGGACTCCTGGCCGTGGCGGAGCCGAGCCTCTCGGGAGAGCACGACCTGCGCCGCCTAGTCACGCTCGCGCGGCAGTTACGCGTCCCGGTCAAGGTCGTGCTGAACAAGTCCGACCTCTCGGCTGAGGCGGCGGAGAGACTGCGAGCGACATGCCGCGAAGAGGGGATCGAGCTGATCGGTGAGGTGCCCTTCGACAGCGAGCTCCTACCGACACTTGAGCGGATGGCACAGGGAGACATCTTGGAGGCGAAGCCCGTTATCGACATCGAGGAATCGCCCGGCGTCAGTGCCGCGCGCTCGATCTGGGAGCGCATCGAGAATTGGCTCGCCGAGCCGCCGCAAGCCCGACCGGCGAGCAAGGCCCTCATACAACTCTCTCGCACGCACTCTAACGGCTCCTAGCAAGCGATCGACTTCCCTCAGGGTGACAAAGCCGGAGCTTCCCGTTCATTCTCACGCCTAGGATTCCCTTTACTGGTTCCCCCTTCGTCAGAAGACCAGCACCTTGTCGGCCACGAGCGTGCGCTGGCCGAGTTCGTCCATGGAACTTCGGCGCGCGCCTTCTGCGACCTTGGCATCCAACATTCCACGTGCGTCCATGCAGGTGCCGCAGAGTAGAAAGTCACCCTTGCGACCGACGGACTTCAACATACGCTCGAGGTTGTAGTAGCCATCCGGCATCTGCGACGCGGCTAGCGCTGCCAGGCCTCCCCGGTCCGCAGCGCACGCAGGGTGTTCGCGCCGACGACGAGCCAGAAGCCGGCGAGCAGCAGGAATAGAGCGGCTCCGATCCACTCGATCGTTCCGCTCGGCCAGCTGCGGGCGAGCTGCAGCGTGGCGACGGTGTAGGCGCCCAGCGGGAAGGTGAAGGCCCAGAGACCGACGCCCGAGGCGAGCCTGCCGCGGCGCAGGTAGCGGACGAGCAGGAGCACTACGGTGGCGAGCCACCAGAGCCCGAAGCCCCAGAGCGTGGCGGCCGCGAGCAGGGAAACATTCTGGACGACGCCGGCGTTGGCACCCCAGAAGGGCGTTCCCGCCGCGGCGAGCCTGAGCAGGGCGAGACTGCCGACGCCGATCGGGCCGAGGCCGATCCAGAGCGACGGCGCGAGCTGCGCCGGCGGCAGCGGATGGAAGATAAGTCGCCCGAACAGCACCGCCGCGACCAGCAGGAAGAGGAAGAAGCCCATCCCGAGCCCCGCGTAGCCGGCGAGCAGAAGCAGCCGCCCGGCGTCGGAACCGACGTGCGGCAATAGCGGAATCAGCGTCAGCGGAATGATGATGCTCACGACCGGCGGAATGAACCAGCCGCCGTTCGGGCTATCGGCCGCCAGCCCCTCGCCCGAGAAGAGGATGTAGGTGAACAGGACGCCGGTCGCGAAGGCGACGAGGCCACCGACCGTGGCGAGCACGGCGACGATCACCACGACCGCGTGCGATGGAAGCAGCGAGCCGCCGACGGTGGCAGTGGCGACCGCCAGCACGACGATCGCGCCGGCGAGGGTGCCGTAGAGGGCGCCGACGATCGGGTGGCGCAGGTCGGCAAGCGCGGCGTCGGGATGACGGACGATCCGAGCCAGATAGGGAACGGCGATCAGGCAGGCCAGCGCCCAGGCGGCGAGAACGAAGGCGACGCCGATCACGTGGCCGGTATGGAGCATCCCCGGTTGGGCGCCCGGATTGAGATAAGCGGCGACGCCGACGATGGCGGTACCCATGACCGCCCCGAACCAACCCGGGTGGAATCCGCGCAGGATGCTCGGCGGAGTCGGCGCATCTGTGGAGATCGTGCTGCTCATGTCTCTTCCTTTCCGGCGTCCGCGGGCGGCTCGGCGACGACGGTGCCGGAGAGATCGCAAGCGGCTGCCAGGGTGTTGGTGATGGTGCCGAAATGGAGGATGTTGCGCTGGAGTAGATCGACGCGTTGCTGCGGCTCGTCGGTCTCGATACGGAGCTCGTAGCGGGCGCGGACGATCCGCGGCGGCGGCTCCTCGCGCTCGACTTCGACCCGGATGCGGGCGCGTCGGTAGTGGAACGGCAATATGCCCGAGAAACGCTCGACGTTCTTGAGCATGCAGGCGGCAAGCGCGGCGGCCATCAGGTCGGCCGGGCTCGGCAAGAGTTCGCCCGTCTCCGCGGAGCCGTCGAAAGCGATCGTGGCCGTGCGCGAGGCGATCGTGCCGGCGCCGCCGGGGCGGTTCTCGCCCTCGACGACGTAGCGAGTTGCGGCGTCCGCCTCAGTCGGCATGACCGCCGACCGTGATCGGCTCGAGGCCGGGAACGGGGATTGCCACCGGCTCGTTGCCGGCGTAGTAACGGCGCACCCAGCCTGCCGCCTTCAGGTAGCCGACGAGCAGCATCACCTGGAAGATCGGCATGGTGGCGGCGGGCACGGCCACGAGCGGCGAGAAGGCAACAGTGGCAATCGCGATCGCGGTGGCGTTGTTCTTGCCGGTGCCGGCGAAGACGACGGCCATGTGCTCGCGGTAGTTCAGGCGGAGCCGCCGGTCGAGCCAGGTGGCCACTATCAGGGTGAGCGCGATGAAGAGCGCGTTCGGGACGAGCAGAAGCAGCACCGTGTGCCACTTGGCGACGATCATCTGCTCCTTCGAGAAGAAGATCAGGAAGATCATCGCGAACATGGCCAGCATCGAGAATCCGCCCAGCGACGGTTGCAGCCGTTTGACGGCCTCCTCGCCACGACGGCGGACGAGCCAGAGGCGGGTGAGGAAGCCGAGCAGCATCGGCGCCAGCAGCACCTCGAGGATCGAGAAGAGCAGATCGTGCATCGGCACCGGCACGTTGTAGCCGCTCGCAAAGAGCGCCATCCAGGCCGGCACCGCCGCCAGCGAGAGCACGAAGCTGGAGGCGACGATAACGGTACTGAGCTCGAGATCGCCCTTGGCGAGCCCGGCGTAGGCGATGCTCATGCTCGAGCAGGGCACGACCATCACGAGCAGGAAGCCGAGCGCTAGTTGGTGGTCGTGCAGGAAGAGACTCGCCAGCCCCCAGCCCAGAAGCGGCGCCCAGACGAAGTTGTAGGCGAGCGCGAGCGAGAGCCCCTTCAGGTTGCGCCCGGCCTTGACGAGCGCGCCGAAGCGCACGTTGACCATCATCGGGAAGATAATCAGGAAGACCCCCGCGGTCGTCAGGTCGCCGAGCAGGCGCGAGTTGCCCTTCGACCAGCTCTCGAACGGATGTCCGATGGCGATGCCGGCCGCCATCGCCGCCATCGCGTAGAAGAGCAGGTACCTGTTCAGATGACGAGATAGACGCTGCACGGTTTCTTCCGACTCCTTCCTTTTCCTCGAGCGATTCCCGCCGTCAGGCCGTGACCTTGGCGGCGAGCAGCTCCTTGAGCGCGTCGGACGAGGGGATGCGACCGGCGAGAACGACCTGGTCGTCGACCGCGAGCGCCGGCGTGGCCATCACGCCCATCGCCGCCATCGCCGCGTAGTCGGTGACCTTCTCGACCCGCTCTTCGCGTCCGAGATCGTTCAGCGCCTTGTCGGCCAGCGCCGCCAGACGCTCGCAGTTGGCGCATCCGCTTCCGAGCACTTTGACTGAATGCATTGCTTCACTTCTCCTCTCTAGTGCAGCACAGCGTTGAATATGAAGCCGATCGCCACGATGCCGCTGGCGACAATTCCCACGTAGATGGCAAGCAGCTTGGGCTTGAGCACGCGCCGGAGCAAGATCATCTCGGGCAGCGAGAGGGCGACGATGCTCATCATCAGAGCGAGCGAGGTGCCCATTGCCATTCCCTTCGCGTGCACCGCCTGGATCAGCGGCAGCGTGCCGGCGGCGTTCGAGTAGAACGGTAAGCCGACTATTACGGCGATCGGAACGGCGAGCGGATTGCCGGGGCCGGCGATGCGGGTGAAGAAGTTGGTCGGGACCCAGCCGTGGATGGCGGCGCCGAGCGCGATTCCGACAAGCAGGTAGGGCCAGACCTTGCCGACAATCGTCTTCACTTCCTCGACGCCAAGCTCGACTCGCTCCGACCAGGTTGGCTCAACCTCGTCGCCGGTCGAGAGCGGGGCGACGGCCGCCGCCTCGAGAATCATCGGCTCGATATAGCGCTCGAGCTTCAACTTGCCGAGGATGAAGCCGGCGACGATCGCGAGCACAAGGCCGGTGCCGATGTAGAGCGCCGCGACCTCGAGCCCGAACATCCCGTAGAGCAGCACGACCGCGACCTCGTTGATGAGCGGGCTGGCGATCAGGAAGCTGAGCGTGACTCCGAGCGGTATCCCCACCGCCACGAAGCCGATGAATGCCGGGACGGCGCTGCAGGAGCAAAACGGCGTCACGACACCGAGCCCGGAAGCTAGGACGTTGCCGATTCCCTCCCGTTTCCCGCCCAGGATCGAGCGCGTGCGCTCGATCGAGAGGAAGCTGCGCAGGATGCGGACGACGAAGATGATGCCGACTAGCAGCAGCAGGATCTTGGTCGTATCGAAGAAAAAGAAGTGAACGGCGTCCGACCAGCGCGCTCCCCGCGGCAGCCCCACCAGGTTGTAAAGCGCCCAGTTCCAGAACGGGCCGAGCGCCAGGTAGAGGCCGACGCAGATTGCGACGGCCGCGGCGATCGCCGCCAACGGGCGCAGACTGCGACGAGCACGCGCGGTGAGGACGGATTCGCTCACGACTCGTATCCGATCGTCAAGATGGCCGCATTAGGCTGCGGCCCAAGGAAGAGGAAGTTCATCCGTTCGATCCCTCTCGGGCCACCTCGTCGAGCGCCCTGGCGAACTCGGCGACCTGCTCGAGCGCGCCCGGCACGAGCCGGTAGAAGGTGAAGGCGCCACGCGGCTCTCGCTCCAGCAGGCCCGCTTGCGCGAGCTGCTTGAGGTGGTAGGACACCGTCGGCTGCGTCAATCCCAGCTCGGGCACCAGTTTGCAGGCGCAGACGGGCTCGTCCTCGGCACGCAGAGCGATGCTGAGGATGCGTAGCCGCGTCCGGTCAGCGATCGTTGCCAGGGTGCTCTCCAGCCGGGCGGCCTCGGCCTCGGACAGCGAGTAATGAGTTGGCGCGTCCAGCCTGTCGATCGTTTCGTTCATGGTGAACTCCATATAGATGGCGATCTATCTTCGGGGTGAGTATATAGACAGCGGTCTATGTTCCGCAACTCTCCGATCACGGAGGTCCCACTGGCCGCTAGTCGACAATTACGAATGGGGCAGCTACGAGCCGCAGTTCGGAATCTACGGCGTCGATCGCAAGCACCGCGCAATCGCTTTCGACATAGCTCGCCGTTTACCGTACGCACGGCAACGCGAGCGCCGTCGTCGTCGAGACGCTTGCGCAGCTCGGCTACAAGGACATCGGCGAGTTGCGTGGCGGAATGGCAGCCTCGGTGGAGAGCGGGCGCACGCTCAAAGCCGCTTCAGGTTACGTGACGTGCGGCCGCGCGAAAGCCACGAAGGCATGAACTCACGCTCGCTTGCCGATCAGCGCGCTCAACTCCTCGAGCTGGTGCTGCATGCTGCCGCAGACCTGCTCGCAGAGCCCGAGGACGCCCTCGTCAACTATCCGGAAGTAGGCGAAGTTCCCCTGCTGGCGCCGTCCCACGATGCCCGCTTGCAGCAGAACACCGAGGTGCTTGGAGACGTTCTGCTGCGAAGCGCCGGTGGCCTCGACGAGGTCGCCGACGCAGGCCTCGCCCTCGCGCAACCGGTCGACAAGCGTGATCCGCATTGGCTCAGAGAGCACGCGGAAGCGCGCGGCTATCAGGTCGCTGAGCTCGCCCGGGAGCGGGTGTGGCAGGCTCATGAAGAACACCATTCCAGATCGATCGGGCGGCGCTCGTGCAGAAGGCGATCCGGCAGCGCGGCAGATACCGGTTGTGTGCGTGTCTGCATCAGATGACCCGGCCGTCTCGTGGATGAAGCGGCAAGCCCGCACGTACCCAACTCACGAGGCCTCCGTCGAGATTCTCGACGTCGTAACCGGCTGCTCGTAGCGCCCGCGTTGCAGAGCCGCTGCGGCTTCCCGTGCGACAGACGGCGATGATCTTCTTACCCTGCGGAAGCTCTCGCTGGCGCGCCGCCAGCTCGCGAATCGGGATGTGCAAGGCACCGCGGATCCGGCCGGCTCTCCACTCGCTCGGCTCGCGAACATCGAGCGCAATGGCAGCGTCCATGCGGAGCAGCTCCGCTGCTTGCGCGGGGTCCAAGCCTTCATGGCGCGAGAAGAGGCTCATCTCGACCTCAAATCGACTCGGCGTATGCCGCGGGATCATCCCGCGACGGGAGATCAGCCGTAGCGACCTCGACCTCCAGTGAGACGGGAAGGTCGAGCGAGGCAGTGACGAGACAGGCTTCTTCGGCCTTTTCGGCGAACTCGAGCGCAAGTGCCTCCTGGCCGGGATCCGTCGTGATCGAGAGTCGCAGCTCGATTCGCCTGAAGCCGAAGCGATCGTCGTCGCGCATGCCGGCGACTCCATCAGCGCTCACGTGGAGCCGTCGCAACACCAGGCCCTCGCGCTCCGCGAAGCCCGTCAGCGTGACCGCCAGGCACGAGGCCGCCGCCGCGACGAAGAAATCCTCGGGACTCCAGACACTCGGTTCGGTCCCCTTGAACACCGGTGGCGGCATGACTTCGACCTCGTGCTTACCCGAGACGCGCGTCACGACCTTTCGGCCTGCGAGCCAATCGACCTCGAGCGGGAAATGGAACTCCTTGACCTGCATACGACCTCCTGTTCGTTTTCCTTGCGTGTATAAGGCTCAGACGACCGGCAGCTCTGCTTCTTCTTCGGCGAGCAGCTCGTCGAAGAACTTGCCGATCGTCCCCGCCGGGTAGGCGCCGATGAAGCCGTTTACCGGCTCGCCGTTACGGAACACCGCGACGGTCGGGATGCTCTGGATTCCATACTGGGCGGCGATCGTGCTCTCGCTGTCGACGTCCACCTTCACCAGTTCAAGTCCGTCCGAGCGCTTGGCGACCTCGCTCTCGATCGCCGGTCCCAGGGCACGGCAGGGAGCGCACCAAGCGGCCCAGAAGTCGACGACGACGGGGAGCTCGTGCGAGCGCTCGATCACGTCGCGCTCGAAGTTCTCGGCTGTGACATCCATCTTCAAATCTCCTTTCAGTGCGAGTGGGCAATCGGCAAGTGCCGACGCGTAGCGATGTGGAAGAGGGTGTAGAGCGGACAGAAGCCGACGGCGCTCGTTGCGAGCATGATCGCCGCAAGCGCGAAGAGCACAATGCCGGTGACCGATCCCGCTCCCAGCAGGATCGCTGCGACGATGAGCACGGGCGCGACCACCAAGGCCCGAAGCCCGCGATCGAGGTTGCTCATATTCCTGTTCATGTCGATCTCCTTGGTTGGGTATCTACCATTCTACTGCTGTGTGGTTGTATAGTAGTACCCGACATGTTGCTTGGCAAACATCCGAAACCGCAGATCCGCCTCTACACCTCCCCTTGGTGCGCTTACTGTAGGAAGGCGAAGGCGCTGCTCGAGCGCCACGGAATCGCCTATGAGGAGATAGACATCGGTGGTGCCGAGCACTGCTGCCGCCTGCACGAGCTGACGGGCGGCGACAGCGTTCCGCAGGCGATCGTCGACGGCAAGCCGATTGGCGGCTACGAGGAACTGGCCGGGCTCGTGCGCAGCGGTTCGCTCTTGCCTAACGAGGACAACGGGCCGGATAGAGGCGCACCGAAGGGATGAATTGTTGTCGAGTCCCTCTTGCCAATCGTGCAGCTAGACTCTTCAATCAGTATTGAACAGTTCAAGCGTCGTTGAACGATCAGCGCCTCTCGCCACGCCCAGATGACCCCAGCCAGAACCGATCTCCGTATGTCAGTCGCGCAGCTCGCGGCATTCCGCGCTCTTTCCGATCCGGCGCGGCTCGCAATCATCGACGAGCTTCGTGCCGGGCCGCTCTGTGGCCGCGACCTGCGCGAGCGACTACAGCTCTCGTCGCCGCTCCTGTCTCACCACCTGCGTGTACTGCACAAGGCGGGTCTTATCCACTACGCCCGGATCGGGCGCTGCCTGGAGGTGGCGCTTGATTTCGGCGGGTTCGATCGGCTCGAGGCCGTCCTGCCCAGGCAGGCGCAATCAGAACTGGAGGTTGCAGGTGCCCGATGAGCAGAAGCTCGCTCAGGCGAGCGGTTTGTCCGAGGAGGAAGTGCGTCGGATCGTGCGCGAGGAACTGGAGCGCGACCGCAAGCACGAGCCGGCGGCGAAGAAGGCGGCGATCATCGCCTCGAAGGGCACGCTCGACTGGGCCTATCCGCCGCTGATCCTGGCGACGACAGCGGCCGCGTCGGGCATGGACGCCCACGTCTTCTTCACCTTCTACGGCCTGAACATCATCCACAAGGATTTCGAGCGCAAGCTCAAGGTCTCGCCGGTCGGCAATCCCGACATGCCGATGCCCGTGCCGATGCCGACCCTCGTCACCGCGCTGCCCGGTATGGGGCCGATGGCAACGAAGATGATGAAGGCCAAGTTCCGCGGCAAGAACGTCGCCACTATCGGCGAGCTCATCGAGGCGGCCCAGGAGCTTGGCGTGCGCCTGATCGCCTGTCAGATGACGATGGACGTCTTCGGCTACGTGCAGGAGGACTTCATCGACGGCGTCGAGTTCGGCGGCGCTGCCGCATTCCTCGCCGAGGCGCGCCGGGCTCACGTCACGTTGTTCGTCTAAGGAGATCAGATGGCCCAGATTCAAGAAGATCAGACCCTCGACGCTCGGGATCTGCTCTGTCCGATGCCGGTCGTGAAGACCTCGAAGGCGATGAAGGAACTGGGTCCCGGCCAGGTGCTGAAGATCGTGGCAACCGATCGCGGCGCGATCACCGACCTGCCGGCCTGGGCCGAAACGACCGGAAACGAGGTGCTTACCTGGCACGAGAAGGACGGCGAGCTCGTCTTCCTGATCAGGAAAGGCGGCGAGGAGTGACCTTCCCTCTCCGCTGCCAAGGGAGTAAGAAATGAAAGCAACCAACCCCCAAATCAGGAGGTAGCGAAAGTGGCTGAGAAACTCGTCATCATGGTCACCCACGGCCCGGAGGATGCGGAGCTCGCAACCATTCCCTTCGTCATGGCCGGTGCGGCCGTCGCCTCGGATGTGGAGGTCGTCATGGGCTTTCAGGGCGACGGCGTTCGCTTGCTCGTGCCGGGCGCGGCGGAGAAGGTCGTGGTGCCGGATTTTGCGCCGCTGGCCGGGCTGCTCGACTCTGTCCGCGAGTTCGGTGGCAAGCTGCTCGTCTGCGGTCCCTGCATCAAGAACCGAGACATTCCCGCGGAGGGCCTGATCGAGGGCGCCGAAGTCGTCGCCGCCGCGCGCTTCATCGCGGAGATCACCTCGGCAACCAACAGCCTCGTCTACTAGAGAAGAGTTGGAGCGGCGCGGCGCCGCCCGAAAGGAGAACCGAACATGAGTGCAACAGATAGCGCCGATCTCGCCGGGCTGGCGCCCGACAAGGTTGTGGATGCCCGCGGCGTCGCCTGTCCGGGCCCGCTGCTCGAAGCCAAGAAGGGGCTCGTCGGCGTCGGAGTCGGAAACGTGCTCGAGATCTGGTCGAGCGACCCGCAGACCAAGGCTGACGTCGGCGCCTGGGCCGGGAAGGTCGGGCACGAGTTCCTCGGCTCGCTTCCGGCCGACGGCTACGACCGCGTGTTCATTCGCCGGGCGAAGTGAGGCTGTCGAGCCGAGCGGAGAACAGGCCGTGACGTTGTACCGACGCTCGCTCGAGTGCGTGCGAGATGGTGATGTGACCGATGACGAACGTTGAAGAGACGATCCGAGAAGCAGGGCCGAGGATCCTGGTCTTCTCGACCGACATCTCCGGCCCGGGTATCGACTTCGCGGGGAGTCTGCACCTGCACTACTCGCCGGAGGTCGATGTCATCAGCATGCCGTGCACGAGCGGAATCAAGCCGGCCTGGGTCCTCCACGCACTCCAGCGGGGATTCGACGGCGTCTTCATCGCCGCGGACGGCGAGGAGTGCGCGTACCTGCCGGATTGCGCCCAGCGGGCGTCGCGGATCGCCGCCGACGCCCAGGCGCTTCTGACGCAGAACGGATACGAGCCGCAGCGGCTGAAGATGGCCGCGATCTGCTCGGTCTGTGCCGAGCACTTCATCAGGTACATGCATGACTTCTCGGCCACGTTGGCCGAGCTGGGCTCGACGGGGAGTGGATAGCGGTGGACTATGACGCCCTGGTCGTCGGCAGCGGCATCGGAGGCATGGAGTCGGCGCTCAAGCTCGGCGACATGGGCTACCGGGTGCTCTTGATCGAGAAGGAGGCGAGCGTGGGCGGGAAGATGGTCCTGCTCAGCAAAGTCTTTCCGACCCTGGACTGCGCGAGCTGCATCTCGACGCCGAAGATGGCCGCCGCTGTCCACCATCCGAACATCGAGGTGCTCACCTACTCCGAGGTCGAGGGTATCGCTCGTGACGGCGACGGAGGGTTTCGGGCGCGAGTTCGCCAGAAGCCGCGCTTCGTAGACGAGTCGCTGTGCACGGGCTGCCGCGACTGCGAATCGGTCTGTAGCGTCGCGGTACCGGACGAGTTCAACGACGCCATGGTTTCTCGGCGCGCTGCCTACATCGCCTTTCCGCAGGCCGTACCGCAGAAGGCTCTGATCGAGCGAGCCGGCACGTCGCCGTGCAGTTTCGACTGCCCTGCCGGCATCAGGGCCCACGGCTACGTCGCGCTCATCCGCAGCGGCGAGTACGAGAAGGCGTTCCAGCTCGTGCTCGAGACGACGCCGCTGGTCGGAAGCCTCGGCCGGGCCTGCTACGCGTTCTGCGAGAGCGCCTGCACGCGCGGCGACCTGGAGGGGTCGCTGCCGATTCGCAGGCTCAAGCGCTTCGTCGCCGATCGGCACTACGCGGCAGAGACACCGCCGGCGATCGAGATACCGGCCCGAAACGGCAAGAAGGTTGCGGTGGTCGGATCGGGCCCCGCGGGCTTGACCGCCGCCTGGCAGCTGGCACGACGGGGCTACCAGGTCAAGATCCTCGAAGCGGCGAGCGAGCCGGGCGGCATGCTGCGCCTGACGATTCCCGGCTACCGGCTCCCGGTCGAGGTCGTCGAGCAGGACATCGCCAACGTTACGGCGCTCGGCGTGGAGATCGAGACCGGCACGCGCGTGGAGAGTCCGGAGGCGCTGATGCAGCAGGGCTACGACGCCGTGCTTCTGGCGACCGGTACGCCGCTCTCCAGCAGTCTCGGCATACCGGGAGAGAGCCTGAACGGCGCGCTTGACGCGCTCTCATTCTTGCGAGATATGAGGTTAGGCGAGGCGCCCAACCTGCACGGTAAGCGCGTCGCTGTGATCGGCGGCGGCGATGTGGCGATCGACTGTGTGCGGACCGCGCGGCGGCTCGGCGCGAAGGAGGCGACTGTCGCTTACCGGCGCGGGCGCGAAGAGATGCCGGCGCACCGTCACGAGGTTCGAGACGCCGAGCAGGAAGGGGCCCGGCTCGAACTCCTGGTCGCGCCCGTCGAGGTGCTGGGCGACGAGTCCGGCGCTGTGACCGGCCTGCGCTGCATTCGCATGACACTGGGCGAGCCGGACGCGTCCGGAAGGCGACGGCCCGAGCCGAAACCCGGCAGTGAGTTCGAACTCGGCTGTGATGTGGTGATCGCCGCCGTCGGCATGAGCGCGGACACGGCCTCCTTCGCAGCACAGCTGCAGCTCAACGGCGACAAGACGATCGCGGTCGACCCCCAGACGATGCAGACGGCGACGCCCTCCGTGTTCGCCGCGGGCGATGTCGTCTCCGGGCCCTCCGACATGGCGAGCGCCGTTGGCCGCGGGCGGCGGGCGGCGGCGATGATCGATCGCTGGCTCCAGGGCAACGAGCTGGACGGCGCCGGCTTCGACGACGGGCTGGCGGCCGTGAGCAAGACCGAGGTGCTGGCCAGGCAGAAGACGTACGCTCGCCTCGAGCCCGCGGAGCCCGGCGTTCTGCTCTCCGCCGCGCCCACCGATTTCGCCGAGCTCGAGCCGCCCCTCTCCGAGGAGGAAGCGCGGGCGAGCGCGGTGCGCTGCCTGGACTGCGGCGTCTGCTCCGAATGCCAGGAGTGCGTCTCGGCCTGTCCCGCCGATGCAATCGACCTCGATATGCGAGGTCGGGAGCTCGACGTCGAGGTGGGCGCCATCGTCGTCTCGACCGGCTTCAAGCTCTTCCCGGCCGACCTCAAGCCGCAGTACGGCTACGGAAAGTTCAAGAACGTGATCACGGCGACGCAGATGGAGCGGCTGCTGGCGCCGACGCGCCCCTACAACACCGTGCTGCGTCCAGGCGACGGCAGGATGCCGGAGCGGATCGCCTACGTCATGTGCACCGGCTCGCGCGACCAGACGGTCGGAAATCCGCTTTGCTCCAAGTTCTGCTGCATGTACTCGATCAAGCAGAACCAGCTGATCATGGGCGTGCTACCGCTGGCCGAGCTGACCGTCCACTACATCGACGTACGTGCCGTCGGCAAGGGCTACGACGAGTTCTACGCGCAGGCAAGCGCGATGGGCGCCGACTTCGTCAAGGGGCGCGTGGCCGAGATCCGCGAAACGGACGAGGGCAACCTGATCCTCCGCTACGAGGACGTCGAAAACGGCGGCGCTGTCGCCGAGGCCGAGTACGACCTGGTCGTGCTGGCGGTCGGCGTTCAGCCCAACCGCGAGATCCTGAAGCTCTTCCCTGGCGGCGAGCTGGCCTTCGACGACTTCGACTACGTCGACGAAGTGGACGAGGATCTGAATCCCGCCCGCACCAGCATCCCCGGCGTCTACGTGGCCGGCTCGGCCTCGGGTGCCAAGGACATCCCCGAGTCGATCCTGCACGCGGGCGCCGCGGCGGCGCAGGCGGCGGCACATCTCGAGGCGATGAGGGTGAGCTCGTGAGCGAGGAGCGTCGGATCGGCGTCTACGTCTGCCACTGCGGCGGCAACATCTCGGATTACGTCGACGTAGCGCAGGTGATCGGCGCCGTTGAGGACGAGCCCGGTGTCGTCGTGGCGCGGGCGGCGATGTTCACCTGCTCGGACGCGACGCAGCAGGAGATAATCGACGACATCCGCGAGCAAGAGCTCGACGGCATGGTCGTCGCCTCCTGCTCCCCGAGTTTGCACACCGAGACCTTCCGCGAGGTCGCGCGGCGCGCCGGGCTCAACCCCTACGAGTACACGCAGGTGAACATCCGCGAGCAGTGCTCCTGGGCGCACACCGACGACAGGGAAGGAGCGACGCGCAAGGCGATCCGGCTGGTGCGAGCGGGGATAGCGCGCACGCGCCTGAGCGCGCCACTGGAGCCGGTGACGGTCGAGACCGTCCCCAAGACTCTGGTCGTGGGCGGCGGCGTCGCCGGCCTGAGGGCGGCGTTCGGGCTGGCGGAGATCGGGCTCGAGGTCTTCCTGGTCGAGCGTGAGGCTGAGCTGGGCGGCCAGGTCGGGAATTTGGGCGCGATCTATCCGCACGGGAATGACGGGCGGGCGTTGATCGCGCGCCTGACGCGGGCTGTCGGAGAACGCCCGAACATCACGGTCTTCACGCGCGCCGAACTGGTGGAGAAGTCGGGCAGCTTCGGCAACTACCAGGCCACGGTTCGGGTCGGCGGCGAGCCCGGCGAGAGGATTCAGATCGATGTCGGCTCGATCGTCGTCGCCACGGGCTTCGACAGCTACGAGCCCGAGGCGGGCGAGCTCGGCTACGGCATCGAGGGCGTCCTTACGCTGCCCGAATTCGAACAGCTGCTCAACCAGGACGGTGCGCTCACCTTCAACGGAAAGCCGGTGGAGAGCATTGCCTATGTCTACTGCGTCGGCAGCCGCCAGCCCGGAGGGCACGAGTACTGCTCGCGTTACTGCTGCTCGACGGCCGTGCACGACTCGTTACGGGTGGCGGAGCACTCGCCGGACGTGCGCCAGTACCACCTCCACCGTGATATGCGCACCTACGGTAAGAACGAGTTGCTCTACTCCGAGTCGCGCGAGCGCGGTTCGCTCTACATACGCTTCGCCGACGGCGAGCCGCCAGCGGTGGAGAAGCTCCCGGACGGGCGCCTGCGCGTCACCGTACGAGACCTCCTGACCGAGGGCGAGGAGCTCGCGATCGAGTCCGATCTGCTCGTGCTTGTGACCGGGATGGTGCCGCGGCAAAACGAGGAGTTGACCGGCGTGCTCAAGCTCCCGGTCGGCAAGGACGGCTTCTTCAACGAGATCCATCCCAAGCTGCGTCCGGTCGAGACGGTCGTCGACGGGGTTCTGATCGCGGGCGCTTGCCAGGGGCCGAAGAGCGCCTCTGAGAGCGTGACCTCGGCGCTCGCGGCCGTCAGCCAGAGCGCCGCGATCCTCAAGAAGGGGTCGGCCGAGCTCGATCCCCTCGTGGCGACGGTCGATCCGGAGAAGTGCAGCTGGTGCGGCACCTGCCAGGAGGCGTGTCCCTACGATGCGATCGGGCGACTCGCCCTGAACGGCAAGCAGGTGGCCGCCGTCGAGGCGGCGGTCTGTAAGGGCTGCGGCGGCTGCGTTCCCGTCTGCGCCGAGGAAGCGATCGACCTGCAGGGCTACACCGATGCCCAGGTACGAGCGATGATCGACGGCCTGCTTCAGGAGGTTGCGCGATGAGCCGCGACGTGCGCGAGATCGTGCGCGAGGAGCAGTGGATGCGGCCGCGCATTCTCGAGGCGCTCGCCTCCGGACCGTTGACCGTGCCCGAGATCGCGGCGGCGATCGGCCGCCCAGCCGACGAGGCGATGTTCTGGGTGATGGGCATGCGCAAGTACGGCTATCTGCACGAGTTGAAGGAGAAGACCGGCGACGGCTACTTCCGCTACGAAACTCCAGCTGGGAGCGCGTCGTGACGACGCTGGTGAACTCACGTCTAGTGGACGAGCTCGGCCGCGCGCACGAGTTCAACGCCGCCGCCTGCATGGATTGCGGCGTTTGCAGCGCCGTCTGCCCGCTCGAGATCGAGCTGCTGCCGCGGCGGCTGTTCCGCCACGTGCTGCTCGGGATGGAGGAGCGCCTCGTCGAGGAGACGGAGACGATCTACTCCTGCCTGCTCTGCGGGCTCTGTGAGGAGAGCTGCCCCGGCGGCGTGCATATCACCGAGAACGTGCGCGCGCTGCGTCATTTCCTGAACACGAACGCCGTCGGAGGAGCACGCTGATGCCGCTGCCGTCCAAAGACGTGATCGGCATCCTCTCGGACAACCTGCGCCTGCGCGGCTCGGTGCTGCCGATCCCCAAGCGCAGCGCGATCGGCTGGGCCCGCGACCTGAACCTGCCCCGGGGCGGCGAGACAGTGATCTACACGGGGCTGATGGTCCAGCTCATCCCCTATATCGAGGGGCTGGTGAAGATGCAGGAACGCCTCGGCGACTCCTTCCTCGCTCGCTTCACGCCGCTCGGCCGGTGGATGAACCGATTCGTCAACCTGAGCGCCTTCATGGCGCGGCCGTCGGCACGCACGCGGACGCCTTACGACCGCATCCTCGCCGATGTGGCCGGGCTGCTCCAGCGCGCGGGCGTCGAGTTCGGCTACCTGTACGAGGACGATCTCTATACGGGCGCCCTCACCTGGGACCTCGGCGCCGACGAGGTCGTGGCAGATCACGCGCGGCGCGTCTACCACACGCTCGAGCGCCATGGCGTCAAGCAGGTCATCACTATCGATCCGCACACGACGAACATGCTGCGCACGGTCTACCCGAAGATGGTCGAGAACTATGACCTGCGCGTCTCGAGCTACCTGGAGGTGCTGGCCGAGCGCGAACTCCCGCTCCAGAGCACGCTCTCGGGAGAGCTGGCGCTGCACGACTCCTGCGTCTTCGCCCGCTTCGAGAACGTGACCGAGCAGCCGCGGACGCTGCTGAACGCGACCGGCATGACGATCAGGGAGCCCGAGCACTCCGGCCGCCTCACCTGGTGCTGTGGTGGCCCGGCCGAGTCGCTCTACCCGAAGAAGGCTCTGGCGCAGGCGCAAAGGAGGGTGGAGCAGCTGCGGGCGGTCGCTCCCGAAGGAGTGACGATGTGCCCGCTCTGCCTCGTCAACCTGCAGAAGGCGGCCGGGGAGACGATGCCGTTTCGCGACATCTCTCACTACTTGACCCAGGCCTCAAGGTCGTGATCGCCGCTCAGAGCGCCCGGGATAGCGCGTCCTGAGACTGCGATCATCGCCAGCGGCGCAAGGCGATGGCTGAGCCGGCAGCGGCCGAGGGTGCGAGATGGGAGCTAACGGACAGAGACCGCCAACTACAGGGGCCGGGGTTCGGACGTTGAACTTTGGTTGTTCGCGTTACCCCTGGTAAACCGGGCTTTGGAGCTAATCGGTCACTATTCGAACCGGTAGTGCTTGTTTACAGATAGCGGCAGTTGATCTCCGCCCGCTCTATTAATCTCATCCGCCCTGGAACTGGTTTCTCGCGCTCGGTCAGGGCACCATGCGGCGCTCTCATGCGAGATCTACGTGGCGTGTGTAGACGCGGCAGGGCGCGAGTGGCAGAGTGTCGTCGTGCCTCAGCTCGCGACGATTAGCGGAGATTTCGCGGCTTTTCTCCAGCGCGAGCGCCAACGCATCGTCCCCTTCGTCGGCGCCGGCCTCTCGCGCGAGGCGGGCGTGCCGGCAGCCGGAGAGATGGCGCTGCTCATCATCCAGAGCGCACGAGAGCGCGGGGCAGAGCTGATCGATGACCTCGGCTTCGACGACGCTTGCGCCGCGGTCACCGATCAGCTGACGCACAAGGTGCTCCAGGAGATCGTCGCCGGGATCGTGTCTCAATGCGAGATCGTCTCCACTCCAGTTCTCGAGCTACTTGTCCGCTGCCCGTCTCGAATCGTGATCACGACCAATTACGATCCGGCGCTCTCAGTAGCTGCTAGTGCGATCGGGCTCGAGCCTATGATCCATCATCCTCGCTCGGCTTATGCGCTCGATCAGCCGCCCGAGGGCTCGGTCGCGATCATCCATCTCCATGGCTCGAGCTCTGAACCGAAGACCATGGCCCTACCTGGTCCGTCGCTCGAAGCGCTCGAGAAAGACGAGCCGCTCAAGACCGTGCTACGAGCCCTCGTACTACCGCATGTCGTCGTCTATCTCGGCTACCGGCTCCCTGCTGCCGATGAGTATCTGCGCAAAGAGCTCGAATGGCTCACCATCGCGTTCCAAGACCGCGGGGCCCACGCTCTGCTTCTGCCGAGGGATGAATACGCCGATCGTCAGAGCGAGCTAACCTCGCTCGAGGCGCACGCCGGCGTTCGGATCGAGACATTCGATTCCGAACGTGGATTCCGAGCAGTTCAGCATGCCGCGCTGATAATCGCGCCGAGAGCCGAGCCGTCGACAGCAACCGATGTGCAGATCGTACGAGATAAGGATGTCGATCCGTACTTCTACGCGCCCGCCCTATTGCCCGCAGAAGAGAGCGGAAATCGTGACCCTGCGACACGAATCGCCCTCGCCCGTCACGGCCTTGGCGATCCGGTTGTACCCCCGCTAGAACTTCTGAACGACCGGCGGGCACTGGTTGTCGCCGGGCCCGGGATGGGGAAGACGCAGCTGCTGTACCACCTCGGACGAGAGAGCCGAGAGTGGGTCCCGCTCTTCCTGCGCCTCACATTCTTCGCATCCGAGCTACGCCGCAGCGATGGGACTATTCGCGCCTTTGCGCGAGCCCTCCGGGATGCCCGATGTTTCCATCCAGAGACTAGGCACCCGACGCCAGGCGCACTGGACTCGAACGCCTACTTCTTCCTGCTCGACGCCCTCGACGAGGTCGAGGGCGTCGACCTTGAGGAGGTAATCGCAGGGCTCGCCGAGCTAGCCGAGCGCTTCCCGCAGCACCTCTTCATCGTGACCTCACGCCCGATTCCCGAGAGGCCAGGGCTAGAGGGGCACGGTTTCCGTCCGTACCAGATCTATGTCGATGAGACATGGGGACATGAGTACCTCCAAGCACGCGGGATCCCCAAGCAACGGATCGACGAGCTCTACCGAGAGATGCCCACGATCTCTAGCCTGCTCGGAATCCCGCTCTACGCCGCCTTCGTCGGTAACAGACTCCGCGATGAGGCTCAGCTACCGCTTCCCGAAAGCGCCCTCGCCTTGATCACCGAGATCGGAGTTCGCGATGCGGTTCAGCGCGAGAAGGCGCGCACCGGTGATAACCCCGACGATCTCTATCGCTGGCTGCAGACGCTCGCCGTCTGTCTCGAGGTCCGCGGGCGCAATCAAGCGACCGTAGGAGAACTGGCTGCGATACCAGGCCCGGAAGCACTTGAGGCACAGAGGACACGCGAGGGGCTCGTACTAGGCGCCCTGCTCAAAGACCAGCCTGATATCGCCGCGTTCCAGACGGTCACGATCCAAGAAGGCTTAGCAGCCGAGGCGCTGTTGGCCACGGACGATCCGGTGGCGACCCTACGCAACGTCGCCGTTGCCGAGATCGCTGGGCGTTCGGCTCTCCGTTCCGATATCGATCACCTCCTTGATCTCTTCTTCGAAAGCGCGGACGGTGACGCGCGAGCGCAGCTCCGCGCACTAGATGAATTCCGCTGGGCGCGGACCCAGGGCATCGAGATCGAGGAAAGCGAGGCGCTTGAGACACTGCGCTCGCTCTGGAATCACTTCATCGAGCGGCGGATCTGGGTCGAGCGCCGAGGCGAACGGCAGATTCGCGGTGCAGGAGCGGCGATTCGACGTCTGGCGGCAGCTTTCCCGAGCGCAGCCGAAGCTCTGCGTCCGGAGGTCGTTGCAGCGACGACGGCCGAGGAGTCGACTGCCCGTGGTGATGGACTCGCGTTTCTTCAGGAGTTCCCTCCGAATATCGCAAACGTTGAGATCATCCGATCTCGATTGCAGGACGAGGAGAGTGTCGTACGCCGAGCCGCCGCCGAAGCTGCCGAAGAGCTGGGGCTCACCGAGCTCTGCGCCGATCTCGAATACGCCTATTCGAGAGATACGGACCAGCTAGCGCTGCAAACGATTGGATATGCGCTCCTTGGGCTCACCCCCGAGAAGAAGCGGGCGCGACTCGCGCGAGTGCTCGCCGAGAAGACACGCGCTTGGGACATCCTCGACACCTACGTAGTTCGGGCGCTCTCACTCGAGGAGCTGCTCGACTTCTTCCTCGAGCGGGGATTCCAACGAAGTGGCGAGAAGCGCGAGTTTTCAGACGAGCTCAAGCGGCGATCACGTGCAAGATGGCGGGCACGAGATGTCAGGCAACTGGTCGCGATCGTTATCGGCAACGCCGGCCACTACTACGTGGAGCCTCTCGATCCCGAGCTGTTGAGCAAGCTCTGCGCCAGATTCCCGGGCGCGGCTCTAGAGGGGGCCCGTCAGGGCGCCAGTAGTCGCACGACTTGGCGTGATTTGTTGTTTCTGCGTGGGCTCGAGCGCAAGAAGCTCAAGCGGGCGGCAACGGGAGCGCTCCAGAAGGCCTTGGAAGACCTGCTTGAGTTCATCGATGCGGAGGCAAACCGCGCCGAAGAGCCGCTACCCCCACAGCCGTCGCTTCCCGATGAACCCAAGCGGCGGCTTTCTCAGTGGCTCAAAGAAGGGCGCCTAACAGAGACTCGCTGCCCTGATGGCCATGTCATTGAAGAGCTGTTGCGCCAGGTTTCGGAGCTATCAAAGGATGAGCGCGAGCACCTCGCTGAGCTTGCCGAGGCCTGGTGGCCGGAGGCGCCCTTTACAAGGGTTATCAAAGTAGAGGGTGGAACCACAACCGCGCCAGCGGGACTATCCTGCGCGCTCGCAGTGAGCGCAGCGCTTGACCTCACGCTCGACTCGGATCGATGGCTTGAGATCTTCGGTTCGCGCGCGCTACGTGTGCACTGGGACGCCGCGGACTGGCTCGCGCGCCGGTTCCCGGCCGAGCGCTCACACGAGATAGCTGTGATGGCCAGCAAGATCACAGACGCCCTCGACCTCAGTCTGGCTCTACGCGCTCTCCCAAAGCTTGACGAAGCACTCGCTGACGCTCTCGCCGAAGTAGTTCTCGGCGTCGAGATCTCCGGGGACGTCCTCACGAGATTCCGTGAGGAGGGCTTTCTGGATCGACTCCGGGTTGTCGCGAAGCGCGCGAGATCCGATGACCTACAGCGAAGCGCTCGAACCGAGCTCGCACGTATAGGCGATATCGACTCACAACGAGCAGAACTCCGGAGGATGCTCGACGACATTGCGACAGATCCGCGCGCGTACGAACACGGCGGTCTCCAATGGGCAAGCCACGCGACGGCCGATGTTCTGCCTGAAATCGGCGATCTACTTAAGGCGGTGGCGCGAACCTTTGCCCCTTCCGAATCTGAGCTCGGTCGCACGCTCACTTCGGCCCTCGCGGCTACGGCCGACGAACGCGCGCTAGACATCTACGGCGAACTCATCGAGGGTGACGAGTATGTCGACGGGTCTTTCTACTGGTACCAGCGGGAAGAGCTGGCACGAACCCTCGCTCGCAGGCGTGTCCTTGAGCGGCTTCCAAACCAGCTTGAGGAAGTAGCACATCTTCTCGCCGCGCACGGCTATCAGGTGAGTTAGCTCGCCGTACGCGAGACCTATACGGCCGCGTCAAGCTGCGCCCGGATTCCTACTGCCGGAAGCGTCACCCAACATCGGTGGAGATGTCAGACGGCAAACTCGACGCTGATGCGTGGCGACCGCAGCCGTACGAGGTCAGAGACAGGTGCATAGCGCTCGAAGTCATCGCTTACGACAAGGCGGAATCGGGCCAGCGCGAGATCGACGACGATCACGCCGGCATAGAGATCCTCGGCCTCGAGAGACCAATCGGCCATCGCCGGATTCTTCAGGTCATTCAGCCACTCGCGGCTCATCTGGCGCCGAAGCGACGGCGTTAGCCTGGGAATCGCGCCGGGACGGAGAGTCCCCTTTACCTCAAGCGCGAGTACGGCGTCGTCCGGGGCGAGCAAGAGAAGATCAACGCCGTGAGTACCAGATATTGGGAGTTGCCAGAACACCCTGTAGCCGTGCTCGTCGAGGATGATCTCGGCAACTGACTCGGCGACTTCGCCGGTAATCAGCGCGAGACGGCCTGAACGCTGTGAACGCTCGATCGTCGCGAGACCCTGTGTGCGAGCGCGCTCAAAGAGCTCGTCGACGGTTCGACTGGTATCGACACAGCCGCGGATCTTGTTCTCGTCGATCGGGAATGGTGTCGCGGCGCGGATAGCCGTCCTGAGGGGCATCAGGTCGGGGGTTCTCGAAGAGTTGCTCATCGCGCCGACTGTCGCCGGAGCCGATACTGAGCGCTCCGGGAAGCCGCAAACAAGCATAAGCGGTATGGAGCTAATCGGTCACTATTCGAACCGGTAGCGCTTGTTTACCACGCCTCCGATTTCACTACGGACCGACTCACGAGGAGCTCGACAACCTTGGCGCTTTCGCATCAAGCGCGCGGCGTGATCGGGAGTTCAGGACAGCCGACACAACAATCTAGAGCGCGATAACGAGGTAGAAGTCCAAACATAGGCGGCGCCGGTCGCGATGATTCCGAGCCCACAGCTCAGTTGACGTGTGTGCTACGCGCCGTACCCTTGCTGTCATGACGGCTACCAGCAACGGCCTCCCAAACAGCGCATCGCCCTACGCCACGGGGGGCGGCGGGACAGTCTTGGAACATAGTTATGGCGCTGTGCTGCTAGCGAATCTCCTCGTCGGCGACGCGGTTCCAGGTCTCGGCGACGATGCAGCACCCAAATCAGTGACGTTCCAGGCCAGCGCCTTCAGCCCGGTGGATGACCTCCTCGTCATCGGGCAGACTCCGGACTGCGGTGAGCGGCGTATATCGATCGGCGTGCGGCGATCTCCCTCGTTAGTACCAAGCGATAACGCATCGATCCACCTGCTCGCCTCATACCTACGAGTCGTCAACGACCAATGGGGTGAGGTGCAGGCCGGGCGATGGCGTTTGGGCCTCGCCGTCGCCAGCCCGAACGCCGCGGTGCAGCAGCTGCGCGAGCTTTTCGTCATCGCAGAAGGAGCGCCCGACAACGAGATCTTTCGCGCGGAGGTAACCCGGCCGAGACGGACCAACCAGGCCGTCCGTAATCGGCTGCACCACGTCGACGCCCTAGTGCAGTCCGCGGCGACGGAGGCCGGCTTGGGCGCCGATGTCGACCCAGAAGCGCTGGCATGGCGGCTGCTGTCCACCCTCCGCGTATTGGAGCTGCGTCTGGAGGGCGCCGATCAGAGCGACCGGACCGCCGCAGTCAGCCGCCTGCGGACGGTGGCGCGCGACGGGGCGGTGTCCAATGCAGATCACTTGTTCTCGAAGCTCGCAGAGCTGGCCGGGCACTACGCCCCAGCGGGCGCGTGTGTCACCGAGCCCGTGCTGCGCCGGGACATGTCCGGGACTCCACTCGGCCGTTCGGCCTCCCGTGGGCAGGCGTGGGGGATCCTGGACCGCCTCGCGGCGCGCCTGCGTGACCGAACCCACTTCCGGCTTGCGGACCCAACGGGAGATCTCGAACTCAGACGCGCCGGAGCACGGCAGGCCCTCGTTGCCGAGATGACTGCGGTGGCGACCGGTGCCGCGCCGCTGGTCGTCCACGGCGAGCCAGACGTCGGAAAGTCTGCGCTCACCCTTCGCGCCGCAGAGGACATCGGGGCGGCCGGAGCGGTGGTGACGGTCCTGAGCCTGCGGGACCTCCCCGACACCACAGCAGAGCTCGAGGCTCTTCTCGGAGGGGGTGTCGCCGACACGCTGGGAGGAACAGCCACGGGGTCAGGACGCTTGCTCGTCATTGACGGCGCGGAGTCCGTGCTAGAGGGACGGCGACCGCTGCTGATCGACCTTGCAACCGGGGCGATGCACGCGGGCCTCGGCGTAGTTGCGGTCTCCCGTCGCGACGGCGCCACGGCCGTGACCGATGCACTCAGCCAAGCGAGCGCTTCCGCCGGCCAACAGGCTCCGCCACGACGGCATGAGGTAAGCGGGCTAACGGCGGAGGAGATCCAGGAGCTCGTAACAGCCTTCACCTCGCTCACGCGCCTCTCTGAGGAACCGCGAGCGGCGTGGCTGCTTGCTCGCCCTGGCCTCGTTGATCTCCTTCTGCGCGCGGAGGCGGCTGAGGACCTACCCCACGGACCGCTCTCGGAGGCAGAAGTGTTCGATGCCATCTGGCGGCACCTCGTACGGTCTGGAGAAGTCACCAACCCAGGCGGGCCCTCACCCGACGCCCGCGAGCGAGCGATGGTGTCGCTGGCGCACCGCCTACTCCAACCTGATGTCCACGGTGAACCACCCGACGCCACCGCCCTCCCGTCGCTGAGGTCGGATGGTCTGCTGCTTCCGCTGGGCCCCACGAGCGCGTGGAGCCGGGGCGATCAGTTCGCCAGCGACCTGATTCGCGACCTCGCGATGGCGCGGTTGCTGATCACGGAGGGGTGGGGAGCCCTTGATGCGGCCGGCGCGCCACGCTGGGCCCTGCGCGCAGTCCGGCTGGCCTGCCAGGCGGCACTGTCGACCGCCGACGCTGACACTGAAAGCGTCCGCGTCCAGCTTCAGGCCACTTTGGACGATCTGGCGAATCGGTACGGAGCGCGCTGGTCGGAGGTGCCGCTGGAGGCGATGATGACCCTTGGCTCCGCAGAGGCCGCGCTGGCTGGCGCATGGCCGGCGCTTTTAGCCGACAACCGCACCGGGCTCCGGACCGTCCTGCGCCTCGCGCTCCAACGCTATTGCGAATCCGGCTTCGGTGACCCGATCGTGTTCGCGCCGCTGGTCGCGCTTGCCTACTGCGGCCAAGACGACCTTGGCCAAGACGACCGCTACGCTCGGGGGGAGACGGGGGAACAGATCCGCGAGCTGGTTCTCGGCTGGCTGCGTGGCCTCGCCAAAACAGACGCCGGATCGCTCGCACTGCGACGACAAGTGCGCGATCGCATCCTCGCAGGTCAGCCTCCAGCCCATGACGAGTTTGCCGTCGAGGCGCTGGCGATGCTAGGGCCAGACCTCGACGATCGGGCCGAGGCGTTCCTTCAGGCGCTCGCCGACGACCGAAGCGGCCATCTCGCGCCCGCCATCGAGTCGATAGGGCCGATCATGGCCTTGGCAACCCACCAGCCCGAGCTGTTCATCGTGCTCACCGAGGCGTTCTACATCGAGCGTCACGATCCAGACGACCCTTACGGCTGGTCACGCAGCCCGATCGGCGGCGGTATCCGCCATCATCACAAGACTGGGGGTTTCGGTGTCCCTATGGCCGCCTGGTACTTCGGACCGTTCTTTCGGCTGCTTAACACGCGGCCGGTGGAGACGGTCGCTCTCATCAATCGAATGCTCGACCACGCTGCCGCTGTCCGAGTCGGCACCGATCCCTTGAGCCTCCTTCCGGCTCCACCGCAGTCGCCCTTACCGGGTCTTGACCTCGATTTGCCCGATTTCGGCACACGCCGGTGCGTTGGCGACGGTCACGTCTGGTGCTGGTACCGCGGCTCCTCGGTCGGGCCGTATCCGTGCATGAGCGCGTTGCTCGCGGTGGAGCGCTTCGCAGACCAGTTGGTCGACACGCTCGGTTTGCCACTGGACGCGGTGACAAAACTGCTCCTCCGTGAGTGCCACAACCTCGCTATGCCTGGCCTCGTGGTGGGGCTGCTCGTTCGACACCTCGAGCAAGCTGGAGATCTCCTCGACCGCTGGCTGACTCGGCCAGAGCTGTGGCATCTCGAGTTCTCGCGCGTCGTCTCAGAAGAAGGCTCGATCCATGTCCAGGGAGCCGACCCCCCGGAACTCGTTGGCAGGGACAGGCGTCGCTTCAGCTTTCGCGAGGCCGCTGCGCAAATGACACTCCAGGCCACACTGGCCGGCGACAGTAATCGGATCACCGCTCTCGCTTCAGTCGCCGACGAGCTCGTTCGCCGCGCGCGCGAGCGTATGGCTGGACGAGACAACGAGGCCGAGGAGTTGGCATCTGTGGAAGGATGGGCGGCCGCGCTGCGACCAGAGAGCTACCACTTCCGCCAGGCCGAGGACGGCGGCGTCATCGCGGAATACGAGCATCCACCACAGGTCGCAGCGGCTCTGGCACCGGGTCTCACGTCGCTCTCGCGTGGCAACAACGCTATGCGTCTCCAGTTCACCTATGCCCGCTCGGAGGACCGTGTCGCACCGGTCGACACGCTCATCGACGACCTCAGGATCGCTCGCAGCCTCGGTGATGACCCACCCGAGCACGGTCCGCTCCACCCCATGGACGCAGTCGCCGCAACCGCTGCGGCCGCCATCGTGGCACATGCGCATGGACGCACGTCCGTGTCGGACGGGGATCTCCGCTGGGCAGCCGACGTGCTAGTCGGGGCGGCGACGAACCCGCTCATTGACGACATGAGCGATCACGACAGCGTTTTCTCCATGGGCGCGGACCGCTCCGCCGGCGCTGCATTACCGGCGTTGCTGCTTCCGCCATTTCATGATCTCGATCTCAGCATTGGCCCAATCGAAGACGCCCTCCGAAGATGCGCCACCAGCGTCTTTGATGAGGTTCGGGCATCCTTCGCCCTCGGCCTCGCTCCCGTGTGGGGGACGCCATGTCAGCGCTATTCAGAATCCGGCCGCTGTGTGCATGAGGTGGCATGGGCTGCAGTGCAGGACGGCCTCCGCGACTGTCGGCTCGGTGGCTGGAACGAGACAGCGCAGCGCCGCCTCCCGGACCCGCTAGATGGCCCCTACGAGAAGACCCTCCCGCCGATCAAGACCGAACGTCTACTACTGAACCGTTTGATAGCGCCACTTGTAGCCAGCGCAGACGCAGCCCGAAGCGAGGCGTGCATCGCTGATGCCGCTCGGCGGCTGCTCGATGTGCTGTTTGACGTCCACCGCCGGGTGTCTGATTACTGGGCAACCGAGGGTTACGGCGAATACGGCGTCTTTCGCGACCGCCTACGCCCATCCGTAGTGCGCGTGCTAGTCGAGTTCGCTGTCGCGGGCGACTTTGGGCAGCTCACGGAACATGTCCGCGCCTTCACCTCCAACGCACGTGCGCTCGATCAGCTGCTTGACGATCTCGCGGTCCTCTTCACCTACGACAGCAACCTGCGTTCCGGTTCGCTCGTTATTTGGCGCACCGTAATGACCGCAGCCCTTGACGCTTTGGACGCGGGCGCCGATCTCCTCAGCGACCACGACTGGTCCGACAGAGCCATCGCTGGCCTGCTCCCCACGCCCCAGATCGAAATGGGCGACACTGACCCTGACGCCACGCTTGAGCTGGCCGCCCGGAGCTGGGTTTCCCCCGACGATATCGCTGATCTCGTCGCTCGCTGGCTCCCCATTGCTCGCCGGGAGCCTAGGGCTCTCGATGCCGTCGCTCAGCTAGCGCGATGTGCAAGCCTCGTGTGGCAGACGACCACCGGCTTGGCGTGGGCGGAGGACCTCATCGACGGCGACTACAGCGCGATGGCAGGAAGATGCTGGTTCCTCATCGACTGGCTGGAAACAGTTCGCACGTCGGGCCTGCTGCAAGCTGACGGGTGGCTGCGGTGGGAACGATTGGTCGATGGGCTCGCCGCCGAAGGCGACGTCCGAGCTGTCAAGCTGCAGCAGGCCGAGGAATGAGCGATCCCAAACCCTAGGGGCCGCTCCTCCGATGCGCGACCTCTGCGCGCAAGGAGATCGGCTCACTGCGGCCATGTTCAGCTGATCGCAATCCGCGCGGGTGGCGCGAAAACTTCTCTACTCCGCCTAGGCCGCAGACTCGCAGCCAAAACAAGCATAAGCGGTATGGAACTAAACGGAGCACGTTCAAACCCTCGAGCCGGGGTTGAGCTAGTCCGCCTGGGCGCGCTCCGCGACGAGTTGCTTCGCAGGGCCTCGGCCGGTCCTCGTGAACCTCGGCCTGCGCTACGGCGTCCCGCGCGGGTGCTGGCGACGATCACGAGGGTGCTGGAGGAGGCAGAAGGTCCGATGCGCGCACGCGAGATCCACGCGGCCGCAGAGCAACTCGCGGGCGAGCCACTGCGCTGGACGTCGGTGAAGGGGACTCTGGCCGCCTACGCCGAGGGCTGCGAATCGCGCTTCGAGCGTGTCCGGCGCGGCTACTACCGGATCAGGGGGCATGTAGTGCGGCCATCCGGGTAACGGCGAGAGTGTCCTTTTCAGCGAGCGGAAGATCGGTCGCTCTCCAAGACGGTGCCTGGTTCACGAGCCTCCAGAAAACGCAGGATGCTTCAACCTCCTTCCCGTGCGTCACGTGGATGTCGGGCCAGGTGACCGGCCCGCAGCGGACGGCATCCAGGACGCGTTCCGCGACGGCCCGCTCGCCCCTCGCGTATGGACCGCGACACTCGCCGGCTTCACCTCCAGCCGCACACCCGGATGGTCGTTCGAGATCGTCACCAGATCCGCGAACAGCTGGCGGTGCAACTCGATCATCTCCGGCGCGAGCCGCTGGATGAAGCCCAGGTCGAACTCGGAGCCGTGCCTGCCGAGCGAGGTGCACCTCGCTCGGCAGGCGGGAGAGCGTGGCCAGGTCGCGTAAGGCGCGGCCCGAGACGACCGCCACGGTTGTCTGCGGCAACGTGGCGAGAGCCCGGATCGCGGCGACTGCCTCGGGCAGCGGCTCAGCCCGGGTCGGGTCATCGACGAGCGGTGCGAGCGTGCCGTCGTAGTCGCAGGCGACGAGCAGCTGCGGCAGGCGAGCAATGCGGCCGAGCGGCGCGCGCACATCGGCGTCCAGCTTGTCGGTCAGGCCGGCACGTCCCTCGGGTTCGCTCAACCCGTGGCCTCCGGCGCGCCGAGCTCGGCGAGGAAGGATCGGGCCCAGCGGTTCACGTCGTGGGCTCGCAGGTACCGCTGCATGAGCCGCATGCGTCGCCGCCCTTCCGCCTTGTCGACGTGGATCGCCCGAACGAGCGCGTCCTTCACGCCGTCGGGGTCGTACGGGTTGCACAGGAAGGCGTGCCGCAGCTCGCTCGCGGCGCCGGTGAACTCGCTCAACACCAGTGCTCCGCCCTGGTCGATGCGCGCGGCCACGTACTCCTTCGCGACCAGGTTCATCCCGTCGCGCAAGGGCGTCACGATCATCACGTCGGCCGCGCAGTAGAGCGCCGCGAGCTCACTCCGGTTGTACGATTGATGCAGGTAATGCACTGCCGGCACGCCGACGTGCCCGAAGTCTCCGTTGATCCGCCCGACCTCGCGCTCGACCCTCACCCGCAGCTCCTCGTAGTGCTCGACTCGCTCCCGGCTCGGTGTGGCGACCTGAACCATGACCGTGTCGGGCACGCTCAGCGTCCCTTCCTCTAGTAGCTCGCCGAATGCGTCGAGGCGCAACTCGATCCCCTTGGTGTAGTCCAGCCGGTCGACCCCCAGGATCACCGTCTTCGGGTCGCCCAGCTCTGCACGGATCTGCCTGGCTCGCGCCTGGACCTCCGAGCTGGCGGCCAGCTCCTCCATCTCCTTGACGTCGATGGAGATGGGGAACGCGTCGGCCTTCGTCGTGCGCCCGTCGATGTCGACGGTGGTGCCGGTGCGCCGCAGTCCGAGCAGGTGCCGGGCGAGCCGGACGAAGTTCTGCGCGGCCAGCTTCTGCTGGAACCCGACCAGGTCGGCGCCGAGCAGGCCGCGCAGGATCTCCACCCGCACCGGCATCTGCATGAATAGCTCGATCGGCGGGAAGGGAATGTGGAGGAAGAAGCCGATCCGCAGATCGGGCCGGCGAGCGCGCAACATCGCCGGCACCAGCTGCAGCTGGTAGTCATGCACCCAGACGGTTGCGCAGTCGGCCGCGACCTCGGCCGCAGCGTCGGCGAACCGTTCGTTTACCGCGCGGTAGGCATCGCTCCACCGGCGGTTGAAGGTCGGCGGCTCGACCGCGTCGTGATAGAGGGGCCAGATCGTCGTGTTCGACTCTCCCTCGTAGTAACGCTCGATATCGTCGGCGCTGAGCGGGACCGGATGCAGCCGGATCCCGTCGAGATCGAACGGCTCGGGGGCGCCGCCGACACCACCGGCCCAGCCGACCCAGGTGGCATCGCGTACCGCCAGCACCGGGTGCAGGGCGGTGACCAGGCCGCCCGGACTCGTCCGCCACTGCCGCCCGGTCGACGTGACCTCCTCGTCAACCGGTAGACGGTTGGCGACTACGACGAATCCGCTGCGTACCGTCACACTCCGCACACCTCCACGAGTCGGTAGGACTCTCACCCTAGCCATGCGGAGGTTGTCCCGTAGCTCGTAGAAACTGAAGGCGGCGGTCCTCCCGCCCCGTCCGCTCCTGCTGGGAGCGTTCGGGGCGAGATCCGACCAAAGATCAAAGGAGGAACCGCCATGAGGAAGCTACACCCCGTCGAGGTCACCGCCCACGACCAGGCTGCTAGGCACGCGCTGCCGGAGGCCGTCGCAGCGGCGCTCGGCGAGCTTGTGGGCGCGGCGCAGGAGGGGCTGCTCGCGCTCTCGGTCGGCGTCGGACTCGGTGTGCTCGAGTCGCTGATGGAGGAGGAGCGCACCGCGCTCGTCGACCCGCGATCGAAGCCGAACGCCGAGCGCACGGCGGTGCGTCACGGCCACGAAAGCGGCGAGGTCACGCTCGGTGGACGCAGGGTGGCGGTGCGTCGGCCGCGCGCTCGCAGCACCGACGGTTCCACGGAGATTCCGCTCACGACCTACGAGCACTTCGCCGACCGCGATCCGCTGACGCGGGCGGTGCTCGAGCGCATGCTGGCCGGCGTCTCGACGCGCCGCTACCGGCGCACCCAGGAGCCGGTCGGCGAACAGGTCGAGCAGGAGGCGCGCTCGACCTCGAAGTCGGCGGTCTCGCGGGCCTTCGTGGAGCGCACCCGCGAGGCGCTCGCCGAGCTGATGGCCCGCCGGCTCGACGACGTGCGGCTCGCGGTCTTGATGCTCGACGGCATCGAGCTCAAGGGGCGCACGAACGTCGTCTGTCTCGGGATCACGACCGAGGGCGTCAAGATCTCGCTCGGGCTCTGGGAGGGATCGAGCGAGAACGCCACGGTCGCGACGTCTACGAAGCTTTCCGTTACTAACGGACACTCTTTCTCGCACCACGCCCTCGGCTCGCGGCCCGATCACGAGCCCACGTTGGCGACGAAAATCTTGCCGATCGAGAACGCGGGGCCGATTGGTGCGCCCAGCGCGAAGTACTCTGCTGTCGCGTCCCCGAGTGCGAACGCAATTGGGTCGAGCTTGCGGATGTCGACGTTGCCCTCCACATCTAGGCAACTCTCGTCGATCTTGACGTCCTTGATCTCGCCGATGAACTGGGTGTGCAGGCCGAGCTCGTGCACCTGGACGACCGCGCACTCAACGACGAGCGGAAACTCCGCCACGCAGGGCGCATCGACGAACTCGGCCGCCACGGGCGTCAGCCCGGTGGCGGCGAACTTGCCGACGTTGCGGCCCGAGACCAAGCCGAAGTAGTCCGCCTGAGCGGCTTGCTCTCGGCTGGGCAGACTGATGGTGAACGCTTTGCGGGCGATGATGTTGCCATGTGATGCGGTGGCGCTCCGCAGCGACACGGAGATGCAGGGTGGCTTGGAGCAGGCGATACCGCCCCAGGCCGCCGTCATCACGTTCGGCCGTCCCTCGGCGTCGTAGCTGCCAACGGCGAGGACGGGCGTCGGGTAGAGCAGTGCCTTGGCTCCCAGCGACTTCTTCACGTTGCCTCCTAGGTTCGTACTGTTGGCTGCCGTGTCAGTACGGCGCAGCCCATTATGCGGACGTTGGCGGCGTCGCGGCGACGGACGACTCCTCCGAAGCTCGGCGCGGAATCGAAGTGGGAAACGTAGGCAGAAACCGCGATTTCAGAGGTCGGGGTTTGGACGTCGCATTTTGGTTGTCCGCGTTCACTCTGGAAAACGGGCTTTGGAGCTAGGCGGATTCGAACCGCCGACCTACGGATTATGAGTCCGTCGCCCGCACGATGCCCGACGGAATCGAGCTCAAGGGCCTTCTGTTAGGTCGCGAAGGCGCGGCAGCGGTGTCCAGAACCGCGTGCGGAGTCCGCTGCGCTGGTCCGAACACGAGCTTCCGAGCGCGAAGCCGCATCGGTCGCGCCGCGACCCGCCTGTTCTGTCTACCGGCCGTCTACCGGGAGGCGGGAATGCGAGTATTTGAGCACCCCGGATTTGCCTGCCGCGTACCTTCTGATCCACGCGGAGTGCAATCCTCCCTGCGCGGCGTCCGTTAGCCATTCTGAACATCCGGGCCAGTCTCAGACGGCCCCGCGGGCGAAATACCCTCCTGTATTGCTCCATGTCGTGATAGTGCTGTGACTCCTCCAGAATGAAGCCCCCGGAGAGGAAACAAGCCCCCCCCCCGTCAACCGTCGGGCTTCTCGTGCTTCTGATACCTGAGCGGTTTTCGCTCAGCTCTGCGCCTCGTCTCGGCGAAAACGTCTCTTCTACCCTTATCAAGGGATCTTTCGTCAGGGGTCGTGTCACGCCGTTAAAACGGCCGATAATACAAGGGACAAGAAAATGGCCGGGGCACCGTTGGTGCGGCCCCCGGCCCGGACACAGGAGGCAGAAACTCCCATGTCAACGCACCATCTTACGTCCGATCTATGGACGCTCCTCGAATCTCCGCCCGTCGGCTGCGAGGCCGTGGCGGATCTCTGGCACTGGTCCCTCAACTTCGACACCGGCAGGGGGCCGGCCGCGCTGTTCCTGGACCTAATCGGCTACTACACCGACGAGTTCGGCTGCGACCTGTACCCGCACGAGAAGGCTGGCTATCCGCTACTCGGCTTCGTCGAGCTGGCGAAACTCGGCGCTGCCCTCACGGCGTACGCGGACGATCCGCACGGCGTGCGTTCATTCGTCGGCGATCTTCTCGAGGCTGAGACTCGATGACGCGCCGACAGACATCCACGGGAGCGCCTCCAGGCGCTCTCCGCGCGGTCCTGTATGGGCGCGTCAGTGTCTCGAACGGGTCCGACTCGCTCGAGGCGCAGGCGGAGCAATGCCGCGCTTACGCGGAGTCGATCGGCGCAATCATCGCCGAGGAGTACGTAGACGACGGGATCTCGGGGGCGAAGGGCGACGACGCGCGGGACGGACTCTCAGGAGCCCTCTCGGCGATCGTAGACGGACGCGCAAACCTTCTCATCGTCCACAGGCTCGATCGCCTCGCGAGGGAGCTTCATCTACAAGAAGCGGTTTTAGGCAGGGTGTGGGCTGCGGGAGGACACGTTCACGAAGCCGTCTTCGGCGAGATCCCGCAGGACGACCCGAGCGACCCTATGCGGACGTTCTGCCGTCAGGTGATGGGTGCCGCTGCGCAGCTCGAACGAGGACTGATTCGCGCTCGGATGCAGGGAGGACGGAAGCGCCGTCGAGCTGCCGGCTACCACATAGGAGGGGATCGCCCCTACGGGTACGCGGTGAGTGGGGACGGACGGCTCGAGCACATCGCAGAGGAGCAAGTCGTCATCCGGCGCATTGTCGAGCTGCGTTCGCAGGACATGCCTTTCCGCGCCATCGGAGAGATCCTCGAGCGCGAGGGACACGGCGCCTGGCACCCCATGCGCGTGCGCCGGGTATGGGAGCGCGAACGTCCCGGATGAGACCCGACTTAGCGAATCATCCGCTCCATGCCCTGACTCACTGAATCATCTCTACGCAAAGCCTGTCTACGAGGCCGAATCATCGAGGCGGCGCCTAGAGCACTACTCCTAGAGGCTATGCGCATAGCAGCGATCGCGTAGGTAGCAGTAGAGAATATGGTGTTTTTCCTGCTTGATGCCGGTTTTCGAGAGGCCTGAAATACGGCATTTCTAGAGCAGATATAGAGCACGCACGACGCCCGCCGTCGAGACTCACGTCTCGATGTGAGATTGCCGATATGGCATCCGGAGGCGTGGTAAGATTGCCACATCAGCAAAGGAGGGAGGGGAAAGATGGATGAGCAGGAGCTTCGGTCGCTGGTCGGGCGCAGGATTCGCACCGAGCGCAAGGCTTCAGGCTATAACCGCCTCGAGGACTTCGCGAATCGGATTGGGATGGACCCAAGCAACCTCTCGCGGATCGAGCAGGGGAAGCGCGGGATAGACAGTGTCACGTTGATGCGAATCGCGGACACGCTCGGCGTTCGCATGGACGCGCTCTTCGATCGCGAGAGGGACGAGGTCGTCGCCTTCGCTCGCACTGGGTCGCGCGGCCGCGACGAGGTTGTTGACTGGGCCCTTGGGCTTCTTGCGGACATGGAGTTCGCCGAGGCCGAGGTTGCTCGGCATGGCTGGTGAGGCCTGGCGCGTCGGTGAGACCGCCGCGAAAGCGTTTCACCACGAGCTGGATCTTGTTACGACGGGGGTCGTAGATCTCAAGGAAGTGATGCGGCTCGCCGGCATTACGTTCGTCGCGCACGACCTCGGTCCCAAGGCCGGAGACGGCCGCTACGTGAAGAAGGGCGGTCGCGCGATGATCGTCATCAACACGCACGTCAGGTCGACGGGCCGCGTGCGCTTCACGATCGCGCACGAGATCGGTCACCACCGCCTGCACACAGAGGGCGCGGAGAATGTCGCGTTCATCGAGGAGCAGGTCGGAGGTGGAGGCAACAAGCCACGCGAAGAGCGGGAGGCGGACGCGTTCGCCGCCTATTTTCTCGCTCCGTACAGATCGTTGAAGGCGGACGCGGAGAGGATCGGTGATATCAGCGTCGAGAGCGTCGTCGATCTCATGGTCCGATACGGCCTCTCGTTCCAGGCGACGGTTTTCCGTCTCCACAACAGCCAGCTGATCAACGCAGCGAAGCGGGACGCACTTCTGCGCGACTCGCAGGGACGCGTTGAGGCCGTGCTGAGGCAGAAGGGGGGCTATGCCGAAGACGACCAGATCTTGGTCGGGGCGGAGCTGCCAACAAGTTTTCGAGAGAACGCCTTCAAGCTCTTCGCGCACGGGGTCATCGATGAGGAGCGGCTCGCCGAGATGTTGCGGATGCCCCTATCGAAGGCACGGCGTGTTGCGGCCGAGCGCGGCGTCGCTGCACCGGAAGTGCCGGACATCGATGAGGAAGACCTCGCAGACCTATTCGATGACGCGGCGCCGGGCAACTAGATGTCGCAGGACCCGCTGCGGACCCAGAAGCACCCGGTTTTCCTCGACGCGACGCCGCTTACCCACTTCGCGCGGATCGGCGAGCTCGATCTGCTCGGGACATGGCTTCCTGGGTCGTACACAGCTGCCTACGTGATGAAGGACGAGATCCTTGACTGGGTCAAGGACTACCCGAGCAACAAGCAGGTGGGGAACGCGACGTGGCTCACAGCACTCCCGGCAGACACGCTCGCCGACGCGAAGCTGATCGCAAGCCTCTCGATCCGGTTCCCGGCGGGAGGCACCAAGAGCATCGGCGAGCTTCACGTCATCGCGCTGGCGAAGAGGCTCGGCGGAACGGCGATCATCGAGGACCAGCAGGCGCGGAAGGCGGCCCGATCCAATGAGGCGAAGGTAAAGAGCGTCTACATGGTCTCCATGATCGGCGCGGCGTCTGCGTGCGGCCTTATTTCGGAAAACGAGGCCTGGGATCTCCAGAGGCGGCTGGAAGTAAGGCGAGAGCGATCGGTCATCCGCTCGACCGATAACAGAGAATTCCGCGAGATGGTCAGATTCATGAAGGAGCTGCAGCCGCGGTGGGCCGAGTGGCCCAGGTGCCTTCATAACAACGGCCTCGATCTGATCGCGATTGCGGCGAGGAAGCAGGAGCTCGGGGCGTGGCGCGACCGATTCAAGCTTCCGCCGCGAAGTACACCTAAGCCTCGGCCGGGCTGAGGTTCCGATTCCCCCTACTCAAACCCACAGCGACGTCTGACCGCGCGGGTCGGTGATTTGTCCGCGCTCGTACGCTGACCAATCGATAGGTCGGGAGCACTGGCTATGGAACTCCCAGCTCTTGGTAGACGTCGGAAATGCGGGCGGAAAAGGTTACTTTCGGCGCTCGCTCACGCTCGCGCACGTAGACGTACTCCCTCCTCGAGATCGCCCGAGAAGCACCAGACACCGGAACGTTCTCTGTGGCTTGCTGGTGGGAGCGCACGTCGCCCCCTTTCGGGGAACGACGCGCTGAACCTTGCTGTATGGGTCCCAGCACCTAGAAATTGATCTCTAGTCTCGGCTCAGTCGTGCCCAGGTCTGTCGCTGCCACGCCGGCCGAAGGCCGATCGCCGAGAGTCGCCTGGCCCGAAGGCCAACAGGACGGTTCTCAATCTGGGAGTCGCAGCTCGGAGATTTGTAGAGCGGTCTCAACCGCCTCGACTGCTATAGAGCGGGTGACCTAAGAGCTACCCAGTTCGATCAGAACCGCTTGTACTCACAGAGTACACGATAATTTCGTAAGGCGTGCTTGACGAATCGTCAGTACCGCTTCAAAATGTGGCGAGGCTATGCCACTCTCGCAAGGAAACATCGCAGCGAACGTCCGCCGACTCGCGGGTATGCATCTCGTCAGCATGGACAAACTCGCACAATACCTTGAGATGTCCCGTCCGTCCCTACAGGCGATCGTCGCTGTCGAGCCTCATCACCGTTCTCTGCCGAAGGCTGAGACCGCCCTAAAGCTTGCTGAGGCGTTCGGGATCTCTCTGAACGCTCTGTACTCCGAGACGGAAGAGTGTCTACGAGAGGCGATCGAGAACTTCGAGCACGCGCCTATCCGAGAGGTAGTCGAGGCTCCGACTTCAGATCTAGCGCCTGGCCTGACGATGCTGAACGAGCTTGCAGAGTTCAAGCGAGCGAAGCGGAAAGCGAGCGAACAGAAGAAGCGAAAGACTTAGCAGTGTGTTAGATACCCTAGAACCCGCATCACTGCTTGGCGAGGTAGCTCAGTTGGTAGAGCACACGGCTGAAAACCGTGGTGTCGCCGGTTCAATTCCGGCCCTCGCCATCTCGCTTTCTCGGGCGGGTCTTCGCCCGAGGGCGAAGACCCTAGCGCCGCTGGCCGCACGTCACTCTACGGAGCCGTGTAGGCGACACTGTCTCCTCCGGTGCCGCACGGCCAGCGACACTCCGAGAAAGCGAGAGGCGCAGGGGTTGGAGATGAGCCCCGTGGCCGGTTTGATGGGCGAGGTGCTGAAGTAGCGGTTGTCCGAGAGCGCGTGATGGCCGCGCCCGCGCTTGTCGGTCGCGGCGGCGTAGGCAGTCGCGAGATATATGAGTGACGCTAGCTTGAGCCGTGGTTCCGAACAGCCTCAACGAAGTTCGGTGCCGATATCTTGAGCGCGTCGAGGAGTTGCTCCAGGGTGAATGGCGGCGACCTCAGATCATTGGCCTGCTCTTCGACAACTTGTCTCGCGCCCAGCGGGTTCATGTTGAAGAGGATCAGCAGAAACTCATCCGGCTCAATCGCTTCGACACCGAAGTCGGAGCAGTCGTCGGATGGGAAGTGACGCGTGTTGAAGGTGACAACGACCTCGGCTCCAATCGCCACGGCGGCAGCTAAAACGTGGCGATCCTTCTCGTCGTTGCACATGGCCGGCTCGAGCTTGCGGATCTTTCGCTCAGGCACAAGCGAACCATCGAAGGCGAGGTTCATTTGATCGCGCAAATATGCTGCCTGCTTCGGCGTCGCTCCCGCGTCGTAGACGAGATGGCGAACCATCTCATCCAGAATGCGCTCGCTCCAGTAGGGCTCATAAAGCTCGAGCTCTGCGAGACGAAGCAGCGTGTCGCGCAGCGTGAACGGATAGAGAGCGCAGGAATCGATGACGGCACGGAAAGCGATGGGCTGAGCATAGGCCGGAACCGCGCGTCGTGCGTATTCTCTTTACCTAACGGTAACCGCCCTCGATCTTCTGAGAGGAGCGCGCGAGTTCTCGCAAGTGCTCTTTCCTAGTGAGAGCTCGGCGCTCGCGATAGGCAATGAGATCCTCGATCCGGATTCGTCTGTGGCTACCAACGCGCTCGAACGGAAGCTCGCCGGCGTCACAGAGCTTGACAACGTGCGGGCGCGAGACGTGCAGCAGATCGGCGGCCTGCTGCGTGGTGAGGTGAAGACCGTAGGGCATCAGAGCGATTGTCTGCCCCTTCGCCATCGCCTCGGCAACGTTCTTGAGTATCTTGAACACAGACGCGGGTAGCTCGACCGGCTTCTCGTCGGGGTTCGGACCGATTAGGAGAGCCCTACCCCTCTCATGGTAGATCTCCTCGATCCGCTCGCTTAGGCGCTCCAGGCCTGGAGCCTCTTCACGGGTCGGTTGAACGACGTTGTCAGAGAAAGCAGAGGAAGAAGGAGTCGCTGGCACGGGAACCACCTCCTACGCGCATCCTAGCAGTACTCGAAATAAACGCAACATACGAAACAACCGCAATATCGGCATTTCCGTCCTAGGCTTTAGTGAAACCGAGCGCGATTGAGCAATCAGTTCTCTTTACAGAGCCCCGTTCTCGACCTCACCGTCCATTAGAACAGCCGCCTGCTCCAGCACCGTTTGAGTCGCGGACTCCTGCTTGTCCGGCGGGTAGCCGTGCTTGCGAAGGATCCGTTTCACGATCACGCGTAGCTGGGCGCGGACGTTCTCGCGGATCGTCCAGTCGATGGTGACGTTCTTCCGGACGGCGACGACCAGCTCCTGGGCGATCCCGCGCAGCGTCTCGTCGCCGAGCACCTCGACGGCGCTGTCGTTGACGGAGAGCGCGTCGTAGAAAGCAAGCTCGGCTTCGGTCAGACCGAGTTCTTCGCCGCGTTTGTCGGCCTCGCGCATCTCGCGGGCGAGATCGATCAGCTCCTCGATCACCGCTGCCGACTCGATCGAGCGGTTCTGGTAGCGGTGGATCGCCTGCTCGAGCATCTCGGCGAAGGAGCGGGCCTCGACGACGTTCTTGCGGCTGCGGATCTTGATTTCGTCGAAGAGCATCTTCCGCAGAACCTCCACGGCGAGGTTCTTCTGCGGCAGCTCGCGCACCTCGGCCAGGAACTCGTCGGAGAGGACGGAGATATCGGGCTTCTCGAGCCCGGCGGCGGCGAAGACGTCGAGCACCTGATTCTCGGGCACAACCGCGCGGGAAACGATCTGGCGAACGGCCAGATTCAGGTCCTCTTCGGCGCGGCGCTGCTCGACGAGCGGTTTGACGAGCGCGGCTTTGACGGTCTGGAAGAAGGCGACCTCGTCGCGGATGCGGATCGCTTCGTCGTCGGGGACGGCGAGGGCGAAGGCGCGCGAGAGGTCGTTGACCGCGGCGACGAGTCGCTCCTTGCCGTTCTCCTGGGCGAGGATGTGCTCCTGCGCCGGCGGGATCAGGCTGACGCGCTCCTGCGGTTTGCCTTCGATCCAGAGCGAGCGGTCGAAGCCGTGGAAGAGATCGGAGCAGATCTCGTACTTCATCAGCATCAGCCTGACCGCTTCTTGCTGCATGACGGCGGTGTAGCCGGTGCCGCCGCTCTCGGTGTAGACGCGGAGCGCCTGCTTCAGCTCCTGCGCCAGCCCGAGGTAGTCGACGACTAGACCGCCCGGCTTGTCGTGGAAGACGCGGTTCACGCGCGCGATCGCCTGCATCAGCCCGTGCCCGCGCATCGGCTTGTCCACGTACATCGTGTGCAGCGAGGGCGCGTCGAAGCCGGTCAGCCACATGTCGCGCACGATCACGACCTTGAACTGGTCGCTGGGATCCCGGAAGCGATTGGCAAGTGCTTCGCGCCCCTTCTTGTTGCGGATGTGCTGCTGCCAGTCGAGCGGATCGGAGGCGGAGCCGGTCATGACGACCTTGATCGAGCCGGAGTTGTCGTCCTCGCCCGCCCACCCGGGTCTGAGAGCGGTGATTTGCGCGTAGAGATCGACGCAGATACGTCGGCTCATGCAGACGATCATCGCCTTCCCCTCCATCGCCTCGAGCCTCTCCTCAAAGTGCGTGACGATGTCCTTTGCCACGACCTTCAGCCGCTTCTCGGTGCCGACCACGGCCGCAAGCTGGGCCCACTTGCTCTTGAGCTTCTCCTTGCCCTCGACCTCCTCGCCCTCGGTGACCTCCTCGAAGTCGGGGTCGATCCTCGGCTTCTCGGCCTCGTCCAGGTCGAGCTTGGCCAGGCGGCTCTCGTAATAGATCGGGACGGTGGCGCCGTCGTCGACGGCGCGCTGGATGTCGTAGACGCTGATGTAGTCGCCGAAGACCGAGCGAGTGTTCTTGTCGGTCAGCTCGATCGGTGTGCCGGTGAAGCCGATGAAGGAGGCGTTCGGGAGCGCGTCTCGCATGTGCCGGGCGAAGCCGTCGATGAAGTCGTACTGGCTGCGGTGCGCCTCGTCGGCGATGACGACGATGTTCCGCCGCTCGGAGAGAACCGGGTGCTGATCGCCTTTCTCGTCAGGAAAGAACTTCTGGATCGTGGTGAAGACGACGCCGCCCGAGGCAACGCTCAGCTTCTCGCGCAGGTCGGCGCGGTCGGCGGCCTGCACGGGCGGCTGGCGTAGCAGATCCTGGCAGCGGCAGAAGGTGCCGTAGAGCTGGTCGTCGAGGTCGTTGCGGTCGGTGATGACGACGACGGTGGGGTTGGCCATCGCCGGCTCTAGGATGATGCGGCCGGCGTAGAAGGCCATGGTCAGGCTCTTGCCCGAGCCCTGCGTGTGCCAGACGACGCCGACGCGCCGGTCGCCGGGCGCGCCGCCGGGGCGCTCGGCCGCGCTCAGGTGACCTTCCGCCTCGCGATCTTCGACCAGCGCCTGCGAGGCGCGCAGCGTCTCCTCCACCGCCACATTGACGGCGTGGAACTGGTGGTAGCCGGCCAGCTTCTTGACCAGCTTGCCGGCGCCGAGATCCTCGAAGACGACGAAGTGGCGGACGAGATCGAGGAAGCGCCGTTTGTCGAACACTCCTTCGAGAACGACCTGGAGCTCGGTCAGGCTCGAGTTGGCATCGATGCGGCCGCCGATTGTGCGCCAGGGCTTGAACCACTCGCTGCCCGCCCCGACTGGGCCTATGCGGGCCTGGATGCCGTCGGAGGCAACGAGCGTCGCGTCGTAGGTGAAGAGCGCAGGGATCTGCTCCTGATAGGTCTGGAGTTGCCGAATGGCCGAGGAGACGTCCGCGTTCTCGTCGGCCGGGTTCTTGAGCTCGATCACCGCCAGTGGCAAGCCATTCACGAACAAAACGACGTCCGGCCGGCGCAGATACTGCCCCTCGGCCACGCTGAACTGATTTACCGCCAGCCAGTCGTTTCGCTCCGGCGCATTAAAGTCGAGCACCTGCGCTTGCGCACCGGCGATCGAGCCGTCGTCGCGGCGGTACTCGACGTTGACGCCGTCCACGAGCATCCGCTGCAGGGCGCGGTTCCGATCGAGGAGTGAGGGCGCGTCAACGCGCGTGAGCTTGCGGAAGGCGTCTTCGAGCGCCTCGGGCGGGAGATCGGGGTTGAGAGAAGACAAGGCTAGGCTCAATCGACCTTCGAGCACAACGTCGCGGTAGCTCGGGTCGCTACGTTCGGCGATGAGCGTATCGGCACCGATTTCGGGGCCGCGAAGGATTGCGTAACCGAGATCTTCCAACCATGCCAGAGCGGCTTCTTCTACAACCGACTCCGCGAAAAAGGTGTCTTTCATTCCGCCTCAGGCTCCTCTTTGGGTGCAGCTAACTCTCCGCATAAGCGCTCGCCCATTTCCACATAGGCGTCGTGATCAACCGAATACAGCACTTCGCTCGCGTAGTAGCTGCTCTCTCCGATATCTAGCATCTCGCACTCGCGATCGATCGCGCGGTCGTACTCGCTATCGGGGTCAGGCAAAGTTGGCGGCGAGTTTTCGAAAACTGCCTGCGCTAGCCTCTCTCCGGCGTTAGAAACCTCGAAAAGGACCGAGAACACCCACAGAGCGGCTTCTCTGACCAACGCCAAGACGTTTTTCTCGGGAATACCCTTTTGACCTCCGTGGTATTGCTCGTTTCTATGACCGTGAGCCCAAACGATATGGCTCTTTTCAACCTCCCACGTCAGGCCTCTATTAACAAGCTCCGCTTCGAGGAAGTCGAGTTTGGAGTGGTAGTTCGCGAGCCATCGCTCTACATCACTCTTTTGGTACTCGCGGTTTCCGCGTTGGATCGGGTTCAGCGTTAGATAAGTTGTAATCGCAATTTCAATAGCGTCATCGAAGCTAATAAGCGCGATGCGCCGATCGAAATCTTCGCCGTCGATGAGATGACACTCGGCGTGAACGAGGAGCTCGAACGGACCATTCGCCCAGGGAGGAAGAGAGTTCACGATCTCGTCTCGATGAAGTCCCCGGGATTCTTCACGCGCAACTCGCCGGAAATAAGCTTGGGCAGCAGCGCGTCACGCAGCGCGGCAAGCGTCCCCGATTCCTCCTCGGTCGCCTGAATGCGATTCAAGGCACGACTCGCTATGGAGTCAAACGCTTCGACGAGCTGCGCTTTCGGAAGGGCGAACTTGAAGGAAGGCACAGCCTCCTTCGCAAGATGCAGTACGGTGGTACCGGTGGTGTGAGCGTACGTGTGAGCGACGAACGCGTCAGTTCGGCCCAGAAAGTAGAGGAACGCCCTCGTCATGCTCGGATGGCGCGGCCGCACAACCATGGTGTCTAGAGATGCCACCAGCGTTCGATAACCGGCCGTTCCTCGCACAACTGCGGGGCGCCCGATGACCTCGGCGGCTTGCGTCACATCGGTACACGCGATCACCAGCTCGCCCGGCTCGACGACTTGCTCCGGCTTATAGGTGCCTGTAAAGGGTTTTAAGCCGTCGGGGCGGTAACCGCCACCACGCGCAAACGACTTCAGTGTGACCAGAGCAGTGTCTGAGTCGACGAGCTCTTCGCTCTTGTACGAGCGACCCTTCACCGTATCGGTTAGCTCACGCAGCTGAACGACGTCCCACTCCTTCGGAATCTCCCCCAGCTCTGACTCCTCGAAGGAATCCGGGAACAAGTCGGTGATCTCGCTGGGTAGGCCGGGGTCGCGGCCTTCGGCCTTGGCGCGGACGGGGTCGAAGTCCACGAACCACGACTTGAAGAGCGCCCGCGCTACCTGCTCCAGCGTCTCGTTCATGCGCCGGTTCAGCTCGATCTTGTCGTCCAGCGTGCCGAGGATGTGGGCGATAGCGCGTTGTTCGAGAAGCGGCGGGTACGCGATCTCGAGTAAGCGAGCGTCGCCCTGTGAGATGAATGGCTGCGCTGAACCGCGCTTCGGCCAGATAGCCGGGTCAATAGTGAGCCAGTAGAGAAACGCCGAGTCGACGTCTGGGCTAGTAGCCCAGAAGCGAAGCGTGTTCTTGATGCACGACCATTTGCCTTTCGCGAGCCACGTCTTACCGCAATCGGCACCGATCGCGCTGACCACCACGCCAACGCGATCGAAGTCGGCATAAGGGAGGAAGCCGTCCGGACCGGAAGCGCTGAAGGCTAGTGACCCACTATCTACATAGGAGGCTTTCGTCACCGAAGTATCTCCCCAGTTGACATCCGCGACTTCGCCCAACCGCGCTCGTTTCCAACTCGGCGGCCACTCACCCGCCATACCCAAGCTCCTTCAGGCTCTCGGCAATAGCGGTATCCAACTTCGCGGCTTCCGCCTGCTGTTCGCGCAGCGTCTTGGTAAGCCGCTTCATCTTCTCCTCGAACGGCTCGCCGTCGTCCTCGAGCGCCTCTGCGCCCACGTAGCGCCCGGGCGTGAGCACGTGGCCGTGCTTGCGGATCTCTTCGAGCGCGGTGGCCTTGCAGAAGCCGGGCACGTCGGCGTACTCGCCCGCGTCCGGGTCACCCCGCCAGGCGTGGTAGGTGCCGGCGATCTTGGTAATGTCCTCATCAGTCAGCTCGCGGTGGACACGGTCGATCATCGAGCCCAGCTTGCGGGCGTCGATGAAGAGCGTCTCGCCGCGCCGGTCGCGGAAGCGGCCGTTTCGCTTGTCGCGGGCGACGAACCAGAGGCAGACCGGGATCTGGGTCGAGTAGAAGAGCTGGCCGGGCAGACTGATCATGCAGTCGATCAGGTCGGCCTCGATCATGTTCTTGCGGATCTCGCCCTCGCCCGACTGGTTCGACGACATCGAGCCGTTGGCGAGCACGAAGCCGGCGATCCCTGTCGGCGCCAGGTGGTGGACGAAGTGCTGCACCCAGGCGAAGTTCGCGTTCCCGGCCGGCGGCACGCCGTAGGCCCAACGCTTGTCGTCGCGCAGTTGCTCGCCACGCCAGTCGGAATCGTTGAAGGGCGGGTTGGCAAGCACGTAGTCGGCCTTGAGATCGGGATGACGATCGTTGTGGAACGAGTCGCCGTGCGCGATCTGGGCGTCGATGCCGCGGATGGCGAGGTTCATCTTGGCCAGGCGCCAGGTGGTGTAGTTCGACTCCTGGCCGTAGATAGAGATGTCGCCGAGCTTGCCCTGGTGAGCCTCGATGAACTTCTCGCTCTGTACGAACATGCCACCCGAGCCGCAGCAGGGGTCGAAGACGCGACCCTTGTAGGGAGCGAGCACCTCGACCAGCACGCGCACAACGTTTTGAGGCGTGTAGAACTGACCGCCCTTCTTACCCTCAGCGCTCGCGAACTGCTTCAGGAAATACTCGTAAACCTTCCCGAGTGAGTCGTTGGCGTGGTCTTCTGGCCTACCGAATTGGACTCCGCTAACTAGGTTGACGAGTCGTCCGAGCGTCGATTTATCAAGTCCAGGTCGGGCGAAATCCTTCGGCAGCACGCCCTTGAGCGACGGGTTGTCGCGCTCGATCGCCTCCATCGCGTCGTCCACGATCGTCCCGATGGCGGGCTGCGGCGCGCTCGCCTTCAGGAACGACCAGCGAGCCTCCTTCGGCACCCAGAAGATGTTGATCGCCCGGTACTCGTCGGGATCCTCAGGATCGGCGCCCTCCGCCTCCTGCGCCATCAGCTCGGCGTGCTTGGCCTCGAACGCGTCCGAGATGTACTTGAGGAAGATCAGCCCGAGGACGACGTGCTTGTACTCGGCCGCGTCCATGTTGTTCCGGAGCGCGTCGGCCATGCTCCAGAGCCGCGCTTCGAGGCTCTGACCGTTGCCGCCGTTACCCGTGTCCGAAGGTTTCTTCCTCGGTCTTCCCATCTGCTCCTGGCCTCCGGTGGTTGGTGAGGGGGCGCGTCAGAACGCGTTGCCTAAAGGTTCGCCTTGATTCTGACGTCCTTTGCGGCCAGGTCTCATCCTATGACGCCTTGAGCGAACGCGAAGAGCGACCGATGACACTGGAATGCCCTACGACGTAGGTAAGCGCCCGGCGGCATGGCTCTCGCGGCAAGTCGCTAGACGGAAATCTCGGATGTTATTGCTTGCTGCTGCGGGAGCGGCGATGGTCGCGCTGCTAGCGGCTTTGATTCTTCTTCACCAGCAAACCTTCGCTCTCATCGTCTCCATAGCAGTAATCCCGGTTTCCGTAGCCGTCTGGCACCTACCCGACAAGCTGGGTGATGATCTCGATAACTGGTCACTCGGCGAGAGAGCCGAGCTCTCGATCGGCGAACTCTTGAACGAGCTTCGCAACGAGGGCTTCATCGTCATGCACGATATCGAGCAAGAATACGAAGGCAACATCGACCACCTCGTCAGTGGCCCGACTGGTGTCTTCATGATCGAATCCAAGGCGAGAAGGTATCCGGACGAAGCGCCGAAGAAAGCGAAACGGCAGGCCAAGAAGCTCCGTAACGAACTCGTCGCGGAATGGGTTGAACCGTTGATCTGCATCAGCAACCGCGATGGGAAGCCTTTCATGCACGGAGGGGTTTGGATCGTCCCAAAGCAGCACCTCCTCGAATGGATCCGAGCCCAGCACAGAGAAACCGTTCCGTTCGAGCGCCTGGCCCGCTTCGCGGACAGCCTGCCTTAGCTAAGAGTCGATACCTCGGCGCTCAAGCTCACGTGGACTCGCAACGAGAACCTCAACTGCCTCCGGCCAAGCATGCTTGTCGCGCTCCTCTTCGAACAGGTTTTCATCATCAACCACAAGAACAGCGGCGATGAGGCAGTGGCCACGTTCCACGTGGCGCGCGAGGCGCGTGGCGTCGGCGACGACGGCGTCGACCTTGAGCAGGTGGTCGAAGCGCCAGGTCTTCGAGCACCCAGCGGGAAAGTACTTACCCTCGAGGAAGAGCTCGTGACGGTGCGTCATGAAGCGCTGTTGCGATGTCTCGTCCTCGACGAAATCGAGCAGGTTCGAGACGACCAAGTCAATACGCTCCCGCTTGTCGGTTGCCGCGTCGAAATCGGCGAAACTCCAGCGCGCGACCGGCAGTTCGAAGTGAACCTGGTATGGAAACTCGCGCTCAAGTTCAAGGGCCATTCGAAAGACACAATCACCCTCGGTCCATAAGGTTGGTCCTTTGTAGTTGCGCGGGTCGGAGTAGTCATCCCAGCCGTAGTAGTGATGACCGCCGTAACGCGCGTAGATCTCCAGAAAACGGCCAAACGCCGCCTCCAAAGAGGTACGAATCGCGCGTGCTTCTACCGTCACGAGAAACCGACCATAGCGCCGCTCGCGATGCGCGGTACCGTTACCGCGCCTTCTAGCCGTCAGTACCGACCTACCCCCCGCGTAGATTTTCTCGAGGTATCGAGCAGGCCAATGCCAAACCACCCCGCAACACCCGACCACCCCGCCCCTCTCCCCACCCGCCGCTGGACCGCCCTCCTAGCCCTCGAGCCCCCGAGCCTCAAAGGCTTCGACGACCCCCTCGTCGAGTGGCGCCGCCTGTTCGCAGAACTCTTCGGAACCTTCCTACTCGTGCTCGTCGCCTGTGGCGGCCCCGTCGTCAACGCGCTCAGTCCCGGAAGCATCAGCCGCCCGGCCGCGGTCGCGGCGCCCGGGCTGATGGTGATGGCGATCATCCTCTTCATGGGCGCCGTCTCGGGCGCGCATCTCAACCCTGCCGTCACGCTCGCCTTCACGCTGCGCCGCGACTTCCTCTGGCGCCGCGTGCCCGGTTACGTGCTCGCCCAGCTGGCCGGAGCGACGCTGGCCTGCCTCTTTCTCTGGGCCGTCTACGGCAAGGTCGGCGCGCTCGGCGCGACCGTGCCCGGCGCCGGCATGACCGACTGGCAGGCGATGCTGACCGAGCTCGTGCTCACCCTCGGGCTGGCCAGCACGATTCTCGGCACGGCCTCGCGCGCCCAGAACGTCGGCCCGCTCTCGGCGCTCGCCGTCGGCGGCTACATCATCCTGGCCGGGCTCTGGGCGAGCCCGCTCTCGGGCGCCTCGATGAACCCGGCCCGCTCCTTCGGCCCCGACCTCGCGCTCGCAAACTTCAGCCACTTCTGGGTCTACGTCGTCGGGCCGCTGGCGGGCGCCGTGATCGCGGCCGGCTTCGCCTGGATCCTGCGCGGCCCGGGCGGCGACATCGGCGGCGTCACGGCCGCCCAGGGCAAGCTCGACTAGCGGCGCGTTCCGCCCTGAGGTCACAGCTTGTGATCCGACCTCTTTCAGGCCCGGCGCCGCTGGTGGCACGAGGCCGGGCGGCTCGAGGGCTCGGGCAGCAGTTGCACTATGCGATCGGGCTGGAGCCCGTAGTTCTTCAGCCCGCGCTTCCTCAGGCAGCGGTAGATCGATCGGTTGGGGATCAAATGCCGCTTCCCGCCCGAGTCCATCAGCCAGCGCACGACCGACCCGTCCCAGTCCTTCGACGAGAAGATGACGTCTCTGAAGTCGGGCGGCCACTCCGGTCCCTGGTCGGCGAGATGGACGAAGTGACTCGGCCAGTGCGCGCTTCCCCAGGCGATCGTCTGCCTGGTCGTTCGGTCGTAGCCGTAATTGTCGTCGGTAATCGTGATGCCCGAGGAGCTGACCGACTCCACGTAGGCGACGTGCGTGCTCCACTCCGCGATCGCGCCGACCGCCGGGCGATGGTTGACGCGCCGGCGCGAGACGTGCCTGTACCAGCTTCCGGCGTTGTCGTACCAGCCCGGGAACTCGAGGCCGTTCTTCCGCAGCCGGTAGGCCGCATACAGGGTGCAGTTGTGCGGCCCGGTCGAGTTGTAGCTGGCCTGTGTGCCACCGTATCTGGCCCAGGGCCAGCCCGAGCGCCGCGCCGTCTCGTAGCGGTAGCCGCCGCGCGCGCACTCGTAGCCGGTGGAGATGCACTTCAGCCTGTTGCCCTCGCGCGGGTAGCGACCCGGCATGCTCCCGCTCGCTCCGGTCGAAGTCGGGAAGGCGGCGATGACGACTGCGGCGGCGCAGACCGCGGTCATAGACACGAACGTGAGTGGCTTTCGCCGCTCTATTGCCTTCAGCGGTACGACCTGCCTCCGTGTCGGGATCAGGGCCAGGGGGATGCGGCGCGGAGGTTAGCCGGAGGCTCGGACGTGATTGGGGACGCTCTTTGGGCTGCTCTCCCAGCTGCACCTTTACTCCCGAGCGCCGAAAGCGGTCGCGCGCTAATTGCCTCTGGACATATCGAGCCCGGCACGGGAGAATTGCCGTCATGCGCGGGATCTCCAACTTCAACGTCACCCTCTACGACCTCTTCGGCTATTTGATGCCGGGGCTCGTGGCGCTTGGCTCGCTCTCGCTCCTGGCTTGGTCTCTCTTCATCCCGACCCATCCGCTGCACTCGCCGGCGCTCACCAGCGTGGAGTGGCTGATCGTGTTCGTGCTCGCCTACTTCCTCGGTCATCTCGTTCAGGCGATCGGCGACCTCGCCTTCTGGTGGGCGCACGAGGAGAAGGTTGCGGACAAGGTCGGCAAGGATGCCCTCGGCCCGGCGCGAATGAAAGAGCTGCAGAAGGCGGCGAAGCTCGATGACGAGCAAAAGAACTCCCTCTTCGGCTACTGCGACACCTACCTCGCTCAGCAGGGAAAGACGGCCGACCGCGAGATCTACCAGTACCGCGAGGGCTTCTACCGCGGGCTGACGATCGCCGTCGTTCCCGCCCTGGCGGCGATCGTCGCGGAGCTGATCAGGGGCAGTGCCTCGCTGCGCGGCGGCCACAGCGTCCACCAGCTCGGCACGGGCCCGCTCGTCTTCGCGCTCCTGATCGTCCTGGCCACGATCGGGCTTTCCTTCTGGCGCTACCGGCGCTTCGTCGAGTACCGCGTGCGCGACGCGCTGTTCGGCTTCGCGATCGACAGCGAGAAGCCGCCGACCTCAAAAGGCTGAAAGCTGGGGCTTCTCGTCCTCCCGGCTTCGCCTGGATCCTGCGCGGCCCGGGCGGCGACATCGGCGGCGTGACGGCCTCCCAGGGCGAGCTCGACTAACGAACAGTCATAGCTACCGGAAAACGCCGAAGAAACCCGCCTATTTCGTCGCGGGCGCGTCGCTGATCCGCCACTCGATCCGCTTTCCGAGCACGGCCGCGAGCTTCTCTATCGTCGAGAGCTTCGTGTCAACGCTCGCAGACTCGAGACGGGCGACCTGCGACTGGGAGGTGCCCATCGCGGCCGCAACCTCGGTCTGCGTGAGACCAGACGCTTCGCGTTCCCTGGCCAGGGCAAGAAGAAGTTCGCGGCGTTCTTCCGCTGCCCTCACGAGCGCGGGAAAGCCGGGGTTCCTGGCGCTTCGCTCGCGGATCACCTCGGCGAGGAAATCTTGCTCCATCTCGCTCCTATCCTCGCTTACACCATGCATCGTATCTCATATATTAGTTATCAGCAAACACCCACCGCTGCCCCGCTCATCGACCACGGCCTCGCCAGTCGTTGAGCCGGCGCTTCGCCAGCTCGATCGTCTCGCGGGGTAGCCGCCCTTGCTTTTTCGAGAATGCCTCAAGCGCCAAGAGCACCTGATCGTGCTCGCCCTCCCGCGCGAAGAGGATACGAAAGCTCTGCCGATCGCCCTCAGCTTTTACTTCGTATATTTCACCCTCAACGTGCTTTGCGACGCGAACGCCCTCCTTCGCCACAACCTTCATCGCCGCGATGACATCGGCAGCGTCCTCGTCGCCCAGGCTGTCGAGGAACTGCTTCACAGGACGACGGCCTCTCCGAGTGCGGTAATCGCGCCAGCGACGTTTCGATTCAGCGCTCTCCGGTTTCCGTCTCCGCGGCACCGCTCGAACTTAACCCCTCCGCACGGCCGAGCCGCCCATCGTTTGTAACAAAACCGTACAAGCGAAGAGTGCGAAGCGTTCGGACGCTGACCGCGAAGGCATTTACGAGACGCGGTGCGACCAGCCCGCCCCCCTAAACCGGCGGCGGCTCCCAGCCGCGCACGCTCTCAGCCTCCACGAACACGGCCTCGACCTCGTGCGGCTTGATCTCGCCCGCCTTGATCTGCTCGGCCCAGTGGCAGGTGACCAGGTGGCCGGGCTCGAGCTCGCGTAGCGGCGGCACATCCTCGCGGCAGCGTGTCGGCTGCACGAACGGGCAGCGGGTGTGGAAGCGGCAGGCCGGCGGCGGGTTGGCCGGGCTCGGGATGTCGCCGGCGAGCAGGATCGGCTTGCGCGCGCGCTCGACCTCGGGGTCGGGGATCGGCACCGCCGAGAGCAGCGAGATCGTGTAGGGATGGAGCGGGTTCGCGTACAGCTCGGCGGCCGGCGAGATCTCCACGATCGAGCCCAGGTACATCACGGCGATGCGGTCGGAGATGTGCCGCACGACCGCCAGATCGTGCGCGATGAAAAGGTAAGTCAGCGAAAACTCCTTCTGCAGCTCCTCGAGCAGGTTGATGATCTGCGCCTGAATCGAGACGTCGAGCGCCGACACCGGCTCGTCGAGCACGATGAAGTCGGGGTTCAGCGCGAGCGCCCGCGCCACGCCGATCCGCTGGCGCTGTCCGCCCGAGAACTCGTGCGGGTAGCGGCTGGCCGCATCGCGCGGCAGGCCGACGATCTCCAGCAGCTCGGCGGCTCGGCGTGCCGTCGCGCGGCGGCTGGCCAACCGGTGCGCCCGCAGCGGCTCGCCGATGATGCGCGAGACGCTGTGGCGCGGATTGAGCGAGGCGAACGGGTCCTGGAAGACGATCTGCATCCGCCGGCGCAGGTTGCGCATTCCCTCGGCGCCAAGCTTGCTGATGTCCTGGCCGTCGAAGACGATCTTGCCCGAGGTCGGCTCATACAGCCGAAGCAGCGCTCGGCCCAGCGTCGACTTGCCGCAGCCCGACTCGCCCACCAGCCCCAGCGTCTCGCCGTGGCGGATCTCGAACGAGACGTCGTCCACCGCCTTGATGTCGCCCACGTGGCGGTCGAGCACGATCCCGCTCCTGATCGGGAAGTAGAGCTTGAGCTGCTCGACCTCGACCAGGTTGCTTGTCGTGCTCAACCGATCGCCTCCTTGCGGATGCGCTGCCACTCGTCGGCGGGCACCGGGTTGAAGCAGGCCACGTAATGACCGGGCTCGATCTCGACCAGATGCGGAACCTCCAGTCGCGACTGCTCGACCTCGAAGCGGCAGCGCGGCTGAAACGGGCAGGCCGTCGGGAAGCTCAGCATGTCGCGCGGCGCGCCCTTGATCGGCCGTAGCGCCACCCGGCGCGTGTAGTCGAGCCGCGGCACGCTCTCCAGCAGTCCGAGCGTGTAGGGATGCCGCGGTCGCTGGAAGATGTGCTCGGCCGTGCCCCGCTCCATGAACATCCCGCCGTACATCACGTCGATGCCGGTGCACATCCCCGCGACCACGCCCAGGTCGTGCGTGATCAGGATCAGCGCCGTTCCGCGCTCGGCCACCAGCTTGCGCAGCACGTCCAGGATCTGCGCCTGGATCGTGACATCCAGCGCCGTGGTCGGCTCGTCCGCGATCAACAGCTTCGGCTCGCAGGCCAGCGCCATCGCGATCATCGCGCGCTGGCGCATGCCGCCCGAGAACTGGTGCGGGTAATCGTGGATGCGCTCCTTGGCGCCGGGGATGCCGACCTGCTCGAGCAGCTCGATCGCTCTTCGCATCGCCTGCTTGCGGGCCATCCCGAAGTGCGTCTCGAGCGGCTCGACGATCTGCCGCCCGATCGTCAGCACCGGGTTCAGGCTGGTCATCGGGTCCTGGAAGATCATCGCGATCTCCTTGCCCCTGATCCGGCGCATGTCGTGGTCGGAGAGCTTGAGCAGATCCTTCCCGTCGAAGCGGGCGCTGCCGGCGACCACCCGGCCCGCGCGCGGCAGGATGCCGAGCAGCGCCAGCGCGGTCACGCTCTTGCCGCAGCCCGACTCGCCGACGATGCCCATCATCTCGCCCGGCGCGACCTTGAACGAGATGTCGTTGACGGCGTAGATCGTCCCGCGCGAGGTCCAGAACTCGACCCGCAGCCCGTCCACCTCGAGGATCGGGGCGACGGCGTCAGGAGCTCGCTCAGACACGGCCACGCAGCTTCGGGTCGAGGGCCTCGCGCAGTCCGTCGCCGATCAGGTTGAAGCCGAGCACCGAGAGCACGATCGCCACGCCCGGCGCGATTGCCAGCCAGGGGGCGCTCTGCAGGTACTCGTTCACCTGGGTCAGCATCGTTCCCCACTCGGGCGTCGCAGGATCCTGCGGCCCCAGCCCCAGGAAGCCCAGTCCCGCGACGTCGATGATCGCGGTCGCCATCGCCAGCGTGCCCTGCACGATCACCGGCGAGATCGCGTTCGGCAGGATGTGCGAGAAGAGGATGGCTCGCCTCCTTACGCCTACGGCGCGGGCGGCCAGCACGAAGTCCTGCTCGCGCTGCACCAGCACCGATCCGCGCAGCAGCCGCGCGAAGATCGGCACGTTGGTGACCCCGACCGCGACCATGATCTGCCAGAGGCCGGTGCCGAGCATGGCCACGATCCCGATCGCGAGCAGCAGGCCCGGGATCGCCAGCATGACGTCCATGCAGCGCATCACGATCGTGTCGATGAGGCCGCCCGCGTAGCCGGCGATGGAGCCGAGAACGAGACCGATCGAGAGCCCCGACAGTGCCGACACGAAGCCGATGAGCAGCGAGAAGCGCGCCCCGAAGATGATTCGGGACAGTTCGTCGCGGCCGTTCAGGTCGATGCCCAGCCAGTGATGGATCGACGGTCCGGGGCAGCCGCTGGTGGAGCACTGCGAGAAGCCGACGTCCTGGTTTGGGCCGAAGGGCGCGATCCACGGTGCCAGCAGCGCGACCAGGGCGAAAAAGACGACCAGACAGAAGCCGATAATCGCCACCGGGTTCCGGCGCAGCCGGCTCCAGGCCTCGCGCCAAAGCCCGCTTGGCGCATCGCGCTGAACGTCGGCCCCCTCGAGCTCGGCGATGCTCATGAGAGCCTGATCCGTGGGTTGATGATCGCGTAGGAGATGTCCACGACCAGGTTGACGAGCACGAACACGATCGCCACGAACAGGATTCCGCCCTGCAGCACGGGGTAGTCGCGGCTGGCAATCGCAGAGGTGAGCCAGCTACCGACACCCGGCCAGGCAAACACCTTCTCGGTCAGCACGGCGCCCGAGAGCAGCAGGCCGGTCTGCAGCCCGATGATTGTCGAGATCGGCAGCAGGGCGTTTCGCAGCACGTGGCGCCGGTCGACCTCGTTCGGTGGCAGGCCCTTGGCGCGAGCGGTGCGCACGTAGTCCTCGTGCTGAACGTCGAGCACCGAGGCGCGGGTGATGCGCGTGACGATCGCCAGTGGAATCGAGCCCAGCGCGATCGAGGGCAGTATCAGGTGGCGGATCGCGTCCCAGAGCCCGCCCGGGTCGAGCCCGATGATCGCGTCGAGAACGTAGAAGTTCGTCGGGTGGGCGCGCGTCGCCAGAATGTCCTCGCGGCCGATCGAAGGCAGCCAGTGCAGGCGCACGGCGAAGATGTATTTCAGGATCAGCCCGAGGAAGAAGATCGGAATCGAGATCCCGATCAACGAGCCGACCAGGCTGGACTGATCGAAAAACGAGCCGTACTTCTTGGCGGCGAAGAAGCCGAGCGGAATCCCGACGCCGATCGCGAAGATCATCGCGCCGAGAGCGAGCTCGACCGTGGCCGGGAAGCGGTGCTGGAGCTCATAGGTGACCGGGCGGTAGGTCGTGATGCTCGTGCCGAGGTTGCCGCTCGAGACGGTCTTCAGATAGTCCCAGTACTGGATCGGCAGCGGCTTGTCGAGGCCGTACTGGTGCCGGACCTGCAGGATCAGTTGCGGCGTCGCGCGCTCGCCCAGCAGCGTCTGCGCGGGCGACCCGGGCAGCGCCCTGATCCAGCCGAAGACGAGAATCGAGAGCCCGAGCAGAATCGGAACTAAAAGCAGCAGCCGGCGGACGATGAAGCGAAGCATTTCTCGTCCGCCGGCCGGCTGTCATTCCTTACTTGGCGTAGTGCAGAGCAGCCCAGGGCTCGTTGACCGGTCCGATCGGGCCGGGCACGTAGCCGAGGACGTTCTTGTTCAGTGCCAGCGCGGAGCTACCCCACGCGTACGGCACCATCGGCAGGAACTTCATCACTTCGATGCTGGCCTGCTGGTAGTCCGCGGTGCGCAGAGCCGGGTCGGGCTCGGCGTCCGCCTTGGCGAGCATCGCGAACAGCTTCGGATTGTCGAAGCCGAACAGTGGTGTCTTCGATCCAAAGTGCACGTTCAGGAAGTCCTGCGGGTCGTAGTAGTCGGCGATCCAACCGAGCATGTAGACCTGATACTTGCCCGATTGCGTCCCGCCGAGGTAGTCCGGGCGCCACGGTGCCGAATGCGGCACGACCTTGAAGCCCGAATTGTTCAGCGTCGACTGGAAGGCCTGGAAGATCCGTTGCGGATCTGGCATGTACGAGCGCGAGACGTCCGTTGGATACCAGAAGTCGATCGTCACCGGCAAGGTCAGGCCGGCCTGCTTCAGCAGCGCCTTCGACTGCGCGGGATCGTACGCGTAGTCCGGGACGCCGCTCTTGGCGTAGCCGAACAGCGAGGGCGGCAGGAACTGGTTCGCCACCTCGCCCGTCTGGCCGTAGATCGCCTTGATGACTGCCGCCTTGTCGATCGCGTGGGCCATGGCCTGGCGAACGAGCAGTTTGTCCATCGGCGGCTTGGCCTGGTTCAGGCCGATGTAGCCGATCGAAGAGACCGGCCGCTTGAGCAGCTGCAGCTTCGAGTCCTTCGTGACGGTCGAGTAGTCCTGGGGCGCTACGTAGTCGATGCCCTGTACCTCGCCGCTTTGCAGCGCCTGCAAGCGGGCGGCGTTGTCCGCGATCGCGCGGTAGACGACCTTGGATATCGCTGGCTTAGGCCCCGAGTAGTTCGGGTTGGCAACGAGCACCAGCTTCACGGCCGGCTCCCACGACTGGAGCATGTACGGGCCCGTTCCCACCGGGTTCCGCGTCGCGAATGTGCCGGTCGGATGGAAGACGCCGGTCGAGTCGACCGTGCCCGCGTCGGCTTTGTACTTCTTCAGCGCCGTCGGGCTTGCGATACCGAAGTTCGGCAGTCCGATGGCCGAGATGAAAGATGACGAGCGCCGGGTCAGATTGAGCGTGACCTCGCTGTCGCCGTTTGCCGTGCAGCTCTTGTAGAGGCTCTTGTCCGGCCCTGCACCACCGCTCGCCGGATGCGCGAAGCCCACGAACACGGTGTTCCAGTAGTAGCTGACGGCCGGGTTTTGGAGCGCCGCCGGGAAGTTGAACCAACGGTCGTAGTTGAAGCAAACGGCCGCGGCGTTGAACGGTGTGCCGTCCGAGAACTTCACCCCCGTCTTCAGCGTGAACGTCCACGACAGAGCATTGGCGCTTGGCTTCCAGCTCGTCGCCAGCTGGGGTACGACCTCCGAGCCGCCCGGCTTGAAGCCGACGAGGCTCTGGAAGATCTGGTTGGTGATCCGAAGCGACTCACCGTCCGATACGAGCGCCGGGTCGAGCAGCACCGGGTCGGCCGAGCTGGCAAACACGAACGAGGTGCTTTTCGAGCTTTTCTTGCTCGAGCCACAGCCCACCAACGCTACGGCGACCGCGATCGCGAGCAAGGCAAAGAGCACAACCTTTTTCCTCACGTTCCCTCCTTTCGCTTCGGATGAGTATCTCAGACCAGGGCCGAGAATCGTTAGTGCAAAAAAAAGATCTTCGCCCCTGAACAAGGCCCTGCAGCGCCTCGCTGCAGCAGTAATACTCAGGGAGCTCGACTCGTCATCCGCGACTCCGTCGCTTTGGAAGGCGACTCGGTTGAACGGAAAAGGAGATAGGGATGACAGGAAAGGCCGACTTCACGGAAGAGGAGTGGGAGCTCATTTCGGAGGGGCCGCCGAGCGCCGGCTTGATCGTGGTCACGGCGCAACGAGGAGGAGTTTTCCGCGAGACGCTCGCGATCCCGGCCGCATACGTCGAGGCGCGTCAGCTATACGGCGGGAGCGAGTTGCTCGACGAGATCGTCACAGCGAGGCCCGAGCGCGAGCATACGCACTTCCGCTCGTTTGAGGAGCTGAAGGAGCACGGCTTACAGCGTCTGCGCGACGCGATCGCCCTGCTCGAGCAAAAGGCGACGGAAGAGGAGGTCGGCGGCTACAAGAACTTCGTCCTCGCGGTCGCCGACAAGGTTGCGAACGCGCACCGCGAAGGGGACACCACCGTCAGCGATGCCGAGCAGGCCGCGATCGGCGAGATCGCCACGGCCCTCGGCGACGCGGACTAGTCGATCCGAAGCACGCCGAAGCGTCGAGTGGTGTAGCGACAAATGGACGCGCCATCACGCGCCCGCTGCAGCGATAATACTCAGGGAGCTCGAACTCGTCATCCGCGACTCCATCGCTACGGAAGGCGACCGGTGGTCGAACGGGAAAGGGGAAATGGATGACAGGAAAGACCGATTTCACACTGGAGGAGTGGGAGCTCGTTTTGGTTGGGCCGCCGAGCGCCGGCCTGATCGTGGTCACGGCGCAACGCGGCGGAGTTTTCAGCGAGACGTTCGCCATCGGCAAGGCCTATACCGAGGCTCGCCGGCTATACGGCCAGAGCCAGCTGCTCGACGAGATCGTCGGCGCCAGGTACGACCGCCGCCACACGCGCTATAGCTCGGCCGCGAAAATGAAGCGCGGCGGCCTGCAGCACCTGCGCGAAGCGGTCGCCCTGCTCGAGCAGAAGGCGACTCCCGAGGAGCTCGCCGCCTACAAGCGCTTCGTGCTCACGGTCGCTGACAGGGTCGCGACCGCGCACCGCGAGGGCGACACCGAAGTCAGCGATGCGGAGAAGGCCGCGATCGACGAGATCGCCGCGGCCCTCGGTGTCGAGGGCTAGGTCCGCTCCATCTCGGCCGTATAAGCACCGGAGCGCGCCGCTCCGTTCATCCTTGCGCGATGGTAGTAGGCGCGCTGGGCCGCTTCGACATTCTCGGGCTTGCCGCGCCACGCGCTCAGCACCGGAGCCTGCAAAGCGCGCCCGAACGAGAAGGAAAGCTGCCAGGGATGCGGCCTTCGCACGTTCATTGCATTGAGATTGGTCGTGGCGTCTTCGTCGGATTGACCGCCCGACAGGAAAACCATTCCCGGTACCGCGGCCGGCACGTGCTTGTAAAGGCAGGCGAGCGTGCGTTCGGCGACCTCGCCCGGGCCGGCGCGATCGGCGGCGTCGTATCCCGAAAGCACCATGTTCGGCTTGAGCAGGGTTCCCTCGACGTCGACTCGCTGGTCGGAAAGCTCGACGTACACCGCGGCCAGCACACGTGAGCTGACGTGGAAGCTGCGCTCGATCGTATGCGTTCCTTCCTGCAACACTTCGGGCTCGACGATCGGGACAATTCCCGCTTCCTGGCAGAGCGCGGCGTAGCGCGCAAGGGCATGCGCGTTCGTCCAGATGCAGTCGTCGCTTGGCAGGACGTCGCTGATCGAGTAGGTCGCGCGCCATTTCGCGAAGCGCGCCCCGAGGCTGCGATATTCCTCGAGCCGCTCGCGCAGACCGTCCAGCCCCTCGGTGATCGTCTCGCCCTGGGCGAGCGCCAGCGGCTTCGTCCCCTTGTCCACCTTGATGCCGGGAATGATCCCCTTCGACTCGAGCAACTCGGGGAAGGGCGTTCCGTCGAGCGCGCTCTGGCGAATCGTCTCGTCGAAAAGGATCACGCCGCTGATGAACTCTTCCGCCCCGGGCGTCGTAAAGAGCAGCTCTCGGTAGTTTCGGCGGTTCTCCTCGGTCGACTCCACTCCGATTGAGTCGAACCGCTTCTTTATCGTCCCGTCACTCTCATCGGCGGCGAGGATGCCCTTTCCCTCGGCAACGAGAGCTCGTGCGGTCTCGTGCAGATCGTGCGCCATGCGCTTCTCCTCCCTCCGTAGCGTCGACTTACCAACGTCGAGCTGACGGACAAAGTATCCCTCTCTCCGCCGACTAAGAGTTATTCGGGCCAGCAGTCGCAGAGCGCCAGCGCCTCGCCGCAGCGCGGGCAGGTCTCCTGGTCGCAGCCGACGTGGTGCAGGCCGCCCGGATCCACTCCGCAGTCGGCGCAGTGCTCGTCGGTCGGCTCGCCTTCCAGGGCGCCCCAGCGAATACGCTCGTAGCGCCCGTCCACCAGCTCGCAGAAGCGCTCGGTGCAGCTGGAGGCGGTCAGCATCTCCTGACCGCAGACGGCGCAGACAGCCATACCGGGATCGTAGTTCCTGGAATGGCCGCCGCGTCCGTCTCGGTTTCTCGCTCAGACACTCTTCGCGTAGTTGCTCGCGCCGAACCAGTCAACCAGGACGACCGGCTCGTCGCCGATGACCCAGGCGTCGTGACCGCTCGGTAGCGAGGTGATGTCTCCCGCTTCGGCGACCATCTCCGTTCCGTCGTCCATCCTGATCCCCAGGCGCCCGCTGACGTGGTACTGGAAGTGCTGTGCCTCGCAGCTTTCGGTGCCGGCGATCGGTTTCACGTCGTTCGACCAGCGCCAGCCCGGCTCGAGGGTGAGCCGTCCCACGTCGCTTCCGCCGAAGTTGAGAATCTCGACTCGGCCGTTCGGGAACTCGCGTACCTCCTCTGACGTCTTGAAGCTCTTGTGCTCGGTTTGCTGTGCCACAGCCATGGCCTTCTCGCCTCCATCTCTCGAAACAAGATTGGTGACAATAGGTTCTTGACCGAGCAGTGAAAAGAAAACGCCTCGGCGCGCCGGACGGCCTCCAATGGCCGCGCAGAGATCGCTGTCCCTGAAGAGCGATCGCCGCGCCCATTCCCCAGAACAGGCGCGGCGATCTTCCAAACGGCTAGACGACGCTCGGGGTGCGCTCCTCGGCTTTCGTGAGCTCCGGCTCGAGCGGGCGGAACAAGATCGCGCCCTCGCCGTGCGTGTAGGCCTCTTCGCCGTGCTGGCTGACGTCCAGACCCTGGCCCTCGTCCGCCTCGTGTACGCGGATCCGGCCGACCAGGCTCATCAACTTCAGCAACACGAACGTTCCGGCGAACGCGTACACCGGCGCCGCTCCCGCCGCGAGCGCCTGGCGCCCGAGCTGAATCGGGTTTCCGAACAAAAGCCCGTTACCGGTCAGGTTCCAGCTCGCCTGGGCGAACAGGCCGATGAACAGGATCCCCGTGAAGCCGGCCAGCCCGTGCGCCGCGAGCACGTCCAGAGTCTCGTCGAGCCGCGTGCGCGGACGCCAGACGATCAGCGCGTAGGCCGGCAGGGCCGCCAGAGCGCCGAGCAGGATGGCGCTCATCGGGCTGACGAAGCCGGCCGCCGGAGTGATTCCCACGGCGCCGACGACGATTGCCGTCGCCGCCCCGATCGCGGTCGCCTTGCGGCCGCGCAGGTAGTCGATCAGCATCCAGACCGAAAGCGTCGCCGCCGGAGCAAGCAGCGTGTTGATGAAGGCGAGCGGCGCCTGGCCACCGGTGGTGAACGCACTGCCGGCGTTGAAGCCGAACCAGCCGAACCAGAGCAGGCTCGCGCCCAAGAGCGCGTAGACACCGTTGTGCGGCAGAACCGCCTGCCGCCCGAAGTCCTTGCGCGCACCCACCACGACCGCCGCCGCCAGCGCCGAGAAGCCCGAGGCCATCTCCACCGGCACGCCGCCGGCGAAGTCCATCACGTGCCGGTTGGCCAGCCAGCCGTCGCTCGACCAGACCCAGTGCGCCATCGGCGCGTACACGAGGCAGGCCCAGAGCGGCACGAAGGCCAAAAACGCGCCGAAGCGCATCCGCTCGACCACGGCGCCGGAGATCAAAGCGGCGGTGATGATGCAAAACGAAGCCTGGAAGGAGACGAAGACGAGCTCGGGGATGTGCAGGCCGGCCCGCGGTCCGTTCGTCACGTTCCTGAGGAAGACGTTGTGCAGATCGCCGATGAAACCGTTGCCCTTGTCGAAGGCCAACGAGTAGCCGATGACGACCCAGGTGATGCTGGCGACGGCCATCGCCCCCAGGCTCATCATGAAGGTGTTGAGCGCGTTTTTCGCCCGCACCAGGCCGGCGTAGAAGAGCCCGAGCGCGGGCGTCATCATCAGGACCATCGCCGTCGCGACCAGCATCCAGGCGGTGGCGCCGCTGTCGATGCCGTCCTTTGTGACCGCGGCAAGCAGCCCGGAGAAAGAGATGAGATCTTGCATGTCTCGTTACCGCTCGAGCACGGGTGTGACCGCGGCGGTGTCCTCCTCTCCAGTGCGAATGCGAACGACCTTCTCGACCGGCACGACGAAGATCTTTCCGTCGCCGACCTCGCCCGTTTGCGCAGCCTTCGCGATCGCGTCCACGGTCGGCTGCACGAAGTTGTCGGACACGCCAACCTCGAAGCGAATCTTGTCGGCCAACTCCACTTTCACCGTCGTTCCGCGGTAGGTCTCGACGGAGTCCGTCTCCCCACCGTGGCCGCGAATCCGGCTCATCGAGAGGCCACGCACCTTGGCGCGATAGAGCGCCTCGAGCACATCATTCGCCTTCTCGGGGCGAACGATCCCGATAACTAGCTTCATTTTCTCTACTCCTCTGAGTACGGCACGAACCTGAGCGAAATACCCCCAGACGAGCGGAGTGAACAACTCCGATGAGCGAGCCCCTTGCGACCGGGCTCGAGCAACCCTCGAACCGGCTCCCCGAAGGGGCGCGTCACGATACCAAGCGCGCCCACCGCGCGTGCCGGTTCCCGTCCCATGCGGGCGGTGCATGACAGGCCAACTACGCCGGCCAAGGACCGAGCTGGTCGCGCCCTAGCGGCAGATCGCCGTTTGCGACGTCTCGATCGGCGCGGACGGCCCTTGTTGAGCCGCGTACCAGGCGCCGTCTCGTATCTGGATGCAGTAGCCGCTCGAGCTCGCGGCGGTGATCTGGAGCGTTCCCCTCGTCGTGTTGTCGAAGCGAGCGCCGTAATCCCGTTCCAGGGCGGAGGCGGTCATCCCCGTGAAGCCCGCGTTGTCGAGGCCGTAGGCGGCGACGACGGGATCGAGAATCCTGATTTCGGCGGCGGCGGCGTCTTGACGCGCGCTCTGCATCGCGGCGCGCGCATGCCCGACCGCGATTCCGGCGATGATCAGCGCGAATACCAGGATGCCCGCCATCTCGGCGGCCGCGAGTGGAGAACTGGGAGTCACTCGCCAGGTGCGAGGCGCCGCTATCGATTGAGGAGCCGCAGTCACGCCGCTGTGATCGGCTGCGAGGCCGAGCGAGTGATACGCGGAAACGGGCTAGTTGTCTCCCCCAGCGGGGTGAGCGGCCCGGAGCTCAGTGCACGTGCTTGCGCTCGCCGGTCGCCAGGAAGTGATTGATCGCTTCCTCCCAGTCGCGCAGATCGTGCTCGAAGATCAGCTCGAGCGCCTCCTTGTTCAGCGAGTTGCCGCGATCGGTGAGACCGAGGAAGGTGTACGCGATCTCGGCCCGCGTCTTCTCGCCGTCAGCAGTCGCCTCGCAGACGACCTCGATCCAGTGCACCCGCTCGTGCGCGAAAACCGTGTACTCGATGAAGCTGTCTCCGAGCGAGTAGGTCGAGACGATCCAGACGTCGTCGGGCTCCTCCTGGCCGAAGTGTGACTGTGTGGTGAAGACCATCCGCTCCTGGACGATCTCGCTCGTCGGATCGATCAACTCCGGGTCCCAACCCTCCGCCCAGTCCTTCTCTCTGACCGGGCCGAACAGCGCGAACGCCTCGTTGAGCGGGGCGTTGACCGTGATCGTCGCGCTGCGGCTGATGCGTTTCGGCTGAAAGCTCATCCCCCGGACCTCCTGCGAAGCTGTCTCGCGGAGGATATGCCCTCTAGCGCCGATCCCTAGCGGCCCGACGAGCCGGATCGCCGTGGACTCACCGTGGAAGAACCGGCATTCAATCGGCACACTCGCTCCTTGACAGCGAACGCCTCTTCTGAGCGGTGTCTGACACCAGGGGACGGCGAGGCTTCCGCGAGCGAATTGTCACGCATTCGGCACTAAACCCATTTGACAGCGAACGCCTCTTCTGAGCGGTGTCTGACACCAAGGGGCCGAGGGGCCGGTACGAGGGCTGACACGACTACCGCGAAGTATCCGGTTACTTCGCCTTCGGATCCTTGCCGCCCCAGGCGCCGATCGAGACGAGGCGCTCGCGAAAGCCGGTCTCGTCCATGATCGCCTGCATCTCTTCGACCGCCTGCTCGGACGGATACATGTCGCCGAGCCCCAGCTCCTCGCGAATATCGTCGCGGTTGGCGATGAATTCCTTCCACTTCGGGCCGAAGGCCTCCGACATGTCGGCGAAGAAGACGCCCGGCGTACCGCCCATGCCCTTGTCGTAGAACTGTTCGCCCCAGGCCGCGAACATCTCGACGTGCTTGATGCCGTAGCCCTGCTCGACCTGAATCGAGCGGATGATCTGGTTGATGCAGGCGACCGAGTTGCCGCGCGGGCAGCGGGCCTGGCAGGTGTAGCAGGAGAAGCAGTACCAGAGCACGTCGTCCGTGAGCAGCGTCGGGTCGCCCTCCAGGGCGCGGCGGGCGATCTCACGCGGCGAGTACTCGGTGAAGCGGGCGGCCGGGCAGCCCGAGGTGCAGATACCGCACTGGATGCAGGAGAGGAAGCCCTCCTTATGGTCGTGCATGCGCGGGTCGTTGGCGATGCGGTCGACCAGCTCCTGGCGAGACGTGGGGCGCTCGCTGAACGAGTTGTCGGCGATGACCGAGTAGGGGTTCGGCTTTTTCTCGCTGTTCGTCTTCTTCTTCTCGTCAGTCATCGGCTTCTCCATCGGCAGTGGTCGCGGCCGGCGCAGCGGCCTGGAAGAACTCGGGCCAGTAATAGACGTGAACCTTCGCCTTGGCGCCGCGCACGGCCGAGCGCACGTTGTCGCGGCAGAGCAGGCAGGGCGTGACGATCGGCGCCTCGTTCTCCGCGGCGAAGGCGATCAGGTTGCCGACCGCCTCGGTCGGCCCGCGGAACATGGCGCCCAGGGCGCCGCAGCAGCCCGCGTGCAGGCCGGGGTAGGAGGTCACCATCTCGGCTCCGGCGAGCTCGGCCGCGCCGGCCAGCGACTCGAGCGCCGTCTCGCGATCGGTCAGGCAGCCGACGTAGGGAACGAAACGCGGCGCGGCGGCCACCAGCTTGCGATCCTCGCGGCGAGCGTGCTCGACCAGCGCCTGCCAGACGGGCACGGTCTCGATCTCGACTTCCTGCAAGCTGTAGTCGCAGGCCGGGCAAACGGTGAAGACCGCGCTGTCGGTCTCGAGCTTGGCCGGGATTTTCCCGCGCGAGCCGTGCCCGCAGCAGCCGGCGCCCTCCTGCTCGGCGAGCGGGAAGCCGAGCTCGCGCGCCACACGAGCGGTGGCGTGGAAGGCCTCCTTGTCTTGCTGCAGCGAGCAACCGGCGTAGAACGGCTTCGGCTCCGTGCCTTCGACGGTCAGGCGCGGCGTGCGGCGCACCTTGCCGCTCGCCATCTTGACGCCCATCGTCGCGGTCGCGACGAGGTCGCTGGGGATGAAGCCGCGCGACACCATCGCCGTGCCGAAGAGCATGTTGTCGATCTTTCCTTTGCGCGAAAGGCGCTTGGTCGCGATCTCGGCCACCTTGCGCTCGGGACAGCGAACGCCGCCGTACTCCATCTGCAGACGGCGCACCGCGCCCATCATCCCGGCCACGTCGACCTCCATCGGGCAGGCCTCGGTGCAGGCCTGGCACTCGCTGCAGCGCCAGACGTCCTCGCACTCGAGCAGCTTCTCGACGTCCTGCGAGAGGATCAATCGCACCACCCGGCGCGGGCCGAGAGCGAGCTCGAAGCCGTTCGGACAGGCGCCGATGCATTGGCCGCACTGCAGGCACTGTCGGCAAGCGACCTCGAGCTCGCGGACGGCTGCGCGCGCCTGTTCAGGCACCTGCGTGGACACAGCCCTCACCTCCCGCGCAGGGAACGCTTCCCGCCCGCTTCAGCTCGAGGCTGGCCCGGTAGGCCTCTTCGTTTCCCTCGGAGCGGGCGCAGAAAAGGCGAATCCGCCGGCCGACCGTGTGCCGGTCGACGGCGCAGAGATGCCACAGCTCGAGCGGAATCGGCGTTTCGGCCTCTTCCAGCAGCTCGCGCGCCAGCTCGATCTGCTCCGCGGCCGAGAGGTCGCCCTTGCGGTACTGGCAGCGATCCTCCGCGCAGCCGGCCAGGAAGACGCCCGCCGCGCCGAGTCGCGCCGCTTCGACGATGTGCAGGGCGCTGATCCTGCCCAAGCAGGGCAGCTCGATCAGGCGCACGTTGTCGGGATAGCGATCGTGGCGCAGCCCGCTCAGGCTGATCGCGGCGCCGGCGCACTCCTTGCAGTAGAAGCCGACGACGGGCCGCTCGACGCCAGCCGTCATCGTGCGCAGGCGGCCGAACAGCGCCTCGTCCGAAAGATTGTGCGTGATCGCCAGCTCGGGGCACTTGGCCGCGCAGATTCCACAGCCGCGGCAGGCCTCCTCGTCGATCACGGCCAGCTTGCCGTCGTCGCGCACCTCGAGCGGGCGGGCGGCGCCGGCAGGGCGATCGATCAGGCTGATCGCGCCGAACGGGCAGGCGGCCTGGCAGGTGTCGCAGCCGACGCAGCTGGCCGCATCCACGACCGAGGCCGGCACGGCCTTGCGCCCGGCCGAGGCGAGGAAGTTGTGGATCTCGCTGGCCACCGCCGAGGCCTCGGTGTTGCACTCCACCAGCGCCTTCGGCCCGGCCGCCGAGCCGCAGACGAAGACGCCCTCGGCGCTCGTCTCGGTGGCCCGGTTCTTGCGGTCGAGAATCGCGATGAAGCCGTCCTCGTCGAGATCGACGCCGAGCACGCCGGCGATGCGCCCGGTATCGGGCACCGGCACCATCCCGACCGAGAGCACGACCAGGTCGGGGCGCAGGATCTTCTTCTCGGCCGCGGTCACGTCCTCGACCTCGATCACCGGCTTACCCTCGGCGTCGAACTGCACCTGCGACGGCGTCCCGCGCAGAAACTCGACTCCCGCGCGGCGCGCGGCGAGGAACCAGTTCTCGTAGCCCACCCCGGCGGCTCGCATCTCCAGGTAGCAGATCGTCACCTTCATCTCCGGGAAGAGCGTGCGCATGCGAATCGCGTGCTTGAGCGCGATCATGCAGCAGATGCGCGAGCAGTAGGGCAGGCGGCGCCGGTCGCGCGAGCCCGCGCACTGAATCATCACGACCTCCTTGACCGGCTGGCGACCGAGCCAGGCGGCCTCCTCCCACTCGTCCATCAGCTCGGCGAGGTCGGTCTGGGTGACGACGCCTTCATGCCCGTGCCCTAGGTGCTCGACCAGGTGCGCGGGCGCCGGCTCGCAGCCGACCGCGGTCAGGATCGCGCCCGCGTTCACGGTCACGAGCTCGGGCGACTGGCTGAAGTCGATCGCGTCCGTCGGGCAGGCCTCGGCGCAGGCGCCGCAGAAGGTGCAGGCCTCCAGGTCGACCGTGCGCTGAACCCGGCCGTCGTAGAACTCGCTGAAGATCGCCTTGCCGCCGGCCTCTTCGCTGGCGACCTGGCAGACCTCCTCGCAGACGCCGCAGTTGACGCAGTCCTGCGTGACGATATTCGGCAGCTGGCGCAGCGAGACCTGGTAGTCGCCGGGGCGGCCCGCGACCGATTCGACGCTGGTTCGGCGCCAGATGTTCATGTTCGGGTTGTCGATCGCGACGTTTCTGTGGAAGCACTTCCGCACGCCCGCCTGGGCGTCGGTCGTCGGCAGGCACTGGCCGCAGTCGTTGGTGGGAAAGACGGTGCCGATGCGCGCCGCGCGACCGCCCAGGAAGGGACGGCGCTCGACCAGCTCGACGCGGTGACCCATCTGCGCCAGCTCGGCTGCGGCCTGGGTGCCCGAGACGCCGCCGCCGATCACCAGCACCGAGTCGACTTTGCGCTCGCGCACCAGCTTGTCGTCGTGCGCGCCGGGAAACTCGATCGCCGCCTCGACGATGCGCCTCGCCTTGTCGGTCACGGCTTGGCCGTCGCCGTCGTGAACCCAGGAGCAGCCTTCGCGGATGTCGGCCACCTCCAGCCGCAACCCGCGCTCGAACAGGCGGTGGAAGCGGCGGTTGGCGAAATCCTGCGAGCAGCCTGCGAAGACGAGCGGGCGATCCCCGTCCGACTCCATCAGCTCGAGCAGACGCGCCTGACCCTGGCGGTTGCACCAGACGGGCGAGCGCTCGATCTCGGCCGCGCCGGCGAAAGCCTCCTCGAGCCGCGCGAAATCGATGTTCTCGGCCATCGTTCCGGCGCACTCGCAAAGAAGAACGCGCGGCGTCGTCCCGTTGACTGTGGGCTCGCTCATGCCACGGCCTCCCCTCGGCGAGCGCGGGCGTCTGCCGCGATCTCCTCGGCCGAGACCGGCAGCGCCTCGACGGCCCCGGTCGGACAGATTCGGGCGCAGGCGCCGCAACCGATGCACTTCTCGGCGTCGTAGACGATCGAGCGGAAGGAGCTGACCCGCGCCGGTACCTCGATCGGCTGCGAAGGCTGATGGCGCGCGATCTTGCGCAGCGCCGAGCCGAGCGCGCCGCGGCGGCTGTCCGGCGGCGCCGCAAAGAGCTGCATCGGGTCGAACAGGCCGCCCGCCCGGGTCGCGCCGGTCGGGCAGGCCGACGCGCAGCGGGCGCAGCCGATGCAAAGCTCCTCGTGCCGGACGATCTCGCAGCCGATCGAGCCCGTGCTGGCGCGCGGCGCCGCGGCCGGGAGCCGGTCGAAGATCGCTTCGCCTCTGGCGGTCAGTGGCACCGCGGGCGACCTCCGTCGTGAGCACGGTCTTGCTCTGCCGAGCGAAAATCGAGCAGGCCTAGGACGCAGGGAGCATTCGTATCGAAGGAGATACGGATGCGACTGAGGACAACCGCATGCGAAGGTTTGCAGCCGGTCGAGCTGATCGTGTTTGCGACGGAGGTCACGACCATCACTTCCGTTGCAGTGGTGGCAGGTTGGAGATCGTCTCGTGCATCTTTCGCGCCGCTTCGACGAACTTGGGCGAGTCGGCGGCGCTCATCGTGAACATCCGCACGCGCTCGGGCTCGACGCCCACCGACTCGAGCAGCGCGCGGGCGAACTCGATCCGGTCGAGCGCGTACAGGTTGCCCTCGCGGTAGTGGCACTGGCCAACCAGGCAGCCGGCGATGTAGACGCCGTCGGCGCCGTCGGCGAGAGCTTTGAGCAGGTGGAGCGGGCTGACCCTTCCCGTGCAGGGCACCAGCACGCTGCGGATCGTGGGCGGCAGCGAGACGCGGGCGTTGCCCGTTGCGTCGGCGGCGGCGTAGGCGCACTCGCGGCAGAAGAAGCCGACGATCTTGCGCTCGGCGCCCTCCGCCTCGGGCAGCTCGATCCGCTCTTCCATGACGGTGTCTGTCACACCATCACCTCGGCCAGGATCTCCTCGTCGGAGAAGCCGCCCAGCGTCATCGCGCCGGAGGGACATTCGGCGGCGCAGATGCCGCAACCGCGACAGGAGTTGGCGTCGACGACGGCGTGCGGCGAATCGCCGGCGGTCAGCGCGACGGCGCTCTGCGGACAGATTTCCTCACAGATACCGCAGCCGATGCACTGCTCGACGTCGGAGGAGGCGACCTGAGCCGGAGTCAGCACGTAGCCGGCCGAGAGCATCGAGACGACCCGTGACGCCGCGGCCTTGGCCTGGGCGATCGTGTCGGGAATCGATTTTGGCCCCTGCGCCGTACCGGCGACGAAGATTCCGGCCCGCTGGGTGTCGACCGGGCGCAGCTTGGGGTGGTACTCCTTGATGAAGCCGGCCGAGCCTTGCTGCAGGCCCGCGACATGCGCGATCTCGGTCGTCCCGCTCGAGGCCTCGAGGCCCGCCGCGAGCACGACCAGGTCGAACAGCTCCTCGTTCTTGCGCCGGGTGATGGTGTCCTCGAAGCGAACGAGCAGGCTCTTGTCGGGCTCTTCCAGGATCTCGCCGGCGCGGCTGCGCACGTAGCGCACGCCGCGCTCCTGAACGAGCCGGTAGTACTCCTCGTGGGACTTGCCCGGCGCGCGCAGGTCGGTGTAGCCGATCGTGACGTCGGCGTCGGGGTAGTGCTGCTTGATCAGCGAGGCGTGCAGCGTCGCAAAGAGGCAGCAGATGGCCGAGCAGTGCTCGTTGCCCGAGGAGGTGCAGTCGCGCGAGCCGACGCACTGGAGCATGAAGATCTTCTTCGGGACGGCGCCGTCGGAGGGACGCTTCAGCTCGCCGGCGGTCGGGCCCGAGGGGGCGAGCAGGCGCGCCAGCTGGCTGTGCGTTACGACGTTGTCGAAGCGGCCGAAGCCGAGCGGTCGCTTGCGCCGCGCATCGAACTCCTTGTGCCCGGTGGCGACGATGATCGCGCCGACGGCCAGCTCTTCGATCGTCTCGACCTGGTCGAGCTCGATCGCGCCGGCCGGACAGGCCCGCACGCACGACTCGCACCCCGAGCAGACGGCGCAGTTGAGGCAGCGGTTCGCCTCGGCGATCGCCTGCTCTTCGCTGTACGCGCCGACGACCTCTTCCCAGGAGCCGCGGCGCTCGGCGCCGGAGCGAAGCGGAACTGCAGTGCGCTGCCCGACCTCGGCGGCGGCCAGCTCATCGGCGTCGGGACGAGCCTCGACATCCTTCGCCGGCCAGACCTCGAGCAGCGCCTCGGCGCGCAGGAAGTTGTGAATCGAGCGGGCAGCACGACTTCCGGCCGCCACCGCCTCGATCGCCGTCCAGCCTCCGGTCGCCGCCGCGTCGCCGCCGGCGAACACTCCGGTCTTCTTCGTCATCAGCGTGTCCGGATCGATCTGGATCTGGCTCCCCGCGATCTCCACGCCCTCGCAGCCCTGGAGGAAGTCGGCGACGATGTCCTGGCCGATCGCGAAGACGACGTTGTCGGCCTCCAGCTCGCTGAAGTCGCCGTCGATCGGGACGGGACGACGCCGGCCCGACGAGTCGGGCTCGCCCAGCTCGCAGCGCTGCAACTTGAGCGCCGAGAGGCGTCCCTCCTTACCGACGATCTCCAGCGGCGCAACCAAAAACTCAACTTTCAAGCCTTCCTCGATCGCCTGCTCGATCTCCTCGTCGAGCGCCGGCATCTCCTCGCGCGTCCTGCGATAGGCGAGCGTGACGTCGGGCTCGCGACCCGAGCTCTTCTGTAACCGGATGGCGCTGCGAGCCGCGTCAAGCGCCACGTCCCCGCCGCCGATGACCACGACGCGGTCGCCGACCTGAACCTGCTCGCCCAGGTTGAGCCGGCGCAGGAACTCGACCGCGCGCAGCGTTCCCTCGAGCTCCGCGCCCGGAATCTCGACCTCGCTCGATTTCTGCAGGCCGACGGCCAGGAAGGCAGCGCCGTAGCCGTCGGCGAGTAGTCCGTCGATCGTGAAGTCCTTGCCGGCCCGCTGACCGGTCTCGATCTCCACGCCGAGCGCGGCGATCTGATCGATCTCGCGCCCCAGCACGTCCTTCGGCAGCCGGTAGTCGGGGATGCCCGTCTTGAGCATGCCGCCGGCGACCGGCAGCGCCTCGAAGACGGTGGTCTGGTAGCCGAGCTTGGCCAGGTCGCGGGCGCAGGTGAGCCCGGCCGGACCGGCGCCGACGATCGCCACCTTCTCGGAATGGACGAGCGGCGCCTTCTCGACGACCGTCTCGGGACCGACGCGGTCGGCGACGAAGCGCTTCAGCGCGGCGATCGCGATCGGCTCGTCAACCTCGCCGCGGACGCAGGCGCTTTCGCAGGGATGCGTGCAGATTCGGCCGCAAACAGAGGGGAAGGGATTGGGCTCCGAGGCGACGCGATAGGCCTCGTCGAAGCGAGCTTCGGCGACGAGCGCCACGTAGCCGCTCGCCGATGTCCCGGCCGGACAAGCCGACTTGCAGGGCGCTTGTCCGCGCTTGTCGATCGCGTAGAGCGAGGGCACCGCGTTGGCGAACGGGCGCGAGATCGCCTTGCGCTTGGCAACGCCCAGCTCGAACTCACTCGAGACCGAAACCGGGCAGGCGGGAGTGCAGTCGTCGCAACCGACACAGGCCTCGCTGACGAAGCGCGGCCGCTGGCGCAGCTTGACCCGGAACTCGCCGGGCGGGCCCGAGATCTCGGTCACGTCGGTGAGCGTGCGAATGTGGATGCGCGGCTCGAGCGCGGCGCCCGTGAGCTGTGGCGCCAGCGAGCACATTGCGCAGTCCTCGGTCGGGAAGGTCTTGGAGAGCCGGGCCATGTAGCCGCCGAGTGACTGCTCGCGCTCGACCAGGTGCACGTCGATTCCGGCTCCCGCCAGCTCCTCGGCGGCGGTGATGCCGGCGATGCCGCCGCCCACGACCAGCGCCGAACGATGCAGGAAGGTGCGGCCGCGCGGCAGGTCCGACTGGAAGCCGGCCCGGGCAACCGCCGCAGCGACGATCTTCTCGGCCTTGCGCTGAGCCTTGGCCGGCTCGTCGCGGTGGATGAACGAGCAGCCCTCGCGCAGGTTGGCAAAGGCGACCGCGTTCTCGCCCAGCCTCAGCTCACGCGCGATGCGCTCGAAGGTCGGGCCCTGGAAGCGGCGTGAGCAAGCGCCGATGACGATGCGATCGAGCCCGCGATCCTCGACCGCCTGCTCGATCAGGCGGCGCCCTTCGGTGCCGCACATGAACTGGTTGCGCGAGATCGAGACGACACCGCCCGAGCCCCTGGTCGCGTCGGCCAGCGAGTCGAGGTCGAGTACGCCCGAAATGTTGCCTCCGCACTCGCACAGGAAGACTCCGCAGCGCATCAGACAGCCGCCCTTTCCCTGGCACCGATTCGCTGCAGAAGCGGTTCGACGTCCTGGGAGTGCGCCTTGACGCCGCAGACCGTGTCGGGGTCGGCGCCGAGCGCGAGCGCCACCAGCTGCTGCGTGTGCAGGTGAACGAACGGGTACTCCTCGCCGGCGCTCTGCTCGATGATCGAGTGGTGGCGGTCGAACTGGAGGGCGCAGTTCGGGCACATGTGCACGCAGACGTCGATCTTCTCCTCGGCGAGCCGCCGCAGCTTCTGGCGCGTCACCGCAACCGAGATGGAGGGATTGACGAAGCGCTGACGGAAGCCGGCGCCGCAATGCGTCGTCTTCTCGTTGTAGCTACCGGTCTTGATCACGCCGGTGGGCTCCAGTAGATCCTCGGGGATCATGAAGTTCTCGGCGTCGCCCACAACCTCGTCCGGAAAGACCTTGCAGTAGTGACAGGCGGGGTGAGTGGCGACCTTGATCCCGTCCAGGCGACGCTTGACCAGCTTGGGGATGGAGTGATGGCGGCTCCAGAGAATCTCGAGCGTGTGCATGTGCTTGATCTGACCGGCCACCGCATCGGTGTACTCGCGCCCGATCTTGGCCAGCGCCTTGTTCGTCTGCTTGCGGAACTCCGGCACCTCGAGCACGTTGCGCGACTTCTTGTTGATCGCGTAACAGGTCGAGCAGAGATAGCTCTGAATCGGATGTCCCGCCTCGACCGCGACGCAGGCGTTACGCGCCGCGACGCCGAGCGTGGTCGGAAAGGGGAGAAGATCGGAGTAGTAACCGAGCCCCGTACAGCAGGTCTGGTCGGGGTTGACGGTGTACTCGACGTCGAAGCGGTCGAACAGCCATTTCGACGCCGACTCGACGCCCGGATACTCGGTCGTGACCAAACAACTTCGAAAGAGTTGGACGCCGCCGGTTACGGGCGGGATGTCCGGAGTGCTGGGTGCCATCGATTGCCTCTCTGCGCGCGGGTACCGAGGGGATTATCGATAGCGTTCGCTTGTAAGTCAAATAAGTACGGCTTATTCCGGCGGCTTTCATCGGCGGCCAGACGAGCGAGCTGTAGAACGCGGAGCGGCCGGCTTAGGGAATCCGTGTTCCGAGCGCCGCCGCCAAAGCCTCGCGAATCGGCTCGCGATCGATCCGGTCGAGCGCCTCGGCGAAGAAGCCGCGCACGATCAGGCGCTCCGCTTCGCTCGCGCTCATGCCGCGGCTCATCAGGTAGAAGAGCTGATCGCGGTCGACCTGGCCGACCGTGGCGCCGTGGCTGCAGCGAACGTCGTTGGCTAGGATCTCCAGCCCGGGCACCGAGTTGGCGTGTGCCTGGCGCGAGAGCAGCAGGTTGCGATTCTCCTGGTAAGCGTCGGTGCCCTGCGCCTCGGGCTCGACCCGGATCATGCCGCGCCAGACCGCCGTCGCCTCGTCGCGCAGCGCACCGCGGAAGAGGAAGTCGGAGTTCGTGTGCGGCGCCGCGTGCTCCTGGTAGGTGTCGTAATCGAGGTGTTGCGAGCCGTCGGCGAAGTAAATGCCGGTGACGCGCGAAGTCGCTCCCGCCTCGGCGAGGTCGTTGAAGATCCGGGTCTTACCCTTGCGCGAGCCGAGCCCGATGCAGACCCAGTCGAGCTGCGAGTCGCGCCCCAGACGGGCGCGCTGATCGGAGAAGTGCCAGGTCTCGCGCGAGAGCCGCTGCGCCGTGACTAGTTCCAGCTTCGCACCGGCGCCGACCTCCACCTCGACTGCGCAGTTGGTGAAAGCGTCGAGATCTTCCGCCGCCGAGACGTGCTCCTCGATCAGCGTGAAGCGGCTGTTCTCCCCGGCGACTACGAGCAAGCGGGTGGGCAGCGCGGCGCCGGCGACGGTGCTCTCGATGCGCACGTGTAGCGGCGCGGCCAGCTCGACTCCCGCGGGCACCTCGACCAGCAGACCGTGGCGCCAGTGCGCCGCGTTGTCGGCGCCGATCTTGTCCTTCACCGCGACCAGTGTCCCGATGCGCTTGTCCTTCTGGCCGAGCGGCGCGAAGACGGCGCCGTCGGGCGCCGCGAGAATCTCGACACCGCTCTCGTCGATGCGGGCGCTCCCGGCGAGCTCCAACTCGAACAGCGGCGCGATCTCGGCCGGCCGGGCTACCGCGGCGAGCTCGTAGGCGCCGGGGTCGAAGCCGGTCAGATCAGTGAAGCGCCAGCCCTCGTCGGAGCTCGTCGGCAAGGGAAGCTCGCGGTAAGCCTTCTCTGCGCGGGCTCTACTCATACGGCGCGTAGCGGCGGTGCAGCATCAGGTCGTTACCGTCGGGGTCGGTGAAGAAGGCCATCTTGCAGACGCCCGTGTCGAATGCCTCGCCGGCGAACTCGACACCCTTCGCCTCGAGCTCCGCACGAGCCTGCTCGACGTCGGCGACGCGAAGCGCGAGATGCCCGTTCTTTTGAGCCTGGAACGGAGCGCCGAACTTCTCCGGCTCCCAGATTGCGACGCAGGTATCGCCGGCCCAGAACTCGTACTTCCCGCGCTCGTCAGCGCGAAGACCGAGCACTTCGCCGTAGAAACGGCGCGAGCGCTCCGCGTCGCGCGAAGGAATGGCTACGAAGTCGACACGTTCGATCTCCATGGCTAGCCCACGCTCCCTTCCATCTGCAGCTGAATCAAGCGGTTCATCTCGACGGCGTACTCGAGCGGCAGCTCTTTGGTGATCGGCTCGACGAAGCCCGAGACAATCATCGAAGAGGCCTCCGACTCGGTCAGGCCGCGGCTCATCAGGTAAAAGAGCTGCTCCTCGCCGATCTTGGAGACCGTCGCCTCGTGCTCGATGTTGGCGTCGGCCTCGTGTACGCGGATGGTCGGATAGGTGTCCGAGCGCGACTCCTCGTCGAGGATCAGCGCGTCGCATACGACCTTCGACTTCGCCCCGCGCGCGCCGCTGGCCACGTTGACCAGACCGCGGTAGCCGGCCCGTCCGCCGCCGCGCGAGATCGACTTGGCGGTAATCACGCTGGTGGTGTTCGGCGCCGCGTGCACGGCCTTGGCGCCTGTGTCCTGGTGCTGCCCCGGCCCGGCAAACGCGATCGAAAGCACCTCGCCGTGCGCTCCCTCGCCGGTCAGCCAGATGGCCGGATATTTCATCGTCAGCTTCGAGCCGAGGTTTCCGTCAACCCACTCGATGGTCGCGTTCTCCTGCGCCACGGCGCGCTTGGTGACCAGGTTGTAGACGTTGGTCGACCAGTTCTGGATCGTCGTATAGCGGCAGCGCCCGCCCGGCTTGACGATGATCTCCACCACCGCGGCATGCAGCGAGTCGGAGGAGTAGATCGGCGCCGTGCAGCCTTCCACGTAGTGCACGAAGGCGCCCTCGTCGACGACGATCAGGGTGCGCTCGAACTGGCCCATGTTCTCCGCGTTGATGCGGAAGTAGGCCTGCAGCGGCATCTCGACCTTGACGCCCGGCGGCACGTAGATGAAGGAGCCGCCCGACCAGACCGCGGTGTTCAGCGCCGAGAACTTGTTGTCGCGGAAGGGAACGATCTTGCCGAAGTGCTCGCGCACGATCTCCTCGTGATCGCGCAGCCCGACGTCCATGCCGAGGAAGACGACGCCCTGGCGCACCAGCTCTTCCTGCAGCTTGTGGTAGACGACCTCCGACTCGTACTGGGCGCCCACCCCGGCCAGGTACTTCTTCTCGGCCTCGGGGATGCCGAGCCGGTCCCAGGTGTTTTTGATGTCGGGCGGCAGCTCCTCCCACGAGGCGGCCTCGCTCTCGGTCGGCTTGACGTAGTAGAAGATCGAGTCGAAGTCGATCGTCGAAAGGTCGCCGCCCCAATCCGGAATTGGGCGCGTGAGGAAGTGCTCGTAGGCCTCGAGCCGGCGTTCGAGCATCCAGGCCGGCTCGCTCTTCTGGGCCGAGATCGTCTCCACGACCTCGCGTGTGAGGCCGCGACCGGTGCTGAACTTCGGCTCGTCGGTGGTGTGGAAGCCGTACTTGTAGTCGCGCCCGATCTGCGAGACGTCTGACTCGGGCTCGCTCACTAGCTCGCTCCGCTCGGCGCCTCGGGCAGGTAGGCGTCGTAGCCTTCGGATTCCAGCTGTTCGGCCAGCTCGGGGCCGCCCTCGGCGACGAAGCGGCCGCCGGCGAAGACGTGAACGTAGTCGGGGCGGATGTAGTTGAGGATGCGCTGGTAGTGAGTGATGACCACCGCGCCCATCTCGGGCCCGACCAGGTCGCTGACGCCGCCGGCGATGGTCTTCAGGGCGTCGATGTCGAGCCCGGAGTCGGTCTCGTCGAGCACCGCGAGCCGGGGATGGAGCAGCGCCAGCTGGAGAATCTCGATCCGCTTTTTCTCTCCGCCCGAGAAGCCGTCGTTCAGATAGCGGCCGAGCAGTTCGCGTGGCACCTTCAGCCGCTCGGTCGCCGCCGCCAGCTGCTTGCGGAACTCGGGAATCGGAATCGGGTCGTCCTCGCCGCCGGCGCGCGCCTTGCGCAGCGCATTCATCGCCGAGCGCAAAAAGCTCGTCACGGTCACGCCCGGGATGGCGTAGGGATACTGAAACGCCAGGAAGAGGCCCTTCTGGGCGCGCTCGTCAGGCCCGAGCGCGAGCAGGCTGGTGCCGTCCAAGAGCACGTCGCCGGAACTGATCCGGTAGGCGGGATGCCCCATCAGCGCTTGCGCTAGCGTCGACTTGCCCGAACCGTTCGGGCCCATGATCGCGTGCACCTCGCCGCTTTCGACCTTGAGGTCGATGCCCTTGACGATCTCGCTGCCGTCGTTCAGCGCGATGCGAAGATCTTTTATCTCGAGTAGTGCCATTTCTTATAGCGCCTTCTGCTCAGGAAACTCGCTATTTAAGCCTGCGCCAGCCTTTTCACTCTAGCGGTCCAGCTTCGTCCTTCTGCCCAGGCTTCGCTGCCCTTCATCACCGAAGCCCCGACTCGGCCCGAAGAGAGAATCGCTCTCGCTTTCTCGGGGCGCCGCTGGCGGTGCGAGTCCGGAGAGCACAGTGTGGACACACGGGCTCGGAGAGGATCGTGCCGCCAGCGGCGCCAGGCGGCCCAGAAGGCCGGCCGCGCCCGGCCGTACGGGCCGCCGGCCGAGGAAGCGAGGGGTCAAGCGGCTAGGAAGAAGCTCTCGCGCTCCTGCATCACGGCGCAGAACGCGTCGACGACGAGCGGGTCGAACTGACTGCCGGCGTGTCGGCGTAGCTCTGTCCTGGCGTCGTCCACGCTCATCGCCTTGCGATAGGGCCGCTTCGAGATCATCGCGTCGAAGGCGTCGCAGACGCCGATGATGCGCGCGCCCAGCGGGATGTCGGTGCCGCTCAGATGATCGGGATAGCCGCTTCCGTCGTAGCTTTCGTGCGTCCAGCGGATGATCCGCGCGACCTTGTGCAAGGCCGGGGCGGCGTGCAAGATGCGCTCGCCGATCATCGAGTGGCGCTCGACGAACTTCCGCTCCTCCCGATCGAGCGGGAAGCTCTTCTGCAGGATCGTGGTCGGCAGCGCCGTCTTGCCGACGTCGTGTAGCTCGGCCGCCATCCTGATCTGCTCCAGCTCCTCGAAGCCGACGCCGAGCTTGGCCGCCACGGCCTCCACGATCTCGGCCAGCCCGTGTAGGTGGTCGCCGCAGTCGGGGCCGCGCTTGGCGAGTGCTTCCATCAACACCTCGTTGGACTGAAGCGCTCCGGCCGACGGGCGCAGCGAGTACTTGAGTGCGTACATCCGCTCGTTCGCCACCCGCAGCGCATCCGAGGCCGTTTTCCCTTCGAAGGGAAGCAGCGCCGTTCCGTAGCAGGGCGCGACGGCGAATCCGTCCCCCTCTTCGACCAGCGCCGCCGCGGCTCGGTCGGCGAGCTGACCGACGTCACCGTCGACCATGAGCAAGGCGGCGAATTCGTCGCCGTCGAGGCGGTATGCACTGCCTCGCGTCGCCGCAACACGCGAGAGCTTGCCTGCCAGGCGCTTGAGCAAGGCGTCGCCGGCCGGATAGCCGAAGGTGTCGTTGTACTCCTTGAAGCCGATCAGATCGAGCAGAACGAGCAGGGTGGGACTGTCGGAAGTGGCGCTGCCGAGCGCTTGATTCAAGTCTGCGAGAAGCCGGCTGCGACCGGGCAAGCCCGTCATATCCTCGCCCTCGAGCAGCCTTTGCGGAGAGTAGCGGCGAAGCAGCTCGGCCCCTGTCAGCGCGCAGCTCGCCGCGATCAGCGCCACGATCGTCTGCAACAGCTGGGTCGTGTTGTGGGAAGTCGACAACCCGTATCCGGTCGCGCCAAGCGAGAGCGCTGTGACTACGTAAAGCGCCAACAAGGTCGTACCAAACAGCCTTCGGCTCATATTGCGAACATCGGCTGCCGCCTCGCGCGCATAAGGTGATTAGGCTTCCCCGTAATGCGTGTACTCGTCACCGGCGGCGCCGGCTTCATCGGCTCCCACTTCGCCAAGCGCCTCGAGCGGGCCGGCGAAGACGTCGTCGTGCTCGACAAGCTCACCTATTCCGGCAACCCGGCCAACCTCGACGGGACAGGGATCGAGCTCGTCGTCGGCGACATCTGCGACTCACAGGCGGTGGAGCGAGCCACGGAGGGGTGCGAGGCGATCGTCAACTTCGCCGCCGATACGCATGTCGATCGCTCGATTCTCGGCGCCACCGACTTCGGGCGCACCGAGTTCGTCGGTACGCAGACGCTGCTCGAGCTGGTGCGTAAGACGGGGATGCGCTACGTCCAGGTCTCCACCGACGAGGTCTACGGCGACCTCGAGACGGGCGGCTCCTCGCGCGAGACCGATCCGCTCTGCCCTTCCAGCCCCTACAGCGTCGCCAAGGCGGCCGGCGATCTGCACATTCCCGCCTACGTCCGCACCTTCGGCGTTCAAGCCTGCATCACGCGCGGCTCGAACACCTACGGGCCGAACCAGTATCCCGAGAAGCTGATTCCGCTCTTCACCACCAACGCGCTCGACGCTGAGCCGCTTCCGCTTTACGGCGACGGCCGGCAAGTTCGCGACTGGCTCTACGTCGAGGACCACTGCGCCGGCATCGAGGCGGTGCTTCGCCGCGGGCGGGCGGGCGAGATCTACAACATCGGCGGCGGCCACGAGGTCGAGAACATCGAGGTCGCCAAGGGAATCGTCGAGCTGACCGGCGCCGACCCTACGCTGCTTCAGCATGTCGAAGACCGGCCCGGCCACGATCGCCGTTACTCGCTCAGCTGCGAGAAGGCGAAGCAGGAGCTCGACTGGGAGCCGGTCGTCTCCTTCGCGGACGGACTGGCCCAGACCGTAGCCTGGTACCGCGAGAACCGTCCCTGGTGGGACTCGATCAAGTCGGGCGAGCACTACCGCGCCTACTACGAACGGCAGTACGCCGAGCGGCTCGAGAACGCCGAGTAGGTCTCGGCGCCCGCGCGGCGAAGTCGTCTCGGAGCTACTCAAGACGTCTCGGGCGCGATCTCTCCTCGTGCGCCGAGCCGCGCATGCGGCCGCCGACTCGAAACGGTTTCGCTAGCCTCGAAGCTCGACCTGATGACTCATCGCGCTCAAGTTGCACTCGTCGCTGGTATCGCCGGACTTGTCCTCGCGCTGCTTCCTCTAAGCGCGGTCGCCGGTTCCGAGCGTGCTCGCGCCTCCTCGTCGCTGGTCTGGTCACCCGCGACACTGGTTTTCTCGGGACACGGCTGGGGACATGGAGTGGGGCTCAGCCAGTACGGCGCCTACGGCTACGCGAACCACGGCTACACCTACGACCAGATGATCGCCCACTACTACCCGGGCACCGATCTGCAGCCCGGCGTCTCCAAGACAATCAGGGTCCTGCTCGCAGGCGGAGCCTCGAGCCTCACGATCTCCTCGGCGGCCCCCTTCTCGGTCACCGACTCTGCCGGATCGAAATCGCAGCTGCCGCAGCTGTCGCTCAAGCTGACCTCCTCGCTCGAGATCGACCTCGGCGACGGGAACGGCGCGGCGGCTCTCTCGGGACCGCTCACGTTCACGGCCACCAGCTCGCCGCTGGTCTACGCCGGGCGCAAGTACGGCGGTACCTTCCGCGTTTTCGTCGACGGAAACAAGCTGAGCCTCGTCAACAGCGTCGGTCTCGAGCGCTACGTGTACGGCGTCGTGCCCTGTGAGTCGCCGCACGACTGGCCGGCCGAGGCGCTCAAGGCGCAGGCCGTCGTCGCGCGTACCTACGCGCTCGCCTCCGCCAAGGCGGGCTCGAACTTCGACGTCTACGCGGACACGCGCAGTCAGGTCTACTACGGCATCTCCGGCGAGTACCCGCAATCGACCGCGGCGGTCAAGGACACCGCCGGCGAGGTCGTCTACTACAACGGCGTGGTGGCGCGGACGTTCTTCTTCTCGACCTCCGGCGGCCGAACTTCTTCGATCACCGATGCCTGGCCCAAGGCCCAGCCCGAGCCGTACCTGGTCTCGGTGAACGACCCCTACGACGACGCCTCGCCCTACCACAACTGGGGCCCGGTGACGTTCTCGCCGCAGAAGCTCGCCAAGGTCCTTCACGTCAGCGAGCCGATCTCCGACCTGACCACGAAGAGGAACGGTTCGATGCGGGTGGCGACGGTCACGATCACCGGCGCCGCCGCCCAGATCACGCAGACCAGCGGCGACAGCGTCAAGCTGGCGCTCGGGTTGCGCTCGAGCTGGTTCACGGCAACCGTGCTCGCGCTGCAGTATCCGCGCACGGCCGTCGCCGCCGGAAGCAAATTGAAGATCGCGGGGCGGGCCAGGAACGCCAAGTCGCCGGCGCTCGAAATGCGCGCAACGGGCGGCGCCTGGCAGAAGCTGCGCGACGTCAATCCCGGCTCTTCCGGGCTGTTCAAGTTGACGCTCAGGCCGAGCGCAACGGCTTTCTACCGCCTCGTCGCCGAAGGCGCGGTCGGGGCGCCGGTGCGGATCAAGGTCTCCGGCTGAGCGAAGCAGTCCACGGCCTCCCCGATCGGACGATGCGCCGCGGCGGCGGGCTAATTACGCTTTAGCGCATCAAGCGCCTCTGGATTATTCCGCTCCTGCTGCTCGCAGGTGCGACAGGGGGAGCGGGCGCTCGAACGACTGCTTCCCTGCCGCCGCTTCCGAAAGCGTGGCCGCACACGCTTCAGTTCGGGATGGCCAGCGAGCCCGGCGACGCGAAGAAGATGCGCGGCACGGCTCGCTTCGGCTTCCGCTACCAGTACCTCGCCGGCGGAGTTAACACCGGCAAGGGCTGGGCGACCTGGAACGAGAACGGCTCGTTCGTAACTCGCTACATCCACGAGTCCGTCGCGCGCAAGATGATTCCGGTCTTCCCCTACTACATGCTGCTGCAGTCGAATCCGGCCGGCGGCGACGAAAAGCAGACCGATCTTGCGCATGTCAACAGCATCGAGGTGATGCGCGCCTACTACGCCGACCTGAAGCTCTTCTTCCAGCGGGCGCGCCAGGCCACGAAGAGCGCGGTCGTGCTTCACGTCGAGCCCGACTTCTGGGGCTACGTCGAGCAGGCCGCGAAGAGCGACGATGCCTCGACGGTGCCGGCCGCCGTCGCCTCCAGCGGACTACCCGAGCTCGCCGCGCTTCCGAACACGGTGGCCGGCTTCGCCCAGGCCATCGTGCTGCTGCGCGACAAGCTGGCGCCGAACGTCATCCTCGCCTACCACATGAGCGGCTGGGGAACGATGCACGACATCGTCTACGAGAAGCCTTCGAATGCGGTCGTGCGCGCCTACGCGACGCGCTCGGCGAAGTTCGAGCGCTCGCTCGGAGCGAAGTTCGACATCTCCTTCGAGGACTTCTCCGACCGCGACGCCGGCTTCTACCAGGTCGTCCAGGGTAACTCCAAGACCTGGTTCAAGCCCGCCGACTTCCGCCGTCACCTGCTCTACGCCAAGACGTTCGTGGCGCAGACGCGCCTGCGCATGGTCGCCTGGCAGATCCCCTACGGCAACACGATCATGCGCGCCGAGAACAACACCTGGAACCACTACCAGGACAACCGAGCGCAGTGGCTGCTCGGTGCCTCCGGGCGGGCGCATCTGCGCACCTACGCCAAGGCCGGTGTTGTCGCCTTCTTCTTCGGCCGCGGCGCCGACGGGCCCACCTGCGCCTGCGACGCCGCCGGTGACGGAATCACCAATCCGGCGCCGATCAACGGCAACACGGGCCTTTCCTACTCCGCCGACGACGATGGCGGCTACTTCCGCGTGCGGGCCAAGGCCTACTACAAGAAGCCGCTGAAGATTCCGGGCTAGCGACGATCGTCGCTACTGGTTCTCGAACAGCTCTTCGGCCGGCACGTCGCGTAGCTTCCGAGCCGGATTTCCAACCACGACGGTGCGCGGCGGAACGTCCTTGGTGACCACGGCTCCGGCTCCGACGAAGGCTTCCTCGCCGATCTCGACGCCCGGGCAGAGAACCGAGCCGCCGCCGACGCGGGCGCGGCGACGAATGGTCGGGCCTTTCATCAGCGCCAATCGCTTCTCGGTGCGGCCCATGAAGTTGTCGTTGGTCGTGTGCACACAGGGCGCGATGAAGACGTCTTCCTCGATCGTCACATAGGCCGTGATGTAGGCGTTGGCCTGAACGCGGGTGCGATCGCCGATAGTGGTGTCGTTCTCGACCAGCGAGCCGCGGCCGACCACCGTGTTCGTGCCCAGGGTGACGCGCTCGCGGATGCAGGCCTGGTCGCCGACGATGGCGTCCGGGCCGATCGTGGCGCCCGCGAAGACGATCGCGCCGGTGGAGATGGTCGCCCCGGCGCCGATGACGGCGGGCGGAAGTGGTTCCTTCTTGGCGGTCGACTTCTTACCGAGCGACGGCTGCTTACCGACGACGGCGTTGTCGAGAATCTTGCAGCCCTCACCCAGCACTGTGCCGGGATAGACGATGGCGCTGGCGGCGATCTCGCAGTTCTCGGCGCTCATTACTTACTCTCGGCTACGAGCGACTGCTGCAGCTGGTCAAGCGTGCGCGAGACCGCAAGTCCGTTCTGGGCGATGGCGCGAGCGTCGCCCTTACCCTCGAGCAGATCGAGGAAGGTCTTGCACTCCAGGCGCAGCGGCTCGTCGTTCGGGATCTTTGGCGAGTACTTGTCGCCGGTGCGCGTCTGCCACTCGCCGTAGGTGTCGGTGGGCTGCTCGGGCGCCTTGTCGAAGACGGTGATCTTGTGGTCGAGCTCCATGTCGTCGAAGACGACCATCTTCTCGCGCCCGACGACGGTCATCTTGCGCATCTTCTGCGGATCGAGCCAGGAGAGCTGCATATGCGCGACCTTGCCGGAGGGGAAGCGCAGGTAGCAGAACACGACATCCTGCACGCCTTCGGTGAGGAAGGACTGACCGTGCGCCCAGGCCTCGCTCGGCTCCTCGCCGATCAGGTACAGGATCACCGAGAGATCGTGCACGCCGAGCGACCAGAGAGCATTTTCGTCGCGGCGGATCTTGCCCAGATTCTGGCGGTTCCCGTACAGGTAGAGAACCTCGCCCAGGTCGCCGGAGTCGACGATCTGCTTGAGCATCAGCACGCCGGGGTGGTAGAGCAGCAGGTGGCCGGGCATCAGCACGAGGCCGCGCTCCTCGGCCAGCGCCGTCATCGCCTCGGCGTCGGCCGCGTTCATCGCCATCGGCTTCTCGACGAAGACGTTCTTGCCGGCTTCGAGCGCCTGCTTGGCCAGCAGCGCATGGGTGGGAACCGGCGTCGCGATCACGACGGCGTCCAGCTCCGGATCCTCGAGCATGTCCTCGAAGCGGGCGGTCGCGCGAGCATTCGGATAGCGCTTGGCCTGCTTCTCGAGCAGCTCGGGCGAGGAGTCGCAGATCCAACGCAGATCGGCGAGAAGATCGAAGTTTCGGGCCAGATTCGGGCCCCAGTAGCCGAGACCGGTGACGCCTACTTTTTTACGGTCGGGCATCAGAGTTTCCATACCTTTCCTTCGCGCGGCGCCTGGGCCTTGGTCACGTTACGAAAGTCGACGACCAGTTGGGCGCGGGCAACGACGTCTTCGTAGTCGATCACGGAGTGATCGGTGACGACGGTGACGCAGTCGTAATCCTCGGGCTTCAGCTCAACCGACTTCAACTCGAACTCGGGCAGCTCGGCCACGAACGGGTCGTGGTAGGAGACGATCGCGCCCAGCTGAATCAGGAGCTTGATCACCTTCAGCGCGGGCGACTCGCGCATGTCGGAGATGTCCTTCTTGTAGGCCACCCCGAGCACGAGGATCTTCGAGCCGCGGATCGGCTTGGACTGCGAGTTGAGCGCCCGCATGATCTTGCCGCGGCAGAAGTAGGGCATGCTCTCGTTGATCTTGCCGGCCAGCTCGATGAACTCGGTCGAGAAGTTGTGCTCGCGCGCCTTCCAGGTGAGGTAGAAGGGATCGATCGGGATGCAGTGACCGCCGAGGCCGGGCCCGGGCGCAAACTTCATGAAGCCGAACGGCTTGCTCGCCGCGGCCTCGATGATCTCCCAAACGTCCAGCCCCATCCGGTCGCAGAGCTGAGCGAGCTCGTTGACCAGCGCGATGTTCACCGAGCGGAAGATGTTCTCGAGCAGCTTCGTCATCTCCGCCGACTCGGGCGAAGAGACCTCGATCACAGTGTCGATCGCCGTGCGGTAGAGCTCGGCGATCTTCTTGGTCGACGCCTCGTCCAGGCCGCCGACGACCTTCGGCGTCGTCTTGGTGGTGAAGTCCTCGCGGCCGGGATCGACGCGCTCGGGCGAGAAGCCGAGGAAGAAGTCCTTGCCGACCGTAAGCCCGCTTCCCTCCTCCAGCACGGGGCGCAACTTGTCGCGCGTGGTGCCCGGATAGGTGGTCGATTCCAGCACCACCATCTGGCCCGGCTGCAGACGGCTCGCGATCTGCTCCACCGCGGACATCACGATCGTCAGATCGGGCTCGCGCTGTTTCGAGAGCGGCGTCGGCAGGGCGACCAGAATCGCTTCGTAGTTCTTCAGCTCGTCGTAGTCGGTGCTTGCCTGCAGGCGCCCGGACTCGATCAGCGCCTTCAGAGCCGGGGAAGGAACGTCTTCGATATAGCTGTCGCCCTTGTTGATGCGCGCCACGCGCTCGAGACTGATATCCACGAGCAGCACGTCGTTGCCGGCCTCGGAAAAGACCTGGGCCAGCGGGACGCCGACATAGCCGGCGCCGACAATTGCGACCTTTCTAGGCATGCGCGCGCCATACCCTACCGGCCCGCAGGCGGCGCCAGACGATCGAAACGCACTAGGTACGAGCTCTAGCGAGCTTTGAGTGCCGCCGCGATCTTTTCGGAGGCGTGCCCGTCGCCGTACAGCACGGGCAGGCTCGCCGGTATACGCGCCTCGGCGACGGCGCGTGCGATCTTCGCCGGATCGTCGTCCACCAACACGTTCGCGCCCTCTTCGACGGTGTCCACCCACTCCGTGGAGGGGCGCATCGTCACGCAGGGCACTCCGTACCAGTAGGCCTCTTTCTGCAACCCGCCCGAGTCGGTCGCGATCACCCGAGCCTGTGAGGCAAGCGCGGTCAGGTCAAGATAGCCGAGTGGCTCGGTCAGCTCGATCTGCGGGCCCGGAACCAGTTTCTCGCGCGCGAGCGCGGCGCGCGTGCGCGGATGAATCGGAAAGACGACCCGATCGGCGAGCGCGTTCAGGCCCTCGATGATGTGGCCGAGCCGCGGTTGAACCACGTTCGCTTCCCGGTGGACGGTGGCGAGAACGTAGTTGCCGGGCTCCAGCGAGAAGCGACCGAGCACATCCGAGCGCTCGCGCGCGAGCGGACCGAACAGCCTCGCCGCATCGGCCATCACGTCACCAACCACCAGCGCCTCGCCGCCAACACCCTCTTGGGCAAGCGTCCGAGCCGAGCGCTCGTCGGGGCAGAACAGGAGTTGCGCCAGGCGATCGACCTCCACCCGGTTTCGCTCTTCGGGCATCGACCAGTCGCCCGAGCGCAACCCGGCCTCGATGTGCGCTACCGGAACGCTTGCGTCGTGCGCCACGCGCGCTCCGGCCAGGGTCGAGTTCGTGTCGCCGTAGACGATCACCCAGTCGGAGTGCTCGGTTTCGATCGCCGCCAGGATTCCCGGCCGCATGCGCTCGATCATCTCGTCGTGCGGCAGCGAACCGGCCTCGAGCCTGTAGGTCGGCTCGCCAAGTCCGAGCTCCTCGAAGAAGAGCTGCGAGAGCTCGTGGTCGTAGTGCTGCCCGGTGTGGAGCAGCACCTCGTCGATCCCGGCCGCCTCGAGCGCGGCGGAAAGCGGCGCCGACTTGATGAACTGCGGCCTGTTGCCTACGACGGAGAGAACCCGCAAAGATCGACTCCTTGTTCGGGAAGCATGCAGCGGTCAGGCGCTACAGTACTCATCCGCGGGCCGTTAGCTCAGTTGGTAGAGCAGGGGACTCTTAATCCCAAGGTCGAAGGTTCGAATCCTTCACGGCCCACTCTCGGAAGTACCTGCTGGCTGCAAAGCAACCGGCTCCACGCCAGCGAGCTTCACGGATGCCACAACATCACACCGCTTGGAGAGCGCACCGGAAGCAGGTGTATCTGGGAGGTCGCGCGGCCGCGCGGAGTCATCGTCCTCTTCGGCGACTCCAACGCGGGTCACTTCACCGAGCCTGTCACTCGCGCGGGAAACCGTGCCGGATACAACGTCGATGTCGTCACCGCTTCTTTCTGCCCCTACCTCGGACTGCGCGTAGCTTCGACGGAAGTCGGCGAAGTGAGCGGCTGTCCACGCTTCGGGTCGGAGTCTCTAGCTTTTCTCATCCGCCATAAGCCAAGCCTCGTCATCCTTGCCACGCGAACGGATGCGTATCTCCAGGGCTCGGACTTCTCGCTCGGCAAGCCTGGCTCCGCCGCGCTGACCAACGATACTCAGACCAAGGTTCGACTCTGGCAGTCGGCGCTGACGTCTGTGCTTCGCCGCCTGAACGGAGCCGGGATTCCGGCTCTCCTGGTTCATCCCGTCCCGGTATTGCCCAACGCCCCTGACGGCTGCGCAGTGGGGAGAATCCTCATGGGCGATTGCGCAAACACGGTCTCGCGGCGATCGGTCGACAGCTGGTTGGCGCTTTCGCGCCGGGTGGAAGACGCGAGCGTCGCGCGCGCACCGCCGACTTGGGCGCTCGATTTCGAGAATCAGATCTGCAGCAAGAGCACCTGCTCGACTGTGCGCAACGGCGTCGTCCAGTACCGCGATTTCAGACACCTCACTGTCGCCAAAGCGCTCACGCTGACCGACAGCTTCTACCGAAACATCGTCGCCCACGCCGTCCCGCGCCAGCGAAGTTAATTGGCCAGAGTTTTCGCCGCCTCATCGTCGCCCCGCGCTCCGGGGCGAGGAACGCGTCGGCGACCGTATGAAGACCGGCGACAGCCAGGGGCGTCTTCGTGGTAAATCGCCGCGGCGCGGCCGTTTCACCAAACAGCGAGCGAGGGAAGAAACGTTGCATGACCCCCCATCTAGTCTCTTGCGCCCCTGCCGAGGACATGTCGCAAGAGCATGTTCCTCTACGGACGTGGTGGCAGGACGGGCTGTTCTCGCCGTCACGAACGGACTTCGCCGAGCCCAGCTCCCCCGATGATCCGACGGGCAGCTTTGTCCACGAAAAGTGGTGGCTCGAAGACGCGGCCAAGTGCGCAGCGCCCGCCAAGTAGGCGATCCAGGGGGCCGCCACATAGCCGCTGTGCTCTGCCTGAATCGATCCACTATCGCGTTCGGGCTGACCGTCTCGCCCTTTCTACGAGCACGCTAGGATTGCCTCGTGCTAACCCCTCCCGCCCGAGCCGTCGAAGTCGAAGGGTGGATGCTGCCGAGCGAACTGGGGTTTCTCTATCAGACAGCCCTCGCGATGCCACAAAACGCCCGTGTGGTCGAGCTCGGGAGCTGGAAGGGTCGCAGCACGGTCGCGCTTTGCGAGGGCCTGAGTGAGAAGGCGCCCGAGTTTTGGGCGGTCGATACGTTCCGAGGCGATTCCTTCATCGGCACCGTCGAGGTCAGCGATGTTTTGCCGGAGTTCGAGCGAAATGTCAGTCCCTACCCGTTTGTTCAGACGATCGTCAGCGACACCGTCGCGGCGAGTGAGGGATTCGAGGACGGCAGCCTCGATTGGCTGTTCGTCGACGCCGACCACACTTACGAAGGCGTGACGTCCGACATCGTGGCCTGGTGGCCGAAGCTGAAGCCCGGCGGCCTCATCTCCGGGCACGACTACTGCTTTTTCAGCGTTGCGATGGCCGTCAACCGCTTGCTCCCCAAGATCGACGTTTTCGAGACGATCTGGCACACGAGACAGCCGATGCGAAACCGTGTGCCCGGGAAACGCGAGACCGTTGTGCGAAAAGCGATACCGTTCGCGCGCTACCGAGTCGTCAATCACCTGAACCATCGCTCTCCAAGCGCCTAGGACCAATCGAGAGCGCCGGCGACTGACCCGGCGCCTGCAGCTACGTCGTCGCCCGAGGCGGCTTGTGCGAGGCGTCCGTGAACTCCTCGAACCGGCCCCGCACGAGGTAGGCGGCCTGCTCGCCGATGTCCACCGCGTGGTCGCCGATTCGCTCCAGGCAACGCGAGGCGAGCATCATCCTCATCGCCCATTCGCGCTGAGACTCATCCGGGCCGAGGGCGATCAGGCGATCGATCAGCTTCCGGTTGGCCCGGTCGATCGGCCTGTCCATTTCGACCAGCGCCTGCGAGTCGGTGAAGTCGCGGGCGTAGAAGTACTCGAGCCCGGTGCCGAGCATCTCGCGGCAGCGCTCTCCCATCTCCTCCAGCGCCTCGAGCACAGCCCGGTCACGAGGAAGTCCGTGCGCCAGCTTGGCCAGCTTGGCGACCGTCACGCAGTAGTCGGCGATCCGCTCCAGGTGGAGGTTGATATAGAGAATCGCCAGCACCAGCCGCAGCTCGCCGGCCACCGGCGTCTGGCGTGCAAGCAGCGAAGGAATCCTCTGCTCGATCGTGAGATAGCGGCGGTCGATCTCGTCGTCGAAGGCGATCAGCTCGTCGGCCAGCTCGAGGTCGTCGCGCTCGAGCACGTTGAGCGCGCCGCGGATCGCCCGGTCGACGAGCTTCCCCTCCTCCCTGAGCAGGCTCTCGAGCTCTTCCAATTCAGTCGTGTACAGCTCTCTCATCCGAACCGCCCCGTGACGTAGCCCTCCGTACGTTTGTCGGAGGGGTTGGTAAAGATCTTCTCGGTCTCGTCGTACTCGACCAGCACGCCCTGGCGGTTCCCGTCCGGGCTGACGTCCAGCCCGAAGAAGGCGGTCATGTCGGCGACGCGAGCCGCCTGCTGCATGTTGTGGGTGACGATCACGAGCGTGTAGTCGCGCTTCAGCTCGTGCATCAGATCCTCGATCGCCGAGGTGGCGATCGGGTCGAGCGCCGAGGCGGGCTCGTCGAGCAAGATGACCTCCGGCTCGACGGCGATGGCCCGCGCGATGCAGAGCCGCTGCTGCTGGCCGCCGGAAAGGCCGAGTGCGCTGTCTTTCAGCCGATCCTTGACCTCGTCCCAGAGCGCGGCCGCGCGCAGAGCCTTCTCGACCCGCTCGCCGAGATCTTTCTTCATGCCGAGAATGCGCAGCCCGTAAGCGACGTTGTCGTAGATCGACTTGGGAAACGGGTTCGGCTTCTGGAAGACCATCCCGATGCGGCGGCGCACCTCGACCGCGTCGACCCTGGGCCCGTAGAGGTCGATGCCGCGGTAGCGCAGCTCGCCGGTGAGCCGAGCGGAAGGGACGAGATCGGTCATCCTGTTCAGCGTGCGGATGAAGGTGCTCTTGCCGCAGCCCGAGGGACCGATGATCGCGGTGATCAGCCGCCGGTAGATATCGATGTTGACGTTGTCGATCGCGCGCTGGTCGCCGTAGAAGACGGAGACGCCGCGCGCCTCGAACACGGCCTCGCGATCGCCCTCCGCGGGCAACCGGCCCTGGCGGGTGAGATCGATCTTGGTTTTGATCGCTTCCACGCGCCTATCCTCCCAGTTTCTTCCGGTAGCGGGCCATGGCCAGCTTCGCAGCCAGGCTGGTGGCCAGAACGAAGCACATCAGGGTGAAGGCGGCCGCCCAGGCCTTGGCCTGGAACGCGGGGTCGGCCTGGTCGGAGTAGGTGAAGATCGCGAACGTCATCGACTGCAGCGGATGAAACGGATTCGCGTCGGCGTAGCTGGTCGTGCCGAGCGCGGTAAGGAAGAGCAGCGGCGCCGTCTCCCCGGCTGCGCGCGCGATCGCGAGAGTCGTTCCCGTGAGGATTCCCCCCAGCGCCGAGGGGACAACGACGCTGAAGGTCGTTCGCCAGCGGCTGACACCCAGCGCCAGGCTGGCCTCGCGCTGCGCGGGCGGGACGAGCAGGAGAACCTCCTCGGTCGCCCTGGCGATCAGCGGAACCATGATGATCGCCAACGCTACCGATCCCGCAAGGGCGCTCTGGTGCGCGGCGACGATCGTGAAGACGAAGATCCCGATCACGATTGTCGGGATGCCGTTGGTGATGTCGAGCGCGAGGCGTGCAACACGTGCCAGCCGCGGCGGCGCCAGCTCGCTGACGTAGATCGCGACCAGCACACCGAGCGGCAGCGCGATCAGGGTCGCGATGCCGACGATCACGGCGCTGCCGACGATCGCAAAGAGAATGCCACCGCCGGCGGGTTGGAAGCCCTGCGGCTGGCTTTTCGTGAAGAAGTCGATGCTCAGCGCACTCGCACCCTTGCTGGCGACCGAGATCACCACGATCGCGAGCGCCGCAACCGCGAGCAGCGCGGCGGCGAAGGCGAGAGCGCCCATCATCCGGCTGACGAGCTGGCGGCGGCGGAGGCGACCGCTCGTGCGTAGCGAGAAGACCGGCTCGGCCATCAGTCTGCGCTCATTCCCTGCGTCTCCAGCGCCCGGTCGAGGGCGATCCGCTGCCGGCGCGGACGCCGGTCGATTGGACGGATGAGCAGTTGGGCGCCGATGTTCACGGCCAGCGAGATCACGAGCAAGATCGTCGCCAGATAGACGAGTGACGAGGTCTGCAGGTTCGTCGAGGCGCCGTTGTATTGCCCGGCAATACGGGCGGCGAGCGTATCGCTGTGGCCGAACAGTGAGAGGTGTATCCCGATCTGCGAGCCGATCACCATCAGGACCGCCATCGCCTCGCCCACGGCACGACCGAAGCCAAGTGCCACGGCTGCGAGGATTCCCGGGCGCGCGGCAGGAAGCAAGACGCCACGCACCATCTCCCAGCGCGTCGCGCCGAGCGCCAGCGCTCCTTCGCGCAGCTCCGGCGGAACGGTCATGAAGAGCTCACGGGTCACGCTGGCGACGATCGGCACCACCATGATTGTCAGAACGAGAGTCGCCGTCAGGATGCCGGTGGGCGAAGTCTGTCCGCGGAAGAATGGAAGGAAGCCAAGCGTCGAGCCCAGAAACGGCTCGAGCTGGTTCTGGACGAACGGTCCGAGAATGAGGATGCCCCAGAGACCCAGAATGACGCTCGGGATCGCCGCCAGCATCTCGACTAGCGCACCGAGAAGCGCACGTACGGGCTTCGGCGCCAGCTCGGTCAGGAAGAGCGCGATGGCGACGGCGAGCGGCGCCGCTATCACGATCGCCAGAATGGCGGTGATGGCCGTTCCGAAGATCAGCGAGAGAGCGCCGAACTGGTTGTGAATCGTGTCCCAGGTCTGCGAGGTCAGGAAGCCGAAGCCGAAACGGTGAAAGGCGAGCCGAGATCCCTTTATCAGCTCGTAGGTGATCTGAACGAGCGCGGTGACCGCGAGGGCCGCCGCGACGAACGTGATCGCCTTCAGCGCCGGATCGCCGAGCCGGTCGAGCCTGCTGCGGGTCCGCTCGAATGCCGAGCTCTCGTCTCCGTGTGAAGTCTCCACCGCGAGATCAGCCTAGATGCGCACGATGACGCTCGGAACCTCGGTTCACCACGTTGTAACCAGATCGCCACCACCTTCTTGCCCACGAGCGGGGCAGGCGCAGGCAGGCTCGCCTCGATGAACTCTGAATCGAATCAAGGAGACACAAACAGATGACCCGACGTGGGTTTCTCATCAGCACTATCGCCATCGTGGCAGCGCTTGCAACCGGCATCAGCGCAGCGCAGGCCTCGGTGCAGCGAAGCACGGCTTCAACCCTGACCGGCGCCGGAAGCTCTTTCGTCTTCCCGCTCGTTTCGACCTGGGAGCCGGCATTCAAAAGCGCTACCGGAAACACGGTCAACTACCAGGCGATCGGGAGCGGCGCCGGAATCGCCGCCGTAACCAATCGCTCGGTCGACTTCGGCGCCAGTGACGCGCCGCTGACCCCCGACCAGGAGACGGCCTGTAACAACTGCATGACGATCCCGTGGGCCTTCTCGGCGACCTCGATCGCGTACCGAGGCACCGGGCTCCCGGCCAATCTACACATCACCGGTTCCGTCCTGGCCCAGATCTATCTCGGCACGATCAAGAACTGGTCGGATCCCGCGCTCAAGAAGCTGAACCCGGGCGCCAGCCTACCGGACAAGTCGATCACGCCTATCTACCGTAGCGACGCGAGCGGTACGAGCTACAACTTCACCCAGTACCTCGCGGAGCTCGACTCGGAGTTTGCGCACAAGATCGGTGTCGGCACGCAGCCGAGCTTCCCGACCGGTGTCGGCGGCAACAAGAGCTCCGGAGTCTCGGCCGTCCTGGCCAAGACCGATGGCGGCATCTGCTACGTGGACGTCGCCTACGCGACGACGAACCACTTCCAGGTGTTCGCGATCCAGAACCGCGCCGGCAAGTTCGTGACGCCGACGCCCGGACCGATCACAGCCACCGCCAACCTGATCACCAAGGCCAAGGCAGCCGGCGACTCACTCGTCATCGACGTCGTCGACCCGCCGAAGCCGTCGCTGCCAAAGTTCAAGCCCATCAAGACGAAGAGCCCGACGCTCAAGGCCAAGATCCTCAAGCAGCAGAGAAAGCAGCTTGCGGCGGCCAAGGCAAAGAACAAGAAGCTCGTCATCGCCTACCCGATCTGCACGTTCACCTACGTGATCGCGCCGAAGGCGGCGAAGCAGGGAGCCGCGCTGAAGCAGTTCCTTACCTGGGCGCTAAAAAGCGGGCAGACCTACGGTGCGTCGCTCTACTTCGTACCGATCCCGAAGGTCGTTCAGCAAGAGTCGCTCAAGTTGGTCGGGAGAATCCAGTAGGAGTAACTTCGCTTGCCAGAAAACGGGCGTCGGCCTTACGCCGGCGCCCGTTTTCGTTCTACTCAGGAAAGGTGCAGCGTACGGTCAAGCCTTCGCCTGGTGCACCGCTCGCGCTGACGTTTCCTCCAGCCGCCACGATCACGTGCTTGACGATTGCCAGGCCGAGGCCGCTACCCTTGCTCGCGCGTGCCTTGTCGGCGCGGTAGAAGCGCTCGAACAGCCGGGGAAGGTGCTCAGCGCCGGCGCCGGCGCCGTTGTCGCTAACGGTCAGCTCGAGCTCGCCGGAGCTCGATATACCCACCGAGAGCTTGCAGCTCGCGCCCACGCCCGCGTAACGAATCGCGTTCGTGGCCAGATTGCGCACAACGATTGCAAGCATGCGAGGACGCAGCGGAAGCTCGAGCGACGGGTCGCCCTCGACGCTCAGCGATACACCGGCGAGGTCGGCGCGGGCATTCAACTCGGCCGCGATTTGCTCGAGAACCGGAACGGCCGGTGCGCTGCCGAATGAAACGACCTCACGTCCACTCTCGAGCTCGCTCAGGAAGAGGACGTCGTTCAGCAGCTCGTCCATCTGCTCAACCTCTCGTTGCGCCTGGAGCGCGATCTGGACGGCCTCGTTCGGCTTGCGCTCGATCGCCTCGAGCAGCATGAGCAAGCGGGCCAGCGGCGTGCGCAGCTCGTGCGAGACGGCGGCTGTGAAGCCTATGCGCAGCTCCTCGTAAGCCTCCTGATCGACGAGGGGTGCGACGATCAAAGTCCTCCGCTCATCGCCCTGCCAGTAACGAACACGGCGGGCGTTAGCCAGCTCGACGGTCTCGGGAAGCTCGCGACCGGGCTCGAGCCCTGCGAACAACTCGCGGGCGCGGCTGCTGGCCTCCACCAGCTTCTTCTCGCCGTCGAGCACGAAGGCGACCAGCTCTCCGTACTCGAGCAGCGCCTGCGCCATGTCGATCTCCCGCCCTTTTTCGCGAGCGCCATCCGTGCTTCGGTTTCTACGCGGGAGCGGCATCACGGTGAGCGTAGCGAGTGAGGATCGCTCCAGGACGGAACGTGAATGTAACCAAGCTGGTACCCACGACTCGCCGCGACCAGGCTAGGTTCAGGTCATGAACGAAAAACTGAAGAGACAAAGCGTCTTTCCGAGACGCGAGCACGATCGGGTCTGCGCCGTTTGCGGATATGGGATCGCTGCAAGTAAGTCGCCCGGGCGTTGCCCTATGTGCGGGACGAATCGCTGGATGGCCTCTCCGCTCAGGAGAGCCGCATGAACATCTGGTGCCTTCCCCTCAGAGATCCTCAGAGAACGCGGTGCGAGATCTGCGGGCGCGAGGTCGAGCAACTCGCTCGCTCGGGCCGGCTCACGCGGATCTGCCGCTCGTGCCTCACTCGCACGCTCGAGAAGCGGGCGGCCTGATCGCCATCCGGCTCCGCACAGCGAGCCTGGATACTGCCGCCGGCTCCAGCCTTCGATCGGCGGCAGTTCGGCCGGCGGTTACGGTCACTATCACCCTGCTCCGTTCGCTCCGACATCGATCGTTCACCAGATCGTTACAGCCGCTCAACCCCAAACTCACTCGCCGATCAGTACCGTTTGGAATATGACGAAGGTCCTGATCGTCGAGGACGACGAGCTTTTGGGCCGTGGAATGGCCGAGGCGCTCACCGAAAACGGTTTCGATCCGATTCTGGTGACTAAGGGCGACGTCGCGCTGGCTCGCCTGCGCTACGGCGCGCCTGACGTGTGCGTGCTCGACCTGATGCTTCCCGGACTAGACGGCTGGCGCCTGATCGAGCTGGCGCGAGCCGAAGGAATAGGAACGCCGATCGTCGTCGCCAGCGCCCGCGGCAGCGAGCACGACCGCATCCACGCGCTGGAGATCGGAGCCGACGACTACCTGGTCAAGCCCATCTCGATGAAAGAGCTGGTGGCCCGCGTTCGCGCCGCCGCCCGTCGCGGGCACAGCGCCTTGCCGCGTCAGGACGGAGAGGCGCTCGAGATCGAGGAGCTGCGCATCGACCCCCGCGAAGTTCAGGCCTACGTGGACGGAGTCAACGCCGAGCTCACTCCCACCGAGTTCAAGCTGCTGTACGCGCTCGCCCTCGACGCCGGGCGAGTCGTTACCCGCGACGAGCTGCTGCAGAAGATCTGGGGTCGCCGCCGCTCCTTCCGCGATCGAACAGTCGACGTCTGCGTGAAGCGCTTGCGCGACAAGATCGACAGGCGCGCCTCCCGCCACACCTTCATTCAGACGCGCTTCGGAGTCGGCTACAAGCTCGACCCGATAGACAAGGACTCCGTCGCCGAGCCAGGCCAGCTCACGCGTGGAGACGCGAGCGAACCCGAGAGCTAGAGAGGCGTTTCGTCGTCCGAGACGGCCGGGCGCGGCCCCGCTTTCATCAACAGCGGTCCCGCGGAGAGCCGGTGCTCAACTCGAGCGCAGAACACCGCGTTGCGCCGTTCTCGCGCATGAAAGCGCTGGTAATCGACTTTTCTGTGGGCGTCGCCGGAATATCGGCGCCTGTCGATAACTCGTGCACGAAGCTGGGTACGAAGCTGTGGATTCTGTGGATCAACTCGCGCCGAGACGGCCACGGCCCGCGAGGCTCGGATCCATCAATTCGTCAGGAGGCAAAGACGCCGTGCGATCGGAAGCGATCGCGGCGATCGCGGCGGAGATCCTTGCCGCTCATCTTCTTCAGCTCGTCCAGTGTCGCGCGGAGCGACGAGCCGAGCAGTTTCGCCGCCTCGTCATAATCGCTGTGCGCGCCGTTTATCGGCTCGGGAATGATGCTGTCGATCACGCCTAGCTCGAGGCAGTGAACCGCGTCGGGCCTGAAGGCGGCCGCGGCCTTGCGCGCCTGGCCGGCATCGCGCCAGAGAATCGAGGCGCAGCCTTCGGGGGAGATCACCGAGTAGATCGCGAACTGCTGCATGAGCACGCGGTTGGCCAGCGCAAACGCGATCGCGCCGCCCGAGCCACCCTCTCCGATCACGCAGGCCACCGCCGGCACCGTGAGGCGTGCCATCGCCGCCTGCGAGGCCGCCAGGGCGCCGCCCTGACCGTGCTGCTCGGCCGCGACGCCCGGATAGGCGCCGGGAGTGTCCACGAATGTGATCACCGGGAAGCCGTGGCGATTGGCGATGTCCATCACCCGCATGGCTTTCCGGTAGCCCTCGGGGTTCGCCATGCCGAAATTCCGCTTCACCCTCTGCACGGCGTCGCCGCGGCCCTTCTGGTGACCGATGACCGCCACCGTGCGACCGGCGAAGCTGCCCAGGCCCGAGACGACGGCGGGATCGTCCATGCGGGCTCTGTCGCCGTGCAGTTCGATCCAGTCGCCGATCAGGCGCTCGATGTAGTCGAGCGTATAGGGACGTTCGGGATGGCGCGCGAACTCGACCGAGCGCCAGATCTCGTCTTCATCGCGCTCGTCGCCGCTGTCCATCTTCTCAAGCTGCTGCTCGATCCGGCGCACCTCGTCCGAGATGCCGGCGCCCGGTAGATGCAGCCGCTTCAGCTTGGCCAGCCGGTCGCGGAGCTTCAGCTCTAGCTCACCCGACATGGCCGAACAACCTTAGTAGCTTGGCAAGAGTCGGCTTGAGCTCGCGTCGCCGGACGATCGCGTCGAGGTGCCCGAAGCGGAAATTCGACTCGGCGAGTCCGAAATCGTCGGGAAGATCCTCGCGCACCGTTTGCTGCACGACGCGCGGGCCGGTGAAGCACATCAGCGTGCCCGGCTCGGCGATCGTGATGTCGCCAAGGGTGGCGAAGCTGGCCAGCAGGCCCGCGGTGGTGGGGTGAGTGAGCACGCTGATGAAGGGGATGCCCGCGTCGCGCATGTTCTCCACCGCGCAGACCGTTTTCGGGACCTGCATCAGCGAGAGAATTCCCTCCTGCATCCGCGCGCCGCCCGAGGCGTTCACCGAGATGAGCGGAACCTTGCGCTCGATGGCTCGCTCGCAGGCTCGGGCGAACTTCTCGCCCACGACGCTTCCCATCGAGCCCGCCATGAAGGAGAAGTCCATGACCGTGAGCTGGAAATCGAGGCCTTCGATCTTTCCCTGGCCCATCAGCATCGCGTCGCCGAGACCGGTCTTCAGCTCTGCTTCGGCGATCCGCTCCTTGTAGGAGCGAAGGTCGAAGAAGCCGAGCGGGTCGGCCGAGCGTAGATCGGCAGCCTCTTCGATGAAGCTGCCGTCGTCGAGCAGCTGCTCGATCCGCTCTAGCGCGCCGACCGGGAAGTGGTAGTCGCACTGGGCACAGACGCGCAGATTCGCCGCCAGCTCGTCGTCGCGGTAGTGCGAGTTGCACTTGGGGCACGTGTTGGGATGCTTCTTCGAGCCTCCGGGTTCGGGCGGCGAGTTCTTGTGCTCGATTGAGACGTCTATTCGACCGGCCATAAGCTCGTTTCAGAACGATGCGCCCTGCCGCCGACAGGGGTCAGGCGGTGGCGTGCTTCGTATCGGGATCAATTCCATGAAGCCTCGGAAGTCTAGCCCTCACTTTGCTTCGACGGTGGGCGCTCCCGCCTCAATCTTCGAACCGCCGCAGCACGATCGACGCGTTGTGGCCGCCGAATCCGAAGGAGTTCGACACGGCCACGCGCACATCGGCCTTGCGCGCCTCGTTCGGGATGTAGTCGAGATCGCAGTCCGGATCGGCGTTTTCCTGATTGATCGTGGGCGGAAGCATGCCGTCCCGTATCGCCAGGATCGAGAAGATCGCTTCGACCGCGCCGGCGCCACCGAGACAGTGCCCGGTTGCCCCCTTGGTCGAAGACACGGGCGTCCGGTAGGCGTTTTCCTCGCCCAGCGCAAGCTTGATCACCTTCGTCTCGCTCGCATCGCCAAGCGGCGTCGAGGTTCCGTGTGCGTTGATGTAGTCGACCTCGGACGGGTCGATTCCCGCGTCGGCGAAGGCCATCTTCATCGCCCGGGCCGGGTTCTCGCCCACGGGGTCGGGCTCGGTGATGTGCAGCGCGTCCGACGACAGGCCGTAGCCTCCGACCTCGGCATAGATCTTGGCGCCGCGCGCTCTCGCGTGCTCCAGCTCCTCGAGAACGAGCACGGCTCCTCCCTCGCCCATCACGAAGCCGTCTCGGTCGCGGTCGAACGGTCGGCTCGCGCCCTTCGGGTCGTCGTTTCGGCGCGAGATTGCGCGCATGGCGGCGAAGCCGCCGATTCCAACCGGAGTGATCCCAGCCTCGGCGCCGCCGGCGAGCATTACATCAGCGCGCCCGAGCCGAATCGAGTCGGTGGCATCGCCGATCGCCATGTTCGACGCGGCGCAGGCGGCGCATTCCGCCAGCAGCGGGCCGCGAGTCCCGAGCTCCATCGAGACCCAGGCTGCGCCCATGTTGGGAATGATCGAGGGGATCGAGAACGGGCTGACGCGATCGACGCCGCGGTTGAACAGCGTCAGCGTGCAGTCCTGGAAGGAGAGGAGACCTCCGATGCCGGTGGCGATCGCCGCGCCGATGCGATCGCGCTCCTTGGCGATGTCGAGACCGGAGTCGGCCTCGGCCTGCCGAGCCGCCGCGAGCGCCATTAGCGCAAAGCGATCCATGCGCCGCGTCTGCTTGCGGTCGATCCACACGGTGGGATCGAAGTCCTTCAGTTCGCAGCCGAAATTGACCGCGTATCCGGTCGTGTCGAAAAGCGTGATCGGAGCGGCGCCGGATTTGCCGGCGAGAAGGTTGCTCCAGGCGGTCTCCATGTCGTTGCCCAGCGAGTTGACCAGGCCCAGCCCGGTGATGACGACTCTCTTGCGTTCGTTCTTGGTCATCACATCGCCATCCCGCCGTCGACGACGAGTACCTCGCCGGTGATGAACGCCGCCTCGTCCGAGCAGAGGAAGTGCACCGCGCGGGCGATGTCCTCGGGCTGACCGAAGCGACCGAGCGACGTGGCCTCGAGCATCTTCGTCTTGACCTCGTCGGGCAGGACGTCCGTCAGGCGCGTCTCGATGTAGCCGGGCGCGACGGCGTTTACCCGAACGCCGCGAGTTCCGGCTTCACGCGCGAGCGACTTGGTGAAGCCGAGGATGCCGGCCTTCGAAGCCGCGTAGTTGGTCTGGCCGAAGTTTCCGTGCAGCCCGACGACGCTGGAGAGGTTGATGATCGCGCCGGAGCGGCGCTTCATCATGCCGCGAATCGCGGCGTGGCACATCAGATAGACGCTGGTGAGATTGACGTCGATGACCGCCCGCCAGTCTTCCTCCGACATGCGTGCCAGTAGTCCGTCGCGGGTGATGCCGGCGTTGTTGATCAGGATGTCGATGTCGCCGGCCTCGGCGATCAGCTTCTCAACGTCGTCGGCCTTCGTGACGTCGGCGTAGAGCGCCCGCCCACCGACCTCGTGCGCCACCTCTTCGTTCTCGCTCGTCCCGGGGAGGTCGCAGCAGAGAACTTCCGCGCCCGCGCCCTTGAGCTGGGCGGCGATCGCGCGACCGATGCCGCGTGCGGCGCCCGTGATCAACGCCCGCTTTCCCTCCAGCGAAGCGTATGCCTCAGGCAACCGACAGCACCTCCTCGACCTTCTTGAGCGTGGCCAGGCTGTTGACCGAGATCGTCTCGACGCTGCGGTCGATGCGCTTGACCAGGCCCGAGAGCACGTTGCCGGGGCCAACCTCGACGAAGGTGCGCACGCCGTTTGAGATCAGGCCTCTGGTCGCCTGCGTAAAACGCACCGGCGCGGTTAGTTGATCAACGAGAAGCCCTGCGAGCTTCTGGCGATTCTCGATCTGCGCGCTGACCGTCGACATGAAGGCGATCTGGAGCTCGCCGAAGCGTGCTCGCTCGATCACCGGGCGGAAGCGCTCGGCCGCCCGCGCCACCAGCGGGCTGTGGAACGCGCCCGAGATCGGCAGTCGAACCGTTCGCCTGGCGCCCTCTCGCTGAGCCTCTTCACAGCACTCGTCCACTGCATCGGTCTGTCCCGAGATGACGACCTGCCCGGGGCAGTTGTAGTTAGCGGGCCAGACGCAATGAATCTCGCGGCAAAGCTCTTCGACGACCTCGTCCTCGAGCCCGAGGATCGCCGCCATGGCGCCGGGGTTCTCCCGGGCGACTTCAGCCATCGCCAGCCCACGCTCGCGCACGAGCCCGATCGCCTCCGCCGGGTCGAGCGCGCCTCCAGCCGCCAGCGCCGCGAACTCTCCAACCGAATGGCCGACCACGTAATCGGGCTTGAAGCCAAGCGCCTCGATCGCCGCCAGGATGCCAAGGCTGGTAGCCAGCAGCGCCGGCTGCTGAATCGACGTGTCAACTAGATCTTCTACGGGGCCAGCGAAACAGAGCGTGCGCAAATCGAGGCCGCAGCTCTCGCTTCCGCGCTCGTACACCGCCATCGCTTCGGGCACCGCTTCAGCGATCTCGCGGCCCATTCCGGCCTCGATCGATCCCTGGCCGGGGAAGCAGAAGGCAACCTTCCCTTTCGTTCGGCCCTGTTCGTCAGTACTCATTTGTTTCTCCCTTCCGTCCACGTGATCACGCTCGAGCCCCAGGTCAGCCCCGCGCCCATTCCCGTCATGAGCACGAGCGTTCCGTCCGCCAGTCGTCCTTCTTCCCGTGCTTCGCATAGCGCGAGTGGGATCGAGGCCGACGAGGTGTTGCCGTAGCGATCGACGTTGACGAAAACGCGCTCCTTTTCGACTCCCAGTTTTTTTGCGGCGTGTTCGATGATACGAAGGTTTGCCTGATGCGGAACGTAGAGGTCGATGTCCGCGATGCTTCTCCCCAAGACCTCTAGCACGGCGTGAGCCGAGCTGGGCAGCACTCTGGTCGCGAATTTGTACACCTCGCGCCCGTTCATCTTCACATAGTGCTCGCGCTCCGCAATCGTTTCTGCGCTGGCCGGGCGGCGCGAACCGCCGGCGGGCATGAACAACTCCATTCCGCCTGCGCCGTCCGCGCCCAGCTCAAAGGCGTGAAAACCGCCACGGGCGACCTCTTCGAGCACCACCGCGCCAGCGCCGTCGCCGAAGAGAACGCAGGTAGCGCGATCATCCCAATCGACTACGCGTGAAAGCGTGTCGGCGCCGACCACGAGCACCCGGCGCGCAAGGCCGGCAGCGATCGCTCCGAAGCCCTGGGTGAGCGCGTAGACAAAGCCTGTGCATCCCGCCGAAAGATCGTAAGCAGCCGCGCTACCAGCGCCGAGGCGGCTGGCGAGAATCGCAGCGGTAGAGGGAAAGAGCATGTCCGCCGTGATCGTGGCCACGATGATCAGATCGATCTCGGAGCTCTTGACACCCGCATCGGCGAGAGCCGCTTCGGCGGCGGGAAGACAAAGATCGGACGTCGCTTCGTGCGCCGCCGCGATGCGGCGCTCCCTGATGCCGGTGCGCGCCTGGATCCACTCGTCGCTCGTCTCAACCATCTTCGCGAGCTCGTCGTTCGTGAGCACGCGCTCGGGCGCGTAGCAACCGAGCCCCGTGATCGAGACCGGCCTTCCTGAGCAGACGCCTATCACTGCTCCACCGCGAAGGTCAGCGTGCCGCGGACAGCAAGCTGCCCGTCGACCGTGGCCTTGACCTTGCCTTTCCCAACCGGACCTCGTACCGCCTCGATCTCGCAGACATACTCGAGCGTGTCGCCGGGCTCGACCAGGCGCTTGAAGCGGATATCGTCGATGCCGCCGAAGAGCACCATCTTGCCCTCGTTCCCCTCGACCGTCAGGACGGCCACGGCGCCCGTTTGAGCGAGGCCTTCGACCATCAGCACGCCGGGCATGATCGGCCTGCCCGGGAAGTGGCCGGCGAGGAACCACTCGTCGCCGCGCACGGTCTTGCGCGCCACGGCCCGCTTTCCGGGCTCGAGCTCGACCACCTCGTCGATGAGCAAAAACGGGTCGCGGTGCGGCAATATCGCCTCTATCTCCGCAATTCCCAGTGGAAGCGTCAGCGTCATGCGGCTACCTCCTTTGCGAGCCGCTCGCGAAGGCGCTTGCGAGCACGATGCGCGTAGCACTTGGCGGTGCCGACCGGCATTCTCGCCGCACCGGCGATCTGCTCGAACGAGAAACCGAGAGCGTCCTTGAGCACCACAACACGAGCCTGCTCGACGGGCAGTTCGCGCAGGTGGCCCGACAGCTCGGCGCGCAGCTCGGCGCCCAGCGTCTCGGCAACCGGATCGCCTTCTCGGGCGTGTTCCAGCTCGAACTCATCCGGCAGCGGCGCGGCGCGGCGTAGACCCTCGCGAGCGGCCGTGTCGTGGCAGGTGTTGACCACCAGTCGGTGCAGCCAGGTCGCGAACTGCGCCTCGCCCCGGTACTGCCCGATCCTCTGACAGAGTTTGAGCAACGAATCCTGCGCCGCGTCCTGGGCGTCGCGCTGATCGGACAGCTCGCGCCGCGCGATCCGTCCGACTCTCTCCGCGTAGCGCTCGCAAAGCGCCTCGAGCGCCTTCTGGTCGCCGTCTTTCGTGCGCTTGATCAAGATCGGATCGCTGAGCCTTTCGTAACGGATTATCGAGTCGGCCCGAAGTGGGCTACTGATTCGACGGCGATCGGCTCTCTGGGGTTTCACGGCTGAACTAGTGTAGAGATCATGGCGATAACGCTCGCACCTCTAGCCGTCAGACCGCGTCTGCGGGGGCGCTTCGGCGCGCCTCTCTATCTGTACGCCGAGCGTTGCTCCTCCACCCAGGATCTGCTTCCGCTGGATGCACCCGAGGGCGCGCTTGCGCTGGCCGAGGAGCAGACGCGCGGAAGAGGACGGAGGGGGCGCGAGTGGCTGGGGGCGGCGGGGAAAGGCCTGCTCTTCTCGCTGTGCTTGCGGCCACAGGTTGTCACAGCCCGCCTTGCTTCCTTCACGCCCGTCGCCGCCGAGGCAATCGTCCAGGCAATCGCCTCGTTCGACGGCCGAGCAACCGTTAAGGCTCCGAACGACGTCTTGCTCGCGGGAAAAAAGATCGCCGGGATCCTCGCCGAGACAAGTGAGGGCCGCGTCGTGCTCGGAGTCGGCGTCAACGTCGAGCAGGAGGCCGGCGACCTACCCGCGCGCCCGGTCTTTCCGGCCAGCTCGCTCGCCCTCGAGCTCGGTCGCCCGATCGACCGCGTCGAACTGCTCGTTTGCATCCTCGCGCAGCTCGAGCGTCACTATCGGCTCTGGCTGGCCGAGGTAGCAATTTGAGCGGCTTTTGTGCCGCCGCTCGGCTTCGCTACGCTGCCTTGACGCGATGACGACTGAAACCGGCGAGCACGGCGGCGCGCAGCGAATCCTCAGCGATCCGCTTTCTGGACGCGAGGTGATCTTCGCGCCCTCGCGCACGCTGCGGCCGGGGCACTTCGAGGCCCGACGAGAGCCCGAGGCGACCGGCGAGGCGGAAAAGTGCCCTTTCTGCGAAGGACGTGAGCAACAAACGCCGCCTGAGCTCTTTGCGCTCGGCGCCGCGAAGGAGCGCGAGCCCGACACACCGGGCTGGAGGGTACGCGTCGTGCCGAACCTCTATCCCGCCTTCGCTCGGCAGCAGGTCGTCGTGCACACGCCGACTCACATTCGCTCGCTGGCCGACGTTTCCGACGAGCAACTCGTCCTGATCGCCGAATCCTGGGCGGAGGCGGCCGAGAGAGCCTGGGCGGAGGGTTTTGATCATCTCCTGGCCGTGATCAACGAGGGCAAGGCGTCCGGGGCCTCTTTGTCGCATTCGCATTCCCAGCTCGTCTGGCTCGAGCAGGCGCCGCCCGAGGTCGCGGCCGAGGCGCCGCGGTTGCGGCGAGACAGCTGCGCGCTTTGCGCCCTACTGCACGATCTCGATCCGGCCTTGAAGCTGGCCGAGCGCAGGCTCGGCGACCGCACCGTCTCTCTCGCCGTCGCGCCAACCGGCAGGGCGCCCTACGAGTTGCTGATCGCGCCCGATGATCACCAGCCCGATGCCTTCGGTAGTAGCGAGCTGCTTGGCGCGGCACTGGCGCTGGCGGCCGAGGGAGTACGGCGGCTGAACGCGGTCGAAGGTCCCTCGCCCTTCAATATCTGGCTGCACAACTTCCAAGGCGACGGCCACTGGCACCTCGAGCTGCTGCCGCGGCTCAACACCTACGCCGGCATCGAGCTCGGCGGCGGCATCTTCATCAACACTTTGCTGCCCGAGGATGCGGCCGCGCGGCTGCGCGAAGCCCCTCTCTAGGGTCTATTCCGGCAAGCCCTCTTCGCTCTCGGCGACGGGCTCGCTCGCCTCGTCGTCATCTGGTTCGACCACCGGCGCTTCCGATTCGACTACCGGCGCCAGGCTCGATACGCGCTCTTCCTCGCCGCGCAAGCGCATCACGATCACGCCCTGGGTCGAGCGGCCCATGCGCCTGACGTCTTCGACCGGGATCTTGATCATCGTGCCCTCGTTCGAGATCAGCATCACCTGGTAGCCATCCCGGACGACCTTGGCGCCGACCAAGCGCCCGCGCGCCTCGGTCAGCTGAATCGTCTTCACGCCGAGGCCGCCGCGTCCCTTGACGGGATAGTCGGCGATCCGAGTGCGCTTTCCGTATCCGTTCTCGGTCACCACCAGCAGATCCATGTCGTCGTGGGCGATCGCAATCGCAATCACCTCGTCGCCGGCTCGCAAGCGCATGCCCTGAACGCCCGAGGCCGGCCGGCCCATCGGGCGGGCATTGGTCTCGTGGAAGCGGATCGCCTGACCCTTGCGCGACACGAGCAGGATGTCCTCGCTTCCCGTGGAGTGCCGGACGCCGACCAGCTCGTCGTCTTCGCGGAGCTTGATCGCGATGATCCCGTCGGCCTTGAGCGGGGTGTTGTAGTCGGCGAGGCGTGTCTTCTTGACCAGGCCGTTTCGCGTGGCGAAGACGAGATACTCCGCTTCCTTGAACTCGCGCGTCTGAATCACGGCGCGCACCTTCTCGTCCTGTCGGAAGGGGAGGAGATTGACGATTGCGCGCCCCTTCGACTGGCGCGAGCCAAGTGGAAGCTCGTGCACCTTCAACCGATAGACCTTGCCCACGTTGGTGAAGAAGAGGATGTAGTCGTGCGTCGAGGCCACGAACAGGTGCTCGATGTAGTCGTCTTCCTTGAGATCCATTCCCATCACGCCGACACCGCCGCGGCGCTGCTCGCGATAGGCGGTAACGGGTAGGCGCTTGATATAGCCGGAGCGCGTGATCGCGATCACCATGTCTTCTTCCGCGATCATGTCCTCGAGCTCGAGCTCGGTCTCGCCGGCGATTATCTCCGTGCGTCGGTCGTCGCGCTTGCCGAAGATCGATCTGATCTCCTGCAACTCGTCGCGGATCAGGCCGTCCACCCTCGCCTGGTCGCCCAGAATCGTCCTTAGCTCAGTGATTAGTTCCTGCAAATCGGCGTATTCTACGTCGATCTTCTGGCGCTCGAGCTGGGTCAGGCGCGACAAGCGCAGGTCGAGGATTGCCTGGGCCTGCACCTCCGAGAGCTTAAACTTCTTCATCAACCCGTTGCGCGCCGCCTCGGCGTCGTTTGAGGCGCGAATCAGCTCGATCACCGCATCGAGGTTGTCGAGCGCGATCAGGTAACCGGCCAGGATGTGGGCACGGCGCTCGGCCTGGCGCAGCTCGAATTTCGAGCGCCTGACGATGACCTCGCGCTGGAAATCGAGATACTCGCGCACTAACTCGAGCAGCGAAAGCGTGCGCGGCACGCCCTTGACCAGCGCGACGGCGTTGTAGCCGAACGTCGTCTGCAAGGACGTGTGCTTGAAGAGTTTGTTCAGCGCCACCTGAGGAATCGCGTCGCGCTTCAGCTCGATCTGGATGCGCATGCCCGTCCGGTCGGAGTGGTCCTGCAGGTCGGAGACCTCCGACAGCACCTTCTCGTGCACGAGATCGGCGATCTTCTTGATCACACCGCCGTCGCCGCCCTTCTTCACCCCGTAGGGAAGCTCGGTGACCACGATCGCCGTCTTTCCGCCGCGCAGCTCCTCGATGTGGGCGCGAGCTCGCATTACGATGCGCCCGCGGCCTGACCGGTAGGCCTCTCTGATGCCTTGCCTGCCGACGATGATCCCGCCGGTTGGAAAGTCCGGTCCCTTGACGTGCTTGGCCAGTTCCTCGAGCGAGATCTCCGGCTCGTCGATCATCGCCACGATGGCGTCGGTGACCTCGCTCAGGCGGTGCGGCGGCATGTTCGTGGCCATGCCGACCGCGATACCCGCCGAGCCGTTGACGAGCAGGTTCGGGAAACGGCTGGGCAGAACCGAGGGCTCACGCCGGGACTCGTCGTAGTTGGGCACGAAGTCGACCGTGTCGGCGTCGATGTCGCGCAGCATCTCGGTGGCGATCTTCGCCAGCCGGCACTCCGTGTAGCGCATCGCCGCGGCCGGGTCGTCGTCGATCGAGCCGAAGTTGCCCTGGCCGTCGATCAACGGGTAGCGCAGCGAGAAGGGCTGTGCCATGCGGACGAGCGTGTCGTAGATGGCGGAGTCGCCGTGGGGATGGAAGGAGCCCATCACATCGCCGACCACGCGCGCCGACTTCTTGTACGGCCGGTTCGGCTGCATGCCGGCCTCGTGCATGCCAAAGAGAACGCGCCGGTGAACGGGCTTCAACCCGTCGCGGACATCCGGCAGCGCGCGGCTCACGATCACGCTCATGGCGTAATCGAGGTAACTCGAGCGCATCTCGTCTTCGAGCTCGCGCGGCTCGATGCGCCCTGGGCCTAGCGCGCCTGTCTCGACCTCAGACATCCAGGAACCGCACGTCCCTCGCGTTTTGCTCGATAAATGCGCGCCTGGGCTCGACCTGGTCGCCCATCAGCGTTGAGAAAAGCTGGTCGGCCGCGGAGGCGTCTTCGACGTCTACTCGCACGAGCAGGCGGCGGGCGGGATCCATGGTCGTCTCCCAGAGCTGCTCGGGGTTCATCTCACCGAGGCCCTTGAAGCGTGACAGCTGAAGGCCTTCCTTAGACAGGTCGAAGGCCTCCTCGCGCAGAGCGTGGAAGGTCTCGGCCGTGCGCTTCTTGCGCCCCTGCGCCAGCTCGAAGGGCGGCAGCCCCAGCTCGGCCAGCTTTGCGTAGGCGCGGCGCGCTTCACGGAAAGCCTGCGAGAAGAGAAGTTGCGCCGGGACGTTGACGCGTTGCGCCGCGCCCGTCTCCTTCTCGATCACTTTGATCCAGCAGCCCTCCGCGTCGGTCGACTCGATCTTCAGCTTGTATCCGTTCTCTCCGACCGCCTCGAGCGCCTTGGTGATGTCCTTCGCCGTCTCGTCGTCGAGCCCGACCAGCCGGTGCGCCACGACGAAGTCGGCCGCCGGGGCGCCGAAGTCCGCGCGAAGGCGCCCAACCTGCCCGTCGAGCGCGCGCAGGCCGCTGGTCAGCTTCTTCCAGCGCGCCTCGCTCAACTTCAGCTCCCGGCCGTCGCGATCGCGCACCTCGATATCGCCGATGCGCTCGCGCACGAGCAGTTCCTCGAGCTGGGCGTCCTTCTCGAAGTAGAACTCCTTGCCCTCGAGCTTCACGCGATAGAGCGGCGGCACCGCGATGTAGATGTGCCCGTACTCGAACAGCTCGGGCATATGCCGGTAGAGGAAGGTGAGGATCAGCGTCCGGATGTGGGATCCGTCGATATCGGCGTCGGTCATGATGATCACGCGGTGGTAGCGCAGCTTCGAGATGTCGAACTCCTCGCCGATGCCGGTACCCACCGCCGTGATGATGGCCTGGATCTCGTTGTTGGAGAGAACCTTGTTGATGCGGTTCTTCTCGGAGTTGATGATCTTCCCGCGCAGCGGCAGGATCGCCTGGTAGGTGCGATCGCGGCCCGCCTTGGCCGAGCCGCCGGCCGAGTCGCCCTCGACGATGTAGACCTCCGCCGACTCGGGGTCGCGAATGGTGCAATCGGCGAGCTTGCCGGGGAGCGACGAGCCCTCGAGCGCGCTCTTGCGCCGCGTCAGCTCGCGCGCCTTGCGCGCCGCCTGGCGGGCCCGCGAGGCGGAGATCGTCTTTAGCACGATGCGTCGCGCGTCGGCCGGGTTCTCTTCGAGGTACTCGGCCAGCTTGGCGTTGACGGCCTGCCTGACCAGGCCCTCGACCCAGGGGTTTCCGAGCTTGGTCTTCGTCTGCCCTTCGAACTGTGGGTCGCGCAGCTTGATCGAGATGACCGCGGCCAGGCCCTCGCGCACGTCGTCACCGTCGAGGTTCGCTTCCTTCTCCTTGAGTAGGCCCTTTTCGCGCGCGTACTTGTTGACGCTCGCGGTGAGCGCCGACTTGAAACCCGTCAAGTGCGAGCCGCCTTCGTGCGTGTTGATGTTGTTGGCGAACGAGAAGACCGACTCGACGTAGGAGGTGTTCCATTGCATCGCCACCTCGACCGCGCCCTTGTCGGTGCCGCCCTCGAAATAGACGACGTGCTTGTGCACCGGCTCCTTCGTCTGGTTCACGTAGCCGACGAAATCCTTGATGCCGCCTTCGTAGTGGAACTCGTGCCGCTCTTCACCGGTGCGCTCGTCGGTCAGAACGATCATCAGCCCGCGCGTGAGGAAGGCGGTCTCGCGCAGGCGCTGCACCAAGAGCTGGGTCGAGTACTCGAGCTCGTCGAAGACCTCCGAGTCGGGCAGGAAGGTAATCGTCGTGCCGCTGTCCGAAGCCTTGCCGACGACCTTCACTTCGCCCGAGGGAACGCCGCGGGCAAACTCCTGCCGGTACAGCTTGCCTCCACGCCGCACCTCGGCCACGAGCCATTCCGAAAGGGCGTTGACCACCGAGACGCCGACCCCGTGCAGTCCGCCCGAGACCTTGTACCCCTCACCGCCGAACTTGCCGCCGGCGTGAAGCTTGGTCAGCACGACTGTCAGCGCCGACATGCCCTGCTCGGGCATGAGGTCGATGGGGATACCCGAGCCGAAGTCCTTTACCGTCACCGAGTTGTCTGGATTCAGGGTCACTTCGATGCGGTCGTTTCGGCCCGCGAGCGCCTCGTCGACCGAGTTGTCGACCACCTCGTAGACGAGGTGGTGCAGGCCGCGCGAGCCCGTCGAGCCGATATACATGCCGGGGCGAAGCCGGACCGGCTCGAGACCTTCGAGGACTGTGATGTCCTTCGCTGTATAGGATGTCTCAGTCATGAAAAAAGCCCTGCAAATAGCCTGCTTGCGGGCTTCTCGTAGTCTATCAGAAAGAGCGGTCGGAAGTGGGCCTAAGGTGCGCCTTTTCGGCAGTTTTGGGCAAGGCTCGCCGCCGCCGCCCGAGCAACCAGCGCGCGTAGCTCTTCGTCTTCGATAACGGCCGCCAGCTTTTCGCCTTGCTCGCGCTCTCGCGCGGTGGTCGCAGGCTCCTTCGATGCGAGCGGCGCATCGGACTCTCGACCCTTGCCGGGCACTGGCCCGGGGACGAAGCGAAGCTCGTTCGGGCACTCCCCGCCCAGCTCCTGCTCGAGCTTGGAGAGGATCTGTGGCGCAAGGTGCTTCAGCTCGAATGCCCACGTTGCGGAGCTGGTGTTGACCTGCAGCACTCCCTTGCGGTCCAGCCGCGCCGGCCAGGCGTTCGCGGCGATCGTCTCACCAACCGTCTGTGGCCAGATTCGAACCAGCTCGCTCGCGGCAGGAAGACCGACGCGCTTGGCCACTCTTCTGATCTCTCTCTCGAGCCTCTCCATCACGCCGCCCTCGCGGTTCCCTCGCTTACGAATATGACCTGATCCGCCCGTGCGGGCAAAGCGCTGTCGCTGGTGGCGGTAACGATCGTTTGCCCGAGCCCGCGCAGGCGCCCGATCAGGGCCTCGCGCCGGCCCGCATCGAGCTCCGAGAGCACGTCGTCGAGCAACAGGAGCGGGGCGCCGGTGTCCCGCTCGGTCAGCAGCTCTGCTTCGGCGAGCAGGAGCGCCAGCACCGCCGTTCGCTGCTCTCCTTGCGAGCCGAACGAGCGGAGCTCGCGCCCCTTGGCCAGAACGACGACCTCGTCCAGATGCGGGCCGGCGCTCGTCGTTCCCCGTTCCAGATCGCGCGCCAGCCGGCGCTCGAGCGACTCCAAAGTGAGCGGCTCGGCCGAGTACTCGAGCTTGCAATCCGGCAGCCCGAGCGCCTCTCCGACGTCCGCGAAACGCGGCGAAAGCAGCTCGATCGAGCGCACGCGGGCCGCCTGAAGCGACGATCCGAGCGTCGCCACCTGCTCGTTCCAGGGCGCGAGCGCCTCCTTGCTCGAGAAGCCGAGACCGATTTTCCTCAGGCAGGCGTTCCGCTGGCCCAACGCTTCGCCGTACGTGCGCGGGAGGTTCGCTCGAGTGGGAAGAAGCCGCGTCAGCGTCCGGTCGACGTAGGCCCGCCGCACCGCCGGCCCACCCTTGATCACCACCAGCCGGTCGGGCGTGAAGACCAGCGTTGGAAGCTCGCTCCTCAGCTCGTCGGTCGCCGTCAGCGGGGCGCCGTTCAGACGCGCCCGCTTGCTTTCACCACGGATTATCGTCACCTCCACAGCAGCGTTCCCTCCGCGCCGCTCGGCCCGAAGTGCAACGCGAGCCCCGTCGCAACCAAAGCGAATCAGCTGGGCATCGGCTCTCGTTCGCGGCGAGAAGGCTTGAGTGCCAACGTGCACGGCCTCGACCAGGTTCGTCTTCCCGGCTCCGTTCGGTCCCGCAACCAGCACGAGACCGCCCTCCAGCTCCAGCTCGAGGCGCTCGTACGAGCGGAAGTCGCGCAGCGTGATCTCGCGAACTGTAAGGCCTCGTCTCAAAACGAAGCACTCCACCGACTGGGCGCGCTCAGAGGCGCGCTACGTTGTCCTCGACCTCGCCCGTAGCTTCGGCTACGAACGAGGCACTGCGTCCTAGCATCGCGTCCACCGATCACGCCCAGTCGGTGGGTCGTCATTTTGGACGAGGCCCCTCAGCCCGCGAGGCGGATCGGCATGATCAGGTACCAGAAGCTGTCGCCCTCCGCGCGAAGGAGTCCGGGGCGGATCGGGTTGATCAGGTTCAGCTCGATCTCGTCGCCGATCACAGACTCGATTCCCTCGCGCAAGAACTCCGCGTTGAACCCGATCTCGATCGGAGCGCCGCTGAAGGCGACCGGTAGCGTCTCGCTTGCTTCGCCGACATCCTGCGTTTGTGCCGAGACAGTCATCAAGCCTGCACCGAAGTGAAGCCTGATTGGGCTAGTTCGCTGCGCCATCACCGCGACGCGGCGCACGACGTCGAGGAACTCCAGCCGCGCCAGCTTTACCGTGTGCTCGAAGGCCTCGGGAAGAAGCTGGCGATGATTCGGGAATTGCCCGTCTATCCGCCGCGTGCTCAGTGTCGTGTCGCCGAGCGAGAAGATGGCGTAATTGTCGTGGATCGCCAGCTCGAGCTCGCTACCGGTAGCGGGAATGCGTGCTAGCTCAGCGACGGCGCGAGCCGGAACGATCGCCTCAAGTTCCGGTGTGTCGCCGGCGAGCTCCGTCTCCCTCACGGCGAGGCGATAGGAGTCGGTCGCAGCCATGGTCAGCTTGCGCGTCGATTCAGCCGAGCCTTTCTCGAACTGCACGAGAATCCCCGTCAGCACCGGCCGTGACTCATCGCGCGATGCAGCGCGGGCTACACGCCCCGCGGTTTCGAGAAACGCCTCACGGTTCACCGTGAAGACGCCTTCGGCCGTCATCTCGGGCAGGCGCGGAAAATCTTCTGTCGTCGAGACATTGAGGCGGTAAGACGCACCGCCGCAAGAAAGGCTGACCATCCGCGAGCCGCTCGTCTGTTCGATCGTGACTTCGCTTTCGCCGCTAGGAAGTGAACGGCAAGCATCCACAAATACCTTTCCAGGGACAACGCTCGCTCCCTCTCCTTTAATCTCCGCCTCGAACGACGAGGTGATCGAAAGCTCCATATCGGTTGCGGCGAGGCGAACTCGTCCGTTCTCAGCGGTAACAAGAACCCCGGCCAGCACCTGGACCGAGCTGCGCGACGAGACAGCGCGCGCAACCATCGACGCGGTTTCAACAAGACGCTCTCTCGAGCAGCGGAGTTTTATACCGGAAGTAAGGCCCGTATCTGTTTCAATCATTAGAGATATTTCCTCGTAGTTGTAATAGAGCTTGTTAGGAGCGAGGAAACCATCCTCAATCCCGCGTCAAAAGTGAGGTTTCGTTGAGGACGACGGCTGGGGAGAAGTAAAGCAGAACAGGAAGAGTGTGGACACGTCTCGCCAAAATGACCGAAGTGTCCACATTCGTCCCTGGGCGATCCACAGCTAACGCACCTGCTTGATGCGAGCCGTGAGTTCTTGAACGAGGTTGTAGACCGAGCGATCTTCCTTGATCAGGCGCGCGATCTTCGACGTCGCATGAATAACCGTGGTGTGGTCGCGACCGCCGAACTCCTTGCCGATCTTCGGAAGAGAAGAATCCGTTAGCTCGCGCGAGAGATACATGGCCACCTGGCGGGGATAGACGATGTTCTGCGAGCGCCTGTCGCTGCAGAGCTCGGTGAGAGACAGGCCAAAGCGACCTGCCACCTCTTCTTGAATGTGGTGAATGCTCACCTCTGCCGCCTCGGGTGGGAAGACGTCCTTCAAAACCTCCTGCGCTAGTTCGACGGTCATCAGGCGCCCAGTCAGCGAGGAGAAGGCGACTACTCTCGTCAGCGCACCCTCGAGCTCGCGGATGTTCGACGAGATCAGGCTGGCGATGAAGGTCAGAACCTGAGGGTCGGGAACGTGGATGCTTTCGGTGTGGACCTTCTTGCGCAGGATTGCGATCCTCGTCTCGAGGTCGGGCGGCTGGATGTCGGTGATGAGCCCCCACTCGAAGCGCGAACGCAGCCGAGGCTCGAGCGTCGCCAGCTCGCGAGGCGGCCGGTCGGATGAGAGCACGACCTGGCTACCAGCCTCGAAAAGCGCGTTGAAGGTGTGGAAGAACTCCTCCTGGATCCGCTCCTTACCCTCGAAGAACTGCAGATCGTCGACGAGCAGCACGTCGTAGTGACGGTAGCGCTGCTTGAAGCTGTCGATGCGCTTGTCCCGCAGCGAGTCAATGAAGTCGTTCATGAAACTCTCGCTGGTGACGTAGAAGACGCTCGAGTTGCGCGAGTGCTGGGAGACGTAGTGTGCGATCGCGTGCAGAAGGTGGGTCTTGCCGAGCCCTGTGCCGCCGTAGATGAAAAGCGGGTTGTATGCGCGGGCGGGTCGCTCGGCGACGGCGAGGGCCGCCGCATGCGCGAAGCGGTTCGAGGAGCCGATGATGAACAGGTCGAAGGTGTACTTGGGGTTGACGCCCGTCGGCGAGGTGCGAACCTCGCTTCGCTCCACCTCTTCGCGGGCAGGCTCGGGCGGCGCCGACTCGGCCACGAGCGCCTCGAGAGGATCCATCACCGAGAGCAAAACGCCGCACTCGTGTCCGACCAGATCCTTCACCGTCGCGCGGAGAAGGTCGAGGAAATGCCCCTCGATCCACTCGCGAGTGAACTCGTTCGGAACCGCGACGACTAAGAAGTCATCGTTCAGCTCGCTTCCTCCGGCGGCCCCGAACCAGGTCTGGAAGGTGGCTTCGCTCAAGGCTTCGCGCAGCCGCTCAGCGACCGCGGCCCAGAGACTCTCGGCGTTGTCCAGGAGTGATGGTTCCACTTGTTGACCGTCCATCCGCCGTCGAAGGCGGAGGTGCGAGCATATCAGCGTCGCGGCGGCCTAACAACGGGCGTTTTTCCACAGCCAAACGATCGGAAATGCCGACGTTTTGCAGGTATATTAGCGCGTCCACACTGTAATCCACAGGTGTGGAGAACCAGCCCGAAAACCATCCCATATAGACCCCGATGCGGGCATAAAGGCGATCGAGAGACGAGCGGAGAGACTGTGGACAACTTCTATCTCGCGGGCCTCGTCTATACTGGCGCTCGCCCGCAGAACGGGCTCTGACCTCTAGGATCTGCAAGACCGTGAAGCGCACCTACCAACCAAACGTACGCCGCCGGAAGTGGAAGCACGGCTTTCGCGCGCGGATGAAAACGCGGGCCGGTCGCGTGATCCTGAAGCGCCGGCGGGCTCGTGGGCGCAAGCGGTTATCCGCTTAGTCCGGGCGAGACGCGCAAGGTGGAACGCCGGCACCGTCTCTCGCGCTCGCGTGATTTCGACAATGTCTACCGCCATGGCCGCTCGACCTCGACTCGCTTCTTCACGCTGCACGCCTTTCCGCGCGAGGACGCAGACAGTGAGCCGCGTCTGGGGCTGGCCATACCGAGAAGCGTCGGTTCGGCCGTCAAGCGCAACAGGCTCAAGCGCATGCTGCGAGAGGCATGGCCGTTGAACGAACGCAAAGCGGGTTTCGACTATGTGCTGGCCGCGCGACCCGGCTTGGTCGAGGCTGTGGAGTCGCATGGTTTCGACTGGCTCGGCGAGCGCGTCGACGAAGTGATGGACAAGGCGGGCTCGTGAAGTATCCGGCGATCGCACTCGTCTATCTGTACCGCTACACGCTCGGGCTGCTCTTCCCGGCGAGCTGCAAGTACTACCCGTCCTGCTCGAGCTATGCGATCGGAGTGCTCAAGCGCTACGGCCTCGTTCGCGGGACGCTCTTGACCGCCTGGCGGCTTTTGCGCTGTAACCCGTGGAGTGCCGGCGGCGTGGACATGCCCGAAGACGCGCGTTTGTTTGGGCGGCCTTGCAACCACCTACATCGAGGGCAACCTGCGTGAGCTCGCTAATCGTTTTCAGCGCGTTCAGCGGGATTCTCAACCCGCTTAAGGATCTTTTCCGCTTCATCCTCGAATGGCTGCACTACAGCGCCCATCTCCCCTGGGCCTGGGCGATCGTGGTGCTGACGGTGATCGTCCGCATCGTGATCGTCCCGCTCACCGTCAAGCAGATCCACTCGATGCAGAGCCTACAGGCGCACGCGCCGGAGATGAAGGAGATTCAGAAGCGCTACAAGCACGACAAGCAGCGCCAGCAGCAGGAGCTGATGCGCTTCTACAAGGAGAACAACATCAACCCGATGGCCTCCTGCCTGCCGATGTTGGCGCAGTTCCCGATCTTCATCGCGCTCTATTTCGTCCTGAAAGACTTCGCGAAAGCTGTCCCTTGCCGCGGTCATGCGGCGAACCCGAACTTTTGCGTGTCGCGCGGCGACTTCTCCTGGCTCGGGCACAGTCTCTTCCCCAACATCACCCTCAACATCGTCGACCACTGGAGCGGCTACGTACTGCTCGTGATCTACGTCGGCAGCCAGGTCGCCTCGACCTACTTCATGTCGGGGACGGCACAGAAGTCGCAGCGCGTGATGATGATGGTGCTGCCCTTCGTGATCTTGCCCTTTATTCTCCGGTTCCCAGTCGGGCTCGTTCTCTACTGGGCGACGACCAACCTCTGGACTGTCGGACAAGGCCTGATCACCAGGACGCTGATTCCCAAGCCCCCACCGCCGGTCAAGAGATCGTCGCGCACTCCGGCCGCGCCGGCCAAGCAGACGACCGAGCAGCCACGGGCGCCGCAACCGCCTCGTCGCGTGAAGCGCAAGAAGAAGGGCGGCGGGCGCAGGTGACGGAGGAGCTCCACGTAGAGACCGAAGGCGCCGACGCCGAAGAAGCTTCTGCGCGGGCGCTTGCCGAGATAAAGCGCAAGGCGCCCTGGATCGACCCGGAGTCGGTTTCGGTGCAGGTCGTGGAAGAGGGCGAACGCGGACTCCTGGGTATCGGCTCGCGCCCGGCCCGGGCGGTGGCCTTCGCGTTGGTTCCCGATCAGCCGGCCCGCGAGGAGAGCGAGCTCGCCGCTTCTCTGCGCGCCTACGCGGAAGCGATCGTGCACGCCATCGCGCCGGATACGAAGGTCGAGTTGAGCGAGGAGGCCGAGACGGTGAGCATCCGCTTCTCGGGCGGAGACCTCGGCGTGCTGATCGGTCGGCGCGGCCAAACGGTCGATGCGATCGAGCAGATCGCAAACGCGATAGTTCACCAGCAGGTCGGCCCCGGCGCCAAACGGGCGTCGGTTGACGCGGGCGGCTATCGCGAGCGTCAGAAAGCGGCTCTCAGCTACGCGGCTCTTCAGGCGGCCAAGCGGGTGATTTCCAGCGGTGAGCCGCAGGCGCTGGAGCCGATGAGCGCCTACGAACGCCGGCTCGTGCACGAGCGTTTGAAGGGCTACGCGGGAGTGACCACGGCGAGCGAGGGAAGCGACCCGAGCCGCCACGTGGTCGTGCTGCCGGCGGATGCCGACTGAGCTCGACCCCCGGCTCGAGCGCTGGCTGGAGGCGCTACTTCGAACGCCCGGGCTGACCTCGATTCGCGAGCTCGATCGAGCCAGACGCGAGCACCTGCTCGACAGCCTGAAGGCGACCTCGCTCGTCTCGCGCTTTACCGGCCCGATCGCCGACGTCGGCTCGGGCGGAGGAGCTCCGGGGATTCCACTGGCGGCAGCTTTCCGCGAGCGCACGGTGACGCTGATCGAGTCGCAGCAGCGCAAGTGCCGATTTCTCGAGGGCTTCGAACAGGACTTCCCAAACCTGAGAGTAGTGTGCGGCCGCGCCGAAGAACAGGAGGTCGATTCCTACGGCGTCGTCGTGGCCAAGGCGCTTGCTCCGCCGCCGGTGGCGCTCGAGTGGTGCCTGCCGCTCGTCAGGCCCGGCGGCGCCGCGATTCTCTTCACCGGTTCGCTCGAACAGGATCTTGCTCCGGTAGCGCGTTTGCTCGGCGGCGGCGAGCCCGAGCTGTACCCCGTAGAGGGCTCTCGCGATCGCCGGCTTGTGCTGATTACGAAGCTCGAGCCGACGCCTCCGGGGTTCCCGCGCAAGCCGGGAATTGCGCGCAAACGACCGCTGATCTGAGCCGCCAGCCCTGTCCGTGCTCGTAAGTAGAGTGGACACGTGACCGGCCATATCTACGCGCTTGCAAACCAGAAGGGCGGCGTCGGCAAGACGACGACCGCGATCAACCTCGCCGCCTGCCTGGCGGAAGCAGGGGAGCCCGCGCTGGTGGTCGATCTCGATCCGCAGGCGAACGCCACCTCGGGGCTCGGTGCGCGCGCGAACGGAACCTCTTCCTACGACCTTCTCGACGGGGTGCCGCTTGAGGATCTGGTCAAGCGAACCCGTTTTGCGAATCTCGATCTCATTCCGGCCAAGCCCGACCTTGCCGGCGCCGCGGTGGAGCTCGCGCAGCGCCCGGGCGGCGATCGCTATCTCGCCGAGTCGCTGATCGAGGCGACCGCCCGCTACCGCTTCGTCTTTCTCGATTGCCCGCCCTCGCTTGGTCCGTTGACGGTGAACGCGCTGGCTGCTGCCGATCGCGTCCTGGTACCGGTGCAGGCCGAGTACTACGCGCTCGAGGGCCTGTCGCAGCTGATGCGCTCGATCGAGCTGATTCGGCGCAGCCTCAATCCGCGCCTGGCGATCGGGGGGTTGCTGTTGACGATGGTTGACGGGCGGACGCGGCTCTCGGCCGAGGTGTCCGAAGAGGTGAGGCGGCACTTCGGCGAGCTGGTGTTCAAGACCGCCGTGCCGCGCTCGGTGAGGCTGGCCGAGGCGCCGAGCTTCGGGCTGCCGGCGATAGTTCACGACCGGCGCTCGTCGGGCGCCGAGGCCTACTGGAAGGTGGCGATGGAGCTTGTCGAGCGTGCTTGACGGCGGTCGAACCAGTCGACGCGGATTGGGACGCGGTCTCGAGGTGCTGGTCGGCGGCGCCGGCGAGTCCGAGCTGGTGCACCTGCCGCTCGAGATGATCCATGCCAATCCGCGCCAGCCGCGCAAGGCATTCGACAGCGATGCCGCAGCCGGCCTCGCCGCTTCGGTCAGGGCGCAAGGCCTGTTGCAGCCGCTGCTGGTACGCCCCCGAAAGGACGGCGGCTACGAGCTGATCGCCGGCGAGCGGCGTCTGCGCGCCGCGCGCGAAGCCAGGCTGGCCACTGTGCCGGCGGTGATTCGCGAAGCTGACGACCGCGAGAGCGTTGTGCTCGGGCTGGTCGAGAACGTCGCACGCGAGCAGCTATCGCCGCTGGAAGAGTCGCGCGCCTATGCGGTGTTACTGGACGAATTCGGCCTCGCGCTGGGCGAGATCGCCGATCGGGTCGGGCGCTCGAAGCCGTCGGTCTCGAACCGGCTGCGCCTGCTCGAGCTCCCCGACGAGGTGCTGCAGATGCTCTCCTCGGGCGTGCTGAGCGAAGGCCACGCCCGGGCGATCCTCGCCCTTCCCGACCACGATGCCCGCAAGGCACTGGCTCGGCGCGCGGTCAAGAACGGCCTTTCCGTGCGCCAAGTCGAGCAGGCCACTCGCGACGCGGGCGCACCGCGCCAACGCCGGCCGCGACCCGTGCCGCTCGACCCCGATCTTGCCTCACGCGCGACCGCGGCGGCCGAGCAGCTGACCGGCTTCCGCGCCCACGTAAGCCCCGGCAAGCTCGAGCTTCGCTTCGCAGACGAGACAGAACTGGCCGAGCTGGTCGAAGCGCTCGAGCGAGCGGCTCAAGGCTGATCGAGAATCGCGACTCGAGCGTCCGCGCTCAGCCAGTGACGGTTACTGGCGTGCCGGGGCCGATGCGGGCAACGAGCCAACTCATCGCGCCGCCGCTGAGGCGTACGCAGCCGTGAGAGACCGCGCTACCGGGCGTGCCGCCGACGTTCGCCAGCCCGTGCATGGCAATCTGACCGGGCCCGCCCGCGAATTCCTGAAGGACGTTGGAGCGCGCACTCAGTGCGAGTGCGTAAGGTGCTCCCACGGCGCCTGGTCGTAGCTTGATGGATTCCTCGACGAAGAATCTGCCGAGCGGGGTGGGCGTAGAGGGTTTACCGACGACGGCGCTGAAGACGCGCACCAGGTGCGCCCGCTTGTAGACGATTACCCGGCGTCTGGACGTGTCGATGACGATATGCCAGCGCGTCGTCGCGGCAACCGTCGCGCGTTTCCTGATCCAGCCCGTGCGCCCATTCGGGCGTCCAGGAAGCTTGACGTGTAGCCAGCGGAGCCCGCGGGCGCTCGTCTTGTGACCGACCACGGGGAGCACGGTTCGCTCCGCAGTGATCGGTTGCCGCGCCGGCACGGAGTACAAGGCCGCCGAATGCCTTGAGGGCCGTGAGAACGCCTCATGCGGCCTGAACAGAACCGCCAGTTCTTGACTCGGCTTGACGATCACGATCGTCACGGCGGGCGCCGGCGTTGCCCCCGCCGTGGCCATGAACGCCACGGCGAGCAGCAACACCAGCAACGCCATCCGCGCCGGCCGATGAATGCGGCAGGGGCGGAGCTGTTGAGCCGCCCGCCCCTGCCAACTTCCGGTTCGCTTCCCGGACAACATTCGCTGGGGTTCCTCCCGTTAGCCGGTGAAGGCGGCTAGGCGGAGAGCTTCCCTGGCAGCCGCGCTTGTCGCGGCGGCGGCAGCCCTCTTAGCTGCAGCAGCCTTCTTTGCCGCAGCGGCCTTCTTTGCCGCAGCGGCCTTCTCCTTCGCAGCCGTCGCTTTATTGGTGGTCGTCGTTCTCGACGTCGTGGTCGTCGTTCTCGACGTTGCGGTCGTCGCCGTCGTCGCGGTTACCGCCGCGCACGTCGCTTTTGTGATGGTGTTCGTGTCGAGCGTGACAGCACCGTTACGGGCTAGCAACCGGCCCTCGATCGTCGCCCCAGTGGTGGCGGTGACGGACGTGAGGGCGAGAACGCTTCCGCGGAAAACGGAACCGGTGCCGAGCGTCGCCGAGCTACCGATCTGCCAGAAAACATTGCAGGCCTGAGCACTGTTGACGAGGTTCACCGTGCTTCCCGATGCGGTCGTGAGCGCGGAGCCCGCCTGGAAAACGAAGACGGCATTCGGATCGCCGCCGGCATTGAGCGTGAGCGCCCCGGTTAGCCCGATCGAGGAGGCGGAGTTATAGACACCGGGCGCCAGGCTTTGTCCACCAAGATCGGCCGAGATCGGCGACGTGGGTCCCTCGCCGGCGGCCGTGTTATAGGCGGTCACGAGGTCGGTCTTCGCTCCCTGCGTGACGGCGTCGCCGGCGTGGTTGGCTCCGGTGATGGTCAGCGACCCGCTTCCGGAGATCGAAGTTGTCGGGAATGTCCCGATATCTCCGTTGAGTGTGGTCGGTCCGGTGTTCGTGATGCCGGCGCCGGCCAGGACCACGAAACTATCGGCGGTCCCGAGTGGCACAGATACCGCGGCCGCCTGAGCCCCACTGACGAGCGCTACGAGGAGCCCCGCCGAGAACAGTGCGACCAAGGCCGTAAGTGAAGAGGCGGCAATACGCACGCGTTGTGTGCCTGGAACGTACTTTGAGAACTTCATCTTGGATCCTTCCCCAGCTTGAATGAGCTTCGATGGCGGTTGAATGAGCTTCGATGGCGGCGAATGCCGACGGCTTCTCCGGCCTGCTCTGCTGAGGGCGGATCCTTCACGGCGCCGAGGATTACAGCTAGCGCCTAACGATCCGCGGCGTCGATCGTTGAGACACCGCCGCACAAACGTTACCACCGTGCGCGGTATCTCCATATACCCCCGATTGGGTCGCGTAGAGGCACAATTCGTGCGCCTCGCTTGTCTTGCCGCAGCGCCGGGAGCTTCTCAGGGAGCGTGGACTAGGCTTGCGGCTCGGCTGTCGCCATGTCAATCGCCGGCATCATCAATTGGTGGCTGTCGACGACTGCCGCGGCCACATCCCCGAGCTTGCGGCCATTGTGCTGGGAGTGCTCGCGCAGCATCTCGAATGCCTTGTCGGCGCCGACCGAGTGCCGCGCCATCAAGATTCCCTTTGCCTGCTCGATCACAGCACGGCGTCCGAACGCACCTTGGAGGTTGTGGTACTCGGTGAAGCGCTGCAGGGTGACGTCGATCGCACTCTGCAGCTCCTCAGGAGTGGTATCGACGATGTACGCGAAAACGCCGCGTTTGGCTGCCTCGTGCACGTAGTCCGGGTTTTTGGCCGACAACAAGGCGATTACCGGACACGAGGCGTCGCGAACGATCTCCGATATCAGCTCGAGCGCGTGCTCCGAGGAAAGCCCGAGCCCGACAAGCGCGACGTCGGGCTGCACTTGCGCGGTTACAGCGGCGACCTCCTTCACGTCGACCTCGCGCGCGATCACTTCGTGGCCCAGCCGGGTCACGACTTGAGCTAGCAGCTCGAGCCGATCCCGTCGCTCATTGGCGATCAGGATGCGTAGGTGTTCGGGTTTCTTCTCGGGCATCCTCACCAGGCGCTATCTGCGCCAACCAAAGCAGAGCAATGGAAAGCGATCCTCAACCGTCTTATTTTACCATCACGGGGGTTGCTTCTTGCCGCCGTGATGCTCATAAGCCGGCTTTTTCCAGCGCTATTCTTGTGTGTAGTAGACCGTAGACCCGCGGACGATCAGGAGTAGGGATGCAAGACGAATCGCAGTCATCGCAGCCGGCGCCCGCAACGGAACCTGTCGAGCCCCGCTCCGCACGCCTGCGCAGGCACGGCCACCGCACCTATCTCTACGCTTGGGCGTTCACCCTGGTGGCGCTGCTTGTCGTCGTGATCGCGCTGGCGGTCGCAAACACGGGCCAGGTGCAGCTGAGTTGGGTGGTCGGTACGAGTCACGCCTCGCTCGTCTGGATCATCGTTGTAGCCGCCGTTCTCGGTTGGTTGCTGGGAATTGTGACCAGCGTCGTCTTCCGCTTGCGGACGAGGCGCCGGCGTGGGAGTGAGCCGCACCCACCGAGCAGTTGACAGGCATTCGCACCCGCCTCGAGCCTCCACTACTCCACGAGCACGTCCAGCGGCCCGTGCTGCTCGAGCACCGTCACTGAGGTTTCATCGTGGCGGCGGTTGAATAGCAGGTCAACCGTTGCCTGGCCAACCTTGAGGCGACGGACGGCGACCTCGCCGAGCCAGTCCGGGAGTGTCGGGCGAACGATGCGGAGCGTGTGCTGGGTCGCATCCGCCTCCAACCCCAGCGCATTGCGCAGTAGATACGGGATCGCGCCGGCCGACCAGGCTTGAGGCGAGCAGGCGACGGGATAACGCACCGGCTCGGGCGAGTCGCCGCGCGCAAAGCCGGCGAAGACCTCAGGCAGGCGGTAGTTCGGGAAGCGGGTCGCCGCCTGGTAGACGGCGGTGAACACACTCAGGGCCTCCTTGTCGAAGCCGTAGCGCTTGAGCCCGGCGGCGATCAGGGCGTTGTCGTGCGGCCAGATGGCCCCGACTTGGTAGTCGAGCGGGTTGTAGGCCGGCTCGCCTTCGGCCATCGTGCGCACGCCCCAGCCGCTGAACATCCGCTTGGAGAGGAGCATGCTCGCGACCGACCGGGCGTGCCGAGTGCCGACGATTCCCGACCAAAGCGCCTGACCGGGGTTGGATGTAATCGCCTGGGCCGGGCGTCCGCCCTTCTGCAAAGCGACTGCGAGAAAGCGGCGATCGGGCAGCCAGTAGGCGCTCTGGAAGCGTCTTCGCAGCGCCCGAGCCTCCTTTTCGAGCCGCTCGGCCTCCTCAACGCGGCCGCTGATCCGGTACAGCCAGGCAGTGTCGAGACGAGCTCGGTAGACGTATCCCTGTACCTCGACCAGCGCCACCGGAGGCTCTGCGGCGGACCCGTCGGCGTTCGCGATCGCGTTCCCGGAGTCCTTCCAGCCCTGGTTGGCGAGACCCTGCTCGGAACGGGAGACGTAGTCGACGAAACCGTCGCCGTCGTGATCGGCGAACTCGTCGAGCCAGCGCAGCGCGCGCTCGACGTTTCCCTCTAGCTTGTGGAAGAGATCGAGATCGCCCGTCCAGCGCACGTACTCGGCCAGCAAGCAGAGAAAGAGCGGGGTCGCGTCGACGGTGCCGTAGTAGGGCGCCTGAGGTACCTCGCCGAGGTTCACCATCTCCCCGACTCGGAGCTCGTGCGGGATCTTGCCCGGCTCCTCGTCGCGCCACTCGTCGTGGTGGCGACCCTGGTAGCGCGCCAGCAGAATTAACGTTTGGGCGGCAACTCGAGGGTCGTCGGCAACCGTCTCGAGCGCCGTGATGATGCTGTCGCGACCGAAGAGGCATACGAACCAAGGCACTCCGGCAGCGAAGAAGACCTCGCCGCGCTCGCGCGTCGTGAGCATATGCAGGTCGGCGAAAGAGCGATCGAGAACGCGGTTGAAAAGCGCGCTGTCGGACGAGATGCGCACGCCTGAGAAGCTCGGCCTACGCTGGCGCCACGATTCCGGCTTCGTCTCGAGCGCGCCCTTGCCCAGATCGGAGATCTCGAAGACGACGCGTACGCACATACCGGCGCCGGCAGCCAGTTCGACTCGGTAGTGAGCCGTCCCGCCCGCGCCCCGTCGGGTGGGAACAGGATCGAAGGAAAGTTTTGTCGTACGCACGCGCCCGTCGGCACCGTCGTATCGAAACACCAGCCGTTTGTTCGTCCACCTCGGCTTGTGCAGCGTCCCGCGCTGCCCGACCGAAGCGCCGCGGATGACGAACATGCTGTCGAAGCCAGCCGCGAACTCGAGCGCGAACTCGAGTGTCACCGCGCCGAGCCCGAAGTTGCGCACATAGATCTTCTCGACGGCCGGCTCGCCGAGTCGTCGCTCGCGGCGGATGCCGATCTGCTGCTTGGGAATCATCTGACCGCGTTTCAGCTCTAGATCGGGATTGGTGAGCTCGCTCACCGAACGGTCGTCGTCGATCGCGCTCGAGAGCAGCACCGAGAGGGGCTCGTCGCCTAAGCGCAAGACGGCGCGGTCGAGAAAGCGAGTGTCGTGGAAGTAGAGGCCGTGTGCCGGCGAGACCGACGAGTCGATGTCGCCGCCGCCGGCGCAGAGACAGAAGACTCCGCCCGACTTCGTGGTAAGCGTTTCCCTGATGTCGGCGATCAGCGTCGATGCCCCATGGGTGAGCACTCGACTGGTGGACAAGCGAGTCATCAAGCGTCAGACGAACTTCGGGTAGAGGGACATGCCGCCGTCGACGACGAGCGTCGTTCCGGTGACGTAGTCGGCCTCGGCGCTGGCCACCCAGGCGATCGCGCCGGCTACCTCTTCCGCGTTCCCCATCCGTCCGAGCGGGATCTCCTCCTCGACGGCGTGCTCTTCCTTGGGGTGCTCGAGTAGCCGCTCGTTGATCGGCGTCATGATCGCGCCCGGCGCCACGTTCACGACCCGCACGCCGCTCGGCGCAAGCTCTCGTGCGGCCGTCTCCATCAGCAGCTTGAGTCCGCCCTTCGAGCTGCAGTAATGCGCGTAACCCGGCCAGGGTATGAACTCGTGCACGCTCGAGACGTTGACCACGACGCCGCTCTTCGCGGCGATCATCAGCTTGGCCGCTTCGCGCAGGCAGAGGAAGGCGCCGGTCAGATTNNTTCTCGATGCCGGCGTTGTTGACGAGCAGATCGAGCCCGCCGAACTCGCTCACCGCTCGGGCAACGAGACGCGTCACGTCGTCTTCGCTCCCGACGTCGGCCTGAAGCGCGATCGCGTGCCCGCCCGCTTTGCCGATCTCTTTCACAGCCTGCTCGGCGCTCGGCTTGTCGCTGTCGGAGTAATAGTTCAGGCAGACCTGCGCGCCCTCGGCCGCGAGCCGAACAGCCGTGGCCTTGCCGATTCCGCTCGAGGCGCCGGTGACGATTGCCCTTCGTCCTTCGAGAAGCATGCGGGGCCTATGCCCGGCCGCCGCGCTAAGCACACTCGGCCGCGCCGCTCTTCAACCAACTCTGCCGACGAAGCAGTACGAAACCTTCGAGGTCGGAAAACACGATCCCCGAATCCCGCGCTCGACGAGATAGGCAGCAAGCTCATCAGGTGAATAAAACGGCCCGCGCGTACCGAAGAGCCGTTCTGCCCAGACGTTGAGGCGCATCAGTCCGCGCGTGTCGAAGTCCAGCACGACGAGTCCGCCGCCCGGGCTCAGAACCCGAGCGACTTCCTTGACAGCCTTGTCCTGGTCGGCGAAGTGGTGGAAGGCATTGGAGACGATCACGGCATCGAAAGAGCCGTCGGAGAAAGGGATCTGCTCGGCGAGGCCCACGACGGCGCGAACGCGCGCGTGGCCGGGTACGTATGAAGCCAGACGCGAATCGGGGTCGAGCACGGTGACATCGGCCGGCAGCGCATCTGCGAGGCGCACTGCGAGCGCGCCGGTGCCACCCCCGAGGTCGAGAACGGCGCGGCGCGTCTCGAGGAAAGGCGCCAACCAGGCGCAGATCGCGCCGATGCCCTCATCGCTCCAGCGATCAGAAGCTGGCGCCGTCCACTTGAAGAAACCCATCAACCCGCGTCCTTCCGAAGTTCGACCTGGTGCAAATTAGCGAGATCCGAACACCGTCCGGCGCCAGACACCGTTCAGTAAACGCGCTGGCTGTCAAGGGACACCCGTGACGAAATTGGAGCTCTTCTTCCACGACCAACGACCACTCAGCCCAGGCCACCGCGACCGACCTGTGCGGACGCGGCTCACAAAACGCCATCCCCAGGCCTGTCCGCCCCGAGCACTGATCACAACTACGGCTAGCCGAGTACGCGACTAGGAGGAGACGGGTCACAAGCGCCAAAGGCGCGCTGACTCGTCCACAGAAGCCATACCAGCGAAAGTCGTCGCCGGCTCTGCCGGCGAACTTTCGCTGGAGAAGTGGGCGATGGTGGATTCGAACCACCGACCTCCGCCTTATCAGAGCGGCGCTCTAACCGACTGAGCTAATCGCCCGCGGCTGAGGATAATAGCTCGACTCGCCAATCCGCGCCGAAGCTGAGACGGCTTGACGAGCCGGGGTTTTGTCCGATTACTACGGGGCTACAATCGGAAGTGGAGCCGAGCGATGATCAGGATGGAGATCTACGGGGTGAGCTTTGATCTCGTCGGCAAGACGCCGATCGTCCTGCTGAAGATGGTCGACGGGAACAAGTTCCTTCCCATCTGGATCGGTCATCCGGAAGCGGCGGCGATCTTGATGAAGATTCAAGACGCTCCCGTTCCGCGACCGATGACTCACGACCTGGTTGCCGACATCGTCCAGCGGCTGGGCGGCGAGGTGGTCTCGATCGCCGTGACCGACCTCAAGGACAGCACCTTCTACGCCTCGATAACGGTGCGGCAAAACGGCGACGAGATCGAGATCGACTCGCGCCCCTCCGACGCGATCGCGATCGCTATTCGCCTCGACGCGCCGATCTTCGTCGCCGATGAGGTGATGGAGGAGTCCGCCGTCGAGTTCGAGGGCGACGAAGTGAGCGAGGAAGAGATGGTCACCCAGTTCAAGCAGTTCCTCGAAACCGTCTCGCCCGAGGAGTTCGCGATCGACCCGGAAGGCGAAGTAGACGAAGAGGACGAAGACGAACCTTTGTCTTAGCACCCGGCTTCGCGCTTGCTCAAGCTGAGCACCGACTCGAACAACGCCAGCAGCGTCTCATCGGAGACTGCTCCGCCGTTTGCTCGACGCCACTCGTCGAGTAACTGCTTCTCGCGATCGAGATCGACAAAGTCGTAGCCACAGTCGGCCTTGTGGGCGCGGATCTTCGCCGCAACCTGGAGGCGACGGGTAAAGGCGGAGAGCAGATCGCGATCGGCGGCGGCGATCTCTTCTCGCAAGGCCAGAAGGACAGGGTCTTGGCTGGTAGCGCTCATGGGGCGAAGATCGTAGCCCATGCGCGCCGCCGCTGGAGTCATTTGGCCGCCGCGACCGACATGGCGGACGCGGCTCAGCAAACGCCATCCCCTGGCTCGTCCACCCCGAACACTGATCACACCTGCGGCCAGCTGAGCGCGCATCTAGGAGCAGACGAGGCACCCGCGACGAAGTCGCGGTGACTCGTACGCCGCGGTCATACCGCGAAAAGTTTTAGCCGGCTCCGCCGGCCGACTTTTCGCGGCCTAGTAGTGGATGTAGACGCGCATGCCCATCGAGATGAGTCCGTATAGATGCGTTGCGATCCACATCGGCACGCGCACGCAGCCGTGAGAAGCCGGGTATGGGGGCACATCGACGTAGCCGTGAATGGCGAACGCTCCGGTGAAGTAGTTCGAGTAATACATGACCGCCCCACCCGGAACCTTGCTGTAAACGTGGAAGATTCCGATCGGTGTGTTCCCGGTAGCCCCCGTCGAGACGGGCACGATCAGCGCCACCTCGCCGCCCCGCACGACGTAGAGAACCTGCTTGGTCTTGTCGACCTCGATGTAGCTCCCTCGCAGGCGCGGTCGCGGCGGCGTGGAGCGCCCGAGCGCGCGCCAGGCGGCCTCGCTCATTCGCCCGCTGCACGACAGTCCGGAGAGTTTTTGAAGCGCGTAGACGGCCTCCAAGGTGTCGGCGCCGAACGCCGAATCGGCGTGCAGGAGCGCGAAGTGGTGAGCGATCAGCGCGCTCTCGAGCAGGCGAACGGTGCGGCCTCGGGAGCCCAGGTGTAGCGGCGGCGCAGTCACCCCGAGATGGAATTTCCGAGCGATTTGCGTATACCCGGCATTCGGCTCGACCTCGACCCAGACGGAGTGCCTCGCCGCACGCGCGAGAGCAAAGATGAACGGCTTGCCGGCTGGCACGAAGCGGCTCAGCGCGCGCTTGTGCCCGCGAACGACGATTAGGCGCAGTTTGCCAGCAGCGGCGGGACGAAGACGGGCACGGAGCTGAAGCGGCTGACCGACCACCCGATCGCCTCGTAGCGAGACCGTGAGAATGGGCCGTATCGGGACGCTCACCGACGAAGAGACAATCGAGCCGGAGCGAGCCAGGTATGGCCCCGGGCTGTTGAGGCGGAGATTGAAGCTGAAGCTGCCGTTTGCCGTCGTCTGCGTTTGCGCGAGCACGGTGTCGGCGCTGACTAGGTCGATGCTCACACCTGCTCGGCCGGGCGCCAGCGCTCCGACGAATGAGCCGGTTTCTCCGAAGGTGGTCACGCCCGGTGGCGAAAGCGAGAGCGTGTCGCCGGCGTTAGCGACGGCGTCGGCGGCCGCGACTCGCGCCGGAGCGATTGCCGCAACGGCGGCGACGAGAACGACGGCAAAAAGGGAAAGGGGGGAACGCATTCGAGCGCAGGATAGTCGGCGCGATGGAGGTTGCGCGCGGACTAGGTAAAGACGGCATAGGCGAGCGCTACCGCGAGACCGTTGTACAGGCCGTGAACGATCATCCCGGGGATGACGCTATCGGAGCGAGCGCGCAAGTAGCCGAGCGCGATTCCGAAGACGAAGAGCGGGAAGATCGCGGCCGGGAGACCGTGCATCAGCGCCCATGCCAGCGCCGGGACGGCAATTGCGGCGGCGCGCCCAAAGGGCGAAAAGAGGCTAAAGCCGAGCCCGCGAACGAACAGCTCCTCGGCGAGCGGCGCGAGCACGGTCAGAACGAGCACGCTGGCGATGAAGGGAGCGAGCCTTCCGGATTGCCAGTGACCGCTGAGAAGCTGCTGCTCGCGCCCCGGGTGGCCGCCGAGAGCGTTCACGACGGCACTCGCAACGAGCGTCGCTGCAACGGCAAGGAGCCCGAGTCCGCCTATCGCGCCCCAGCCGATCCGCGGCAGACGGAAGGCGCGAAGCTCCGGGCGCTTGTTCGAGATAGCGAGCGATAGAGCGATCCAGATGCCATACAGAACGACGCTGTTGGCGGCGAACGACCAGTTGAAGAGAGCCTCTTTCGACGAGCTCGTCGAGCTCGACATGGCATAGCTGACAAAGCCAAGAGCGATCAGCGGTATCGCGATCAGCGCCCAGGCGGCGAGGCGCCTCCAGTCTGGTCGCTCGGTCACTCGGATAGCGCCTTCACTGCCGTTTGTAGTGGTGCCCACGCGAACTCCATTCCCGCTGATATTGCTCCCGACCGATCGTCTTCGGAGTCTCCGATATGCAGCGAGCGCTCCGGCGCGGCCGAGAGTAGCTCCAGCGCATAAAGGAAAAGTCGCGGATCCGGCTTCGTCGCCCCGACCAGGGCCGAGCTGACGGTGCAGTCGAAAAACTCGAGTAGGCCCGTCTCCTCGAGCCGCTGCTCCAGCGAGCAGTCCCAGTTCGAGACGACGGCGAGCGCCAGCCCCCGGCTCCGCAACAGGCGCATCGCCTCGATCGCACCGGGCTCGGCGCGGAAGCGAAGCGAGGCGACGAAGTCCGGCAGGAGCTCCTCGGGCTCGAGCTCGACCCCGAGCGAGGTGAGAAAAACGCCACAACAGTCGCGGCGGAGTCGCTCCAGAGAAGTGCTGTCACGTCCTTCGAACGAGCGCTCGCGGTAGTACTCCATCTCGATTTTGAAAGCGGCGGTAATCGCGGCTCGCGAGCGCACGACCCCGTGCCGCCTGAGCCCGTTCTCGAGTGCGGGAACGGGATCTTCGAGCGCGACCAACGTCCCATAGGCATCGACGGTGACACAGTCGATGTCAGCTGAACGCATCGGGATGCAAAGCGGCGGCGAGCTCGCGCAGGCCGTCCACGGCAGCGGGCCCGGGCTCGAGCAGTTGAAGGTCGATGCGTACGACGCGCCCGTTGTGAACGGCCGGAAGCCAGCGCGTTGCGGGGTTACGCCGCAGCTTGGCGAGGGTGAGGCGCGAGTCGGTGCCGATTACGAGCACCTCGGGCTTGAGCCTGCGCAGGCGCTTTAACGGGAAGGATCCCTCCTGTACGTCTGGCCCGGCGACGTCGACTCCGCCCGCCTCGCTGATGATGCTTCCGATGAAAGAGCTGTCCGAGGCGGTCGTGAAGTGGCCGAGATCGATGAAGACGCGCACCGGCTCGGCGGCGGCGAGTGCCGTCCGCACGTTCTCGCGTCCGTCGGCGATCCGAGTTCGTTCGGTCCGCCCTCGCAGCGGCACACCTGCGAGCAGACTGGCGTCCGAAAGCGCCTGCTCGATGCCGTCGAGCGTCTGATCGGGCATGACGTAGACAGCAAAGCCGAGAGCCCGCGCCTGCGCGATGGCGATCTTGGTGATACCCGAGCCGACGAGGACGAGCTGTGGCTTCAGTCGCCGGATCAACCCGAGATCGAGCGCGCCGCTACCCGTTCCCACTCGAGTCGCCGAGACCCTCAGCGTAGAGGCGAGCGCTATAGGAGCGGTTCCGGCGACGGCGATCGACTTCGGCTTGGCCTTCAGAGTCACGAGGTGGCCGTCTGTATCGCGCACCGACAGCGGATAGAGCCGGACGCTTACGCCGGTCGGCTCCGGTTTCTCTCCGCATGCGCTCAGAACGAAGGGCACGACAAGCGCGAGCGGAAGCGCAAGTAGCGAGAGGCGACGTAGAGGCCCTGCGTGCAAGGGCCGGCGGCGAGCTGCGGAAAGCGATTGCACTTCGTCCCGATGATATCGGCGCCGCCCGGATCGGTCCGCCGCCACGACCGCTCGAGCGCTGAGGAAGTCGCGCGTCTTCGTTGAATAGGGAGTCATGCCCGATTGGGATTGGTACCGCCTGGCCGTTCTCGGCGTCGTCATCGCGCTCACGTTCATCGTCTCGGAGATCGTCGATCGATCGCTCTCGCGGAGAAAGCTCGATCCGGGCGCGATGACTCGCTACCGGATACTCAGACGAAGCGTGCGCGCGGGCATCATTTTCGTGGGCCTGCTCTCGGCGCTGCTCGTCATACCCCAGGTGAGAGCGGTGGCGGGCGGGATTCTCGCCTCCTCGGCGATTGTGGGCATCGTGTTTGGCTTCGCGGCGCGGACGACGATCGCCAACGTGATCGCCGGGCTGATGATCGCCACAACCCAGCCGCTGCGAATCGGCGATGTGATCGAAACCTCCGGCGAGCGAGGAGTGGTCGAGGAGATCACCCTCAACTACACGTTCATTCGTCTGGGCGACGGCGCGCGGCTCGTGGTCCCCAACGAGAAGCTCGCCTCCGATACCATTAAGAATTTCTCGATCCGGGGGCATGAAACGCTTGCCGAAGTCTGTGTGCAGATTCCGCTCGAGCTCGAGCTCGCGAAGGTCGTAGCCGGTTTGAAGGAGACGCTTGCAGACGAAGAGGGGCTCGAAATTTACGTGAGCGAGCTGGCTGATAAAGCAACGATCTGTATTCGAGCGGTTGCCACCGATGCGGTGTCCGCCGACACGCTCGAGAAGGAGCTGAGACTGCGCGCTCACGAGCGGCTGCGTAGCGATGGAGCTTTCGTATGAGCCCGCCTTCGAGAAAAGGCCGCCCGAATCCGGCTCGCGCTGCGCGTAGCAGCGACGAATACGCCGACATGCGCCGGCGGCAGCGTCGTCATCGCGCTCGGCTGGCGCGACGCCGCCACACGAAAAAGATGATCCTCGGGGTAGTCATCGGCGTAGTGATGCTGTTGGGAATCGGCGGCGTCACTGGCGGCGGCATCGTCTTCACCAACTGCAGCCTCTCGTCGCTGAGCCCGGTCGCCATGGGCGAGAACTCCTTTGTCTACGCCGCCGACGGGTCGCTTCTCGGCTCGATTCCGACGGCGCAGAATCGCCAGACCGTGGGCTGGAACGAGATCTCACCCTGGATGCCGAAGGCCGTCGTTGCAATCGAGGACAGACGCTTCTACGAGCACGGTGGTGTCGACTACGTGGGTATCGCGCGCGCCGCCATCGCCGACCTCCGCGCTCGTAAGGCCGTTCAGGGCGCGTCGACGATCACCCAGCAGCTGGCTCGAGCCCTCTACATCTCGAACAAAGAGCGCACTGTGGGCCGCAAGCTGAAGGAGGTCTGCCTGGCGCGCAAGCTCGACAACGCCTGGTCGAAGCAGCAAATCCTGACCGCTTACATGAACCAGGTCTTCTACGGCGCGAACGCCAACGGCGTCGAGGCCGCGGCCGAGACCTACTTCTCCAAGCATGCGAGCCAGCTGACACTGGTGCAAGCCGCGCTTCTCGCCGGCCTGCCGCAGGCCCCGACCAACTACGACCCGTTCTACAACAAGCCGGCCGCGCTGGTGCGCCGAAACGAAGTGCTGAAGGCGATGCTCAAGAACAAGGACATCGATCGCGCGCAATACAGGCAGGCGATCGCCACGCCGATCCGCCTCAAGCGGGGAAACATCTACAAGAACATCAAAGAGCCGTACTTCTTCGACTACGTCACCGATCAGCTGGTCAAGGAGTACGGAACCGAGACCGTGCAATCCGGAGGCCTGAAGGTCTACACGACGATCAACCCGCGCATGCAGCGGCTGGCGAGGAAGGCGATTCGCGACAACCTCTACTACAGCTCCGACCCCGCCTCGGCCGTCATCGCCATCGATCCCCGAACGGGTGCCATCAAGGCGATGACCGGCATCATTCCGGGCAAGCGGAACAACCAGTTCAATCTCGCGTCCCAAGCTCGGCGGCAGCCCGGCTCGACCTTCAAGATGTTCGTCCTCGCCTCGGCGATCGAGCAGGGCATGAACCCCTATACGACCTACTACACCTCAGCCCCCTTCACCTATCAGCCCGATCCGGGTAGTGCGCCCTGGAACGTGCACACCTACAGCAACACCTATTCCGGCACGATCTCGGTGGCGAGCGCGACGCTGCAGTCCGACAACACGGTCTTCGCCCAGCTCATCCTCGATGCGGGTGTTCAGAACGTTGCCGACATGGCCTACAAGCTCGGCAACATCCGTCTAGATTCCAGGGAAGTCGTTCCGGCGATGGCGCTCGGAACCGCCGCCGTTTCCCCGCTGGAGATGGCGAACGCCTACGCGACGCTCGCCGCGGGCGGCATCCGCTCGGAACCACTGGCTATCACGAAAGTCGTTCTTCCCGACGGCAAAGCCGACAAGAGCGCCGGCTGGGGCAAGCCGAAGCGCCAGCGGGTGATCCCCGATTGGGTGGCATACGAGGTGACCAAGCTGCTCGAGTCGAACATGACGAGCGGTACCGCGGTCGGCGCGTATTTCGGCCGAACGGCGGCGGCCAAGACGGGAACGACCGACAACCACGATGACGGCTGGCTCTGCGGTTACACCCCCCAGCTCGCGACGGCCGTCTGGGTCGGTTACCCGGACGCTGAGAGACCCGTATATGTGCACGGCGTGGCCATCGCGGGAGGCAATATCCCGGCGTCGATCTGGCACGACTTCATGGCGCCGGCGATGGCGAGCATGCCTGTGCGCGACTTCCCCTCGCCCCAGACGGCTGCCCGATTCGTAACCTGGACACGGGGGAGCTACGGCTACCTGGGCTCGACGGGAGCGACCCCGACAACGTCGGCGACAACGACCGCCTCGACAAAGGCGACGACAACCAAGGCGACGACGTCACGCGCGGCAACCACGAAGACGACCGCACCGCCGCCACCACCGGTGACGACAACGACGGCTCCTCCTCCGCCACCACCGGTGACGACAACGACAACTCCGCCACCAGTAACTACTACCTCACCGCCGCCGATCAGCCCCTGACGGAGTCGGAGCTAGTCGCCGCGCGGCTGGTGGGCGGCTCGCGCTTCGCTCCAATGCTGTGAAAGGAGCTCGGCGCGGTGGGCTACCCGGCGCGGAAGAATCTTCTGCGGACGTTCGCTCGGAGCCGGGTAGGGCGCGTAGCGGCCGACACTGAGAGCCGCGAGCTGGGCGGCTGCGGCTGCGAGCAACGTCGCGACGATCAAGAACGGAAGCTTGAGATAGCCGACGGCCGCGAGAGTCGTTACGTACCAGAACACGCTCAGACCGAGGTGTAGCCGCACCGCCAGCTCCAAGAAAATGAGGAGGGGACCGAGCAGCCCGGCGACGAGCAACGCCAGGGAAGACCAGGGCCGGTATCGGCGCATCTGCGGCAACCAGATCCAGGCGTGAAGCGGCGGCAGCAGAAAGAGAAGCGCGTAGCTGTTGAACCAGGCGACGGCGAGGGAGGCACAGGCGACTACCAGCAGCGCGCCGGCGTAGCCGGCCAGCTCCTGTTCGGGACTCGTCTCCCGGCGCGGCAGTAGCCGGTCGCGAGAGATCAACCAAGCGCCGAAGGTGAGAAAGGCGAAACCGACGAGCGCCGCCACCGGTAAGGAGGTGGCCGCGAGGCTATCGGGCGATAGCGGCCGTCCTGAGCCTCTGGGCCAGAATCCGACCGCGGCGAAGAGCCAGAAGAGCACCAGGAGAGAGAACCAGAAGCCGAGCCGGCGGGCGAGGCTGCGCAACGCGGGCCAAAACGCGATCTGGCGACGGCGGCAGCGCGCAAAGAGATCAACGATGGTCACCAACGCAGGAATGAGCGTTGCGATGAGCAGTAGCTGGATGGCCCAGCCGTGTACGAAGCGTCCGCCCAGATAGATGTAGGAGGCTTCGCTTACGTGAGGCTCCGGCGCTCCCTGGTCGAGGGCGGCCAGCAACTGCTCGCTCGTTCGCCCGATCTGCGCCAGATGCGCCCTCGCGGTGCGATTGGTCTTGTCCGTGAGTGCGGCCGCCGTGTCCGTGAGCGGGTTCGGATACCGGTCGCCGGCGGTCGTCAGCGTCACGGCGGGGATTCCCCGCGCTATGAAAGGCGCCTGCTCGTAGAGGCTGAATGGGAAGGCCAGGTCGAATAGCTGGTGGAGCGGGCTCGGGTGCGTGATTACGGCGCCCGGCTGCTCGCCGAGAATCTGGTTTGCCGTTGAGATAAAAACGGGAGAGGGCAGGCTCGTCGTATCGCTGTTGAAGAGAACGCGCGGTCTTCCACTTCCGGCAATCGAGTCGAGAACGATCACCGCGGCGATGCGATGCTCGACACTGTGACGCCGAGCGAAGCGCGCTGCCCCGATTGCGCCGAACGCCCCACCGTCGGTGGAGAGAAAGACGAGGGTGTGCGCCGGCACGGGCGGAGAGACGAAATCGGGCAGGTTTTGATACGGCCGCGCCAGCTCTAGCATCGCTGCCGTGCCGGAAGCGTTGTCGTTGACCCCTCCCCCCGGTTCGCCGCTGTTGTCGCGGTGAGCCAGAACGACGATCTCGGTGGCGGAGCGGCCTCGCACAGTCGCGCTGATATTGCTCAGGCCGACCTTGCCGATACCGGGTACTTGAGCATCGAACTGGTCGACCTTCGCATCGAAGCCGAGCGCGGCGAACTGTTCGCTGATCCAGTTGCGGAGCGTTCCGCTGTTCGCCGCGCCGGGGCTGCGATCGCGGTAGGTGGCGGCGAAGCCGTCCGGGCTGGTGATCGCCGAGACAACCGCGCCGGGGTCGAAGGTCGAAGTCAGGGACGGCACCGCAAGCGGCTCCTGCCGAGCGACACTGAAGGCGACGATCAGAACAGGGATCAACACCACAATCCAGGCGCCGCGATAGATCCGCGCATTGAGCGGCCTTTCGAGCGAACCTGGTCGCGGTCTCGCCGACCGTGGATTGGGCCGCATTGAGACTCTCACCGTGTGCTAATAGTAGGGATCAGATCGGGACCAGGTATGCAGGACACTCCTACGATCCTCCTCGTCGATGACGAGGACGCGATCCAGAAACTACTGTCGTTTCCGCTGCAAAAAGACGGTTATCGCGTAGTCGAGGCGCGGGACGGCGAAGCGGCGCTGCGACGCTTCGAAGAAGAGACGATCGATCTCGTCGTTCTCGATCTTGCTTTGCCGAAGCTGGACGGGCTCGAGGTCTGCCGCCGCCTACGCGCTCGCAGCGCCGTTCCGATCATCATGCTGACCGCCCGGGACGAGGAGATCGACAAGGTGATCGGTCTGGAGATCGGCGCCGACGATTACATCACCAAGCCCTTCTCGATTCGCGAGTTTCGCAGCCGCGTGCGTGCGTTGCTCAGGCGCGCCTCGCTGACCCCGGCGGCGAGCGTCGGAGAGCCGCTCGTAATCGGTCCGCTTCGCGTTGACCGCGCACGGCGGCGCATCGAAGTGGACGACCATGTCCCGGAGCTCACCTACGTGGAGTTCGAGCTGGTGCGCATCCTGGCCGAGAACCCCGGTCGCGTCTTTTCCAGAGCTGACCTGCTCGAGAAGATCTGGGGCAGCTCGCAGTACCGCGATCCAAGAACGGTGGACGTTCACGTGCGCCACATACGCGAGAAGCTCGAGCGAGATCCGGGCAAGCCCGAGTTGATTCTCACTGTCCGCGGAGTCGGCTACCGCCTGCGTGAGCCATGAAAGCGCTATGAAAGCGCTCAGGAGCGTTAGCGGTCAACTCATTGCCGCGCTGGTCGTCCTCGTCCTCGTCGCGCTGACGACGAGCTACTTGGTCGTCGTGCCCACGCTCGACAACCAATTGGTTTCGAATCGCTTGAACGAGCTCGAGCGCTCGGCGGCCGGGATCGCCTTCGGCGTGACCGGTGGGGATAGCTTCTTCCTGCAGTCCCGTGTCGAGAACAGTGCATCGGCGCTCGACGTTCGAATCGTGGTCTTTCAGGAGTTGGGACCTCCGCTGCAGCTCGCGGTGGTAGCCGACTCCTTGCGCGCGAGCTCGGGCGCGATCGAGTCCGATCCGGTCGCTCTCGCCGCAGCGAGCAACGGGCGAGTAGTACGAGGAACACTGAATCGAGGTGGTACCAAGCGGGCCGAGGTGGCGGTACCGATCGCGGGTAGTTCCGAGGTGGTTCTACTTTCGGGCTCCCTCGCCGAGGCGAATCAGAGCGTGCGCACCGTGCGCAAGCAGCTCCTGATCGCGGCTCTTCCCTCCCTGATGATCGCGCTCTTGATCGGCGTCCTCGGCGCTCGCCGGCTCACCTCGCGGATTCACCGCCTGGAGCGGGGTGCCGACCGGATCGCCACAGGCTCGCTCGAACAGCCGATCGAAGACGAGGGGAAGGACGAGGTCGGGCAGCTAGCGCGCAGCTTCGAGCGCATGCGCCAGCGCCTGGCCCGGTTGGACGAGGCGCGACGCGAGTTCATAGCGAACGCCTCGCACGAGTTGAGAACGCCGATCTTTGCGCTTTCGGGCTCGCTGGAGCTCCTGAGTGAAGAGGAGATGAGCGAGGCGAACAGACGGGAGTTTCTGGAGACGATGCGCGGTCAGGTGCAGCGTCTCGAGAAGCTGGCAACGGCGTTACTCGACCTTTCGCGCCTCGACGCCGAGAAGTTCGATCTGATCGCCGAACCCTTGGCCTTGCCGGCTCTGGCCGAGTCGCTGAAGAGGGAGTTCGAAGCCGCCGCGGAGCTATCCGCGCACCCGCTCACGCTCTCGGTCGCCAACGAGAGCGACCTGTTTGTCGAGGCCGATGAGCAGCGAACGCTCCAGATCGGCCGGATACTGCTCGAGAATGCGCTCGTTCACACGCCCGGCGGCGTTTCCGTTTCGATCGGCGCAGCCGAGGAGGGCGACAGCGGCTTCCTGATCGTCGAAGACAGCGGCCAGGGAATTCCCGCCGACCAGCAGGAGCGTGTATTCGAGCGCTTCTTCCGTCTGAACGGAGAGAAGTCATCAGGTAGCGGCCTGGGTCTTGCGATAGCTCGCGAATGGGCAAGACGGATGAACGGCGACCTGACACTGGAGTCGCAGCCGGGATCGACACGCTTCAGGCTTTCGCTTCCTTTGGCCAAGAGCGAGGGGGAAGAGGCCGGAGGCAACCCCGTTTCCACGTGAAAACGGGGTGCTAGGCGAAAACGGAGTTCAGTTATCGCGGCGCTTTGCACCAGCAGGTGCGCTTCTCAGAGCCCGCCGCGACGATCGAGTGCATGATTGGTGGGCGGTTGGGAATACACTCCCCGCGGTTGTCGTATCGTGAGGCTAGATTCGTTCGAAGTCGAAAAGCGGCACGGAACTTCCATGAACTCAGAAAGCGCAGTCATCAACCTGACGATCCCGGCGAAGGCCGAGTACATCACGCTCGGGCGCCTGGCCCTCACGGCGCTGGCGCGCGCGCGCGAGTTTCCCGAGGAGACGCTGGCCGATCTCAAGCTGGCGCTGACTGAGGCGTGCTCGAACTCGGTGCGTCACGCGTACAGCTCCAGCGACGGAACGGTGGAGATTCTCTACGAGCTTCAATCCGACCGCTTGATCGTCGAGGTCTGCGACCAAGGACGCGGGTTCGTGCCACCGAGCGGCCTCGAAGAGATCGACTTCGGTGAGGGCGGGCTAGGGATAGCGATCATTCGAGCGATCGTCGACGACCTCGAGATCAGCGAGAAGATGGGCGGCGGATCACGGCTTCGATTCGTAAAACGGCTCGACTCCTAAGGGAAGCCCGCCCAGGCGATCGACGGAAGTCTCGGAGCGTCCGCTCGGGGACGATGTTGCAGCTCGTGAACACGGGGCACAAGTCGCTTGCCGACTACGCCTCGATCGTCTCGCGCGGCCTGATGGAGGAGATCAAGCACCTCGCCGAGCCGATCAAAGGCCTGCGTGTGCTGCATCTGTCGGCAACGGCCTTCGGCGGAGGCGTCGCGGAGATCCAGTACACGCTCATCCCGCTCATGCGCGACGCCGGGCTCGACGTGGAGTGGCGAATCATCCACGGCCAGGAGGAGTTCTTCAACGTCACTAAGGCGGTTCACAACGCGCTCCAAGGCGATCGGCGCGGGCTCTCGCACGAAGACCAGGAGATCTTCGGTCGCTACAACCAGCTGAACGCGGCGCAGCTCGACGACTCGGACTACGACGTGATCATCGCGCACGACCCCCAGCCGGTGGGCATGATCGAGCACTTCTCCTCTTCGAAGGCGAAATGGGTTTGGCGTTGCCACATCGACCTCTCGGATCCGAACCCTGACGTGATCGACTTCCTGGCGCCGCAGATCTCGCACTACGACGCGATGATCTTTCACCTTCAGCAGTACATCCCCGCGAGGCCCGGTCTGCCGCCCGCGTTCATCTGGCCGCCGGCAATCGATCCGTTGGCGCCGAAGAACATGGCCCTGTCGCGAGAAGACGCCGCCTACATCCTCGACCAGTTCGGAATCGACGTCGACCGCCCGCTTCTGACGCAGGTGTCTCGCTTCGACCCCTGGAAGGATCCGCTCGGCGTGATCGACAGCTACCGGCTGGTCAAGCGAAAGTTCCCCGAGATCCAGTTGGCGCTCGTCGGATCGATGGCGCATGACGATCCCGAGGGCTGGGATTACTACAACAGAACCGTGGCATACGCGGATGGCGATCCCGACATCTACATCCTCTCCAACCTGAACAACGTCGGCTCGGTGGAGGTGAACGCCTTCCAGGTTCACTCCTCCGTCGTGCTCCAGAAGTCGATTCGCGAGGGCTTCGGGCTGACGGTCTCCGAGGCGCTGTGGAAGGGGCGCCCGACCGTCGCCGGGCGTGTCGGCGGCATCGTGACCCAGATCCGCGACGACGAGACGGGTCGCCTCGTGTCGTCGCCTGAGGAGTGCGCGGAGGCTTGCTTGGATGCTCTGCGCGATCCCGATCGGGCTCGCCGACAGGCGCTGCTCGGGAAGGAAGACGTTCGACGGAAATTCCTCACGCCGCGACTCCTACGCGATTGGCTGGTGCTCTTCAATCACCTGCTTGGTCATGATACGGACGGCGCCGACGCCGAGCTGATCGCCAACATCTGAGAGCCTATTTCGCAAGGTCTGCAACGCCCGACGCGGCCGATCCGCGGCGCCAGCGCCCGCAGAGCCGCTCTCCGCACTACCAGTGCGCCTTCGCGGCCCTGCGACCACCGGCATCCGCGGCTTGACCACCTCGGTCGCACATCTCTAGCGAAACAGACTCTGACCCGCCGCCAACCCGCCGCCGGCGAAGCGGGAAAGCCGAGCTAGTAGGCTTCAATCTGCGTGGGCAAGCGGCGAGAGATCATCATCGTCTCGAACCGGGGTCCGGTTACCTACCAGCGTGGGCCCGAGCAAGTTCGCGAGGCTAAACGCGGAGGTGGTGGTCTCGTAACGGCGCTCGGGGGTCTGGCCCTGCACCACGACGTGACCTGGATCGCCAGCGCGATGAGCGATGTCGATCGCGAGATCGCCGAGGAGAGCCATGGGCGGGCGGTCGAGGAGCGGCTCGAGAACGGCGCCGACTACCGGCTTCGCCTGCTGGCGCACGAGCCCTCGGCATACGACCAGTACTACAACGTCGTCGCCAATCCAACGCTCTGGTTCACACAGCACTGTCTCTGGGATCTGGTTCGTGAGCCGGACAGCGAGCGAAGCGGGCTGGTCGAGGCCTGGCGGAACGGATACGCGCCGATCAACGCGGCCTTCGCCGAGGCTGCGCTCGAAGAGCTGTCGCGACGGCCCGAGGCGATCGTCTTCTTCAACGACTACCACCTCTACCTGGCGCCGCGCCTGGTGCGGACACGCGCCCCCGGAGCCGCGTTGCTCCATTTCGTCCACATCCCATGGCCGCAGCTCAACTGCTGGCGCGTCCTTCCCGAGGAAATCACGGTGGCCATCCACGATGGGCTGCTGGCGAACGACGTGGTTGGCTTTCACACCACTCGCTGGCGCAGCAACTTCATCCAATCGGCCCAGTCCGTTGCCGGCGCCAAACGCATTTCTGGCAAAGCCGCCGTCTCCCACGCCGGCACCACGACCTGTTTGAGTGCGCGAGGCATCTCGATCGACCCCGACGAGCTGGCGGCGCTGGTCGAAGATCCGAGGGTTCAGGAGCACGAGCGCCGCATCATCGAGACGAGGCCCGAGTTCCTGGTCGTGCGCGTCGATCGGACCGATCCTTCCAAGAACATCGTCCGCGGCTTTCGCGCCTTCGAGCTCTTTCTCGAGCAGCATCCCGAGCTACAAGGGCGCGTCACGATGCTCTCCTGTCTCGACCCCTCGCGCCTGAACATCCCTGAGTACGAGAACTATCTCGAGGCGATTCAGCGCGAGGCGCAGCGGGTCAACGAGCGCTTCCAACAACAGGGCTGGACGGCGATCGATCTGCAGATAGAAGACGACGTTCACCAGTCGATCGCGGCCTACAAGCAGTACGACGTCTTGTTCGTGAATGCCATATCCGACGGGCTCAACCTGGTTGCCAAGGAGGCGCCGCTGGCGAACGAGCGCGACGGCGTCCTCATTCTTTCCGAGAACACCGGAGCCCACGAGGAGCTGGGCCCCTTCTCGCTGGCGATCGATCCCTTCGACGTCCGTGCTCAGGCGCTCGCGATCTACGAGGCGCTGACGATGAGAGCGGACGTTCGCAAGCGCTGGATCGAGGACATCCGCGCCTGGGTTTCCGAGCACGATCTGGCCTGGTGGATCAACGGCCTACTGCACGATCTCGACGACTGTCGAGCGAGAAGAGGTGAGCCGGGCGACCCGTCGGCGAAGGCAAAGACCGGCGCATGACGACAGCTGAGGTTCGCCCGAGAAGTTCGGTCGTCTGGCGCTTGGTGGCGCTTGTCAAGCTGGAGCACACACTCTTCGCGCTGCCCTTCGCCTATGTCGGGGCGTTGCTCGCCTTTCGCTCAGCGGATCGATTCCCTGGTTGGGAGGAGTTGCTCTGGATCACGCTGGCGATGGTCGGCGCTCGCTCGCTGGCCATGGGGATCAACCGCGTGGTCGATCGCGAAATCGATGCGCGTAATCCGCGCACGGCGGGCCGCGCGCTTCCGAGCGGGCGTCTCGAGCTGTGGCAGGTAGCGGCCTTCTGTCTCGCAGCGCTCGCGCTTTTGGTCCTGGCCACTCTTCGGCTGGCGCCCATCGTTCGCTATCTGTGGCCCATTCCGGTGGCGGCGTTCGTCGTCTATCCGTATCTGAAGCGGGCGACCTGGCTCTGTCACCTCTGGCTGGGAGTGACCATCGGTTTGGCGCCGCTCGCCGCCTGGATGGCGGTTGGCAAGCCGCTCGCTCCGGCGCCGTTCGCGCTCTGGCTCGGCGTCGCTTGCTGGGTCGCGGGCTTCGATCTGCTCTACGGGCTGTTCGACCTTCAGGTCGATCGCGAGCAGGGACTCCACTCCCTCGCCGTGCGCTTCGGCGTACCCGCAACCTTCTGGGCCGCTCGCGCTCTCCATCTCGTCACCGTCGCGGCGCTAGCGCTCGCCGGAATCGAAGGCGGGGCCGGGTTTATTTGGGGGATCGGCGTCGCCGCGGTCGCGGCACTACTCCTCTACGAGCATCTGATCGTCTCGCCGAGCGATCTGCGCCGGCTGAACGCCGCCTTCTTCACGGTCAACGGCATCATTGCGATCGTATTTCTCGTTTTCGCGCTGATCGACGCGCTCGTTTGAGCCGATTAACTACAACAGGTCTTTGGCAATGGCTACCGAAGCGGTGACAATGGAGCCGCCTATGCGCTTTCGCTTCATCACCTTCCTTACCGATTTCGGCCTCCAGGACGATTTCGTCGGCACGTGCCACGGCGTCATAAAGAGCATCGCTCCGGATGCTGAGATCATCGACATCACGCATGGGATCGAGCCCCGCCGCGTCCTGCAGGGGGCGATGGCGCTCGCCGACACGATTCCGTACATGCCGCCCGGGGTGCATCTCGCCGTCGTCGACCCCGGGGTCGGTACCGACCGTCGAGTGATCGCGGTCGAGGACAAGAGCGGGCGCCTCTACGTAGGGCCCGACAACGGGTTGCTTCTGCCCGCAGCCGAGCGGATGGGCGGCATCGAGCGAGCGCATCAGCTCACCAATCCCGCCTATGCGATGAAGGAAGTGGCGCCGACCTTTCACGGCCGCGACATCTTCTCTCCGGCGGCCGCGCACCTCGCGTTGGGCGTGCCGATCGAAGAGCTGGGTCCGAGCCTCGAATTAGCCGAGCTCGTGCGGCTGGACATCCCGAAGCCGGAGGCGCGCGGCGGCCGGATCAAGGCCTCGGTGGTCGACACCGACCGCTTCGGAAACATGCAGCTCAATCTCCGCAACGAGCATCTCGAGGCTCTGGGCCTCTCGGTGGGAACGAAGATCGAGCTCGAGCACGGCGGAGAGCGCTATTACGCGATCACGGCGCGTACTTTCTCCGACGCCAGGCGCGGCGACATCATGCTCTACGAAGACTCGTTCCAGAACCTTGCCGTCGCCATTTCGGGCGGCGATGCGGCGAACATGTTCGGCGCCGCTCCCGGCGACAAGATCACCATCAGCCTGATCGAGCAATGAGAATGGGTTGAACGAGTCGCCGCAGCGTTCTAAGCTCGAAGGTGAAAAGGGCGTTCACGGCACGGTAGCACCGGCCTGGACGTCCTTTCTATCTGGTCCGGCGTGAGCGGTCTCGATCTCCGGTTGCTCGCCGGTAGCTACGCCGTCAGCCGGCTATCGCCTGACAAAGCACTACCGGAGTGGGCGCGAGGAGAGCTGCTGGCCGTGACCTGGACGCCCGACGAGCTGTCGATCGTCTCGGCCGCCCGGTCGGTGCCGGAGTCGGTCAGGAGTGAGTCGGGTTGGCGCGTCCTTTGCGTCGCGGGCCCGCTCGACTTCTCGCTGGTCGGGATTCTCGCGGCGCTGACGGGGACTCTGGCGCGGGCGGAGATCGCCGTCTTTTCGCTCTCCACCTTCGACACCGATTATCTCCTCGTCCGCGAGCGCGATCTCGAACGAGCCCTGCAAGGCTTGGAGTTGGACGGTCACCGGATCACGACGAACGAGGCTTGACTAGGGCGGGTGAGCGCCATATCGCTCGGCCGTCCCCCCACGGGCCGTACACCGATCAGACCTAAGGCTTGCGCGACCGCAGACGCCGAGACCTCGGCGGCGGGTAAGCGAATCGAGCAATCGTGGCCGAGATCCACCCGAGCACCCAACCAGCGAAAACAAGGAGGAGAGTGTGGAACGTCACGGTTGTGGCCCGAGCCGCACCAACGGCCAACAGTGCAGCCCAGACGATGGCACACCCGATGCTGTAGGCGGTGTAGGTATTCAGCCGATCTCTCACCTTCGCATCATGCCTGTCCGCAGTTTTGTCGGCCGGAAGCTCAACGATCGGCACCTACCGACGGTATTCAGGCGTCGTTTCCGTACGCAGGCGTGCGACGGCGGATAATTACCGGCTCGGTACGATAGATCTGTGGGCGTGAAGCAAAACGTCAAGCTGGACGCGCGGCGTATCCGCGCCGACTTCCCGATCTTCGAGCAACTTGAAGAGGGAAAGCCGCTCGCCTTTCTCGACTCGGCTGTGAGCGCGCACAAGCCGCGGCAGGTAATCGCGGCGCTGGGAGACTTCTACGAGAACTCCTACGGCAACGTCGGTCGTGGCGTGTACGCGCTGGCCGAACGCGCGAACGAGGCCTACGAACAGGCACGCGAGAAGGCGCGCAAATTCATCAACGCCAGCTCGCCGCGCGAAGTCGTCTTTACGCGCAACACGACCGAGGGCCTCAACCTCGTCGCTTACGCCTGGGGCCTGGACAACCTCGGCCCGGGCGACATCGTGCTGGCGAGTGAGCTCGAGCACCACTCCAATTTCGTGCCCTGGCAGGAGGTGGCCAAGCGAACCGGCGCCGAGTTCAGGGTCATTCCGGTTACCGGCGAGGGCGAGCTGGAGCTGGACGAACTGGAGCGGCTGGCCAGAGGAGGCCGACTGAAGATCGTTGCCATCACCGCCGTCTCGAACTCACTCGGGACGATTGTTCCGGTCGAGAGGCTGATTGCCTTCGCGCACGAGCGAGGCGCGATCGCCGTTATCGACGCGGCGCAGGCGGCACCCCATCGCAGGGTCGACGTGCAGGCGCTGGACTGCGACTTCCTCGCCTTCTCGGGCCACAAGATGTGCGGCCCGAGCGGTGTCGGCGTGCTCTTCGGGCGCGCCGAGCTGCTGGAGAAGATGAGCCCGTTCTTGACCGGCGGGGGCATGATTCGTCGCGTCTCGGTCGAGAAGACGACCTGGGCCGAGCTGCCGCACAAGTTCGAGGCGGGGACGCCTGCGGTCGCCGAGGCGGTGGCGCTCGGCGCGGCGATCGACTACCTGGAAGGCATCGGCCTGGAGGTAATCGCCGCGCACGAGCACGAGCTCGCGGCCTACGCGTTGGAGCGCCTGGGCGAGCTGCCCGGCCTGACTCTTTACGGGCCACCGCTCGAGCGCCGCGCCGGAATCGTCTCCTTCAACCTGGAGGGGATCCATCCGCATGACGTCGCCCAGATCCTCGACGCCGAAGGTGTTTGCGTGCGTGCGGGCCATCACTGCAACCAGCCGCTGATGCACAAGCTCGGGGTCGCAGCGACCAGCCGCGCCAGCTTCTATCTCTACTCGCTGCCCGAAGAGGTCGATCGACTCGTCACCGGTCTCGAGCGAGCGCAGAAGGTCTTTGCATAGTGCTCCATCCAGCAATACCCTCCGATTTCTGGCCCGCTATCACGCGGCGCGCTGCGTTGTCCTCAGTCGCGCCCGTACTTTCAAGTACGAACGCTCCCTGCGTCCTAGCATCGCTTGGTGCTAGCGACCCAGAATCTCGCAAGCATTACTGCACGGAGCACTGATGAGCATCGACAATCTCTACCGCGAACTGATCCTCGATCACTACAAGAGCCCGCGCCACCACGGCCGGCTCGATCCCGCCGATGCGGAGGCCGAGGGACAGAATCCGCTTTGCGGCGACGAGCTGCTGGTCACGCTGCGCTTCGGCGCCGATGGCGAGACGATCGAGGAGATCGCCTTCGAGGGTCACGGCTGCGCGATCAGCCAGGCCGCGGCTTCGATGCTGAGCGAGGAAGTCGTCGGCCGCAAGGCCGCCGAGGTGGCCGCGATCGACAAGGACGACACGCCACTGGTTGCGATGATGATCGAGAGCGGTACACCGCTGACGCCAATCCGGCTCAAATGCGCCCTGCTCGGCCTGGGTGTGCTCAAGGTCGCCCTGCACAAGTCCGCCGGCACCCCGCTCCCCCCGGAGTGGGCCGGTGTAGAAGACGTCGAGTTCGAGTAGCCGATGAAAGTCCACGGGACGAGCGCCGCTTTTCTTGGGCCGCCGCGACCGACACGGCGGGCGCGGCTCACCAAACGCCATCCCCGGAACCATCCGTACCGAGCACTTACCTCGCCTGCGGTTAGCCGATCACGCTTCTAGGAGCAGACGAGGCACACGCGCCGAAGGCGCGACGACTCATCCAACTTGGTGCGCCGACGAAAGTCATCAAGCTCCCCGACAGGGGAGCGGACTTTCGTCGGGCCTACGTCTTGACCCGTTGCCTATCATGTTGGTATCGCGGAAAGGAGGTGGTCCAGTGGAAGATTCCAGTACTGGCAGCGGAGGTACCAGCGGGTAGGGGCGTGTCCCCGGGACCACCGGGAATCGCCTAGCCAGCGTAGGGGGCTCGCTAATCGCGCCGCGACCGCAGGTCGTTGGAAGCGCCTCTACCAAATCCAACGCTGGTAACCGGATTGGAGGGCCGTCTCGGCGGCCCTCCTTCTTATTCGAACTGAGTTCCGAGCAGGCCTTTTGCGGATCTTGTCAGGCCGCCGCGCGCCGGATTTGCTCTTCCAGCGATTGCAACGGAAGCCCGAAAACCTGTTCCGTGGCACCGATATCACCGATGTTGTCGCCGGCGGCAAGCATCTTCAGCTGATCGCGAGTGAACGGGAATCCGGGCAGGCGCTCGAAGAGCGCGGCCTCAGCTCGAGCGAGTGCGAACGGAATGTGAACGCGCCGGCGGCGTTTGCCGATCACGCTCGCGATCAGGCCGTAGAGCTCGTCCCAGCTCACCTGGTCGGGCCCCACGAGGTCGAATGTCCGGTCGCGGGCTTCTTCGAGCTCGACCGCCTTGATCAAGTGGGAGGCGACGTCCTCGACGGCGATCGGCTGAATGCGTTGCGTCCCGGGACCGAGCACGGGTGTGAGAGGCGAGTAACGAACGAGTCGGATGAAGGTGGGAAGGATGCCGCCGCTACTCCCAAAAACGAAGCTCGGACGAAAGATCACGTGCTCCAGGCCTGAGGCCTTGAGCGTTCGCTCCTCGTCCCACTTTGCTCGGTAATAGGGCGTCAGCTCGAGCGTTTCCTCCGCAAGGCCAAGAGCGCTGACAAGGATGAAGCGGCGCACCTGCGCAGCACGCGCGGCATCGACGAGCGCCCGCGTCCCCGCCGCCATCGTCTGCTGGAAATCGACCGGCCGGCCGCGGATGACGGCAACCAGGTGAATCACCGCGCCGACGCCGTCACAGGCCGCGCGCAGGCTTTCCGAATCGGTCATATCCCCGTGCGCGAGCACGCAGCCTTGAGCCTCGAGCTTGCGCCCGCGCGAGCTCGAGCGGACGAGGCAGCGAACAGGCTGCTCGAGCGAGCGAAGGCCCGCGACGAGGTGGCGCCCGATGAAGCCGGTGGCACCGGTAACGAGGATCATGTCTCAGCCGATGCGCTGCCGACGCTCGCCGCTCTCCGCGCCGCGATAACGCTTAGCCTGATCGAGCGCTCACTCTGATCCACAACCGGATCCTATGCCCGGTGAGCGACTGCTCGACACCGGGCGGCCCGATAGCGGCAACTTTTCCTTGCAAACTGCGGATTTCATAGTTCGCTAGAGGCTTTGCAGTTGTGATTGGGTCCGATAGGGTGCCATCTGCGTGGTACTCGAGCCCGTCGATCCAAACGCTCGTTTCCACGAGCGACGCGCAAATGCCCGGCGCCGGCGTAAGCTGCGCCGTACCGCCTTCCTGCTCGCGCTCGTGACTTCGGCGACCCTGGGCGGACTAGCCGTCTGGATGACGGCGCGCGGTGCAGGCTCGCCCGTTACCGAGGCCAGCAAGCACACCACGACTAAGACTTCGACGAAACCGAAATCCTTCCTTCCGAAGGAGATCCGAGGTATTCACGTCACCATGATGCTCGCCTCGCTGGAGGGCAAGCTGGCCGAGTATGCGAGCCTGACCAACGAGGGCCTGAACACAATCGAGCTCGACGTCAAGGATGAGAACGGCACCGTCGCCTTCTCCTCGCCCGAAACGCCGCTGGCCGACCAGGTCGGCGCGGCGGGCAACTACTACAACCCGGCCAAGGTGGCCAAGCAGCTTCACGCTCGCGGCATCTACCTGATCGGTCGGGTCGCGGTCTTCGAGGATCCCGTACTTACGGCGCGCCGGCCCGATCTCGCGATCCAGCATTCAGACGGCTCGATCTGGGTCAATGACAGAGGTCTCGGCTGGTCGAACGAGTACAACAAGAAAGTCTGGGACTACAACGTCTCGATTGCGAAGGCCGCCGCCAAGGCCGGCTTCGACGAGATCCAGTTCGACTACGTGCGCTTCCCTTCGGACGGGCCGATCGAAACCGCAGTCTGGCCCGGGAAGGTAAACGAGCCGGAGTCGACGACGATCGCCAAGTTCCTCCAGTACGCGTCCGGCCAGCTCAAACCGCTTGGTGTTCGCGTCTCGGCCGACGTCTTCGGGCTCGCGGCGAGCGAAAAGCAAGGCGTCGGGCAGTCGCCGCAGAAGATGGCGCGCTACGTCGACGCGCTCTCGCCGATGGCGTATCCGTCGCACTTCAACCCGGGGACCTACGGATTAACCGATCCGCAGGCCGCTCCGGGCATGACGGTTGGTTACGCGCTGGACGACTTCAACACCGCACTCCGCGGGAGCAAGGCCGAGCTGGTTCCCTGGATCCAGGACTTCACGATGGGGCGCAAGTTCACTCTCGCCGACATCAAGGACGAGATCCTGGCCGTTCGTAACAGCGGCGCACGAGGATTCCTGATCTGGAACGCGAGCGGCGAATACACCCCCGGCACGCTTCAGCCGGTGAACTAACCTCGGCGAGCGCAGCTGGCGCTCCGCTATCGTCCCGGCGCAGATGACCTCCTCGGCGATCCAACTCCTCACCGATATTCCGGGCCCTCGCTCGCGCGAGATCATGACGCGAAAGGAGAGCGCGGTCGCCGCGCCGATGACCGTCCAGGCGCCGCTCGTCGTCGACTCGGCGCTGGGAACGGTCGTGACGGACGTCGACGGCAATCGCCTGCTCGACTTCACCGGAGGGATCGGTTGTCTCGCGGTCGGGCACTCTCATCCCCACGTGGTCGAGGCGGTTAGGGAACAGGCGGGCCGCTTTCTGCACACCGATTTCGCGGTCGTCCCGTACGAGATCTACGCGACGGTCGCCGAACGGCTGGTCGCGGCGGCACCGTTCAGCGGCCCGGGGCGAGCGGTCTTCTTCAACTCCGGCGCCGAGGCGGTCGAGAACGCCGTCAAGATCGCGCGCCTGGCGACCAAGCGCCCCGCCGTCATCGCCTTCGAGGGCGGCTTCCATGGGCGCACCCTGTTGGCTCTGACGATGACGTCCAAGGCCAATCCCTACAAGATCGGGCTGGGCCCGCTTGCGCCGGCCGTCTATCACCTTCCCTACGCTCAGGACTACCGCGGCCCCTCCGCTTCGGAGGCCCTGGCCGCGCTCGAGCGGGCGCTGGTGACGCAGGTGGCGCCGGCCGAGGTTGCCGCGATCGTGATCGAGCCGATTCAGGGCGAGGGCGGTTTCGTCCCGGCGCCGAAGGAGTTTTTGCAGGGCCTGCGCAAGATCTGCGACGAGCACGGGATCGTGTTCGTAGCCGACGAGGTGCAGTCCGGCTTCGGCCGCACCGGCGCCATGTTCGCGATCGAGCACTACGGCGTCGAGCCCGACCTGGTCGTGGTGGCCAAGTCGCTGGCCTCCGGGCTACCCCTCTCGGGCGTGATTGGCAAAGCGGAGATCATGAACGCGCCGCACGAAGGAGCCATCGGCGGCACCTACAGCGGAAACCCTGTGGGTCTGGCCGCCGCGAACGCCGTGCTCGACGTGATCGAGAGCGAGAATCTGATCGAGCGGGCGAAGGTGCTCGGCGCGACTCTGCTCGCGCGAATGAACGCCTGGCAAGGTCGCTTCGAGCAGATCGGAGACGTGCGCGGCATCGGCTCGATGCTCGCGATCGAGCTGGTGAACAGCCGGGAGACCAAGCAGCCCGCGCCCGAGCTGGCGACACGAGTGATCGAGGAGGCGCTGCAGCGCGGCCTGCTTCTGCTCAAGGCGGGGCTGTACGGCAACTGCGTGCGCGTTCTCGCGCCACTGGTGATCACAGACGATGAGCTCGAAGAGGCGCTCGACGTCTGGGAAGACGCGCTCGGCGCCGCTCTCGCCGGCTAACGATCTCGGACTCAGTAGGCGTATCGCTGCTGCCGCTTGTGGCGCTCGAGCGCCAGGGCGATCAGGCGATCGAGTAACTCGGGGTACGAGATACCCGACTCGGCGAACAACTTGGCGTAGACGCTGGTGGAAGTGAAGCCCGGGATTGTGTTGAGCTCGTTCACCAGCACCTCCTCGCCGCGGACGAAGAAGTCGACGCGGGCCATTCCTTCGCACTCGCCGGCGACGAAGGCCTCGACCGCCAGGCGCCGAACTCGCTCGACCGCCTCGGCGGAGATGGGCGGCGGCACTACCAGCTCCATCCCGCCCTTCTCGTACTTGGCGGCGAAGTCGTACCACTCGGCGTGAGCGATGATTTGGCCCGGCAGCGAGGCGATCGGCTCGCGGTTGCCGAGTACGCTGCACTCCACCTCGAGCGCGTCGATGAACTCCTCGATCAGCACCTTCTCGTCGTGGCGGAAGGCGAGCTCCAGCGCCGGGCCCAGCTCGCTCTGGTCGTGCACCTTGCTGATGCCGACCGAGGAGCCGAGCCGCGCGGGCTTGACGAAGACGGGATAGGAGAAGGGATGCTCCTCGGGGTCGCCGTGGCGCAGGGTGATGCTCGGCGTCACCGGGATGCCGCGGTCGCGGAGAACCGCCTTGAAGACGTCCTTGTCCATGCACAGAGCAGAGGCCAGAACGCCCGGGCCGACATAAGGAACGCCGGCCAGCTCGAGCAGACCCTGGACGGTGCCGTCCTCGCCGAACGGTCCGTGCAGCACGGGGAAAACGACGTCCACATCGGCTAGGGTGGCCGGCACCGACGACTCGGCCGGAACAGGCAGCGTCTCCACGGGCTTACTGGTGTGCTCCGCTGCCTCCAGCGCGGGTGGCACGGCGGCGGGAAGCGCCCAACGGCCATCCCGGTCGATCTCGATCGAGACCGTGTTGTAGCGGTCGCGCAAGGCCTCGATCACCGAGCTCGCCGAGGCGACCGAGATGTCGTGCTCGCTCGAGCGGCCACCCATCAGCACTGCTATGCGAAGGCGGCTCACGGCGCGACGAAGTTGCCGACGTAGATCGTTACGGTCGAGCCTGGAGCGGCCTGCTCGTTCCCCTTCGGAGTCTGGTTTAGGACGATCCCGTTTTCGCTGGAATTTGGGGTGTCTTGCGGGACGGCGTCGTATTTGAACCCCGCCGTTGTGAGAGTCGCCTCGGCGGTCGCTGCGTCGGAGTTGACGACCGAAGGAACGGGGACAAGCTGCGGCCCCTGGGAGACCTGGAGCGTGATCGTGGTGCCGGGTTGTTGTTTGGGCGCCGCCGCGGTGGGATCCTGGACGATTATCGTGCCCTTGGGCTGGTCCGACGGGACTACCTGTTTATTTACTTTGAACCCCGCGTCTATGAGTGGGTGATAGACCGTGTTGTAGAGGGAGCCGACTACATTGGGGACGGGGATCGGAGCCGGCCCTTTCGAGACCCAGATCTTCACGGTCGATTCCGGCGCCGCCTTTTGATTTCCGAGCGGATCTTGGTTGAAGACCGTCCCGATCGGCGCCGTGTCGCTGTATGCCGGTTTCGGATCGACTTTGAAGCCACTCGCGTTCAGCTCGGAAATTGCCTTGTATTGATCCATACTGATGACCGACTTGACGCGAATATCCCCGGTTCCGGTGGAGACCCAGATGCGAACCGTGCTGTTCGGCGCGAGGCGCTCGCCCCCGGGCGGGTCCTGCCGGGATACGTTGCCCGACTTGATGGTGGTGGATGTCTTGTAGATCGCCCTCGGTACGAGGCCGGCGCGGGAGATTTTCGCCTTCGCAGCCTCCTTGGTCAATCCGGTCACGGAGGGGACCGGCACGGGTGAGCTCTCGGAGAGCTGTCGGTAGACGATCCAGAAGGCGACGCCCACGGCGATCGCCAGGGCCAGCGCGAGCAGCCAGGGCCAGACCGGGCGCCGCACGGTGGCGTCTTGCAGGTCGTAGTAGCCGGGGGGCGCCGGTGGCGGAGTGGGCACGCCCGGGCGGATCGGCGGCGTCACTCGCGTGGGCGCCTTGGTGATCATCGTCGGCGCCGAGAGGCCGGCTCCCGCGAGCACGGTCGTCGCGGCGTCGGTCGTCGCCTCGCTGATCTCCAGGCCCTTCGAGATTGCGCTGAGGTCGGCGTCCATCTCCGCGGCGCTCTGGTAGCGATCGTCGGGGTTCTTGGCCAGAGCGCGCAGGACGACCGCGTCGAGCTCGGGCGAGATCTCGGGCCGCTTCGCCGACGGCGGCTCAGGCACGGCCGAGAGGTGCTTCATGGCGATCTCGACCGGGGTGTCGCCGTTGAAGGGCGCCTCGCCGGTGAGCAGCTCGTAGAGGAGCACCCCGACCGAGTAGAGGTCGGAGCGGTCGTCGACCGGGGCGCCGCGCGCCTGCTCGGGCGACAGGTACTGAGCGGTGCCGATGATCGAGCCGACCTCGGTCATCTCGCTGGCGCCCGCTCGCGCGATCCCGAAGTCGGTGACCTTCACCCGACCCTCGTCGTCCACGAGCACGTTGTGCGGCTTGATGTCGCGATGCACGAGGCCGTTTCGGTGCGCAAAACGAAGCGCGGCCAGAATCTGGCGGCCGTAGTTGACGGCGACGAGGATGGGCGAAGGGCCGCGCTCGATCACCAGCTCCTTGAGCGTGCGACCCTCGATCACCTCCATGGCGATGTAGTACGTGCCTTCGGCGTTGCCGCGGTCGTAGATCTGCACGATGTTGGGATGCGAGAGGCTGGCGGCGCTGGAAGCCTCGCGCCGGAAGCGCTCGACGAACTGCTTGTCGGAGGCGTGCTTGGCGTTCAGGATCTTGATTGCGATCCGCCGGCCCAGCTCCTGGTCTTCGGCGAGATAAACGGTCGCCATCCCTCCCGAACCGAGCTTCTTGAGGATCTTGTAGCGCCCGTCGAAGAGGGCGCCGATGAGTGGATCAGGAGGTGTCATGACTCGTAAAGGTTAGGTCAGGAGTTGGAGTTCGGCGCGGAGGACAGGATCGCCTGCATGATTTGGCGCGCAATCGGCGCCGCGGTCATCCCGCCGGTGCCGGTCTGATTCTGCAGCACGACCGCCACCGCGACCCGCGGCGCGTCGGCGGGCGCAAAGGATATGAACCAGGTTGTGTTGGGCTGGCCGGTTCCGTTTTCGGCGGTACCGGTCTTGCCGGCGACCTTTACCCCCGGGATCGCGGCCGCCGTCCCGGTGCCGCTCGTCACGACCGACTCCATCATCTGCGTCAGCTCCAGCGCCGTCTCGGGCTTGATCGGTTGCGCGAGCTCCTCGGGCTTGATGCGCACGATCCCGCCGTCGCTTCGGCGCACGCGATCGACCAGATGGGGCTGCATCTCGGTGCCGTTGTTGGCGACCGTAGCGGCGACCATCGCCATCTGCAGCGGCGTGACGAGCAGCAGGCTCTGGCCGAAAGCGACACGTCCCGGATCGCCGAGGTCGATTTCCTGAGTCGGGCTGAGCAGGTGCGAGCGCTGATAGAGACCACTGATTGCGAGGGCGTTGCTGGGCAGGTCGATTGAGGGCTTCTGATCGAAGCCGAAGCGACGCGCGTAGTTCATGAGGTTGTGCATCCCGAGCCGCTTACCGATGTTGCAGAAGACCGAGTTGACCGAGTCCGTGAAGCCCGTTGCGAGCGAGAGGGTGCCAAAAGCCTCGGGGCCTTTCTGATCGTGGTTTGTGAAGTTGTTCACCCTCTGTCCGTACTCGATGCAGTAACCGGGGTCTTGAAAGACCGAAGTGGGAGTGAAGCGTCCGCTGTCGAGAGCCGCCGCGGCAGTCACGACCTTGAAGGACGAGCCCGGCGGGTAGAGGCCCTGCGTTGCGCGGTCGACTAGCGGCGAAGTCGGCGTGCAACCCGGCGACGTGATCTTGCCGATGCGGTTGTAGTGGCTTTCGACGTCGTTGGGGTTGTAGCTCGGCTTGGTGACGAGCGCGAGCACCCGCCCGGTGGAAGGCTCGAGCGCCACCGCCGCGCCGCAGTTCGAGCCGAGCGCTTGCGTGGCGATGCGCTGAGCGCGGAGGTTGATTGAGGTGTAGACGTCGCTGCCGTGGATCGTGCTGCCGAGCAGTCGGTCGCCGATCTGCTTGAACGTGCCGGCGAGGGTCTGGTCGGCGCCGGTCAGGTAATCGTTGGCCGAGCTCTCCAGGCCCGCCCGCGACTTGGTCTGCGTTGCGTATCCGACCGCCGCCGCGGTCAGCGAGCCAAGCGGGTAGCGACGGAAGTAGTAGGTCTGACCGCCGGCGTGAACGATCCGGTTTTTCGCCAGCGTCGTGCCGTCGGACGCAAAGATCCGTCCCCGGTCGATGGTGAACTCGGAAACCTGCTGGATGGAGTTGTCGCTCCTATTGGCGAGATCCGGCGCCGCCCAGGCCTGCCAGTAGGTGGAGGCGACGATCAGCGCGACGAGCATCGTGAGCGAAGTCAGGGCGGCGATTCGGATGCGAGCGTTCATCGCGCCTCGTTCGCTCTCTGGGACACGAGCAGCAGGCCGGCGAGCAGGATGAAGTTGGCCACCACGCTCGAGCCCCCGTAGCTGATGAAGGGAAGCGTGATGCCGGTCAGCGGAATCAGGCGAAGGATGCCGCCGATGATGATGAAGGTCTGGAGCGCGAAGCCGAACGTCAACCCGGCGGCGGCCAGCTTCGAGAAGCCGTCATCGACCGAGAGGGCGATGTTGAAGCCGCGCACGACGAAGAACATCAGCACCAACAGAAGCGCCGCAACTCCCACCAGGCCCAGCTCCTGAGCCAGCGCCGAAAAGATGAAGTCGGTGTTCAAGTCGGGAATCAGGAGCTTCCCGTTGGTGAGGGTGAAGGTGCCCTTGCCCAACCCGGTGCCCGAAAAGCCACCCTGGGCGATGGAGTAGAGCGACTTGACGAGCTGGAAGCTCTCGCACTCCTGGCGCTGCATCAGCAGGCCGCCGCGGGTCGGGCAGGGAACGGGCTGGGTCGTCCAGGGGTGCAGCCAGATGGTCACCCGGCTGCGCACGTGCGCCGTCGTCTCGTAGACGCCGGCCGCGCCGACCAAGAAGAGCGTCATCCCGACGCCCACATAGAGCAGCCGGCTGGTCGCCAGGTAGAGGATCGCCAGAAAGATCCCAAAGAAGAGGAGAGCGCTACCGAGATCATGCGTGGCCACGAGCACGAGCATCGCGCAGCCCCAGATGGCGAGCAGCGGCCCGAAGTCCTTCAACCGGCCCAGCGCAAGCACCTCCTGCTTGGAGTGCAGATAGGCGGCCAGAAAGACAATCATCGCGATCTTCCCCAGCTCGCCAGGTTGGAACTGGAGCGACCCGACATGCACCCAGAGGCGCGCCCCGTTTATCGAACGGCCGATCTTCGGCAGCGCCGGCAAGAAGAGCAGGGCGAGCGCCGACAGTCCGAACAGATACTTGTACGACTCGAGGCGGCGAAAGTCGTGACGAAGTGCGATCAGCGTGGCGGAGAAACCGGCGACTCCGATCACCACCCAGAGCCCCTGGCGGAGAGCGTCGGTGGGGTTTAGCCGGTAGATCTCGGTCAGCCCGACCCCGGTGAGCAGCGCCGCCATCGGCAGCAAGTAAGGATCGGCGTCGGGGACAGTGAGACGACCGACGAAATGAGCGACCAGGTAAAGGGCGAAGAAAAACCCGGCGTAGGAGAGCGAGCCGGCCGAGATCTCGTTCTGGCGCGCGATGTAGACGCTGGCGAAGCCGGTCATCGTGATCAGGCCGACCAGAACGAGAATCGCAAGCTCCCGCGTGCGTGCGCTCACGGGTATACGGCCCCTTCCAGCCTGCTCAGCTCGCGCGTCGTGTCTCCGTAGCTGTGCAGGTCGTTGTTGAAGAACCGTCGGCGCTCGCTCAGCGTGAGCTGCGCGGCGTAGAGGCGAGCGCTGACGCGAACCGGTCTGTAGAGATGAACGTCGCCGGGGAGATCGAAGGGCAAGCCCTGATAGATCGCGACGCGCCCGTCGGGCTCGGCACCGATGAAATGAGCGGTCGAGACCGTGAAGACGCCGAGGCCCACGATCGCGACAAAGAACGCGAGCGCCAGGGCAATCAGGGTCGCGCGCCTCGAACGATGACCGTGTGAGTTCTGCATCGCGAGCTTGAGCGCCGGCACCGCGTCGGCCTCGGTGAGCGTCTTGGCGTCGTCCAGTTTCTGCTCGGTTTCCTCCTCGGTCTCTGGCTCCCCGGCCTCCAACTCGAACAAGACGACAGTGATGTTGTCCTCGCCGCCCGCCTGATTGGCCGCGGCGACCAACTTCTCTCCCGCGCCGTCTAGATCTGCGCGCGCGGCTACGAGGAGTTGCGCGATCTTCTCGTCGGAGACCATCGAGGTGAGACCGTCGGAACAGAGCAGGAAAAGGTCGCCGTTCTGCGCCCGAATGGAGAAGACATCGACCTCGACATCGGATTCGGTGCCGAGCGCGCGCGTGATGACCGAGCGCCGCGGATGGCTCTCCGCCTCCTTCGGGGAGAGGCGCCCGCTGCGCACGAGCTCGGCGACCAGCGAATGATCCTGTGTCAGCTGTGTCAGCTGATCTTCGCGGAGAAGGTAGGCGCGCGAGTCACCGACGTGCCCGATCGTCACGACGGTTCCTTCCACCAGCGCGACCGTCATTGTCGTGCCCATGCCGCGGGTCGAGGCATTCTCGCTCGAGTAGGCGTAGACCCGACGGTTTGCTTCGCGGATGAGCTCGACGGTCTGCTCCGGCGACGGTAGGTCTCCAAGCTTCGCCTCGCGCACCGAATCGGCTGCGAGCCGGGAGGCGACCTCTCCCGCCTGCGCCCCTCCCATTCCGTCGGCGACGGCGAAGAGCGGCGGCTCACAGACGAAGGCGTCTTCGTTTCTCCGTCTTCTGCGGCCGGTATCGGTGTGGGCGCTTGAAGCGATAACGCTCATCGCTCGTAACGGAAGTCGGTTTCGCCGATGCGCAGGACGTCCCCTGGCGCCAGGCGCCGGCTCGAGCTCAAGCGTACGCCGTTGATGAAGGTGCCGTTGGTCGAGCCGAGATCCTCGACCCAGACGCCGTCGCGGCGCGGATCGATGAGCGCATGCTTGCCCGAGGCGAAGTCATCCTGATCGAGTTGGAGGTCGTTGAGCGGCCCGCGCCCGATCGTCACCGCCTCGTGTGCGAGCTCGACCCGCTGACCCTCCTCGAGATCGGGGCTGGAGACGACGACGAGCATTCCCGGTCGCGGCGCACGCTTCTCGTGCCGCTCGGCCAGGGGAGCGAGCACGAAGCTGTCCTGGGGCGCCCGCATCTCGCGCGCGGCGGCGCGCACGATGCGCCAGATGAACACGTAGAGCAGGAACAGGAAGGCGATCTTGAGCGCCAGTAAAACGGCGTCGACCGACATTGAGGCGGCAACCATCGTCACTCCCGGACGAAGGTCAGCTCGATCTGCCCGATTGCGATCGCGTCTCCTTCGGAGAGGCGTACGTGACTGACTCGCTTGCCGTTCAGCTCGGTGCCGTTGGTCGAACCGAGATCGATCAGCGTGTAGGCGCCGGCTCCATCCGGTCGCACCTCAGCGTGCCGGCGCGAGACATTCGGGTCGGCGACGTGGACATCGCATTCTCGGGATCGTCCGATGACGATGGTCGCGTCGCGGAGCGGACAGCGCCGCCCGTCGTAGAGGAGCGCGTAGGTTGCGACCGCCGTCTCGAGCGGGATGCCGGGCGGCGTATAGGCCTGCGCCTCGTAGGCCGGCGGCTGCGGCGCGGGGGCGGCCGGCTGCGGCAGCGGCTGCTGGATGGGCACGCTTTGAGAGGTCCGAGCCATCTTCGCGGCGATGCCGAAGACCCCGATCTCGAGGTCGTCGTCGGTCTCGATTCGAACCAGCGGCGCCGAGGGCAGGGCATAGCGCTCGCGCTGGGCATGCTCGCCCAGGTACTCCTGCAACTCGTTGCAGAGCGCCTCCTCGTAGCTCGAGAACTGATCGCGGTCTTGCGGGGAGAGATAGACGGTGTACTCGTTCGGCACGTAGACGCGCGTCACCGAAGCCGTCCGATGCTCGTCCATTTCCTTGGCGAGCTTACGCGCCAGCTCCACCGGCTGGACGTGCGCGCGGAAGGCCCTTCCGAAGGCTCCTTCGAAAATCGCCTCGATCCGGCGTTCGATGCTACGTAGTACGGCCATCAGCTGTCTCTCTCCGCCCTAAGCGTAACCGCTGGCTGGAATCGCCCCCCTCTAGTCAAACGGCGATTCGTCGCGTCTCGAGCAACCGGGTCTTCGCTGGTGTCGCGACGATCGGACGCGCTGAGCTTACCGGTGCGGGCATCAGCACGAGCGCCAGCGCGGTCAGCCAGGCGCCCGCGATCACCGGGGCGACCGCCACGCTCGGGAAGGGCAGGAGAGCGCCGACGATCAGGGTTGCGCCGAAAGCGACGGCTCCCCAGCGGCCTTTCCGCCGTGCCAGAGGAAGCAAGGCCGCGCCGGTCGCCAGCAGAATCCCCGGCCCGAGCAGAGCAGGTCTATCGAGCAGAGCTCGCATGAGCGCTCCGCTTACGCCGGTGATGCTCGTGCTGCCCTCGACGCCGAGGCCGAGTGGCGCTGCGGCGCCTGTCAGCGGAAACCGGCCGCCGCTCATGCCGGCGGTTATCAAGGCGAGCGAGAAGGCCCCGAAAGCGGCGAGCGCGCGCCGAGCGCCGCTACGGATGGGCAGAAGAACGAGCGGAAGTAGAAAGAGGGCGCCGAGCGTCGCCGCGATCGGGCCAAGCAGCGGCAGCTGCACGGTCAGAGGCTCGCGCCGGTTGAACGCCAGCCAGCAGGTCGCGGCGAGCGCGAAGGCAAGGGCGAGCCCGAGCGAATAGTTCCCGAGCGGCAGGAAGAGCAGCAAATAGGCAAACGCGCTTCCTCCGAGCGGTCGCCCCAGAGAGACGAAACCGGCCAGAAGCGCCAGCGGAATCTGAGTGTGAGCGGGGTAGAAGGGGAACAGGCTCGTGCCCCAGGCGACGAAGACGGCGTTTGCCAGCGCGTGAGCGACGCGGGCCGGATCGGGGCGACGGAGCTTGCCGACCAGCGGCTGTCTCGGCTTGCGGCGCCTCTCCTCGCCGTGTGCGAGCGAGCGGCGGAGAACGCGTGCGAGATCGCCGGCGCTGGGGCGGTTTTTCGGGTCCTGAGCGAGAGCGCTCTCGACCGCAGCCAGGAGCGGGCGCGGCAAGTCGGGGCGCATCGCCGCGAGCGACGGCGCTCCGGTCTCGATCCGGCGCGCGGTCTCGAGCATCGATCCCGCCCAAAACGGGTGCCAGCCGACAAGAGCTTCCCAGAGAGCGACCCCGACCGACCAGATGTCCGTCGCGGCGGACGAATCTCCGCCCGCCAGACGTTCGGGTGAGATGTAGGCGAGCGTTCCGGGAATGTCGCCCAGCTCGGTGAGGGTCTCGGCCTCGGCGAATTGCGCGAGACCGAAGTCGACGAGCTTGACATCGACCTTCGTCTCGCTGGCGAGCAGGATGTTCGCCGGCTTGACGTCGCGGTGGATGATTCCCTGCGAATGCGCGTGCTCGAGCGCTTCGAGAACCTGGGCGCAGATCTCGATTGCGAGCCGGTCGTCGATCGTGCCGTCGCGAAGCGCCTGGCGCAGGGTCTTTCCCGGCACGTGCTCGTAGGCGATGTAGACGTGCTGCTCGTCGTAGCCGAAGTCGAGCGGGCGCAGACAGCCTCGGTGGCGCAGTCGCGACGCGGCCTCCGCCTCTCGCTCGGCTCGCGACCCTGCCTTGCCCTCGCGCGCGACGATCTTGAGCGCCAGCTCGCGACCGCTCCTCTCGTCCCGGGCAAGCCAGACCGAACCGGAACCCCCGCTGCCGATAGGGCTCAACGGTCGGTAGCGGCCGAGAACGAGCTCACCGGTGCTCGCTGAAGTCACGTCGCCCACAACTCTCGTCCTTAGCCGTTATAGGAGAAACTCCTGCGATAGCCAACGCCCTAGATGAGCGAAACCTTGTACAGTTGGCCCCTCGCCAGGTTATGAGCGAGCACGACGACATCGACTTTGACTTTTTCGGGGACTCGACGCCCGAGCCGCCTAAGAAGCGTCTCGTGCGGCGTCCAAGCGGCCCGCGTGACGGCGGCGGCCCGCCTCCGCCCCGGCATCCCGCTGGCTCTGCGCATGGTCCCACGCCGATCGTGCGGCTCGTTTCGCTGATCGCTTTCGCGATCGCGTTGATCCTGATTCTCATCTTCGCGGTGAGAAGCTGCGAGACGTCGAGCGAGACCGGCGCGTACAAGAGCTATATGGACAAGGTCTCCACGATTGCGACCGATTCGCATACGGTCGGCCAGAATCTGGGCCAGATGCTCGATAGCCAGACTCTGACCCCGCTAAAAATCAATACTAAGCTGGGGGCACTGATCCACCAGCAGGAGATCGACATTCAGAACGCGTCGAAGCTGGTTCCGCCCGGGCCCCTGCGCCAGCAGAACGAGCAGATGATCGAGGCTCTGCAGCTACGCCGGAATGGGTTGAGCGGGCTGCTCGCCGTGTTCAAGAAGACGGCTTCCAAGCACGGAAGCACCGAGGCGACGAAGGCCGCCGTGCTGCTTTCCGCGCAGATGTTGCGCTGCGTGGCCAGCGACGTGATTTGGCAGGACATGTTCGCCACGGCGTCGCAAAACGTGATGAAGCACCAGGGGATCTCGGGTGTCTCGCCGCCGGACTCGGTTTTCGTGTCCGACCCCACGCGCGCCACGATCAACTCGATGGCCAACGTCTGGCAGACCTTCCACGGAGTGCAGACCAACAACCAGACGAGCGGAACGATTCACGGGACGAACATCGCCTACGTCAAGGTCTTCCCGAGCGGCGATACGCTCGTCGAAGGCGTTACGAAGACCATCACGGCAAACGAGCGCCTCCGCTTCGTGGTCGGGGTTGAGAACGGGGGCGACTTCACCGAGCAGGACATCACCGTCAAGCTCAAGATCGGTCAGACGCCGAACCCGATCACTAAGACACTGACGATCAGGCAGATCTATACCCACGCCACGGCGGAAGTGGTCTTCAAGGACTTCGCAATCAGCGAGCTGGCCAACGTCGTTCCGATCAGCGTCGACGTCGCCCCGGTCACCGGCGAGACGAGAGTCTCCAACAACAAGGCCACCTACGAGGTCCGCTTCACCTTCTAGCGCCGTTTATGAGTACCACGGCAATCCTCGCTATCGCGTCGGCAGCGCTAGCCGTGATGGCGGCGAGCGGCGCCGCAGTCGCCCTGCTTTTCCTGCGCAGGATACGGGCGGGCCAGTTGACCGTACTGGCCGATGGGAAGGCCGATCTGGTCGACTTCTCCGTCTCGCTCCAGGCCAGGATCGACGATCTTCACAAGACCGTGGACGAGATTGCTTCGGCTCTCACACGCGTCGACAAGCGATTTGACGGCGCACTTGCGAACGTGGCGCTGATTCGTTACGACGCCTACGGCGATAGCGGCGGGCAGCAGTCGGCGACCGTGGCCATGCTCGACAGCTCCCGGAGCGGCATCTTGCTGAGCGCAATTCAAGGCCGCGACTACGCGCGCATCTACCTGAAAGAGCTCGATCGGGGCAACTGCGCGATCAAGCTGTCGCCAGAAGAGGAAGAGGCCGTCCGGCGAGCAATGGCGCGCTGAGAGCCCGGGAGAGCGCGGACGGCGCTGCTACATTTCGTCCAAGGTGCAACAGGTTCTAGTGCTCAACTCCAGTTACGAGCCCCTGAATGTCTGCACCGTGCGCCGAGCCTGGGTACTGGTCTTCAAGGGTCGAGCGGAAGTGATCGAAAAGCATGCGCTACCGCTTCGCTCGGCCAGCGACACCTTCCTTCGTCCGCACGTCATCCGGCTGCTCACCTACGTGCACGTCCCCAAGCTCGTTAAGCGGAAGATCTCGCGCCCCGTGCTCTTCGCGCGCGACGGCTGGCGCTGCGGTTACTGCGGCTCGAGCACGAGCAAGCTGACACTGGATCACATCGTTCCGCGCAGCCGCGGCGGCGAGTCGGTCTGGGAGAACGTTGTCGCTTCCTGCGCCCCCTGCAACCGCCGCAAGGGAGACCGCCTGCTCACCGAGACCGAGATGGCGCTCCGCGTGCGGCCACGGCCCCCGGCGCCGCTTGTTTTCATCAGGCTCGCTGCGACCTCGGTCCCGCCCAACTGGCAACCGTACCTTCAGGGCTACGGGGTCTCGTCGGCGGCCTAGATCTCCTGATCGGAAAGCGCGCTCAGTGCTTCGGCGAGGGTGAATCTCCCCGACCAGATTGCGGCGCCGGCAACCGCGCCCTCACACCCCGCCGCGCGCAGCGCGCGTAGATCATCGAGCGAGGCCACGCCCCCGGCGGCGATCAGCGGCAGTCGCGTGGCCTCGAGAACGTCGTTGAGAAGCCCGAAATCGGGCCCCGCCAGTGAGCCGTCTCGGCGCGTGCTTGTCACGAGCAGGCGCCTTATGCCCGCATCGGCGCAGGCGCGAGCCAGATCGGCCGCATCGAGCTCCGATAGCTCCGTCCAACCGCGCAGGGTGACCTTGCCGTCGCGCGCGTCGATCGCGACCACGAGCTGCTCGGCAAACCGGCTCGCGGCCTGCGCGAGGAACTCGGGCGAGGCGGCTGCGGTTCCGACCATCACCCGTGCTGCCCCGGCCTCGAAGGCCGCATCGATCGCTTCGAGCGAGCGATAGCCGCCGCCGACCTGAAGCGGGACGCCGCCGGCGGTCTCTGCGATCAAGCGCACGAGCTCGACGGACGGCTGCCCCGAAAAGGCTCCGTCGAGGTCGACCATGTGGAGAAAGCGTGCTCCTTCGGCCACGAAGCGGCGGGCTGCGGTCGCCGGATCTCCGCCTTCGATGGTCACCCGTTCGCGCCGGCCCTCGGCGAGGCGAACGCAGCGGCCCTCGAGGACGTCCAGCGCGGGGTAGACGATGAAGGACATGTTAGTATGTTAACATGACATCTGAAGTGAACGAGACACCACAATCTGTTCCGGACGAAGGCGAGGATATCCGCGAGCTGGACGCGCTGGCGGAAGCCATCCTCAGCTTGCGCAGCGCCGACGAGCTCACGCGCTTTCTGCGCGATCTATGTACGCGTGCCGAGCTGGAGGCGCTCGCCCATCGCTGGCTGATCGCCAGGCTGCTCGAGGAGGGTCTTCCCTACCTCGCCGTCGCCGATCACGCCGAAGCTTCGACGACAACAGTGACTCGCGTCTCGCAGTGGCTGCACCACGGCGCCGGGGGCTATCGCCTCGCGCTCGATCGGACGAAGGCGAAGAGGTCGAACTCGTGAAAGGCAGGCAGGTAGTGAAAGAACCAGGGTTTCGCATGGCCGGCGCCGATGGGCGCCTGGTGGTGGCCGTTCCCTCGAAAGGACGGATGGCACAGACGTCGCTCGAGCTGCTCGAGGCGGCCGGACTGACCTTCGAGCTCGGCGCCCGCTCGCTGCACGTGCCCTGCTCGAACGCTCCGGTCGAGCTTTTGCTCGTGCGCCCGCACGACATTCCCGAATACGTTCAGGATGGCGTCGTCGATGCCGGTATCACCGGCGCGAACCTGATCGCCGAGACCGGCTCGCAGGTCGAGACGCTGCTCGAGCTCGGCTTTGGGCGCTGCACGCTCGAGGCGGCCGTGCCGGAGGAATCGGCGCTGCAGAGCGTCGCGGACCTCGACGGGCTGCGCGTTGCCACCGCTTACCCGGTCACCACCAAGAGCGCGCTCGAGCAAGCCGGAGTGACGGCAGAGCTCGTGTTGCTCTCGGGCTCGGTCGAGGCGGCGCCGCGGCTGGGGCTCTCCGACGCGGTCGTCGATCTGGTCTCGACCGGCTCCACCGCCGCGGCCAACGGACTGCGCAGGATCGGGACGTTGCTCGAGTCGCAAGCGGTCTTGATCGGCAGCAAGCTCGACCTCGGCGAGCGCGCCGAGATGCTCGAGCGGCTGGAGATGATGCTGCGCGGCGTCATCGCCGCCCGTGGGCGTCGCTATCTGATGATGAACGCGCCCGCCGACAAGGTGGCCGAGCTCGAGGCGCTGCTCCCGAGCATGGGGGCGCCATCGGTCGTCCAACTGGCCGAGGAGGGTCAGCTGGCGCTGCACGCGGCGGTCGCCGAAGCGGAGATCTGGGATCTGCTGCCGAAGCTCAAGGCGGCCGGCGCCTCCTCGATTCTGGTCATGCACCTGGAAAGGGTCGTTCCGTGAGGGCCGAAGGGCTGGCGGAGATACTGCCGCGCGCACTCGCGATCGTCGAGGAGGTGCGCCAGCGCGGCGACGCGGCGCTGCTCGATCTGGCCGAGCACTTCGACGGTGCGCGCCCCGCCTACTTACGTGTACCGCAAGACGAGATCGAGCGGGCCCAGATCGAGGAACGAACGCTGGAGGCGCTGCGCGAGAGCATCCGCGCCGTCCGCGCCTTCCACGAACGGCAGCGGCCGGAGGACTTTCGTTACTCGACCTATCCCGGAGTCGAAGCCGAACGACGCTACGTCCCGCTCGACTCGGTCGGCGTCTACGTGCCGGGCGGCCTGGCGCCGCTTCCGAGCTCGCTCGTGATGGGCGCCGTGCCTGCACAGGCCGCCGGCGTGGGCAGGATCGCCGTGGCCACGCCGAAGCCCGATCCGACGATTCTCGCCACCGCGCGCGAGCTGGGGTTGACCGAGATCTATTGCATGGGCGGCGCTCAGGCGATCGCGGCTCTGGCCTACGGAACCGAGACGGTCAAACGTGTGGACAAGATCGTCGGCCCGGGGCAGAGCTGGACGACGGCGGCCAAGCTGCTCGTCTCGAGCGTGGTCGGCATCGATCTGCCCGCGGGGCCGAGCGAGGTGCTGATCGTGGCCGACGAAGGTGCCGATCCCGCGCTCTGCGCCGCCGACCTGAAGGCGCAAGCCGAGCACGGCCCGGGCTCGGAATCGCTGCTGGTGACGACCAGCGCCGAACTCGCCGCCGCTGTGCGCGATCTGGTCGAGCCGGACGAGAAGATCCAGATCGAGCTGGTCGAGTCGCTCGAGCAGGCGATCGAGCGCTCGAACGACTACGCGCCCGAGCACCTAGAGCTGATGGTCGCCGATCCCGAGACGGCGCTCGAGGGCATTCGCCACGCCGGCGCGATCTTCCTCGGGCCGGATGCGCCGGCGGTTGCCGGCGATTATGCCGTCGGCACGAACCACGTCCTTCCAACAGGCGGGCTGGCCAAATCCTGCGGCGGCCTCGGTCTCGAGGCCTTCTTGAAGCCGCTCGAGATCGTTCGCATCGATCGCCAGGGAATCGAGCGCCTGGCCCCGATCGTCGCGACGCTGGCCAAGGTGGAGGGTCTCACAGCGCATGCCGCCGCGGTGGAAGCGCGGCTGAGGGTGCCAGAGCGATGAGCCCGACTCCTCGCTCACTGCCCGACGGCTTCGCCGCCTACAAGTGGACGGCGACCGCGCAGGACGTCGCCCGCAGGCGCGGTCTCGACCCGACCGCGGTGATCCGCTTCGACGCCAACGTGCCACCGCTTCCCGGCGTGCCGCGCATCCCGGTCGGGGAGAGCTTCGCGCGCCTGAACGAGTACCCGCCCGGCGGCTACCGCGAGTTGCACGCCGCAGCCGCGGCCTACGTCGCCGCGGACCCTACGCAGATCGTGCTCGGCGCCGGCTCCGACTCGCTCATCCACATGATTGCGCGCACCTACCTCGGCGCGGGACGCCGCACGGCGATCGTCGATCTACCGACCTATTCGCTCTATGGAATCGCTGCCCAGATCGAGGGCGCGGAGGTCGTGGGCTGCTCGCTCGAAGATGCGCCCGAGGCAGCGGCCGAGGCAGCGGTCATCTGGATCTGCAATCCGCACAATCCAATCGGAAGCGTCTACCCCTGCGAACAGATCGCCCAACTGGCCAAGCGGCGACCCGATGCGCTAGTCGTGATCGACGAGGCCTACGTCGAGTACGGCGCCGAGACGATGGTGCCGTACTTGGACGAGGCGCCGAACTGCGTCGTCCTGCGCACGCTTTCGAAGGCGTTCGGCTTTGCGGCGTTGCGAGTGGGCTACGCCGTTTGCGCGCCGGAGGTGGCGACGGAACTGCGCAAGCGAAGCGAGCCGGCCCCGATCTCGGCGCCGTCGGCCAGGATCGCCGCAGCCGCCTTGCTCGATCCTCGGCTAGACGTCGAGGAGACGGTGCTGGAGCGCGCGCGGGTTCGCGACGCTCTGCTCGCGGCCGGCTTCGACTGTCCGCCATCGGCCGGGAACTACCTGCTTCTGCGGGTTGAGGATGCCGACGCACTGGCCGAGGAGCTGGAGTCGAAAGGACTGGTGCTGCGGCGCTATCCGAACGGACTTCGCTTCACCGTACGCCTACCGGCCGAGAACGATCGCCTGCTCGAGGCGCTGGGCGTTGCCGCGGCGCCGAGCGCAAGGCGCACCGGGCTGGTCATCCGCACCACCGCCGAGACCTCGGTCCGCGTCTCGCTCGCGCTCGACGGACAGGGCAGGGCGCGAATCGACACCGGTGTCGGCTTCCTCGACCACCTGCTCACGCTCTTTGCCTTCCACGGTCGAATCGATCTCGAGATCTTGGCCGGAGGCGATCTCGAGGTGGACGAGCACCACACGGTCGAGGACGTGCTGGCGACACTGGGCGAGGCGCTCGCTCAGGCGCTCGCGGCTCGTACCGGCCTTAGCCGCTACGGCTCGGCGACCGTGCCCATGGACGAGGCGCGCGGTACTGCCGCGATCGATCTCGGTAGCCGCCCGCACGCCGAGGTGGCCCTTGCCTTCACGGGCGAGCGAGTGGGCGGATTGGCGCTGACCCTGCTTCCGCACGCACTCGAGCGCCTTGCCATGCAGGGACGCTTCACGCTTCACGTCGAAGCCGCCGGGACGGACGATCACCACGTTGCCGAGGCGGCCTTCAAGGCGCTCGGACGCGCGCTGGCCGACGCCTGCGCAAGCGCGGGCCCGCAAGCGATCACATCAACTAAGGGCGAGGCATGAAGATCGTTCTCGCCGACTACGGCGCTGGAAACCTGCGCAGCGTCAGCTCGGCTCTGGCGCGGGCCGGGGCGGAGACGATCGTCTCGCCCAATCCCGTGGCGGTGCGCGAGGCCGACCTGGCCGTGATAGCCGGCGTTGGCCATCTCGCCGCCTGCGCCGAGGGGCTCGAGCGAGAAGGGCTTGCCGAGGCGCTGCGCGAGCGTGTCGCGAGCGCCCGTCCGGTGCTCGGGATCTGCGTAGGCCTGCAGGTGCTCTTCGATGAGAGCGAGGAGGGCGGTCAAGGTCTCGGCTTCTTCCGCGGGCCGGTCGTTCGGCTGCAGGCGCGGCGCGTACCGCACATGGGCTGGAACACGCTCAGCGTGCGCGGGACGCCGTCCATACTCGACGGGCTGGATGGAGAGGACGTCTACTTCGCGCATAGCTTCAGTGCTCGCCCTGCCGAGGATTTGCCCGGCGCCGAGGTCGATCACGGCGGCCCGGTTGTCGCCGCGGTCGAGCGCGGAGCGCTGGCCGGAGTTCAGTTTCATCCCGAGCGCAGCGCCGCGGCCGGCGCACGCCTGCTGAAGAACGTGATCGCGTGGTCAAGAAGCGCCTGATCCCCTGCCTCGACGTGACTCGCGGGCGTGTCGTCAAGGGCGTGCGCTTCGTCGAGCTGCGCGACATCGGCGACCCGGTCGAGATGGCGACGCGCTACTCGGAGTTCGGCGCCGACGAGCTCGTCTTTCTCGACATCACTGCGACCGTGTTCGGGCACGACCCGATCGTCGAGCTGGTGGAGCGCGCGGCGACCGAGCTGGAGATTCCCTTTACCGTCGGCGGCGGCGTCTCGACGCTCGAGCACGCGCGCAGGCTGCTTCGGCTCGGCGCCGACAAGGTGGCGGTCAATCGCGCCGCGGTCGAGCGACCCGAGCTGTTGACCGAGCTGGCCGAGGAATTCGGCGCCCAGGCGGTCGTCTGCGCCATCGACTCGAAGCGAGTCGGGCCCGGTAAGGGCGAGGTTGTGACGCACGGCGCGCGGCAGCCGCGCGGACTCGACACCGTCGATTGGGCGCGCGAGGTGGTTGAGCGCGGCGCCGGCGAGATCATGCTCACCTCGATCGACGCCGACGGCACCCGCGAGGGCTACGACCTCGAGATCACGGGCCTGGTCTGCGATGCGGTCTCGGTTCCGGTGATCGCCTCGGGCGGCGCCGGCACGGTGAAGCATCTGGCCGAGGCCTTCGAAGTTGGCGCCGAAGCGGCGCTGGTCGCCTCGATAGTGCACGAGGCGCCGGAAGGAATTCCCGAGATCAAGCGCGAGCTGAAGGAGGCAGGGTGGCCGGTGAGGATCTGAAAGCGGCGATAGTCCAGGACGCGGAGTCCGGGAGAGTGCTGATGCTCGCCTGGATGAACGAGGAGGCGCTCCGGCGCACGCGCGAGAGCGGGCAGGCCTGGTTCTGGAGCCGCTCTCGTAGCGAGCTCTGGCACAAGGGAGCCACTTCGGGCTCTTTTCTCAACGTCGAAGAGCTGCGCGATGACTGCGACGGCGATGCCATTCTGTTGCGCGTCAGGGCCGAGGGCCCGGCCTGCCACACCGGCGCGGAGTCGTGCTTTGCGCCCTGGCTCTGGCGACGCGTTGCCGAGCGGGCCAAGGAGCGGCCGGAGGGCTCGTACGTGGTCAGCTTGCTCGACAAGGGGCCGGCCGGCGCCGCGCGGAAGGTGGCCGAAGAAGGCGTCGAAGCGGCGCTGGCAGCCGTGTCGGAGAGCGATCAGCGCGTGATCGAAGAGGTCGCCGATCTGTGGTTTCACTCGTACGTTCTGCTCGCTTCGCGCGGGCTCGATCCGGCGCAGGTCGAGGACGAGCTGAAAAAACGAATCCGCTGAGAGCCGCTTTCCGAGCCCGGTGACGCGCTAAGCCGAGGAGAGGCGGGCCCGCTGGCGAAGAAAACGCTGGTAGTTGGTGTGTAGGCTTGTAACGAGCGTTACGCTCCAACTTGCCCCCGATGATTCGATTTGCCGGTTACGCGCCGGGAAAGGTTCAAACAATTGACGACGACGCTTAGAGAGATCGCGAAGCGCACCGGAGTCTCGGTTTCGACCGTCTCGCGCGTCTTGAACGGCCACTCGGGCGTAAGTGACGAGGTGCGCGAGCGCGTTCTGAAGCTGGCGACCGAGCTCGACTACACACCGAACGCCGCCGCGAGGACACTCGTGCTGCAGCGCTCGTGCCTACTCGCAGTCGTCATCCGCACCGGCGATCATCGCGAGTTCCAGCACCCCTTCTACCAGGTCATTCTCGACGGGATCAAGCGGAAGGCGACGGAGTTCGGCTACGACCTGCTCATCCTTAGCCACGAGGGCATCGAATACGGCGACGACAGCACTTTCTTCGTCGAGCGCGCACGCCGGCACCAGGTCGAAGGGGCGATCCTGATGGGCGTCCGCGAGCCCGACCTGGAGCTGTTCACCAAGTTCAAAATCCCGGCGATGACCGTGGATTTCGAGCCGCAAAAGGAGATCCAGGGTCAGTACGGAGTGGTCAGGTCGGACAACGTCTCCGGCGCGGAGATGGCGGTCGATCATCTCTACTCGCTCGGCCATCGCCGTATCGCGCACATCGCCGGCCTGCTGCACACTTCGGCGGCGCTCAACCGCCTGGCCGGCTATCGCAGCGCACTCGAGCGCCTCGGCCTCCCCTACCGCGATGACTACGTCGCCGAGGCCGATTACCGGTACGCCAGCGGCTGCGCCGCGATGCGACGTCTTCTGGCGCTACCCGAGCCCCCGGACGCCGTCGCGGCGACCAGCGACATGTCGGCTCTTGGAGCGATGCGCGCCATCCGCGACCTCGGCCTCAAGGTTCCCGACGACGTGGCGATCGTCGGCTACGACGACATTCTCTTCGCTTCGCTTTCAACACCAACGCTGACGACCATTCGCCAGGACATGGGGCAGTTGGGCGAAGCCGCTTGTGGCGCGTTGATCGAGCTGATCGAAGGCCGAATCAACAAGCTCCCGAAGCTCGTGCTGCCGGTGGAGCTGATCGTGCGCGAGTCGTGCGGCGGTGGCGGCGCGAACACGGGCGATACGCTCGGCGTAGGGCTCGACGCAGTGCTCTCTCGCGAATAGCCGCGACCTCTGTTTCGCGGAGCTTTAGGCGTTCACCGGCTCGCGGCGCCGAATATCCAGCGGGTATCGCGACTCGCGTGCAGCGCTTGGTTCCACGGCCAGCAGGACGCGGCAGGGAGCGCGCCGCAGCACGTGCTCGGTGGTCGCGTCCAGAGGCATGCGCCGGCTCTGGCGCCTGTACTGGGGCCGGCTGGCCGGCAGAATGACGACCTCCGCGTGGTGGTGCTCGGCCTCGGCGACGATCGCCTCGCCGGCGCTACGCGTTCGAACGAGTCTCGGCCGGACGCTGACGCCGTAGCGGGCGGCGATCGCCTCGGCCTCGTCGAGCAGATCGCCCAGGCGCTCCTCCTCGGGCAGGCGCGCCCCGATCGGAAAGCCGAGCGGCACCTCGAGCGCTGCCACCACCGTGATGCGTGAGCGGCGCTCGGCGGCAAGCTCGCAGGCGACGTTCATCGCTATCGCCACGTTCGCCTCGGCGAAGACGGGCACCACGATCTGCCGGTACTCGAGCTGCCAGGGCAGGATCTCCGCCGGCGCGTGCGTCGTCTCGCGTAGCGGAATCTTGAGAACGCGCTTGCGGTAGATGATGAAGAGCGCGAATCCGGCCACCAGCCAGCTGAAGCCGGCAATTCGCGTGTTGGACTCTTGGATCGTGATCGAAAGCCAGGCGGCGGCGGTGCCGAACAGGCCGATGATGGAGAAGAGCGGCCAGTCGACCCCCCTGAAGCGGAGATTGGGCCGCGCCTTGTAAGCCAGCTCGGCATCGCGGTAGCGGTAGCGCAGGGCGATCAGCGAGACGTTGGCGATCGCGAACGAGAGCATCGCGCCGAACGAGTACATCGTTCCGAGGAAGTTCACCTCGCGGTCGTGCAGCACCAGACCCGGCAGCATGAGCAGAATCGGGAACGTTGCCGAGAAGAAGAAGAGCGAGCGCCAAGGCGTGCGAAGGCGCGGATGGAGCCTCCGGAAGAACTCGGGGATCTGCCGGTAGCTCGACATCGCGTAGCTCACCCGAGAAGAGCCCATGATGCCGGCGTTGGTGCCGATGATGAGGATCGTTCCTGCCAGCACGCCGACGTAATAGCGCAGGACGGTCAAGAACAGGCCGTGGAGATTGAGGCCCGAGACGATCCCGAGCACCGGGTCGCTGGCGAAACCGCCCTTACCGGGCGGAAGACCGAGAAGCGTCTGGTAGTGGCCATTCTTGAAAGTGACCGGCAGCGCCATCAGCGCGATCGCCGGCAGAGTCAGATAGATCGCGAAGACCGCGATGCGCAGCATGTTGTAGGCACGCGGGACGTCGCGTGGCGGATCGCGCGTTTCCTCGGCCAGGTTGGAGATCGTCTCCAGACCGGTGTAGGCGATCATCGCGATCGGAACCGCAAGCAAAAAGCCCGACCAGTGTGGCGCGACGCCCAGGTGGACATTCGAGATCAGGATGTGCGGCCTGAAGATGAGCACGCTGCCTAGCGCGACGAGCAGAAGCTGGGTCGAGAAGTCGATCAGCGCCAGGAAGATGTTCAGCTTGACCGCCTCGCGTAGGCCGAGAACGTTCAGTCCTACGAGTGTCAGCACCAGCGCCGTTCCGAAGACAATGTCCCAAGGTGGCGTACGCAGCGGCGCCCAGAACACCGACAGGTAATGGGGCACGAAGTAGGCCGAGATCGAGATCGTTACGACGTAGTTGAGCATCTGACCCCAGGCGGCCAGGAAGCTCGCCACCTCGTTGAAGGCATGGCGCGCGAAGCTGGAAGAGCCGCCTGCCTCGGGGTAGCGGACCGTTCCCTCCGCGTAGGTCAGCGAGGTCGTCAGGAAGAAGATACCGGCGATGATGAAAACGATCGGCGTAAGGCCGAGCGCGAGCGCCGCGGTGACACCGAGCGCGTAGTAGATCGAGGAGCCGACGTCGCCGTAGGCGGTCGAGGAGAGGGCGGGTGAACCGAGCACCCGCTGGAGTCCGTGTTGCCGCCGGCGAGATGGCACAGGCGCACTCTAGCCGCGGTTGCGAACGGTCAACGCCGCGACCGGATTCGGCAGGACGGCCGCGCGCCGCCGAGCCCGTCTGCTCAGCAGATCCGCGGCAGCGGATCGCCGGTGAGCATGTCAACCACCCGGCTGCCTCCGAAGGCGGTCTGCAGCAGCACCAGTCCCGCGGGCTCGGGCTCGATCTCCCCGACGATCACGGCCTCGGCTCCGAGCGGCTGGGCGCGAAGCAGCGCCAGCGCCTCCTCGGCCCGATCGGCGGCGACGACCGCGATCAGCTTGCCCTCGTTGGCCACGTAGAGCGGGTCGAGGCCGAGAATCTCACAGGCGGCTGCAACCTGCTCGTGCACGGGCAGCGCCTTCTCCTCCAGCACCGCGCACAGACCGCTCGCCTCGGTCAGCTCGTTCAGAGTCGTCGCCAGGCCGCCGCGGGTGGGATCGCGCAGCCAGCGCAGATCCGCGCCGAGCGCGAAGAGCGATTCGGCCAGCGGGAAGACCGAGGCGCTGTCGCTCGAGATCTCCACCTCCAGCTCCAGATTGCCGCGCGCGATCATCACCGCCATGCCGTGATCGCCGAGCGAGCCCGAGACGAGCACCTTGTCGCCCGCTCGTACCTTCTCGGCGCCGAGCTCGACTCGATCGTCGACAAGCCCGATCGCGGCAGTGGTCACGGTCAACCCGTCGCCGCGTCCGCGCTCGACCACCTTGGTGTCGCCGGCCGCGATCACGACTCCGGCCTGGCGCGCGGCCTCCGCCATCGAGGCGACGACGCGGCGCAGATCCGCCACTGGAAGTCCCTCCTCCAGCACGAAGGCGGCGGAGAGGGCGATCGGCCGCGCACCCGCCACGGCGATGTCGTTGACGGTGCCGTTCACCGCCAGCGAGCCGATGTCGCCGCCGGAAAAGAACAGCGGCTGAACCACGTGCGCATCGGTGGTGAAGGCGAGCTTCGTCCCGCCAACCTCGATCAGCGCCGAATCGCCGAGCGGATCGAGTAGCGGGTTAGCCAACTCCTCCAGGAAGACCGCCTCGACCAGATTTCGCGAGGCCTTGCCACCGGCGCCGTGCACCAGCGTGATCCGCTCGTCGTGGAAGCGCGATTTGCGCCTAGGCCGCCGCTCGTTACTCATCGGGGCGCTCGCGTCACAGCAGGTTGCCCGCGATGAGTAGGGCGCCGACCGCCGTCTTGACGAACGGGCACAGCTTCATCGGGATGATCGCCGTACGCGCGCCGGTCATAAGGCTCAACCCGGCGAGGGCGAGCAGGAATCCGGCGAGCATCCGGGCAACCAGAACCGTTCCGCGGGCATCGGAGCCGAGCACGAGCACCGTCACGATCGCTAGCACCCCTACGAAGCAGAGCGTCAGCCCCTCGACCAGCCACTCCATCACGAGGATGCGCCGGTTGTCGATCGAGATCGGCTCGAAGCCGGCGACGACCGCCTTCGTCGGTGCGATATGTCCGAGCCCCCAGAGAAAGATCGCGCCGCCGCCAATCAGGACCAAGATCTCGCCCAGCTCCATCGACTCGCTCCTTTTGAGTTACCAGCTCAGGTCTGGATCTTCACACGCTTCGGCCGGTTGCGCCCGTAGTGGTAATACGCGGCACAGGCGCCCTCCGACGACACCATGCATGTCCCGATCGGGCGCTCGGGCGTGCAGGCGGTGCCGAAGACCTTGCACTCCCAGGGCTTGACCAGCCCGCGCAGAACCTGACCGCACTGGCAGGCCTTGTGGTCGGGAACGCTGATTCCGGGCACCTCGTAGCGACGTTCTGCGTCCCAATCCGCGAACTCCTCGCGCAGGCGCAGCCCGCTTTTCGGGATCGAGCCCAGCCCGCGCCATTCGAAGCTGTCGCGCAGCTCCATCGTCTGCTCGATCGCTTCCAGCGCGCGCGGATTGCCCTGCTCGCGCACCACGCGGGTGTATTGGTTCTCGACCTCGGCGCGGCCCGCCGCGAGCTGGCGAACCAACATCAACACCGATTGCAGGATGTCGAGCGGCTCGAAGCCGGCGACGACGACCGGGCGGGCGTATTCCGAGGCGATGAAGTCGTAGGGGCGAGATCCGATCACGGCCGAGACGTGGCCGGGCGCGATCAGCCCGTCCAGGCGCAGCTCGGGCGCATCGAGGATCGCCTTGAGCGGCGGCGCAATCGTGACGTGGTTGCAAAAGACGGTGAAGTTCTGCACGCCCTGAGCGCGGGCCTGCAGGAGCGTTATCGCCGTCGAGGGCGTTGTCGTCTCGAAGCCGATGGCGAAGAAGACGACTTCACGCTCGGGGTTGGCGCGCGCCAGTTCGAGCGCGTCCAGCGGCGAATAGACCATGCGCACGTCGGCTCCGCGCGAGCGGGCATCGAGCAGCGAGCCCTTGCTCCCGGGCACTCGCATCATGTCGCCGAAGGTGGTGAAGATGACGTTCGGCTCCAGCGCCAGCGAGACGGCGTCGTCCACGCGCCCGACCGGGATCACGCAGACGGGACAGCCGGGCCCGTGCACCAGCTCGAGGCCGGGCGGCAGCAGCTCGTCGATGCCGTGCTTGTAGATCGCGTGCGTGTGCCCGCCGCAGACCTCCATCAGCGCCAGCTCGCGGCCGGGCGGCATGGCGTCCGCCAGCTCGCTCGTCAGCGCCCGCGCGATCTCGCCCGAGCGAAACTCGTCGATGTACCTCACGCGGCGCCTGCTTCGCTTGCGGTCTCCCTGATCTGGGCCAGCTCGCGCTCGTAGGCCTCGCCCATCTCGGCAAGGAGCTGCAGCGTCTCGGCCGCCCGCTCCTCGTCGATCCGATCGAGCGCGAAGCCGACGTGAACGAGCACCCATTCGCCCACCTGCGCCTCGCCCTCGAGCAGGGCGCAGGACACGATTCGGCGCACGCCGCCAATCTCGGCCTTAGCCGTCTTGGCTTCAGGGTCGACGATCTCGACGATCTGGGCTGGAATTCCTAAGCACATGGGGTCACAGAGTACGTGGCGATCGCCGCCTGGCCGAAGGAGATGCAGGCGTCGTTGGGCGGAAGTAGGCGATGGACGAGGACGCGGAAGCCGTTTTCTTCGAGGCGCTGCCTGGTACTTGCGAGCAGGCGCAGGTTCTGGAAGCAACCGCCCGAGAGAACGATCGTGCGCGGTTCGCCCGCGCGCTCGCAGGCCTCGGCGAAGGCCAGGGCGACTCCCTCGTGGAAGGCCGCCGCGATCTCGCTGCGATCGCGTCCGGCGGCGAGATCGTCGTGCGCTGCGGCGATCAGATCGGCGCCGACGATGTGCCCGTCCTCTTCCCGGCAGACGTACGGCTCGGCCTCGACGTGCCCGGCGAGCTGCTCGAGCTCGATCGCCGCCTGCCCCTCGTAGCTGATTCGCTCGCGCACGCCAACGAGCGCCGCGGCGGCGTCGAACAACCTGCCGGCGCCCGCCGAGAGGGGCGCATTCACCTTCAGGCTCTCGCGTACGCGCGACCACTCCGGGAAGGGAACCGGTCGCCCGGCCCACTCGAGGTAGGCCGCCGCGATCCGCCAGGGCTCACGCACCGCCGCCTCACCGCCCGGCAGCGGCACCGGCTCGAGATGGCTCACGCGCTCGAAGCCGGTCAGATCGAAGCGGAGCAGCTCGCCGCCCCAGATCGTCCCGTCCGTGCCGTAACCGGTGCCGTCGAGCACGAGCGCCAGCGCCGGGCCGGTCTCTCCGTTCTCGGCCAGGCAGGCGGCGGCATGGGCATGGTGGTGCTGAACCTCGACCAGCTCCAGCTCCCGGCCGCGCGCCCACTTGCTGCTCAGGTAGTCGGGATGCAGGTCGCAGGCCAGAAGCTCGGGCGCCACTCCGAGCATCTGCAGGTAGAGCTCGAGGTCGGTGTTGAAGGCGTGGTAGGCGAGCTCCGTGTCGAGGTCGCCGAGGTGCGGCGAGAGGAAGGCCTGATCGCCGCGAACGACGCAGAAGGTGCTCTTGAGCTCGGCGCCGGTCGCAAGCAACGGCGCCAGCGCGGAAACCGGCAAGGGAAGCGCGGCGGGCGCGTAACCGCGCGAGCGCCGGATCGGGAAGGCCGCCCGCACGACCGAGTCCTCGCAGCGGCGCTCGATCGGGCGGTCGTGCGAGAGGAAAGCATCGGCGACGGCGCCGAGGCGGTGCTCGGCTTCTTCGTCCTCGAAGGCGATCGGCTCGTCGGAGAGATTCCCGCTGGTCATCACCAGCGCCCCGGCGAAGTCGGCGCAGAGCAGGTGATGAAGCGGCGTGTAGGGAAGCATCACTCCCAGCCACTCGTTGCCCGGCGCGACCGAGGCGGCTATCGGGGCATCGGCGCGGCGCCGCGCCAGCACGATTGGGCGCTCGGCCGAGTAGAGCAGCGCATCCTCATCTGACTCCAGCTCGACGAGTCTGTCGGGCTGGAGCGTCATCACCGCGAGCGGCTTCTCCTCGCGCCCTTTGCGCTCGCGCAGGCGGGCGACGGCCGGTTCGTTGGCCGCGTCACAGGCGAGGTGGTAGCCCCCGAGCCCCTTGATCGCAACGATCTTTCCATCGCGCAGGAGTGAGACGACGTCCTCCAGCGGGCGCGAGAGCCTGGGCCCGCAGTTCGGGCAGCAGGTTGGCTCGGCGTGGAAGCGGCGGTTGCCGGGGTCCTCGTACTCGCGCCGGCATTCATCGCACAGCTCGAACGAGGCCATGCTCGTGTTGGCGCGGTCGTAGGGGACCGCGCGGATGATCGTGAAGCGCGGCCCGCAGTTGGTGCAGTTGACGAAGGGGTAGCGGTAGCGGCGGTCAGAGGGATCGAACAGCTCGCGCAGGCAGTCGTCGCAGGTGGCGATATCGGCCGGGATGAGCGCCGTTCTCTCGCCGCCGTGGGCGCTTTGCCGGATCGCGAACTCGCGCTCGCCGCGCGGCTCGATCTCGCTTGTCTCGAGCGCGGCGATGCGGGCCAGCGGCGGCGCCTGCTCGATCAGGGCGGCGGCGAACGCGTCGAGCTTCTCGCTCGCTCCCTCCGCCTCGATCACGACCCCGCGGGCGTCGTTGCAGACGAAGCCGCCCAGCTCCTGGGCGCGCGCCAATCCGTATACGAAGGGGCGAAAACCCACTCCCTGGACGACGCCCGTAACCTCGAGGCGCCTTCGCTGCGCCACGCTCCTGCCGCTCTCAGATAAAGTCCCCACCGCTTCAGCGTAGATGTACGCTGCAGGCGCGGGCATCAGTGCCTCCGCGCGGAGCATGCGGGCTTTCCGCAAGCGCATCGTGCAGGGGTACCGATGCGAGAGCGAAGGCGGCTCGCGAAAGTTCGCGTGCCGCTCTAGAGAAAGGGATTTGCGCTGACGAGCGAACGAAAGGAGCAAGCCATGCGGGCCGTCCTCGCGCCCGAGGCGCTCGAAGCGATCGTCGACGTGCTTCGCCGTCGCGACTGGCGCGTGATCGCGCCTACCGTCCGCGACAAGGCAATCGTCTACGGAGAGATCGCTTCGGCCACCGAGCTGCCAGTCGGATGGAAAGACGTTCAGGGCCCGGGTTCGTACAAGCTCGAGCGTCGCGATGACGAGGCCCGCTTCGGCTACGCGGTCGGACCGCAGTCGTGGAAGCGTGAGCTGCTCGCTCCGAGCGTGCGTCTGCTTCAGATCAAGCGCACGAACGGAGGTCTCGAGCCCGTCAAAGACGCCGCCGAGACCAAGCGAACCGCCTTCTTTGGCGTTCGCCCGTGTGAGGTCGCCGCAATCAAGATTCAAGATCGAGTTCTGATCGGCGGCAAGTACGCCGACGAGGACTACTTGCAACGCCGCGAGAATTCGTTCGTCATCGCCGTCAACTGCGGCGAGCCGGCGGCGAACTGCTTCTGCGCCTCGATGGGCACGGGCCCCAAGGTCGAGGACGGATACGACCTCGTCCTGACCGAGATTACGGGCGGCACGCACCACTTCGTCGCCGAGGCGGGCACCGACGAGGGCGCCGAGCTGCTTGCCGAGCTCCCTCAACAGCCGGCTGCGGACGCCGATCTGACAGCCGCCCAGACAGTGACCGACGCGGCCCGCGAAAAGATGGGAATCACGCTCGATCGCTCGGACGTGCATGATCTACTGCTCGCCAATCTCGAGCACCCGCGCTACGACGACGTCGCGTCGCGCTGCCTGGCCTGCACCAACTGCACGCTCGCCTGCCCGACCTGCTTCTGCACCGCGGTCGACGACGCGAACGATCTCTCCGGCGAAGCCGACGATCGGCTCCGCAGTTGGGACTCGTGCTTCACGCTTCAGTACTCGGAGATGCACGGTGGCGGCACGCGCAAGGAGACGAAGTCGCGCTACCGCCAGTGGCTGACCCACAAGCTGTCCACCTGGCATGACCAGTTCGACACGCTCGGCTGCGTCGGCTGTGGACGCTGCATTACCTGGTGCCCGGTCGGAATCGACATTCGCGAGGAAGTTGCCGCAATCAGAGCCACTCAGGAGGCCAAGTCGTGAAGACGTTGGATGCTGTTATCGCCGAGAGCCCGGTCTTCGCCGGACTCACCCAGGAGCAGCTCGAGTTCATCGCGGGCTGCGCTCAGAACGTTCACTTCGAGGAGGGCCAGATAATCGCCAAGCGCGGCGACGCGGCCGACGCCTTCTACCTCCTGCGCATAGGCGAGGTCGCGCTCGATATCGACGTTCCCAACAAGAAGTCGGTGCGTGTCGATACCGTCGAGGCCGGTCAGGTACTTGGCTGGTCATGGCTGATTCCGCCCTACCAGTGGAACTACGAGGTCACCGCCACCGAGCTCGTTCGGGCCGTCTCCTTCGACGGCGCCTGCATCCGCGACAAGTGCGCGTCGGATACCGAGCTCGGCTACGCGCTGCTCATGCGTTTCTCCCAGGTAATCGTCGGGCGCCTACAGGCGACCCGCCTACGACTGATCGATATCTATGGCGCAGACACTCACTGAGACCGCCGGCTCACTAGAGGCCATGACGCCCGTCCCGTACGCGGTGACGGCAAAGCGCCAAGACACGTACGACACCTGGACGCTCGAGCTGGAGCCCGTTGACGGCGCTCCGATTGTCCCAGGCCCCGGTCAGTTCAACATGCTCTATGCCTTCGGAGTCGGCGAGGTGCCGATCTCGAATGCTGGCAATTTCGAGACGGACGAGCGGCTCGTGCACACGATCCGCGCGGTCGGTGCTGTCACTAAAGCGTTATGCGCCGCCGAGATCGGCACGATCGTTGGTGTTCGCGGACCGTTCGGCAACACCTGGCCGATCGTCGAGGCGAAGGGCAAGGACGTGGTCGTCGTCGCCGGCGGCATCGGCCTTCCGCCGCTTCGCCCGGCCATCTACCACGTGCTCAAGAATCGCAAGGACTACGGTCGCTTCGCGCTCCTCTATGGAGCCCGCACGCCGACGGACCTGGTCTTTCTCGACGAGGTCAAGAGTTGGCAGTGCAACTACGACGTCGACCTCGACATCACGGTCGATGTCGGCGACACCGACTGGAAGGGCAAGGTCGGCCTGGTCACCAAGCTGATTCCGCCCGCCCAGTTCGACGCCGACGATGCCCAGGCTTTCGTGGTCGGGCCGGAGATCATGATGAAGTTCGTCGCGCAGGAGCTGATGAATCGCGACCTGCCGGCCGAGTCGATCAACGTCTCGCTCGAGCGCACCATGCGCTGCGGTGTCGGCCTCTGCGGCCACTGTCAGATCGGCCCGACGCTCGTCTGCCGCGACGGTGCCTGCTACACGTGGGACAAGGTCGAGAAACTGCTAGCCGTGAAGGAGCTTTGATGGGACCGACGATCGCAGTCTGGAAGTTCTCGTCCTGCGACGGCTGCCAGCTCACGCTGCTCGACTGTGAAGACGAGCTGCTCGGGATTCTCGGCCGCGTCCAGATCGCCTACTTCCCCGAAGCCACCCGGGCCGAGATCGAGGGCCCGTGGGACCTCTCGCTGGTCGAGGGCTCGGTCACCACGCCCGAAGAGGCCGAGCGGATCAAGGAGATCCGCGAGAAATCCGGCCTGGTCGTGGCGATCGGCGCCTGCGCAACAGCCGGCGGCATTCAGGCCTTGCGCAACTGGGCCAACGTCAAGGAGTACGCATCGACGGTTTACGCGCATCCGGAGTATCTGGAGACGCTCGAGACCTCGACGCCGCACTCCGACCACATCGCCGTCGATCTGGAATTGCAGGGTTGTCCGATCTCCAAGGTGCAACTCGTCGACGCACTTCTCGCCGTGCTCGCAGGCCGGCGTCCGAACGTGCCCACCTCGGCGGTCTGCACCGAGTGCAAGCGGCGCCAGACGCCGTGCGTACAGGTGCTCGGCACGCCCTGCCTGGGCCCCGTGACGCAGGCCGGTTGCGGCGCGATCTGCCCGTCGTTTGCGCGCGGCTGCTACGGCTGTTTCGGCCCCAAGGAGAGCCCGAACACCGTCTCGCTGGCCAAGCGCTGGAGCGAGATGGGCGCCAGTGAGGATCAGCTGCTGCGCGCCTTCCGTACCTTCAACGGCTATAAGCCCGCGTTCCGCGAGGAGAGTGCCCGTCATGGCGGATGAGACTCGTACCATCAAGACCGATTACCTGGCCCGAGTCGAGGGCGAGGGTGGAATGCTCATCCGCCTCAAGGGCAATGAGATCGAGGAGGTCAAGCTCAACATCTTCGAGCCTCCGCGCTTCTTCGAGGCCTTCCTGCGCGGCCGCTACTTCACCGAGGCGCCCGACATCACGGCTCGCATCTGCGGTATCTGCCCGGTCGCGTACCAGATGGCGGCCTGCAACTCGATGGAGTCGGTCTGCGGCGTCAAGGTCGAAGGCCAGCTCAAGGCGCTCAGGCGCCTGCTCTACTGCGGCGAGTGGATCGAGAGCCACGCGCTCCACGTCTACATGCTGCACGCCCCCGACTTCCTCGGCTATCCGAGCGCGATCGAGATCGCCAAGGACGCGCCCGAGGTGGTCGAGACGGCGCTGCGCCTGAAGAAGATCGGCAACCACATCATGACCGTCGTCGGCGGTCGCGAGATCCACCCGATCAACGTCAAGGTGGGCGGCTTCTACAAGGCGCCCTCCAAGGCCGAGCTGGAGGCGATGGTGCCCGATCTGGAGTGGGCGCTCGAGACCTCGCTCGAGACGGTCAAGTGGGCCAACACGCTCGACTTCCCCGACTTCGAGATGGACTACGAGTTCGCCGCGCTCGACGCCGGCGGCGTCTACCCGATCGAGGGCGGCGAGCGCTTCGTCTCGAACCGCGGCCTCGACATCCCGATCGACGAGTTCTACGAGCACGTCGTCGAGGAGCACGTCAAGCACGCGAACGCGCTGCAGGGGCACATGAAGGAGCGCGACTCCTACCTCACGGGCCCACTTGCTCGCTACGCGCTCTGGTACGACCTGCTCTCGCCCGAGGCGCGCGGCGCTGCGGAGGGAATCGGGCTGCCCAAGGTGGTCAAGAACCCGTTCAAGAGCATCCTCGTTCGCTCGGTCGAGCTGGTCGAGGCCTGCGCCGAGGCGCTGCGCCTGATCCGCGAGTACGAGCAGCCCGCCGAGGCGAGCATCGAGGTCGTGCCGAAGGCTGGCGCCGCCTGCGGCGCCAGCGAGGCCCCGCGCGGCACGCTCTGCCACCGCTACGAGCTCGACGACAAGGGGATCATCCTCGACGCCACGATCACTCCGCCGACGGCGCAGAACCAGCCTCAGATCGAGGCCGACCTGCGCGGCTTCGTGGGCCAGTTCATGGATCTCTCGAACGAGGAGCTGACGCTTCGCTGCGAGCAGGCGATCCGGAACTACGACCCCTGCATCTCCTGCGCCACGCACTTCCTGACGCTGGAGATCGAAAGAACTTGAGTGGAATCCTCGTCGTCGGCACCGGCAACAGCTGGCGCGGCGACGACGCGGTGGGACTGGAAGTCGCAAGCGCTCTGCGCGGGCGGCTTCCAGAAACCGTGCGCGTGCTCGCCACCGAGGCCGAGCAGTCGAGCCTGATGGACGAGTGGGAGGGATGCGACGCGGTGCTGATCGTCGACGCCGTGCATTCCGGCGCCGCGCCCGGCTCCATCCACCGCGTCGATCTCAACGCCGAGGTCGTCCCGCACGCCGTGCTGCAGGGCTCGACTCATCACTTCTCGCTCGGGGACACGATCGAGCTGGCCCGCGCTCTCAAGCGCCTGCCCGCGAAGGCGCTCTTCCTCGGCATCGAAGGCGAGAGCTTCAGCCCCGGCGAGCCGCTGTCGCCGGCCGTCGCCGCGGCCGTCCCCGCTATCGTCGAGGAGATCGCCAAGGAAGTCGAAGCGCTGTTGAACGGAAACTGATGCACGAGCAGGCCACAATCCGCGACCTCGTAGCCACCGTCCTCCACGTCGCCGAGGAGAACGACGCCAAGCGCGTCGTCCGCATCAAGGTCAAGCTGGGCGCCCTCTCGCACTTCACGCCGGAGCATTTCGAGGAGCACTGGGTCGACGTCGCCGCCGGAACGATCGCCGAGGGCTGCAAGGTCGAAGCCGAGCTGTCCGAGGATCTGACCGATCCGAACGCTCACGGCGTGATCCTCGAAGACGTCGAGATCGCGCTCGGCTAGCGCGGCCTCGCCCGCTGTCGATATTCGCGCTTCCCGGCGTAGGATGAGTCCAGCGTCCAAGCAGCCAAAGGGGAGGTATCCGATGCTCTGGTACTGCCGCTTCAAGTGGTATCCGCACACGTCCGTCACTCAGGTACGTAAACGCGTTCTCGAGCAGGACGCCGCCGGCACCAACCAGCCCGAGAAGATCAAGGGCTGNNCAGCCCTACATGGATCTGATGAGCTGGGACGTGCACGCCGCCTACCAGCTCGACTACGACAAGATGATCGCCGATTTCAAGAAGGACATGGGCTAGACCACCCGAGACAGGCCGCCGGTGGCTCGGCGCGAGGACGTGATCGCGGAGCCTTCAAGGCGGCGGTACAGGCGCACGGGAAACAAACAGGGGCGCCGTCTTTCGGCGGCGCCCCAGGTACTACCTCTGCGCTTCTACGCGTTATTCGAACGCCAGCGCCTGTACTTCGCGAATCGAGCGGCCCTCAGCAGCTGCCAGCGCCGCCTCGTTCAGGGCCGCCTGCGCCGCGGCCAGCCGGGCGAGCGGCACGCGGAAGGGCGAGCAGGACACGTAGTTCAGGCCGATGTTGTGGCAGAAGGTGACCGATACCGGGTCGCCTCCGTGCTCGCCGCAGATGCCGGCCTTGAGGTTCTCCTTGACACTGCGGCCGCGCTTCAGGCCCATCTTCATCAGGTCGCCGACGCCACCCTGGTCGAGCGTGGCGAACGGGTTCTGCGCGATGACGCCGTCCTCGACGTACTTGGCGAGGAACTTGCCCTCGGCGTCGTCGCGTGAGATGCCCATCGTCGTCTGCGTCAGGTCGTTGGTGCCGAAGGAGAAGAAGTCGGCGTACTCGGCGACTTCGTCCGCGCGCACGCAGGCCCGCGGCAGCTCGATCATCGTGCCGATCGGGAACTCGCCGGCCTTCTCCTCTTCGATGACTCGCTCGGTCAGGTCGCGCATGCGCTTGAGCTCCTCGCCGAAGCCGATCAGCGGGTGCATGATCTCGGCCAGCGGCCTCTTACCGGTGCGCTTCTCGACGGCCAGTGTCGCCCGCACGATGGCCCGCACCTGCATCTCGTAGATCTCGGGATAGAGGATGCCGAGGCGCGAGCCGCGGGTGCCGAGCATCGGGTTGAACTCGTGCAGGGCGACGATTCGCTCGCGAATGGCGGGGTCGTCGGTCTCCTCCAGCTTGGGCAGGAACTCGTGCAGCGGCGGGTCGAGCAGCCGGATCGTGACCGGCAGGCCCTCCATCGCCTCGAAGATGCCCTCGAAGTCGGACTGCTGGAAGGGCAGGAGCTTGTCGAGCTCCTTCTTGCGATCCTCGGTCGTGGTGGCCAGGATCATCTTCTGTACGACGGGGAGCCGATCTTGCGCCATGAACATGTGCTCGGTGCGGCAGAGGCCGATGCCCTCGGCGCCGAACTCGCGCGCCTTGGTGGCATCGTCCGGGGTGTCGCCGTTGGCGCGGACGCCGAGACGGCGGAAACCGTCGGCCCACTCCAGGATGACGCGGAAGTCATCGTTGATCGAGGGCGGAACCAGCGGCACCGCGCCGATGATGACGCTGCCGTTGCCGCCGTCGATCGTGATGATGTCGCCCTCGCTGATCTTCTTTCCGTTCAGGCTCGCCGTCTTGGCCTCGAGGTCGAGCACGAGCGCCTCGCAGCCGGCGACGCAGGGAATGCCCAGACCGCGGGCGACGACCGAGGCGTGCGACGTCATGCCGCCGCGAGTCGTCAAAACGCCCTTCGATACGAGCATGCCGTGGATGTCATCGGGAGTCGTCTCGGGACGGATCAAGATGACGTCCTCGCTCTTACCGAGCTCGGCGGCCGTGTCGGCGTCGAAGATGGCCTTGCCACTGGCGGCGCCCGGAGAGGCGTTCAGGCCCTTGGCGGCCACTTCGATCTTGGCCTTGGGGTCGATCATGGGGTGCAGGAGCTGATCGAGCTGATCGGGGTTGATCCGCTTGACGGCCTCTTCCTTGTCGATCAGGCCCTCCTCAACCATCGAGACGGCGGCTCTGAGCGCGGCCTTGGCGGTGCGCTTGGCCGAACGAGTCTGGAGCAGGTAGAGCTTGCCCTCCTCGACCGTGAACTCCATGTCCTGCATGTCCTTGTAGTGCTGCTCGAGCGTCTTCATCGATTCGACCAGCTCCGTGAAGGCCTGCGGGAAGGGCTTCTCCATCTCCTCCAGCGGCTGGGGCGTGCGGATACCCGCGACGACGTCCTCGCCCTGGGCGTTGAGCAGGAACTCGCCGTACAGGCCCTCTTCGCCGGTGGAAGGGTTACGCGTGAAGCAGACGCCGGTGCCGCAGTTCTCGCCGCGGTTACCGAACACCATCTGGCAAATGTTCACGGCCGTGCCGAGGTCGTGCGGGATGCCGGCGTGGTCGCGGTAGACGCGGGCGCGCGGCGTCTCCCAGGAGTCGAAGACGGCCTCGATCGAGCGCATCAGCTGCTCGGTCGGGTCCTGCGGGAACTTGTGGCCCTTCTCCTTCTCGTAGATCGAGATGAAGGTGTCGGCCAGCTCCTTGAGATCGTCAGCGTTGAGCTCGGCGTCGTTCTTGACGCCGCGCTTGGCCTTGAGCTCGGTCAGCGCGTCTTCGAACGCGCTCGGCTCGATGCCGTCCACGACCTCGCCGTACATCTGAACCAGACGGCGGTAGCAGTCGTAGGCGAAGCGGGGATTCCCCGTCGACTCGGCCAGCCCGGCCGCCGCGGCGTCGTTGAGACCGAGGTTGAGGACGGTGTCCATCATTCCCGGCATCGAGACGGCAGCGCCGGAGCGCACCGAGACGAGCAACGGATCTTTCAGGTCGCCGAACTTCTTGCCCGACTGCTGCTCGAGCTTGGCGATGTGCTCGGCCACTTCCTTGTCCAGCCCTGCCGGAACCTTGCTCTCGCGCATGTACGCGCGGCAGGCATCGGTCGAGACGGTGAACCCGCCGCAAACGGGCATCCCGATCTGCGTCATCTCCGCAAGACCGGCGCCCTTGCCGCCGAGTAGTGCCTTACCGCCTTCCGACGGCTCGTCGAAATCCCAGACGTAGCGCATCTATCTGTCCCTTTCTCTCGTGTTTACGCGCCGACGTCGAGTCCGTGGCGATGGCTTTGTAGAAGAAACCTGCCCACCAAATCGGTGGTTTGGCAGCGCGGGCGCTCGGCCCGAAAGGCTCCCGAAAAGAATGCGCACGCCAACCGCACTACGGCGGCGCGCGAGCGAAGCGCCTCTGCGCTCATGTCTCCTGCCATTGTCACAGCTCGACGGTTGTTCGAACGACGCCGCCCCTTCAGGGGGCGCCCTCATGGCAAAGAAGTATCAAAGACGGCCCTGGCCCGGGGGAGAGAACCGTAGTCCGCGACCTGAAAACGAAGCCGAAGCCGGTCTCCTGTTTGCGTGGGCGGCGCAGGCTAGCTACCCTCTCAGGGCAGTGTTGATGCGAACGAAGAGCCAGACCCTCCTGCTTAGCTTGGCGACCGCCGGGTAAATAAACCCCGGTCCGGTCGCCTTCCGCCTCCACCGCCTTCGGGCTTGGGGGCTTTTTTGTGGCCGAAAACAGTGACCAACGAGGAAATGAGATGAGTCGAATGCGAACCGAGAAGTACCGGCCCTACCCGCCGGTCGAGCTGCCGGACAGAACCTGGCCGGCGAAGACGATCACGAAAGCCCCGATCTGGTGCTCGGTCGACCTTCGCGACGGCAACCAGGCGCTGATCGACCCGATGGACCCGGCGCGCAAGCAGCGGCTCTTCGACCTCCTCGTCGAGATCGGCTTCAAGGAGATCGAGGTCGGCTTTCCGGCGGCCTCGCAGACCGACTACGACTTCCTCCGCCAGCTGATCGAGAAGGACTCGATTCCCGACGACGTCACGATCATGGTGCTGACTCAGGCCCGCAAGGAGCTGATCGAGCGCACCTTCGAGAGCATCCGCGGAGCGCGGGCGGCGATCGTCCATCTCTACAACTCGACCTCGGAGCTGCAGCGCCGCATTGTCTTCCGCGCCGATCAGGCGGGCGTGAAGAAGATCGCGGTCGACGGCGCCACGTGGTGCTTGCGCGGCGTCGAGAAGGTTCCCGAGACGGATGTTCGTTTCGAGTACTCGCCGGAGAGCTTCACCGGCACCGAGTTGGACTACGCGGTCGAAGTCTGCGAAGCGGTGCTCGACGTCTGGCAGCCGACACCCGAGCGCAAGGCGATCCTCAACCTCCCGGCCACGGTCGAGATGTCCACGCCCAACATTCACGCCGACCAGATCGAGCGGTTCTGCCGCGACCTGAGCGGGCGCGAGCGCGCGATCATCTCGATCCATCCGCACAACGACCGCGGCACAGCCGTCGCCGCCGCCGAGCTGGCGCTGATGGCCGGAGCCGAACGCATCGAAGGCACGCTCTTCGGCAACGGCGAGCGCACGGGCAACGTCGATCTGGTCACCCTGGCGTTGAACCTGTTCAGCCAGGGCGTCGACCCGAAGCTCGACTTCTCCGACATAGACGAGCTACGCCGCGTCGTCGAGTACTGCAATCAGCTCCCGATCAATCCGCGCCACCCCTACACGGGCGATCTCGTTTACACGTCCTTCTCGGGCTCCCATCAGGACGCGATCAACAAGGGCATGCAGGCGCGGGCGAAGGAGCCCGAAGACGGCGTCTGGGAAGTCCCCTATCTGCCGATCGATCCAAAGGACGTCGGCCGCTCCTACGAGGCCATCATTCGCGTCAACAGCCAATCGGGCAAGGGCGGCGTGGCCTACGTGCTCAAGACCGAGCACCACCTGGAGCTGCCGCGGCGCCTGCAGATCGAGTTCTCCAAGGCGATACAGAAGATCGCCGACTCAGAGGGCGGCGAGGTCACCCCGGAGGAGATCTGGCGGGCTTTCGAGGGCGAGTACCTGAAGCCGGTGCGCCCGCTCGAGTTGATCTCGCTCAGGCACCTGGAGGGCGAGCCCGGTCATGATCGCATCGAGGCGGTTCTGCGCGTGGATGGAATCGAGCGAACCGTCGTCGGCGCGGGGCATGGGCCCGTTGACGCCCTGGTCGCAGCCCTGGGCGAGGAGCTCGGGATCGGCGTTCGCATCCTCGACTATGCAGAGCATGCGATGCGTTCGGGAGCCGATGCGACGGCTGCCGCCTACATCGAGGCGGACATCGACGGAAACGTGTTCTGGGGCGTTGGCATCGACGAGAGCATCGTCGTCGCCTCGATGCGAGCGCTCATCAGCGCGATCAACCGCGGCGCCGGGTCGAGCTAGCGCTTGACCGCGAAGTCGGCGGTCACGAGCATCACCGTCTGGCCCGCGAAGATGCCGGCGCCATGAGCCGAGCTGACCACGCCAACCCCGAAAACGCGCCAATGCGATGAGAGCAGCACGCGCCTGTGCTCCGGGCTGGCCAGCCAGCGCGCGACAACTCCCCGCGGTGTTACCCGCGGTTGCGCCCAGAGGATGTTCTCGCCGGCGGAGAAATAACTCGGGTTGCCGCCTCCGTAGAAGCTCCTCACGCGCGTGAAGAAGCTGGCGCCATTCGGCGACGAATGCGCGAAATATCCGTTACAGGCCATCTGCAGCGAGTGCTTGTCGGCTGAGCGCATCAGTCCGGGCACGAGCTTGAGGGCGCGGAGCCCATACTGCTTGCGGACGGCGTTCATCGCCGCCGCCAGCTGGTTCTCGTAGCCCGTCATGACCGTGATCGGAGACTTCTTCGCAGACTTCGCGGACTTTGTCTGCGAGCCGGCGACGTTGCCCTGCGCCAGTGCTAGGACGGTGATGAGCAACGTTGCCAGCAGCGTGATCGCCAGCCTGCGCCGACCGCGTGAATGCCGGGCACCTCGTTCTCTCAACGCTCTTGCCTCAGTCACTCAGCCTCTCCCCCCATAGCCGCGCTTCGAGTGGCTAGTTCGTTGCGCCGCATCCTAGAGAATCCAAGCACCATTTGGGTAGCAGAGCAGATGATTCGGATAGCCGCGCCGGTTTCCTGCCTATGAGCGGTTGCGCGGCCGGCTGAAAACTAATCGTTCGCGGAGTGAAGTAGTACCGGCAGGGTACGATCGCAAGGTGTCCAGCGAGAACTCAGAGCGAGCTGCCTTCGAGAACGGCGTGGATGAGCCGGTGACTGGCAGGCGCGGTTCGCGGAGGCGCCGCGTCGTCAGCCGGATGGGGCTCGTGATCGCGGCTCTGGGAGCCGTCCTCGTCGTCTGGGCGATAGTCATCCTCTTTTTCGGCGATCCCGTCACCGCCCTCTACCAAGACTGGCGACAGCATCAGCTGGCGGGCCAGCTGAACAAGGAGTTCAGACAATTCAGGCCGTCGACTCCCTTCGCGAACAAGAAGAACGCGGATCCGTCAACCGCCGCGATTCGCGCCGCCGCCCTACGCTTCTCTCGCGAGATTCACTCGGGCCAGGCGATCGGTCGCATCGAGATCCCGCGCATCGGCATCAGCAAGGTTGTCGTCAACGGCACCGACTGGGCTGCCGATCTGAGTCGCGGGCCCGGGCGCTACCCGCAAGGCTCCTGGCCGGGCATGGGAAAGGTCACGGCCATCGCCGGGCACCGCACCACCTTCGGCGCTCCGTTCCGCCACATCGACGAGCTTGCACGCGGCAATCGCATCCGCCTCCTGATGCCCTACGGCACCTTCAACTATCGCGTCTTCGCGCACGAGGTCGTTCGCTCGAACGACTGGAGCATCCTGCACAAGCGCGGCTTCGACACGCTTGTTCTCTCGGCCTGTCACCCGCTTTACAGCGCGTCTCATCGCTGGATCGTCTTCGCGCGTCTGGTCTCCGTCACGGCGCCGGCGGGCTGATTGATCGGTAAAAGCGCTGCCGAGGAAGTCTTTTTGTGCCGCCTCGCGCGCCTCGTGCGTGTATCTTCCCGAGACTTCATGCGGAGCCGATCGAAGGGATAGAAAAAGGATGCGCTACGGACACTTCGACGATGAGCGGCGCGAGTATGTGATCACGCGCCCGGACACGCCGCTTCCCTGGATCAATTACCTAGGGAGCGAGGCTTATTTCGGGATCATCTCGAACACCGCCGGCGGCTACTCGTTCTACCGCGACGCCCGTCTGCGCCGGCTCACGCGCTATCGCTACAACAACGTCCCGTTCGATTTGGGCGGGCGCTACCTCTATCTACGCGACACTGTCTCGGGCGACTTCTGGTCGCCGTCCTGGCAACCGACCCGATCCGAGCTCGAAGACTACGAGTGCCGCCACGGCATGGGCTATTCGGCGATCTCTTCGCGCCACGAGGGCATCGAGGCCGAGACGCTCTACTTCGTTCCGGTCGATGAGAACCTCGAGATCTGGCGCACGCGCGTCACGAACAAACGCGACGCGGAGGCAAAGCTCTCGCTCTTCTCGGCCGTCGAGTTCTGCCTCTGGGACGCCTGGGACGATCAGACCAACTTCCAGCGCAACTTCTCGACCGGCCAGGTGGAGGTCGAAGACAGCGTCATCTACCACAAGACCGAGTACCGCGAGCGCCGCGATCACTTCGCCTACTTCGCCTGCTCGGAGCCGCTCGCGGGCTTCGACACGCAGCGCGACACCTTCCTCGGCGCCTACAACGGCTGGGACAGGCCGGCCGCCGTCGAGCGCGGCGAGTCGTTCGACTCGGTGGCCAACGGCTGGGCGCCGTGCGGTTCGCATCACGTCGAGCTGACCCTCGCTCCCGGCGAGAGCAAGGAGATCGTCTTCGTGCTGGGCTACTGGGAGAACCCGGATGACGCGAAGTTCGATCCGCCGGGCTCGCAGACCGTCAACAAGAAGCTGGTCAAGCCGGTCATCGAGCGCTACCTGCGCTCCGACGAGGCCGAAGGCGCCTTCCAGCGACTGCGCGACTACTGGTCGGAGCTGCTCGGGATCCTGCAGGTTCGGACGCCCGACGAGCACACGAACCGGATGGTCAACATCTGGAACGCCTACCAGTGCATGGTCACCTTCAACATGTCGCGCTCGGCCTCGTTCTACGAGTCGGGGATCGGGCGCGGGATGGGCTTCCGCGACTCCAACCAGGACCTGCTCGGTTTCGTGCACATGGTTCCCGAGCGCGCGCGCGAGCGAATTCTCGACATCGCCGCGACGCAGCTTCCCTCGGGCGGGGCGTACCACCAGTATCAGCCGCTGACCAAGCGCGGCAACGACGACGTCGGCTCGGGCTTCAACGACGATCCGGCCTGGCTGATCCTTGGCGTCGCGGCCTACCTGAAGGAGACGGGTGACGTCTCGATCCTCGACGAGGAGGTCACCTACGACAACGAGCTCGGCTCGGAGTCGCCTCTGTACGAGCACCTGCAGCGCTCGCTTCGCTACACGCTGCACCGGCTCGGCCCGCACGAGCTGCCGCTGATCGGGCGCGCCGACTGGAACGACTGTCTGAACCTGAACTGCTTCTCGACCACGCCCGGCGAGTCGTTCCAGACGACCGAGAACAAGGAGGGCGGCGTCGCCGAGTCGGTCTTCATCGGCGGCCTGTTCGTGCTGGCGGCCGAGGAGCTGGCGCAGATCGCCGAGCTCCGCGGGCACACCGACGAGGCGAAGAGTTATCGCGACGACGGAGCCAAGATGGACGCGGTCGTTCGCAAGCATGGCTGGGACGGCGAGTGGTTCCGGCGCGCCTACGACTACTTCGGCGACGTCGTCGGCTCGGCCGAGAACGAGGAGGGCCAGATCTTCATCGAGCCGCAGGGCATCTGCATCGTCGCCGGCATCGGTGTCGACGACGGCAAGGCCGAGACGGCGCTCGACTCGGTCGCCTCCAGGCTGGCCTGCGAGCACGGGATCGTCCTGCAGCAGCCCGCCTTTACGCACTACTACGTCAATCTCGGCGAGATCAGCTCCTATCCGCCCGGCTACAAGGAAAACGCCGGCATCTTCTGCCACACGAATCCCTGGATCATGATCGCCGAGACCATCATCGGGCGCGGCGATGCCGCCTTCGACTACTACCAGCGCATCAACCCCTCCAGCCGCGAGGACATCTCCGAGCTCCATCGCTGCGAGCCCTACGTCTATCCGCAGATGATCGCCGGCAAGGATGCGCCGAGCTTCGGCGAGGCCAAGAACTCGTGGCTCTCGGGCACGGCGGCCTGGAACTTCGTCGCCGCCAGCCAATGGATCCTGGGCATCCGCGCCGAGTACAACGGTCTGCGCATCGATCCCTGCCTGCCCAAGGAGTGGGAGCGGTTCGAGGCCACACGCGTTTTCCGCGGGGCGACCTACCGGATCAGCGTGAGCAAGCCCAAGGGCGTCTGCAAGGGCGTCACGCAGGTCGTCGTCAACGGCAAGAAGGCCGAGGGCAACCTGGTCACGCCGCAACCGGCGGGCAGTGAGGTCGTAGTTGAAGTGACCATGGGGTAGCGGCCGGCGATCGTTTACGATCGGGCCCGGGGTCGTGAGGGTTGGCGGTTGACCGTGTCCCGCTTTTCCAATAAGGTCTTGCAAACGTTTTCAGGCGGCTTAGAGCACTTTTTTGTCGGGCGCTCTCTACTTTCAACCTAAGGCAGGTCGGCTCGCAGTGAATCCATACGGCTTTTTCGACGAAGCGGCGCGCGAATACGTCATCACCCGCCCCGATACGCCCACGCCCTGGATCAACTACCTGGGCGCCGGCCGCTACGGCGGCATCATCTCCAACACGGCGGGCGGATACTCCTTCGATCGCGATCCCCGCAACCGGCGCGTCAGCCGCTACCGCTACAACGCTGTTCCCGACGACCAGCCTGGGCGCTACCTCTACCTGCGCGATCAAGACAGCGGCGAGGTCTGGAGCCCGACCTGGCAGCCCGTCCGTCGAGATCTCGATTCCTATGAATGCCGGCACGGAACCGCCTATACGAAGATCGCCGGCGAGTACTCCGGCATCTCCAGCGAAATCTTGTACTTCGTCCCGCCGGTGCCCGAGGATGAGAAGTGCCCCTGCGAGCTCTGGGTCATGACGCTTCGCAATACGAGTGACAGGCGCCGGCATCTGCGCAGCTTCAGCTACGTGGAGCTCAGCTTCCCGGACGCTTTTAACGACCTGCACAACCTCGACTGGTCGCAGCACATCATGCGCAGCTCCTACGAGGACGGAACGATCCGCGCCGGCACCGTCTTCGCCCCGGCGACGACTTACTTCTCTTCCAGCGTGCAGCCCTACGGCTTCGACTGCGACCGCGAGACCTTCGTCGGCCGCTGTCGCGATCTCGGCAGCCCGATCGCAGTCAAGCTCGGCGAGCCGTCGAACCAGGATTCGCCGCGCGGAAACAGCATCGGCTCGCTCTGCCACGACCTGGCGCTGGAGCCGGGCGAGGAGCGCCAGATCGTCTTCGTGCTCGGGATCACCGACCACCCCGAGGAGATCGAGCGAGTGCTGGCGACCTACCGCGACGCCAAGCAGGTGGAGAGCTCGTTCGCCGCGCTCAAGGCCGACTGGGACGAGTACCTGTCGCGCTTCACCGTCGAGACACCCGACGCCGAGACGAACGCGATGCTCAATTTCTGGAACCAGGTTCAGTGCCGCACGACGCTCTACTGGTCGCGCTTCATCTCCGCCTACGAGACCGGTCTCGGGCGCGGGATGGGCACGCGCGACTCCGGTCAGGACACGCTGGGGACGATGCACAACGCCCCCGATCACGCGCGCCGCATGCTCACCAAGATCTGGGAGCTTCAGTTCGAGGACGGTCACACCTGGCACCAGTTCTATCCGCTCACCGGCAAGGGCGGGCCCGGTCACTCGACCGAGCTGCCGGACTGGCCGCAGTGGTACTCGGACGATCATCTGTGGCTTGTCATCTCGGTTTGCGCCTATCTGCGCGAGACCGGCGACTTCGCCTATCTCGACCAGAAGGTGCCCTACGTCGAAGGCGGCCCGGACACGATCTGGGGCCACATGATGCGGGCGCTTCAGTTCACGCTCGAAAACCGCGGCCCGCACGGTTTGCCCCGCATCGGCTTCTCTGACTGGGACGACACGCACAACGTCGACCGCGGCTCGGGTAAGGCCGAGAGCGTCTTCGTGGCGATGCAGTTCTGCCGCGCACTCGTCGATCTGGCCGAGCTGAGCGATCACCTGGGCCGCCCCGAGGCCGAGCGCTTCCGCGCCCTGCACGACGAGATGGCGGAGGCTGTCAACAGCTGCGCCTGGGACGGCGACTGGTACCTGCGCTCCTTCGACGACGAGGGCAAGCCGATCGGTATCGCCGGCGAGGAGAATCAGGCGATCAGCCTCAACCCGCAGAGCTGGAGCGTGCTCGGTGGAGTCGCCACGAGCGAGCGAGCCGAGACGGCGATGGAGTCGATGCACGCGAAGCTGAACAGCGAGTTCGGCATCGCCCTACTCTGGCCGCCGTACGAGCACGGCACCGATCGGGTTCGCGGAACGAGCACCTTCCCGCCGGGCGCCAAGGAGAACGGCGGCATCTTCTGCCACGCCAATACCTGGGCGATCATCGCCGCCGCCATGCTCGGCTGGGGCGACCGCGCCTATCAGTACTACCGCCAGGTTCTGCCGCTGGCGCGCGAGGACGCCGACCGGTTCAAGGTCGAGCCCTATGTCTACTGCCAGAACATCTGCGGTCCCGCTCATCCGCAATTCGGCATGGGGCGCAACGCCTGGCTCACCGGCACGGCTTCCTGGACCTACGTCGCCGGCACCCAATGGATCCTGGGCATCCGCCCGAGCTACGAGGGGCTTCGCATCGCCCCGGTCATCCCGCGCGATTGGCCCGGCTTTAGCGCCAAGCGAGTCTTCCGCGGCGTCAGCTTCGACATAACCGTCAAGCGAGCGGGCGAGGGTAACAACGTCTCGCTCGTCGTCGACGGTACGCCGGTGGAAGGAGACGTCGCGCCGCTTCCGAGCGGAAAGAGCGAGGTCACCGTCGAGGTCACGCTCTCCTAGGAGTCGCGGCGCCCAACTCGAAGGAGCAGCGGATGAAGCGAGGCGATTTCCACGGTGAGGAGACGCTCGTGCTCGAGAACGAGCACCTGAGCGTCGAAGTGCTCGCGAGCGCCGGGCCGCGCATTGTTCGCCTGACGCCGTCCGGCTCGAGCGAGAGCGTGCTCGGAGACGTCGCCGACATCGGCTGGGACACTCCCTGGGGGCGCTACCGCCTGCGCGGAGGGCACCGGCTCTGGTGGGCGCCCGAGAATCCTCCGCTCACCTCGGCGCCGGATGAGGGCGATCTGCTCGTAAGCGAAGGCAAGCGAGGACTTAGCCTCGAACGGCTCGAGCCTCAGTCCGGTCTGCGCAAGCTGATGGAGGTCGAGCTCGCCGCCGATCGTGCGGCTTTGACGGTCAGGCACCGCATCCGCAACGAGCACGAGGAGGCGGTGGAGCTGGCTCCCTGGGCGATAACGATTCTGCCGCTGGGTGGTATCGCGCTGCTGCCTCAGCAGCGCGGGCCGATCGGGGAGAGTGAGTTTCTGCCCAATCGAGCGCTCGTGCTTTGGCCCTATAGCTCGGTATCGGATCCTCGGTTGGAGCTGGGCGACGAGCTGGTGCTCGTGCGCGCCGCCGCCGCGGCGCCGTTCAAGATCGGATATCTCAATCGCGCCGGCTGGGCGGCCTATCTCAGGGGCGACGTGCTTTTTTGCAAGCGCTTCGATCCGCAGCCGGAACACACCCACGCCGATCTCGGCTCGAACGTTGAGGTCTACTGCAACGACCGTTTGCTCGAGCTCGAGACGCTGGCGCCGCTGTCCCTACTGGAGCCCGGCGCCGAGGCGGCGCACGAAGAGCGCTGGGAGCTGCACCAAGTCGGCGGCGTCGATTCGAGCGCCGCAGGGCTGTCGGCGCTGGCGACCGGTCTCGGTCTGCTCTAGGCGGCGCCCCTCAAGCCAACTTGGAGACGAACGTCAGGACGACTCCGCCGGCAACCAGGAAGACGCCCAGCGCGAGGCCGAGATGCCCGTAGGAAGACGGAGAGCCGATCGAGAGGTTGTGGTCGGTCAAGAAGAGCCCCGTGCGAGCCAGTATCGCCGCGACTGCGGCGAACGAGGCGAGCGACGCGATCTGGTGGACCGACGAGTCTTTCGCGTAGCCGCGAACAATGCGAGCGACGCCGAGTACGACGATCAGCGCGGCGAAGACAAGCATCGCGGTGCCGAAGCGGGTACCGGCGATGTTGAGCGTCGCGCTCTCGTTTCCTGCGAGATGGGCGGTCAGCAAATCCTGGCGGGAGCCCAGCGCGATGAGGCCGCCGCCGAGAACGAGTACAAACCCAGCTAGCACTCGCAGGAGTATGCCGGACGCGACGATCGGCCGCTCGCGCTGAAAGCGCGTCGATCGCGCTAGCCGGCTGCTCGGCCGCTCAGGTGAAGCGAGAACCAGTCGCGCGCCAGCGCGGCTACTTCCTCCAGCGCTCCCGGCTCTTCGAACAGGTGCGTCGCCCCCGGGACTATCGCGAGCTTGCACTTGGTTGCGAGCTCCGTGGCGGCGCGCTCGTTGAGATCTAGCACCACGGAGTCCCTCTCACCGACGATCAGCAGCGTAGGAGCGCTTACGTGCCGAAGTGCTTTACCGGCGAGATCGGGCCGGCCGCCACGCGAGACTACGGCTTTGATCAGCTCCGGCCGTCCTGCGGCGGCCAGGAGAGCTGCGCCGGCGCCGGTGCTCGCTCCGAACAGGCCGAGCGGGAGAGACGTCGTTCCTTCGTTGGCATGCAACCAGACCGTCGCAGCGAGGAGTCGATCGGCCAGCATCGGGATATCGAAGCGGAGGGCGCCGGTGCGGGAATCCTCTTTTTCCTCGCGCTCGCTCAAGAGGTCGATCAGCATCGTGGCCAGCCCGGCGTGCTCCAACACGGCGGCGACGTGACGGTTACGCGGGCTGAAGCGGCTGGAGCCCGAGCCGTGAGCAAAGAGGACGATTCCACCGGCGCGCTCCGGGATGCGCAGCGTCCCGGCAAGTCGCACCTCGCCGACCGGAATGGCCACCGCTCTCTCTCGCGCCGTCATTCTCCGAGCTCCCCCTTCGCTTTCTCGAGCAGTCTACGGACCACGTCGTCGGAGACCTGCTCGAAGCTGTCGTACCAGAGGCTGACCGCGTAGAAGTTCGCGGGCCTGAGCGGGCTCACCAGCTCGTCCACCTCGGCGCTCAAAGCGGCGCACGTGTCGAGCGCGGCGGTGGGAACCGCGACCACGATCCGCGCCGGGCTCTGCGCTCGCACCGCCGCGATGGCCGCGCGCATGCTGGCTCCGGTGGCAAGTCCGTCGTCTACGACGATCACCGTCTTGCCCGCGAGCCGCCGGTCGGGTCGGTCACCGCGATAGAGGCGCTCTCGTCGCGCCAACTCGGCACGCTCGCGCTCACTGACCGCGTCGATGACGTCGCTGCTCAAGCCGATGTGGCGAATCACGTCGCGGTTGAGTATTCGAGCACCGCCCGAGGCGACCGCACCGAACGCGAGCTCCTCGTGACCTGGGACTCCGAGCTTACGGACGACGAACACGTCGAGCGGCGCTTCGAGCGCCCGCGCAACCTCGAATCCCACCGGCACTCCGCCGCGCGGAAGCGCAAGCACGACGACGTCGTCCCGCCTTGCGTATTCGGAAAGCGCTTCGCCGAGATAGCGGCCGGCGTCTGCGCGATCGCGGAAGCGACTCGGTATCGGATTCTGCCCCGCCTGCAAGACTTGCTGTCTCCTCGCTCGAGACCTCTGCCCAGAACAAAGGATGCAACACCAGAGCCCCGAGCGGGGACCGGATTCAGGGGAAGTTAAGAAAGCTTCGCTATCTTGGTCGAGCGCTGCGGGAGCGCTTTCTTGAAGCACACGTCCTACCGGTAAGTACGCTTGACAGCGAACGTGTGTTCGTCTAGAAAAGGAAGTTCCGAGCTTTCAGTGTTTGACCCGCAACGTAACCCTCTATATCTTAACGCCAGTTACGGCGCTTCGCATTTGACTTCGAGCGCAGACGAAGACCTAGGATGACCGATTTGGATACCGCCCAGACAGCCCAGACCGCGAAGCCGTCCCTCTTCGCCCAGTTCGCCGCCTTCATGCGCATGTCGGTCAGCTCGCGCTGGGAGATCGCGCGCGAGCTGCCGAAAAGCGGCATCGGCCTTACCGTCGCGTCCATCATCCTGAACATCGCGCTCGGCATCCTGCCGGTGCTGTTCATTCTCGGAACCAGTGTCATGCTCGGCCGCGTGCCGGCGGCGACCGCGGCGGGAGTCGGCTCGGGCGCCTGGGACTCGCTCGTCTATGCCTTCCTTCTCGCGGCCGCGGCCTTCGTGCTGATGCAGTTGTTGACGCCGCTTCAAGCCTCGTTCGGCGAGCTGATCACGAGGAGGGTGGACGGTCAAGCGGCCGATCGGCTGATCAGCGACTCGCTTCGAACCCCCGGGATCGGGCCGCTCGAAGACCAGGAACTGCTCGACGACCTGAGCGACTCGGCCACGCAGCTGGAGTTCGGTTTCCGCACCCCCGGCCGCGCCTGCGCGGGGCTGGTGGCGCTGATCGCTCGCTATCTCCAGCTCGTCAGCCTGGTCGTCATCATCGGCGTCGTCTTCTCCTGGCTCGCGGCGGCAGCGCTCTTTGTCGCGACGATGCTCTTCCGCTACGGCCAGCGCGGCGGTCTGCGCAAGTACTCGGCCGTCTTTCGCGCCAACGCCAGCATCCGCCGCCGCAATTTCTACTTCCGCCGCGTCGGGCTCGATCCGCCGGCCGCGAAGGAGCTTCGCGTCTTCGGTCTGGCGCCCTGGGTGCGCGAGCGCTACCGCGAGTCCTTCCTCGAGTTCATGGGGCCGGTCTGGAAGGAGCGGCGCCGCATCTATCTCAAGCCCTTCCTCGTGATCACCGCGTTTGCGCTGATCGTCTCGGCAGCCGCGCTCGCTGCGCTAGGACACAGCGCCGCCGGCGGCGGAATCACGCTCAGAGATCTCGCTCTCACCTTCCAGGCTGCGATCGCCGCGATCAATCTCGGCAGCCACTACCCCGAGTCCGATACCCAGACCCAGTTCGGGATGATGTCGTACGCCGGAATGCTCGGCTTCGAGCGCGGCGTCGAGAAGTACGAGGGCAGCACGGTGCAGCTCGAACCGGTGCGCGATCCGAAGGGCTTCCCCAAGCAAGAGCTCAACTTCAATCATGTGTCGTTCAGCTACCCGCACAGCGAGCGCCAGGTACTGAGCGACTTCCAGCTCTCGATCCCGGCCGGCAAGTCCACCGCCATCGTCGGCCTGAACGGCGCCGGCAAGACAACGCTGGTCAAGCTGCTCGGCCGACTCTACGAGCCGGACTCCGGCTGCATATGCACCGACGAGGTCGACATTCGCCATTTCCCCGTCGACGACTGGCACCGCCAGATCGGGATCATCTTCCAGGACTTCAACTGCTACGAGCTGTCGGCAGCCGACAACATCGGCTTCGGCTCGGTGCCGCATCTCGGCGATCGTGAGGCGATTCGAAAGGCCGCACGCGACGCCGGCATCTTCGAGGCGATCGAGCGGCTGCCCAAGGGTTTCGATACCCCGCTCTCGCGCCAGTACGAAGGCGGGGCCGATCTCTCCGGCGGTCAGTGGCAGCGGATTGCGATCGCCCGCGCGCTGTTCGCGCTGGAAGGCGGCGCCTCGATCCTCGTGCTCGATGAGCCGACTGCGGCGCTGGACGTTCGCGCCGAGGCCGAGTTCTTCGACCACTTCGTCGAGCTGACGCGCGGTGTCACAACGATTCTGATCTCGCACCGCTTCTCGAGCGTGCGCCGCGCCGACGGCATCGTCGTGCTTCAAGGCGGCCGCGTTGTCGAAAAGGGAACGCACGAGGAGCTGCTCGCCGGCGGCGGTCGCTACGCGAAGCTGTTCGGGCTTCAGGCCGAGCGCTTCGCCCGCGGCGAAGACGAAGGCGAAGACGAGGAGGACGACGAGCCGTGAGAGAGGTAATTCTCGGCGCACGCACACTGCTCGGGCTCGCCTGGCGGAACAACAAGCCCAAGACCGTGCTCGCGGTCGGCCTGATGCTGGGCGCTTACGCCTCCGCGCCGCTCGTCGGCCTTTCGCTCAAGCAGTTGACCGACTACGCGCTCAAAGGCAATGCCACGGGCGCCGCGATCGCGGGAGCGGTCACCGCACTGCTCGTCATCTTCGGCCTGACGCTCGGGCACTTCGCGCACATCTCCTACTTTGAGTTGGCCGACACGAACATGCTCGAGATCGATTCCGATCTGATCCTGCTGGCGAACGGCTCGCCGGGAATCGAGCATCAGGAGCGGGCGGACTACACCGACCGGCTCACCATTCTGCGCGAGGAGTTGTTCCAGCTTCAAGCTTCACTGGAGGCGCTGCTCACCGCGTTTGGTCTCACGGTCGCAATGATCGAAACCGGAATCCTGCTTGCGTTCGTCAACCCGCTTCTCCTGTTCCTGCCGCTGCTTTCGCTGCCGCCGCTGCTCACGGGGCGCTGGGCTCAGAACCGTCTCGACCGGGCGCGTGACGCGAGCGCCGGAGAGATCCGTCTCAGCCGTCATCTCTTCCGCCAGGCGACGAGTGCCGGGCCGGCCAAGGAGCTACGTCTGTTCGGGCTCCAGACCGAGCTCCGCCGCCGCCATCTGGAACTGTGGGAAAACGCCACCAAGCGGCTCTGGCGCATCCATCGCTCGAACACCGTTGTCCGCGCTCTCGGTCAGCTCGTGTTCTCGGTCGGTTACGTGGCCTCGGTGCTGCTTGTCGTTCAGGGTGTGATCAGGCACCGCGGCCAGCCGGGCGACGTCGTGCTGGCGATCACGCTCGCGGCGCAGGTGAATACGCAGGTGTCGATCGGGCTCGGTCTCGTCTACAACCTGCAGGGAATGGCGAAGATCATCGGTCGCTACCACTGGCTCAAGCAGCTCGTGGCCGGCGATCAGCGCATACAGCCCGACCGGCCGACGCCGTCGCGCGCAACGGAGGGCCTCGTCTTCGACAACGTCACCTTCCGCTATCCGGGCACCGACAGCGTCGTGCTCGGCGGCGCGAACCTGGAGTTTCCGGCCGGCTCGACGGTTGCCATCGTGGGCGAGAACGGCGCCGGCAAGACGACGCTGGTCAAGCTGCTCTGTCGCTTCTACGAGCCGCAAGAGGGCCGGATACTGCTCGACGGTGTCGACATCCGCCGCTTCGACATCGGCGAGTGGCGCGAGCGAATCGCCAGCGGTTTCCAGGATTTCGCCCGGTTCGAGCTGATCGCCCAGCAGACCGTGGGCGTCGGCGATCTGCCCAACCTCGACTCCGCGCCGGCGGTCGAAGGGGCGCTCGAGCGCGCGCACGCGGAGGACATGATCGGTCGCCTCGACCAGGGCCTTTCGACTCAGCTCGGCAAGAGCTACGCCGAGGGCACCGAGCTCTCCGGCGGGCAGTGGCAGAAGCTGGCGTTGGGAAGAGCGATGATGCGCGAGCAGCCGCTCCTGCTCGTGCTAGATGAGCCCACCAGCGCGCTTGACGCCCAGGCCGAGCACGAGCTGTTCGAGCGCTACGCCGAGAACGCCAAGCGCGTAGGCGCCGCCACGGGCGCGATCACCCTGTTCGTCTCGCACCGCTTCTCGACCGTGCGCATGGCCGATCTGATCCTCGTCGTCGCCGACGGGAAGGTGAAAGAGTCGGGCAGCCACGCCGAGCTGATGAGGCTGGGCGGTCTCTACGCGGAGCTCTACGAGCTGCAGGCGAGCGCCTACCGCTAGGCGCGATCGATGCGGCCGTTTCGCGGCGCCAGCGGCCGCCCGAACCGCTCGACGCACTACCAGTGCGCCTTCGCGGCTCGTCCGACCCCTGGCATCCACGCCTTGACCGCCTCGGCAGCGCCTTACTGACGGAATAGCTCGTACACTCTTCGAGGAGTGAGAGAGATGTTCGCGACCGTTCAGGGGGAGGCCGAAGAGCCGCGGCAGAAGAACGCCCTTGCGGTTGATGTCTCTCCACTCGGGCCTTACTCGCTCGCCGTCTCGGCGCGAGGCGCGGGCGACGCAAGCAGGCGCTTTCGAGCCGGCGAGCTGACCACTCTGATCGAGAGCGAAAATGGTCTCGAGCTCGTCCGGGCGCGACAAAGACCAGACGGCTCAGTCACTCTGAGCGCAAGCACCGAGCGAGGTTTGGAGCGGCTCCGCTTCCAGCTGGCGCTCGACGACGATCATTCCGCCTTTCTCCAGCGCTTCGCCGACGATCCTCTTCTCGCCGCGTCGCTGCGAAACCTCCGAGGATTGAGACCGATCAGGCTAGCCACGGTCGCCCACGCTCTACTGCGCGCGCTCTGCGGACAGCTGATCACCGCCCGCGAGGCACGCAGCATCGAAGCCCGCGTCATCCACAGAGTCTCGCCGCGAGATTCCGTGAGCGGGTTGTACGCCTCACCAACGCAGGAGCGGTTGGCAGCGCTTTCGCCGGCCGAGCTCTGCCGGCTCGGCCTGGCGCCGAAACGCGCCGCAACTCTCGTTCGGCTCTGTCGCACACTCGATCTGGAGCGACTGCGGGAACTGCCGCCAAACGCCGTCTTCGCGCGGCTGGCTCGCGAGCGGACGGTCGGGCCCTGGTCGATCGGCGTCCTCTTTCTCGAGGGCCTTGGCCGCTACGACCGCGGTCTCGTCGCCGATCTCGGGCTGGTGAAGCTCTACTCGGTACTTGCCGGCCGCTGGGTCGGCGAGGCCGAGACAGGCGAGCTACTCGCCCGCTACGGAGAGTGGGAAGGCCTCGCCTCCGTCTACCTGTTGCAGGGCTCGCGCCGGGGACTGGTTCCGCTCGGCCGAGGCGCTCTGGACGTGAGGACAGCCGCCCGCGCCGTGCGCCGGCCACTCGCCACCGAGCGAGGTATAGACTCCGCGCGATGAGCGTGGACAAGAGACGTATCGTCGTCATCGGCACCGGCAAGATCGGAGAGGCTCTGATCAAGGGCCTGTGCGCATCGGGCTGGCGCAAGCCGAGCGAGATCGTCGCAACCGATATCCACAGCGAGCGCCTGCAGGCGATCAAGGAGCTTTGCGGCGTCGAGACCAGCGAGTCGAATCGTGATGCGGTCAAAGACGCCGGCCTGATCGTCGTCGCGGTCAAGCCTCAGGATCTGGCCGCGCTCCTGGATGAGATAGGCGACGTGCTCACCAGTGAGCAGACCGTGCTCTCGGTCGCGGCGGCGGTGCGAACGCCGAATATCGAGAAGCACCTTTCCGCGAACGTTCCGGTCGTGCGCGCGATGCCCAACACCCCGGCCACGGTACAGGAAGGCATGGCGGGAATCTGTGCCGGGGCGCACGCGGGCGAAGAACATCTGGCGCTGGCCGAGGAAGTGCTCGCCCACCTCGGCGCGGTCGTGCGAGTGCAAGAAGACGAGATGGACGCCGTCACGGCGGTCTCCGGCTCGGGCCCGGCCTACTTCGCGCTGCTCGCCGAGGCGATGATCGAGGCCGGCATCTTGCTCGGGCTCTCGCGCGAGATCTCCACGCAACTCGTCGTTCAGACGATGTTCGGGACGGCGAAGCTGTTGCGAGACGAGCACATTCATCCGGTCGAGCTGCGCGAGAATGTGACTTCACCGGGTGGCACTACGATCAGAGCCATTCGTGAGCTCGAGCGCGCTGGTATCCGAGCTGCCTTCCTGAATGCGATCCAGGCGGCCATGGAGCGCTCGCGCGAGCTCGGCGCCGACGATCAGTAGAGGCCTCCGGCCGGCCGCCAGTTCGGCGTACGCCGATATCGATCACGTCATATAGTGCAGTTCGTATGCCCGCTTCGCCGGACTCAAAGGGGACGCTCGACGTCCTGACGATCAACAGGCCCGATCAGCTCAAGGCGCTGGGACATCCCTTGCGGTTGCGGGTGCTGGAGATGTTGGGCGAGGAAGCCGGGCAGGCCTTCACGAACCGCGAGCTGGCGGGCCGGATCGGCATCGACCCCGGCCACCTGCATTTCCACGTGCGCATGTTGCTCAAGGCCGGGCTGATCCAGCTGGCCGCGGAAAACGGCGGGCGGCGCGAGAAGCCCTACCGGGCGGTCGCCAAGCACATCACCGTCGCGCCCGAGCTGCTGTCGGCGAACACGACTATCAGCGACGTCCATTCCGTCATGCTCGAGGAGGTTCAGCGGGGCCTCGCCAAGTACTCGCAAACCGGGCGCTTCCGCGTTCTCACCGATGCCGTGCGCGTCGATCCCGAGCGCCTCTCCGATCTGATCGATCAAGCTCTGAAGCAGGCCCAATCGGAGTACGACCCCGAGCTCGAGCCGATCGTGCTGACTGTCTTCATGCACCCGCCGGCGACAAGGGAGTAGCCGAGGCGGGCGTCGGAACGCCGGTTGTTCGTATATAGCAACTGTGCTATATACGAAGCGATGAGTAAAGACTCCGGCGATGCTCCCGATCGCCCTGCGGCTTCGGGCTCGGCGCCGCAACCGCACGCTGCCGATCTCGCTGGCCTGGGCAAGCGCCTGCGTTCTCCGATCGCGCTCGAGCGAACGCTCTTCGCGCTGGTCGTGCTCTCTTTTCTGGTGGGAATCGCTTCCGCTTTGAGCTCTCACACCGCCGATTGCGGCGCGAATGGAAGCGATCGCTCGATCGGGCCACTGATTCTTCTTTTCGGCGGCGCGGCTCCGGCTGCACTTGCCTTCGGCGCCTACGTTCTCCTGCTCGGGTATCAGAGAAGGCGGCGCCCGATCAATCTCGCTGGTGTGGCGGCCGCCTCGCTGGCGATTCTGGAGCTGGTCGCGGGGTCGTTTTGGCTAGTTGCGAACGCGATAAGCTGCGGCGCCAGCTAGCTGAATCGAGATCGCCCACTAACCGACGCGCTCGGCCGACGTCCACTTCTCGCTCCACGCCTGATCTTTAGCTATTCTTTCTGCGAGCCGCGCTCTCCATCAGTTGTTCCTTGAGCGTCGGCACGTCTATTCCTGGTGGTCACGGCGCGGCAACCTATGCCGCCCTCCCATGTCAGAGACGACAGACCAACTTCCGACAGCGCTCGACCAAGCCGGCGAAGAAATCGTCGCCAAGGCTCGCCGCGCCGAAACATGGGCGGGCGAGTCGTTCCTGCGCGAAGGTGAGGATCCGGCAAAGGCCATGGCCTCGGGCACGGCTCGCCGGCGTGCGCTGGACGACGCGATCGCCGAGATCGAGAACGGACACAAGGAGCCGTCGCCGGAGTGGAAAGTTCGTTACGCGCTCATGCTCGGGCTCGAGCGGGTGCTGACCGAGAAGCCGCCCCATCTGGCTTCAGGGCTGGAATTGCGGCGCCATCAGGTCGATGCACTTGCCGGCATGCTCACCGAGCTGATCGCCGCCAACCAGCGCCAGGTCGAAGCGGCCTTCGCCAACGGACATCTCCCCGATGAGACCGAACTGGAGGAGGAAGAGGAGGAAGAGAACGGCTTCGGCGAGCCGCACCCGGGCGAGGAAGAGGAGTTACCGGAGCTGGCGCCCAAGGAGGATCCGGGCGCGATCCGCCGCTTCCGCTTCCGCCATCCAACCGCTTCGGGCAAGACGATCGCGGCGGCAGGCTTTGTCGAGGCGGCGCGAACCGTCGGCGTGCTGATCCTCACCCACCGGCGCCTGCTCGTAAGCCAGTTTCGCCACGATCTCACCGATACGGGCTATGCCAAGCGCTTCTCCGACGTAATTCTGCGCGGGCACCGCGTCCGCAAGCCGAATCCGATCACGATTCAGACCTATGCCTGGTTCGCGCGTCACCACGCCGAAGTCGAGCCGACCGCCTACCAGCTGGTGATCTGCGACGAGGCGCATACGGCGCTGGGCGAGAAGACGAGCGCCGCCATCCGCGCCTTCCCCGATCCCGTCTTCATCGGCATGACGGCCACCGAGCAGCTCATCGCGAAGCAGGTCTCGGACGTCTTTCCCGCCTCGGTCGACGATCTGCCGCTGCAAGACGCCGCCCGCCGCGGCCTGATCGCGCCGCTTCGCTGCCTGCGCGTTCCGCCCGTGGCGGCGATTCACTCCGTTCCTATCGTCGGCGGCGATTTCGACGAACGGGCACTGGCTCAGGTTCTCGACCACACGGCGTTGAACCAGGCGGCCGCCAGCCTGTACCGAGATCGCTTCGACGACACGCCGGGCATCGTCTATGCCGCCGGCGTCGATCACGCCTACAACCTGGCCCAGGAGTTCCGTGCCGCCGGTCTCAAGGCCGAGGCCGTCAGCGGTCGCACGCCGCCGGTGAAGCTGGCCGAGACACTGGCCGCCTACGAGCGCGGCGAGATCAACGTGCTGATCAACGCTCAGCTTCTGGCTGAGGGCTGGAACTCGCCCCGGGCAACGATCTGCATGCATCTGGCTCCAACGGCCTCCCGGCGCGTCTACCAGCAGCGGATCGGCCGCATCATGCGCACGCATCCACGCAAGGAGGCAGGCGTCGTGATCGACTTCGTACCCAAATCGGCCACGCACTCGGAGAAGGTGGTCTCGCTGCATTCCCTGCTCGGCGCCGATTTCTACCGCGAAGGAGCCCGCGTAACTCCCGCGCCGAGGCGACGAATGCAACGCCGCGCGCGCCGCCGGCTTGCGCCGGCGCCCTGGCTGGTGCCCGTGACGCCCGATGTGAAGCGGCGCCTAGCCGTGATCGCGCGCGAGTGGCAGAGGATCGATCCGAAGTACCTCGACACCGACGAGCAGCGCTTCTGGGCGATGATCGCCGGGCGCAGCATCCGCTTCGAGGAGCGGGCCGAGTTCGTGCGCAAACTGATCGAGGGCAACACCAGCAAGGTGGCGCTCGAGCAGTTTCTTTTCACCTGCGCCGCCGAGAACCCGAATCGCCGCCTCCGGCTGATGGCGCTCGTCGATCGAGTCGCCACCCCGGTGGAGCGAGCCGACTACGACGATCTGGTCACGCTCGTCACGCAGGCGCCCACCTGGGAGAAGGAGCGGTTGCAGGGAATACGCGTGCTTCTGCGAGCACTCGCTGAGGGCAAGGCCGTCGCTCCCGAGCAGATCCTCGTGCGCTGGCTCTGGCGGCTGGCGCGGGCAAGCCGCAAGGCCCAGGACCGCAAGGCAAGTGCCGAGTTCGCCGACGCCAAGCGGCTGCTTGGCGCTGTCGCCAACTCACGCGGCCGTCGCCACGAAGAGAACGTCGCCCGGCTCGTCAACGTGGCCCGCGAACAGCCACTGCATGTCGGAGCGGCCCTGCTGGCCTCGGCCGAGGGCTACACGCCGCGCGCGACACAGCTGATCGAAGCGGCGCGGGAGCGATTGGCCGGCGTGGATGAAATCGCGGCGGCGCTGGCCGAGAACCTACCGGCGCCCAAGCTCCAGTCATCGCGTCGCAGGCGGCGGAGAAAGCGCCGCGCTTCAGCGACTCAGCAGGGCAAGACAGATAACGCCAAGGCGCCGTCAAACAAGAAAGCGGGCGCAGAAACGTCCCCCCAGCAGGGCTCGGCGGTCGGCGCCGGCGAAAGCGAGCCCAAGGTCGGCGCCGCATCCAAGGCCGCTACAGATGGCGGGGAGCAAAAGCCGACCGAAGCTCCGCTCGCTGGAAACAGCTCGGAGCAGTAGCAGCGGCGCGTCGGGATTAGCTGACGACTACCGACCGGATCAAGCGGTCGGCGGGTCCGAGTCGTTGCCGTCATTCTCGCGATCGCGCAAGAACTTGGCCAGCTCTGCGGCCAGCGACTCGCCGCTCGGAATATCGGGCTCGTACTCCCCGGGCGGCTCGCCCGAGTCGCTCTGGCGCTCGAGCGCTTCGATGTAGGACGTTGTCTCCTCGTCGCCCGCCACCGCTTCGCTGACACTCTCGGTGTAGCTGTCCACCGCCTGCTCGAGCTCATCCAGATCGAGATTCGTTTCCAGCAGCTGATCGACGCGCTCGCAAAGCGCGAGCGCCGCACGCGGACTAGGAGTGAGCGACACGTAATGGGGAACCGCCGCCCAGAAGCTGATCGTCTTCATCCCCTCTTTTCGGCAGGCGTCCTGGATCACGCCGACGATTCCGGTCGGTCCCTCGTAGCGAGAGGTGTCTACGTCGAGTCGGTCGATCAGCTCGCCGTCGTCTCCGCTCGCGGTGATCGGCGCCGGACGAGTATGCGGCACGTCGGCGAGAAGGGAGCCCAGGGTGATTACCCGCTCCACGCCGAGGTCGCGCGCAAGTCCTACGACGAGCTCCGTAAAGGAGCGCCAGCGCAAGTTCGGCTCAACTCCGATGAGCAGGACGACGTCGTGGTCCTGACCTTCGGGCCGAGCGTGGAAGAAGGCGTTCTCGGGCCACGTGAGCTCGCGAGTCTCGCCGTCGATGAGCGAAACCTGCGGGCGGGTCGCTTGAAAATCGAAGAACGTCTCCGGATCGATCTCGGCGAAGCGCGTGGCATTCCAGAGACGCGCGAGGTAGCCCGCAGCAAGCGTCGCACCCTGGCCGCCGTCATTCCAGCCCTGAAAGGCGATGACGAGGACCGGTCGCTTCAGTTTCGGCCGGGAGGCGAACTTGAGCTCAGTCATCCAGACAGTTTAGGTGGCCGCCGCATTGCCCGACGGTCGAGGTGTCAATAGGCGCATAGAGGCGCGCGCGGCTCGAACCGCTCGGACCTCGGAGATCGAGAGGGCGGCCCCGCCGGCCACGAACACGCCGACACGGCGAACGGACCAGCGCAGGGCCCAGGTGGCCCTACTGCAGCCGGGACGACTTGGGGCGTGCCGCCAGTGCCCTCACGCCCCGAGGCCATCTCGGCTGCTAGTAGTGCATACGCCCGCCGCCGTGACCCTTCACGACTGGCGTCGAGCTGTCGCTCGTCGTAGTCGCAACGGGAACGGTCGTCGTTGCGGGCTTCTGCCTTGCTGCGGATCCGGGGCCTGCGAGGATCGCCGCAGCGAACACCGCGCTGAGCGCGAGTAGTAGCAGGAGTTTGGCCATTCTTCCCTCCTTCCTCTCAGAATCGAAGGTCTTGCATCAACTCGGCGGCGTGTCGGTACAGGTGTGCCGCCTCATCCGTGGTTCCGCGCGCGCGGGCCAGGTCGCCCAGCGCAACGTAGGTGCGCGACAGGTTGCTGGTGGCGCGCACGCTCTCGAAGAGGCCCTTGACCTTTTCCAATGCCTCCGCGGCTTCGTCGAGCCGGTTTTGGGCAAGTAGCGCCTTGCCCAGCACGAGGCGAGCCTCGCCGACCTGTTCGGGATCGACTGCCTCGTCTCCGATCAACTCGATTGCGTACCGGGCCTGCTCCTCGGCCTTGCTCGGATCGCCGGTCTCGAGATAGAGGCTGGCTATCGACGAGATCGCGCCGCCGCTCCACTCGTTGGCGCCGGCGTCGAGGAAAATCTTGTACGCGCGCGTGAAGCTCGCGAGTGCGTCGTCGTTCTTGCCGAGCAGGGCGTGGCAGAAGCCGAGGTTGTTCAGAACCTTCCCGAGCTGGAACTGATCCTCGGCCTCTTCGTACTTCGCGCGGGCTTTTTCGGCGTACGTGCGAGCGAGTACGAAACGACCTTCACGCTCGGCGACGAGCGAGGCCTGCATGTAGGAGTAACCGATGACGCGAGGGTCACCGAGTTGCTCGGAAAGCTCAACCGCGCGCTCGGCGTCTTCGCGCGCCGCTTCGATGTCGCCCACGCGCTGGTAGCAAACGGAGCGATAACCGAGAACCTGCGCGCGCGTAGAGTCGGCTGCCAGCGGAAGCTGATCGAGCAGCTTGTGCGCTTCGGTCAAAAGCGAAATGGCAACGTGCGTGCTGCCGAGCTTCGTGCGCGCGACACCCAACTTGAACAGCGCCTCTGCGCGAATGACGTCGTCTAGTTGCTCGGCGTCGACCAGCTCGCGGGCCTTCGTCAAAACGTCCAGGCCCTCGCGAATCTGACCCTCTTCCATCATCGCCCAGCCCTCGCCGAGCAGCCGGCGAGCAGAAAGATCAGCCGACCCCGATGCCGCGACCGCGGTCTTGGCATCGGCGAAAACTTCGAGCGCGCTCTCAAATTCGTGCGCCTGCGCGTGTGCCTCGGCTCGCGCGAGCATCGCCTCGACCCGGGCGCGATCTTCCGTCGACACTCCGTGGGCGAGGTAGCCGGGATCGACGCTGAGCCGGGAGGACAGGTACTCGACCGTGTCCGGCGTCGGCCGGGTCTTTCCGAGCTCGATCTGACTGATGTACTCCTTGGAGAAGCGGGCGCCGGCTAGATCCGTCTGCGTCAATCCAAGTGCGACACGCCGCTGCCTGACACGCTCGCCAAGCCCGATTTTCGGTCGTTGGCGCTCGGTTGCCGAAACGGCATGGGTGTCGGAGTGAACCTGCGGCATTTCTACCCCCTCTGATACTCGTCGCCTTCCCAAATGGCTGCAATCACCTGTTCGGGTACTAGCTGATCACCTCAGCGGAGAATATCCCGACGCGCGTGGCAGAAGAGAACGGCTGATATCGACAGCTTTCTGTCGGGAGCGCAGTTTGCAGGCTCTTTGTGCCGCTTTTGGGGTGCAAAGATCACTTGACTGAGCTACTTGACTCGGGTTCAGAGCCGCCATATAGTGAGGACACGCCGACTAAGTCAGACGCCAGACGCGGTCGGATACGAAGAGAGGCCAGCGACGATAGCTCCGAAGTCGTGGCTGGGCCGCAGAGCCACAGCTCTCGGTTCGTCGCCAAGGCCAATCTTCCGGGAGCGCCCCCTGGAGCCGCAGCCGGGGGTCTCCCCAAAACGGATTGAGCCCCGGGTGCCGCAGCCGGGGCTTTTTCCTTTGTTGGGCACCTAACGAAACGAAGCACTCCGCCGACTGGGCACGCTCAGCGGCGCGCTGCGTTGTCCTCGGTCTCATCCGTAGCGCCGCTACGAATGAGACACTGCGTCCTAGCATCGCATCCGCCGATCGCACCCAGTCGACGGGTCTTCATTCCATTAGGTGCCCATTTGGCGCTTCGTGAAGGTTGGGAGATTTCTCGAAGCGATCGCTCAGTTGAGATCGATGCAGGAAGACCAAAGAGCGCTCAGGTCGTGTCGGCGGCGACCGTCGAGGATGCTGATACCGGCTCCTCGTCGGGACCGGGCTGGCGGGGGCGGATGATCAGCGCTGCGAAGATCGCAGCTCCGAGCGCGATCGCCGCCGCAACGTGAAGAGCGCTCGTGAACCCGTGCATGAAGGCGAGCGGGGGCGATTGGCCGGAGCTCCGGGCCGAGCGTACGCCGGTGGTGAAGATCGCCCCGAGGAGAGCGATACCCAGCGAACCGCCGACTTGGCGGAAGCTGTTGAGCACGGCCGAGCCGACGCCCGCCTTCGCCGCGGCGACCGAAGTCATCGCGGCCGCGGTCGTCGGCGACATCGTGGTCGCCATGCCGATGCCCCCCAGCACCATCGGAATGACGAGGCTGGAGTAGCTCGAGTTGACGGTCAAGCGCGAGTACAGGAAGAGAGAGAGCGCGATGAGCGCCATGCCGCCGGCCATCAGCCAGCGCGAGCCGATTCGATCTGAGGCGCGGCCGGCGATCGGCGCGATCAGCATGATCAGGATCGTCATTGGCAAGAAACTGGCGCCAGCCTGCGTAGGCGAGTAGCGCAGGACGTTCTGGAGATACAGCGAGACGAAGAAGAGGACTCCGAACATCGCCAGCGTGACGAGCAGGACGACGACGTTGGCGCCGATGAAGTTTCGCGCTCGAAACAGGGACAGCTCGAGCATGGGCAGTCGCTGACGAAGCTCGAGCAGGATGAAGACGGCGAAGGCGACCGCGCTGATGGCGAAGAGCGCATAGATCAAAGGAGAGCCCCAGCCGTAGGTGTCCGATTCGATCAGGGCGAAGGTGAGCGTGAACAGGGCGATTCCCGAGGCGACGAGGCCCGGGATGTCAAGACGCTGTTCGCGTGAGCTGTCACGCGTCTCGGCGATGGCGATGCGAGAGAAGAGAATGGCGAGAACGCCGATCGGGATGTTGACGAAGAAGATCCAGTGCCAGCTCAGTTGCTGGGTCAGCACGCCGCCGAGCAGCGGGCCGATCCCGAGCGCTGTCGCCGCGGTTCCCGCCCAAATGCCGATTGCCGTTCCTCGCTGTCGCGGCGGGAAGGTCGCTATGACGATCGACAGCGTGGCCGGGTTCATGATCGCCGCGCCGCCGCCCTGAAGTGCGCGGAAGGCGATCAGCATGTGGGCGCTGGTCGAAAGTCCGCAGCCAAGCGAGGCGAGCGTGAACAGGGCCAGGCCGATGTTGAAGATGCGGCGCCGACCGAGCATGTCGGCGAGCTTGCCGCCGGTGACGATCAGGCTGGCGAAGGTGAGCGTGTAGGCCGCCACGATCCACTGCAGCTCCGTCACCTTGATCTGGAGATCCCTCTCCATCGTCGGCAGCGCGACGTTCACGATCGTGTTGTCGAGCATGATCATGAACAGCCCGATCGACACCGCGCCGAGCGTCCACCACTTACGGTTCTGGTCGTTGATCAAGCCTGCGAGCATCGCCTGTCTGGCAAGCAGATACCCAGCGGAAGGCGACCGGAATCTCGAGCAGAAGCTCGGGCAGGTTTCGGCGACTAGTCGATCGGGCTAGGCAAGCTCGCCGGCCGGTTGCAGCTCTTCGGCGCGCTCATGCTCGTGGTGGCGCTTGCGGATGAGCGTCACGGCGACGAAGACCGCGCCGAGCGCGATCGCGGCCGAGACGAGCAGGGCGCTGTGCAACCCGTGTACGAACGCCTCGTGCGAGACGGTCAGTTTCTGCTGAGCGGACGGCGCGGGAAGATGGGTTCCCAGCGCGGCCGCTTTCTGCACCTTGACGTGGTAAGCAGCCGCGGCGTTATTGGCAAACGAAGAGCTCTGTGAAGCCATGATCGCACCGAGCAGCGCGATGCCGAGGGAGCCGCCGACCTGACGGAAGCTGTTGAGAACGCCTGAGCCCACCCCCGCCTTGTCGACCGGGACGGTCGCCATCGCCGCGGCGGTCGTCGGCGACATCGCCATCGGCATTCCGATTCCACCGATGATCATCGCCGGCAACAGCTCGGGGTAGGTCGTGTTCAGGCCGACTCGCGAGAAGAGATAGAGCGAGACAGCCACCAGCGCCATGCCCCCGGCTATCAGCCAGCGCGAGCCGATGCGATCGGAATAGCGGCCGGCGAAGGGCGCCACGACGATGACGAGGACGGTCATCGGCAGGAAGCTTGCGCCCGCCCGGGTCGGCGAGTAGCCGATGATGTTCTGGATGTAGAGCGACATGAAGAAGAAGACGCCGAACATCGCCAGAGAGACGAGTAACGCAACCAGCGACGAGCCGACGAAGTTCCCGATCTTGAACAGCGACAGCTCGAGCATTGGCAGCCGCTGATGAAGCTCGAGCAGCACGAATACAACCATCAGCAGCGCGGCGATCACGAACAGCGAAACGATCAGCGGTGAAGACCATCCCTTGTCGTTCCCCTCGATCAGCGCGTAGGTCAGCGCGAACAGCGAGAGGCCCGAGCTGAGCAAGCCCGGCAAATCAAGCCCTTGCTCGTGCGAGGTGTCGCGCGACTCCGGTATGACGATTCGCGAGACCACCATCGCCAGCACGCCCACGGGCACGTTCACGAAGAAGATCCAGTGCCAGCTCAGCTGCTGGGTCAGCACGCCGCCGAGCAGCGGGCCGATGGCAAGCGCCATCCCGGCAGTGCCGGCCCAGACGCCGATCGCGGTTCCGCGCTGGCGCGGCGGAAAGACGGCCGTCACGATCGACAGCGTCGAGGGAATCATGATCGCCGCTCCCACTCCCTGCACGGCGCGGGCTCCAATCAACAGGTGAATACTGCCGGCGCTGCCGCAGACGAACGACGAGACGGTGAAGACGGCAAGGCCGACGTTGAACATGAACCGGCGACCGAGCAGGTCGGCGAGCTTTCCGCCGATGAGAATGAACGCGGCGAAGGTGAGCGTGTAGGCGGTGACGATCCACTCCAGCTCGGAGATACCGATCTTGAGGTCGCGTCTGATCGTCGGCAGGGCGACGGTGACGATCGTGTTGTCGAGCATGATCATGAACAGCCCGAACGCCACGGCTCCAAGCGTCCACCACCTGCGGTTCAGCTCGTTCACGTATCGCATTCCATCCCCCTCTCGATGGCTAGAGCGCCGCACTTCGCGTTGCTTCGGAAGCCCTGGGCGAAGGAACGTGCTTACCCGGTTAGCTCTACGGTGTACACCGGGGAATCAAGAGGGTAGCCGAAAAGACGGAGGGCCTTCACCGGATCGGAGTTTGTAGGCGAAGATCCGCGGCGGCAAGCGTGGTAAACTCGGTTTTAGACCTAGAGTCGCAAACTCGGAGGGACTTGTGCGTCTGGCGCTGGCTCAAATCGACACCGTAGTTGGGGACATCAGAGGCAACGAGAAGAAGATCCTGGGCGCGCTCGCTGATGCCGGTTCGCAAAAGGCGGATCTGGTTCTCTTTCCCGAGCTGGCCGTGACCGGATACCCGCCCGAAGACCTTCTTCTGCGCCCCGGTTTTCTCGAAGCGGCCCAGAGCTCGCTCGAGCGAATCGCGCGCCAGGTGCGCGGGCCGGTCGCGCTCATCGGCGCGCCGCATCTAGGCCGCGACCTCTACAACGCCTGTGCCGTCTGCGCCGGGCGCGAGATCAAGGCCTTCTACCGCAAGCGCTTCCTCCCCAACTACGGCGTTTTCGACGAAGAGCGCTATTTCGCCTCCGGGCGAGATCTTCTCCTGCTCGAGCTCGGCGGCGTGAAGGTCGGAATCACCATCTGCGAGGACATGTGGCAGCCGGGGCCGCCGGCGACCGACCTGGCACTCGCCGGCGCCGAGTTGATCGTCAACATCTCGGCCTCGCCCTTCCACGTGGGTCGCGAGCGCATGCGCGAGGAGATGTTCCGCACGCGCGCGCGTGACATGGTCTCGTTCGTCGCCTTCTGCAACCTCGTCGGCGGGCAGGACGAGCTCGTCTTCGACGGGCACTCGGTGTTGATCGACGACGAGGGCGAGGTGATCGCGCGGGCAGCCGGCTTCGAGCCAGAGCTGCTCGTAGTTGACATCGATCCGACCGCCGTGATCGCACGCCGCTTGAGCGATGTACGCAAGCGGGCGCTTGCTCGCGAGCAGGGCAATCCCGAGGTCTCGTCGATCGTTCTGGACGCGTCGAAGCGTCGCGCGCGAACGCGGGCCGCGCCCGCCCGAGTAGCTCCTTTCGCCGACGATCTCGAGCAGATGCGCCGGGCGCTCACGCTCGGCCTGGGCGACTACGTGCGAAAGAACGGGTTCAGCGACGTGGTGATCGGCGTCTCGGGTGGGATCGACTCTGCGCTGACTGCCGCTCTGGCGGTCGAGACGCTCGGCGCCGCTCATGTCCACTGCGTCTCGATGCCGTCGCGCTTTTCATCCGTAGCCACCCGCGCCGACGCGAAGCTTTTAGCCGAGAGTCTCGGCACCGAATTCCGCGAGATCGAGATCGAGCCGATGGTCACCGAGTTCGAGCGTTCGCTCGCCCCGGCTTTCGCCGGGCGCGAGCCCGACTTGACCGAGGAGAACGTGCAGGCGCGCGTGCGCGGAGTGCTCCTGATGGCTCTCTCGAACAAGTTCGGCTGGCTCCTCGTTGCGACGGGCAACAAGTCGGAGCTGTCGGTTGGCTACGCGACGCTCTACGGTGACATGGCCGGCGGCTTCGCGTTGCTAAAGGACGTTTTCAAGACGGATGTCTTCAGACTGGCCCGCCACCTGAACGAGCGGGCGGGAAGGGAGCTGATCCCTGCGACGACCATCGAGCGCGCGCCGAGCGCAGAGTTGCGCAGCGACCAGCTCGACGAAGATTCGCTGCCTCCTTACGCCGAGCTGGATCGCGTGCTCGAGGCTTACATCGAAGAGGATCGCTCGCGCAGCGAGTTGCTCGAGGACGGCTTCCCGGCCGACGTTGTCGAACGCGCCCTGGCGATGATCGACCGAGCCGAATACAAGCGCCGCCAAGCGCCGCCCGGCGTGAAGCTGCGCACGAAAGCGTTCGGACGCGATCGGCGCACCCCGGTCACGAACGGCTGGCGCGATTAGCGGCACCTCGTGGGCCGGTCGCCGCGAGCGCGCGAAAGCCCGGATGGACTTTCGCAGGGAGGAAGGGGTACCGCTCGATGAGTGGGCGATTCAGGCGGCCTCGGCCGGCCGCACTCCTTGGCGCTCTTCGCTCACGTCATCGGGAATTAGCTTCGGATCGATCTGGAGCCGAGGCGCTGGGCGGTCGCGATGGCGTCTGGCCGTATTGACGACATCGACGGTGCCTGTCCTATCTCCGTAGCAACGGAGATAGCAGTCAGACTCGGACAATGCCCGAAGCCATTGCACACCTTTAGGCTAAGTCGACAACCGGACGGACGAGCTCGACGCAGCTGTTTCTTGTCTGAAGTTAGGCTCGCCGGCCAGCGCGAGCTATCAAGCTTCGAGCGGCGCCATCGTAAGGCCCCTCGTCTCGAGCTGCGACCAGTAGAGCTCGGCCAGCTCGCGGTGCCCGCTCCAGACGATCGCCTGCCCCGTCCGGTCGATCTCGGTCGCCAAGTTCATACCCACATCGAAGCCGATGCCCGGAAGCACCGCGGCGAGCGCCCGCGCCACACCATCGAAGGTGTTGTGGTTGTCATTGAGAACGATGACGCGCCAAAGCTCGCCGAGCCCGCTGCCGCCGCTCGAGGCATGCTTCGGCTTGGTCGGGCTCACCAGCGTCGCTGACACGGACGAAGCGTAGCGCTCTCGTTCCGGGACCGAGTTCGATTTGGCTCGGTCAACGAGAGTCACTATTCCGAAGAACCGCCGCTCCACGAAACCGCCAAACAAAGAGAATCGTGCGCTCAGCTGCGTCAGGCGGCTCCGCGGGCCGGTCGCGCTCGGCCGGCGAAGCCGCCGGCCGAGAAAGCGAGATTAGGTTGGGTTCGCCGAGAGCTCCTGTTGCGCGGCCGCTTCCCGGGCCAGCTCGTCGACGACCGAGAGGAAGAACTCGATCACGACCGGGTCGAACTGGGCGCCGGCGCAGCGACGTAGCTCCGAAGCGGCGTTATCGGTGTTCATGCCGAGCCGGTACGGGCGCGGTCCGATCATCGCGTCGAAGGCGTCGCAAACGGCAATGATGCGCGACGGAAGCGGGATCTCGTCGCCCTTGAGCCCGTCGGGATAGCCCGACCCGTTGTAGCGCTCATGGCTCGAGCGAACGATCCGCGATACCTGGGAGAGCGAGGGTGCCGCCGAGATGATGCGCTCGCCGACGACCGTGTGCCCGCGGATGAACTCCCACTCTTCGCGATCGAGCGGTCCGGGCTTCTTGAGGATCGCATCGGGAATCGCCATCTTGCCGACGTCGTGGAGCTGCGCCGCCTGAGCGAGCTGGTCGAGCTCCTCGCCGCTCATGCCCAGCCGTCGTCCCACTTCGGCAGCCAGCCGGGCCACGTCGACCAGGTGATCGCCGAGCTCCGGGCTGCGCTCGTGCAGAGCCTGCAGCAGCACGTCCGCCGACTGGCGTCCCGCCGAGCGCCGACCGCTGTTCTTGTTCGCGTACAGGCGCTGGTCGGACAGGCGCAGCGCGATCGACACCTCGTTCGCCTCCTGCGGCAGCAGAACCGATCCGTACGAGCTGCCGATGGCGAAGCCTTCGCCTCGCTCCGACAGGGCAGCGCTCGCGTCGGCGATGATCGTTCCTTGACCGTCGGTTCCGATCGTGACGATGATGCAGAACTCGTCGCCGCCCATGCGGTAAGCCTCGCCGCCGTGCAGCTGCATCGCGGTCTGCAGATTGCGGCCCAGCCTGGTCAGCAGGGCATCTCCGGCGGGGTGCCCGAAGCTGTCGTTGTAGTTCTTGAAGCCGTCGAGGTCGTACAGCCCGAGCAGAAGCGGTGCCGTCTCGTCTGCGTCGGGTAGCGCCTTCTGCAGGTCGTTGACGAGCTTGCGTCGGTTGCCGAGGCCGGTGAGCGGGTCGGTCAAGGCCTGGTTCGACGTGCGCACCCAGCGGCGGCCCATGACGAACGCGATGGCGAGCAGAGCGATAACCATCAACCCGACTGGGACAGGGTTGCTCATCAATACGTTGCCGGACGGTGCCGGCGCTGCCGAGATGACCGTCCAGCCGTTCTCGTTGAGCTTCGTGACGTTCATGCGCTGCCAAGCGACGCGTAGCGCACCGCTCTTCGTGTCGATCGTCGTGATGCCGCTCGGGGCCTTTTTCTTTGCGATGGATGCGAAGCGCGTGTCGTTCGCGCCGACGAGCGTGTTGCCGCTCTGCTTGATCTGGCTGTTCAGAATGACCCTGCCGCTCTGTTCGACGATCAGCATGTCGAGGCCGCGCAGCTTGGCCTGCCTCACGGCGGTCGCCGCGGCCTTGCGGAAGTTCTCGAGATCGAGCTCGAAGTAGAGCGTTCCTCGGCCCTTTCCCGCCGTCGGCGGCAGCAAGGTCGAGAAGTTCACGATCCAGCGAAGGGTGTCGGACGACTGCGTTACGCCGCTGGTGTACACCTGGCCGGGTTTGAGCTTCCGAGTCGCCTGGATCCATTTCTTGTCGGCGGCGCTCGGGATCCTGATCCTGAGCGAGCCGAGCTCTTCCGCGCCGTAGCCTCGTGACGTGACGGCGCCACCCCTCGTACCGAGCTGGTTGGCGAAATAGACGCGTGCAACTTCGTACCTACATCCCGCGTTGTTCGAGCAGTGGCCGGCGTTGTCGATCAAGCCGGCGGCGCTGAGCAGCTTGAAGTAGATGCGCTGCCCGATATAGATGAGCGCGTTGTCGACCTTCGCGCGCTCGGCGTCGGCCCTGGCGATCGTCGGCGCGGGTCCGGTGGTCTTGTTGAAGAGGGCCGACTCCGTGAAGGGAAGCCCGAGAACGGGGTTCTGACTCAGGATCTTGAGACTCGCGGCCGCCTGAGCCTCGACGTTCTGGAAGCGGTTGCTCTGCTCGAGCACCTGGCTGGTGAGGGCACGGTCGAGGTTGCTCTTGGTGTTCTGCTGCTGTTTCAGCATCACCAGCCCGACGCTCAGCGGCACGAGCGCGATCGCTACCACCAGAACCATCACTTTCACGATCCGCATCAGTGCCTCTTTCCCTCTTAGCCGCTTGGGAGACGCCGTTTAGATCGGGAAAAAGACGGCCGGGCTTGAGAGTGAATTCGCGTAGTTGTCACATGGGTTTTCGGCCGGAACGGCGAGACCTTGACCAGAACCGTCAACGGCGCCCGCGCGATCTAGCTGTGAAAGCCGTTTCGCCGGCTCGTATGAGCGGGTACTGCGTTAGCATGGCCGGCGTGACTTTCGAGCGCTCAGTTCTCTCCAACGGGCTCCGCGTCGTAACGGCGTCGATGCCGGAGGCTCGTTCGGTGACCTGCATGATCATGGTCGCCGCCGGCTCTCGCTACGAGACGCGCGAGTCGAGCGGTATCGCCCACTTCAGCGAGCACATGTTCTTCAAGGGCACCGAAAAGCGTCCGACCGCGCGCGACATCGCCGCCGAGGTGGACGCGATCGGAGGCGAGTTCAACGCCTTCACGGGCAAGGAGTACACCGGCTATTACGTCAGGTGCGCAGCCGAGTCGCGCCCGCTCGCGCTCGACGTGCTCGTCGACATGATTCGCCATTCCAAGTTCGACTCGGGCGAGATCGAGCGCGAGAGGGGTGTCATCGCCGAGGAGATGAACATGTACTTCGACTCGCCGCGTGATTACGTCGACTCGATCTACGAGAGACTGCTCTTCGGCGATCAGCCGCTCGGTTGGGACGTGATCGGGACGAAGAAAACGATCAAGGCGGCTATCCGCGAAACCTTCCTCGACTATCTGGGGCGCTGGTACGTACCTTCGAGAATGGTGGTCGGGCTTGGCGGACGCCTCGACGGCGACATCACGGCCGAGGTCGAGAAACTGCTTGGCGATCTTGCGCCCGCTGAGACGGGAAGTCCCGCGGCGGCCAAGGTTCCGACACCGACCAAGGCGCGGGTGAAGGTCCACCACAAGGCCTCCGACCAGGCGCACCTGATTCTCGGAATGCTCAGCGAGCCGACGCAGCATCCCGATCGCTACGTACTGCAGGTGCTGGCTGCGATCCTGGGCGGCGGCATGTCCTCGCGCTTGTTCACCGAGGTCAGGGAGCGCCGCGGCCTGGCCTATTACATCTTCTGCCACAACAGCACCTACGCCGAGACCGGGACGTTGTACGCGCAGGCGGGCGTCGACCTGAAACGCGTGGACGAAGCGATCGAGACGATCGTCGCCGAGCTCCGCCGCATCGCCCGCGAGCCGGTGCCCGAGGCAGAGCTGGCAAAGGCGAAGGAGTACATGAAGGGCCGGCTCGTTCTCCAACTCGAGACTCCGCAGGGCTTGATCTCCTTCGGTCTCAGGCGCGAAGTCATCGAGGGAGGCGCGGTCGATCCGGTCGAGGTGCTGGCAGGGCTCGACGCCGTCAGCCTCGAGGACATAACGCGCGTGGCGGAAGAGATCATCGGCAAGCGCGCTCTCCATCTCGCGCTGATCGGTCCTTTCGAGGACGGCGAGCACTTCGAGCGCCTGCTCGTCTGAATTGCGCGCCGATTCGGCTCGGCCTGGCTCACATCCCTAGCGGAGCGCGAACCTCTCTCGCCGTTTCGGAATCGGCTCCGGCGCGAATAGACTCCTCGATATGAATGACGCGTTCGTCTGCGCCGAACTGTTGATCGCCGCCTGGGAGGCGAATCTTCGAGCCGAGCTTCCGCAGACGCCCATTTTCGACGCGCACGTTCATCTCGGCAACGACGTGGACGGCATGGCCGGCACATACGAGGAGCTGACGGCGATCTGCGAGCGCTACGGAATCGAGCGCTGTTTCGCCTTCTCGCTCGACGAGCCCGACAGCCATCCCGCGTTCAGCAAGCCGAACGACCGGATGCTCGCTTACGCCGAACGGTCGCAGGGCAGGCTGATTCCGTTCGTGCGCCTCAATCTCGACGAGTCGCCGCTCGAGGAGACCGAGCGCTGCCTCGACAAAGGCGCTGGCGGGATCAAGCTGCATCCGCGCTCGCAGGGATTTCGCGTCAACGACACGCGGCTCGAGCCGATCGTGGCGCTGGCGGCGGAGCGAGGCGTGCCCGTTTTGATTCATGGTGGTCGAGGCCTGCCGCCGATCGCCGATCATCTGGCACAGCTGATCGAGCGCTACCCGCTGGCCCAGCTGATAGTCGCCCATGCCGGGATCGCCGATCTGGGGGCGCTGGCGCGCGCGCTCGGCGGTAGAGCAGGAGCGTTCTTCGACACGTCGGTCTGGAGCCCGATCGACCTGCTCGACTTCTATCGGCACGTTGCGCCCGAGCAGATCCTCTACGCCTCGGACTATCCCTACGGGCAGCAGCCGAGCTCGCTCTTGATCGCTATCCGCACCGCGCGCCTCGCGGGACTCAACGAAGGTGACCTGCGCATGATCCTTTGGGAGAACGCCGATCGCATCTCGCGACACGAGCCGCCACATGTGCCCAGCGCGCCGCACGGCAGCTCGACCTTTACCCAGTCGATGACGATGGCCCGCATTCATCAATATCTCTCGATGGCGATCCCTCTTCTGTGGACGCGTCAGCAGGACACGGTTGGCGTGCTCGGGCTGGCGCTGAACGCCTGCAACGAGGTCGACACGCACCCGAGTGAGCAGGAGCAGATCAGTGAGCTTCTAACCTGCGCCCGAGAGCTCTGGCGAACGCTCCCCGAGGTCGAGCGCGAGCCTGACCGGGTTCGCGTGAGCAGGCTCACGTTCCGCCTCGTTCACCTTGCCGACATCCTTGCCGTGACGTCCGGTGTCTAGGCGGCGAACGCCCGGGTTTCGCCCGCCGGCGCGACTCTCCCGAAAAGGGGGGCGATGGGCACCCGACAAGAGCGTTAGGATCTTGCCCGTGAGCCGCCGTCTATCCCTGCTCTTTTCCTTTGCTCTGGCACTGGCGATGGCGACGCACGCTCTCGCCAGCGCACCCAATGACGGGCAGAAGAGCGTCACTCGGGCCAGCGGACGAATCGCTGCGATTGCCGCCGCCAAGCCAAATGTAACCGGGAAGACGACGCCGAGCATGCGCTGCCCGCTGCCCGCACGTTTCCGAACCGCGTTCGAGTACGCGTCGAACAAATCTGGAGTACCGCTCTCGCTTCTCGCCGCGGTAGCCCAGGAAGAGTCGAACTTCGAGCCCAATGCCGTCTCTCATGCCGGTGCGCTCGGTCTTCTCCAGGTGCTTCCATCGACCGCTCAGGAGCTGGAGATCGACCTCAACAGTCCGAGCGCGAATGTTCTCGCGGGCGCCCGCTACCTCCGGCGCATGCTCGATCGCTTCGATTCGCTGGAGATGGCGCTGGCCGCCTACAACGCCGGCCCGACCGCGGTCGAGAAAGCCGGCGGCCCGCCGACGGAAGAGACGCGCGTCTACGTCGACGAGATCATGCGGCGTTGGCAGAAGCTCGCCGGCTGCGCGTAGGACGCGGGATACCGGCGGCGAAGATCTCAGGGCTCGGATTTCGCCGGGCTGGTTCACCTTGCAAGGTACTCTCGGTTATCGAGGGAGACTCCGGATCTGCCGATGACAACCTCTAGCGTGCGACCGCTCGACCCGAACGACCAGCCTCAGCTTGCGCTCGCCTTCGTTTCGTCGCTGGAGAGCGGCGCAGCGGCGACCGTGTTCGCCAACGCGCGCTTACGGCGCCAGCTGAGCCGCGAGCAGGTCGCGCATCGCTCGGGACTCACGACCGAGCAGGTGATCTGGCTGGAGGAGGGACGCGTGTATGCCTTTCGCAGCCCGGAGGATGCGCTCGCGGCCGCCCTTCTACTGGCGAGCGGGCTCGAGATCGACAACCACGAGGCGCGCGAGCTGGCCGGCCTGCCCGTCCTGCCACGGCCGATCGAGCGCAATCCGCGCGCGCGCCTGGCCGTAGCCGCTGCGCTGATAGTCGTCGGCATCGCGGGCGTTGTGATGCTCGGCTATGCCCTGCGTGGCCCGGCGGCGCACGTCTTCACTCCGGGTAGTAACAAAGCAGCGTTGCCGGCTACCTGGAAGGTCAAGGTCGTAGTCGAGAACGGGGCCGGTGACATCACCTACACGCGCCGGGTCGCTTCGCATATCGCTTCGCTCGGCTACCAGATCGCGTCGGTCAAGCGTGCGAGCCGCTTCAACTACAAGCACACGACGATCTTCTACTCCAGCGTCGGGAAGGGGAGGGAGTTGGGTAAGCGCCTGGCGAGTCAGCTCAAGGCTGATCTCTTGCCGCTTCCCAGCGGCAAGGACCAGCGCCGCCTGTTCGTAATCGTCGGTCCGGCGACTCTCGCTCTCGACGGATGACGGACGTGATTACGGGTCGCCGGCCGGCCGGACATCGCTTCTGAGTGCGGCGAGCTTGATTCTGAGCTCCGGGCTCATCGGCTCCTCACTCAGCGTCTTGCGCAGATGCTCGCGGAAAGCTCGCTCGAAGCGATATTGCCGGTGGCAGTAACCGCAGTCGTCGAGATGATTCTCGGCCTCGCGCGCCTCGATCTCGTTGAGCCCTCCGTCGAGGTAGAGCTGAAGCAGTCTTTCGCACTTGGCGCAGGGACTCTCGCTCATCTTTCATTCTCCAGCGAGCCTGCCAGGGATTGCTTGAGCAGGCGCCTCGCTCGGTGCAGCCTCGACATTACGGTACCAATCGGGATCGACAGGATCTGGGCCGTCTCCTGGTAGCTGAACTCGCCGAGATCGACAAGAACGAGCACGTCGCGAAAGTCGTGCGGTAGCGCCGTCAGAGCATCGACGATGTCGGATTGAGACAGCCGGTTGAGAAGCCGCTCCTCGTCCTCGCTCGACCCCGCGCCGGTCGTCTCCTCGAGGCGGTCGTAGAGGGAATAGTCGCCTTCCTCCAGCGAGCGCTCGGGCGGTCGGCGCTGCTTGCGGCGGCCCCGATCGATGTTGAGGTTGGTGAGAATGCGAAGCAGCCAGGCGCGCATGTTCGTGCCCGGCGTGTAGGAGCGCCAGCTCCGAAAAGCCCGCGCGTAGGTTTCCTGCATCAATTCCTCCGCCTCTTCTTTCGAGCCGGCGAGGTGGCGAGCGACCTGATAGACCTGATCGGCACGGCTGAGTGCCTCCTCCTCGAATCGCACCCTGTCTCGGGCTTCCTCCGCGAGCTCACGCCCCGCCGTATCCGGCGCCTGCTCGCTCATCGCGACCGCTTTTCATGCGTTCGACTTCTTTCCCAACGCGGAGCCATGCCTACGTATTCCCGGCCGGGTGCCCGAGCAGTCACCGCGGCGCGTGGGATTTGGGCTCCGACCATCAGCTTGCCCGGATGCCGTGCACCGGGCGCCCCGCCGCTTCCCAGGCGTAGTAGGACGCGCTGGGACCGAACGAGCGCTGGAACTCGGTGATGCGCGGATTGCGCTTGACCTCCTTGGCGCGCTGCGCGTGACGGAGGAGATTGGGGTCGTCTTTCCTCTGCCAGACGAGGATCAAGTGCGCCGCCGTCATGAACTCGGCGACGAACGGGCAACCGGGCGCGGGACAGGGGAAGGGATCGGTTGCGACGCAGAACCAGCCGGTGTGATCGTCCTGTCCGTCGTCGGTCCAGAGATCTTCCTCCTCGCTTGGCGGATCGGCGAGGATGGGGGTACGCGCGGGGCGAAGGGGCTGGGGCTCCATGGCTATAGCGCCATCAGTATGGCGCGGGCCGGGGCGCCGTCGGCGCCGGCGACACGAAGGGGAAGGCAGACCAATCGGTAGCGGCCCGCCGCTACTCCGCGCAGGTCGAGACCTTCCAGAAGGACGACGTCGTTGGAGAGCAGCTTGCGATGGGTCTCGGGAGCGCCGACCGAGAGGTAGTCGATGCCGACGAGCCGGACGCCTCGCTCGGCCAGGAGCGTCGCGGCCTGAAGCGAGATGCCAACGAAGTCGCTGCGGAAGCCGGGCTCGTCCCAGAGCTCGGAGTTTCGTGTGCTGAACAGGACGCGTTCGCAGCCGGACGGAAGCTCGCGCTCGACCAACTCGACGCCGATCTCCTGCACGACGTCACGCGCATCGACGACGAGCGCGGGCCCGATCAGAGCATCGAGGGGTAGCTGGTCGACCGAGCCGCCTGCGGCGATGAAGTGCAACGGCGCATCCACATGGGTACCGGAGTGGGTGCCGAAGAGGAGCCGGCTCAGGTTGTAGCCGTCACCGGCTTCAATCGAGTGCACCCGTTCGATCACGGGAGTCGACTCGTTCTCCCAGCTGACCGTGTCCGGGCTCAGCGGGACGCTGATGTCGATGATCTCGGGCATGCGCCTACGCCTATGATCGCCGTTCGACGCTTTTCGTGTCGAGCCGAAGCCGAGGCGCGAAGGCTATGGGCGATTGCCGAGCGTCGCCGTGATGGTCATCTTCTGGTTGCCGCGGTAGATCTCCAGCGAGACCTTGTCGCCCGGGTGGTGCGCGGCGATCGTGTCCGCGAGCTTCCCGTACGAGCTGCCGACGCTCTTTCCGTCGACGCCGACGATGATGTCGCCGCCGAGCAAGTAGCTCTGACCCGCGACCGTCACCTTGCGCGTCCCCGGCTTGAGCCCGGCCTTAGCGGCACCGCTGCCCTTCCGTACGCCGCCGAACAGCAGACCGTGGTCGACCGGCAGCCGATACAGGCGGGCAACTTCCGGCGTGAGCTCACTGATGTTGCTGATACCGAGGAACGCGTGGCTTGCCGTCCCGGTCTTGAGGATCTGTGCCACGATCTGCTTGACGGTGTCCGACTGGATCGCGAAGCCGATGCCGACGTTTCCCTGGCTGGTACCACCACCGGTCTCGATCTGCGAGTTCACACCGATCACCTGTCCCAGGCTGTTGATCAGCGGCCCGCCCGAGTTACCGTGGTTGATGGCCGCGTCGGTCTGAATCGCCGGGATCGGGAAGTGGTTCTGGGAGAGGAGCGGGAAGCCGTTTGTGGTCAGCGTGCCCGCGCCGACGTTGTAGATGGCGCTGACGATGCCCGAGGTGACAGTGCGGTCGAGCCCGAACGGGTTACCGATCGCCACTACCGGATCGCCGACCTCCATCGCCGCGGAGTTTCCGAGCATGAGTGGCGTCAGGGCGCTGGGAGAGACCTTCACCCTCAACACGGCAAGATCGGTCGATACGTCCGTACCGACCACGGTCGCCTTGGTCGTGATGTTGTTCGAGAACAAGACCTGGATCGAAGTGGCGCCTTGGATGACGTGGTTGTTGGTGACGATGTCGCCCTGCTTGTCGATCACGAACCCGGAGCCAAGCGCCTGGACCTTCTGCGCCGGCGTCTGGAAAAAGGGGTTGACCTGCTGCGCTTTCACGATCTGGGTGCTCGTGACCTGTACAACCCCGGGCGCGGTGCGCTCGTAGATCTCGGGGATAGTGAGCGCCTTGCCTCCCGTTGACGCAACTTGCTGCAGCGAAGCCGGCGTTTCGATGTTCTGAGTCACGACGGTCGACGAGCCCAGATCGCCTAGTGCGGCCGCGATTCCTAGCGCGATCCCAGCTCCCGCGGCGCCTGCGACGAGAACGGCCAGAGCGGTTGCGATCCCTCGCGGCCTCGAGTTCATGCGAAAACCCCCTTCTTCCGACTTCGATCCGGTAGTTCTGGGTTATACCCCGCTCGTTCAGGCGGCTGGTTAGTGTCGGCTTTTCCCGGATTAGGGCTTTGTTAAGCGGCAGCGAGAGAGCACAATCGCTACAACCGTCCTGCGTCGAGAAGGCCAGGACCGGCTTCCGATCGAACTTCGGGCGGTTTCTGTCGATAGAGAGGAAGACGCACCTTTGCGGCGGGCGATGAAAATGGTTTCTATCAGCGAGTGGACTAGCCACCTAGTTTCCAGACTGCGGGATGCGGTCGCTACTCCCGATCCGGAAACCCGGTTCGAGAGCACCTCGCGCGCCGCCGCCTCGCTTGCCATTGCGTCGGGCTTCGTGGTGCTTGTCCTGACCGCGCTCGCCCCGGCCGATAAGCGTGTGATCACGCTCGTGGTCGCGCTGGGCTTCTTCGCGCTGGGTCTCGCATATCTCGCGCTCTCGAAGCGCTGGCCGGTATTGCCCACCACATTCGGAGTATCGGCTTCGCTGCTGGTCTCGGTCGGAGTCTGGGCCGACGCCCGAAGCTGGGCGCTCGGCCTGGTCGTCTACTGTCTGGCCTCGCTTTACGCGGCCTACTTCGTCTCGGCGCGCGGCTTGGCGCTTCAGCTGACGGTGGCGTCGGGCTCCTTCCTGGCGGCCTTGGTCGCTGCCGGATCGAGGCCGCGCGTAGTAGCCGAATGGATTGCCGTGACAGCGGCACTGACCTTCTTCGCGCTCGCGGTCTTTCTGGCGAGAAACGCGGTCGATAAACTCGTCGAAGATCTACGGGCCAGAGCGCGCGGGCAAGAAATCGTTGCTCGACTCGGTCAGCGCGCTCTGATCGAGACCGATATCGATGCTCTGATGCAGGAGGCCGCCCGGGCCGTAGACGAAGCGTTGGCGCTCGACCGCATTGTCATCTTCCAGAACGTTCAGGGTGACGGGTTGCTGTCGATGCGCACCTCGGCCGGTCGTCTGGCAGATGCTTCCGAGCCCGACTCGGCTCTGGCGCCGGACGCCTTCTCGCGCTACGCGCTGTCCGAAAATGAGCCCGTCGTCGTGACCGATCTGGCGCGGGAGACGCGCTTCGATCCGCCGCCGGCCCTACTCGAGCTGAAGATCGTCAGCGCGGTCAACGTGGTGATCCCGGGTCACGAGCACCCGTGGGGAATAATCGGCGTGCGCTCTGTCCAAAGCAGAGTGTTCAGCGACGTCGATATCGACTTCCTCCGTTCGCTTGCCAACGTGCTCGGCTCGGCTATCGAGCAGCGCGAGTACGAGGAGACCGCGCGGGCGATTCGCGCCAAGACCGCGGAGCTGAACGAGCGCCTGGGCGCCGTGATCGACGCTTCGCCGGTCGCGATAATCGAGATCGACCTCGAGCATCGCGTCACCGTCTGGAATGAGGTCGCCGAGACCATCTTCGGCTGGTCGAGCGATGAGGCGATCGGAAGGGTCCTGCCGATCGTTCCCGAGCATCTTGCCGAGGAGTTCGACGACCAGGTCGAGAGAGCGATCCGGGGCGAGCAGATCAACAATCACGAGACCGAGCGGAGGCGTCGCGACGGAACGATCATCCCCTACCTGATCGCGATGGCGCCGCACCGTGACGCCGACGGCAACACGGTCGGCGTGATCGGCATCGGCTCAGATCTGTCCTCGAGCAAGCTGGCCGAAGAAGAGCTTCTGAGGAGCCGCGAGCTCTACCGCGTCGTGGTCGAGAACTCGCACGACATGATCGCGGTGCTCGATCCGATGGGGCGGTTCGTCTTCGCTTCCCCCTCCTATGAGGAGGCGCTCGGTTACGGGCCCGAAGAGCTGGTGGACGTATCGCCGATCAGCCTCGTTCATCCCTCCGACGTTCAGCGTGCCAGCGATGCTCTTCGTCAGGCTGTGACCAGTCAGAGCGCCGCCGTCGTCGAGTTGCGCATGCGTCACAAGCGCGGGAACTGGGTCTTCGTTGAAGGAACGACGACTTCGGTACTGGACGAGAACGGCCAACTTCGCTCGATCCTGATGAGCTTCCGCGACATCAGTGAGCGCCGCACCGCCGAGGAGGAGCTGCGCGAGGCCGAGGCGCGCTACCGCCTCTTGGTCGAGCAGCTACCGCTGATCACCTACATCAACGCCCCTGGTGAGTCCGGTCGCTGGGTCTATCTCAGCCCTCAGCTCGAGGAGATTCTCGGCTACAAGGCGGCCGACTGGGTCTCGGACTACAGTAACTTCGTCAGCGCAATCCACCCCGACGATCGCGAGCACGTCGCCGCCGAACGGGCCGCCAGCGGAGGGAAGGGAAGGATCGGGCTCGAGTACCGTCTGATCTCGAAGGACGAGCGCACGGTCTGGGTTCGTGACGAGGCCGTGGTCGTGCGTGACCTGTCGGGCAAGCCGCTCTACGTTCAGGGCTATCTACTCGACATCAGCGTCGAGCGCGAAGCCGAGATCGAGCGACGGAGGCTCGAAGCGGAGCTCCTGCATTCGCAGAAGATGGAGGCGATCGGTCGTCTTGCGGGAGGCATCGCCCACGACTTCAACAACCTGCTGACCGCGATCACCGGCTACAGCGAGCTGATCGTGTCGGAGCTAGACCCCGCCAGCTCGCTGGCCCGCGACGCAGAGGAGATCAAGCGCGCGGCCGAGCAGGCGGCAGCGATGACCCAGCAGCTGCTGGCGTTCAGCCGGCGCCAGGTATTGCAGCCGGCGCTGCTCAACCCAAACGAGGTGATCGGGCGTATAGAGAAGATGCTCCAGCGCCTGATTGGCGAGAACGTCGAGCTGGTTACCGTGCTCGCGCCCGAGATCGCCGTGATCCGTGCAGACCGCAGCCAGATCGAGCAGGTGATCATGAACCTTGTCGTCAACGCCCGCGACTCGATGCCGAACGGTGGCAAGATCACGATCGAGACGTCCAACGCCAATCTCGACGAAGCCGATGCCAGCTTGCTTGGACTTTCGACAGGCGACTTCGTCATGGCGACGATCTCGGACGTGGGGCTCGGGATGGACGATGAAACGATGTCGCACATCTTCGAGCCGTTCTTCACCACCAAGGAGCAGGGCGAGGGCACCGGCCTGGGACTGGCGACCGTGCACGGGATCGTCGAGCAATCGAACGGCGCGATTCAGGTCGCCAGCGAGATCGGGAAGGGAAGCGTGTTCCACGTGTACCTTCCGGTCGCCGAGGACGGCGTCGAAGCGGAGAGAGTGGCGGCGCCGCTCGGAGAGACGCGTGGAAGCGAGACGCTGCTTCTCGTCGAGGACGAAGAGATGGTGCGGCAACTCGTCGCCCGCGTCCTGCGTGAGCTCGGCTACGAGGTATTCGAGACCTCGAGCGGCGACGAGGCCCTCTTGCTCTCCGACTCTCTCGACCGGGCGATCGACCTGCTCGTCACCGACGTCGTCATGCCCGGAATGAGCGGCCGCGAGCTGGCGGAGGTTCTCGTCGTACGTCGCCCGGCCACGCGAGTTCTGTTCATGTCCGGCTACACCGACGAGGCGATCGTTCACCACGGCGTGCTCGACGGCGAGGCCGAGTTCATCGGCAAGCCCTTCACGCCGCAGGAGCTGGCTCACAAGATCCGGGGCGTGCTGGAGTCAAGCGGCAACGGCGACGCGCGCAAGCGGCCGGCCGGCGAATAGGCGCCGTCGCTCGGTAGCGGGTGCGTTCGGCCGTCTCGATCAACGGCTTTGCGCCGGCTTCTGGTTGAATCGTGGCTATGGCCGATTCTTTCGGAGCGCGCGGTGAGCTGGAGATCGATGGCAGCAAGCACTCGATCTACCGCCTCGAGGCGCTGGCCTCCGATTTCGAGGTCGGCACTCTTCCCTACTCGCTGCGGGTTCTGCTCGAGAACGTCCTCCGCCACGAGGGCTCGGTAACCAGCGCCGCGCAGGTCGAGGCGGTCGCGGGCTGGAAGGAAGGCTCCGGGCCCGGCGACGAGATCTCTTTTACTCCCGCGCGAGTACTGCTACAGGATTTCACCGGTGTTCCCGCGATAGTCGATCTGGCCGCGATGCGCGACGCCATGCGCGAGCTGGGCGGGGATGCGAGCGCGATCAATCCGTGTTTGCCGGTCGAGCTCGTGATCGACCACTCCATTCAGGTCGACGAGGCGGCCAGCCCGCTGGCGTTCGAACGCAACAGCGAGCTGGAGTACGTCCGCAACCGTGAGCGCTATGTCTTCTTGCGCTGGGGCCAGAGCGCCTTCGCAGGCTCGAAGGTGGTGCCGCCGAGCACGGGCATCGTCCATCAGGTCAACCTCGAGCATCTGGCCCGCGTCGTGGAGTCACGCGATGGAACGGCTTTCCCCGACACGCTCGTCGGCACCGACTCGCACACCACGATGGTGAACGGGCTCGGCGTGCTCGGTTGGGGCGTCGGTGGCATCGAAGCCGAAGCGGCGATGCTCGGTGAGTCGATCTCGATGCTCGTTCCCGACGTCGTCGGAATGCGTCTGATTGGCGAGCCGGGCGACGGTGTGACCGCGACCGACCTCGTTCTCACGGTGACCGAGCTGCTGCGGCGCACAGGCGTCGTGGGGAAGTTCGTCGAGTACTTCGGGCCCGGCGTCTCGGGCCTGGCGCTCGCCGATCGCGCGACTCTGGCCAACATGGCCCCTGAGTACGGGGCGACCTGCGGTTTCTTCCCGGTCGACGCCGAAACGCTCAGTTTCCTACGCCTGACCGGTCGCAGCGAGGAGCGCGTACGTCTGGTCGAGGCTTACTGCAAGGAGAACATGCTCTGGTCCGAGCCGAGCGTAGCGCCCCGCTACTCGCAAATCGTGGAGCTCGACCTGGCAACGGTCGAATCGAGCGTCTCGGGCCCGCGACGGCCGCAGGATCGCACTCCGCTGTCTTCGGCCAAGAAGTCCTTCTGCAAGGGTCTGGAGAGCTTCGGCGTCGAGTTCGCCGGCGGCTCGCTCGACGAGGCGATCGCCGAGACGTTCCCGGCCAGCGATCCGACCGCCGAGCAGACGCCCGGCCACGAGGCGCTGCCCGACCCCGCGCCCGAGCTTCACGCCGCCGCCGCGCGACCGGACGGCGCGTTGGTCGAACTCGACGGAGAGAGCTTCCGGATATCGCACGGCGCCGTTGTGATCGCCGCCATCACGAGCTGCACGAACACCTCAAACCCTCGAGTGATGATCGCCGCCGGGCTGCTGGCGAAGAAGGCCGTCGAGCTCGGCTTGCGCCGCAAGCCGTGGGTGAAGACGAGCCTGGCCCCGGGCTCACGCGCGGTGGAGCGTTACTACCAGCGCTCGGGGCTCCTGCCTCATCTCGAGCAGCTGGGCTTCCACCTGGTCGGCTTCGGCTGTACGACCTGCATCGGCAACTCGGGGCCGCTGCCCGCGGCGGTCTCGCGCGCCATCGCGGACAACGAGCTGGTGACCTGCGCCGTCCTCTCCGGTAACCGGAACTTCGAGGCTCGTATCCATGCCGAGGTTAAGGCCAACTACCTGGCCTCGCCGCCGCTCGTGGTCGCCTACGCGCTCGCCGGACGAATGGACATCGATCTCACCCGCGAGCCGCTTGCTCGCGGCGCCGCCGGCGAGGACGTCTATCTGAGCGACATCTGGCCGAGCGAGGACAAGATCTCCGACACGATCGCCTCCTGTGTGGACAGTGAGGCCTACCGTGAGGCCTACCGGGAGATCTACAGCGGGGATGCGCGCTGGCGCGCGCTGCCGGTCTCGCGTGGCGAGCTGTTCGAATGGGACGAGCTCTCGACCTACGTGCGCCGGCCGCCCTACTTCGACGGCATGTCCAGGCAGTCCGGACAGGTCGCCGACGTCGAGGGCGCGCGCTGCCTGGCGGTGCTCGGCGATTCGGTCACCACCGATCACATTTCCCCGGCGGGATCGATCGCGGCAGACTCGCCGGCCGGTGCCTACCTGCTCGAACACGGAGTTGAGCGCGCGAGTTTCAATTCCTACGGCTCGCGGCGCGGCAATCACGAGGTGATGGTGCGCGGCACCTTCGCCAACGTCCGCCTGCGCAACGCTCTCGCCGCAGGGAAGGAAGGGGGCTGGACAGTTCACCTCCCAGACGGCGAGGAGATGACGATCTTCGCCGCCTCCGAGCGCTACCTGGCCGAGCAGACGCCTCTCATCGTGCTGGCCGGCAAGGAGTACGGCTCGGGCTCGTCACGCGACTGGGCGGCGAAAGGCCCGAGCTTGCTGGGCGTGCGCGCGGTGATCGCCGAGAGGTTCGAGCGCATTCATCGCTCGAACCTGCTCATGATGGGGGTCGTGCCGCTTCGCTTCCGGGACGGCGAAAGCCGCGAAGCGCTCGGGCTGAGCGGGCGCGAGTGTTACTCGATCACCGGACTAGCCGCCGGTCAGTCCGACAGCGCCACTGTCACAGCGCTGCCCGACGGCGGCGGCGAATCGATCACGTTCGAGGTGCGCGTGTGCCTCGATACTCCGCGCGAGCGAGAGTACGTCAGGCATGGCGGGATCCTTCCCTACGTGATCAGAAGTCGCCTCGGGTAGCGCGCGCCGGCGGCTGGCGCAGCGATGAACCCCGCGTTTTGGGGCGCGATTCCGCTCGGTCACGCCGTCGGCGGACCGTCACAAGATGCTTAGGCGCTGCTCAGGAACCTCTCAGGGTAGCTAGATATAGTAATCTCTATGAAGCTCGCTCTGGTTGCTGTGCTACTTGCGCTCGCCTACAGCGCGGCACCCGGACCGGTTCTGGCGGAGACCGCCAGGCGCGGGCTCTCGAACGGTTTTCGGGCTGCGCTGGCAGTTGAGTTGGGCTCGCTCGCCGGCGACGCCGTCTGGATCGGCATCATGTTCGCGGGTGCGGCGGCTCTGGCCGAAGCGGGCGGCGTTCAGCTCGCGGCGGGCGGTGTAGGAGGCTTGTTCTTGCTCTGGTTGGGAGTCCGCGCGCTGTCGAACGTCAGGCGAAAGCGGCCTCCGGTCAGTGACGGCGTGGTTGTCGAGCAGGCGTTCGCGACCGGCGCGGCGATGAGCGTCGCCAGTCCGTATGCGCTTCCATTCTGGATCGCCGTCTCGGGCTCTGTATCCGGCTCCGGGGTCGCTTCCGCGGGCGCGCTCGGCTACACGGTTTTCTCGGCCGCGTTCATGCTCACCTGTCTCGCCTTCGCGCTTTTCGCGGCCGCCGCGATCTCCTGGGGGCGCCGCTTCTTGCGCCCTCGCTTCTTCTTCACGATCGATCTGGTCGGAGGCCTGCTCTTCGTCGTCATCGGTCTCAACCTGCTCTCGGTTACGGTGGCGCACCTCATTCGCTAAAGTCGCTGTAGGGCCTCCGAAAATCAGTTGGTAGGCGCCGAGGCAACCGGGGTGTCCCGTCCGCGAAGACGGGGCTGAGAGCACACCCGCCGAACCTGATCTGGGTAATGCCAGCGAAGGGAGAGCGATGAGCCACGAGACACCGAACTGGGGCATCGAGCCGGTACCCGATCGCCTGCGCCTGCTCGGGCTCTTCGACACGGGACTGCTCTGGAGCAGCCTGGGGCTCAGCCTGCTCGTTCTGGTCGCCGGCACCTACCTCGTCCCGAGGCTTTCGCTACGAGACGCTCTTCTCGCGATTGTCGTGGGAGGTCTCGTCGGCAACGCGATGCTCGGCTTTGCCGGACTCATCGGCGCGCAGGCGCGGGTGCCGGCGATGGTGCTGCTGAGGGCGCCGCTCGGACGGCGCGGCTCGTACCTCGCCACGGTGTTGAACGTCATTCAAAACGTCGGCTGGACGGTGTTCGAGTTGATCGTCATCGCCACTGCCGCCGCGGCGCTCTCGCAGCGTCTGTTCGGCTTTCATGCGACCTGGCTCTGGACGCTGGTCGCCGCCGCCGCGACGACTGCGCTCGCCCTGCTTGGGCCGGTCGGCTTCGTCCACCGCTGGGTGAAGCGTTTCGCGATCTGGGTGGTGCTCGCCTCGCTCGCCTACCTGACCTGGTGGGCGCTTCACGATGCGGGCCTGCAGCGGCTTTGGTCGCGCCCCGGCAGGGGCGGTCTCGGTTTCTGGCAGGGAGTCGATCTGATGGTGGCAATGCCCATCTCGTGGCTTCCGCTCGCGGCCGACTACACGCGTTTTTCGCGCAGCACCAAGCGCGCCTTCTGGGGAACCGGCCTCGGCTATCTGATCCCCAACATCTGGCTCTTCGGGCTCGGCGCCGTTCTTCTCCTCTCGAAAAACCTTGGCGATGCCACCTCGCTGATGACGGCGATCGCCGCCGGTGGCCTAGCCAGCGGACTGGCGCTCTTCGCGCTCGGTGTGGATGAGACCAAGGAGCCGTTCGCCAACGTCTATTCGACCGCCCTTTCGCTCCAGAACCTGCTTCCGCGCGCCTCACAACGGATGTTGATCGTCGTCGCCGCGAGCGTCTCGACGCTGGGCGCGTTGACGATCGGTCTCGCCCAGTACCAGTCCTTCCTCTTCCTACTGGGCTCGTTCTTCGTGCCCCTCTTCGGAGTGCTCGCCGCCGACTGGCTGGTGCATCGCGGCTACGACCGGGACGCCGTGTTCCGAGCTCCGCCCGTGCGGCCGGCTCAGCTCGGCGCCTGGCTGGCCGGCTTTGTCCTCTACCAGTGGCTGATACCGACCGGGCCGTCCTGGTGGGTGGATCTGTTTGGCCATCTGCACACGGCCGGCTGGGGCTTCGGCGCCTCGCTGCCATCGTTTGCCCTCGCCTTTGCCTTGAGCGCGCTGCTCAATGCCCTCGCGCGCGAGCGCGAGCCGAGCTCGTCGATCGCCTGAGTCGATCGCCGAGCCGATACAGTCACCTTGTGCGTCCTGTTGCGATAGTCGGCAGCCTCTCGCTCGACAGCGCGCCCGGGCGCGAGCCGTTTCCGGGTGGCTGTCCCTATCACGCCGCGCGGGCGCTGAGCCTGCTGGCGCGACCCTCCCGGATCGTGACGAAGTGCGCGCTGGAACATCGCCGTCTCCTGCTCGGGCCCGTGCTGGCGCTCGGGGTTCCGGTTAGCTGGCGTCCCGCCGAGGTCACGACGGGCTTCGAGTTGATCGAACAGGACGAGCGCCGGATCATGGCCGTCACGTCGGTCGGCGACGGCTGGTCGGCGGATGAGGTACGAAGCTGGGTTTGCGCGGCGCTCGAGCCGTGCGAATGGGTGCATGTGGCGCCGCTACTCCGCGGCGAGTTCTCTGCCGCGGCTCTCGCGGAGATAGCGCGCGGTCGCATTCTCTCGCTCGACGGGCAGGGCCTCGCGCGCTCGCCCGAGGTCGGCCCACTCGCGCTCGACGCCGATTTCGATCGCGAGCTTCTTCGCCACGTAAGCGTGCTGAAGCTCGCCGAAGAGGAGGCGGAGGCCGTCCTCCACGAGGTCAACGCAGAGAGCCTGGCCAGTTTGGAAGTGCCCGAGGTGATCGTCACCCGCGGCTCCAGGGGCGCGCTGGTCTGGACCGCCGGAGAGCTGACCGAGGTGCCGGCCAAGCCGCCGGTAGCGAACGCAGGTGCGACCGGAGCCGGCGATGCCTTCGCCGCCATCTACATCGCCGCTCGCAGTCGCGGACGCTCGCCGCTGGTCGCGGCTCGGCGCGCTTCGGTGTTCGTTGGTGCGATGCTCAGCCGGCGCCTGGCGCCGGCGCAAGCGAGCTAGCCGGCGCCCGGAAGCGCGAACTCGCCGCGGGCGACCACCACCGCGCAGCCACCGACCTCGATACGCTCCACGCTCTCGCTTGTTCCGTGTGCGCTTGCGTAGAGAAACGACGGTCGCCCAACCTCTTCGCCCTGGCGTATCTCGATCTCCTCGCCGAAGGCGACCGCCCCGTGGCGGGCCAGGTGCAGGGCGAGCGGCCCGGCGGCAGAACCGGTGGCGGGGTCCTCGCTGATTCCGAGCCCGCTGACGAAGCAACGTGTCTTCCAGCTCTTGCCGGCGCCGGCGAAGCAGTTGACGCCGATCGAGCCGAACGCCGCCAGAGTCTTGCTATCGGGCGCGAGCGCGGCGACCTGCTCTTCCGAGGCGAGCGCGACGAAGACGTGAGCGATTCCGTTGTCGTAGAGCTCTACCGGAAGCTCGCTTCGCTCCAGGCCGAGCGCCGCGAGCAACTCGGCGGCCTGCGCGAAGGGCTCGATTCGCGGCAGCGGCTGGCTCATGCGACCGAAGACGATGCTCCCGCTTCCGCCGCGCTCCAGCTCGACCGTGACCAGGCCCGCGCCCGTCTCGAGCCCGATCGACCCGAGCTGCATCGGCGCAGCCAGCACGAAAGCCGTTCCAAGCGTCGGGTGCCCGGCGAAGGGAACCTCGCTCGCCGGTGTGAAGATGCGAATGCGAACGTGCCCCTCGGCCTCGGCGGGGTAGCAGAAAACGGTCTCGGAGAAGCCGATCTCCTTGGTTAGAGGCTGAAGAAGGTGCTCGGGAATCGGCTGAGCATTGGTGAAGACGGCGAGCTGGTTTCCGGCCAGCGGCCGCTCGCTGAAGACATCGACGACGACGTATCGAAACCGTTCCATCGAGCGAGACTCTAGCGAGGCCGTTGCGGACGTGAACGGACTTCGAAAACGGCGGCGTTGCGCCAGGGCGCGCGTCTCGGACTACGCCGAGCAGCGCGTTTCGGGTATAGACGCGCCGGTCAGCGAGCCGAAGATTTGGGTGTGCGACACGTCGCTTCCACGCACGGAGCGCGCTCCGACTTGCTCGGGGAGATTCTCGCTCGCATGAGCGACGGGCTGATCGAGCTGGACGAGAAGGGCGTCGTGCTCTCTCTGGATGAGGGCGCCGAGGCTACGCTCGGCGGCCAGTGCGTCGCGAGCAAGGGCCACGAGCTAACCGAGCTGATCGCCTCCGGGAGCGCGCGTGCCGCTTACGCGCAGGCTCTCTCCGTCTGCCTCGCCGGTAAGAAGAGCAGCGAGATCGAGCTCGAGTGGAGCCGCCGCGACGGCCCCTCGCTGAACCTGCGCCTACTTCTGGTTTTCGTCGAAGGGGAGTCGCGCGTTCTCGTGGGCCTGCGTCGAGTCGAGAATCGGGACGAGCAGCTGAGGCGCCAAACGGAGAACAAGCGCCTGGAGAGTCTCGGCCTCTTCGCCGGTGGGATCGCACACGACTTCAACAATCTCCTGCTCACGGTGATCGGGAACACGACCCTGGTCAAACGCGACGTGCCGTTTGACTCGCCGCTCCAGGACCGCCTCGGGCAGATCGAGCAGGCGGCGAAGAAGGCGGCCGAGCTGACCGACCAGATCCTCGCCTTCGCCGGCCGCTCGAGCTTCCGCCCCGAGCAGATCGACCTCGAACGTCTGCTGGAGCACGCGCTCGACGACCTACGCCCGCTCACGCGCGAGGCCGACGTCAGACTGGAGATCGAGAAGCGCCCAATCAAGGTTCAGGCCGATTCCAGTCAGCTGCGGCGGCTGCTCGCCAACCTGGTCGGCAACTCGATCGAGGCGCTGCATGACCCGAGTGGGCAGGTGCGCGTACGAGCTGGGGAGGTCGACGTCGATCCCATCGCCCTTCGCCTCTACTACCTGGGCGATCAGGTTGCCGCGGGCCACTACGCATTCATCGAGGTTGTCGACAACGGCTGCGGCATGGACGCCGGTACTCAGGTGCGCATGTTCGAGCCCTTCTTCAGCACCAAGTTCGCCGGGCGCGGGCTCGGGCTGTCGGCGGTGCTCGGGATCGTTCGCGCGCACGGAGGAACGCTGAACATCTACTCCGAGCCCGGCCGCGGGACGAGGGTGCGCGTTCTGCTTCCGCTCGAAACCGGCGCCGGCCCGCGCGCGCGTCGCTGCGAGACCGTCGAACGAGATCGCGGAATCGTCGTCGTCGCCGACGACGAGCCCAACGTGCGGCAGGTGACTACCGTGATGCTCGAGCAGGCCGGATACCGCGTGATCGGCGCCGGCGACGGCCGGGAGGCGGTCGATCTCGTTGCTCGCTACCGGGACGAGGTGAAGGCCGTTCTTCTCGACGTGACCATGCCCACGATGAACGGCGAGGAGGCCGTCCGGGCGCTGCGCGAGCGCGGCCACTCCGTGCCCGTGATTCTCTCCAGCGGCTTGATCGACGTGGACGTGCTGAAGCGCCTGGGCGTGAGCGAGCCGACCGAGATCCACATGCTGCAAAAGCCGTTCCGTAGCGCCGAGTTACTCGAACTGCTGCAAGAGATCGCGGCCTGATTCTGGCGTTAGGCTCGTCGATTCCCGATCCCTAGACGATCCGGCCGTTCTCGAGCCTGAGCACCTGGTCGAAGCGGTCGAGCATCAGCGGGTCGTGCGTGATCACCAGCAGGCCCGTGTCGTCGGCGCCGGAAAGGAGATCTTCGAGGATGCCCTCGGCGGTGGCGCGATCGAGGTGGGCGGTCGGCTCGTCGAGGATGAGCAAGGGGGCGCCCGATAGGAAGGCGCGCGCCAGCGCGATCCGCCGCCTTTGTCCGCCCGAGACCTGGTCGCCCGTCTCGCCCACGTAGGTCTCGAGACCGTCCGGAAGGGACGACACCCAATCCCAGACGCCCGCGCGCCGAAGCGCCGCCGCGATCTGATCGTCGCTCGAGCCGGGGCGGGCGAAGCGGACGTTCTCGCGGATGGTCGTCGAGAAGAGATGGGCATCCTGATCGTCGAGCGCGACCAGGCCGCGCACGTCATCGGAGGCGTACTCGCCGAGGTCGTGACCGTCGAGCGTTGCGCGGCCGCCGTCGAGCTCGAGGAAGCGAACGAGGACGCCGGCGATCGTCGTCTTTCCGCCGCCACTTTCGCCCACCAGCGCCACTCGTCGGCCCGGCCTGAGCTCGAGCGATGCTCCGTTGAGGATCCAGGGCAGATGCGAGGCGTAACGCAGGCGCGCGTCTTCGAGCCGCAGCACCCCGCTCGAGGGAATCGGTAGCGGGCTCGCGGGCTCGCGCACAGGCGCCGCGCGGTCGGTCAGCTCGAACAGGCGCTCGGCGGCGCCTGCCACCGCGCCCGATTGCTGAGCGGCAAGTGGAAGCGGGCGCACGGCCTCGAAGGACGAGAGCGCCAGCAGGGCGAGCATTCCCAGCCAGACACCGCCGAGCTTTCCGCCCGCAACCGCCGACGCCGAGACCGCGAGCACCGCGGCCAGCGTGACGCCCGAGGCGAGCAGGACGAGCGCATCGCCCGTTGCGGCGACTCGCCCGTGCCGGCCGCCGAGCCGACCCAGATCGCGATCGACCGTGTCGATTCGCTCCAGCTCCCAGCCGACGCGACCGAAGGCGACCAGTTCCGGGCCGGCCGCGAGCGCCTCGACTATCTTACTCGAGAGCTCCGCGCGCAGAGGCGCCTCCTGCCGGCTGCTCGTCCTCGTTGCCCGGCCGGTGGCCGCGGCGGCGATCAACGCTGCGGCGGCGAGCCCCGCTCCGAGCACCGGCGCGGCAACGGGAAGCACAATCCCGGCCGCGGAGACCGCGCCCGCGCAGGCGACTAAAGCCACCAGAGGCGGTGCCAGCGCCCGCAGGAAGAGGAACTGCATCGTCTCGACATCGCCGACGAAGCGGCTGAGCAGGTCCCCCGCGCGGGCTGTACCGAGCGCGCCGGGAACGAGCGGCTCCAGGCGCTCGAAGAAGGCAACGCGCAGGCGCCCCAAAAAGCGGAAAGCCGCGTCGTGCGAGACGAGGCGCTCGAGGTAGCGAAAGGCCGCCCGCGAGACGCCGAAGAACTGCACCAGGCCGATCGCGACGCCGAGCGAGAGGATCGGCGGCTCCAGCGCCGATTTCGAGATCAGGTAGCCGGCGGTCGCCATCAGGCCGATTCCGGCCGCGATCGAGCAGGCGCCGAGCAAGATCGAAAGCGCCAGGCGGCGGCGCAGCGGACGAGCCTCGGCGACCATGCGGCGAAGCGCCGGGCTCATCGCCGAACCTCCGCAAGGCTGATCGTGCGCTCGGCCACAGCTCGCAGCGAGGCGTCGTGGCTGGCGATCACGATCGTCTGCTTTCGCTCCAGCCGCTCCAGCGCCGAGCGTATCTGCGCCGCTGCCCCGGCATCGAGATGCGCGGTCGGCTCGTCGAGCAGCAGCAGCGACGCCTCGCGAGCCAACGCCCGCGCCAGCGCAATCCGCCGGCGCTCGCCGCTCGAGAGTTGTCGCCCGCCCTCGCCCACCTTCGTATCGAGGCCATCCGGCAAGGCGCTGACGAGCGTCGTGCAGCCGGCCGCTTCGAGGGCCGTCCAGAGCTCGCCCTCGCTCGCCTGCGGCGCGGCGAACCTGAGCACCTCGGCGATCGAGCCGGTGGGCAGCCGCGGGTTTTGCGGCAGCCAGGCGATACGACGCCGCCACTCGTCGGGATCGAGATCGCGAAGGTCGATTCCCCCAACCGTGACTCGGCCCTGCTGCGGATCGGCGAAGCGAAGCAGCAGCGAAAGCAGCGTCGTCTTTCCCGCGCCGCTCTCGCCGGCGACGAGCAGCCGCTCGCCGGGACGGATCTCGCACTCGAAGCCCGAGAAGATCGCCGCATTTCGACCCTCGTAGGCGAAGCCGATCTCTTCCAGCCGGATCGTGGCCGAGCCGGGATCGGGCGCCAACAGGGCGGCTACGGGCTTCGTCACCGCCGGCACCAGGTCGATCAGCTCGAAGACGCGGCGCGCGGCGGCCAGGCCGTCGGCCGAGGCATGAAACTGGGCGGCGACAGCGCGCAAAGGGAGATACAGCTCCGGCGCGAGAACGAGCACCGCGAAGGAAGGAGCGAGCTCGACGCTCCCGTTCACGAGACGAATGCCGATCACAGCCGCGATCAGCGCGATCGACATCGTCGCGGCCAGCTCGAGCGCCAGCGCCGAGAGAAAGGCGATGCGAAGAGTGCCCATCGTCTCCTCGCGGAACTGCTCGCTCGTCTGGGCGATCGTCTCCACCTGCGCCCGCCCGCGCCGGTAGGCGCGCAGCGTCGCCAGCCCGCGCACCACGTCGAGAAAGTGGGAGCTCATGAGTGAAAGAGCGCTCAGCCTGCGCTTCGTTCTCGCCTCCGCCGCCCTGCCGATCAACACCGCGAAGACCGGAATGATCGGCAGCGTGAGCGCCATGATCAGTGCCGAGACCGGGTCGCGGAAGGCGACCCAGACGAGAATCGCCGGCGCGACCACCCCGGCCAGCACGAGCTGAGGCAAGAAGCGCGAGAAGTAGGGATCGAGCGCGTCGAGCCCGCTCGTGACGCTCGTTGCCACCTCGCCCGTGCGCAGGTCGCCGAGGCCCGCGGGCCGCGCCCGGAAGACTTGCCCGAGCGCGCGCCGGCGCAGACCTCCGCGCACCTGTCGCGAGGTCGCCTGCCCGCTCGTCTCCAGCGCCCAGCCTACGCATGCTCGCAGCGCCGCGATCGCAACTAGCAGACCAAGCAGCGTCGAGATCGAAGCCAGGTCGCCGCCTTCGAGGAAGACCCGAGCGACGACTCGCCCGATCAACTCGGCCCAAACGATCACTAGCACCGCGCTGAGCGCGGCCAGAATGCAGGCGCCGACGAGAAAGCGCCTGATCGCCGGCGCCTCTCGTAACAGCCTCGGGTCGAGCGGACCCACTACGAGGTCGGCCGGCTGCCCGACCCGCCGAGCAGCTTTTCGCCCGGTAGCGAATCGCCGCGCAATCGCGCCCTGAAGACCCAGTACGTCCAGGTCTGGTAGACGAGCACGATCGGAGTGAAGATCAGCGCCACAATCGCCATCAGCGCCAGCGTGTGATGCGAAGAGCTGGTCGAGAAGACGGTCAGGTTGTTAACCGTGGTAACCGTGCCGAAGAGATTGCCCTGCCTCGTGCTCGAGACGAGCACGTTCGGGTAGAGGCCGACGAAGAAGGCGGCGGCGCTGGAGCAGATGGCGAGCGCTGTCGTGGCAAAGGCGGCGCCGTCGCGGTCGCGGACGATGAGCCCGAGCGAGAGCGTCAGGAGCACCGCGGCGACCGTGGCCAGCCCCGCCGCCGCGATCCACTTGCCGTCGGTGCGGCCCGAGTCGGCGGCGCTCCAGACGAAGATCGCAAGCACGAGCGCGGCCGCCGGCACAACGAGGCGTATCGCGAATGCCTTCGCCCGCCGCCGCAGCTCGCCTGTGGTGCGAAGCGCCAGGAAGACGGCGCCGTGGAAAGCAAACAGCGCAAGCGAGGCCAGGCCGCCGAGGATGGCGTAGCCGCCGAACAGATCGAGCAGCCCGCCCGAGAACTCACCGTGCGAGTCGATCGGAACGCCGTGGATGATGTTGGCGAAGGTNNGCGACGCCGCGGAAGATCAGCGCGATCAGGATCAGGAAGAAGACGATGTAGTAGCCCGAGAACAGGGTCGCGTACCAGTTCGGGAAGGCGGCGAAGGTGGCGCCGCCGGCGACGATCAGCCAGACCTCGTTCCCGTCCCAGACCGGCTCGATCGTCCCGATCACTGCTTTACGCTCGGCGTCGTTGCGCCCGATCAGCCGCAGCAGTATGCCGACTCCGAAATCGAAGCCCTCGAGCACGAGGTAGCCGGCCCAGAGCACGCCGATGACGACGAACCAGAAACCCTGCAAGCTGAGGAAGACGCCGCCCACTCAGTACCCCAGCTCGATCTTCTTCGGTTGCTCGCCCTCGCCGGCCGGCGGCGCAGGTCCGCCCTTGACGACGTAGACGACGAGCCAGGCCTCGATCGCGGCGAGCAACGTGTACACGAGGACGAAGCCGGCCAGCGTGAATGCCACCGCCTGGACGCTGACCGCGTGCGAGAAGGCATCTGATGTCTTGAGCAGACCCTGCACGATCCAGGGCTGCCTCCCCATCTCCCTGAGCAGCCAGCCGAGCGTATTTGCGACGAACGGGAGCGCCAACAGCGGAATCGACAGGCGAAGGAAAAGACGCGACTGCTCGAGCTTGCGCCGGCGAACGAGCCAGAGCCCGAGCGAGGCCCAGCCGACGAAGAGTGTCCCGATCGCGATCATCAGGCGGAAAGACCAGTAGTTGACGGCGATGATCGGCTTGTAGTTCCCGGCGCCGTATTCCTTCTGGTAGTTGCTCTGCCAGTAGTCGATGCCCTCGACCTTGCTGTTCCAGTGCCAGTCGGTGAGGAAAGAGAGCACGTGCGGGACGGTGATGTTGAAGTTGGTCTTGCTCGGGTACTTCTCGAACGGCGTAATCGCAAACAGCGACAGGCTCGCCGGCTTCTCGGTCTTGAACAGAGCCTCCGCGGCGGCCATCTTCATCGGTTGCTCGCGGGAGACCAGCTGCCCCTGGAAATGACCCCAGGTGGTCACCGAGATCCCTCCGATCAGGAGCACAACTAGCGAGATCTGCGCCGCGCGACTGAACAGCTCGACCTCGTTTTTCTTCAGCAGGTGGTAGGCGGACACGGCGAGGACGAGCGCCGCCGCCGTGACCACCGCCGCCGACATGACGTGCGCGAAGGCCTCGAGCAGGTTCCCCTGCGTCATGATCGCCCAGAGCGAGGTCATCTCCGCTCGCCCGTTGACCTTGCGATAACCGACCGGGTGCTGCATCCAGGAGTTGGCGGCCAGGATGACGTAGGCGGACATGATCGATCCGATCGCCACCGCCCAGATCGTCGCCAGGTGCACGCGCGGGCTGAGCCGCCCGGCGCCGAAGATCCAGACGCCGATGAAGACCGACTCGAGGAAGAAAGCTACGAGCCCCTCGATTGCCAGCGGCGCACCGAAGACGTCGCCGACGTAGCGCGAGTAAGTGGCCCAGTTCATGCCGAACTGAAACTCCTGCACGATGCCCGTGACGACGCCGAGGGCGATGTTGATCAGGAGGATCTTCCCGAAGAAGACCGTCAAACGCTGGTAGCGCTCCTGCTTGGTGCGGTACCAGGCGGTCTGCAAGCCCGCGACGAAGAGCCCCATCCCGATCGTGATCGGGACGAAGAGGAAGTGATAGATGATCGTGATAGCGAACTGCCAGCGCGACAGCTCAGCCGTTGTAACGGCGAGCGCGTTCAAGCGGGCGCGTCCTCTCCGGTGCGGCGCATTCCCAGTTCATATCTACTTTGAGGCGCGAATTCAAACTGGAGTTCGTTGCAGGCCGTGGCGTGGCGGGCGCGTCCCCCGGCTTCGCTCCAGCTCGGCGTTGAGCTCGGCCCCGAAGAGGAGGGCCAGGCCGCTCAGCCACAACCAGATCAGGGTAACGATCACCGCCGAGAGCGTCCCCCAGGTCTTGTTGTAGGACCCGAACGTGGCGGTGTAGATCGCGAGCGCTCCCGAGGAGGCGAGCCAGGCGGCGACTGCCACAAGCGAGCCGGCGCTGAAGTGCCGGTGCGGAAGCTCGATATCCGGCCCCAGCCGGTACAGGATCTCGAAGGCGGCCAGCAAGCCGGCGACCAGGATCGGCCACTGCGCCGCCCACCACAGGTATTTCAGGAGTCCCTGAATGCCGAGCGCGTTCCCCAGGTGACGCTCGATCAGCGGCCCGAAGATGAGCAGCCCGGTGGTGAGGGCGACCGCGGCCCCGATGAAGATCACCATCGCGAGCGCAATCAGGCGCCGTCTCACGAAGCCGCGCCGCTCGGTGCTCTTGTGGGCGATGTTGAGACCGGTCATGTAGGTGCTCATCGCGCTGGTCGTCGACCAGAGGGCGAGCACGCCGCCCAGCGCAATGATTAGCGCGCTCTCTCCATGGCGGCGCTCGAGCCGTTGCAGGCTGCCGCCGAGAAGATCCGTCGCCTGCGCCGGCATGACCGCTCTGAAGTTGTGCATCAGCTGCTCGATCGTTGCCGGGCTCGCGACCAGGGCGAACGTTCCGATCGCGAGCAGCGCCACGGCCGGGATGGCGAAGAAGGAGCTGTAGGCCAGCGCCGAGGCGATCATCGGGATGTTGTCGCGGCGCGTGGCGAAGAAGGCCCGGCGAAAGATACCGAGCCACTCGCGCGGCTTGGGTCCGGGAGATTCCGGGCTCATCTCGCTTACTCTTCCCGCGCTCGCAGTCTCGCGAACCAGCGGCGCAGGCTCGGATCCTCCGGCTAGGATCCGGCGCGTGGCGCGCGACAGGCTCTCAGCATCGGAAGCGCGCCGGATTGCACTTGCAGCGCAGGGATTCGACAGGCCAAGGCCGGCTGGACGGGTCGACCTGCGCCATCTGCGTGGAACGATCGGGCGGCTTGGCCTGCTCCAGCTCGATTTCGTCAACGTCGTCGTGCCGGCGCACTACCAGGTGCTCTTCTCGCGCCTCGGCCCCTACGACAGGTCGCTGCTCGACCGGCTCGCCTATCGGCGCCGCGAGCTCACCGAGCAGTGGGCGCACGAGGCCTCGCTCGTCCCGGTCGAGCTCTGGCCACATCTCGCCCACCGCCGCGAGGCGCATCCGTTCCGCCCGCGCGGCTTCGACCTCTTCCTCCAGCAGAACGCCGGCTACGTCGACTGGGTGCTGGCGGAGATCGCTCGCCGTGGCCCGCTCGCCGCCGAGGATCTGCCCGCGCCCGAGGGAGTCTCGAGAAAGCTGAAGAACTCCTGGCTCGGAACCGTGCCCAGAGCGCTGCTCGAGCACCTGTTCGGGCGCGGCGTGCTGGCGGTCGCCGAGCGAAGAGCAAGCATGGCCCGCGCCTTCGATCTGAGCGAGCGCCTCGTCCCGCCCGAGCAGCACGGCCGCACAGTCACCCGCGAGGAGGCCCAGCGCGAGTTGGTACGCATCGCCGCCCGTGCGCACGGTGTCGCAACCGCCGCCGACCTGGCCGATTACTTCCGCCTCCGCGTCGGCGAGGCGCAGCCCCGCATCGCCGAGCTGGTGGAGGCCGGGGAGCTGCGCGAGGTCGCGGTCGAGGGCTGGCGCGGGCTCGCCTACCTGCAGCGCGAGGCGCGCCTGCCACGCCGCGTCGAGGCGGCTGCGCTGATCTCGCCTTTCGATCCGCTCGTCTGGACGCGCAAGCGCAGCGAGCGCCTGTTCGGCTTCGACTACCGCTTCGAGATCTTCATCCCTCGCGAGCAACGGCGTTGGGGCTGTTACGTCCTTCCCTTTCTGCAAAGAGAGCGCCTCGTCGCCCGCGTCGACCTGAAGGCCGATCGGCCGAATGGGCGCCTGCTCGTGCTGGCGACGCACTACGAGCCCGGCGTCGATCGCGCCGAGGTGGAGCCGGCGCTGGGCGGGGAGCTCGAGTCGATGGCCGGATGGCTCGGGCTGGAAGCAGTGATGAGCGCAGACGGTCGTTCGCTATCGTGACCCTGCCGAGCCCCCGTAGCTCAGTCGATCAGCCGACAAAAGTCTGGCGACTTTCGTCGGTGAAAGAGTTGGGAAGGAGCGGCGCCTAACGGCGTATTGCTCTCGGAACCACGTACTGCCGTTGCACCGAGAAGCGGCTATCGTGAGCGTGCCGAGCCCCCGTAGCTCAGTGGATAGAGCAGTGGTTTCCTAAACCACGTGCGCAGGTCCGATTCCTGCCGGGGGCACTCCGCTCGCGACGATCCGAGGTCCGGCCGGCGATTGCGCGTACCTCGAATCACCTAAAGCACGGAGCCGCATATTCCGACACTCGCTGGGTAGAGGAAATCGGGCTCGAGCCCCTAGAGCAGATCGAAGGTCGCGTCTTGAAAGATCATCGCCTCTCACTCGTCGTTGGCTTGGTTGTGACGCTCGCGGCCCTGGCCGCTTACCAGCCCTCGCTCGTGCCACCGGCCTCAGCCGTGGCGAAAGTCACGACCCCACACAAGCGCCAGAGCAAAGCGGCGCCGCGAAGCCTCAAGAAAGCAGATAGCCTCGCCCGCCTGGCCGCGACCGAGCTTGTCAGGAACTACGCCAAGGGCCGCACGAAAAGCGTTTGCGATGGCTTGACGGCCAATACGCGCAAGGTGCTTGGTGGCGCTGCGAAGTGCGCCTCCATTGTCCGCCTCACGCGGATCTCCACACCCATCTCGAAGGCGACGATCAAGAAGATAGCCTTCCGCGGCGCGCGCTCCTGGGCAACCATCAGCGGCTATCTGAACGGCAATCGCAAGCAGCGCCTCGCCGTCGCTTTCAAGTGGGAGGGCGGACGGTACCGCCCCGATCACTCGGTCACGCCGTTGAGCGGACTGCTTGGCTAGGCGAGTCGCCTGAGCGCGTCGGGTCGCGCCTGCCGATCGACTCCTGAGAAAGAGAGGGCCCGGCGCAGAACACCGGGCCCTCGCTTCCGTATGCAGCTATGCAGCTAGTGAGAAAGCCACCAACCCCACATGCCGAGCGTCTTCACGATCGGCGCATCGCGCTTCGCGTCGAAGTACGGCTTGTAGAGGCTGACGTTGAAGGCGCTGTCTGACCAGTCAGCCAGCATCCAGATGTTCGTCCCCGCGCAACCGTTCAGGTAGCACGTGCGGATGATCATCTTGTACCAGTCGTTCCGGGCCGCGTTGTAACCCGGGTCGGTCTGGGTGATCGGATTGCCGGCCCTATCGGTCACTATCTGAGCGCGAGTGACTCCCCACTCGCCCATCACGACAGGCTTCTTGTAGGCCACGCCCATTCGCGTGAGACCCGTGATCAGGTCCTTGGTCTGGGCGTAGGTGAAGGGCTGCATCCACCACTCGTTCGGGTACGGGTGGAAGCTCAGGAAATCGATTCCCTTGACCGCCTGAGCGACGTAGGGATCGTTGCCCTGACCCTCGTTGGTACCGGCCCACTGATACGGACCGCTCGGTGTTTGAACGAGGCCGTGACCCTCGAAGCCGGCATCCACCATGTGGTTCTTGTCGATCCCGTGGATGTAGGCGGCTTCCTGCTTGACCCAGTTGGCGAGGGTTGCACCGCTCGCGTCACAGTACGTTGGGTCGTCTGCGCAGCTGTCGCGCGGCTCGTTCATCAGCTCCCACGAGAAGACTGTGGGGTCGTTCTTGTAGGCAACGCCGGTGACGGTGTTGACCCTGTTCACCAGATGGGCGACGTAGGCCTCGTACTGAGCCCTGGCGGTCGCATCGGTGTAGAACAGGAGCTTGCTCGGGAGACCGAGTTGTGTCGTATAGGCGTTGATGCCGCCGTAGTCGCCCCAGTAGTTGGCCATCGTGAGAATCACACGGATGCCATGCTTCTTTGCGCTGGCGAGGATGTAGTCCAGCTTCTGGAACGTGTTCTCGTTGTAGGTGCCGACCGGGTTCTGGAAGGCCTGCGCCTCGTTGTTCTCGTCGAAGGCCCAGGTTCTGAGAACCGTCAAGTGATGCTTCTGTGCTTCCAGCATCTCCTTGTCGATCTGGTACTGCCAGGTCAGGTTCGTCCCGACCGGGATCACCTGGCCGTCGATCGTCTCGTCGACATGAGTAGTGGTCGTGTCGGTACGCGTGAAGAGCTCGTACTCGTTCCAACCGACGTAGCGGAACGGGTGTCCACCCGCGGCGAAGTCGGTCCTGTGCGCGCTCACTACCTTCCAGTCCACCCGGTGGTTCTGGACGATCACATCGGCCAGAGCGGCGACGCTCGAGTTGGAATCGGTCGCGACCACGCGCAGCGTGGTGGCGCCGTCCGAGAGCCGGCGCGTGTCGAGCCTGAAGCTCACACTGCTCCAGCCGTTGGAATCGGGCTTACCGAGTCTCGCCTCTATCTGCTTGTGGCCCACCTTGAGAGCGACGTGCCTCAACTTGAAGCGCGGATCGAGCTTGACCCTTGCTTTGACGCCCACAGAGCCTTTGAGAACGCTGTCGAACGTCGGAGAGATCACCTGCACCTGCAGCTGACTCTCCTGCACCAGCACGTTTACCGGGATTGCGGTGCTGACACCCAGCGTGTCAGTCGCGGTCACCGTGACCGAATGCACTCCGTCGCCGGCTGCCCACGGATTCCATTGGCCCGTGGCGACACCCGTACCGGAGTCATAGGTCATCGGACCGGACTGACCATTGTCGGTCGACCAGGCCACCGAGGCGATCGGGTTCTCGCCCGCGGTCACCTTTGCGCTGATGGTGTACATGCCACCCGCCGGAACCGAGATCGTCTCGTCCGGTACCGGAGCCGTGACCGAGACGATCGGATTCGGGCTGGGAAGGAGCCGGATGTTGTCGATGTAGACCGGCCCGTTGTAAACGGCACCCCTGCCGATCACTTGCACGAGGAACTCGCTTGCAGAGTTGACGCCGCCACCGAAGTCGCCTCCCGGCAGGATCGATGACGTGACGGTGTTCCAGCCGGCCTGGAGCATCCTCTGAGGACCCGGGTTCCACGGACCGTTGAAGCCGACACCGGCCGAGATGCCGGTCATCGGCACCCAGACATCGGCGGAGATCGTCGCGAACGGCGACAGGTCCCAAGGTCGCGGCCAAGCCAGAGCGCAGTCGATGCCGCCCTGATCCCAGCCGCCGCCCACGTAATTGACCGGAAGCGCGAGGCTATTGGTCCCTTCGCTGGCCTGGGTGCTGCTCTGCGAAGGAATACCTGCATTAGAACCGAGCCAACTCGGCGCGGAGCAGGCGCCGTCCTGCCAGTTCTGGGTTGGGTTTACCTGCGAGGCCGACTCGAAGTTGAAGACGACCATCGTCCCGACACCGGAAGCGGCCGAGGCTCCGATCAGTAGCGGAATCGCCGCAACAACCAAGGCCACGATCGCTACTCGCAGGCGACCGCGCCTGATCGTGCTTGCTGCTTTTCTCATCTTGTATCCCCTCATCCCTCAGATCTGCGGCGCCGACCGCGCCGCTTGTGCCTAAGGATTCTAAAACGGTTTAGACGAGATTTCGAGCCGCTTCGGTCGAGTCGCGCAAACGATTGCGTAAAAACCGCTTGATTGAGCGGAATTCGAGTGCTTTCGAACCTTCGCGATCGCGGTGTATCAGTCGGCGCCGGTGCGCTGAGTCGAGGCCGAGAGAGTCATCGGCGCGGGGCCGGTGCTTCCGCGAGGCATCAGTTCGGCTCGCCGCGTCTCGACATCCTCGGGCGACTCGCCTTCGATCGCGGCGAGAAGCAGCCTGGTCGCGGCGCCGCCGTAGGCCGGGATGTCGCGGGTCACCGCAGTGAGGGGCGGATGCACGACCCCGCACATCAGCGAGTCGTCCCAGGCGACGATCGAGAGGTCTTCCGGAACCGAGAAGCCCATCTGGTGGGCGACTCCGAGGCCTGTCACCGCAAGCAGATCGCTGTCGTAGACGATTGCGCTCGGCGGTTCGGGCTTGGACAGGAGCTTGCGCGTGGCCCGGGCGCCGCTCTCGGGCGCGAAGTCGGTCTCGACGACCTCCGCGGCGAGCCCGAGTTCGGCGGCAACGGCGAGAAACGCGGCCGTACGTGTCGCCGTATGCACGAACTCGCCCAGGCCCGCGACGCGAGCGATCTTCGTGTGTCCGAGCCTGGCCAGATAGTTGACGATGTCGGCGACGATCGGCGCCTCGTCGTGCCAGGCAGCCGGTAGTGCATGGTCCTGCAGGGGCCCGCCGACGATGACCGCCGGTAGTCCGAGCCGGCATAGCTCGCTAACGCGTGGATCTTCCGTCCGTAGGTCGACCATCAAGATGCCGTCCACGCGCCTCTCCGCCCACCAGCGCCGATAGACGGCGATCTCCTGCTCGACGTCGTGGACGAGCTGAATTGTGAGCGCGACCGAGCGCTCGGAAAGTTCAGACTCGATGCCCGAGATCAACTCGACGAAGAAAGGCTCCAGGGCCAATATCCTCGCCGGTCGCGCCAGTATGAGCCCGCAAGCGCCGGCCCTCGCGGCCGAGAGAGCGCGCGCGGCACGGTTCGGCGACCAGCCGAGCTCCTTCACGATCGCCAGAATGCGCTTTCTCGTCTCGTCCGAGACGCCGGGCCGGTCGTTCAGGGCAAGTGAGACGGCGCCCTTCGACACTCCGGCGCGCTTTGCGATGTCGCTGATCGTGACTCTGCGCGTGGTGTCTCTGCGATTCGCCATCTCATTCCTTAGGGCGGCGACCCCGGCCGCTCGTGGCGCGAGCTCCGTGTCGTCCCAACCCCGAAACCTAAACGAAAAATGCGGCTCGCACCGGTCCATCGGCTGTGCCCGAGTCTCGGCTACGGCTTTCGCCCGAGCGCGACTGCGACGAGATCGATATCTTCACGCTGATGCCGAAGACGATCCTCTGCTACGGCGACTCGAACACGTGGGGGTTCATCCCCGGAAGCGAAGGCGAGCGCTTCCCCTGGGAGGTGCGCTGGCCGGGCGCGCTGCAGGCCGAGCTCGGATCCGACTTCCGGGTGATCGAGGAAGGGCTGAACGGGCGAACGACCGTGCTCGACAACCCGCTCGAGCCATACCGGAACGGGCGCGAATACCTGCTTCCCTGCCTGCAATCGCACCAGCCGCTCGACCTGGTCGTGATCTTCCTTGGCACCAACGACCTCGGCGACCGCTACCCGCTACCGCCGCTCGACATCGCCCGCGGCGCCGCTTCGCTGGTGCAGCTCGCCTTGAAGAGCGAATCCGGGCCCGGCTACGGAGCGCCCGCCGCGCTTCTCTGCTCGCTGCCGCGAATCGGCGACACGAGCTCGATCGTCGACACCTTCTCGGGCGCCAGGGCCAAGGCCTCGGATCTTCTTCGCTGCTATCGGATCGCCGCCGAAGAGGTGGGCGCGCCGCTCGTCGATCTCGCCGCGGTCGCCGCCTACGACGATGCTGACGGTGTTCACCTGAATGCGAGCGGGCACAGCGCAGTCGCGCTCGCGGTCGCGCAGGCTGCGCTGGAGATACTCGACTAAATCAAGCCGGTTGCTTCTCTTTCAGCTTCTCGCGTAGCTCGGAGGCGCGCAGATCGGCCGTGTAGACGGGCGTTCCCGGCTGGTGCTTGCGCCCGCCCTCGGCGAGAGTGCCGGCGTCGACCGCTTCGAAGCCGATCTCGTCGATCAGCCCGGCGACGATGCGCTTGGCTTCCTCGTCGTCTCCCGAGATCGGGATGCCGATCCGCTCCGGATCGCCCGCGGGCCGGCCCCGGTCGCGCAGGTGCATCCAGTAGATGGCATTGAAGGCCTTCACGACCAGCGCTCCTTTCAGGTGCTCTTGAAGCAGCTCGCTCGAGGTTGCCCGGTCGCTGTCGAGCTCCTCGAAGTGCCCGTCTCGTTGCGGGTAGTAGTTGTTCGTGTCGATCACGATCTTCCTCTCGGCCCGCTCCGGCGGCAGCTCGCGAAAGCGACCGAACGGAACCGAGACGACAACGATCTCGCCGAACGCGATCGCTTCGAGCGGCGTCGCGGCCCGCGCCTTATCGCCCAGTTCCGCCACCAGTTCGTGCAGCGTCTCGGGCCCGCGAGAGTTCGCGATGGCGATCTCGTGACCGCTACGCGTGAAGAGCCTGGCCAGCGTGCCACCGATATTGCCGGCGCCGACGATTCCTATCTTCATCTCTCCTCCCTTCCCCAGAGTCTGAATACCCGGCTGGAGAGATTGCGAACAAGCTCCCTGTAAAGCAGGCTCGCCGAGTATGGGCCGGGTTCGCGACATTCTTGGTCATTTACGTGACGTTTTTGGTGGAGTTCGCGCGCGGGCACAGCGGAGAGCCCTATTACTGGCTTTCAGGGCTATGGGTAGGCGCGTACGTGGTGTTCGCGATCGTTCGGAGCTTTCGGCGCTGAGGCAGCGCCTGGCGAGCGGCTAGCCCTCGTCGCCGGCGGGCTCCACGCTGGATGGAGCAGAGCCGCTGCGTCCGCGCGCCCAGTCCTCGCGCGGGTCGAACATCTCCACCTTCTTGACGCCGCCCGGGAAGCGACCTTGGAGCCGTTCGTACTCCTGAGCCAGGCGCTCGTCGGGGTGAGTCCACTCGTGCATGTAGTAGACGGAGTTGACGTGCGCCTGCAGCAGCTCCTTGGTGCAGCCGAAGCAAGGGCGCGTGGTCGTGTAGAGGTCGGCGCCCTCGACGGCGGTGCCGAAGCGCGCGGCCGAAAGAAGAGCGTTCTGCTCGGCGTGAACGCAGATGCAGATGTCGTAGGCCGTGCCCGACTCGTAGTGCTCGCGGTTCGCGCAACGCTCGCAACCGCCCTCGTCGCAGTTGGGCATTTTTTCGGGCGTGCCGTTGTAACCGGTCGCGATCACGCGATAGCCGAGAACGAGTAACGCTCCGACGCGGCTGCCGAGGCAGTTCGCCCGCTCGCGCACCGCCATGGCGATGTTCATGAAGTACTCGGGTCGCTCGGGACGGATGGGGTCNNTCGTGACAACTTGGCCGCGAAGCTGAAACAACCCGGTGACGGCGCCACCTATATGCCGCAGAGAGTGTCAAGCTCAGCTCATGGCCTTCGCGATAGTCGCTCACTCGTCCACCGAGACCAACACGGCTCTGGCGTCCGCTTGGCGAGCAAGCGAATGCTACGGGATACTCAGCCCACGCGAGGCGCTGGGCTTTCTCGGGCACGGAGACGTCGCGCTGGCGCGACTCGACGTACGCCGCAGCCTTGACGCCGTCGAGCCCGGGCTGTCCGATCTGGTCGAGTTGGAACGCCGAGGAGTACGCGTTCTCAATCGCCCGGAGGCGCTCCTGGCCGGGCACGACAAGCTGTTGACCGCGCGCCTTCTCGAAAGTGGATGCGTGCCGACTCCGCGGACAGTGTTCGTGGGCGACGACTGGGGCGAGCTCGCTTCTTTGCTTCCGCTCGTGATCAAGCCTCGCTTCGGAAGCTGGGGCGCCGATGTCTTCCGCGTCGACGACGAAGCCGAATTGCGGCGGCTCGAGCGCGAGCTGGCCGGTCGCCCCTGGCTGGTGCGCGGTGGCGCAATCGCCCAAGAGCTCATTCCATCGATCGGATTCGACCTGCGCGTGCTCGTCGCGCGGGGAGAGGTTGTCGGCGCCGTCCGGCGACGGACGAGCGACGGCGAATGGCGCACCAACGTCTCCTGCGGCGCCCGGCGCATCGTCGAGACGATCGAGCCCCGCGCCGCCAGGCTGGCGCTCGAAGCCGTCGAGATGACGTGCCTCGACCTGGCCGTCGCCGACATCATGCCGCTGCCCGGAGAGGGCTTCTGCGTGCTCGAGGTGAATGCGGCCCCCGACTTCGGGCTCGACTACAACACCGACGAGAACGTGTTCGATCTCGTGATCGAGTGGCTTAGGTTTGCCGCAGCCGCCGGTTCTGTTTTCCGCGCACTCGATGCCGCCTAGTCGGTTCTGAGCACGATCTTCCCGAACACGCGCCGCTGCTCGATCAGCCGGTGCGCTTCGGCCGCCTGTTCGAGTGGAAGCTCGCGGTCGACTGCCGGTTGAAGCTTGCCGCGGCCGGCGAGGTCGATCAGCTGCTCAAACCGCTCGCGACTGACTGTGGCCGCCCCGACGCCGATGATCGTCGCGCCCTTGGAGACGAGCGTCCAGAGATTGACGGGTGCGATTGGATTGCCCAGAGCGCCCGGCGTGACCAGCTTGCCTCCGCTCTTCAGCGCGTTGAGGCTGCTCTCGTAGGTTTCGCCGCCGACGGGGTCGAAGACGACGTTCGCCTCCAGCTCCCCGATACGCGGGTCGTTGTAGGCGAGCGGCTCCGCGCTGAGGACGCGCAGACGGTCGAGCTTGTCGTTGCTCGCGGTCGCGTAGACCTTCGCGCCCAGCGAGCGACCGATGTCGATACAGGCCTGACCGGTCCCGCTCGAGCCGGCCTGGACGAGCAGTGTGCCACCCTCCTCCAGCCCGCCCGCTTCGAGCGCGGCCCAGGCGGTTCGATAGGTGACTCCGAGCGCAGCCGCCTCGGCCACATCCAGTGTGTCGGGAATCGAGTAGACGAACTCCTCCGGTGCGGAGACGAGCTCCGCATAACAGCCGATCTGTCCGCTCACGATCACGCGCTCGCCGTTATCGACCCTCGTTCCGGCAGCGTCAAAGCCCGGTGTGAAAGGCAGCGTGGCGCCCATGCCCGCGCGCTGGCTGATGTCTACGTGATTAACAGCCGCTGCCGCCACACGCACAAGTACGTATCCCTTATCGACTACCGGATCGGGCCCCTCCTCGATTCGGAGCACCTCCGGTCCGCCGGCTTCTCGAACCACGATCGCGCGCATCGCTGGCCACCTTTCCGGCCGGGGTCGAGTCGGCCGATTCGCTCTTCTCTTCTCGCTCTCTGTGTGCGCGAATGCCGTTCGGACGAAACGTTCTGGCGCAAGTAAGCCGGCTTCGTCACAGAGCTGGCACATTCTCGAACACCTCTTTTCACTACGTGTTCGCCGCCCCGGAAGCGGGCGAGGGCGAGTAATCGGCCGTAGGCTCAGGCGAGCTGTTTTTCGAGCCCTTGCAGGGCGAAGAAGATGGCCTCGGAAAAGGTCGGGTAGGGCGGGATCACGTCGAGTAGCACGTCGAGCGGAATTTCCGCGCGGATTGCAAGCGTCAGCTGTTGCAGCCAGTCGCTCGCCTCGGGGCCGGCTGCGACCGCCCCAACCAGCACTCGCCGCGCCGGGTCGAGTGCAACCTTGATGAAGCCCGGCCCGACGGGGTCTTGGTAGGTGTAGGCGCGCGGGGTCGACTCGAGCTCCCAGCGCGAGTAGATGAGGCCCTCACCGCTCACAGTCCCGACGCTGGCCAGCTGCGGATCGGTGAACACCGTCGCCGGAAGAGCGCGGTAGTCGGCCCGCGCGGAGCCGCCCGCGATGTTCGCCGCCGCGATCCGCGCCTGGTATTTGCCGACGTGAGTGAAGAGCGCGACGCCGGTCACGTCGCCAATCGCCCAGACGTTACCGGCCGCACGCATCCGTTCGTCCACCGCGATCCCGCGCGCGCCGATCTCCAAACCGAGCTCCTCCAGGCCGAGCCCGCGCACTACCGGCCGCCTGCCGGTGGCCACGAGAATCTGCTCGGCTTCGAGCAACTCGCCCGAGCCGAGCCGGAATCGCCGCTCGGGCTCGACCGCGACCAGCTCCGCTCCCGTCAGCACGCGGACGCCGTCCTTGCGCAGGGCCTCGGCCACCAGCGCGGCGGCATCGGAGTCGATCCGCGTCAGCAGCCGCTCGCCACGCTGCACGAGCGTGACCGAGCTGCCCACGCGGGCGAAGAACTGGGCCAGCTCGCAGCCGACCGGGCCGCCACCGAGAATCACAAGCGAGGCGGGAACGCTTCGCGTCTCGGTGGCTTCGTGGTTCGTCCAGTAGCCGGCCTCGGCGAGGCCGGCGATCGGCGGGATCATCGGCTCCGACCCGGTTGCGATCACCAGCTCGTCGTAGCGAAGCTCCTTTCCCTCCACGCGCACCAGGCCGGGCTCGACCACGGTCGCCTCGCCGCGCACGAAGTCCGCCTTCTGACTCTTCAAGAACTCGAGCTGGCCCTCGTCATCGCGGCCGGACGCATTGGCGTCGCGCCAGTCGAAGATGGCGTTCAGATCGAGTCTCCAATCGTCTGCCACGATGCCGCGCGTGCGCCGGGCGGCGTTTAGCGCCTCCGGCGCGCGCAGCATCGTCTTGGTCGGCATGCAAGCCCAGTAGGAGCATTCGCCGCCCACCAGCCGGCGCTCGACGAGCGTGATCCGAACATCCGCGTCGAGCCGCCTGAGCGCGCCGACGAAGTGCTCGCCCGACGAGCCTCCCCCGATGATGACGACGTGCCTGCTCATCGCGCGCTCACGCCAGGTGATTGGCCTTCAGGAATGCCTTGGCCACCGCCTGCGGCGACTGCTTGTCGACCGCGACCGCCTTGTTCATCGCGATCATCGCCGGCGTGGTCAGAAGCACGCTGACGGCGTTCATCGTCGTGGCGAGCTTCGGCCCATACGCGCTCACGAGCTTCTGGGAGACGATCGGCGCGACGTTCTGGAAGCCGAACAAATGCTTGACGTCGGGCAGGACGACGTACTTGGAGCCTTTGCCGAGCACCGGGTCGGTCGAGAAGCCGATGGCCACCGGAACCGTGCCCGCGTTCAGCGCGGCGTAAGAGCTGATCCCCGCCAGCGGGACGAAGCCGAGCTTCTTCAGTCCGTAGACCTTGCGCAGGCCGATAAGGCAGTTCGAGCGGGTCGCGCACTCGGGTAGGCCGCCGAGCTTGACGTTGGGGATTTTCTTAAGGTCTGCGATCGCCTTCAGGCCGTACTTGGCCGCGGTCGCCTTGGTGACGACGACTGCGTTGGTGTCGGAGAAGGGAGTGCGCTTGAGCAGCGCATAGCCGTGATTGTTCTCGAGCTTTTTGGCCAGCTGGTAGGTCGCACCGGCCGTCGCGGGCAAGGATTTCTTGTGGAAGACGTCCTGGACGATCTCGCCCGTGTACTCGGGATAGGCGTTGATCTTGCCGCTCGTGAGAGCGGTGGTGATGATCTCGGTCGAGCCGATGTTCTCCTTGTAGGAGACGTGGAAGCCCTTCGCTTCGAGCGCCTGCTTGTAAAGCTGGCCGAGGATGTACTCCTCGGTGAAGTTCTTGGTGCCGAGCACGATCTGCGGCTTGGCGGCGGCGGCAGAAGGTGCCGCCTTTGCGGCGCGCGTCTGGCCGAAGCCCGGCGCGAGCACCAGAAGCGAGAGTAAGGCGACAGCAACGATCACGGTCCTGATTGGGGCTCTTCTCATGTTTCCTCCTCTATCTCGGCTCCGATCGCGGCGATGGGAACCGGCTCTCGGGGTCTGTTCCCCTTTTCAAACGCAGCCAAGCGGCGAAGACCGGGCGGCGTTATAGCTTGCTCCAGCGTTTTCAGCAAGGCAAAGGCGAGAACCGACAAGGCCATCGCACAGAGCGAGGCGCCGAGCACCCCGTCGAAGCCGTAGCTGGCCTGGTTCACGATGATGTCGCCGAGGCCGCCCCCGCCGGCGATCGCGGCGATCGGCGCTGTGGCGATCACCGTCACGGCGGCCACGCGCACGCCGGCGGCCAGCAAGGGAAGAGCGAGCGGCAGCTCCACCCTGCGCAGCATTCCCGCCCCGGTCATGCCCGAGGCACGAGCGGCATCGACCACGCTGTCTTCGACCCGCGCCACCCCCTCGTAGGAGTTGGTGAGAATCGGACCGCTTGCCAGCACCGCGAGCGCGATCATGTTGTTGACGAAGCCGATCCCGAGCACGGTCAGGAAGGCGGCGATCAGCACCAGTACCGGCAGCGCGCGACCCGCGATCGAGGCGCCGATGGCGAACGTCGAGCCGCGCCGCAGATGACCGAGCACGACTCCGATCGGAAGCACAATGACCATGGCCAGTCCAAGCGCCGCCCCCGCCAGCTCCAACTGCTGGGCGGCCTTGTCGAGCAGCAGGCTCCAGTTCGACCCGATGAAGCGGAAGGCGTCGAGAAACGTGTGCAGGTTGACGGCGGCGCTCGTCACGCTGCGCTCCTTCGTGCCCAGGGCGCGAGGACTCTCCGCGTTGCGACGAGCAAGAGGTCGGCCGTGAGCGCGAGCGCGACGGCGAGCGCCCCGGCGGAATAGATCTCGGTGCGGAAAGGCGACGGCTCCTTCAGGGCCAGGAAGATCGGATAGCCGAGCCCCTTCGGAAGCAAGAAAGCCGCGATCGTCGCCAGGCTCACGGTCGAGACGACGGCGACCCTGAGGCCGGCGACGATGGCTGGAAGCGCCAGCGGTAGCTCCACTCGTAGCAGCGTCTGCCGGCGCGTGAAGCCCATCGCTCGCGCAACGTCGAGCGCCTCGGCGGGCACCGCGTTCAGCCCGGCCACGATATTCGGAAAGAGCATCACCAGCGTGTAGGCGACCAGCGCCACCTCGACCGTCGTGGTGGTGATGCCGGTGAAGGGCACCAGAATCTGGAACAGAGCCAGGCTTGGGATGGTGTAGAGGAGGGCCGAAAACCCCTCGATCGGCCCCGACAGCCAGCGGCGCCGGTAGGCGACGAGTGCGGCCGAGAAAGCGATCGCGAACCCGATCCCGACCGCGATCCCGGTCAGCTCGATGTGCTGAACGAGCGCCGGCTGCAGCGTGTCGCCCCAGTGCGCGTTCACCCAGCCCCAGCAGAAGGCGTGGTTTTCGACGACGCATTTGCTTCCGCCGCCGAAATTGGGGATCACCGGTCCGCTTGCGACTGCCTGGGCGGCGATCACCGCAGCAGCCTGGCCGCGTCGTCGAAGCGGATCGATCCGCACGCCTCGCCGTTCTCGTCCACGACGGAGAGGGCCTTTGTCTCCGTCTCGATCATCAGCGAGACGGCCTCGCGCACCGTGGCCGAGCTGGACACAGTCGGCAGGCCGGCTGCGGCTTTCACGGCGGGGGCGAGGTCGATCTGGTCGAGGCGGCGCAGGGCCAACCGCCGCAGAGCCCGGTTCTCGCCGACGAACTCCCGCACGAACTCGTTTGCGGGTCGGGCCAGAATCGAGTCGGGTGTGTCGTACTGCGCGAGCACACCACCCTGGCGCAGGATCGCTATGCGATTGCCCAGTTTGATCGCCTCGTCCACGTCGTGCGTTACGAAGACGATCGTCTTGGCCAGCTCTCGGTGCAGGCGTAGCAACTCGTCCTGTAGGCGCTCGCGCACGACCGGGTCGAGAGCATTGAACGGCTCGTCCATCAAGAGCAGCGGCGGATCGGCGGCCAGCGCTCGAGCCAGGCCGACGCGCTGGCGCTGACCGCCCGACAGCTCGGCCGGATAGCGCTCAGCCAAAGACAGGTCGAGGCCCGCCAGCTCGAGCAGCTCGGCCACTCTCTTTTTCACGTCTCCCCGCGACCAGCCGAGCAGCCGAGGCACCGTGCCGATGTTGCCGGCTACCGTCATGTGCGGAAACAGGCCGCCCTCCTGGATCACGTAGCCAATACCGCGACGCAGTTCGGTAACCGTCGTCATTAGTGTGCTGCGGCCGTCGATCATGATCTCGCCCGAGTCGAGCGCCGTCAGACGGTTGATCATCCGAAGCGTCGTCGTCTTTCCGCAACCCGACGGGCCGACGAGCACGCAGAACTCTCCTGCTTCGATGGTCAGCGAGAGATCCGAGACAGCGGCGGCTTTGCTGCCCGAATAGCGCTTGCTCACATGCTCCAGGCGGATCTCGGCGCCGCGCGCGCTCTTGCTCGAACGGCCCGATCTTCGCGAGCTCCGGCTAAACACGGCTAGGGCGGTCATGAGGGTATGCACCCAACTCGAGCGTACGCTACCGCTCCACGGGCTATGCGCACCGAGGTTGCTCTCATCTCGTTCCTCTTAGCCGATAAACAGCGGCCGAAACGTCCGCCATCCGCGCCCTGCGAGGCGGGAGGGCGCGATCGCAGCTGGTTTGCGCGAGCTGTGGCTCGGGGCTAACCGTGCAGGAATTCGTCGATTGCGCCGGCCGCCGCCCGACCGTGGTGAACCGCGGTGACGATGAGCGAGGCTCCGGCGTGTGCGTCACCGGCGGTGAAGACGCCGGGCGCCGAGGTCGCATAACCGGAGCAGGCGATGTTGCCGCGCCCGTCCAGATCGAGCCCGAGATTCTTCACCAGCTTCGAGTGTTCGACGTGGACGAAGCCCATGGCCAGTAGAACGAGATCGGCTTCGACGCTGAAGGCGCTGCCCTGCACCTCTTCGGGTCGGAGCGGGCCACCGTTCGCAGACGGCTTCCATTCGACACGAACCAGCTCGGCCTCGCGAACGCGTCCGTCGCGCCCGGAGAGACTCCGCGCCGTCAGTGACCAGTCGCGCTCACAGCCTTCCTTGTGCGAGCTCGAGCTGCGCAGGATGTTCGGCCAGTAGGGCCAGTTCGGGTTGCCCGGCTCTGTCCACTCCGGCGGCTTGGGCAGGATCTCGATCTGATGCACCGACTTGGCGCCGAGACGGTTGGCGGTTCCGACGCAGTCCGAGCCGGTGTCGCCGCCGCCGATGACGAGAACGGCCTTGTCCTTCGCCGAGATGACCTCGCTCGCGTCGATCTCGCCGGCCACGAAACGGTTGGGCGGGACGAGGAAGTCCATCGCAAAGTGAATTCCGTCCAGCTCGCGGCCGGGCACCGGAAGGTCGCGCGGTTGACCGGCTCCGAGCGCGAGCAGGACGGCGTCGAACTGCTCGCGCAGCGCGGCGACCGAAAGATCGTCGCCCACCGCCACGCCGGTTCGGAACTGAACGCCTTCGGCCGCGAGTTGCTCGAGGCGCCGGTCGATGATCCGCTTCTCGAGCTTGAAATCGGGGATTCCGTAGCGAAGCAGCCCGCCCAACTGCGGCGAGCGCTCGAACAAGGTCACCTCGTGCCCGGCGCGGCGCAGCTGCTGTGCGGCGGCGAGACCGGCCGGACCGCTTCCCACGACGGCGACGCTGCGTCCGCTCAAATGCACGGGCGGGATGGGAACTACCCAGCCCTCCGCCCAGGCGCGCTCGATGATCGCCAGCTCGACCTGCTCGATCGTGACCGCATCGGTGTTGACGGCGAGGGTGCACGCCGCCTCGCAGGGCGCGGGGCAGATTCGCCCCGTTATCTCGGGCAGGTTGTTGGTCGCGTCGAGGCGCAGGAAGGCTTCGTGCCAGTCGTCATGCGCGACGAGCTCGTTCCACTCGGGAATCAGGTTCTCTACCGGGCAGCCGATCGCATGGCAGTACGGAATGCCGCAATCGATGCAGCGCGCGGCCTGCTCGGCGAGCACCTGCTCGGAGGGCAGGGTGGTGAACTCGGTCCAGGTCTTCAGGCGTTCCTGGACGGGAAGATAAGAAGGGCCGACGCGCGGCCTGTCAACGGAGCTGATTTCTTGTGCCATCGATCGTTCTCCAGAACGTATACCGAGAGTAGCTATCCGGGGTCGATAGCCGCAAAAGTACCGGCGCCCCGGAGGTAGTACTCGCCGATCGGGTAGACGGGTTATCGTGCCACGGATGAAGCGCGCTCGGCGCCTGAGTCGGAGAAAGACGATCGTCCTGACGCTGTCCGGCATCGTCCTATTGATCGCGGCTGCCTGGGCGGGAGGCTTCCTGCTCCACGACTCGAGTCAGGCCGCGTCGATCTCGCAGGAGCTTCGCCGCTTTCGCGCGGGCAAGCATGACTCGGGTGGTTTGAACGGCGTGTACCTCTACGCCACTAAAGGCCGCGAGTCGATCAACGCCCTCGGCGGTGCCACGCACATCTATCCGGCCAGGACGAGCATCACGTCGATCGAGGTGCCCTGCGGGAATCAGCTGCGCTGGACCGCGCTCGAAAAGCGCTCGACAACCTGGACCTTCTGCTCGACCGCCGCCGGAGTCGAGCTTCGCATCTCGGACGAGCGGCACGCCTTCTTCAACCTCAATGATCACGCGGTCTACGTGTGCTCGGGGCGGCTTCTCATCCCGAAGAAACCCGTCGCCGGCGCGACCGAGCCGTTCACCTGCCGATCGAATCGAAACCTCGAGGTCGGCGAGGTGCACATCATCGGCGAAGGCACGGTCGACGTCGGTGGACGCAGCGTCGGCGCGATTCGCGTCAGCACCAATCTCACCATTCCCTATCGCGATGCCGGTCACGAGACGATCGAGTGGTGGCTCGATCCCGTCACCGCTCTTCCGCTGCGCATCGAGCTGCACAGTCGCACGAGCCGCAAGCTGTTTGTCGGCCGTGTCCAGTACCACGAGGATCTCAGCCTGCGCCTGCTATCGCTGACGCCGCTGCGCTGACCTCTAGAGCTGCACCCGGTTGGCGGTCATCATTCCGGTTGCTGGTCGTTGTTGAACGACGCCCGGGAGTTCCCACACATCCGGCGCGAAACCGGCACGGTCTCGAGCGTTCTCGTGCGCCTTTTCTCGATACCGTTCCCCGCCCTGTGGGAGGGTGGGGGTAGTGGGTGGGCAAAGGCGCCCGAACCCCGAGCGAGTGCGGTTCGCGCGATACCGCTATCTCGGTTGCCGCACTGCCGCCCGGCGTAATCAGGAATGACGCCGTCTACGCAGCTCGGCCGAAGCGAGCGAGGGCGGCGTCCAGCCTCGATCGATCGGATTGAACGTCGTTCCGGGCGGAACGATCTCGTCGATGCGGTCGAGCAACTGCCGGTCGAGCTTCACGTCGGCGGCGCCGAGTTGCGTTTCGAGCTGCTCCAGCGTGCGTGGCCCGATGATCGCGGCGGTCACGGCCGGATGCTCGAGCACGAAGGCAAGCGCCATGTGGACGAGCGACATGCCGGCCTCCTCGGCGAGCGCGGCGAGCCTGTCCGCGGCGTCGAGCTTGGCCTGATTGACGGGCAGCGACATGTCGTAGCGCGCGGCGATCATCTTCGCGCGGTGGGAGCTCGGCAGCTCCGTGTTCTTTCGGTAGCGCCCCGAGAGCCAACCTCCCGCCAGCGGGCTCCAGGGAATCACGCCGATTCCGTAGCGCTCGCAAACCGGCAGCACGTCCGCCTCGATCCCGCGCACAAGCAGCGAATAGGGCGGCTGTTCGGAGACGAAGCGCTCCAGTCCGCGCTTCTCCGAGGCCCACTGCGCCTCGACGATCTCGTACGCCGGGAAGGTCGAGCTGCCGAAATAGCGGATCTTGCCGGCGCGGGCGAGATCGGTCAGCGCGCTCAGTGTCTCGTCGATTGCGCAGGAGGAATCGGGGCGGTGAATCTGGTAGAGATCGATCCAGTCGGTGCCGAGGCGGCGCAGGCTCGCTTCGACCTCGCGTGTGATCCAGCGCCGCGAGTTGCCTTGCTCGTTTGGGTCGTCGCCCATCGTTCCGTGCACCTTGGTGGCCAGGATGACGTTGTCCCGCCGTCCGCCGGCGAGCGCCTTGCCGACGATCTCCTCCGACTCGCCGCGCGAGTAGACGTCGGCCGTGTCGATGAAATTGATGCCCGCGTCGAGCGCCCGGTGGATAGTCCGGATCGATTCGTCGTGATCGGGGTTGCCCCAGGCGCCGAACATCATCGTGCCGAGACAGAGCGGGCTCACCCGCACGCCTGTCCTGCCAAGAACGCGTCTCTCCATCTACCGGTATCTATGACCGCGCGACGCAGGCTGGAAACGTCGCGAACGAGCCGGCGGAGAACCGGGTACGTGAGCTCGCGTTGAACTCGCGTGCAAGTTGCGCCCGCGTACTACGCTTATGGCCGAAGGCGGAGTAGCTCAGCTGGTTTAGAGCGACGGACTCATAACCCGTAGGTCGCCGGTTCGAGCCCGGCCTCCGCCAAAGCCCGGTTTTATGGGGTAATCCGCAACACCTAAAGTGCGACGTCCAAACCCCTGAGCGCGGTTTCAGGTCGTATCCGCCACTGCCTGGCCCGGACCTTCCATCCAATGCGGAGGTCACGCACCATCACTCGGGATCGACGCCTAGCGCCAGCTGGCGACGAGCGAGGCGAGGCGCGCCTGCGCGCCGTGCGCGGGCTTGCCGTGCCCGCTGACGGCAAGGTCGAGCTCAAGCTGGGCGAGCCTCTCGATCGAGCGCCGTGCTTCTCGCCGATCCATAGTCGTCACCCGCAACGGCTCCTTGAAGCGCGGCCCGGTCACGAGCGCGTCGCCGGCGACGAGCGTCGTCCCGAGCTTGAAGGAGGTGTGACCGGGCGTGTGGCCCGGAGTCGCGATCGACTCGACGCCGGCGATCGTCTCGCCGGGCGCGAACCAATGGTCGACCGCGACCGGCCGCGGCGGGCCGACGAGCGCCTGTGCGAGCCGCGGCGGCGGGCCGCGGCGGCGGCCGATCGTCCACTCGACGACTTGGCGGTCGGGCTCGGGCGCCCAGACTTCGGCACCGAGCTCGCGGCGGAGGAAGTCGCACGAGCCGACGTGGTCGGGATCGCCGTGCGTGATCAGGATCGTCTTTGGATCGAAGTCCTGCGCGTGTAGCTCGGCGAGCAGCTTCGGCCCAGCACGGGGAACGCCCGTGTCGACGAGCACCAGCTCGTCCGCCTCGAGTAGGTAGGCGCTACTCGCAGGGCCTGCGTGCTCGAACTCCCAGAGACCCTCGGCCAACCGCCGCATGCCGGGGATTCTGACAGGCGCGAGTAGTTGGCGGGCCCTGACCGGGCGAGACGACTTGGGGCTCGCCGACGCGACCAGCCGGGAGGCGACCGACCTAACGGTGTTCGACGGGATGGCGAAGCCGGCGCCGTTAGTGTCGCTCGAGTTGCTCTCGATCTGCGAGGTGATCCGGATCACCTCGCCCCGCATGTCGAGGAGCTGCGTCGGCGGCGGCACTCAGACGAGGTCGCTTGCGGAGAGCGCCTCCTCTTCCTGCTCCTCGTGGATGTACCTGGCACCGCGGAGCCAGGAGGCCCAGGCGGCGAGCAGACACATGACGATCGAGAAGGTGAGGATGATCACGAGTCCGTGCTTGAACGGGTCGGAGATGAGCGTCGGGAAGAAGCTGCGGCCGGTCAGGTTCGCCTGCTGCGCCGGTGTAAGTGAGGCGAGCACCTTGGGGCCGATCAGTGAGTGCAGCGGGTTCGAGCCGAGGAAGGCGGCAAAGAGATAGCCGACGGCGGGGAGGTGGGCGAGCGAGCTCGCCGTTCCGCTCGGGACTCCGTTGGCGGTGAGCCCCGTGTAGAGCGCGTGCGGGACGCGGCTCGTGAGCCCGATGATCATCAGCGAGAAGAAGATCGCGATTGAGATCGGCATGCCGGTATTCTGGAAGGTGACGCGCATGCCGGAGGCGACGCCGCGGTAGCGAGCGGGGACGCTGTTCATGATCGAGGTCGTGTTCGGCGCTGCGAACAGGCCGAAGGCAACGCCGTTGGCGAAGATCATGAGCGCGAACAGCCAGTAGGTGAAGTCCACCGGCAGCGCCATCATGCCGCCGAAGCTGGCGGCGGCGAGCAGCATGCCGCCGGTCGCGAACGGTCGCGCCCCGAACTTGTCGGAGAGCCAGCCCGAGACCGGCCCGGCGGCGAGAAAGCCGACGTTGAGCGGGATCATGTAGATGCCGGCCCAGAGCGGCGTTCGCTCGAAGCTGTAGCCGTGCTCGGGCAGCCAGATTCCCTGCAGCCAGATGATCAGCATAAACATCAGGCCGCCGCGCCCGATCGAGCCGAGCAGTCCGGCTGCGTTTCCGGCCGCGAACGGGCGGATGCGGAAGAGGTCGAGCTGGAACATCGGCTCGGCTGTCCGCCGCTCGACGAAAACGAACAGGGTCAGCAGCAGGAGACCGGAGGCGAGCATCGAGATGACGAACGGGCTCGTCCAGCCCATCGTGTGCCCGCCGTAGGGGCGAATCCCGTAGGTCGCGCCGACGAGGGCCATCGTCAGGCCGGCGGCGAAGGCGAGGTTTCCGAGCCAGTCGATGCGGGCCGGCATCCGTTTCCCGAGCTCTTTCAGCTTCCAATACGACCAGACGGTCCCGAAAAGGCCGACCGGCACGTTGATGACGAAAACGAGCCGCCAGTCGTAGCGAGCGAGCAAGCCGCCGGCGAGCAGGCCGATGAAGGTGCCGGCGAGTCCGACGACCTGGTTGAGGCCGAGCGCGAGGCCGCGTCTCTCCGCCGGGAAGGCGTCCGTCAAGAGCGCCGCGGTGTTCGCCATCAGCATCGCGCCGCCGACTGCCTGCACCATCCGCAGCGCGATCAGCTCGAGGGCTGCGGTCGGCCCCGTTGACCAGACGAGCGAAAGCAGGATCGAGGCGATCGTGAAGACGAGGAAGCCAAGGTTGTACATCCGGACCCGGCCGAACATGTCGCCGAGTCGGCCCAGGTTCACGACCAGCACGGCCGTGACGACCATGTAGCCCATCAGCATCCAGAGCAGGTAGTTGAAGTTGCCCGGGCCGAGCGGGTCGAGGTGGATGCCGCGGAAGATCGCCGGCATGGCGATCATCACGCTCGACATGTTGAGCGTCGCCATCAGCATGCCTAGCGTCGTGTTCGACAACACGATCCAGCGGTAACGGGGCCCGACCGGTGCGTCGTGCCGCGGCGGCCGGAGCCGCTTCATAGCCGCGCTCACCGCTCGAGTCTCCAGGCGAGCGCGCGCGGACGAGTCGGCGTCCGGGCAAGACCCGGTTCCAGCACCGTCCAGCGCAGACTGTCAGCCATCTCGTCTGGTGATAATCTAACCTTTACGTTAACGAGAGATTTATACCGTATCGGCGAAGTTGCCGAGCAGGTGGGTGTCACCGCCCGGACGATCCGCTACTACGAGGAGTTCGGTCTGCTCGGAGCCGGGGCCGTCCGCGTGCGCGGCGCGCATCGCCTCTACACGGAGGCGGATGTCGCCCGACTCCGGGAGCTGATCCGTCTGCGCGACCTGCTTGGCGTCTCGCTCGAGGAGTTGAAGCAACTCGTCGAGGCAGAGGAGGCACGGGCGTTGCTCCGCGAGCGCTGGCGCGCGACGGACAGCTCCGAGCAGCAGCGCCTGATCCTCGAGCAAGGGCTCGTACACGTCGAGGCGCAGCTCGCGCTCGTGCGCAAGCGCCAGCAGGCCCTGGCTCAGCTCGAGCGGGAACTGGTCAAGAAGCGGCAGCGACTGCGGGCGCGGCTGCGAACGCTAGGCGGACAAGACGGATGAACTGTGCCGTCAGCATCGATCACCTCGTCGTCCGTTTCGGCGAGATCGAGGCAGTGGCCGGCATCTCGTTCGCCGTCGAGCGCGGCGAGACGTTCGGGCTGCTCGGCCCGAACGGCGCCGGCAAGACGACGACGCTGCGCGTGCTGACAACGCTGCTGCCACCGACCAGCGGCCGCGCTTTCGTGATCGGGCGCGATGTTCACCGTGAAAGCCTGCTGGTCCGCGCCGCGATCGGCTACGTGCCGCAGGCTATCTCGATCGATCCGGCGCTGACCGCGCGCGAGAACCTCGACTTCTACGCCCGCGTCACCGGCGTCTCGCGCTCTTTGCGGCCGGAGCGAATCGAGCAGGCAATCGAGGCGATGGGCGTCGGCCCCTTCCTGAACCGGATGGCGCGCACCCTCTCGGGCGGCATGCTGCGACGGCTGGAGATTGCTACGGCGCTCTTGAACCGACCGGCTGTGCTCTTCCTCGACGAGCCGACGGTGGGGCTCGATCCGACCGCGCGCCGGCTCGTCTGGGAGCGGCTGCACGTTCTGCGCGCGGAGGTGGCTACGACCATCCTCGTGACGACGCATCAGATGGAAGAGGCAGAGAGCCAGTGCGACCGGGTCGCGATCATGAGCTCTGGCCGGATCGTGGCGGAGGGAACGCCCACGGCTCTCAGGGAGCAGACGGGCGAGGAGAATCTGGACGGAGTTTTCGCGAACGTCACCGGACACGACCTCGAACAGGATGAAGGGAGGTTTCGCGATGTCCGTGCCGGTCGCCGACTTGCCCGCAGGCTTGGCTGAGCTCGCCAGCCCGCGCTCGCGTGCCGTCCGCCTCGTCGGCGGCACGGCGGCGATCGCGCAGGCGGAGTTGCGCAAGCTCCGCCACGACAACCTCGACGTGCTGACTCGCTGCGTGCAGCCCTTGCTCTGGCTGTTCGTCTTCGGCACGGCGATGCGCCACGTGCGCCGGCTCGGCGTCGTCGGCGTCGACTACCGCGCCTATCTCGCGCCCGGCGTGATGGCGCAGGCCGCGCTCTTCGTCGCCATCTTCTTCGGGCTCGCGATCATCTGGGAGCGGGACGCGGGTCAGCTACAGCGCTTGCTCGCGACGCCGCTGCCGCGTATGGCGATCGTACTGGGCAAGGCGGCGGGAGCCGGCGTTCGCGCACTCGCCCAGGCGCTCGTGCTGCTGGCCGTTGTCGCGATCGCGCAGATCCCGCTTCACTGGAGCGTTGGCGGCGTTCTCGGCGCGCTCGTGCTGCTCGTCTTCGGCACCGGCGCCTTCGCCTGCCTCTCGATGACGCTCGCCTCGCTGATCAAGACCCGCGAGCGCTTCATGGGCATCGGCCAGATGGTGACGATGCCGCTCTTCTTCGCCTCGAGCGCCCTCTACCCGCTTTCGATCATGCCGCTCTGGCTCCGGGTCATAGCGCGGGCGAACCCGCTCACCTACGAGGTGCACGGCCTGCGCGATCTGCTGCTCGGGATCGGCTCCGGCGAGCCGCTCTGGCTCGATTTCACCGTCTGTATCGGCTTCTTCGCGCTTGCGGCCTGCATCGCCGCGCGCGCCTACCCACGAGCGATCCTGTGATCGCGAGGGAGGATGACATGAACGTACGCTGGTTCGGTCAGGCGGCTTTCCTGCTCACGGGGGAGCACAGCGTCCTGATCGATCCGTTCGCTATCCCTGAGGGCCTCGGGCTCCAATCTCACGGCATGGTCTTCGACTACCCGCCGATCAAAGGGGTCGTGGCCGACCTAGTGCTGATCACGCACGAGCATTTCGACCACAACGGCGTCGAGGTCGCGGAGGGCTCGCCCCAGGTGATCCGCTCGGCGGCGGGCAGGTTTGACTCGTGCATCGGCGAGATCCTCGCCATCGCCGCCGAGCACGACGACGTGGCCGGGACGAAGCGCGGCCCGAATACGATCTTCTGCTTCACGCTCGCCGGCCTTCGGCTCTGCCACCTCGGCGACTACGGCCAGGCACGCCTCCGACGAGCGCAGAAGCTGGCGATCGGCGAGGTCGACGTCCTCTTCCTCCCCGTCGGCGGCGGGCCCACAGTGGATGTCAAAGCGGCGGTCGCGCTCGTGCGGAGGCTCCGGCCCCGCCTCGTCGTGCCGATGCACTACCGGACCGAGGCGCTGAACTTTCTCGAGCCGCCCGACGCCTTCCTCGACGCGCTCGATGCGGAGGTGGAGCGACTCGACACGAGCGAAGCCGCGGTCGAGGCGCTGCTCGGAACACGCGAGCGACCGAGGGTGGTTCTCCTGGCGCCGCCGCTTCGCTGAGTGTGCCGGTAGATCGGCCGTCTCGTGCGAAGACGCAGCCTTCGAGATCGACGCAGAGCCAATGCCCGTCACACCGACCCGGTCGTCGCCGAGGCGCTTCTGAACGCCTGCGGACGCGACCTCGGGCTCCACAGTGCCCGCGTTATCGATCAGGTGCCGCGGCACAGCCGGACTAGGTGGCGCCTGCAGGTCAGATCAGCCACGGCTCCGCCTCGCCCAAGGAGCCGTGGTCGGCTCGATGAAGCATTCCTTAGTTTTCTGGAGGCTCGTGAACCGGGCACCGTGTTAGAGAGTGAGCTACCGTCCACTTCCTCCAGGAACACTCTCACTGTCACCCGGATAGCGGCACTACGTGCTCTCTGATTCGGTAGTAACCGCGCCGGACACGCTCGAAGCGCGGCTTGGAGCCCTCGGCGTAGGCGGCCAGAGTCCCCTTCACCGATGTCCAGCGCAGCGGCTCGCCCGCGAGTTGCTCTGCAGCCGCGTGGATCTCGCGTGCACGCATTGGACAGTTCGCCTCCTCTAACACCCTCGCGATCGTTGCCAGCACTCGCGCGGGACGCCGCTGGGCAGGCCGAGGTTGTGTCGGGGTCTAGTGGTGGTGCGACAACGCCTCGGTGAGTGGCCAACTGCGAATCGAGCGGCCTAGCGAGGTGGGCGCCTAGCCTCGCAGCCGGCGGAGGAAGAGGGCGATTCGCCGCCAGATGCTCAGTGAATGCTCGTGGCGCTGAGTCGGCGCGAGCACCTTGCCTTCGACCTCGCGCACCTCGGCGCGCACGCTCTCGCCAAGACCTCCCTTGCTGTCCGGCTCGATCTCCTCGCTCGAAGCCGGTTCCAGGAACTCGCCGAGCTGCTCGAACTGCTCTCGCGTCAGCGATAGGCGCACCGTTCCTTGCGTGATCTCGGCGACCTGCTCGGATAGGACGTAGCGAGGCTTTCCGAGCGCGCTCTCCGTTACCGCCAAGCCGTCGAAGATGTCCTCGGTGTCGTCGCCCGCGATCTCGTCGACATGGCCTAGCTCGCTGCCGTCCACGGCGAGCACCCTCCAGCCGGACTCGATCATCAGCCAGGAGACGGGATCGCTCATCACACGGACAGTCTGACTAAGGTTTCGGTCGGATCGATCGGCTCGACAATTCGGGTTCTCAGCGGTCAGGCGTCTGCACGGGGTAGCTCCCCGTAAGAATCGAGGCTTTACCGACTCGACCCGCTTAGCAGGTCGCGACGACATCGAGTCGCACTGGCAGCACAGTCCGCCGTTCGAGGATGAGGGAACCGAAGACGAAGCACACGATTGACGTGCTCGGCGCACGGCCGCGGCTACCGAGAAAGCGTCCGAAGCCGTATAGACCTTTCGGCCAGTTGAGGTTGCTATGGGGTGAACATGACCGACCACGAGAACGGTGCCTGCGCCGCGGAGAGAGTTCGCTAGCTGCCCGTCTCCGCGCGCGTGTACGCGCGCGCGTTTTTTTGGATTTACCGGCAGCCGGTCGCACTTCGTCGGCGACCTGACG
>PKYN01000003.1:0-5515 GCA_003132665.1 Actinomycetota bacterium
CGGCCGGGATGCAGAACGCGCCGGATCCAAGCCGGCCTGAATAAACAACCACCGCTCCGGGCGCAAGACCTGGCCGCGACGACACTCTCCCGCGCAACGCCGACCGGGCTCATCTCCCCCAAACGGGTCATGAAGCGCCCAAAAAAGGTGCCGACCATGTGATTAACGCGCAACGGCCATCCACAGAAGCGCGTACGCGGCGGCACCGAAAGCAAGGTTTACCTCAAAAGATGATTTGCGCCCGTTTCGACGGGGTCTGCGGAAACTAAGGAGAGCGAAGATGCGGCGAAAGAGAAACAGGCGGGCGCTACTGATGACGGCGATCGTGGCTGCGGTTATCGCAACCAGCGCCTACGCCTTCACCAACACCATCGGCGGCGTCACGCCCCCGAGTGTGGGCTCAGGTTCCGGAGCGATCGGCGGCTACACGGCCGGCAACATCTCCTACACGCTGAGCCCGGCCAACCCGCTCAACCTGAACCAGGTTTCCTTCAATCTCGCGAACTCGACGGCTTCTTCAGTGGTGCAGATCTCGCTCGACGGCGGGACGACTTGGTACGCCTGTGCGATGGGCGTGCCGCCGGCGGTCACCTGCGCGACCACGGCTCCCCAGGCAACCGCGGCCGCAGCCACCAACATGACGATCGTCGCGCAGAAGTAGCGGCGGACGACTGAGAGTTGCCACCACGACGACTGATTTGATCCCTACTGATCTGCGGTAACGAAGGAGAAAAAGATGCGGCGAAAAAGAAACAGGCGGGCGCTACTGATGACGGCGATCGTTGCGGCGGTTATCGCAACCAGCGCCTACGCCTTCACCAACACCATCGGCGGCGTCACGCCCCCGAGTGTGGGCTCAGGTTCCGGAGCGATCGGCGGCTACACCGCCAGCAACATCTCCTACAACCTGAATGCGGCCAACGCGGCGAACGTCGACTCGATCCAGTTCAACCTGCTCAACGCGACAGCGGCTACCACCGTGCAGATTCAGGCTGTCACCGCCGGCACGTGGTATGCGTGCGGCGCGCCGACAGGCGTCTCTCCGATGCTGGTGACCTGCACCACGGCGGGCCTCACAGCTCTCGCGGCGAACAACCTGACGATCGTCGCCAAGGGTCCGTAACCCCACCCTTCGACGCAAAGGCTTCACAACCACCAAGGCGAAGAAGGGGCGGGGTCAACACCCCCGCCCCTTCTGCCGAATAGGGAGTAACTGCGGAAGAAGTCTCGAGCAATGGCCAGACCTTTCAGACTCACCCTCTCTTTCATCGGCGTCATCACGCTTGCCGTGGCCTGGTATTTCTTCGCCCCGACCCAGATCGGCGGCCAGGCCTCATATGTGACGATCAGGGGCGTTTCGATGGAGCCTTTGATGCACAAGGGCGACCTCGTCATCCTGAAAGAGCGCAGCCACTACGAGGTGGGCGATATCGTCGCCTACCGCTCGAGTGACATCCACCAGGTCGTCCTGCACAGGATCGTCGGCCGAGACGGCCAGCGCTACATCATGCGCGGCGACAACACGCAGGGCCCCGATCGCCAGCGCCCCGTCTTCTCGGACTTCGTGGGCGAGCGCTGGATCCAGCTGGACGGCATGGGCACCTGGCTCACCCGGGCCAGAGAGCCGAAGAGCGCGGCGCTACTCGCCGGGCTGGCGGTGCTACTGGCCGGCGGCTCGGTCGGCGCCACCCACTCGCGCCGGCACAGGCGTCCCAAGTCCACCACTCCCCCGCTTCCCCGTCGCTCGCGTCCGGCCTCGGCCTCGCCGCCCCTCACCGCCGGACTGATCGCCTGCGGCCTCTTGGGAGCCCTTGCGCTCCTGCTTTGCCTTGCCTCCTTCAGCCGCTCCACCTCCAAGCAGGTGCAGGTGCCCAACCTCTGGCAGGAGAAGGGCCTCTTCTCCTACCAGGCTCCCGCCAAGCAGGGCGTCGCCTACCCCTCCGGCAAAGTAGAGACCGGCCAGCCCGTCTTCTTGAAGCTCGTACGCGAGCTCCAGGTCGCCTTCGACTACAGCGCCTCCGGTGAGTCGCTCTCGATGAAGGGCTCTTCGAGCCTGCTTGCGACCGTCACCGGCGACGCGGGCCAGTGGACGAGGAGCTTCACCCTCGCCGGTAAGCAGAGCTTCTCGGGTCAGAGCGTCCACCTCCAGGGCACGCTCGACCTCGCCTACCTGCACTCCTTGATGACCCGCCTGCAGGAGACGACCGGCGTGCCGATCGACTCCTTCGAAGTGGCGATCGCGCCCCAGATCAAGGGCGCAGGCTCTGTCTCGGGCTCCAAGCTGCAGACCGACTTCGCTCCCACCTACAGGCTCAGGCTGGACTCCAACCAGCTTTCGCCCGAGACCCAGGGAGCCTCCGGCCCTCTGACCGACAACGCTCCGCTCAGGACCGTGACCCAGCCCGGCACGAAGAGCGAGCCGGCTCACCTGGCGCTCCGTCTCTTCAAGCCCTCGGTCTCCGAGGCTCGCCTGGTTGGGCTGGGGCTGCTCGCGCTCTCGATCGGGCTGGCCTTCCTCCTCTTGATCAGCCTGAAGCTCCGGCCCGCGCTCGATGAGCCCTCCGAGATCGAGCGGCGCTTCGCCGACCTGCTCGTCCCGATCGGCAGCGTGCGGCAGAGCTGGACCGATCCGGTCGAGGTGGAGTCGATCGAGGCGCTCGTACACCTGGCCGAGCGCTACGACAGGGCAATCCTGCACCTGATCGACGGCGGGGTCGTGCACCACTACATCGTGGAAGAGGAAAGCACCATCTACCGCTACGTCGCCTTCGAGAACGTCTCGGTGGGCTCGGCGGCCTACGAGGCTGCCGCAAGAGCGCAGGCTGCGGCCGGGATGCAGAACGCGCCGATCGACAGGTCTACGACTACCAGCCAGGCCGAAGCGGATTGGCCGGCCGAGGAGTGGTAATGGCGAGGCGAGGCAGAAAGCGCCGCGATCTGCGCCCTCTTCGCGTATCCCTGCTCGTGCTCGTCGTGGCGATCATCGTGCTCGCGTTCTTCGCTTTCGCTAACGCGATCCTCGGTGTCAACTCTCCTCGCCTCGGCCAGAACACGTCGGGGATCAACCCGTACGCGCTCGAGCCGCAACTGTGCCGAGATCACGGTGTAGTCCCGACGACCATCATCACAGTCAACGGAGGAAACGCGGCAGAGCTCATTCTCGGTACCAACGGTGCAAATACCATCACCGGCGGCGGCGGCAACGATTGCATCGTCGGTGGCAACGGCAACGACCGGCTGACCGGAGGGAACGGCACCGATGTCTGCATCGGCGGACAGGGAACCGACAGATTCACCAGCTGCGAGTACTGCGACACGACGAATTGCACGCGAGGCTAACCGTGAAGCCACGAACGCAACGTAGAGCACGACGGCGCAGCTTGATCGTCGTACTTGTCGTTGCTGCCGTCGCTGCCGCAAGCGCTTATGCCTATACGAACGCCGTCGGCGGCGTCAATCCGCCACTTCTCGGCTCGGGCAGCAGCGCGGTCGGTAAGTACACACTCGGCACTCCTGTCTACAACCTGAACGCGAACAGCCCGCAGAACATCGATTCGGTCAGCTTCACGCTCACAGGCGCCACTGCTGCCACAGTCGTTCGCGTCAGGCTGATCGCCGCCGGTACGTGGTACAGCTGCGACGAGAGCGGCGCGCCGACTATCACCTGTGCCACCACTGCGCCGCTGGTCACGGCCGTTAACGCGAACGGGAACACCCTGACCGTAGTCGCGACCGGCTGACCTTCTCGCTCGACCTCGATCGAGCTCGGCTCCCCCTCCCTATCTGGAGTAGCGCAGACACCCCAAAGCGGTTCCGCGAGCGCGCGCTGCGACGAGGGTTCAAATAGCTCGAGCGGGCGATTACTGGAGAGATGCTTCAGTCTCTCCGCACAGTCGTAACCTCTCTGGCGATCGCCTCGGTCATCGGTAGCGTGGCGCAGGCCTACGCCTCGACCTCTACTCAGGCCGCCACGGGACGGGCCCAGATCTCCACGGCCGGCGTCGCGATCCAGGCGATCGAATACAAGTCGAGCGGCGACATGCTTCAGGCGGTCACTTTCCGCGTCAGCAATCCCGGCGTCACGGTGAGTATTCGTCTACGCGACGACAGCCAGTGGATCACGTGCACCAACCGGGCGGGCGCCGTCCGCTGCGAGACTCCGAACTTCCCGGCCAGCGCCGTCGAGCGGCTCGAAGTAAGCGCCGCCTGATCCCGCGTTTTCGCGGTAGGGCGGTAGACGCGAGCACTCCATAGACGCGTTGGCCCGCGCGGCCTCGCCATTACTCTGCTTTAGCTACGCTCGATCGGCGATGCCCGGCCGAAGACGAGAGCGAAAGCGGCAACGAGGACGGGAGCCGCTCGAGACCGCGATCCCGCCTGAGCGCCTGCCCGCACGCGTCCGCACGCGCGGCTTTCATCCCACCGAAGGCGAGCCGCTGCGGCGCTGGGTGCTCGGCTCTCGCCCGCGCATCGAGCGGGCCTCGCGCATCCGCGAGCTCGTGCTCGGCGCCCAGGACGGGCTGGTCGGAACGGTCGGGCTCCTGACCGGACTGGCCGTCGCCAACGTCGCCGGCGGCTCGAAGACGATCGCTGTGGCCGGCTTCGCCGAGATGGCCGCCAGCGCGCTATCCATGGCTGCCGGCGTCTTTCTCTCCAGCCAGGCCGAGAACGACCTCTACCGCGGCGCGATCGCCGACGAGCTGGCCGAGATGGAAGACCACCCGGAGGTCGAGCGGCTCGAGCTGCAGTATCTGCTCGAGGAGGAAGGGATCTCGATCGACGATGCCCGGACGGTCAGTGAGATCCTGGCCCGTCACCCCCACTCACACGTGCGCATGACCGTGGAGAAGGAGCTCGGGCTGGCCTTCGGCGAGCACCGCACCGCGGTCGGCGACGCGCTGGTGGTCGGAGCGATGTTCATCGCCGCCGCCTGGGTGCCGGTCTTTCCCTACTTGGCCTGGGACGTGCACACGGCTCTCGCGGTGTCGCTGGGCGCCACCGCGGCGGCCCTGATCGTGGTGGGAGTGCTGAAGGCTCGTATTGCCGGACTGCGCCGCGTGCAGAGCGGGTTACAGGTGCTCGCGATCGGTGGCGGCGCGGCCCTGATCGGCTTCGTCGTGGGCGAGTTGATCCCGCGCCTGATCTGATCGCTTCGGCCTGGAATTTTCAACCCGAATCGGTCGTTGAAAGAAACAGGATGGACAAGGCATTCGGCTTCCTCGGAGGCCGCGAACGTAGCACCGCTTCCAATGAGGGCCGGGCCGGTAGCATTCCCGGATGCCTAGCCCTGAACCCGGATAAAGACTGGAGTTAGATGAGCGCGTTAGCGCAGGAAACACTGGTGGGGGACTTCTCGGATCTGAAGCCGCCTCTTTCCGAAGAGGAGGCGCTCGTCGAGGCCGACCGCTGCCTTCAGTGCGGCGGCGTTTACGCGACCGCCCCCTGCACCGTCGCCTGCCCGGCCGACGTTGACGTACCCACCTTCGTCGCACAGGTCGCGGCCGGTGACACCGGC
>PKYN01000003.1:5535-9163 GCA_003132665.1 Actinomycetota bacterium
GATCGCGAGACTGCAGCGCTTCGCCACCGACTGGGCTTACGCCAATGGAATCGCTCCGCGTGAGAAGGCCGCCGCGAACGGTCACAAGGTGGCTGTGATCGGCGCCGGCCCCGCCGGACTTGCCTGCGCCGGCGAGCTGGCCGCGCGCGGCTACGCCGTCACCGTCTATGACGAGCGCGCCGAGGTCGGGGGACTGATTCGCTACGCCATCGCCCCCTTCCGCCAGCAGTCCGAGCCGCTTCCCGACGAGCAAAACGCAATCGAGAAGCTCGGCGTCGAGATCAAGCTGGGCGTGAAGATCGACGCGAAGGAGGCACTGACCGAGATCGAGAAGGAGGCCGAGGCTGTCTTCCTCGGTGTCGGCCTCGGCGAGGACGTCGACGTGAAGACACCCGGCGACGATCTCGAAGGTGTCTGGGAGTCTCTTCCCTTTATCGAAGCGCTCAAGGACGGCAACCCGCCCCAGATCGGACGCAGAGCGGCCGTCATCGGCGGCGGTAACACGGCGATGGACGTGGCCCGCGAGGCGCTCAGGCTGGGCGCCGAGGTAACTGTCCTCTATCGGCGCACGCAGGCCCAGATGCCCGCCTTCTACCACGAGTACGAGCAAGCGCTAGATGAAGGCGTCGTCTTCAATTGGTTGACGCTTCCGGTGGCTTTCAAGGGCGAGAACGGGCGCCTGAAGTCGGTCGAGTGCCAACCGATGAAGCTGGGCGAGCCCGACGACTCCGGCCGCCGCCGCCCCGAGCCGATCGAGGGCGCCGACTTCGACCTGCCGGTCGACACGATCATCAAGGCCATCGGCCAGCGCCCGCGCGAAGAGTTCCTGAGCCTGATCGACGGGCTTGAGCTCGAGTGGGGCCAGATCAAGATCAACCCGGAAACGGGCCAGACGACCAATCCCAAGTACTTCGCCGCGGGCGATGCGATCAACGGCGGTGCGACGGTGGTTTCGGCCGTCGGCGGAGCCAAGGTCGCAGTTGCCGGCATCGAGGCCTTCCTGCAAGGAGAGAAGAGATGAAGGAAGTTCGCTGGCATGCTCGCGCCGGCCAGGGCGCGAAGACGGTCTCGCAGCTGCTTGCAGAGGCTGGGCTTCTCGCCGGGTCGAGCGTGCAGGCCTTCCCGGAGTACGGCCCCGAGCGCCGCGGAGCGCCGATGCGCGCCTACACCCGCATCTCGGAGACGGCAATCCGCCGTCACGACCCGGTTGCCTCGCCCGACATCGTGATCGTGCTCGAGCCCACGCTCGTGAACGAGATGAACGTCGCCGAGGGGCTCTCGGACGACGGCGTCGTCCTCGTCGACACGAATGAGCTGCCGGAATCGCTCAAGGGCGTCAACGCACTCGCCATCCCGGCCACGAAGATCGCTCACGATCATGGGTTGAAATTCTCCAACGTGGTCATGCTCGGCGCCGCGGCGGCCGCGGGCGGCATCCCGCTCGAGAAGATTCAGGACGCCGCCGTAAAGAAGCTTGGTAAACGACTCGACGCGGACTCGCTCCGCGGAGCTATCGCGGAGGGATACGCATGTCTAGCCTGAGGCCCTGGCAAGAACTCTCGCCGGGGGGCACGATCAGGCCCACCGACGCGGAGAAGCCCAAGACCGGGAGCTGGCGTACCGGCATCAAGCCGCTCGCCGATCTCTCGAAGTGCACCAACTGCCTGCTCTGCTGGCTCTACTGCCCAGACTCGGCAATCCTGATCGAGGACACGACCTTCGTCGGTTTCGACGACTACTTCTGCAAGGGCTGCGAGGTCTGCGCCGCCGTCTGCCCCGTCGGGGCTATCGAGATGGTGTCCGAGGAGACCGAGACTCCCGAGCGCTGGGTGATGAGGAGTGATGAGAGTGGCAGTTAAGACGCAGGAAGGAGCCCAGCTTCTGACCGGCGGCGAGGCCGTTGCCTACGCGATGGCCCAGATCGATCCAGACGTCTTCCCCGTCTACCCGATCACGCCGCAGACGCCGATCATCCAGACCTTCGCCAAGCTGGTCGCCAACGGCAAGGCCACGACCGAGATCGTCAACGTCGAGTCCGAGCACTCCGCCATGAGCGCGACGATCGGCTCGGCACTGGCGGGCGCCCGCTCGATGACGGCCACCTCGTCGCAGGGCCTGGCCCTGATGGCCGAGATGGTCTACATCGCCGCCGGCATGCGCACGCCGATCGTGATGGCCGTGGGCAACCGCGCGCTCTCGGCGCCGCTCAACATCCACTGCGATCACTCCGACTCGATGATGATCCGCGACTCCGGCGTGATCCAGCTCTTTGCCGAGAGCGTTCAGGAGGCATACGACCTGACGGTGATGGCGACGCGGATCGCCGAGCACCCCGACGTGATGCTGCCGGTGCTCGTCTGCCAGGACGGCTTCACGCTCACCCACTCGGAGGAGCCGCTCGTGCTCACCTCCGACGAGGTCGTCAAGGACTTCGCCGGCGAGTACAAGGTTCCATTGCCGCTGCTCGATGTGGAAGAGGTCACGACCAAGGGCATCTTCGCCCTGCAGGACTACTACACCGAGCTGCGCTACCAGATGAACGCGGCGATGGAAGCCGCGGAGACGGTGATCGCGGATGTCTTCGACGAGTACTCGCCGCTGGTCGACCGCCCCTTCGGTCTGCTCGAGGAGTACGAGCTCGAAGGCGCTGAGAAGGTCGTCTTCCTGATGGGATCGACGGCCGGCACGATCAAGGACGTTGTCGACGAGCTGCGCTCAGAGGGCCAGAAGGTCGGCCTCCTGCGCCTGATCTCCTACCGCCCCTTCCCGGCCGAAGCGATCCGCAATGCGCTCGCCTCCGTCGATGAAGTGATCGTGCTCGACCGCTCGGACGCGCCCGGAGCGGTACCTTCGCTGCACGCCGAGATGGCGGCGGCGCTGTACGGCTCGGGCGTCAAGTTGCGCGCCCATGTCTTCGGCCTCGGCGGCCGCGAGTTGGTTCCCGATGAAGCTCGGGCCATATTCGCCGGCGAGGCTCCCACCCACGTCGCACTACGGAGCTGACCATGTCGAGACTCAAGCGGATTGCTCTAAACCAACACGGCGTCCAGCCGCTCGGCGGTGGACATGCTCTCTGCCAGGGCTGCGGTGCTCCGAGCATCGTGCGCACGGTGCTGAGCTCGATCGACACGCCGGTCATCGTCGTCAATGCCACCGGCTGTCTCGAGGTAGCCACCTCGCGCTACCCGATCACGGCCTGGAACGTGCCCTGGATACACACCGCCTTCGAGAACACCGCGGCGGTGGCAAGCGGCGTCGAGGCCGCCTACAAGGCACTCAAGCGGCGCGGGACTCTGCCGGGCGGCGACAAGGAGGTCACGATTGTCGCCTTCGGCGGCGACGGTGGTACCTACGACATCGGCCTACAGGCTCTGTCGGGCGCACTGGAGCGCGGTCACCGCTTCCTCTACGTCTGTTACGACAACGGCGCCTACATGAACACGGGCATCCAGCGCTCCGGCGCGACACCCTACGGCGCCGACACGACGACCAGCCCGGTTGGCTCGGTCTCGCTCGGCAAGATGCAGCAGCGCAAGGATCTGACGGCGATCGCCGCCGCGCACCACGTGCCGTTCGTGGGCCAGGCCTCGGGCGCTCGCTGGCAGGACCTGAGCTCCAAGGTCGAGCG
>PKYN01000003.1:9179-54393 GCA_003132665.1 Actinomycetota bacterium
CAGGACAGCCTCTTCTGGCCGCTGTTCGAGATCGTCAACGGTGAGTACAAGCTCAGCTACCGGCCGCGCAAGGTGATCCCGGTCGCCGACTTCTTGAAGATGCAGCGGCGCTTCGCGCACCTCTTCAAGCCCGGCAACGAGGCGATGCTGGAGGCCATTCAGCAGCAGGTCGAGGCCGACTGGAGCAGACTGCTCAAGCTCTGCGGCGAGCCGGTGAAGGAGCTTCCGGTTGTGAAGCCCGCCGAGGAGACCGAAGAGGCAGAGGTGGTCGGCGCGGTCGCCTAACCAGTTCGAAGAAGTTACGAAAACGGCTCGCTCGGAGGACATTCTCCGGGCGAGCCGTTTTGTTTGGTGAACGCTTGATCGCGAACTTCGGTCGAGCCGTTGATCAACCGATAGAGCGCGGCACCATCTTTGAACTCGGCGCCTGTGGGCATAAGGTTGGCTAGCTCCGATGGAGATCTTCGACGTCAGCGTCCCGATCCGGGATGGAATGCTTCACTACGCCGGCAATCCACCGGTGCACGTGACGCGCGTGAGCTCGATCGAACGAGGCGACCCGGCCAACGTCAGCGAGCTCGACATGGGCGCCCACTCGGGCACGCACGTTGACGCGCCCGATCACTTCATCGAAGGCGGTGCCGGCGCCGAGGCGCTGCCCCTGAGCGCCTTGATCGGAACGGTCGAGGTCGTGGACGCGACCAACGCCACGATCGCGCTCGACTTGGTGACGCTGCGCGATCTCGAGCTGCCGCCGCGAGGCGCCGAGCGGATCCTGTTCAAGACTCGCAACTCGCAGCTCTGGAGCCGCGACGAGTTCACACGCGATTTCGTGCGCCTGGACGGTGAAGCGGCCGTTTACCTGGTCGAGCGCGGCGTCAAGCTACTGGGCATCGACTACCTGTCGATCGGAGACGCCGACGCGCACCGCATCCTACTTTCGGCCGGAGTCGTCTGCATCGAGGGCCTCGACTTGCGTGGAATCGAGCCCGGACCTTACGAGCTCGTTTGCCTACCGCTGAAGTTGGTCGGCTCGGACGGGGCGCCGGCGCGCGCCGTGCTGATCAGGTAGCCGCGAGGCCGGAATCGAGTTCGGCGCTCAAGCTTGGCTCCGAACAACCGATCTTTAGTCATAGATGTACGTTGCCGCGTTTTTCGTTTCGCCCTTTCCCTCCTCGACGGAGCCGGTGAAGGACACCCACGAGAAGCGTCTAGCCGCTGAGGCGCTTCTATCTACACCGTAGAGCCCGAGACGCTCCTAAACGAGCAGTCGCCCTTGGGGACGATCTTCGAACGTGCCTCCCTGGGAATGCTCCTGGTCGACTCGGAGGGCTGCATTCGCGCCTCCAACCACTCCTTCGAGCGCATGCTCGGCTACAGCCGGGATGAGCTTAACTTCCTGCCGATCACCGACATCACCCATCCCGGCGACCTGGGACTGACCGAGCGGGCGATCGCCGAGTTGGGCGGCGACGAGCTCAAGAGCTCGCAGCTCGAGAAACGCTACATCCACAAGGACGGAAGCGTTCTCTGGGTCCGAGTCGTGATCTCGTCCATCCGGAGCGCGACCGACGACCACGCTCTGTCGATCTCCATGGTCGAGGACATCTCGGAGTGGAAGGCTGTCGAAGCGGCGCTGGCCGAGAGCGAGGGACGTTTTCGGCGGCTCGTTGAGAACGCACCGGACATCATCTACAGCATCAGGCTCAGGCCGGAGCCTGCGATCGAGTACCTCAGCCCCTCGATCGAAGGTGTGAGCGGATACGCACCCGAGGAGTTCTACGACGACCCCGATCTGCTCCGGCGCCTCATCCTGCCGGAGGATATGGGGACGTTCGTGAGCATCACCCGCTCGACGAGCCCTTCGAACGAGACGCTGCGTTGGCGCCACAAGGACGGGCACACCATCTGGACGGAAATGAGCGTAGTTCCAATTCTGGACGAGCAGGGCGAAGTGATCGCGATCGAGGGCGTCAACCGCGATGTCAGCGAGCGCGTGCAGGTCGAAGAAGCGCTCCGGCTGCAAGAAGCCGAATTGGCAAGCGTCTTCCGCAGCACACCGATCGGAATCGGAAAGAACGTAGATCGGATCATCACCGAGGCGAACCCCGGACTCTGCAAGATGCTCGGCTACACAATCGAGGAGCTGGTCGGGATGCCGACCCGGGAGCTCTATGTCTCCGACGATGACTACGAAAAGGTCGGGCGGCACGGGTACTCATCGGAGCGTGAGGACGGCGTCGCCACCGCCGAGTGTCTTTACAAATGCAAGGACGGTCGCATCATCGATGTCTTCCTAACCCTGACCGCGATCGATCCGGAGGATCCGGACGCCGGCACGACGTTCGCGCTGGTGGACGCGACCGAGCGCAAGCACGCCGAGGAAGAGCGAGCGCTGCTAGCGGCTCAACTCCTTCAGGCTCAGAAGATGGAGGCGGTCGGCACGCTCGCAGGCGGTGTCGCCCACAACTTCAACAATCTGCTGATGGGGATAGTCGGCTACGGCGAGCTGGCCCTGGCGGGTCTGCCCGAGGAATCGCCGGTTCGCACGGACGTAGAGCGGATCCTGCAGGCGTCCCGGCGCGCAACGGAAGTAGTGCGCGGCTTGCTCGCCTTCAGCCGGCGTGAGCCGAAAGATCCCGAGATTCTCGATCTGAACACGGTTATCTCCGAGCTCGAGGCGCTGCTCGGACAGCTCATCGGGTCGAATATCGAGATCGAGACGACCTTCACCGCCGATCCCGCCTTCATCCGCGTGGATCGCAGCCAGATCGAGCAGGCGATCGTAAACCTCATCATCAATGCCCGCGATGCGATGCCGAGCGGCGGCAAACTGACGATCCGCACGCAGAGAGCGATCCTCTCCGAGCCGCTCGCCGGTCGTAGCTTCGCAGTCTCCCCCGGCGACTATGTCACGCTTTCCGTCGAAGACACCGGTATCGGCATGGACGAGCGAACGCTCGATAGAGTCTTCGAGCCGTTCTTCACCACGAAGCAGGCGGGAGGGACGGGCCTCGGCCTCTCTTCGGTCTTTGGCATCGTCGAAGACGCAGCCGGGCAAATCCTGATCGAGAGCCAGCCCGGCGAGGGAACCACCGTCACGGTCCACCTGCCGGCTGCCGATCACTCTCCCGCTTGAGCGTCGCTAGCGCGAGCGAAGTACTCGAGGTCAACGCGACCGGCGATAGAAGCGGTGCCGGTTAGCCGCGCGAGCGCCGACGCTTCCCGATACGCAGCCCTCCCGGCTCGGCCGGGTGGTAGACGAGCGGCTCGTTCTCCTTGAACATGGTCACCACACCGTTCGTCTCGAGGATGGCGGTGTGCACATCGCCGAGATGGACGAAGCCCTGGCGGCGGGCGGTCGCCCTCAGCTCGCTGAGCGAGATACCGGTCGAGTGAAGCGCCCTGCGGATCGGCTTTCCCTTCTCGATCAGCATGGTGGGAGAGCCCTCGAGCAAACGCGAGGCGAACGGCCAGACCGCGGTCGTGCGGGCGAAGATCTCGTTGACCAGGAAGAGGGTCGCCGCGCCGAGCAGCGCTCCGGTCACCGACAGGTCGTTGCCGATGATCCCGTTTTGAACGGCGTTGGCCACGAGCAGCAAGACGATCAGGTCGAGCGTGTTGGCCTGACCCAGCTCACGCTTGCCGACCACGCGCAGCGCCGCAATCAGGAAGACATAAATGAGCAGCGAGCGCATGACCTTCTCGCCGCCGCTGATCGTCATGTGGAAGATCGCATGCCACACACCGACTTTGTGCGACGCCGCGGCGCCGACTCCTCCGCGAAATCGAGCCCGGCGACGCCGCGGCTAGCGCCTTTGTACTTGATCAGGCCCTCCGACTGGATCACCGTCACGCGGGCCGGGCTCCACGCCGCGCTCGCATAAAGATCCGCCGACCGGAGAGTGCGAGCTCGCGTTGAAGAAGGCGCATCCAGGGTAGGCTGCCCCTGACAGCGACGGTGGGAGGTTGACGGTGTCCGAGCAGAGCGCGAGCAAGAAAAAGGCAGCCGTTACGAGAGGCCCGCTCTCGACCGAAGAGGTGCGCTTGATCGACGCCTACTGGCGCGCGGCCAACTACCTGTCGGTCGGGCAGATCTATCTGCTCAAAAACCCGCTTCTGAAAGAGCCGCTCCTTCCCGAGCACGTCAAGCCGCGTCTGCTCGGGCATTTCGGCACCACGCCGGGCCTCAACTTCATCTACGTGCACATGAACCGCGCCATCCGTCAGCGCGACCTGAGCGCGATCTACATCACCGGCCCCGGGCACGGCGGCCCCGGCCTCGTCGCCAACACCTACCTCGAGGGCTACTATTCCGGCCTCTACCCGCACGTCAGCCAGGACGAGGAGGGCATGGCCGCGCTCTTCCGTCAGTTCTCGTTCCCGGGCGGGATCCCGAGCCACGTCGCGCCCGAGGTACCGGGATCGATTCACGAGGGCGGCGAGCTCGGCTATTCGGTCGCACACGCCTTCGGCGCCGCTTTCGACAACCCCGATCTCGTCGTGACCTGTGTCGTCGGCGACGGCGAGGCCGAGACGGGCCCGCTCGCAACGAGCTGGCACTCGAACAAGTTCCTGAATGCCAAAACGGACGGCGCCGTCCTCCCGATTCTGCACCTGAACGGCTACAAGATCGACAACCCGACCGTGCTGGCACGCATCCCCGAAGAGGAGCTGATCGAGCTGTTCGAGGGCTACGGCTACCGCCCACTGATCATGACCGGCGGCTTCGACGGCGAGGATCATGCGGCCGTGCACCAGCGCTTCGCCGCCGTGCTCGACGAGGCACTGGACGATATCGCCGAGATCCAGCGAGCCGCGCGCGAGGACGGAGTGACGGAACGGCCGCGCTGGCCGATGATCATCATGCGCACGCCCAAGGGCTGGACCGGGCCGCGCACGGTGGACGGAAAGCTGATGGAAAACAGCTGGCGCTCGCATCAGGTGCCGCTCTCGGAAGTGCGCAAGAACCCCGCGCACCTGAAGCTACTCGAGGAGTGGATGCGCAGCTACAAGCCCGAGGAGCTGTTCGACGAGAGCGGGGCGCTGATTCCCGAGTTGGCCGAGCTCCCTCCCAGGGGCGAGCGCAGGATGAGCGCCAACCCGCACGCCAACGGCGGTGTGCTGCTGCGCGATCTGGTTCTTCCGGACTTCCGCGAATACGGCGTTCCGGTCGAGAAGCCGGGTACTACGATGAGCGAGGCGACAAAGGTTGCGGGCGCCTTCATGCGCGACATCATCGAGAAGAACCCGACGGATTTCCGAATCGTCGGACCTGATGAGACGGCTTCTAACCGCCTCACGCCCGTCTTCGAAGCCGCAGACAAGGTCTGGGAGGCCAAGATTCTTCCGACCGACGAGCGCCTCGCTACCGAAGGCCGCGTGATGGAAGTCCTTTCCGAGCACCTCTGCCAGGGCTGGCTCGAGGGCTACCTGCTGACCGGGCGGCACGGCCTCTTCAACTGCTACGAGGCCTTCATCCACTTGGTCGACTCGATGTTCAACCAGCACGCCAAGTGGCTGAAGGTGACGCGCGGAATACCGTGGCGCCGGCCGATCGCCTCGCTCAACTACCTGCTCACCTCGCACGTCTGGCGCCAGGACCACAACGGTCTGTCGCACCAGGATCCCGGCTTCATCGACCATGTGGTGAACAAGAAGTCCGAGGTCATCCGCGTCTACCTACCACCGGACGCAAACACGCTTCTTTCCACCGTCGATCACTGCCTGCGCAGCCGCCACTACGTCAACGTGATCGTGGCGGGCAAGCAGCCGGCGCTCGACTACCTCTCGATGGAAGAAGCCATCATCCACTGCACGCGCGGCATCGGCATCTGGGAGTGGGCGTCGAACGACGCCGGCGTCGAGCCCGACGTGGTGCTGGGCTGTGCCGGCGACATCCCGACGCTGGAGACGCTGGCGGCCGCCGCGATTCTGCGCGAGCACCTGCCCGAGCTGAAGGTACGAGTAGTCAACGTCGTCGACCTGATGCGCCTGCAACCGGCGAGCGAGCACCCGCACGGCCTTTCCGACAAGGTCTACGACTCGCTCTTCACCGCCGACAAGCCGGTCGTGTTCGCCTACCACGGCTATCCGTGGCTGATCCACCGGCTCACCTACCGCCGCAACGGCCACGATCAACTGCACGTTCGCGGCTACAAGGAAGAGGGCACCACCACGACGCCCTTCGACATGGTGATGCTGAACGACCTCGACCGCTTCCACCTCGTCATGGACGTGATCGACCGCGTGCCGGGGCTCTCCTCGAGCGCCGCCCACCTGCGCCAGCAGATGGTCGACATGCGCATACGCGCCCGGGCCTGGACGCGCGAGTACGGCGAGGATCATCCCGACGTCAACGGCTGGACGTGGCCGTTTTAGAGCTTCACGAAAAGCGTCCAAGTCGTACAGACGCATGAAGACCGAAAGACGAGGAGAGAAGCGCCCGGCCGATGAGCTCGGTGCTCTCGCGGCCGAATGAGCGCGCGCCTGGGCAGAGCGGCCAGTCTCTCGCTTCTCCTCGGCGCCGTGGCCGTCGCGTTCGCCGACTCGTCGATCGTCGTGCTGGCGCTCCCCGACCTGCTTCGGCAGTACGGCAGCTCCATCGGCGCCGTGTCCTGGGTCGTGACGGCCTACAACCTGGTGCTGGCGCTGGCATCGCTCGCGCTGGTGTGGCTGGCGCGGCGACTCGACGAGCGCCGCTCGGTGCGGATCGGGCTCGCACTTTTCCTCGCGGCGTCGCTTGCCTGCGGCTCGGCCTGGAACCTCGGTTCGCTGGTGGCTTTTCGCTCCGCCCAGGGCCTCGGCGGCGCGCTTCTTCTCGTTGGCTCACTACCTCTCGTGCGCCGGCTTGCCGCCAACCCAAAACGCGGTGTCACGCTCTGGATCGCCGCCGGGGTGGTCGGAACGGTGGTCGGCCCGGCGGCGGGAGGGCTCCTGACCGAGCTCCTGAGCTGGCGCGCGGTCTTCTTCGCCCAGGCCCCGTTGGCCGCCGCGGCGCTGGTGGTGGTTCTGCGAGCGCGCCGCGACGAGAGATCTGCGCCGTCCGAGGCGTCTTCTCTCGCCGCGAGCCCCGCCCGTTGCCTGAGCGCCAACATCGCGCTGGCGCTCGCTTCCGCGGCGCTGGTCGGAGTGCTCTTTCTCGCTGTCGTGCTGCTCGTAAACATCTGGCGCTTCTCCGCACTGGCGGCGGCGGGAATCGTCAGCGCGATCCCGCTCACGACCTTCCTCGTGCAGCCTCTCGCCGTGCGCGTGCAAAGCCGCTCGGCCGCGGCGGCCGGGGTCATCGCCCTGGCGGCCGGGCTGGCGGGAATGGCGCTCCTGCCGTCGCGCAGCATCCTCTGGGTGATTGCCTCGCTCGCGCTTGCCGGAGTCGGGCTGGGCGTGGTCATACCGACGCTGAGCCGGATTGCGCTCGCGGGAGACGGCGCCGGCGCAGCGCCGGGCGCCTGGAACGTCGCCGCGCGCCACGTCGGGCTCGTGGTCGGGCTATTGATCGTGACTCCGCTTTTGACGAGCGACCTCTCGCACTCGGGCCAGCGCGCCAAGTTGCAGGCCACCTCCGCCGTCCTCGACGCGCCGCTGGCCGTACAGACGAAGCTCCAGCTCGCCTTCTCACTCGCCCCCGTGCTCAGCCGCCCCGCCAGCAAGGGACTGCCGGACTTCACGAACGAGATCGCGAAGCGGCACATCGGCAAGGCGGCCGGTCTCGGCAGGGAGCTCGACTCGATCGTCCAAGCCGCGTTCACGCGCGGTTTTCGGCGCTCCTTCCTTGTGACCGGCCTGCTCGGCCTGCTTGCGCTCTTTCCGTTTGCCTTCGCGCTCCCTGCCGCATCGCGCCGCCCGGGCTGGCGCACGCTCACCGCACCGGCTCTGGCCCTGCTCGCGGCCACCTCGCTGCTTGCGGCCGAGACGGCGCGCGGAGCACTCTCCTACGGCTCGAAGCCGCGCCTCTACGCGGCCTGCGCGGCGCGTACGCACTTCCCCGGGCACGGGATCGACGCGACCAGCCAGCGCCTCGCCCTGAGCGCACTCGACCGGATCGCCTGCCACTACGACAAGAGCCGCGAAGAGCTCGTGGTCAACCTCGCCGCCAAGGGCGCCGACTCGAAGGCCCTCCTCTCCGTGCTCGAGTTCGGGAACAAGGAGCTGTCGGCTCTGAGCAGGTGGCTGAGCAAGCTCTAGCTCGGCGATCGCGGCGCCGGCGGGCGGCGCACAGGCGTCGCGGAATCGGCACAGACGGGTGAAGGATTCCCCGCTAGCGTTTGTGTTGGGGTTCCCCGAAAGGGAGCCCCGGTCGCCGTGCTCGTATTACCTCTCCAGGAACTTCACGACGGCCGGAATCACGGTATTCGGCTTCTCCCAGAGCGGAAATCCGCCTGCGCCCGGGATCACGATGCGCTCGGCATTCGGCAGCTCGACTTCCAGTATCGCGGCGCCTTGCTCGAACTCCTCCAGATCGACGGCACCGTTGTAGATAAGCGTGCGCCCGTGGATCTCCGCGAGCCGTGAGCGCACGTCGGTGACCGGACGCGGAGCCAGGTCGCTGAGCCAGGGCGACCCGGAGAACTCGTTCACCAGCTGACGCTGCCCGGAGGCGTTGGTCTCGAGGGGGTGGTCGTTCATTTCTGCGAACCAGTCGGCGTGCTCGAACCAGTCCTCGAGCGCCGCCGGAACGCCGTGCGAGCGTGCAACACCCGAGGCACGCGCCTGCAGCTCGGACGTGCGAGGCATCGGAAACCCCGGCAGAACCGCCCCCTCGAGTACCAGCCGGCCGAAGAGCTCGGGCTGTCGCAGCGCCAGTACGAGCCCGACCGCCGTGCCGGTGTGGGTCGCCCAGTAGTGGGTCCTTTCGACCCCTTCCGCCGCGAGCACTTGCTCCAGGTCATCCGCGTACTCCTCGATCCCGAATGGGCCGGGCAAACCCGCCGACTCGCCATGACCTCGCAGGTCGACCAGAAGAAGCTGAACTTTTCCGGCCAGGTGCGGCAGTGCAGGCTCGAAATAGTGCCGGTTCTGTGAGAAGCCGTGCACGAGCGTCAGCCAAGGCCGACCTTCGCTCGGCACCGTTTCGTAGGCGATCACTGCCTGCGTCCGGTCTCGTTTTCGGGGTGGTCGATCACCGCGCCCAGGCGCAGTTCCATACCGTGGCGCTCGATCAACTCCGAGACGATTTGCTCCAGGCGGGCGCGGTGCTCTCTCGTGCGCGCCTCGGCGTAGGCGGCGCGCACCAGCTCGGGCTGTTTTGCCACCACGGCGTCCAGGCGCTTGCGGATGTAGCCCTTGGCGTTCAGGTGCTCGACGTAGACGCGGCGAACGCCCGCGTCCGCCAGGCGCGCGAAAAGGTCTTCGAGCAGCTCGCTGCGCTCGACGAAGTGCGGCACGAGCGGACCGACGAAGGCATAGGTACGAATGCCGGCCTCGTTCAGAACTCGCAAAGCCTCGATTCGCTTGCGCGGCGGCGGCGCGTGCACCTCGAGCCAGCGCGAGATCTCATCCTCGCCGCTGGTGACGGTGAGCCCTGCTTCGAAGTCGGGCAGCTCGCGGAAGAGATCGATGTCGCGCAGCAGCATCGGCGACTTGGTCAGAACCGCGACGGGTCCGGGATACTGCTCGCGCGCCAGCGCCTCCATCACGCCGCGAGTGAGCCTGTACTTGGCCTCGGCGCCCTGGTAGGGATCGGTCACCGAGCTGATGAAGATCGAGCGAGCCCGGCTTTCGGGCCTCATTCGCGCCAGCTCGCGCTCGAACAGCTCGACGATGTTCCGCTTCACATAGACGTACTCGCCCCACTCTTCGACCGGCTCCGAGACGTAGCGGCTCATGAAGGTCGCGTAGCAGTAAGCGCAGCCAAACCGACAGCCGGTGTAAGGATTGACAACGTAGTCGACGCCGCCCAGCCCGGATTTGACGAGCGCCGAGCGGGCTTCCATCTCGATCACACGCATGGGTGCCCCTCTAGGTAATGCTTCTGAGGTTCTGGGTCGCTAGCACCAAGCGATGCAAGGACGCAGGGAGCGCTCGTACTGGATAGTACGGGCGCGACTGAGGACGCAGCAGCGCGCCGCGTGATCGCGGGCCAGAAGCCGGAGAGTATTGCCTGGAGGGGCACAAAGCCGATGCTAGCGGGCGCTGTGGCGTCGGGAATTGCTCGAAGCGCCTCGTCTCCCCGCGCAACTCGCTCCGCTCCAACAATTCTCTCTTTGCCCTCCCCCGGACCACCCGCCCGCGGGGTGAATCGAAAATACCGTCTAGAGACAGCAGAGAACACCCGTTTTCGTGCCGGTTCTGTTCCGTCTCTCGCACAGGCTTGCACGAGTCCAGGATCCATCACGGTTAGCGCAATTCCCGCAGCGACAGCCCCCGAACCGTTACGCTCCCGAACGATGGAGATCGAGATCCGGCACGCTCGCCCCTCCGACTACGGTCGCGTCTATCCGCTCGTCAACGAGTGGTGGGGCGGGCGGGAGATGACGCAGCACCTGCCCGGCGTTTTCTTCGTTCATTTCGAGGGCTCCAGCTTCATCGCCAACACCCCCGACTGCGCGCTGGCGGGGTTCCTCTGCGGCTTTCTCTCCGAGACCAATCCCGACGAGGCCTACGTGCACATGGCCGGAGTCGCGCCGGAGCTGCGCCGTCAGGGTGTCGGGCGCAGGCTCTACGAGACCTTCTTCGAAGCCGCACGGACGCACGGCCGCACACGCGTGAGCCTGATCACGGCGCCGATAAACACGGGCTCGATCGCATTCCACGAGGCGCTCGGCTTCAAGCTCGAGCGCGTGCTCGAGAACTTCGCCGGCCCCGGCGAAGACCGGCTCGTCTTCATCAAGCGCCTGTAGCCGGAGAAAGTCTGGCGACTTTCCCCGGCAGGTTATTTCGGTCCGTTCAGATTGGGGATGGTGCTTGGCGAGATCCGGCGCGGATCATTCGCCGCCCTCGATGAAGGCGATCTCTTCGGGGCTCAGTTCCAGCTCGCCGGCGGCGGGCAGGATGCCGCCCACTTGGTCGAATCGGCGTAAACCGACTATCGCGCCGCTCACAACCGGATCGCGCAGCACCCACGACACCGCCACCGCGCCCGGCGAGGCGTTGTGGCGCTCGCCGACCTGACGCAGCCGCTCGGTCGCGGCCAGGTTGCGCGAGAGCTCGGGCTCCTGGAAGTGCGGCACGTGCGAGCGAAAGTCATCCTCGGGCAGCGCGGCGACCCGCTCGGCGCTGAACGCGCCGGTAAGCAGGCCCGAGCCCATCGGCGAGTAGGCGATGACGCCGATCCCTTCGGCGGCGCAATACGGCACGATCTCATCCTCGATACCGCGATTGATCAGCGAGTAGGGCGGCTGCAGCGTCTCGACCGTCGCCACGGCGTTGGCCCGCTCCAACTGCTCGATATTGAAGTTCGAGACGCCGATGTGCCTGACCTTGCCCGCGCTGAGCAGCGCCACGCAGGCCGCCCAGCCCTCCTCGATGTCCTCGTCGGGATCGGGCCAATGGATCTGGTAGAGGTCGATCGCCTCGACGCCGAGCCGGCGCAGGCTGTCCTCGCACTGGCGCTCGATCGTGGCGGCCTTGAGCTCGTTGACTCCGCTGCCGTTACGTCCCTCGAGCCCGCACTTGGTGAAGATGAAGGGCTTCTCCGACATCTTCGCGACAGTTCGGCCGACGACTTCCTCTGAGCGGCCGAAGCCGTAGATGGGCGCGGTGTCGATCCAGTTGACTCCCAACTCGAGCGCTCGCTCGATGGCCGCGATCGAGTCGGCGTCGTCCTGCGGGCCCCAGCCCCACTCCCAGCCGCCGCCTCCGATTGCCCAGGCGCCAAAGCCGACGACGCTGATCTCCAGTCCCGTCCCGCCTAGCAATCGCCTGTTCATTACTCCTCCTCGGCCGCGGTGTTTTCTCAGCGTAGCTCGCTTGTGTGACGAGCGCGACTTTCGGAAAAGAGGTCGAGCCGATAGATTTCCCAATCCATGAACCAACAGCGCCTGAACGGAAACGCAATCGAGATCGAGAGCCTAGTCAAGGTCTACAAGGGCGCGGTCAGAGCCCTCGACGGCATTGACCTTGTTGTTCCGGCCGGCTCTGTCTTCGGTCTTCTCGGGCCGAACGGCGCCGGCAAGACCACGGCGGTCAAGATCGCAAGCACGCTCTCCTTCCCCACCTCGGGCACGATTCGTGTGGCCGGTATCGACGTCGTCGCGCATCCCAGGCAGGTGCGCGAGGCGATCGGCGTCGTCGGTCAGGTCTCCGGCGTCGACGTCAACCTGAACGGGCGCGAGAACCTGCGCCTGCAGGGTCTGATTCGCTCGATCCACGGGCGCGAGCTGAAGCAACGCGTCAACGAGCTGCTCGAGCAGTTCGGGCTCGCGGACTCGGCCAAGCGAGTCGCCCGCAACTACTCGGGCGGCATGCAGCGCCGGCTCGACATCGCCACCGCACTGGTTCACCGGCCGCAGGTCCTCTTCCTCGACGAGCCCACTACTGGCCTCGACCCAGAGGTCAGAACCGAGATGTGGCAGGAGATCGAGCGCCTCACTCACGAGGAGGGGCTGACCATTCTGCTCACCACCCACTATCTCGAGGAAGCCGACCGGCTCGCCGCGAAGCTGGCGATTCTCGACCGCGGCAAGGTCGTGGCGACCGGCTCGCCGGAGGAGCTGAAGCAGGAGCTGGAGGGCGACACGATTCACGTCGAGTTGCGCGAGGATGCCCCGGACGGCACTATCAGAGCGGCGCTCGAGAACGTCAAGGGAATTCGCCAGCTCGATCACGACGTGCGCTGCCTGCGTGCCCGAGTCGAGCACGGCGCGACGGCGATTCCGCTCGTACTGCAGGCCCTGGAGTCGAAGGGCCTGGCGGTCGACTCCGTCTCGGTCTCGCGCCCCTCGCTCGACGACGTTTACATGCGCTACACCGGCCGCGAGTTCGCGCGAGCCGACGAGGAGGGCGCCCGCCAGCAGAGCCCCGCGGGAGAAGAGAAGAGATGAAAGAGCTACTCAGCCACAGCCTCACCATGACCGACCGCGACCTGCGCCGGCTCGCCCGCCAGCCCTGGTGGATCGTCGTCACGCTCGTCCAGCCGGTGATCTGGCTGCTGCTCTTCGGCCCGCTGTTCAAGGGCATCGCCAACATCCCCGGCTTCCACGCCCACTCCTACATCCAGTTCCTGACGCCGGGCGTGGTCATCATGACCGCCTTCTTCTCCGGCGGCTGGAACGGAATGGCGACGATCGACGACCTCAATCGCGGCGTCGTCGACCGCCTGCTCGTGTCGCCACTACGCCGCAGCGCCTTCTTCATCGGTCACGTGCTGCAGACCTCGGTGTCGATCATCATCCAGGCGGCGATCATCGTCGTGCTCGCCTACGCGATGGGCGCCCACTTCGCAAACGGCGCACTCGGCCTGCTGGTGCTGTTCACGGCGGCTGTTCTACTCGGCGGGTCACTCAACGCCGTCTCGAACGGCCTGGCGCTGATCTTTCGGCGCGAGGAGACGCTGATCGCAACGCTCAACGTCTTCATGCTCCCGCTGACCTTCCTCTCCTCGGCCTTCATGCAGCAAAATCTGATCCCGCACTGGATGCAGGTCGGCGCGCGCTTCAACCCGCTCAACTGGGCGGTGCAGGCGTCGAGATCGGCGATCAGCTCCGGCACCGACTGGGGCTCGGTGGGCACTCATCTCGGACTGCTCGCGGGCCTCCTCGTCGTCTGCATGGCGTTCGCCAGGCGGACGATTCACACCTATCAGAGCTCGGTCTGAGGCCTCACGCTCAGGCCGGCGCGTCCGTTTGTGACGCGGCGCCGAGCGAGCTCGACGCGAGGCCCTTCTGCGGCCGGCCGAGCCAGGAGCGAACCGGCGCGGCGGCAAGCACCAGAGCGAGACCGCCGACGGCCCAGAGCGCGATCACGAAGACAGCTCCTCCCGTGTTGGCCCCGTCGAAGTAGACGGTGTTGCGAACGAAATTGACGGCGGCGCCGTTTGGAAGCACTCGCGCCACCTGGCGAAAGACGTCGGGCAGGAACTCCTGACTCGAAGCGCCGCCCGCAGTCGAGTTGCCCACGAGGATCAGCACGAAGGCCGCGATACCGGTGCCGGCAAGGCCGAAGAGCGCCTCGAGACCGAAGGTGGTCAGCGCCACCGCCGCGGAGAAGAGAGCGCCGATCGCCACGAGCGCCCAGAAGTGCCCGGCGAGCGCACCGATCAGCGGCCCGACGGTCAGGGCGGCGACGAGCGCAGAGCCGAGCGCGAAAAGCCCGACCGCGAGCAGCCGGTGAGCGAGCGCGGCGGCGCGGCCGAAGATGAAAAGCAGGATGGCGAAGACGAAGCTGACGACGAGCAAACCGAACAGGTAAGCGGAGCTGGAGAGTCCGCGCGCATCATTGGCGGGAAGCGGCTTCAGATCCGTGCTCACCAGCTTGACCCGCATGCTCGGCGGCGCCATGGTCATCATCATCGTGAAGGCGTGCTCGACAGCCTGCTGCGCGCCCGTGCCGGCGGCGCTCGCCGTGAAGAGCAGAGCCGTCTTCTTCCGTTCGATGAAGGCGCCGTAAACCGAGCGGTCGAGCACTGCCGCGCGCGCGCTCGCCGCGTTCGGATACGTACGCAGCGAGAACGCGCCCGGGACGGCATCGTCGAGGCCTTTCTGGATGAACACCTGAGCCACCGGCGATCCCACGTAGGCGACGCGCAGACCGTGCGCCGTCGGAGCGTGCTGAACGAAGACGTTGATCGAGACGAAGACGAAGCTGGCCGCGACGAAAAGCAAGGCGAGGCGGATGAGCACCCGCAACGGAACTTGATCAGACGGCACTTTCTCTCCTCCCGGTTTTGTGGGATTTCCACGCGCCCGCGGTAACTACGCAAGCGATCGGCAACTGAGGATACGCCCGCGCGGGACGCCGCGCCGTTTTTCGGCACGGCGTCCTCCGTTTCGATTCGAGCTCTAGGCGGTCGGCTCGAGCGTCGCCTTCGACCGCTTCTTCGAGCGAGCCATCAGCCCGGGAAGCTTCTCGGCCGTAAGCACCAGCACCAGGCCGCCGAGCGCCCAGAGCGCAATCACGAGCATCGCGCGGTGAGTGTTGGCGCCGTCGAAATACACGGTGTCGCGCACCGCGCGGATGAAGGGGCCGTTGGGCAAGGCCTGGCCGATGTTGCGGAAGAAGTCGGGTAGGAACTCCTGGTTGATCGAGCCGCCGCCGGTGCTGTTCCCGACCAGGATCAGGAGCAACCCGGCAAGCGCCAGGCCTGCGTACTTGAGCACTGCGGCGAGACCCCAGGTCACGAGCACAGCGGTGGCCGCGTAGAGGGCTCCCAGAGCAGCCAGGGCGAAGAAATGACCCGGCAGCGCGCCGACGATCTGGTCGACGGTCAGCGCTCCGATTATTCCGGCGCCAACCGAATAGGCCGCGCTCAATCCAAACCGCCAGGCCAGCGAAAGACCGTGCGCAAACATAAAGATGAGCACCGCGAAGACGAAGCTCGGAACCAGCACGCCGTATTGGTAGGTGTAGCTGGAAAGTCCCTGCGAGTCATGCGAGGTGAGGGGCGCGACGTCCCTGGGCACCAAGGGCTGGCGGAGAGTCTTGGATACCTCCGTGCCGAGACTGAGAAGCGCCGCATCTGCAGCCTTTCCCGCCGCGCTCGCCGTGAGCAACAAGCCGGAGTCCTTCCTGTACACGTAGCCGCCGTAGACCTTGCGATCCTTGATCGCGCTTGTCAGGCTCGCCTCGCTCGGATACTGGCGAAGGCTGAAGTAGCCCGGCGCCTTGACCTTGAGGCCGGTGTTGATTATCCCCACCATCAGGTCGGGAGCAACGATGCCCACGCGCAGCTGATGCGGTGTCGGGTTGTGCTGTGTTGCCGTGTAGACGCCGGCGAAGACGAACACGGCGGCGATGAACGCCGCGGTGAGCGACACGAGAACGCGCGGCGAGAGCGAAGCGGGCATGGTTCCTCCTTGGAGCCGTTGGATGGATGATGCTCTCGCACCCGCGTAGGAAATGCAAGCGAGCACCAGATTCGAGAGCCGCGTAAACGAAAGCGAGGGCTAACAACGACACACCGAGAGGGAGCTCAGAGCCTTCGGCAGGCAGCGAGCGGCGCCTATCCGGCGCCTCGCTCGACCTGTCGGTAGTAGTCACGCCAGACCAGTCGATAGATGCGAAGGCGCCTCGGCAAGCTTCTGATCAGCGGCAGGAACGGCACGAGGACGAGCGCCAGCGAGAGAACGGCCATGATTGCCCAGATCTGCGCGTCGGCGTTGTCCGAGGTACTGAAGGGCGGTACCTGATACCAGAACGTGTAGAGCCACAGCCATGCCTGCCCTGGATAGTTGCCGGTCTCGTTCATCATCCCCCACTGGCTGCCGAGCAGGTTTTCCCTCTGCGCCAGCTCGGCCAGATACGAGCCGTCGGAGAGAAGGAGGAGCGGCTTGGTGTAGTCGGTCTGGTAGAAGCGGCCGTTGGCGAGCAGCGCGCCGTCGAGCCCGCCACTCTGCGCCTGGCCGAGCAGGTCGCGCATCATCAGCGCAACCGGCCCGTAATTCCCGGACGCGACTAGCGGAGCCCCCGCCGAGAAGGAGACCTTCCCGAGTGCCTTTGCGTAGTTGTCCGTCCAGAGCCCGCGCTGCGCGGCGGAGGCCGATCGATACCGGGCGAGCGCGGCCGCCAGAGCCGGATCGCTCTTGCCCGGAATGCCGAGCGGGCGCAGCACAAAAGCCTTAGCGGTATCGAGCGGGATGTGAACTCCGGCCAGGCGCGCAAGCGAGAAGGAGTCAAAGACGTTCTGACCGGTGCCCGGCGTGTGCGTGTAGGGCGGTCCGTAGGTCGCCGAGTCGCTCGTCCCGGCCAGCTCGGCGGTCGCCGTGGTGAGGAAGTCCGCCGGCTCGACCTTGGCCCATTGGGCGATCGTCAGCGGCTTCTCGTCGGGCGAGGAGAAGACCACCCCGAGGATGACCACCACGAGCATGATCGCGCCGACGGCGGCGACAAGCTCCTTGATCAGGTCGTAGCGCCGCTTGGCGCCCTTCCACTCGAGCGCGGGATCCGGGGCGCTCGGATAACCGGGAGCTTCCTTCGCAGGAGTACGCCGCGCGCTGGCCGGAAACGGCGGAACGACGCCGCGCAGTCGCACCAGCAGGATGTGAACGACAACAAGCAGGATCAGGACGAGCGGCAGCAACAGGACATGCCAGAGCAGCATCTGGCCGGTGTTGAGAACGTTGAAGGCGGCCCCTATCCCGGAGGCGTTGAGACCATCCTTGGCCTGCGTGGATATCCACTGGGAATCGAAGTTTTGCTGCGACAGGTAGCCGGTGAAGGCAGTCGCGATCGCCGCCAGAAAACAGATCGCGCCGATCATCCAGGTGAGCGCGCGCCGTCCTCGCCAGGCGGCCATGAAGAACTTCGTCCAGAGGTGGATGGCCATGAAGAAGAAGAACGCCTCCGCCGACCAGAGATGGAGGCTGTTGACGAAGCGCCCGATGCCCGAGACGTGCCACCAGGTCGGGCCGAAGATCACCAGCACGATGCCCGACCCGACCACCGCGACCAGCGAGGCGATCGTGAGAACGCCGAACACGTAAACCCAGGAGGAGACGTAGGCGGGCTGATCCTCAGGCAGCAGCCGATCCGGCGGAAATGCGCGCACCGCGCTACGGCGGAGGCGCCCGGTCCAGGTGCTCGGCTCTTCGTGCGCGCTCATCGCTTCTCGCGCTCTTTGGGAAACGGCAGGAGCAGCGCGAGCACGAAGACGACGACCATCAGCACGATCACGACCAGATTGGCGACCGAGATCAGGAACCAGCCGAAGTGGATGTAATGCGGCCTTCCGCCCAGGATCGAGGCGATCGCGCCGAATCCGTAAAGCCCGCTCGCGGAGGTGCGCAGAATAGAGAACCGGGCGCGGAGTACCCGGTTCAAGCGACGATCCGACGCTTTACGCCTGTCTCTCATCTCCGTTGCGGGTCGAACACCTTTACCACTCCGGAACTTATAACTCACCGACCGGCGCATTGGAAATCTCGCGGCTCCGATCAGCCGGCGACCGAGCCGGCTAAGAGACGAGCTCAGGCGAGGCCGGAGATAGACGCAATGGCTCGGACAACGCCCGCGGCGGTAAGCGCGAGCCCGAATCCGTTTTCTTCGGCGGAGTAGAGAAGCTCAACCTCGTCCTCGAGATCGAGCGGGCGGCGAAACTCGAGCGCGGCCTCGAACGGCGCGCTCAGATCGAAACTGGTTCGCAGCGCCGCTTCCTCGATCGCCTCCCAGTAGGCGGCGTTGTTCAGGTGGCCGAGCACGTCGATGTCCGAGCGCCTGAGCGGCCAGGACATCCGCTTCGCGCCCGCGGACAGGTCGGCAAGCTCCAGCCGAGTCGAGATGCGACGCCCGTTCGCCGAAGGACCGTAGACGTCGAAGAAGTTGCCGCCGAATCGCTCCGGCCGCAGCTCGCGGCTCAGGTGCACCCAGACGCTTTCGGCCTCGATCAGTCCGCCGCGCTCGCCGCATGCGGTCGTCCGGCGCGAAGCCGACGAGGACGCGGTGCCGCTCGACCAGGTCGTCAGCTCGACCAGTTCTTCGATCGAGATCGGCCGCAGCTGCCGGATCACAGTCCGGCGTACGAGCCAGAAATGGTCGGGCGAGCCCCACCCGGTCTCGAGCACGTCGTCGCCGGCGACGTCTTGCAGGTAGCGCGCCACGGCATCCAGGCGCAGGCGCCCGCGGGAATCGGCGTCAGAGAGACGCACCCGGCGCTTGCCGACGAAGACGCGTCCGCTGTCGGGCCGAGGCACCAACGGCCGAAGGCCGGGCTCTACGCCGAGATTCGAGTTCTCTTCGACGGGCATGCTCGTTTCGTAGGCTAGCCGCGCCGAGCGGACTCCGCCTCTCCGCCGCAGCGCAAGCTCGACCGGTCGCCCGCGAACTAGCCCTGCGAGAGTTCGGCGACGGCACGATTCTGGTACTTCACGCCCAGCTTGTAGTTGGACTTGTAGCGCGCGTACCAGTAGTCGAAGGTGTTCTGCTTCTTCGCCTTGGCGGCGGTGTCGGCATTGATCGCATCGAGCCCGGTCGCGGCCCAGTACTGGAGCGAGGTTCTCGCGTTGCTGAGACCCCTGGCTACGGTCTTCGTATCGGCCTTGAACGGCCGCAACGCGCCGAGCCAGTGCTGGGCGGCCTTGCGAAGCGCCGTGCCCGCCTTGGTGCAGCTCCCCCACTTGCATGCGAAGAGCGCCTTGTTGGCTGCGTTGATGGCGACGAATCCCTTTCTCACAGTCGTGCGAATCTTGTTTCCGCTCGTAGCCGCCTGCCGGTTCGCCTGAGCCGACTGCGGAAGACCGGCACTCGCGACCAGCCCCCTCAACGGGGCGCTCGCACTCGGTTCGGATGCCGGCCGCGCCTGCGCAGCTCCGGCGAGCACCGCCGCCAGGCCAAGCACGAGCCAGCCGAGAGCCAAACGTCGCGCGAACCGTCTCATCGCATCCTCCGAGGTCGATAGGAAAGTGGAGCCGTTCGTATTCTCGCCCGAAACAGAGGCGCGGGCAAGACGGGGCGAGCGGCGCAGCGCAGCGCTGAGCGAAGCCGCCGGACGCGAAGCCGGCGTTGGATCGCCAGACGCGTTCCGCCCCGGGGAAGGGAAAGACCCCGTTTCCGGGGCCTTTCTAGTAGCGGGGGCAGGATTTGAACCTGCGACCTCCGGGTTATGAGACGACCGTTGCCAGGTAAGGCAACGCGGGATTCGGCTCTGCTACGTCATCTCAGATCACCTGAGATCGGGTCAGATTGGCCCAGGTGGGCAAAAGTTCAGCCAAAGGTTCAGCAGACCATTCCGAGAAATGCGCAGAGCACTAGGCGGGACTATCGCTCTCGGGCAGGTAGATCGTGAAGGTCGTTCCCTCGTTCGGCTGACTCTCGACGAGGGTACACCCGCCGGCCTCTTCGACGATCGCATAGACCGTGGAGAGACCGAGCCCCGTGCCGTGGTTGGCGTCCTTCGTCGTGAAGAAGGGCTCGAAGATCTTCGCGAGCGTTTCCTCGTCCATGCCGATACCGGTGTCGCGAAGAGTGAGGGCGACGTAGCGGCCGGACTCTGGCGAGTTGTCGAAGTCGGCGAGTTGCTCGGAGAGGTTCAGGTTCGCCGTCTCGATCGTGAGCGTCCCACCCTCCGGCATCGCGTCGCGTGCGTTCATGGCGAGATTGACGATGACCTGCTCGAGCTGGCTTCGGTCGGCCTCAACAGGCTTGAGCCCAGGCGCGAGTATCGTCTTGAGCTCGACGTTTTCACCGATCACCTGACGGAGCAACATTCCAATCTCCGAGACGATCTCGTTCAGGTCGAGGCTTTCGCGGCAGGAGACCCTGCGGCGGCTGAAGGCGAGAAGGCCGTGAGCTACCGTCGCCGCGCGCTCCGTGGCTCGCTTGATCTCCTCGACGTCGGCGCGAACGTCTGAATCCACGGGTAGCCCCGCGAGCGCCAGCTCGGCGTAGCCCGAGATCGCGGTTAGCAGGTTGTTGAAATTGTGTGCGACACCGCCGGCAAGCCTGCCTACTGCCTCCATCTTCTGAGCCTGGAGCAGCTCGGCCGCGAGGAGCTGATGCTGTTCCTCGGCTCGCTTGCGCTCGGTGATGTCGTGGTAATTGATGACTATTCCTTCGATACGTGGTTGCTCAAGGAGATTCGTGACGACGCCTTCGACCCAGCGACAGGATCCGTCCACTCGCAGCAGGCGTACCTGGAAGGGCAGAGGTTGTTCCGGCCTCTCGAGCGCTTCCTGCAGGTAGCTCTCGACGATTGCCCGATCGTCGGGGTGGACCGTGGCTAGGGCATCAAGCTTGGCTCTCTCCTCGAGGGAGTAGCCCGAGGCGTGAGCGACCGAAGGACTGAGATAGACGAGCTTTAGATCGGCATCGGCCACGACAATCTCTTCGGCACTATTCGCGACGAGCGCCTGGAAACGCTCAAGATTGGTGCGGAGCGCTTCCTCCGCGCGACTACGCTCGGTGATATCCGCGGCGGTGCCCTCGTAGCGGAGGATGTTCCCGTTGCCATCGCGGACGGCTCGTGCATTGACGGAGAGCCAGCGGGTGCCGCCGTCTGTTTGCTCGACCGGGACTTCGAAGTCCCGCACGACGCCGCGCACTTCGAGCAGCCGGCGCAACTCGAGCCGGAGCTCGGGATCCGAGCAGAGCCGCTCGCCGAAGTCGGTTGACGCCGCGATCAGGTCGGCGGGCGACACGGAGCCGAGCATGCGAGCCAGGATCAGGTTGGCCGTGAGGATTTTCCCGGAGGCTGCGGCCTGGAAGGCACCCGCGACGGCGCTATCGAGAGGGGTTTCGTGCGCGTCTTCAGGTTGCGAACCGCGGCCACCGGTCGTCAATCCCCTGTCAACTCCTCGAGAGTCCATATCCGCTCGCACAACTCGGATAATCGACCGCAGGTGTTCCTACCTTGAGGTAAGCAATGAGCGCGAGCACCGTCTCGGGCGCGCCGACGGTGTCACGTGGATACCGAGTAGATCGGCGTGGATCTACGGAGAGCATCCCCTTTCTAGGCCGCGTCCGCGTAAGGGCTCGGCGAAAAGTGCGAAGTGAGTTCACCCGGAGCGCCTCGCGTGAGGTTCTCCTCGGTATCCGACGCGCTCTCTACGTACAACTGGTCTACGAAATACGTCGCAGGGAGAGCGACGTCGATCGCCTTTCGGATGTTCACCCTCTCGGGGCGTTCCTCGTCAAGCAGAATGACGACGGCGCCTGAGGGGCACACGACCGTTACGTAAAGACCGCCCGTCGGCGTTCCCGCGAACCGTGTCGGCGGCTCGAGCCTAAGCTCACAGGTGAGGAGCGTCTCCGCAGCGCCGAACTCTTGTCGTCCCGCCAGCCAGCCCACCGCCTTCATGAGCACATGCGAAGCCGGCGGAATCTCTTCCGCAGCCGCGATCGCCTTGAAGATGCTCATATTGGTGTGATCGGCTATACCGGTACCGCTTTCATGGTCGGTTCGGCGTGACCCGACTACCCGTGACGGCGGCATCCCCCACCACCGACGTCCGAGCTTCTGCGGTAGGCCGAACTCGGATAGACGTCTAGTAGCGGCTGAGAAGAGCTTGGAAGCTGTTCGCTCACGACTAAATATCGCGCTTGAGCCCATAGTCAGAGGAGACTCGACCTCGGGGTTATTTACCCCGAGTGATCTCGTACGAGTTGAGATCGGCTCAAGCTTATGAGGCGGCCACCACCAAGTTAGGCGAGGCGGGAATCGGCATCGTTCCGTCCTCTTAGGTCACCTGAGATAAGGACGGATTAGCCCCTGCGGGCAAAAGTTCAGCCAAAGGTTTGTCGCCTAGCTATAGAACGCTCGGCCCCCCGCCCACCCGCGGGGTTGGGACACGGTAACGAGCGAGGGGGATAGGTGGGTGAGAGTGGGAAAGTGAGTCTTTTCCGGTCGTTAGTCGTTCTTTCCCGTATTCCTCTACAAACGAGGTTGAATCTTTGCGTGGCGTCATTTCCGTTTGATCGCTCGACTACGGAGAGTGAAGAGACGACCAAGTAAATTCAGGCGCGCCCTCCGACGGAATCGTGATAAGCGCCCTGCGATGGACAATCTGATCCTTCGCGCCGGTGTTGATGATTTCCACGGTAAAGTCGATTTCGACCGCTTGGTCATCTGGCACTAGCTCGCTGATTAGGAATTGATTCCCTGCTTCCTGCGCTCCGAATTGAGAGGTGTAGAACCAGAACGCGCGAGGTGAGCAAGCAATATTGGCGAGTATTAGCCGTCGTTTGCCGCCGTAGCCAGGGATCAGCATCGCCGCCGCTGGAGATTGTTCCCAGGAGGGGTGGATCACCTCGTAAGGCTCACCCCATTCGGGCGGCGTACCGATGACTTGCGGCACGCGCGCGTGAAACTCAGATGTTGGGCCGTTGTTCTGCACGGAGATCCACAGAACGTAGTTGTCAAGGAATGCTCGATTATTAACCGAGATTGGCTGTGCTTTCTCAAGCCGCGCGGAGCAATCAAACTGAACCCGGTCACGATTATCAAGATCGCGCTGTAGGCGATATCCAGCCCAAAAGAGCAGAACGCAGACGCTGATTAGGCCGACAATCGCGCCGGTCGGCCAGAATCCAATACGTACGCTAAGTCCTGCGGCTATACCCGAGAGTCCGACTAGTAAGCCGATCACCTGCACGACGTCCCAGGCGTTGCCGATGCGACCTAACGGACGAATGGCCAGAAACAGAAAATGTCGGCTTGTTTTCAGCATAGGGTCGAAGATGCTGGGCCGGGCGGCTTGCCGAACGCCTTTCGCTTCCCTGGGTTCCCGGCCCGCCAGCGAGACTATCGCGTGTCTGGTGGTTTGCCTAGATGGCCGAAAGGGACGACGGCCGGTGTTGTCCGGTCTCCATTTCAGAAAAGAGCCTTTGGAAGAGATCGCTCAAGCGCGCAAGCGCGATCGACAACGTCCACCGCCGCCGGTACGTTTGCCGTGTGCCGGACGCTACTAAGCTCCTGACGATCTACGTCAATGCGCTCACGGCCCGCCAAGCAGGCGCCACCAACGAAGGCCGTGAAGCGCAGCTTGCAGATCTCGTGCCGAACCTCCTAATCGCTCTTGCAAAGAAGCAGGGGCGCGCGGGCATCGACCTGCGTGGTCAAGCACGCGAAAAAGCAGTCGGCATCCCGGACTTTTCGATCAAGGACGGCCTGCTTCTCATCGGGCACCTGGAGACCAAGGCGCCTGGTCTCGGCGCCGACCCAACAAAGTTCAAGGCGGAGCACGACAGGGATCAGTGGGAGCGCTTTAAGAAGCTCCCGAACGTTCTCTACACCGACGGCATCGAATGGGCGCTCTACCGATCCGGGAAGCGCCAAGGTCCGCTACTGCGGCTCACCATGCCCGCCGCTGGCGTTTCGGTGACGTCCGCGGATCCAGCGGAAGCCGCAAAGCTCGCAGCCCTCACCGCCCAGACGTTCGCTTGGAAGGCAGTGGCCCCGACATCGCTGCCAGCTCTCGCCGTTACGCTCGCGCCGCTCACGGCCGTGCTGCGCGCCGAGATTCGCGCGCAGCTCGACGATGAAGAGTCACAGGTCTTCAAGGCGTCGGAGGAGTTCCGAGAAGCTCTGTTTCCCGAACGCTCTGAAGACCAGGTCGCAGACGCATTCGCTCAGGTTTGTACGTACTCGATGCTGCTCGCTCGCTCCAATGGGGCCAAGGATCTCTCAGCAAGCAGCGTTGAACTGACGCTGCAATCCGGCCACCCCGTTCTCGCTCGCGTCGTGCGAGTGCTTCTTGACGATGAGACAGAAAGCGAGATCGGCTGGGCGCTGGACACGGTCCGCGCCGTCATCGAGGTTATTGACTTCGACAAGCTCCGCGGCGGCGCTCGCCTACCTGGGATGACGCGCTACGACCAAACCTGGCTGTACTTCTACGAAGAATTCCTAGCTGCTTACGACCCGCGACTCCGCGACGCCTATGGCGTCTACTACACGCCTCAGGCCGTCATCTCGGCACAGGTCGCACTCCTTGACGAAGTTCTGCGCGAACACCTCGACAAGAGCTTGGGACTGGCCTCCCCAGGAGTCACAGTGCTCGACCCGGCAGTCGGCACTGGATCGTATCCCTTGCGGATCGTCGAAACGGCAGCCGCGATAGCCGAGGCCAAGCTCGGACCAGCTGCAGTGGCTGGAACGCTCACTGGACTCGCGGAGAACCTTTACGCGTTCGAGATTCTCGTAGGGCCATACGCGGTCGCTCACCTGCGACTGGCCGAAATCTTGACCGACTACAACGCCACCCTTCCAGGAGGCGGCGTACAGGTCTATCTGACCGACACCCTCAGTTCCCCCTATTCCGAGCCCACGAGCCTCACACGGCTCCTCGAGCCGCTCGTGGCCGAGCAGAAGCGCGCTCTAGCCGTCAAGGACAAGACCCAGATTCTCGTTTGCGTCGGAAACCCGCCGTACGAGCGACGCTCAGGTACGGGAGAAACGGGCGAGCAATATGGCGGCTGGATCGTTCACGGAGATCCAGGAATCGAAGGCCCAGCCCTTTTCCATACGTTTCTTGACCCCGCGAACAAGCAGACCATTTTCAGCCACATCGCAAGCCTTTACAACGAGTACGTCTACTTCTGGCGCTGGGCGCTTTGGAAGGTTTTTGAAGCGCCGAATATTGATGGCACGCCATCGAACAACCCCGGTGTCGTTTCCTTTATCTCGGCTTCCTCCTATCTGAGCGGCCCGGGCTTCGTGGGGATGCGAGAGCACATGCGACGACTCTGCGATCACGTGTGGATCATCGACCTCGGTGGAGAAGGCCGTGGAGCTCGAAAGGAAGAAAACGTCTTCGCTATTCAGACGCCCGTCGCAATTGCCATTGCTCTACGGCAGGGAGCAACCAACCTTGACGAGCCCGCAGAGGTTCACTATGTGCGTCTTTCCGGCACGCGCAAGGAGAAGCTCGAAGCCCTCGCCGACATCGGCTCCCTGCGCGACCTCGATTGGATGGACGCGCCGGACGAGTGGAACGCGCCAATGCGCCCCAAGGCGACCGAGGCATGGAAGACGTGGCCGGCCATCACTGACATTTTCCCGTGGCAGCACCCGGGTACGAAGGTCGGCCGAACGTGGCCAATAGCCCCCTTGAAGGAAACCCTCGTAGCCCGGTGGGAACGACTCGCCGCCGCGAAGACCCCCGGAGACCGAGCGCGATGCTTCTACAACGCTCGGTTCGGGCGCCGTACGGACACCAAAGTATCCGCTAGCGCTCTACCCACACCAGCCTCGAATGGCACGATTGACGACCTCAAGCCCTCAGACCCCCAGCCGCTCGCTGTCCGATATAGCTACCGCTCGTTCGATCGCCAGTGGGTGCTCGCAGACGCACGCCTTATGCGGACCCCCAGCACGCCTCTCTGGTACACGAACTCCGATAAGCAGATTTACATGGGAGGCTTCTTCACCGACGTCCTTGGCGAGGGCCCTGCGGTAGTCGCGACGGAGTGCATCCCCGACCTGCACTTCTTCTGCGGCCGCGGCGGCAAAGACATTATCCCGTTGTACCGTGACCCAGAGGCTGCTCATCCCAACGTGACGGCCGGATTGGCGGAAGCGCTTACAACCACTCTCGGCATCCGCGTCAGCCCCGAGGATGTGTTCGCCTACGCGTACTGCATCCTGTCCTCGCCGGCATACGTCAAGCGCTTCTGGGACGAACTCGAACAACCGGGGCCGCGCCTACCGATCACAACCGATCCTGACCTTTTCAAGAGTGTCGTCAGCGCCGGGCGCCGCGCGCTAAATATCCACACCCAAGGACGGCGCTTCGCGCAGCCGCACGGAAATCAATCCACGGGCTCCGGCGCAGCGAAGCTCACTAAAGAGATCGGCAACGCCGTACCTGACTCCTTCAGCTATGACGCAGAAACTCAGACGCTCTCCGTCGGCATGGGCGCTATAGCCCCTGTTGCCCCAGAGGTTTGGGCCTTCGAGGTCAGCGGTTGGCTCGTGCTCTCTCATTGGCTCAGTAACCGGCTTCGCGAGCCCGCCGGGCGCGCTCGCACCTCAGAAAGCCCACTTGATCAGATCCGCCCTACGGCCTGGCCGCACGAGTACACGGTCGAGCTCCTTGAACTCATCTGGACGTTAGAGCAGACGATCGAACACCACACGCTTCAAGCGCAACTTCTTGCGCAAGTTTGCGATGGTAAGACCTTCGCCGTGGATCAGCTGCCCGCCCCTGCGGAATCCGAACGGCAAGCACCCGCGCTGCCCAAGGCGTCGCGCCGCGGAGCCAAGATCATCGATGGCCAGATCGGCGCCGACTTCGAGGGTGTTTAGGTACGAGTCGCGTCGTACCCGCACGGCCTCAAGGAATAGGCGGAGTGACGCATTTCCGTCGCTTGCGCTGCGCCGCCTCAAGGCAGCCGTTGCAGTAGATCCGCTTTCGGTGCGGGAGCGCGCCGTCGCAGCGCTTGCAGCGTTTCTTTGTATGGAAGTCGAGCTGCGAGTAACACGCGTCGCAATAGACGCGGTCGCGTTTCGGCACCGGGCCGCCACAGCCCTTGCAGACCTTCTCGGGCAGCTGCAACCGGAGCTGCTCCGCGGGCGGTCGTCGGCGTACCGCGCCTCTGGCCTCGGTGTAGTTCGCACGGGTGAGCGGCGTTGATACCCGCTCGATCTTCGATCCGGCCGCTTCGGCGAGCATCTTCGCTACCTGCTCACAAACCGGCGCCACGCGCTCGGCCCAGACAGGTGCGGCCTTCGCAAGCTCGTGCGTGAGCGGGGAGAGTAAGCGGCAGACGCCCTTCCGCGTCTCGAAGAAGTCGCTTCTATTGAACGCCGTCCGCCGCAAGAGCTGGAGAACGTAGGCGTCGACCCGAGGCCGCACCGCCTCCATCACATCGAGCGCAAGCGAGTCGCGAGAGCGAAAGTCGGCGTGGACGATTCCCAAGGTCGGATCGAGTCCGACCGTAAGGCAGGCGATGCGGGTCTCCGCTTCCAGAATTCGCAGTGATCGTCGTCAAGCGCATGCCCACTAAGCCGCGGGATTGATTACTCACACAGACGATGGATCAGAGCGTGGGGGTCCCTCAGCGAGTGCCCGAGCGCATATCGACACTGAGGTTCTTGGTCTCAGGAGAAGGACTCGGAAGCTGTCTCGTAGCTGCAGCCGAGCCGCGTACTCGTTGAGGATGGTCAAGCATAGACTCAGTCCTTCGCAACGAGAGCTACGAATCAGACTGCCACCCCAGCCACGAGGAGGACTTCATCAGCTCGGAGCCATGATCGCCGCAGGCTTGGTGGTAGGCATAGGCGCCACCCTCGCACTGAGTCCAAGCGAAGTCGTCGGGCGAGACCCACGACCCGCAGCGAGCGCAGAAGAGCTTGTCGAAGATCTGCTCCTCGAGCTCTTTGATCTCTCCTTCGCTTTCACTCAGGAGCCGCTCGAGCGCCTGCTCCCTCAAGTCGCCACTCCGGGAGCTTGAGCCCGCGGATTCCCTGGCGCCTGCAAGCTCGCCTTTCGCCTTCTTGAGGTCGCGGGCTAAACGCTCCCTAGCCTTCTCGCCGGCCGCCTGCTCTTTACGGAGAGTCTCTAGCTCCGCTTCGAGCCGAGCTCGCTCTACCTGAGCCCCTGCCAGCTCTCGCTCGAGCTCGGCGCTATGGCTAGCCACTTCGAGCGCACTCACGATCGCCTGGCGCTTCGTACCGTGCCGACGCTCGGCTTCGTCAAGTAGGGGTAGCTCCGCGAGCGTGAGTTCGACGATCACCCGGCGGCGGAGATAGGGCGAGCCGAGCGGTTCTGGAGCTGGTGTCTGCTTGGCCACATGTATGAGCATGCACATGATCACGCGGATTACCAGGACTTTGAGAGGGTCAACTTCTCCGGGCTCTTCGCCGGCTACCGGCCGAGGGTTCTGCTACCAAGGCTTGGTGCCATCACAGACGCCGCAACCTCCGCCGTCCGAGGAACCTCTCGAAAAGCGAGAGCTAGAGCAGCTCGCGCCGCCTCGCGCCGTGCTCGAGCTAATGGGGGAGCACCTACGCGGTACGCACGACTTCAAGAGCTTCGTCATCAACCGAGACCTCTATCTAGGCGGGCCTCGGCCTCCCTCCCAGTGCCTGACCTGGAATCCCGTCAAAGCGGTTTTCACCTGTGATCTCTGCCCCGGTCTGGTCTTTTCCCCCGGTGTCATCACGCCGGAACGGATCGCTCACGCACAGCGCTTCGATCTCGCCCTCCAGCCCCATCTGAGCGGGATTACCGACCCAGAGGAGCGAGACGAGATGACCCGCCGCTTTATCGATGGCTCGCTCAACCGCGAGCGTCTGCGCAGCCTGCGCACTAGCGGCGCTAAGCGGCGTGCCGCTGCATCCAGTAGACCGGAGGTCGCGGAGCGCCGCAGGCGCGTACAGGAGTGGCTGCTGGAGCGCTACGCAAAGTTAGGCGTGTTCGAGCACGTACTCGACGCCGCAATGGACCTCCAGAACGACGACCTCGATAGCTGGCTACACATCGCTCACCTGCGTCTCGAACGGGCCACAATACGTCGCTACTGGTACGACATAGACGCGCCCGAGCGTAAGCGGGCGCTCGAGTCCTTCGAGCTAAGAACTAAAAAGGGCTCGAGAAATTGATCCTCGCAGATACCTAGTGCCGTGACACTCGCGCCGTAACGCTTGGCGCATCGTGTCTCGTCGCACTCAGCATTCGCAGCCGCTACAAGCTTCACCCTCGCCGCAACAAGCCGTAGCGATTGAGCTTCTGCGTCCGGCCGACCTGCACGAGCACGCGCGCGCTGACCTCGTACCCGAGATGCAAGCGATCGAGTGGCGCTCGTTCCTGGCGGATGCGAAGGAGCGCGGCATCGTGACGCCGCTCGAGATCACATCGGCGGGAATGGTCCTCGACGGACGGCATCGCCTTCGCGCAGCTCGCGAGCTGGAGCTAGCCGCGGTGCCGGTCAGAGTGGTCGAGCCTGAGGACGACGTCTCCTACATGCTGCTCGCGGCATTGAGTCGCCGCCAGCTCACCGCCTCGCAACGGGCAGCTCTTGCGCTCGAGCTAGACGAACACCGCGAGCAGAGGGAGCGCGCAAAGGAGCGACAGCGCGCAAACCTCCACCAGAATACCGAGGTGGCAACGTTGCCACCTCGGAGCGAACGGAGCCGCGATACCGCGGCCCGCGCTGCCGGCGTCTCCCCTCGCACCGTTCAGGACGCCGAAACCGTGCGCGTCAACAACCCGGAGCTCTTCGAGCAGGTCAAGCAAGGGCGTATACCGGCGCACGCCGCTGCACGCCGAGTACGCCGCGCGCAAAGGGACTTCGCGCTCACCACTCTCCCGCTCCCAAGCGGCGCGTTCGAGCTGATCTACGCCGACCCGCCCTGGCAGCTCGGCAACCCGACTTCTGCCTTCGCCCCCGAAAACCACTACCCGACGATGCCGCTTGAGGAGATCAAGGCCTTGCCCGTTCCGGCGGCCGACGATGCGGTGCTCTTCCTCTGGGCGGTCTCATCCAAGCTTCGAGAGGCGCTCGAGGTTATGGACGCGTGGGGCTTCGAGTACAAGAGCTTCCTCGTCTGGGTCAAAGACTGGATCGGGCCGGGTACTTGGGCCCGGCATCGCCACGAGCCTCTTCTCCTCGGTAGGAGGGGCAGCTACCCGCCGCCCGATCCCGAGGACCGCCCAAACTCAGTGTTCGAGGCACCGAGGGGACGCCACTCCGCCAAGCCAGTCTGCGCCTACGAGCTGATAGAGCGCGCCTACCCACTCGCCCCGAAGCTCGAGCTTTTCGCCCGCGGAGTGCCGCGGGCGGGCTGGTCGGCCTGGGGTAACGAGGTCGAGGCGGCATGACCGAACGCCTACTCACCGCCATAGAGGTGGCCGAGCTCCTCTCGGTGCCGGAGTCCTGGGTCAGGGAGGCGACCCGTAATGGTCGTCTCCCCTATCTCGCCCTCGGCCGCTACCGCCGCTACGAGCGCGGCGCGATCGAGTCCTGGCTCGCGGCGCAGCGGGGAGGTCCGTCTGTCACCGACTTGCATTCCAGCCGGATTCGAGCTTGTGATTGACGACATGCCCAAGAGAGAGCCGAAATGGGGCCGCGTCTGGCGCTACGAGGGTCCACGTGGCGTCGTCTGGCGGATCCGCTACCGGGATACCTCCGGCCGGCGCGTGATGGAGACGCTCGGTAAGGAGCCCCTTTGGAACCGTAAGCGTGCTGAGACCGAGCTTCGCCGTCGTATCGTCGATGTCGAACGCGACGGCTACCGAAAGCCCGAGAAGATTCACTTCGACGAGTTCGCCACGCGCTGGCTGACCGAATACCTACCTGGGCGCGGACTCAAGCTGACCACAACGGATGGCTACCGGCAGACGATTTCTAATCACCTCCTCCCCGCCTTCGGACGTGTGCTCCTGGCCGATCTCGAGCAGCACCCCGAGCTGATCGATCGCTACGTGACTCGAAAGATTCAGGCCGGCTATTCGCCGAAGACGGTGACAAACCACCTCCTCTGCCTGCAGGTGATGTTGAAGCGGGCGGTGCGCTGGCGCCTGATGCGGTCGAACCCCGTCTCGGGTTGCGACCGCCCGCGTGTCTGGGAGAGCGAAATGAACGTCCTGGACGAGGTCGAGATCGCGAGGCTCTGGACCGCCTACGGCGAGCTGGAGTGGGAAGCCGAAGCAGAAGAGCGGGTCTGGTGGCAGATAGCTCGCACGATCACGTTCTTCGGCCTCGGCAGCGCCATGCGCCGCGGCGAGCTTCTCGCGCTTCGCTGGAAGGACGTGCGCCTACTAGAAGGGCAGGTGCGGGTCAGAGAGGCTCTCGTCAAGAGCCGTTTTACGACGCCTAAGTCGCGCGCCTCGCGCCGGATGATCGAGCTCGGGCCACGCACGAAGGACCTGCTCTCCGAGCACTGGCGCCAGACTCCCTTCCAGGGCGAGGATGAGCTCGTCTTCTCGCACCCCGAGAAGGGAACGCCGCTCGACCCGGGCAAGCTCGCCCGCGTCTATCTCAAGCCGGCGCTCGCGCGAGCTGGCATCACCAAGCCCTTCCGCCCCTTCCACGATCTCCGCCACACGGCGCTTACGCACGAGGCCGCGGCCGGCAATCCGATGGCCTACGTCCAGCTCAAGGCCGGTCACTCACAGAGCCAGATCACCGAGCGCTACATCCACGCGTCGCAGGTGCTCTTCCCGGGAGCGGCGGCGCGGGGCGAGGAGAGGATGTTCGGCTTCGCGAAGTCATCCGAGTACTAGCCAATCAGATCTGACTGCCGTCTGCGAAACGCTCGTTGGGCTTGAGCTCGAGCGCAGCTCCTCGAGCAGTACCGGACCCCACGGGTTCGATGCTGGCCGAAGCGAGCGCGGCCCTCCTGCCGCACGAATAGCCGACGACACGTCTCATTCGCGCAGATGCGGTATTCGGCTAGCTCAACGATGTGGTTGTGGAGCTCCAGACAACAAACCGGATAGAGATCATGCGTCTGCCGCTCGTTGCCGCTCGCCGGCATGATTTGGATCCGACGAGTCACAGCGAGGTCGCGGTACCAATCGATGCTTACCCCAGGATGGAAAGGCCGAAGACCATCTTCTAGCAAGCTGACTAAGAAATCCTGAGCTCGTAGTTCGAACAGCTCCTGCACTGGCTCGTCTTCGAGAAACTCAGGTGATTCCCATTTCGTCTCCACGGCCATCAGGTCGCCCTTGAGAAGTCTCCATGAGCGTAGGCCATCGCGGAGAAGACGCGCACCGACTCGGAAGCCCTCGACCGTCTCGACCTCGAAGTCGCTCCAAGCCGCTTCTGCCGCCGAGTCCCAACCTCTCTCGCGCGCGATTATTTCGCCAACAGCACGGCGGTCGACCTCAACGGCCTCGAGGGCACCGGCGCTAAGCGGCAAGCTGAAACTGGGATTAGAAAGCGCCGCTTCGTGGACGTTCAAGATGCTGTACGCATTGACAAAGGCGAGGATCGCGTTCGGATCATCGAGGTCGAGCTCCAGCAGCCGCAGGTAGATCTCGCCGGGCATTCGCGGAAAATCCGGCTCAGGTCGCTCGGCATGATCATCGGGGACTATGACCGTGAGCGTGGTGTCAAGCCGGTAGCGGGAACGACCTAGGTCTGGAATGGGGGGAGGTGCGATTGGCGACCCTGGCCACACCGTAATACGAAAACGTGGTCTAACGTCCCTCTCTGTGTGTGATACGTTCACTTCATGAAGCGTATCACCTATCGGGAGAGCCACCACCGAGGCACATCTCCACCCTGGATCTCGAGCCGCCGTAGTTGTTCCGATTGCCTTCGCATTCAAGCCGCGTGTCTGCCGACGTTGACTTTCGTTAGGCCAACTCCTACCGTTGCTCGTAAATGACTGCTAGAGAACGGTATTTCAGACGATTCCTCGGCTCTCTGCGACCTACCTGGCCGGACTCACCCGATGAGCCAGCGCTCCGGGCAGCTCAGCTCGGGGCGCTTCTCTCCCTTGCCGGCCACTTGCAAACGTCAGACGAGGCGGCGCAGGCTGTTCTGCCGACGGGCGTCGGGAAGACCGCGGTTCTGTGCGGCCTGCCGTTTCTCGTTCCCGCGAATCGGGTGCTGGTCGTCGTTCCGACGCGGCTACTACGAGATCAAATCACTGAGGAATTCCGTACGCTTAGCACGCTCAAGCGAGTGGGTGCACTCCCGGAAGATGTCGAGACACCGGCCGTTGGTCGCGTTGATCACCGATTAGGGTCGGTGACCGCGTGGCGCGATCTCGAGCGATTTGATGTTGTCGTGGGAACTCCCTCGGTTCTGAGTGCTGTCCTTGAGGGCGTCGCTGCCCCGCCGGAAGGGATCTTCGACCTACTCGTTTTTGACGAGGCGCATCACCTTCCAGCATCGACCTGGGAGGGCGTTTACGCGCAACACCGGCAACGCGCCGCGCTCCTGACTGCGACGCCTTTCCGACGCGATCGCAGGCGACTTCCGGGATCGCTCACGTACCACTACACACTGCGACAGGCCATTGACGACGGCGTCTATGCGCCGGTCACTTTTGTGCCCGTTGAACCTACCGACAGACCTGACCACGCACTGGCGAAGGTGGCAGTAGCACGCCTTCGATCTCCGGAGCACGCCGTCGAGAACAGCCTTCTTCTAGTTCGAACGGATCGAATCAAGCACGCGGAGGAGTTGGTCGACGCATACGGTGCCGAAGGTGCCACTCTCGGCATCATCACCACTCGTCAGAGCGGGCGAACTGTGCGACGAACCATCGAGCGGTTGCGCAATGGTGAGCTTGATGGCGTCGCTTCTGTAGGCGCGCTGGTCGAAGGCTTTGACCTCCCGAAGCTCAAGATCGCCGCATACCACAGACCACATCGCACGCTTCCAGCCACGCTCCAATTCGTTGGGCGTGTTGCGCGCGTAACCGGCGGACAGGCACCTGCAGAGCTCGTCGCGATTCGACAAGCCGTCACGTCAGAGACAGCTGAGCTGTACCGCGAGGACGTGGCATGGGAGAGGCTGCTACCCGAGCTCGCCGACGCCTCCGTTCTACGCGAGCGCGAAACCAGGCGGTATCTGGCTGAGGCGCGCGTTTCGGGCCCCGAGGAGCTTTCAGCGTCGGCCCTAACACCCCAACGGGGTGTACAGGTTTTCGATACGTCCAAGTGCGCCAAGATCGACCTGCGTACCGACTTCAACCACCTCTCATATGGCCGAGTTGTCTTTCGTGTGGCTGACGCCGACGCCACCTTGCTCGCCGTAATCACCGAACGTGTCGTGCGACCGGTTTGGATCAGCTCCGACGCGCTGGATTTCCCTGAACACCATCTGATTCTGGCCGTGCACGACCGCGAACGAGACCTCCTCTACGTAAGTGCTCCTTCGGTCAGTTCCTCAAAGCGCCTTCGCGAACTCATTGGAGCCGAGGAAGCGACACAGATCTCTCCGCAGTTAGTTGCGCGGTACCTCTGGGCAACCAAAGTCGCCTCGTACTCGTCCGTTGGCATGAGTAACACCCGAGCTGCGGCTCGCCACGCGGCGTACCGTATGCTCGCCGGGAGCGCCGTCGAGCAGACGATTTCCCTCGCTGAGTCCCGCGGCTATGGCCTCGGTCACGTCATCGGCCAGCGAGATCACGACGGTGACTTGACCGGTATGGGAGTTTCTGTCAAGAAGTCGAAGATCTGGGAAACCGCCGCCTGCGAGTCGCTTCTCGACTTCCGCGAGTGGTGTGATGACCTCAGTGTTGCCATCAGAACTCCGGTCGCCCAGGCGAACTCTGTCCCAAACATCCAGCTCCGGCTACCGGACCAACTGCAGAGGTTCCCCGATCGTCCACTTGCTGCGTTTCTTGACAATCGCCTCGTGCGAGGCGATACGAAATTACTGCACGCCAGTGGACTAATCGACTTCGCGTCGATTCAGCTCGTGGTGGAGCGACCTGGCGAGGACCGACTTCGTCTGCGCTTCGGCTTCGACAGCGGCGACGTATGGGCTGGGTCTCTGAGAACCAACGGCTCCGTCGAACCGGAAGGAAGCGACGCTACTGCACGAACCTCAAACGGAGATCGCGAAGAGGTGAGCAATCTATTGATCGACTACCCCCCAACGATCTACTTCGCGAACGGAAGCACCGTGACCGGCCCTGTTATTTTCGAGGCAATTCAGGAACTCCAGCTGCCCGATGAGCTCTTCTCAATATGGGACTGGCAAACGACCGACATCACCAACGAAGACCGCGCTAACGGCGAAAGGTCGAACATCCAGCAGCGGACGGTCGCCTACGCCACCGCGCATTTCCAAGATCCAATCGTGATCGTGGACCACGGCGCGTACGAGCTGGCCGATGTCATCGCTATTGAACGCACAGCGAGCGGCCAAACTGTCCATCTTTTGCACTGCAAACGCTCAGGCGCGACCACCCCAGGTGCTCGGCTTAATGACGTCTACGAAGTCGTCGGCCAAGCAATACGGTCCGCTCGATGGACGGCCATGGCGGTCTTGTGGCGCGAACTCGCTCGAAGAGTCCGGGAGCGGCCGAGCCTGCGCGTGATTGATCGTGACAAAGCCGAAGTCCAGACGCTCTTGGACTCTTGGAGCGACAAGCCCCCGGACACGCAACTCCATGTGTGGGTCGTTCAGCCCGGCCTGTCTCGCGTCGCAATCGAATCGTGGTCAGACGGGCGAACGCTCCTTGCTAACGCCTACGACTGGTGCCACGACATGCCCGCGGAACTCACATTCGCCGTCAGTACCTGATGGTCCTCGGTGCTGCGGGCAAAAGTTCGGCAAAAGCCCCCGCGTGCGATTTCGCGGCAGAAGACAGAGAAGCCCCGTTTCCGGGGCTTCTCCAATAGCGGGGGCAGGATTTGAACCTGCGACCTCCGGGTTATGAGCCCGGCGAGCTACCTGACTGCTCCACCCCGCGTCGCATCTCTAATGATAGCGCCAGATGGCTGTTTTGGGCGCGTCCACGCCGCGATTTGCGCTACGAAGGTGATACCGCCGATCTCCGGGGCGAGCTCGGGCACCGCGTTTCTCCACCACCCGCCGGTTCCACCCACCCGCGGGGTCGGGAAACGGTACCCACTCAGTGAGACACAGAACGCCCGAAAGTACATCGATTTCGTGCCAGAACTGCGGCGCGCCGCCAAGCGCGTGCCCGGCAGGTTGGTAGCATCGTTCGCGTGATCGTCTTCTGGGTCGCGCTCGCCATCCTGGTCGTCGCGTTCGTCGCGGGCGCCGTATTCGTGGTCGTGCGCGCGCTCGAGACGAAAAGAGCTCTGAAGGGCCTCAAGGATGCGCTCAGCATCGAGCTGCGGCGAATCGCCCGCGCCGGCGAGCGCACGAACGAAGAGCTCGAAGCGGCCAAAACGGCTTTCGAGCGGCTGGAGGCCAGCATCGCGCGGCTCAGCACGGCTCGAGCACGAGTGCGCCTGATCAAAGAGGCGCTCGCCGAGGCCGAAGCGGTCTTGACGCGCGCCCGAGCCTTCATCCCGAGCAAGTGACGCGCCGATGCCGGTAGCGGCCATCGATATCGGCACGAACACGACCCGGCTGATCGTGGCCGAGGTAGCCGGCTCGAAGCTCGAAGAGCTCGAGCGCCGCACCGTGATCACGCGCCTCGGCGAGGGAGTTGACGAAAGCGGTGTCCTTTCGTCCGCCGGCATCGAGCGGGTGCACGAAACGCTTTCCGAATATGCGGAGATCGTCGAGAAACTCGACGCGGCTCCTACGCTGGTGGTCGCCACCAGCGCCGTTCGCGACGCGTCGAACGGCGGCGAGTTCCTGAGCGAGATCGAGCGCCGGTTCGGCTTCAAAGTTCGCCTGCTCTCGGGAAGCGAGGAGGCTCTTTTAGCCTTCCGGGGAGCGACGCTCGGACGCTCGCTGATGCGCTCCGTGCTCGTCGTCGACATCGGCGGCGGCTCGACCGAACTGGTGCTCGGAGACGCCGGAGGGCCGAGCTTCCACGTCAGCCTCGACATCGGCGCGGTGCGCCTGACCGAGCGCTACCTGCACTCCGATCCGCCCAGCCCGGCCGAGCTCGATCACTGCGCCATGGCGGTACGCGAGCTTCTGGTCGATCGCATCCCCACCGGCGTGCTGAACGCGCCGACGACCGCGATCGGCAACGCCGGCACGATCACCACCATCGCCGCGCTCGATCAGAGCCTGCCCGCATACGACCGAGATCGCGTTCACGGCTACTCGGTGACCCGCCGGGCGGTTCACGAGCAGCTCACCCGCCTCGCCGCTCTCCCCCTCTCCGAGCGCCGCCAGGTGCCCGCGCTCGAGCCCGAGCGGGCCCCGGTGATCGTCGCCGGCGCAATAGTCTGCAGCGAGCTGCTCGACGCCTTCGCGCTCGACGCGATCGAGGCCAGCGAGCTGGACATCCTGGACGGCGCGGCGCTGCTCGCAGCCGATCTCGCCTCCTGATCCACCGCCTCGTCCAGCGGCGGTGTCGGATGCCCGCGAGGGTGACTCTACGAGAATCTCCTGCTCATGGGCGTTTTCCCGGCCTTCGACCGCGACCCGGTGCCCGACACCTTTTTCGTTCAAGACGCGTTGCATAAAGAAAGCGCGAATTTCCTTCCCCAGCTGTGGACGCGACTGTGAGTGGCGGATGCGGCTCGCTGCACCACTGAGCCGCGGTCTATGCTCGTAGCTGCGCCGGGGTGGCGGAATGGTAGACGCGCCCGACTTAAAATCGGGTGTCTTAGGACGTGAGGGTTCAAGTCCCTCCCCCGGCATGAGCCGGCGGAAATCTGACGATTTCCGCCGGCGTATCGAGGTAACCGAGAACCGACGTTGGCGCGGCCTCGGCGCCAGGCCCGCGAACGAGCGCGGATGCGTCGAGCGGCGCGATTCTGACGTCCGCCCTCTGGAGTACTCTGAGCGGTTCCCATGACGATCATCGTCGCCCTCATCGTTGGCATTGCGGTTGGTGGAATCGCCGCCTGGTTCGTTGCGCACGCTCGCGCCACAGTCGACGCGGCCCCCCTCCAGGCGGAGGTCGCCCGCCTCACGGCCGAGCGCCAGGGAGCTGAAGAAAGGCTCAGGGCTTTGGCGGAGGACGAAAAGCGGATGCAGGCACTCGCTGCTGAAGCGCTACGGCAGAACAACACGTCGTTCCTCCAGCTCGCCCAGACTCAGTTCGGACCGATCAAGGAGACTCTCGACAAGTTCGACCAGCAGACTCGCGAGCTGGAAGTGAGTCGCCAGAAGGCGTACGGCACCCTCTTTACGCAGGTGCAGTCGCTCGCCCAGGGCCAGGAAAAGCTGCGCACCGAGACGGGGAACCTGGTCAAGGCGCTGCGGGCGCCGCACGTGCGCGGGCGCTGGGGCGAGATGCAACTCAAGCGCGTAGTCGAGCTGGCGGGAATGGTTCCCTACTGCGACTTCGTCGAGCAGTCGAGCACGTCCGACGATGAGGGCCGGCTGCTGCGCCCCGATCTGGTCGTGAAGCTTCCGGGCGGAAAGAACGTCGTCGTCGACGCCAAGGCTCCACTGAACGCCTATCTGGACGCTCTCGAAGCCGAGGACGAAGATACGAGGCGAGTTCAGCTTCAGGCCCATGCGCGTCAGGTGCGCGACCACGTCACCAAGCTCGCCGCGAAGGCGTACTGGAAGCAGTTCGAGCCCGCGCCGGATTTTGTGGTGATGTTCCTGCCCGACGAGACCTTCTTCCGCATGGCCATCGAACAGGACTCGACGCTGCTCGAGCTGGGGCCCGAGAACGGGGTGCTCGTGGCGACGCCGACCATGCTGATCGGCCTCTTGAAGACGATCGCCCATGGATGGCAGCAGGAGACCGTGGCCGAGAAGGCGCGAGAGATCGCCGGTCTGGGTCGGGATCTCTACGAGAGGCTGGGGACCTTCGGCCGGCATCTGGCCAAGGCCGGACGCGGTCTCGACACCGCCGTCGGGGCGTACAACGAGGCGGTGGCGTCGCTCGAGACTCGCGTTCTGGTCACGGCCCGCAAGTTCCGCGAAACCGGCGCTGTGACCAGCGATCTTCCGGAGACGCCGCCGATCGAGAAGGTCGCTCGGCCGATTCAGGCCGCGGAACTGAGCGCGGCTTCCACCCTCGAGTTGCCTTCGGCCTAGACGACCGGGAACTCATCTCAGAATGACGAGCCGCCAAAACGTCGAGCTCAAAGCCCGCGACGCCGACCTCGCCCGCACGCTGCGCCGCTGCCTGGAGCTGGCGACCGACGACCAGGGCGTGCTCAGGCAGCGCGACAGCTACTTCGGCGCCCGCGACGGGCGGCTGAAGCTGCGCGAGCAGGAGCCTGGCCCCTCCTACCTGATCCACTATCGGCGCGAAGACAAGGCGGAGCTGCGACCAAGCGAGTACACCCTGGTCGAGATCGCAGATCCGCCCGCTCTTGCTCGATTGCTCGCGAGCGCCCTCGGCATCGAGTGCGTAGTCGGGAAGGAGCGCCGGCTCTTCCTCTGGGAGCAGAACGTGCGCATCCATCTCGACCGGGTAGACGGCCTCGGCACGTTCGTCGAGATCGAAGCCGTCGCCCCGCCCGACTCGAACCTCGCGCGGGAGCGCGACCAGGCCGAGCGCTTGCGCGCGCTGCTCGAGATCGAGTCGTCGCAGCTCGTCCCGACCAGCTACTCCGACCTGCTTCGAGGGCACAAGCCCTGAGCGGCGCCGCGCACCCAGCGAAGCGCCGGGAACAGCGGCGCCTTCGCTTGCGTTGGTTAGGCTGCAGGGCACAAGCGTTGGAGGAGGAGAAGTGACAGCTAGCGACGTGCGCAACGTGATCGTCATCGGCGGGGGACCGGCCGGCTACACGGCCGCTCTCTACAGCGCCCGCGCCCTGCTCGAGCCGCTCGTGATCGAAGGCATCTCCTGGGGCGGTCAGCTGATGAACACCAGCGAGGTCGAGAACTTTCCCGGTTACAGCGAGGGCGTGATGGGGCCGCAAATGATGAGCGACCTGCGCGCCCAGGCCGAGCGCTTCGGGACGGAGTTCGTCACCGATGACGCCGTGCGCGTCGACCTCTCGCAGCGGCCCTTCGTCGTCGAAACGGGCGAGGAAACGTATCGCACGAGCGTGCTGATCATCGCCACCGGCGCCAACGCGCGCGAGCTCGGGCTTCCATCCGAGACGACCTTGAAGGGTAAGGGCGTCTCGTATTGCGCGGTCTGCGACGCGGCCTTCTTCCGCGGCCAGGAGGTCGTGGTCGTGGGCGGCGGCGACTCGGCCATGGAGGACGCGATCTTCCTCACGCGCTTCGCCGAGAAGGTACTGATCGTGCACCGGCGCGACGAGTTCCGGGCCGAGCCGATCATGCTCGAGCGCGCGCGCGCGAACGAGAAGATCGAGCTGGTCACCGGCGCGGTCGTGGACGAGGTGCTGGGAAGCGAAGAGGGAAAGGTCACCGGGGTGCGCCTGCGCAGCACCGAGACGGACGAGACCTGGGAGGTCGAAGCCGGCGGGGTCTTCGTCGCCATCGGGCACGACCCGAATACGAGCCTCTTCACCGAGGTGCTCGAGCACGACGAGGCCGGTTTTCTGATCACGAAACCGTACTCGACGGCGACGAACGTGGAGGGCGTCTTCGCCGCGGGCGACGTCCAGGATCCCGTCTTCAAGCAGGCGATCACCGCCGCCGGTTCGGGCTGTATGGCCGCGCTCGAAAGCGAGCGCCTGCTCGCCGCCGAAGAGCACGCGCGCGCTACGGCATCCTGATCGCGCCGAAGAGCAAAGTAGTCTTCGCTCCGTGAGCATCGGAAGAGTCCTCAGCCAGGCCGGAGAGCTGTACTGGAAATGGTTCCTGCGCTTGGTGCTAACCGCCGCGCCCATCTTCGTTGTGCTCGAGTTCTTCACGGCCCTCTCGGGGTCGTCGGCCCATGCTCACCACTGGACCGCATCCGTCCTCTCGGGGATCGTCTCCTTTCTGCTCTGGATCGTCGGCACTTTCTGGCTGCAGGGCGCCCTGGTGGAGGCGGTCAACGACCTGCGAGACGGCCGCGCCGATCTCTCGATCGGGGAGCTCTATCAACGGACTCAGCCGCTCCTGCCGGCGCTGATCGCGGCCGGAGTCGTCGCGGCGCTCGGGGTCGCCGGCGGGTTCGTGTTGCTGGTCGTGCCCGGGTTCATCCTGTTGACGCGCTGGATCTTCATCGTGCCGGTGATCGTGCTGGAAAAGAAGTCGGCCGGCGATTCGTTCGGGCGTTCGTGGGGACTTGTCAAGGGCTCGAGCTGGCCGGTGTTCTGGCTGATACTCCTGACCATGATCGCGCTCGGAGTCGGATCCACGCTGATCAGGCTCGCGCTCTTTCCCTTCTCCGCACTGCCGGATTTCTTCGCTTCGTGGATCGTGGGCACGATCGCCAGCAGTCTCACGGCACCTTTCGCGGCCCTCGTCTGGACGCTCAGCTACTTCGAGCTGGTGCGCGAGCAGGTGCAGCCGAGCACGACGAAGCTGCCTCCGGTCCAGGTCTAGAACTAGCGCTCGGGTCAGCCGCCGTGTTGGGCCTGCCAGGCCTCGACCATACCGATTCGTTGCGCCTCGGTCGGGTGGCTGCCGAAGAGGATCGGATCCCAGAAGGGCGGATTGGGGTTCTCGTTGGTGGTGCGCACGAAGCTCACGAACAGCGCTTTGGCCGCCTGAGGGTTATTCGTAGCCTGCAGCGCCGTCCAGTCGGCCTCGGCTTCGAGCCGGCGCGAGAAAGCGTTGTCGATCGGCAAAGTCACCGTCGTCAGGCCGACCCAGGCGAAGAGGAAGAGGGGCACCGCGAGTGGGACCGCCATCCCGCCGCGCCGCCGCGTCACCCGAGCTATCAGGTACGCGATCGGAAAGACGAACAGCGCGTACCAGCCGATCCCCTTCCATAGGTCGTTGTGCTTGTGATGGGCAAGCTCGTGTGCGACCACGACCTCGAGCTGCGGCTCCGAGAAGCGACCGTCGAGGATTGTGCTCCAGAGACCTATCCGGCGGCTGGGGCCAAGCCCCATCGCCTCGGCGTTTGGAGCCGTGGTCAGCCCGCCGACGTTCTCGACCTTGAGCGGAACGGCCGTCACGCCCTCCCGCTTAGCAATGCGGTGTTCCGCCTGTACGAGCGCCGCGTGGTCTCGGAGCGGTTGCAATCCGCTCATATACGGCTGGACGAAGGTGACAAGAAGCCCGATGACGACGAAAACCGGCGCGCCGGCCAACCACCAGCGATTACCGAGCAGGCGCGCGAAGCCCATCACGATCAGGATGATCAGACAGATTCCGAGGAACTCGGAGCCAAGTGCGAACCAGGTGCCGATGACCATCTCGGCGTAGCCCGTCTTCACGATCCCGTAGCGGCGAAGCCACCACAGCTGGCCGAGATTGCTCGGCAGCATGGCGATCCAGAGGATCGCTATCCCGAGCATCGCCAGCATCATCCCGGTCCCGATCGGGCCCGCGGCCGACTCGCCGATGAAGCGATGGCCCCATTTGGCGTAGAGAGCGAGCACGATCAGGGGCAGTAGCAGACCGGCGAGCCCGAACAGGTCGAGCACGAAGGAGAAGTGCTGAGCGCGATGCAGCTCGCTCAGCCCGACGAGCGCGCTCACGTCGACCTTCGGCAGCTTCAGATCGGCGGGAACCGAAGTGCGCCAGAGCCTGCTTGCGGCGTAGAGCCAAGTCGCCGCCAGGGCTCCGAACGTAAGGAGCCCCAGCAGGCGACGAGAGCTTTTACTCACGCTTTGGGCGGCGCCTCAGGCGCCTCTGGTGCGGTTGGTTCTTCCGCGGCAGCCGGCGTCTCCATTGCAGCCGGTGCGGTTACGACCGGCGAACCGAGTGCCATGCCAACGTACGGGCTCGAGCACGGATAGGTATCTGTGATCAGGTAGTAGTAGGCGTAGACCTGCCCTAGATAGCGCAGGGCATTGGCACCGAGGTCGCGGAAACCGCGCGGTATTCGCCCTGTGATCATCGTCGCCCACCAGGCGAAGCCGATGAGCGGGAAAAAGAGCAGCAACACGGGGTAGATCGAGAGCTCGGCGATGATTAGTGCGGGGTAGACGAGGACGATTCTGAAGAACGTCTTCCACCGGCTTTGCTTCTCGGGCTCGATCGGCAACTCGAGCTCGACCGGATAACTACCGGGCTCACCGGTGAAGCCCGGGAACGGGTTGGCGATATAGAGGAAATAGGCGCCTACGGTGATTGCGTAGCGCAAGTAAGCCGCTATGAAGCTCTGGAACGGCTTTGCCGGCCGACCGACGAAAAGAGTTACGAACCAGTTGAGAAATACAACGATCCCTACGACGACTCCCCAGAGAGCCAACCAGAGGAAGTGCGGGACACTGAGTAGAGGGCGGAAGAAGACCGTGAGGCGCGAGCGCCGCAGGTCGTCCATTACGTGGAGTGTGATCGGATGTTCGTTCATGGCGGAGATATTTTCAGATCGGCGCCCCGAAAGCGAGGGGAGCGGTAGATCCGCCCGCTGCGGCGCCCGCAGACACTCCTCGTTCCGCCTTGCGAACTGACAACGGATCGAGGTCTTCGAGCTCGTTTCGATTGACGACCCGCCGAATGGGTGCGATCGGTGGATGCGATGCTAGGACGCAGCGTCGCGTTCGTAGCCGGTGGCTACGGGCGCGACCGAGGACGACGCAGCGCGCCGCCGAGCGCGGCCAAGCGGTGGAGTGCTTCATTCGAAACGAGCTCCTGATCAATTACGCGCGCCGGCGACGATAAACATCGATACTGACTCGAAGCGACCCTGTGAACGACGAGAGAGACAATCAGCCCCCGCCCGAGCCGCCCGCGATTCGGATGTCGGCCGAGGAGATCTCGGAGATGCTGAGGCGCGGCCAGGCCGTAACCGACGACGTGCGCGAGCGGGCCGTTTCTCTCGCGGCTCAGGGGAAGATGCTGCACAAGGCGGGCCCTCCGGCTTACCCGCGTGTGATCGGAGCCGCGATCACGACCGGCCTTCAGTCCGATCTGCGCCACCCGTTCTTCTCCGACGTGCTCGAGGGAGTCAAGGAGCGCGCCATGGCGAGTCGCTACGACCTGCTGCTTCTCTCGGGCCACGTCAGCGAGGAGTTCAGCGCCGAGTACTCCTATGTCTCCCGCTGCCGCCGACACGGCATCGAGGGCGTCATTCTGATGGGCTTCTCGCGCACGGATCCAGAGCTGATGCACCTGCTTTCGGAGCGGGTACCGACCGTGGCGATCGATCTCGATCTGGTCGGCGCGCGGGCCACCTACGTCACTTCGGACAACGTCGAAGCGGCCGCGACCGCCGTCCAGTATCTGCACGCGCTCGGCTACACGCGTATCGCGCACATCACGGGGATTCTGGCCAGCCGGCCTGGAATCGATCGCGTCCTCGGTTACCGCTCCGGCCTCGAGCGCGCGCAACTTCCTTTCCGGGAGGACTACCTGATCGAGGGCGACTTCTACGAACAGTCCGGATACATGGGCATGAGTCGCTTGCTCGCACTGGAAGAGCGTCCCGAGGCGGTGTTCTGCTCCAGCGACATGATGGCGCTGGGAGCGATTCGCGCGGCCCACGCGGCCGGCCTGCGCGTGCCCGACGACATCGCCGTGGTCGGCTTCGACGACGCGGCCTTCGCGAGCATGATGGAGCCTGCTCTCACCACTGTTCGTCAAGACAAGGCGGGCCTCGGCGCGGCGGCTTGCGAGGCGCTGATGCGCATCGTGGAGAACGAGTCGGGCACGCCGCCGGTGGTGATCCTCTCTGCCGACCTGGTGGTGCGCGAGTCGTGTGGCGCCGCCTTGCGCGCCGCGCGGAATCGCTAGCGCGCCGCGGGAAACGGCCAATGACCTGCAGGTTTCCGGGCGAGCGCGCTTGAAGGCTCGCTGACGCGCACATCGGGACGCTACAATCGCAGCGCTCGTCTTTGCGGGGTCGTCTAATGGTAGGACGCCTGACTCTGGATCAGGTGATCGGGGTTCGAGTCCCTGCCCCGCAGCTAGGCACCAGGGATTCAGCCTCGATCAAGCGGGCGCCTCTCGTTAAAGTCGCGGCACCGAGTGCTCGATAACCAAAACGGCGGCGATCTTTTCGAAAGGCGACAGTAATGCCCACGATTCACGAACTGGCAGACCAGGCGGGTGTCTCGGTAATGACCGTGACCAGGATTCTCGGCGGCGACGCGGGAATCGACGCTGAAACTCGGGAGCGTGTTCTAGCGCTCGTGCGCGAGCTGGAGGTTACGAGCGACATCTCGGCGGCCGCGATCACCGACATGCCCTCGCAGGTGAT
>PKYN01000014.1 GCA_003132665.1 Actinomycetota bacterium
TCGCGATCGCTCATCCGGGCGTGGCCAGCGCGCTGCTCGGGCCACACACGATGGAGCAGCTCGACGATCTCCTGGCCGGTTTCGACGTCGCACTCACCGACGAGATCCTCGACCGGATCGACGAGATCGTCCCGCCCGGCACCGACGTCGGCACGCTCGACCAGGCCTACCTGCCCCCGGCCCTCCAGAGTCCAAGCCTCCGCCGCCGACCGGTCAGTGAACGCGCCGCCACTTGACCATCCCAAACATCGCAAGTGCTAGGAGTTGCAGCACTTTCTAGAGATGGGCCGTGCAGGGATCGAACCTGCGACCTTGGGATTAAAAGTCCCCTGCTCTACCAACTGAGCTAACGGCCCGTATTCGGGTTACCCGGACGGTTTCGAGTATACGGGTGGCGAGAGCGTCTTCTCGGAGCTCTGTTTCTCTCGCGTACGCGCCCGGCGACGGCTCTAGCCCAGTGTTCCCGAGCTGTGGTACGCTCCGCTCGCCCGGGTGGGGTTTGCGCACACGGGCTTTTTGGCGAGTTAAGAGCTACGCGACCCCCTGTGAGGCCGCGAGGCCCCGCGCTCAAGGTCGCGTCAGACCAAGCCTCGGGGGGTCGGAGAGATCCAGAGAGGGGAGAAATCGTGAAGAAGTTGTTTGCTTACGGGGGTATCGGGGCCAGCGTCATCCTGATCGCATTCGGGATCGGCGCGACTTGGGTCGGTGTCAGTGGGCGCGACCAGGTGCGCAGCAATCTGAAGCTGGAGCAAATCACCGGCACTCCGGACATGACGCCGTCCGCGATCAAGGTGGAGGCGGCCAAGGCCGGCCTGAGGAACGTGTCGTTCCCGAGTTGCAGCGTCGCGGGTAAGTCGGTAAACACCGGCGCGCGCGCTCACTGCTTCGCCAGCTACATGCGGATTCACGCGCTCGAGGCGACCGGCGGCCAGGTGTATGCGCAGCTGGGCCAGTACCTCGACAAGAACGGCAAGGCGACGAGCAACAAGGCGCTGGCCGCCAAGGATCCGAAGACGGGTCAGCTGGTCTCCAACCCCGTCCGCAACGTCTGGATCACCGAGACGGCGCTATCGACCGCGCTGAATCAGGCTTTCTTCGCAGAGCAGGTCTCGTATTTCGGAATCATCACCGGTATTGCCTTGCTGCTGACGGGGGTCGGCTTCTTGGTGCTCACGTTCGGAGTGCTCCTGCCTGTCAGCGAAGGGAAGAAAGAGCCAGAAGAGCGCTGAGCGAGAAACGTACGGCGCGACCCGACAAGGCCGCGGCCCCAATGGCGTTAATAACCTTCCCCGCTGCGAATGGTCATGCGCCAAGGGGGCCGGGCCTACGACTCGCGTTCACCCGAACTGGGCTACCTCGACTCAAGCTCGCGTCCGATAGCTAGCTTGGGAGAGGTGCCTATAGCTACGCGGCTGAGAATCTGTGCACTGACGCTGGCGACGTTGATCGCGCTTCCTTTGTCGTCCCAGGTCGCCGCGGCGGCGAATACGGCGCGGATCCTCGTTCACTTCGACAAGCACACCGGCGCGGCTCGGCAGAGAGCGCTGATCGGGCGCGTCGGGGGCCACCGGGTGGCGACCGTGCAGCGGCTCGGGACGGCGATCGTCCGTGTGCCGGCCGTCGAGAAGAAGCAAGCACTATCGCTGCTGCGGCGCCAGCTCGGGGTCACGTACGCCGAGACGGACGGGATCGTTCACGCCTATGCCGTCCCGATCAACGATCCGTACTCCACTTCCGATTCCGCGCCGCTCTGGCCGCTCGCCAACCCCCTCTTCCCGGATGCCTGGTCGCTCACGACCGGCGATTCGAACGTGGTCGTTGCGGTCGTCGACAGCGGCGTCCAGGCCGACCATCCCGACCTGCTGGGGAGGGTCACACCCGGTTACGACTTCGTCAACAACGACACCAATCCGGCTGACGACGAGGGACATGGCACCGCTGTGGCGGGAATCATCGCCGCCCAGGGAAGTAACGGCATCGGCACGGCCGGAATCTGCTGGAAGTGCAGGATCATGCCGGTGAAGGTGCTCGATTCCTCGGGCGCGGGCAGCGACACCGACGTGGCGAACGGCATCATCTGGGCGGCCGACCATGGCGCCGATGTGATCAACATGTCGCTCGGGGGCACTGGTTCGTCGCAGACGCTGGCCAACGCTGTCAGTTACGCGCAAGGGCTTGGCGTGGTTGTGGTCGCGGCGGCCGGGAACGACGGAGAAACCGGCTTGGCCACCACGCCCAACTACCCCGCCGCCTACAGCGGCGTGATCGCGGTTGGAGGCGTCGACAAGAACAAGGCCAGGTACTCATGGTCCAATCACGGCCCTTGGGTGGCGGTTGACGCGCCCGGCTGTACGAACACCACCTGGATGAACGGCTTGTACGTCGTCGCTCCCGAGCCCGGCAATTTCTGCGGTACCTCGGGCGCCTCACCCTTCGTCGCCGGGCTCGCCGGCCTCGCGCGCTCGTACAACCTCTCGGCCACGGCTCTCAGCGTCGTAAGCTCGATCGAGGCTACGAGTCAGCTGCCAACGCCCCCCACGACGGGGAACTCGGTTCACGGATCGATCGACGCCAACGCGGCGCTCGAGAACGTTGCCACCGCGCCCGCGGGCCCGCTTGCGTCCTTCGCCGCGAGCGCAGTCTCGGGCACGCTGCCGCTCTCCGTCAGCTTCAGCAACAGCTCGACGAACGCGACGTCCTACGCGTGGTCGTTCGGCGACGAAGCGAGCTCGACCGCCACGTCACCCAGCCACACTTTCACCACGGCGGGCAGCTACAACGTCACTCTCATCGCTCGCGACGGTTCGAGCAGCCGGCTCGCGAGCGAGATGATCGCCGTCGCGGAGCCGCTGCCGAGGGCAACCTTCACCGTGAGTAAGGACTCGGGCCGCGCGCCCCTCAGCGTGCGTTTCACGAACTCCTCGAGCAACGCCGCCTCGTACCTCTGGTCGTACGGCGACGGCAGCGCGGGCTCGAGCGAAGCTTCTCCCGCTCACGCCTTCGCGAAAGCTGGGACGTACACCGTCACGCTCACCGCAACCGGCCCGGGCGGACAGGCGACGGCGCGCAAGACGATCACGGTCTCCAAGCCGCTTCCCGACCTGGTGCTGAGTCTTTCCAGGACGGCGAACAGGAAGGTGAACGGCTACCGCCTCAGCTCATTCGTCGTCAGACTCGGGAATCGCGGCGGCGCGGCCGACCGGGGCGTGAAGATCGCGATCACGCTGCCTGCGGGGTCGAGCTTCAAGAGCGTTACCAGCGCCGGTCGCAGCTGTACGCGGACAAAGCGCCGGGCCACCTGCTCGTTCGGGACGCTTTCGGCGGCGAAAAACGTGAAGCTGCGTTTCGTCGTCGCAGTCACGGCGCGGGCGAACGTGCGAGCCACCGTCTCGGGAAAGACGACGGAGATCTCGCTCACGAACAACGTGGCGAGCAGCAAGACGCGCTAGCGGCGGGCGCGGAATAGCCCGTCTGGACCCATGCCGCCGACGAGGTGGGCGGCCCGAACAAGCGCCTGCTTGCGATCCTCGCGGGTCTTTAGCGAATCTTGAGAGAGCCTGAATAGGGTAATGCGAGTTCGTACTAACTCTCGGGCAAGGAGCAGGGAAAATGAGAAGTCGTGAACGCGCGCTACTCGTGCTGATGATTGCGCTCTCGGTCGTGGGCACGGCGCTATCGGCCGTTTCGGCGGCTCCGGGAGCCGCGCCGAAAGGCCGCTTCAAGGTCAACGGACATAAGCTCTATCTCACCTGTGCTGGCAGCGGCAGGCCGGTGGTGGTGCTCGACGCCGGGCTCGGAAGCGATCACGGAATCTGGGCCGATCCGGCCCGTAGCGCAAAGCGCTTGCACACGCGCGTCTGCGCCTACGATCGCTACGGCGTCGGTCGCAGCGATCGAACGAACAAGGTCAAGACGATCGGAGCGGCGGCGGTCGATCTTCACGGGCTTCTGCTCAAGGCCAAGCTGAAGGCGCCATACGTGCTCGCCGCCCACTCGATCGCGGGCCTGGTTGACCGCGAGTTTGCGAGGCGCTATCCGAAGAGCGTCGCCGGCATGGTCCTGCTCGATACGGCGCCCGACGACTGGGACACGTACACGGGAACGAAGACGTTCGTCTTCGGAGGAGAGAGCCTCGACGTCGTTGCTGCCTCGGCTGCACTACGCGCCCGAGATTCGCTGGGCGCCAAGCCGCTCATCGTCATCGAGTCGGGCAACCCCGTAGAGGTATCGGGCTGGGCCAGCGGCAAGAGCGATTTCTATGCCTACTGGGACTCCGCGCAGCGCGCGCTGGCGCGAATCTCGAGTAACTCGATCTTCGCGGTCGCCGCGTCGATCGGCCACGAGATTACGGTCAACGCGCCGGCCCTAACCGAGGAGACGATGAGGCTGGTCGTGAACGCCGTGCGCACACGGGCGACGCTACCGGCGTGTGCCGCCAGCACGCTGCCGAAGAAGGGCGGCGCCTGCGATCCCGCGTAACCGCGGCGCCGGCGCGAGCGGATCGGGAGTCGTGTTCGGTCTCATGCTGACCGAGCCCGATACGTCGCCGCGAGATCTGATCGCGCTCGTCGGCGCCGGGCTCGAGCAGCTGGAAAAGGGAATCAACCTCTAACCGAGCCGAATCTCAATCCTCGTCGCCGGGCGCACGGCGCAGGTGCTTGGTGAGCGAGCGGCGCCGTTTCCCCGTCAAGCGCTTCAGGATCGCCGAGCGCGAGGGTCTCGTGGCGGTGCGCTCGGCCCTGGGCTCGAGCGCGAGGCGGATCTTCTCCAGCAGTCGCGCAAGCGCGAGCTCCCGGTTGCGCAGCTGGCTGCGCTCGTCCTGCGAGACGGCGCGCACCGTGCGACCGAAGCGCTCGCGCAGTCGCGCTTTCGCCGCCTCGTCGAGCGAGCAGGAGTCGAGCTCGAGAAAGGCCTCGATCCGCGTCTCGTTCTTTTGCGCGTGCTGACCGCCCGGTCCGCTCGAGCGCGAGGCGCGGAAGCCCGCCTCGGCGCGCGCTATCTCGAGCGTCCGCCGAAGCGCATCCGCGTTCGCACTTCGCTCGTCTGGCCTTTTCGACTTCATCTCCGGATGATCGCAGGGCCGCGACCGCCGCGCGCAAGGGCCCGAGCCGCCGAAACAGCAATAACTTGTCTGGGGGATATATTTGAGCTCCCGCCGGTCGATCAATGGTGCACCCCACGGCCGCCGCAGTTCACCATCGTGCTGGCCCGCTGAACTGGAGTCGTGGGTGCCATATCCGTGTGATTCTCAGGGGGGGAGTACGTGTCCCGCATCGAGAACCAAGCCGCAAACGGTAGCCGCAGACGCTCAGAAAGCCTGCAAGCCGCGCTTCATCAGCTAAGAGAACAGAGGTCCAAACCGGCACTCGCCATGCCGTCGGGGTCCGTCTACGGCGGAGCGCTCCTCAAGGCGCGAGACGCCGTACGTATAACGAGAGATTTGGACGCGGTGCCCAGTGGATCGGAGGGCGTGATCCTCGGCTGGTATGCCAACGAGCCCGAGAACGTGATCGTCAGCCTTCGCCGGGGCGGGGTCGAGAACCTGCCGCGCGCATCGCTCGAGCTGATCGAAGTCGAGTCGGCCGCGTAAAACCGTGCCACGGGCTTAGGTGCGAAGCAGGAGAGCCGGCGGGCCGGCTCTCCTGCTTCGATATTCCTACTGGGTGTCGTTGCCGATCAGCCCCGAGGCGCCGCGCGAGAAATCGGCGGCGATCGCGAGGTAGACCTTGCTCAGATCGCCCGAGCTGGGCTCGACATAGAACTGATCGCTCGAAGTGGCGATCTGTTGTATAGCCGAGTAGGCGGTGATCGACGGCGTCTCGAGCGGCCCGCTGGCGCCGTTGTAGCGACAGGTGTTGGCGCCGCCGTCCACGGCGTTCAGGTCGTAGCCGATCGAGTAGATGATCGTTCCGTTCGACTTGACGCCCCCGGCCGAGCTCACGCCCTGATGGCAGGGCTGCTTGCGGTAGGGGGAGCTCGTCGCGTAGTAGGTCGGGCCGATGTTGGCCGCGCCGTCCGAGAAGAAGATGATCACATGGTCGACTCCGGTTCTTCCGTGGAGGTTCAGCTCGGCCTGCGCCTTCTCGATCGCGGTCGCGTAGGACGTATTGCCAGCCGCTTTAATGCAGCCGATCGTCGAAACCAGTTGCGACGAGCTGTTGAGCTCGCCGGTCTTGGTCGCATAGTCGTTCGAGAGCGGAACGACTACATACGGGCTCGAGGTCGAGTTGTAGTTCGTGTCGGTGGGCGTACTACAGCGGTTCGCCACGCTGGTTGCCGGTGGGAAGATGGCCAGCCCCACCCGCTGTCTGGCGGGCTCTAGCAGGGTGAGGAACTCCTTCAGCGCGGTCTTCTCGTTGTTCAGGTCAGTGCAGGCCGGATCGCTCTTCCCATAGTGGTCCTGGCACATCGAGCCCGTGCGGTCGACGACGAGCATGAGGTCCAGCGGCTTGACGCCGCAGTACGAGCAGGCGGTCGCCTTGGCCTTGATGGCGAAGGACGTGATCCCGAGCACACGCGAGAAGAACGTCGGCACGTCGGCCGATTCCTCGGCGACGACGGCATTCGCCGGATCGCAGCCGGGCAGGCTGGTCAGGCACTTGGTCGTGATCGTCTCGGAGACACTCCCGATGTTCTTGAGCTGGTTCTTTCCTACCGGACTCGTTCCGAATTCCTGCGCCGTGGCCTTGGCCTCACCGGCATCCGGCAGCTTCTGTGCTCCCGCCAGCGCCGCGGCATCGGCCGAGGCCTGTAGTGAGCGGTGCGCGTAGTAGACGTATCCGACGTCGATTGCGAACGCGGCAAGTGCGAGTAGCGCCACCATCGCGATCACCGCGAGCACGATCGTTTGCCCGTCCTCGCCCGATCGGCGCCGGAGGCGAGTGTGCAGTTGCATCTCGTTACCTCCCTTCGGGAACTTGAATCGAGAAGGCGAGCGCCATGCCGATTCGAGCTCTGGGGTCGGCGGAGCCGGTCGACTCCGTCTGGCTTTCGTATCGAGGGGGCAAATCAGGCTCGTCCGCCGGGCGCGCAACGTCGCGCGGCGAGATGAATCGCAACTTTTCGCCGGGCTCGATCCCGCGCGCGCGCGCGGCGCCGGCGGGAAGCTCCAGCACAGTGGCCGCGCCGCGCTTGGCGGCCGCCCGCCATGGCGCGAGATCGTGTGCGATGTGCAGCACCACGCCGTCTCGATCGAGAAAGAGGGCGTCGATCGAGAAGTTCATGAAGGCTGTGTGGATCGCGCTCGCCGGGCGCAGTAGCAAGGCCTCGCCGGCATTGAGATAACGCCGCCCGAGCAGACCGCGCATGCGGCTGAGCGGCCCGTCGGCTACGCGGCAGCGATCGCAGAGCGTGCGGCCGGCCGCGTCGCAGACGAGCAGGACGCGGCCTCTATCGGGTATCGATGGTCTAGTAGCCAATGTGGATGTGGTCGTAGTGGTCGGCGAGTGGGAAGGACGGGCCGCCGAATCCCAGCAGCGAGATCACCTGGCGCGGCAGCATCTCGGCCGGCAAGAGCAGGATCTGCTTGACGGCTCGCGCGGTCACGCTCGATTCCTGCTGGTGCCCGTAGATCGAAACGTCGTCGAGCGCACCGATGTCGAGGCCTCGCCCGTAGATGTGGGCTGAGATCACTCCGGGCCTGGCGTACAGACGGTGACCGCTGATCAGGCAGGAAACGCGGACGTCGCCGAAGGACTCGCTCAGGAAGGCGATCATCGCCAGCACGCGCACGTCGACCCGCCCGACGGAGATGTCCTCGCGTCCGCCGGGGTAGATCTCGACGCGTTGATCGGCCAGGATCTTGGCCGCCAGAGCGTCCTTGCTGTCGGCGAGGCCGTTGACGAGAGCGTCAAGTCCCAGCGCCTTGTAGTAGTGCTCCAGCACCAGTGCGCGCCGGGTGAACAGCGCATCCTGCTTGTAAGCCAGCAGCGTCTCTCGGTCGCCGGCCTGAGCGTGAAGCGGACCGAGAACGGCCGCCTCTCGCTGCAACACAGGCAGCGAGACTTGGCCCGTACTGTCCAGTCGCTCCGTGCGAAGAACGGCAAGCAGGAAGGCCCAATCGAGACCCTCGGCCGAGCTTGACGTACGAAGCTGCTCGGCGAACTCGCGTGACAGCCGGAGCGACGCGGGAGTCGGGTCCGGCAGCGGCTGATCGATCCAGCGCACGTCTCCCGCAGGAGCGCTCGAGTCACCCTCGGGCTCGATCTCGCTGGGCTTCGGCGCCTTGTGCAACGAGGCGTAGCCGGCCTTTGCTTGCTTGCGCTTATGTCCCGAGGACTTCGCCTGTGGTTGCGGCTCGAGGAGCTGCACCGGCTTGGCTTCAGGCTGAGTAGTCACCTCCGCCGCGGGAGCGTCCGGAGATCCGTTCGAGGCCGTTCCCGTAGCCGAATCGCTTGCCGGTGAGGCGGCGGGCGATGGAGATGCGACGGTCGTCGTGGCCGGCGCTGCTTCGACATCGCCGCCGGCGGGCTGATCGCCGGCCGGAGCCAGCGCGGTGGTTGTGGCAGCGGTCGTCGTCTCGTCGGTAACCGGGGCGGGCGTGCTCGGGTCGGGCTCGCTCGAGCTCGTTGTGACGGATTCCTCGGTTGCGGTCATGACGGTTGTCGTGGTCTCTGTCGTAGACGCGGTCGTGTCCGTGGTCTCCGTCGCGGTCGCATCAGTGGTCGTGTCGGTCGTCTGCGTCTCGACCGCCGCCGCCTCGGGCGACGAAGAGACGATCGTGGCGACTTCGTTTCCGGCCGCCGCTGTCAGCGCGGCACCGGCGAAGAAGAGCAAGGTGAAAGCGATGGTGACCGCCCGGCGCCGGCGCGGCGGACCCGCTCGCTTGGGCTCGCGCGGCGGACGAGGCCCGACCTGCACGAGGCGCGGTCCCGCGGGATCGCCCAGACTGGTTGGCCAGAAGACGAACCCGTCATCCTCGAGCCCGGTCTCCCTTTCCACTGCCTCGTCGCGCTCGTTCTTCGCGGCGGGCCCGGACCGGTCTTCGGCCTCCCGCTTGCGCGCGGACTCTCGTCTCTTCCTCATCTACGGCTCCCCCTCATTTCAATCGGCGCCGAGATCACGCTCGGCACGGATAGCGATCTGCTCCTAGCCGCGATGGAACTTTCACACTATGCAATCAACAAAGCGATTAGCGGTTCCCCCAATGAGGTGAATTACCGGTTGCGATAGCTAGAACGAGTGAAGAAACGCGCAAATCCCTGCGTTGAGGGATTTTGAGTCCGCGTCACTTTCTCGATTGTGACCTCGACAAACACGGCGGCGCGGCCACGCCACGAACCACTAGGGGGAGGTTAGCGGCGTGATGTATTCAAGCGCACCGCACGTGTTGAGCGACAAGACGGATGTGGGGGCATGTTCCCGCCTGTCGTTCTGCGCTGAGGCCTCTGCCTGCCGTGTAAACAAGAAGGGGGGGTGCACTTCACATGCGCATGATCGCGCGTTTGCATTTGTTCCTGATGCGTGACGAGGGGCAGACGATGGCCGAGTACGGCGTCGTTCTGGCCGTGATTACCGTTCTCACAGTGGGAGTATTTACGCTGCTGTCCGGTGGAATCACCACCGCAATCAACAAGGTCATCGCTGTACTGCCCAAGTAGGCAGAGAACGAAGATATGCACCGGATGTGAAAAAGATCGCCGGGGGGGATGAGGGGGAACACGAATGAAGTCGATCTCGAAGACCCGTTCGTTCGGTCGCTCAAGCCGCAAGCGCGAGGCTGGACGAACGGCACCCGAGAAAGCGATCGCTTTCCTCGTGAACGCGATCAGCGTACCGGCGACATTCGTGATCCTCTCCGGCGGTGTACCTAGGGCCATTGAGAAGGCGGCGCGGCCTTTGACGGCCTAGTCGCCAAGAGTGTGGGCGGGCCTTCTGGTGCGGAAGGTCCGCCCCGACTGTTTCGGGGGGATGAAATGAGGGGGAGCGTGAGAAACCGGGATAGAGCCTGCTGCGAGGAGGGTCAAGCGATGGTCGAGTTCGTCATCGTGCTACCTATCCTTTGCGTGCTCCTGTTCGGGATCGTGCAGTTCGGGATCACCTTCAACCACTACCTCACGCTGACCGACTCGGTTCGCGCCGGCGCTCGCGAGGCGGCGGTATCTCGCGAGGCGAGTGACCCGGTCGGCGCGGCCGTCTCGCAGGTGCGCTCCTCCGCCGCGGACCTGAATCAAAGCGACCTGACCGTCAATGTCACGTCGAGCTGGACGCCCGGTGGCGACGTCACGGTCACGGCGAAGTATCCCTACACGATAAACATCATGGGAATCGTCGTGAATTCCGGAGAGTTGTCGAGTTCTACGACCGAGCGAGTTGAATGAGAGAACGTGCTGCCCCTCTGAGGCGAGCAAGGCGCGCAACTAGCACCAATAACGCCCTGTCGATAACGCGCGAGAAGATTATGGACTCGAAATACAAAGCACAAAGTGAGACTCGAGCATTACTGATTCGTTAAGAGTCGCGCATACAACGGTCTAAAAAGGACGCACCGACAATGACATACCGACTTCGAAACATATTGATTGCGCTCGGGTTGGCGGTTTTCGCCGCCATCCTGGTGAGCGTCTACGTGACGCAGTACAAGAACCACGTCGAAAACGGCCAATCAGGCGCCCAAGTCTATGTGGCGGCTCGCGACATTCCCGGCGGAACGGCGGGCGACGAGTTGATCGACGGGAAGTATCTGCGCAAGGAGTCGGTCAAGCGCGTCAACGTCGTTCGCGGCGCGATCACGGACACGAAGCAGATCGCCTCGCGCTATGTCACCGAGCCTCTCTACGAGGGCGACCAGCTCTCGCTAAGTCGCTTCGGGGAGGCCGGCGCCGAGGGTGCGCGCGGGCAGCTGACAGGCGCCCAGCGCGCTCTGGAGATCGATGCGAAGCCGGCCCAGGTACTCGCCGGATCGCTCAAGACAGGCGACCACGTCGACGTGGTGGCCACCTGGGCGGCCCCGGAGGGCGGTTCGCACCACGTGAGCAAGATCGTGCTGAGAGACATTCTGGTACTCGACGCACCCGCGACGGCGTCATCGAGCTCGAGCGTGACAGGTGGCGCGAGCGGTACGACCACGGTGCAGCTCCGGGTAACCGACACGCAAGCGACCAAGCTCTTCTTCTTGGCCAAGAACGGTGAGTGGTCGCTGGCTCTGCGTCCGCCGGTGCGGGCAGGAGACAGCTCCGAAGTGCTCACAGATTCGATGACGATCGCGTCCGAGGGCGTGGGCGGATCCGTCTATCGGCAAGCGATGCAGGGGACGAACTGATGAGTGAGCAAGCGCACGAGACCACGCGTATCTTCGTAACCGGCTCCTGCGAGGGCCTGCAGCCGTTGCTCGAAGCGCTGGCTGGTAGCGAAGAGCTCGAGCTGTTGGGCGCCAGCGAGCACATAGCCGCAGCCGCGCCGGCTCTGGCCGGAGGTCATCTCCAGGTCGTCCTGCACGCCACGCGAAGCTCGATCCTGCCGATCAACGAGCTGGCCGCGATCCGCGAGCTGACGCGTGCTCCGGTCATCCTGGTCTGCTCGAGCGAGGCCTCGGCCCTGCTCGAGGAGGCGCTGGAAGCGAACGTGGCCGACGTCTTGGTATTGCCGCAGTTCATCGAGAACGTCGTCTTCTCGATCCGCAAGTCCTGCCACGTAGGGCGCGGCGCCGAGGTTCCGCTGGGCAGCGAGGGCAGAATCGTCACCGTCTTCTCGCCCAAGGGCGGAACGGGCAAGACCGTGCTCGCGGCGAACCTCGCCGCGTCGCTGGCCCACGACGAGGGCAAGCGGACACTCCTGCTCGATCTCGACCTGCAGTTTGGCGACGCGGCGATCATGCTCGGGCTGGAGCCCGACAAGACGATCTTCGATCTCGTCGTCGCGCCGGGCGAGCTCGACGCCGACAAGCTGGCGGGCTACATCGTCAAGCACTCCTGCGGGCTCGACATCCTGCCGGCGCCGCTTCGGCCCGAGGACGCCGAGCTGGTGACCGAGACGAAGGTCGGGCGCCTGCTCGAGGTGGCTCGTTACGCCTACGAGGTGATCATCGTCGACACCTCGCCCTTCTTCCACGGGCCGATGCTCTCGACGCTCGATCGAACCGATCAGCTGCTGCTCGTGGCCAGTCTCGACATTCCGACGCTCAAGAACGTGCGTCTTGGCATGCAGACGCTGGAGCTGCTCTCCTTCCCGCGCGAGCGGGTGCGCGTGGTGCTGAATCGCGCCAACGACAAGGTCGGGATCAAGCAGCGCCAGGTCGAGGAAGCGCTCGAGACCGAGGTCTGGAAGTCGGTTCCCGTCGATCGGGCGGTGCCGCTGTCGGTGAATCGGGGCGTACCGGTCGTGGTCGCCGACGCGGGCTGCGATTTCTCGCGCGGTGTGCACGAGCTGGCCAAGGCGCTCTTTCCCGCCAAAGAACGCGAGCGGCGCGTGCTGAGCCCGCTCAGGGCGTGACGACGAGATGGGCCTTTCCGATCGCATCGCAACGCAGAGGGGGCCGGCGAGCGAGCTCGAGTCCGGCTACGACAGCACGGAACCCCGTCGCGTCGACCCCTACGCCGAGCTGAAGACGGCCATACACAACGCCTGCATCCAGCAGCTCGGGGTCGAGCTGCTGAAGCGCGAAGGCGAGGAAGACCTTACCGAGCGGGTGATGCGAGCCGTCACCGAGCAGCTGGCGCTCGATCGTACGCCACTGACCCGCGAGGAGCGCCACCGCCTGGTGCGTGAGATCGCCGACGACATCCTCGGCTACGGACCGATCGAGCCGTTGCTGCAGGACGACTCCGTGACCGAGGTGATGGTCAACGCCTCGGACCGGGTCTACATCGAGCGCGCGGGCAAGATCGAGCGCGTCGACATCGCCTTCGTCGACGACGCCCACCTACTCAGGATCATCGACAAGATCGTCTCGCAGGTGGGGCGACGCATCGACGAGTCCTCGCCGATGGTCGACGCCCGCCTGCCGGACGGGAGCCGCGTCAACGCCATCATTCCTCCGCTCGCGCTCAAGGGGCCGTCGCTGACGATCCGCAAGTTCTCGCGCGATCCGTACACGATGGACGACCTGATCACGTTCGGCACGCTGACGCCCAAGACGGCCCAGTTCCTGGGCGCCTGCGTGCGCGGCAAGCTGAACATCCTCATCTCGGGCGGGACGGGCACCGGCAAGACGACCACCCTGAACGCGATGAGCGCCTACATTCCCGGCGACGAGCGAATCGTCACGATCGAAGACGCCGCCGAGCTGCAGCTACAGCAGGAGCACATCGTCTCGCTGGAGTCGCGGCCGCCGAACATCGAAGGCAAGGGCGAGGTGAGGATCCGCGAGCTGGTGCGAAACGCTCTGCGTATGCGCCCCGACCGGATCATCGTCGGCGAGGTGCGCGGCGCCGAGACGGTCGACATGTTGCAGGCCATGAACACCGGCCACGAAGGCTCCCTGACGACCATCCACGCCAACTCGCCGCGCGACGCGCTGGCGCGCTTGGAGACGCTGGTCATGACCGCCGGAGTGGAGCTGCCGCTGCGAGCGATCCGCGAGCAGATCTCGAGCGCCTTCGACGTGCTGATTCAGATCGCCCGCCTGGTCGACGGCTCGCGCCGGGTCACCCAGATCACCGAGGTCCTGCACCTGGAGGGCGACTTGATCACGCTCCAGGACATCTTCGTGGCGCGGCCGCCGGATGAGAGCTCGAACGGCTCGCGGCGCGGCGGCGAACTGCTCGAGCCGCTCCGCTGTGTGGGGCTGAAGCCGCACTTCCTCGAGAAGCTGGCCACCAACAACGTCCTCGTCGCTCCGAACTTCTTCGAGAGCGAGCAGAAACTGCCGGCCGGCGTTCGCCCGGGTTTCGCCGCCGCCGCTTTTGGAGGGAAAAAGGGATGAACAAAGCCGTGAAAACGCTCGTCGCGGCACTGGTCGCAACGCTGGCTCTGGCCTCTTCGGCCGGCGCGAGCGTCGAGATCAGGGGCCTCGACACGAGCGGCTACCCGGATGTGCGGCTGACCGTCGTCTCCTCGAAGGCGGTGGCGACCAAGCCGGCGCTGGCCGAAAACGGACGCGTGATCAGCGGTATCGAGGCGCAGAACCTGGGTCAGGCGAAGGCGGTTGTGCTGGCGCTCGACCGCTCGCAGTCGATGACCGGCGGCTCGCTCTCCGACGCGGTGGCGGCGGCGCGCGCCTTCGTCGATATCAAGGCCGCGGGCGACCGCCTTGGCCTGATCGCCTTCGGCGAGACGGCAAGTGAGCAATCGGCGCTCTCTTCGACGACCGGCGACCTCGTCACGAGTCTCGAGGCGATGCAGGTGGATACGCACGGAGGGACGGCGCTCTACGACGCGGTCATCCAGGCTGCGCACGCTCTTCGCTCCGACCCGCTGGCGGGACGTGTGATCGTGCTTCTGACCGACGGAAAGAACGTCGGCTCGGGAGCCACGCTCGACGACGCCGTGATCGCCGCCCACAAGGCGGGGGCGGTCGTATACGCCGTGGGTATCAATGGGCCGCAGTTCGACCCGGCGCCGCTCGAGACGCTGGCCGACGAGACCGGTGGGCGCTACGTGCTCGCCAGCACGAGCGCGCGGCTGAGCGCGATCTATTCCGCCATCGCGTCCGAGCTGGCGCGAAGCTGGCGCATCTCCTACATCACCTCCGCCCGCCCCGGCGAGCAGGTGGCGCTGCAGGCCTCGCTCGTGGGCGCCGGCTCGGCAAGCACGAAGCTGCACGTCGCGAACGCCGAACCGGTGAGCACACACACCTTCCTGCCCTCGTTCCTCTTCTCCACGGCCGGCACCATCCTGATCGGGCTGATCGTCGGCGGGCTCGGCCTGGCCGTGCTCGCCAATCTCGCCTCGGCGCGAAAGGGCTCCTGGGTGCAGGCGCGGCTGGCGCCGCACATCGGCGCGGGCACGAGCAAGAAGGGCATGGGAGCGCGCGAGCGCTTGAGCGCCGTCGCCACGGTCCTCAGCGCCACTGAGAGCGTGTTCGGCAGCTTGAACGTTTGGCGACGGCTCACGCGCATGCTCGAGCGCGCGGACATGCCGCTCAAGACGGTCGAGCTGGTCTGGGCGATGCTCGGCCTCGGCATCGGGTTCGGCCTGATCTTCTCGCTGGCCGGCGCAGGCGTGCTGACAGTTTTCGTAGCCATACTCTTCGGCGGCGCCCTCCCTTACGGCTTCGTCTGGCTCAAGGTACGCCGCCGCCTCGCCGCCTTCGAGGCACAGCTGCCCGATCTGCTGGTGACGATCGCCGCTTCGCTGAAGGCCGGCCACAGCTTCAAGCAGGGCTTGAAGGCGGCGATGGAGGAAGGTCAGGAGCCGGCCTCGGGCGAGTTCCGGCGAGTGCTCACGCAATCGTCGCTGGGGCGCCCGATGGACGAGGCGCTCAAGGAGATGAGCGACCGGCTCGGCTCGGCGAACTTCGAGTTCGTGATCACGGCCGTAACCATCCAGAGGCAGGTCGGAGGCTCGTTGGCCCAGCTCTTCGACATGGTCGCCGACACCGTGCGCCAGCGCCAGCAGTTCGCCCGCAAAGTGCGTTCGCTGACGGCGATGGGACGAATGTCCGCCTACGTGCTGGTGGGCCTGCCGATCTTCCTCGCCGGCGTCCTGACGCTGCTCAACTCCAGCTACATGTCTCCGCTCTGGCACACGAGCACCGGCAAGGCGCTGGTGGCCTTCGGACTGATCTCGATCGGGATCGGCTCGCTCATGCTCAAGAAAATCGTCTCTTTCAAGGGGTAGAACAGATGCTGCTCTTTCTAGCCGTCGCTTCGCTCGGACTCGCCGCCTTCTTCGTCTTCGAGCTGGCCAGCCAGCCGGCGCGGGAGCGGAAAGAGGTGTTGGCTCGTGCGTCGCGTTACGGTCGCTCGCGACCACTGTCGGCACCGAGCGAGAACGAGACCTTCAGCAGGCGAGCACTCAAGCCCTTGATGGCGAAAACGGCCCGAGCGATGATGAGGCTGAACCGTCGCACCTCGCTCGAGTCGCTGCAGTGGACGCTCCAGGGCGCCGGTATGCGCGATGTCTCGCCTGATGCTTTTCTGGCCACGAAGGGGCTCTGTGGCGGCGCCGGTCTCTTGCTCGGGCTACTGCTCGGTGGAATCGCGGGCGGATCCTCGCTCGTGCTCTTTCCCGCCGGCTTCGGTGCGCTCGGCTACGTCGTTCCCGGCTACATCGTCAACGGGCGCGCCCGCCGCCGCCGCGAGGGCGCGGTCGCCCAGCTTCCCGACGCGCTCGACCTGCTGGCCGTCTCGGTCGAGGCCGGTCTCTCCTTCGACGCGGCGATCAACAAGCTGACCGAGCACATGGAAGGGCCGCTCGTCGAAGAGCTCGAGTTGATGTTGGGCGAGATGCGCATCGGCTCGGGTCGTCCCGAGGCGCTCAAGAAGCTCGCTCAACGCATGGACACCCGTGAGATCTCGGCCTTCGTGCGCTCGCTCATCCAGGCCGACCAGCTCGGCATCTCGCTGGGTCGCATCCTGCGCGTGCAGGCCGCCGACAGCCGCCTCAAGCGCCAGGCCGCCGCCGAGGAAAGGGCCGCCAAGGCTCCGATCAAGATGCTCTTTCCGACCGTGATCTTCATCTTCCCGGCCATGTTCGTAGTGATCCTCGGGCCGGCGATGTTGCAGCTTTCCAAGATCCTGAGCTTTTGAGCCGGCGCAAGTCGGGCGCCTTCGGCGCCATGACGACTTGTGGGGAGGGAGGAAGCGGTCGACGAGCTAAGGCGATTGTGGAGAGATAGCGGTTTCGGGACGCGTCCGCCCGCGGGTGACGAGCGGCGCCAGCGAAAGCCCGATCGCAAACGCGCCCAGGTGGCCGAAATCCGTGAAGTCGTGGATCACGGCCGCGGTGACCGTCAGGTAGCCGATCAAAACGGCGAGGTAGAGCGCCCGTCGGCGACCGGATAGGCGAACGACCAGCACAGCCGCGACGGCGAAGAACCCGTAGCTGACGCCGACGTCGATCGCGTGCTCAACATACTTTCCGACTACCTCGTAGCGGATCGCCAGCCAGAGGCCGGCGGCGGTGAGCAAGGTCGCGCCGGCGTGCCCGCCGGCGAAGACGAGCGTGGTTCGAGCGGTACCTATCCAGCGTTCGACCGGCGCCAGCACGAGCGAGAAGAGGACCAGCCAGACGAACAGCTCCCAACTGCTCGAGAGCCAGAAGGCGCTCGCGACGAGCACCCGTATCGGGTCGTGCCCAAGCTGTTGGAGGTTCGTGCTGCGCTCGACCAGCAGGCTGCGGGCGATCGACGGGCGCGAGGTCTGGTAGACCCAGGTCGTGATCAGCAAGACGAACAGGAAGACGTAGGTGAACGGAGCCGAACGTATGTAGCCGACGATCCGCTGGTCCCACGGGCGCCAGCGCTTGCGCCAAGGGTCGAGCCGCGGCCAGCGAGGCGAGCGCTCGATATGGATGAGCAGCGCTACGGCGCAGATCAGGATCAGCAGGCCCAATAGACCACCGCTGTACAAGTTCCCCGATAGCGAGCCTTCCTAAAGCCACTGCCGGAGGCTCGCGCCCCCTTCTCGACCTAGGTGTAGGAGGTTAGTGGTACGGCGCGGCAGAAATACAGAAGGCGTATTCGATGACAAGCAACTCCGCACAAGCCGCAGCGAACGACTCTCCGCCGGAGCTCGCAAGCGAGCCACTTCGCTTCGTCGTTCAGAAGCATCAGGCCACGCGCTTGCACTACGACTTCCGGCTCGAGTTGGACGGTGTGCTCAAGAGCTGGGCCATTCCCAAGGGGCCGTCGCTCGACCCGGGCGACAAGCGCCTGGCGATGATGGTGGACGACCACCCGTTCGACTACCGGAACTTCGAGGGCGTGCTGCCGGAAGGCTACGGGGCCGGCGCGGTCATGATCTGGGACGAGGGAGCGTTCGTGGCCCTCAACCAGACCGATCGCGAGGGAAGCGAGGCGGCCTTTCGCGCGGGGCTCGAGCGCGGCCAGTTCACCTTCATCGTCGCGGGCCAGAAGCTGAAGGGCGAGTTCGCGCTGATTCGCTTCGCGCGAGCCGGCGAGAAGACCTGGCTGCTGGTGAAGAAGCGCGACAGCTTCGCCTCGACCGAGGACGTGACTGCGCAGGACCTGTCCGCCCGCTCGGGCCGGAGCATGGAGGAGATTCGAGCGGCTTCCAGCGCCGGAGCAGCTTGAGCAGACCTTCCGGGGCTCGCCCTACGAGTCCAGCGAGAGGTACGGATACAGAAGGTGGAAGGGCACGCCGACCACCAGTACCGTCGCGACGACGATCGCGACGCTCCACCAGCGCCGCCGCAGCGCCAGCAATGGCAGCGAGGCGACGAGCAGCGTCGGAATCGAGACGACGGGGATGTGACTGCCACCGACGCGGACGCTCGAGTAGATCTCGGGTAGCGACCAGCCGAACGGCAGCGCAAGGCAGATGTCGCCAAGCAGATCCTTACGCAGAGACTCGGTGGCGATGAATCCCAGCGCGAGGCAGGCCGGCGCGACCGCGACCAGCCAGTAGCGCATCTGCGGCCAGACCTGAGCCAGATCCAGGTGATCGCGGATTCCGAGCAGCGAGTGGTAGGCGATGAGCCAAGCGAACAGGTACGCGGCGGCGGCAACGCTGACCCACGCGATCCGGTCGCGGGCCGGACGTACCGCTGCGGTCTGGCGAGCCAGAACAAATCCGATCGACACCCAGATCGCGGTGCTGCCGCCGAGAGCCATGAAGGCATCGCCGGCTCCGGTTTTCTGGCGCAGGTACTGCGCGATCAGGCCGGTCAGTACTCCGGCGCAGCCCAACCCGGCAATAGCGAGCCAGATGGACAGCTGCCTACGCTCGAGCGTCCCGGTTTGGGCTTGGGTCGTCATAGTCACTTAACCGGCAGATCGACGGTCTTGCGGCACATCGAGGCCTCCTCGCGCAGATACCGAGTCTCGCCACGCAGCACCCCAGCGACCGCGGACTCGGGGAGTTGCATCGCGAACGCCGGCTCGCGCATCTTCGCCGAGAGCTGTTCGAGCGCGTCTCGCCGCGTCCTCGCAGAGAGCTTCTCGGAGACGGCGCGCGTCGCCCAGGAGCAGAACCAGCGATAGTCCGCCATCTGAGTGCCGAAGCCTTTTCCGTAGTGCATCGGCGCCTCACTGGCGCCGGCGTCGATCGAAAGCTCTTTCGGCCAGCGCCATCCTGGAGCCAGCTGCAGGCGGCTCGCTTCGCTTCGGTACTCGGCCGCCACGCCGCCCGCCGCCCAGGAAGGAGCGGCCGGGCCGTCCCAGGCGAGCGCCGCACCGGAGATGGCGACGATCATTGCAGCGGCGCTGAACAAAGCGAGACGGGACGGCAAGGCGAGCATTATCCAGTATCGACCGCCTGAAGTCCGATGAGGCGGACTTCAGGCGGTTACTTGTGCGCGACCGATTCGAGCGTTGCGGCGATCGCCTCGCGCATCGGTGTGGGCTCGAGCCCGAACGTCTGCGTGACCGCGGACGAGTCGAGCACGAACGGGCGCTCGAGCTGGTAGGTCACCTCGCGAAGCTCGCGCAGCATGGGAGACGCGACGCCGAGAGCCGTTATGAGCCAGTTCGAAATCCTGCGCACCTCCGGTGCGGGCAATCCGGCCAGGGCGGCCAGTTCCGCCACCACCTCGCGCTGCGATAGCGGTGGATTCGTGGGCACGTGCCAGGGCCGACCCCAGGCACGCTCGTCGCGGGCGAGGACCACGAGCGTGCGGGCGACATCGGGCACGTATGTCCAGCTGTGCGGAGTGTCCGGGCTGCCGATCACGCGCACCGTCTTACCGGCGAGCACGCGCGGGATCATCCGGCCGAGATGGTTGGCGGTGTCTCCGGGACCGAAGAAGTCGGACGCGCGCGCTTCACAGGCCCGTACCTGCCCGGAGTCGTGGGCGGCCTTGGCTTCCTCCCACATCCGCGCCCGTACCCGTCCCTTCACGCTGGTCGCCGCCAACTCGTCGTCCTCCCGCATCGGGTGGTCGACGGGGCCGTAGCCGTAGAGATTGCTCAGTGTCACGAGCACCGCCTTGCACTCCCTCGCCGCCTGGAGTAGCGAGGAGGCGATCGGCGGCCAATCGGTCGGCCAGCGGTGGTAGGCGGGATTTGCGCAGTCGTAAATGGCTTCCGCCCCGACCGACAGGCGCAGCATGGTCGCCCGGTCGGCGGCATCGGCCGCGATCCTCTCGATGTTCGGATGGTCCGCGCCCGTTCCCGAGCGCGAGACGAGCGATACGCGCTGGTCTTCCTCGGCCAGGAGCAGCGCTGTGGCCGATCCGACCCGGCCTGCTCCGACTATCACGCTCTTGATCATGAACCCGATTACTTCCCGGCCTGACCGAAAACACTCACACCTGATCTTGCCAGGTTGATTGCGCAGGCTCTAGCGCTTTCGTGCCAGAGCGATCACGGATCCCCGCCTGTGTTGGCGGCGCAGAATGATCTCCGCGAAGCCGGCCTCATCCAGGAAGCGGGCGATCTCGTCCGGAGAGCGAAAGCCCAGGTGACCGGGCTCGTCGCGCTTGAGACGACGGTCGACGATACGGACGATCAGCTGCTCGGGGTTGGAGTCGCCGATAGCGATGCGGCCGCCGCGGGCGAGCACCCGTGCCATCTCGCGCACCGCGCTGTCGGGCTGCGGGTAGTGATGGATCGAGGTCGAGCAGAGAACGGCGCTGAACACGCCGTCCGCGAAAGGAAGCTTCTCGGCGTCTCCAAGCTCGAACGCGACGTTGTCGAGATGAAGAGCGAGCCTCCGGGCCTCTTCGATCATCCCGGGGGACAGGTCGAGCCCTATCGCCCTGGTCACGAAAGGCGCCGCCTCGCGCACGGCCAGCCCGCTGCCACAGCCGACGTCGAGCAGTTCGTCTTCCGGCTGCAGCTCGAGGGCGCCGAGCGCTCTCGCTTGCTCGCGCAGGACGCGGCGCCAGCGGCGATGGCTCTCATAGCGACCTGCCTCGCCGTCGAAATAGCCGCGGCTTGCGGCCTTATCGTCCTCGGCTCGCCGCCGCCCGCTCACGGCGGGCACTGTAGCGGTCGCCGGCCGCCGCGACCGACATGGCGGGCGCGGCTCGGAAGACGCCATCCTCTGGTCGCTCGACGTTCCTCGCCGCCAGAAGTCGTCATGCCTCCCAAAGGGAGGCGGACTTCTGGCGGAAAACTAGGCGGCTGCCAGCCCTTCGTTGCCGTAGGGCGTCGTGTTGAGCAGCGTCTGCACGTAGAACTCCGAGACCTGATAACCGCTGGGCAGCGCTTCGGAGATTGCCTCGCGCACGAACCAGGCCACCTCTCGATCGAAGTTGCCGAGCGTGAAGACGAGCTCGGTCGGCGCTTTTAGGACGACCCAGACCGGGACGTCGTTGTAGGAGGCGGCGTCGGCGACTTCCAACTCGATCTGACAGGCGTGCAGAGCCGTCGCGGCCTCGAAGCGGCTGCGCTCGAGCAAGCTCGAGACGGCGTTGATCTGCACCATCCGTCCGTCCAACTCGGCTCGTTCAGGCGCTACCTCGTCCTCCTGTGGCAAGCCCAGCATCGGTCCGGGCTCGTTGTCCAGGAGATAAACCCTGCCTTCGTCGCTCCATGCGTCCATCGTTCTCCCCCCACTGCCTTTCTATTTGATGGCCCGCAGTCTGGTTGCTGATTCCTTCGACGCCTTCTTCCCATCCGTGTGCCCGAGCTGCTTCGCCCACCAGTCGCCGTCGCGATCGCCCAGATCGCTCTGCAGCTGGCCGACCCAGCCCTGCAGATCTTGCTCTTTCTGGGTCAGGCGCTTCTCGGCCTCTTCCACGAGGCGCTCGCGTCGCTCCAGGCGCTGTTCGTGTAGCTCGCATTCCGCTTCGATCGAAGCCGCGCGACGTTCTCTCGCGTCGACCTCGGACTCGCGCTGCTCGAGATCGGCGATCCGCTCCGCGTAGCTGGCTTCGATCTGCTCGGTTCGGCGCTCTTTGCGCTCGATCCTGCGCAGCCGCTCCTCGATCAACTTGTTCGTACTCTCGACATCCCGTTCGCGCTCGTCGAGGTCGCGCTCGCGACGGCCGAGCTCCTTTTCCAGGCTCGCGACCGCGTCGCAGCGCCGCTCGGCCTCGGCCAGCTTGCGACGGGCCCTGTCGGTTTGCTTGGCGATCTCGCTCTCGCGCTCCTCGACGTCGTTCTCGCGCTGCTCCAGCGTGTCCAGCGCCGCCGTCAGCTCGGTCAGCCTGTCGAGGTCGCCGCCGGTTGCCTTCTCGATCCGGTCGATGTCGGCTTGGACGGTGGCCTGCAAATCGTCGAGCTCCTCGCTTCGCGTGTCGAGAGAGATCTCGAGATCGCGCAGGCTGTCGCTTTTCTCGGCGATCTGATCGATCGCCAGCGCCAGCGCGCGCTCCTGCGCGGCCAGTTCGATCCCGTGGGTTTCCAGTGTTTCCTCGCGCTCGCTGATTTGGCTGAGCGCTTTCTCCAGCGCTCGCTCGCGCCCTTCGATCTCGCGCTCCTGCGCGGCCAGACCCTTGTCGCCCGCGGCGATGTCGGCTTCGCGCACGCGCAGCTCTCGCTCGAGCCGCTTGCGGTCGTCCTCGGCCTCCTTGAGCTGCGTCACCTTCGTCTCGATCTGCCTCTCGAGCTCGTCGGAGCGCACCTTGGCCTGCGCCAGTTCCGCTTCGAGGCCACCCAGGGTTGCTCGCTCCTCGGCCATCTGCTCGCGCTCCTCGGCGAGCTCTCGCTCGCGTTCCTCCAGAGCGATCTCGACGGCTCGAAGTTGGTCCGCGCCGGCACCGTCTCGGGCGGATTTCGGCTCGAGCTTGGCGAGGGCGTTTTGCAGCGCCTGCTCGCGTGCGAAGGAGGCCTCGAGATCGGCTCGCAACTGCTCGACCACGGCCAAATCGACGCTCTGCCCTTCGAGTTGGGCAAGCGTCTCGGCCACCCCGCCAGGTAACGCGGCGCCGGGCGCCTCTTCGCTCGGCCGCCGAAGTGCGAGCTGCGCCCGCAAACCGGTGCCGAAGCCCTTTTCGGCTGTTACTTCAGTCGCTTTTCCAGCTGACATTGCACGGCTCCCCAACCCTCGCTTGAAGCATCGTCCACAGGAGGGTCAGGGCACATCCCCCGTAAGAGGAAAAATGCGCCTATTCCGGGTCGGGAAGCGGTAATCGAGGCCCCCGGCGGACCCTTCGCGCCTGCCGGCTAGCCGACCAGCGGCAGGCGCAGCGCGAAGACGGTTCCCGAGGACGTGGGGCGGAGCTCGAGCTCGCCGCCGTGGCGGCGTGCGATCGCGCGCGCGGCGGCCAGTCCGATGCCGCTTCCCTGCTGCTCGAGCCTCGTCGTCTCGAAGAGCTCGAAGACGCGCTCGGCTTGCTCGGGCGGTACGCCGGCGCCCTCGTCGCTGACCAGCGCGACGGCCTCGTCACCCTCGCGCTTCAGCTCGAGTCTGACCGTGCCGCCGACGGTCGATGCCTGGAAGCCGTTCGTGAGCATGTGCAGAAGCGCCTGAACCAGCTGCCCTTCGTTGCCGCGCACCATCAGATCCTCGTCGCAGTGCCGATCCTCGAAGTCGATGTCGCGCTGCAGACGGAGGCGCCGCGTCAGGGCCGCAGCCGATCCGGCCACCTCGACCAGCGAAAGGTCTTGCTCGCCCTCGAGCGGCGCACGAGTGAAGATCGCGAGTTGCGAAACAGCTGCTCGGATCTCGCCGCCGGCGTCGCGCACGGTTTCCATTCGTTCGCGCTCCTTGCTCTCCGGCGGCAGCATTGCGAGCTCGAGGTCAGCCGTCCCCAGCAAGACAAGCAGCGAGTTGTTGAGCTCGTGGATGAGGGCCGGAGTCAGTCGGCCGATGGCGACCATCCGACCGCCCCTGATCAGTTGCTCTTCGGCGGGCTGCGTCGCGTCCATAGGTTGCCTTTCTGGGTCGTTCCGGGTCACACTACGTCAAGTGCGAGGACTATTGTGGAATCTGTAGTAAAAGTTTTCGACCAAGAGGCCGATGAATAGAGCGGGAACGATATGTCCGCTCTACACGCAATAGCATCAGAACCAATGACGATCACTTGTCTAGTGGCAGATGACCACCCGGCCGTCGTACAGGCGGTATCCGAGGTTTTGATTGCCGGCGGGGTCGAGGTTGTCGCGCAGTCGCGCGATGGCGAGGAGGCCCTGGCTGCGATTCAGGAGAAGAAGCCGCGCGTTGCTCTGCTCGACCTGCGAATGCCGCGACTGAGCGGAATCGAGGTCGCACGTCGCTGCGCCCGCAGCACTCCCGAGACTTACGTGATCCTGTACACGGCCTACAGCGAGCAGGCGCTCCTCACGGAAGCGCTGGATGCGGGGGCTCGTGGCTTCGTCTCCAAGGAGGCGCCGCTGGCCGAGATAGTGCGGGCGGTACAGCTTGTCGCCGATGGGCGTACCTACGTCGATCCGGTGCTAGCCGGGGTCATCTCCAGCCCGGCCGCTACCGCGAAGATCACCCAGCTCACTCAGCGCGAGCGCGATGTCCTGCGCATGCTCTCCGACGGTCATTCCAACGAAGAGATAGGTAAGGCTCTCTTCATCTCGCCGGAGACAGTGCGCACCCACGTGCGCAAGGCAATGGCCAAGCTGGATGCCGACACGCGCACCGAGGCAGTAGCCACGGCACTGCGCCAGTCGCTGATCGCCTAATAACCGCCAAAAGTCCGCCTCCTGCGGAGGCATGACGACTTTCGGCGGTGATAAACGCGCTGAAATCGGAGGACGGCGTTTGGTGAGCCGCGCCCGCCATGTCGGTCGCGGCGGCCAGTAGATCAGGTGTTCCCGGCTCGCCGCGAACCTTCGAGATTCGACTCGGTTCCGTTACACAGCGGTGCGTCGCGCGTGAATACGCTGAAACCGGGTGGTGGGCCGGGGTGCCCCGTTCGAGACTCGCAAATTACGCGAATCAAGCCCCAGGAAAGAAGCCGCACCTCAGCCGACAAAGTCCGGCGATTTTTGTCGGTGGAAGCGGCTTTGCTCATGGCCGCCGCGACCGACCTGCGCGGGCGCGGCCCACAAAACGCCATCCCCCGGACAGTCCACCCCGAACACTGACCACAACCACGGCCAGCCGACCACGCTCCTAGGAGCAGACGAGGCACCCGCGCCAAAGGCGCGGTGACTCGTATACCGCGGTCATACCGCGAAAAGTCAGAGCCGGCTTCGCCGGCGGACTTTTCGCGGAGACTTTTCGCGGATAAAGGCCGCAAGCCCTACCGAGAACGGTCCCCCAACCTCCTCGGTAAGGGCTTGCGGTCACTACAGAGCCGATCACGCCTCGAAAACGAGTAGCCGGCGCGTCTCACGCCCCCGTTTGGCCGGCACCCAAGGTCTTCGTCGCGTATCCGAACCCTTTGTATCCTCGAACCGGTATTCGGCGGCGGCATCTTCCAGATCATGCCCGCTCTCCAGCGGTCGCCCTCCCCGCTTTGAGTAGTTTCGAGCGCCACAATGCCATCCTGACATCGCTTTGGACTAGTGAAAGCGGGATTTTGCAGGTTAATTCGCAGTGGCGCCAGGCTCGAAAAACCCGCTCAAACGGTCGATCAGGCGGGGATCGAGCAGCACCTCGTCGCTCGCGACGAGCTGGTCGATACCGCCGGCGAGGGCCGGCAGCAGCGCTTTCAGCTCCTCGTCCACGATCTTCTCGGCGAGCGCGGCCGCGAACCGGTCGGCGTGGATGGTCAGGAAATCTCGCGGCCCGCGCTCGCTCATGGTCTCGAGCGGCGCCGTCAGGCCAAGGCTGTTGTGCATGGCGGCCAGGATTGCGTAGGCGTCGATCAGTCTCAGCTCTCGCTGCATCCAGTCGTATGCAGAGAGCGCGCGCGAGAGCAGGGGCGCAAGGCGCGACGCGTGACGGAGGTTGGCCAGGCCGCGGGCCAGCCACTGGTCCCAGGGCGCGTACTGGCGCTCGAGCAGGAAGGCGAGGCGCGCGATCTCTCGCACCAGAGCCGCGAGAACCAGCCGGGAGCCCAGATCGTCGCCGCCTACTCCGGTACGAGCCACTATCTTTTCCCGTCTCGCGATCCGTTGCCACTGCGCCGCCATCAGGAAGATCCAGACCTGCTTCGGGTAATAGCTCAGATGCTCGCGCAGGCTCTTGAGCTCGCCGACCGAGTCCACGAACACCTCACCTGCGGTCAACTCGAGCAGGCGCTCCTGCGGCGCGAGCAACCACTGCTTTGCGCTCATTTCCGTCAGCGGGTCGAAACCGAGCAGCTTGCGGCTGTAGCGGCCAACCGAGGTGATCTCGACGAGGTGATCGATCGGTGGCCGGGCGTCGGGCTGCGGGCGCCTGTGCCCGCGCGAGTCCGCGGGGGCGAAGCAGGTCGGAAAGCCGTGGAACTCGCTCGGCAGCTCGCTCGCCAGCACTCGGTCGAGCAGGCTGGCGCGCTCGGGCAGCTCGCGCTCGGGCAAGAAGAGCTGCAGGCGCGGGCCCCAGTCGTGATCGCGCGAGATCGGGGTGTCGAAGCCGAGCACATCCGATCCGGGGCCGATCAAGGCGGCAGCGTAGGGAACCCCCGGCGTCTTCTCGGCCAGGAGCGGCTCGATGATCTCGTGAAAGAAGTCGCGCGCCAGCGTCAGCCCGGGCGGAAACTCCTCGGGAGGCGTGGTCTCCGGGCCGCTGCTCACGATCCCTGCGGCTGCGCTCTCTTCCGCTGTGCCCATTCCCGTATCTCGAGCCAGTCGCCGCCGCCGAGTGCCTCCGCGAGCTCGGGATTGGTGTGCTCGCTGTAGAAGACGTGGTGCTCGAGATCACAGCAGATCTCGATATTGGGGAGCGTGAGAGCCGGCACCCTCATCAGCACCTCGGCCGCGAGCTTCGCTTCGGCAGCCGTGTAGTGCTTGAACTGGAGCTCGGGATCGAGCTCCATCAGAGTCGGCCAATCTGGACAGGAGCGAGTGGTCATGCGAGTACAACCTCCGGAAAAGTCTGAATGATCCAGCCCCCCTGCGGCCGCTCGACGCAGTGGCGCAGCACACGCTCGAGTCGAAGGGACTCCATACCTGCGACGTTAGCTCAAGCGGGCAGCCTGCGGGAGAGGAGCGTCACGGACTGGCTTTGGGGCTCGGAGCGGAATGGCGACGGCCGGCTTCTCTACGCCGGCGTTTCGCGCAGATCCTTCTTCAGCACCTTGCCGAGCGCGTTCTTCGGCAGCTCGTCCAGGATCACGACGTCTTTCGGCACCTTGTAGCTGGCCAGGCTGGGGCGGGCGTACGCGATCAGCTCCCTGGGCTTGACGCTCGCCTCGGGCTCGAGCACAACGAAGGCGCGCACGCTCTCGTCGCCGCTCTCGTCGCGGACGCCGACCACGGCCACCTCCGCCACCGCCGGGTGGGTGACGAGCGCCGCCTCGACCTCCGCGGGGTAGATGTTCAAGCCCTTGGCGATGATCAGATCTTTCTTGCGATCGACCAGCGTCAGGTAGCCGTCGGAGTCGAGGAAGCCGAGATCGCCCGTCTTCAGCCACTCGCCGTCGGCGGTGAAGGACTCCTTCGTCTCTTCGGGCCGCTTGTAATAGCCGACCATGACGTTGGCGCCGCGTACTAAGACCTCGCCGATCTCGGAGGTCTCGAGCTCCTGCTCGTCGTCGTCGGCGATCTTGACGTCGATTCCGGGCAGCGGCAGGCCGACGGTACCCGGCTTGTGCGTGCCGTAGCGCGGATTGACCGAGACGACCGGAGCGGCCTCGGTTAGTCCGTAGCCCTCGAGCAGCGCCGTGCCGAAGGTCTTCTCGAATTTCACCTGCACCTCGGCGGGCAGCGGAGCGGCCCCGGAGATGGCCATCTTGAGCGGGTTCAGCAGTCGCAGCAGCAGAGCCTTCGGCCCATGCACGTGGTGCACGAGCGCGGAGTAGACCTGCGGGATGCAGCAGACAAGCGTCACCTTGTGCTTCCAGAGCTGCTTGAGGGCCGGCTGGAAGGGAAGCAGGCTCTCGATCACGACCGTTGTGGCTCCCAGGCGCAGCGGCAGAATCACGTTCGTCGACCAGGCGAAGGAGTGGAACATCGGCAGCACGCACATGACCCGGTCCTTCGCGCTCAGGTCGAAGGCGAGCTGGCAGGACTCGACGCACGAGAGCAGGTTGCGCTGCGTCAGCATCACGCCCTTGGGCAGCCCGGTCGTGCCGGCCGTGTAGATGAGTAGCGCGAGGTCGTCGGCGGTCACCTCCGGCCCGGCCGTCTCGGCGAGCGGGTGGCGATAGATCGACTCCAACGCCGGCGCGTCTCCGTCCGGCTCGCCCAGGAAGACGTGCTTCAGCGTCGGCACCGATTCCTGAACCTCGCGAATGGTGCGCAGGAAGCTCTTCGAGGTAAGGCAGCCCTTGACCTCGGCGTCGTTGAAGATATAGGCGATTCGATCGGCCTTCTCGAGGAAGTTGACGGGTACCGCGACGGCACCGAGCCTTGACAAGGCGAAGGAGAGGATGACGAACTCGGGACAGTTGCGCATCACGATGCCGAACGTGTCGCCCTTGCCGATGCCGAGCTCGGCCAGCCCGGCGGCGCAGCGCTCGATCGTCTGTTCGAACTCGCTGTAGCTCAGCTCCTGGCCCTTGAAGATGAACGCCGGCCTGCTACCGCTGAGCTCGACGCTCCGGGCGAGCATCTCGTTGAGAGTGCGTGCTATCTCCACGTTTCGATTCCTCGCTTCTTCCGGGGGTCGAATCATGCGGAGCTTAGAACCTTTTTCGCCGAGTTCGCGGGGAAGGCTCATCGAGATGCCGGTTGAGCGGTTCGGCCATGTCGCCTGAGGGCGATCAGGCGAGCTGGCGGAGGTAGCGCCAGGCTTCGCGCAGCCCCGTCGGCCGAACGGCGATCACCACTCCGAAGTAAAGAACGCAGCCAACCGCGGCTGCCGCGAACGGCTCGAGAACGAACTTGAGCGGGACGAATATCGCCACCGCGGCCGCGCCGGCCGTCAGCGCCGCGATGCCGAGCCCGCGAGCAGTCGGGCCCAGCGCTTTTAGTTCTAGCAACATCAAAGCGACGACAAGTGCGGTTGTCAGAGCGAGCGCAACGGCCAGGCCCTCGAGCCCTCCGAGCGAAGCTGCGGCAAAGGCGAGCGGCACGTGTCCCACAAGGGCGGCAAGTGCCAGCAACGAGAGTCGCCGGCTCTTTCCGGACACGAACATGAGCGGGAAAGTGACGGCGAACGCCACGGAGGCGATCGCCCAGAGCGACAGGACGACAACCAGGAGTCCAAGCTGAGAGCCGACCTTGGCGCCGTATGCCGAACCGAGGAGTGTCCGCACGATGCGATCGCCCACGAGGCCGAATACGCCGGCGCAGGCCCCGATCGCTATCACGGCCAGCCAGGACAGGGCAACCACATGTCGAGCGGCTCGCAGGGAGTCGAGGCCGATTCGCGCGAGCGGCACCGAGGTGACCAGGCTCAACGATGAGCTCGTCACGGCGACCACCGCGGCCACGATCAGATAGGCGTAGCTAAAGCTCGTCTGCGCTCCCACGCCTTGCTTGGCGGCGAGCGCCAGACAGATCAGGTAGATGAACTGTGTTACGAGCGGAAGCGAGACGCAGTTCGCTATTTCGGCTGCGCGGGAGCGGAAGGAGTACTGCGATGGTCGAACGGCCGCGGCAGGCATACGTTCCAAGAGCGCGCGGCGGATGAGGGCCAACAGAGGCGCTAGCAGTGCCACGGCGCCGTTGAGCGCCATGCCTCGCGGCAGTGCAATGAGCCCGTCCGGATGCACGCGAAGCAGAACGTAGGCAAGCCCGCTAACGCTGCCGAGCGCATAACCGGCCGCCGCTATCACGTAGTTATCTAGTGCCGCCAGCGAGCTGGCGGCGAGCCCCGCAAAGAGCTGCAACACCGCGGCCGCGACTATCCAAGGCAGAGCGTCGGCGGCAGTCTGCCGAGCTACCCCTGGGCCGGCGCCGGTGAGCAACCAGGCGACCGGGTTGGCCGCGCCAAGAGCGAGCAAGAGGAGGGGTAGGGAGAAACAGGTCATCGTCAACGCGTAGGCGGCGGCCTCCGAGCCGAGCCGCCGCTCTTGTCGTGCTCGAGCGAGAGCAGGCATTACCGCGACTCGAATGGAGCCCGCCGCGAAAGAGGCGACCAGGAAGACTCCGTAGGTCGCGTTGAAGCCGTCGGTGGCCGCGTTTCTCCCGAACCCGTGTCCAGCGATCACTCCGACGATCGCGGCCAACCCCATTTGCACAGCGAGCGCGATCGCCGTGACGGCACCGCTTCCGAGCGTGCTCGAACCTCTGGAGAGTGCCGGCTTTTTCACCAGCGCAGAGCCTACCGCCATGAGGAAGACCAGCTCGCATGAAAACGCTCCTCACGTAGCCAGTCGCCGCCGGCGCCTCGAAGGAGTAGGCCGCCGGCATGGGGCAAGAACGGGAGTCGCAATCTAGTAACGAGAGCCGATGTGGACTACGTCTTGCTGACGGTGCTTTCTATGACGCGCCTGCATGAAGCGGAAACCGTTACTGTCTGGCGAAGTTGAGTGATGCCGTTCCCAAACTCTCGATTTGCGCTTGATAGGTGTTATCGCTCGCAGATCCAGAGTCACAGCGATACGTCGGCCGATTTGCGAGCAACCAGTATGAGCGAGTTAATCACGTCATGAAAATCGGCATTGTTACGCGTCGGCTGGCGCGAAAGAGGCTTATGCGTCTCTTTTCTATCCGCAGTCGTTTTGACGTCGGGCGTTGCACTTATGGTGAACCCGACGTCTATCAATGGGGAGAAGCTTCAACCCTCAGGGTCGGAGCCTTTTGTTCATTTGCCGATGGTATATCGATATACCTCGGAGGCGATCACCGCGTCGATTGGATAACTACCTATCCCTTTACGCATTTCCGGAAAAGCGCTAAACACATCGAGGGCCACCCGCACACGAAGGGCGATGTAAGCATCGGGAACGACGTTTGGATCGGAAACGGCGCCACTATTCTCTCCGGCGTAACGATCGGCGACGGGGCGGTTATCGGAGCTTATGCCGTCGTGGCGAAGGACGTTCCTCCATACACGATCATCGTTGGAAACCCGGCCACCCCCGTGCGCAAGCGCTTCTCAGACGATGAGATAGCGACTCTCGAGCGGATAGCGTGGTGGCGCTGGCCCGACTCGCTAATTGACGAGGCCATGCCGTTACTGCTGTCTAGTGACATTTCCGCGCTCGCGGCTTTCGTGGATATGCATATCGACGCGACCTAGGGCGTATGAAGTGCGCCGGTCCTGAGGAATGATCTGAACCGGCGGCGGCAAATCTCGCGCTGATCAGAACCTATCGCCGCAACGAAGTCACTGACGTAGACGAGCCATGAGTTGTGGAGCGACTAATCGTCGTCGCCGCTGCTGTCCGCCTGCTCGCGCTCGCGCAGCCGCGTCTCGAGCAGAGCCAGCTTCTGAGCGAGTGTCACGTTCTGATCGGTAAGGCGCGAGAGCACGATCGAGAAGTGAAGCACCAGCACGAGCATGAAGAAGAGAATGGCTGCGAAGAAAATCGACGGCGGGTAGGTCTTTACGCCGGCCCAACCGGCCAGCGTGTTGAGGCTTTCGCGCCAGAGCGCCAGCGTCAGCAGGGCGAGGCCGGTGACGACCCAGATCAGGGCGTAGCGCTCGCGTAGATGCCGGCGGCGAATCAACTCGAAGATGACCCCGAGCATGATGAAGGCTGCAATCGCGCCGATTATCGAGACTCTCAAAGGTGTCATTCGTCCTCCAGAGGTGCTTTACGGGATCGGAACAAGTAGACGAACAGGGCCAGCAAGACCTTGGTGATGTAGTAGAGGGAGCGCAGCGCGGTGATCGAGGAGCGTCCGCCCGCGCGCTCGCGCATCCGCACCGGTACTTCCTTCAGGCGGAGGCGGTGCTTGACGACCATCACGGTCGCCTCGACCTCGGGGTAGTCCTGCGGGTACTCGGCGGCGAACAGGGCAATGCCGCGCCGGTTGACGGCTCGGAAGCCGGAGGTGGTGTCGGTGAGGCGCTGGTGTGCGATCGCCGAGACGGTGAACGCGAAGAGCCGGATGCCGATGCGGCGGGTGAAGGAGGAGCGGAAGGTCGGTTGGCCGGCGAAGCGTGAGCCTACGACCAGATCGGCCTCGTCGCGCTGAAGCGGAGCGAGAAGCGCCGGCAGCTCGGCCGGATCGTGCTGACCGTCGCCGTCGATCTGCACCGCCAGGTCGAAGTCATTCATTCGCGCGAAGCGGAAGCCCGTTTGCATCGCGCCGCCGATGCCCAGATTGAAGGGCAGGGTTACGACGTGCACGCCGCGTGCGCGCGCAACCTCGCTGGTGTTGTCGCCGGATCCGTCGTCGATGACGACGATCTCGAAAGCGGAGTCGAAAGCTCGTATCTCGTCGATCACGCCTGCCACGGACTCCTGCTCGTTGAAGGCGGGGATGATGGCCAGACGGCGCGGGAAAGAGAGTTCGAATGAACCTCCTCGCGCCGAAGCGGCGGCGGTTGTTCTCGCTGACTTCATCCGCTGTCAGTATGGCGCAGCGATCTGACCGCGCGAGCGCAGATCCAGCTCCAGCGCGCCCTAGCCGAGCTTGTGCCCGAGCGACTCGATCAGGCGCCCGAGCCCCTCTTCTAGCCGCACCTGCGGCTCCCAGCCGAGCAGCTCGCGCGCACGCGTGATGTCCGGCTTGCGAACCTGCGGATCGTCCACCGGCAGTGCCTCGAACACGATCTCGCTCGAGCTGCCGGTTACCTTCACGACCGTCTGAGCCATCTCCAGCAGGGTCATCTCGGTTGGGTTGCCGATGTTGACGGGCTCGTGCTCGCCGCTTTCCGCGAGCAGGATCAAACCGCGCACGAGATCGTCCACGTAACAGAACGAGCGCGTCTGTGAGCCGTCGCCGAAGACGGTCAGCGGCTTGTTGTCGAGCGCCTGGCGCACGAAGGTCGGAACCGCCCGCCCGTCGAACGGTCGCATGCGCGGACCATAGGTGTTGAAGATGCGGACGATCGATGTGTCCACGCCTTGCTGGCGGTGATAGGCCATCGTCAGAGCCTCGGCGTAGCGCTTGGCCTCGTCATACACGCCGCGCGGTCCAATCGGGTTGACGTTGCCCCAGTAGCTCTCCGGCTGCGGATGGATGAGCGGGTCGCCGTAAACCTCGCTGGTCGAAGCGAGCAGGAAGCGCGCCCGCTTGAACTTGGCCAGGCCGAGCGCGTTGTGAGTGCCGTAAGAGCCGACCTTGAGCGTGTGCAAGGGGAGGCGCGCGTAGTCGATCGGGCTGGCCGGGCTGGCCAGGTGGAAGACGAAGTCGACGCATTCGTTGAGCTCGATGTGATGCGTCACGTCCTGGTTGAGAAAGACGAACTCGTCGTCGCGGATGTGCTCGATGTTCTGAAGGTTGCCGGTGTCGAGGTTGTCGACGCAGATGACGCGCATTCCCTTGGCGAGGAGCGCTTCACACAGATGGGAGCCGAGAAACCCGGCTCCGCCGGTCACGACGGCGGTTGGCACAGCGAGATCATATCCTGGCCGGCCGAGAGAGTGGCTAGCTACAGAGGAACGGCTGCGCCGGAATCCGTCTCAGGAAGACGTCCGAGACGTAGGGGAGAGCGCCGGCCGAGCAGGCGTTTCGCACCGCGATCAGCGTCTCTTTCGTTTTTCGGGCGGCGAGGTAGTCGGTGGCCGTCACCTTCAGGCCGGCGCGGCGGTAGCGGCGGATTTCTCCCTGCGCCCGGGCGACGTCGCCCGCTCCCTGGCGGAAATAGGCGTGGCGGTCGAAGTCGTAGCTGAAACTGACGTCCTCGAAGTTGATGCCGTCGTAGAAGCGCCTGAGCGGCCAATTCACGTCCGCGCCGTTCTGGGCCATGAGCAGTTTGCCGCGCGCCCGCACCAAGCGCGCGAGCCCGGCAACGAGGGCTCGCATCCCGGGCTTCTGCGCCGCGTGCGTCTCGGTCATGTCGGTGTTGTCGAGAAAGAGCCCGTCGAAGCCCTTGGCCAGCATCGCGGGCGCGACGCGCTCCAGCATGAGCGAGCGAAAACCGGCGGCGTTCACGTTTGCGTACCACTCGCCCCAGTCGCCCCAGTAGTCGATCCGGTAGGGCTTGGCGGCGTTGTACCAGCCGCGATAGCTCTCGATCGTGCCAACGTCGAGGTAGGCGAGGACGAGCCCGCCACTCGAGCGTCGAATGGCTGCGACCTCCTTGGCGGTCGCGCTTTCTCCATCCACCACGACGAGGTCGAAGCGGGCGTAGCGCCCGCTCAGGTTGCCGGCGAGCGTGCCGTCGCCGATCGCGAAGGCGAAGGAGCGAGCAGCGGCGAGACGAGTCTCTCTGCCCGGCTTAGCCGCGGAGCCGGTCTCGATTGAGACGGCGAGAGCGAATGCGGCGGCGAACGCGAGAAAACCGAGGCGCTTCACGACTGCAGCCTAGGTCGGCGCGGGCCTTCTAGCTAGTGCGCCGGCGCCGTGTTTCGGGCAGAGCCAGCGCCACCAGGCCGCCGACCAGGAGCCCGAGAGCGCCGCCGACCAGGAGACCGCTCTTTCGGCTGCGGCCCGCTGTCTTGGCCGCCCTCTTGGCCGCGGTCACGATCTTGCCCTGCTCAACCGTCTTGGCCTGCGCGAGCAGCAGCTGATCGGTCTGAATCTCGTCGGTCAGGGTTCCGCGACGCTGCTCGAAAATCGTGGCTTGGGTCAGCTGCTCGGCCGCGCCGGCCGAGCCGGAGGCGACTGCGGCGTTGACCTTGCTCAAGTTCTTGTCGATCGCGGCGATCTGCTGATTGGACGATGCGATCTGCGCTTTGAGAACGGCGACCTTCGCATTCGGATAATCGGAGACGCGGGAGAGCACCAGCGCGGCAAGCTCGTTGGTGGCGTCGGTGACGGCCTTTCGCGGCGCGTTGGCCTGTATCGAGATGCTCACCAGTGGCGTCTGGCCCAGCTTGGAGAGCGAGCCCTGCACGGTCGCCGTCGAGATGCCCGAGCTGAGCTTCTTCAGCGGCAGTCCGGATTGCTTCGAAACCTGGTCGAGGACGCCCTTGTCGTGCGCGAGGGTGCTGACGGTGCTCGGGTTGGTGCTGAGGCTCTGAATCTGGGCCGAGCTGCTGACCGCGAGCGGCTGCCCCAGGTAGATGGTCGCCTTGGCCTTGTAAAGCTTGCTGCCTCCGAGAGTCAGCGCCACGCCGATCACGGCGCCGATCGCGAGCCCGGCGAGCAGGAGCCACCAGCCGCGCGCGAGCTTTCGTAGATAGCGCCCGAAATCGACCTCTTGCTCGAACTCGATCTCGCGCTGCTCACCGGTGCGCTTGGTAGGGCTCATCGAGCGGGCATCCTAGCGGAGCCTTGCTTGCGGAGGAAGAGGAGGTGCCTAGCTCTCGGCCGGGACAGGGCGGTCGAGCGGGACGAGCGTGCCGTCGTCTCCGATCTTCATCACGACCTGGGAGTAGTAGCGCAACATCAAGACGCCCTCTTCGAACTCGCCCACGTGTGGCTCGGGATGCTCGCCGGCCGCCAGCGCCATGATCAGCTCGGGGTAGTGCGAGCCGGCCGCCAGCGGTAGCGCGAAGGCGCCGCCGAAGCGCGGATTGACGTCGGTGATCTCGAGGCGCCCGTTGGTCTCGCGGAAGCACTGGACAGTGGCCGGGCCGCGCAGGCGCATCGTCTCTCCAACGCGGCGCCCAAGCTCGATCAGCTCCGGGTCGCGGACGGACATTCCCTTGATCGACTCACCGCCTTTGGAGTGGATCATCGAGCGCGGAATCGCGTTCAGGCAGCGGCTGTCCAGGTCGCAGAAGATGTCCACCGAGAACTCGGTGCCCTGGCACTGCTTCTGAACCATCGAGGCCACCTCGGTGTAGCTCAAGAAGAAGTCCAGCTCCTCGCGGTTGCGAGCGCGGTAGATGTGGTTGCCGCTGAAACCCTCGCGGGCCTTGACCAGCACGGGGTAGCAGTCGATCTCGTCGGGCAGGTCATCGGGCAGCCAGGTGCTGGGCGAGTCGATGCCGTGCGCACAGAAGAAGACGTGCGCGTTGTACTTGTCGGCCGTGTTCTCGATCACGTCGCGGTCGGGCAAGAGCACGAGCGCCGGCGCGAGCGCTTCCCTCGATGCGGGCTCGGAGAGGACGCGGTGGTCGAAGTCGGTCAAGGGGACGATGACGTCGACCCCGCGCTCACGTACGAGCTCGGCCAAAGCCGGAATGTAGTCGGGCTCGGTGAACCCCGGAACGAGCGCGTAGCTGCTGGCGCGATGGAGAGTCGGCGCGAGGATGCTCGTGTCGGTGGCGATCGTCGTGGCGCCGGCCTCGTTGAAGGCGTCGATCATGTCCACGCGCTGGCCGGTGCAGGTGAAAAGGACGACTGTCACGACGTGAGAGGGTACCGGTACGCGCGAATCGGCGAGCAGCGAAGATACGGAGATGCTTCGCTTGCTATTCCGATTGGCACTGGTCGTCCTTGGCGCCTGGCTCGTCCTGGCCCTCTACCTCTTCGTCTGGCCGAGCCAGGATCATCCACGTCGCGCTGCCGCGATCATCGTTCTGGCCGGTGACGGGGCGCATCGTTTTCCGCGCGCGCTCTCACTCGCCCGCGCCGGTGTGGCCCCGGTTCTCGTCGTTTCGGACGGGGCTCAATCGGAGTGGGCGCCCTCGAGAAAGCTGTGCGCCAACCCGCGCGGCCATGGTTTCCGGGTCATCTGTTTCCGTCCCGCGCCTTACTCGACTCGGGGCGAGGCTCGCCGCGCGCTGGCCCTCGCCGAGCGATACCACTGGCGCTCGCTGCTCGTGGTCACCTCGACCTACCACCTCTTCCGCGCGCGCCTGCTCTTCGATCGCTGCCTGAACGGACATGCTCGCGTCTACGCGACCGGGACCGACGACAACCTCGCCTGGCTACCGCTCAACATGGTCAGCGAGACGGTCAAGCTCGGCCTCGTTTTCACCACGCGCCGCGGCTGCTGAGCCGTCGCTCGGGCGGTCAGTTGTCGTCTTGCTTCTCGCTCGGGCGCCAGCCGCCGCTCGAGCCCTTGTAGGTTCCGTGGAAGAGCACCAGCGGCGTGCGGGCGAGGATGCGCAGATCGAGCCAGAGCGAGCGGTGCTCGACGTACCAAACGTCCAGCTCGATTCGCTCGTCCCAGGGCAACGAGGCTCGTCCGTTCACCTGCGCCCAGCCGGTCAGCCCGGGCTTGACTTCGAGCCGGCGCAGCTGGCGGGCGGTATAGCTGTCGACCTGATAACGAAGGGTCGGGCGCGGCCCCACGACGCTCATGTCGCCGCGGAGGATGTTCCAGAGCTGGGGCAGCTCGTCGAGCGAGAGGCGGCGCAGCGCTCGCCCGGAGCGCGTGATGCGCGAGTCGCCGCGGTCGACCGCGTAGCCCGCGCCCATCTTCTCGGCGCCCACGACCATCGTGCGCAGCTTGAGCAGCTCGAAGTCGCCGCCGTCCTTGCCGACGCGCTGCTGCCGGTAGAGCACGGGGCCGCGGTCCTCCAGTTTGATCGCCAGCGCCGCGAGCGCCAAGAGCGGGCTCGTGAGGATCAGGCCAAAGCCTGCGACGGCAACGTCCATCGCCCGTTTCCCGACGCTCATCGCGTCCCCTCAGCCTTCTCCCAGACGGTCGGCGTACCGAAGCGCAGAAAGCGGTAGTTACCGACCAGCGTCGCGACCGTCACGAGTAGGTAGTAGTAGGCGATCCCCGCGCCCGGAATCCGGATTCGCAGGCGCCCGAAGGCGGCGAAGAGCAGCCAGGCGAGTTGCAAGCCGAGAGCGATCTGGTAGACGAGCCCGCGGCCCGAAGGGCCGACCCCGACGAGCGCCGCATTGGTGCCGAGCAGTACGATGTGAACGGCTCCGGTCTGGTAGCGAAGCAGGCGATGCGAGAACAGCTCCAGGGCGTAGATGGGGGGGACGCGGTGCAGCATGCTTCCCGTGTAGACGTGGCGCAGCGCGCGGGTGATCATCCGAACCTTGCGCCCGAACTCGTCCTCCAGATCGCGCGATTCCTTCTCCAGGGCCACCGCGGCCGGCTCGAACACGGCTCGGCGCCCGCGCTGAACCATCCTGAAGGGGAGACCGAAATCGTGCCCGGTGATCGAGGCGTCCTCGAGGTAGTCGCTCCGGCGCACGGCGTAGATCGCGCCGTTTCCGGCCGTGATCGAGCCGAGCAGCGACTCGTTCGAGCGCAACCAGAGCTCGTAGCGCCAGTAGAGGCCTTCGCGGTTGGTGCCGTCGGAGGCGGTCAGCTGGAGCTTGCCCGAGACATAAGCGACGTCTTTGTCGGCGAAATTCTCGACCAGCCTGCGCAAAGCGTCGGGCTCCCACTCTGTATTGGCATCGGTGAAGGCGAGCAGCTCGCTACCGGTCTCGCGCACGGCGCGGTTCTGCGCCAACGTCTTTCCGCCTCTCTCGCAGGCGAGCAGGTGTACGCGGGGCTCGCGTGCGGCGATCTCCGAGACGATCTCGTGAGTGCGGTCGTTCGAGCCGTCGGAGGCGACGACGATCTCAAGCTTTTCCGCCGGATAATCGAGCGCTAGCAGGTTCTCGATGCGGCGCCCGATGACCGTGTCCTCGTTGTGAGCGGCGACAACCAGAACGACACTCGGCTCTACCCGCGCCTTGGCGACCGGGTGAGGTCGCAGGCGCGCGAGCAGGCCGGTGGCAAGCGGGTAGCCGAGGTGAGTCCAGACGATCAGGCCGAGTGAAGTCCAGAAGACGATCTCGAGCGCGAGCACGCCTGCGAGTCTAGTTGCAGCGAGACGAGCATTTTCGGTCTAGAGCCCAACCTGCTCCGAACGAAACCGGCTCGCAGTGAGCAAGCGCCCAGGGGCTCCATTCCGATCGCCTGTCGGCTACCTGGTGCAGCTAGCGGCCCCGAGCCGGCTGAAGACGCTGTTGCTCTCTTTGGTGATTGTCTTGCTTCTTCCGACAGCCTTCGTAACCGCCGCCGTATCGCGCTTCCGCAGCGCGGCTATTTCCTGGTCGATGGTGCCGAGCTGCTGTTCGGAGAGCGTCACGGCCCGATCAACAGTAGCCCGCTCCGCGGCCGGAGGCTCGAGCTTCTTCATGTCGGCGATCGACTTCGCGTAGAGAGCTCTGACGTCGACCATGAGCTGCACGGCCTCGGCTTCGTTCGTGGTATTGGCGAGCGCACTCGTCTTGAGCAGGTAGTTGGCGCAGATCGCGTTGGCCTTCGCCGCGAACTCCTCCTTCGTCAGGCTCTTGCCCTCGCCGCCGCTGCTACTGCTATTACTGCCGCAGCCCGAGAGCACGAGCGCCGCGCCGATTGCAGCAAGGCCTGTGATTCCCAGCCCGCGCTTCTTCATTCGCTTTCCTCCTCGTTTTTTGCGCCCTTTTTCCCCGAGCGCGGCGATGTCGGTGGTGTAACTATCTCGCATCGGCAAGATGGCATCGAGAACCTACGGACGATCGAGATAGCGCGTCTCAGAGCCGGTGTCTTTCCACCTCTCCGGAGGGTGATCAAGCGAGCCCACCGCGCGAGCGAGGCCTCGCAGCTCGAGTCGAGGCCTCGCTCAAAAGCCAAAATGCAGGTAGCTCTAGCCGCTCTTAGCGCACGCCGTTACGCCGAGCTTCGTATAGAGGCTCTTAGCCTTCGCGCTGTTGGCGCTGCCGCTTGCGAGCAGCGTATTCGCCTTGGCGACGTCGTTCTTCTTGAGCGCCGCAATCAGTTGCCTGGCCAGGGTGGCCTGTTTCGTCTCGAAACCGACGATCTGCTTCACGGCCGCCTGGTCGCCGGCCGGCGGCTTGAGCTTTTTTAGATCGGCGATCCGCTTCTCGAATAGGGGTGTCGTCTTCTCCAAATAGGCGACCAGTATCTTCGGGGTCGGGTTCGCAAGGTTCCCGGAGGCTTTCCGGGCTGCCTTCTCGCCTTGGTTGAAGGAAACGCAAAGGGCGCCCGCCTTAGCCGCGAACTGCTGCTTGGTCAGGCGCTTGTTCCCGCTGCTGCTGCCACAACTCGAGAGCGCGAGAACCGCGACGGTCACGAGTAGAATTACGATACCCAGCCGGTATCTCCTCATTTGCTTCAGCCTCCTGTTAGTGCGCTCTTTCGCTGAGAGCGGCGATATCGAGTGAAGTTACTATCGCCTGCCGGGCGGACGGGGGTAAGAGCCTGATCGCCTCGAGCCGCGCCTTCCTGACGGGATAGGCTTTTAGCGGGTAATCGTCGGTCGAGAACGTAGTTGAGTCGGTGAACGAGCATGCACGGCACACACGAACACCAACATCTCAAGCGCGGCGCCGACCACAACCGCGATGATCGCCGCGCGCTCTCGGTCGCGTTGGCGCTGCTCGCCGGAGTTATGGCGATCGAGATCGCCTTCGGGATCGTCGCCAGCTCGCTCGCGCTCCTGGCCGACGCCGGTCACATGTTCACCGACATCTTCGCGCTCGCTCTCGCGATCGCAGCCATAGGCATCGCCGCGCGACCGGCCGGCGGACGCTGGACCTACGGGCTCGGGCGCGTCGAGGTGCTCTCGGCGCAGGCAAACGGCATCTCGTTGTTACTCATCGGCGGTTGGATCACCTACTCGGCCGTGCGCCGGCTGATCTCGCCGCCCGAGGTGCGCGGCGGGATCGTGCTGGTAGTGGCCGTGGTCGGAGCGCTTGCCAACGTCGCGGCCGCGGCGGTGCTTGCGCGCGGCCAGTCGCAGAGCATCAACGTACGCGGCGCCTTCTTGCACATCACCACCGATCTGGCCGGATTCGTCGGCACGGCGCTCGCCGGTGGCCTGATTCTCCTCACGGGCTGGAATCGCTTCGATCCGATCGCCAGCCTCGGCGTCGCCCTGCTTTGCTTCATCGCGGCCTTTTCGCTCACGCGGGAGTCGCTCCGCATCGTGCTCGAGGGCTCCCCCGGTCACATCGATCCCGAGGCGGTCGGGCAGTTGCTCGCGTCCGACTCCGAGGTCGTCGAGGTGCACGACCTGCACGTGTGGACGGTGACGAGCGGCTTCCCCGCTCTCTCGGCGCACGTTCTGGTGCAGCAGGAAGCCGACTGTCACGCCGCTCGGGCTCGCCTGGCAGGGGCGCTCGACGAGCGCTTCGGCATCGATCACACGACGCTGCAGGTCGATCACGTTTCCGGCGCCGGGCACTCGCTCAAGCTCGGCCCGGCGTCTCCACGCAAGGACCCCGTCGACCCGCGATAAGGTCAGAGCGGATGGCCGGGAGCGCGCCGGCATGCACGGTCACGGTCGTTTCGGGATATACATTTCGAAGACGGCCGTCCGAAAACAGAGGAGCTCCGAAATGTCATTGCGTATCGCTCTCATCTCTCCGGTCTGGTTCCGCGTGCCTCCGGACGGATACGGCGGCATCGAGTGGGTCGTGTCGCTGCTGGCCGATTCGCTCGCGGACTCCGGCTACGACGTGACGCTGTTTGCCTCCGGCGACTCTCGTACGACGGCCAAACTGGTCTCGGTCTACGACGAGGCGCCGAGCTTGCAGATCGGTCGCTCGATTCCCGAGATGCACCACGCGCTCGCGTGCTTCGAGCGCGCCGACGAATTCGACATCATCAACGATCACTCCGGCCTGCCGGCCGCCGCCTTCGCCGGTCTGGTCGAGACGCCCGCCGTGCACACGCTGCACGGTCCACTCGACGGTCCGATCGCGCCGAAGGTCTACGACCAGATTGCCCGCGTGGCGCCCAAGGTCGGCCTGATCTCGATCTCGATGAACCAGCGCACGCCCAAGCCCGATCTACCCTGGATCGCCAACTGCCCCAACGCGCTCGATCTCTCGGTCTACCCGTGCCAACCGCACAAGGGCGAGTACCTGTTCTTCCTGGGCCGAATGAGCCCCGACAAGGGCGCCCACCGAGCCATCGCGATCGCCAAGGAGACCGGGCTCCCGCTCAAGATCGCCGGCAAGATGCAGGATCCCGAGGAGAAGGTGTACTTCAAGCAGCTCGTCGCGCCCCACCTCGACAACCAGATCGAGTACCTGGGCGAGGTGAACCACGGCGAGAAGGTCGAGCTGCTGCAGAACGCGCGCGTCACTCTCTTTCCGATCGAATGGGAGGAGCCGTTCGGACTGGTGCCGATCGAGTCGATGGCCTGCGGCACGCCCGTCATCGCCACGCGTCGCGGAGCAGTGCCGGAGGTCATCACCGAGGAGTCCGGCAGCATCATCGTCGAGGACTATCGCGAGATGGCCGGGATGATCGAGACGGCCGACGCGGTCGATCCCTGGGTCTGCAGGCGCTACGTCGAGAAGCACTTCGCGCCCGAGCGGATGGTGGCCGACTACATCGCCGCCTACGAGAAGGCGATCGCCCGCTAGAGGCGGCGCAGCACGAGCTCAGGCGCCCCTGTCGACCGCCTCCCAGTAACGCTTGAGCCCGAGATAGGAGTGCCTGAGCAGGTCGGTGAGCTCGGAGAACTTGGCCGCCTCCTCGTCGATGTCGAGGCTGACCTCATCGACGAACTCGCGCACGCTTGCTCCGCGGCGCACGATCTCGGCCCAGAGCATCAGCCGGCGTCGGAAAACGCGCAGGTGCTCCGCCGGCTCCATGACGAGACCGAAGTGCGGCAGCGCCAGTGCGCTCGGCGTGCGCCGCTCGATCTCGTCCAGGCTTGCATGCCAGGCCTCGAGGTCGACGTCGGGAGGCGGCGTCGCCGGAAGAACGTACTGGCTCGGCGGCCAGCGGACTCCGACCGTGTCGCCCGCGAACAGCGTTCCCTCGTCGTTCATGAAGCAGACGTGATGAACCGCGTGACCCGGGGCGGCGAAGCAATCCAGTCCGGCGACCCGATCGCCGGCGAGCTCGATGTTCTCGGCCGGGACAGGCTCGACCGTGCCCCAAAGCACGTCGAACATGTCGCCGTAGAGTCGCCTTGCGCTCCGCTCCAGCCGCTCGGGGCGGATCAGGTGGGGGGCGCCTCGCTCGGAGACGTGCACGCGTAGGCGCGGGTTGGCTGCGACGAGCGCCCCGCAGGCACCGGCGTGGTCGAAGTGGATGTGAGTGATGAGCAGGTGACGAAGATCGGCGACCGCAACGCCGAGCTCCGCGAGGCTCGACTCCAGCGTCGTGAGCGTCGTTCGCGGCCCCGGGTCGACGAGCGCGAGGCCGTCGTCGAGGTCGAGCAGATAGGAGCAAAACAGCTGCTCTTCGCCGAGGAAATGGAGGTCGAGAAGCTCGAGCACGGCTCCGATGCTAGTCGCTGCTCGTGTTCCAAAACACACTAGGTCGCGCTGAGGTCTGAGCGAACGTCCAGAATGCAGCCATCGACTTTCCCGAGTTCGCAATTACTCGACTGCCGGCTCCGCCTGCGCGCATTCGCGTGTGGGGTGGTCAGGACATGGTCGGGATCGCCTATTCGGCCGGTTACACCGTTGCGGACAGTCCCCCTTACCACGCCGCCGTCATCGAGGACGCGCTCAGGGCCGGCTTCGATCCGCTCGCGGCGATCGACGAGGTCTTTCGGATGGCGCTGCCGCCGGCCGTGCTGGTCGTCGGCGGATTGGCCTGGGACATGCTCGACGACTCGACCGCCGATTGGTTCTACATGCAGCGACGCGCCCTCGCCACCGCCGGAGGCCCGGATGCCCACCAGACGATCGAGGCCTTCAAGTACTGGTGGTACCAGGACGCCTTCAACGGCGTGCTGACGCATCACGAGCTTCGCTACGAGTTACACCAGCGCTTTGAAGAGCGGTTGTTCCAGTGGCAGCCGGCTCTGTACCAATACCTGGAGGGCGAGCCGAGCCTGGTGCTCGAACGCTGGGTGATCGACCGGGGCATCGTGAAGCCGCTGCGCTTCGAGTACGTGGGCGTTCGGCGCTGAGGTCGAACCGATTGATCTTCAGCTTGCCCCGGGCGAAGGAGGAGTCTCGTCTTCCGCTGGACGAGCGAGTTAGGGTGCGCCTCGTGAAACGTGCGCTCTTTCTCCTTCTGCTCGTTCCCGTGCTGCTCGCGGTCGGTTGCGGTTCGGCGACGGTGAAGGCGAATGCGAAGGCGACGGATAGCAATACGTATAGCGTTCGAGACGTCGAGCGCGCCTTCTTCCAGGCCGGCGCTCCCTTCCAGACGGAACTACTTCCGCAGTCGAATCCCTACCTTCGGCCAAAGGCCGGGAGCACCTTGGCCAGCGTCCCGCTGCCGCAAGGAAGTATCAAGCACCTGCAGGCGTGCCTGGTCCAAGTGAACGCGACCACCCTTGCCATTGGGATGGCCTACGTATTCGACTCGAAGAAGAGTGCAGACGAAGCCGTCAAGGCGAAGCCGCTTTCGAACTGGTTGCAATCGAACCACCCCGTAATCAGCGTTCAGAAGCTGAACGTGATCATCCTCGCGGCGACCCAGGGCAACCCAGGTTTCGCGAAGCCGGTGCGCCGGGCAATCGCGGCTCTTCGCTAGCGCGCCGAGGCGCAAAGCGGGACGGGAACGGCGCGCTCCCGAACTACTGCAGCGACGCGAACGCCGTGGTGGTGTCGGGCGCCATCAGTAGCGCTTCGATCTCGGGCGGGGCGAGCGGCCTCGAGAAGAGGTAGCCCTGGCCCAGCTCGCAGCGCAGATCGCGCAGCATCGCGCGCTGCTCGGGCAACTCGATGCCCTCTGCCAGCGCTCGTAGGCCGAAGGTCTCACCCAGGCGCACGATCGCGTCGGCGATGCGGTACTCGTCCGAGCCCGCTTCTACCACGCCGTCGACGAACGGCTTGGCGACCTTGATGATGTCGGCCGGGAACTGGCGCAGGTACTGCAGCGAGGAGTAGCCGGTGCCGAAGTCGTCGATCGCCACCTGGATCCCGAGCGTCTTGAGCTCGTTCAGGCGTCCGATCGCGGCCTCGACGTCTTCCATCAGCGCCGTCTCGGTGATCTCCAGGATCACGGTCTGGGGGTCGATTCCCGTTTGCTCGATCGCCTCGGCGACATCGTCGACGATCGTACTGTGGTCGAGCTGTCGCCCCGAAAGGTTGATCGACATCACAAGGTCGGCCTGGCCCGTCAGCTCCTGCCACTCGCGTCCCTGGCGAAGCGCTTCGTTCAGGATGAAGCGGCCGAGTGGAACGATCAGCCCGGTCTCCTCGGCCAGCGGGATGAAGTGGAAGGGAGGAATCAGGCCGCGCTCGGGATGGTTCCAGCGGGTCAGCGCTTCGACACCGCAGATGTCGCCACTGTCGAGCATGACGATCGGCTGGTAATGGATGACGAACTCGCTGGCCACGACGGCATGCTCGAGCTCGGCCTTGAGGGCGAGGCGCTCGGCTACGGCGGCCCGCATCGCCGGCTCGAACACCTCGAAGCCGGTGCGACCGTGGCGCTTGGCGTGGAACATCGCCACCTCTGCGTTCCGTAGTAGCTCAGCCGCATCCTCGGCCTCGGCCTCTTCGCCTGGCACCACGGTGGCGCTGCCGATGCTCGCGTGCACGTACACCTCGTGCCGTCCGAGCAGGAGGAAGGAACGCTCCAGCCCGGTCATGATCCGCTCCGCGACGGCGGCCGGCGACTCCGGCGGGCTCTCTTCGATCAAAACGGCCCACTCGTCGCTACCCAGCCGGGCACAGGTGTCGTCGGTGCGGATGCTGGCGATCAGACGATCGGAGACGGCGCGAAGGAGTTCATCACCCGCGACGTGCCCGAGCGTGTCGTTGACGGTCTTGAAGTCGTCGAGGTTGACAATCATCACCGAGACCGGCTCGTTGCTGCGGCGGATCTTGTCCAACGCCGCATCTGTGCGCTCGAGGAAGTAGGAGCGGTTAGGAAGCGCGGTGAGCGCGTCGAGGTGAGAGCGGCGCTGGAGCTCCGTCTCGAGCTCGTGCCTCTCTTCCAGCAAATCCTTGGTTCGCTGCAGGCTCTCGAGCGCAAGCACACCCTGCGAGGAGAGGCTCTTGAGCGCCGACCGAATTTCGTCTGTCAGCGGCTTGGAGCTCTCCACCACAAGCTCGCCGATGCGTTCGTCCTGAAGCGTCAGTGGGGTTGAAGACTCGTGCCTTCGGCCGGGGATCGGTTCGCCGCGGGTGGCGAACTCGAGCGTGCTCCGTCCCGATCCGAGCAGGAGACTCGCCCTGACCCGTCCGTGCTCTCCGGCGATGGCAGTGGCGGCTTCGACGATCGCCGAGCAAACTCGTTCGTGCTCGCTGGCCGAGGCCAGGCTCCGCATCGCGCGCCGGAGCACGAGCTCTCGGTGAGTCGCGCGCTGCTGCCGGAGAACGAGTCCCGCCAATCTCGTGATCACCAAAGCGACAACGGCGATCGAGCAGACGACAGTGGCGAGGACGTCGAGCTGCTGGGCGCCGCGAGCGTTCTGCACGAAGAGCACCACGGGAGCCGTCATCGCGGCCGTTGTCAGCAAGGCCAGGCGACTCGGCGTCAGCTCCTGCTTGCTCTCTGATGCGACGCTTCCGAGCTTGTGCCTGGTCGGGTGCAGCGCGCACGCGGCCAGCAAGGCAAACGCGACCACCTGATACATCCGCATCGCCCAGGCGGCATTCGAAAGCACGCCCAGCCTGATGGCCGTCGCGGTCGCGGCCAGAGCGATCAGGAAGCCGACGGCGAGGCAAAGCAGGGCCGACGATGGAGTCCAGGCGCGCAGGCCCAGCACTAGTCTGGTGGTGAGAGCGAAAAGCACCAACAAGCCGAAGCAGTAGAGGACGGCGGTCACCTCGACGCCGGCGGAAATCGAGCCCGCGTCGAGCTTCGGAGCAAGCAGCATCACCCAAATCAGCAGGCCCGCGGCGGCGGTCGCGGCGGCGGTGTCGATCACGCTGCCCCAGCCTCCCTCGCTCGCCCTGGCCACAACCAGCAAGGCGATCCCTCCGGCCAGCGTCAAGAGCCCGGCGGTGAAGGCGATGTCGCCGAGGCCGAGCTTCTGCGCCGGCGCGTTGATCGCGGAACCGAGCGCGACGAGCGGCGCTCCCGCCGCGAGTAGATACCAGGCCGTCCCCGTCTTTGTGAAATCGACGCGAACCGCCAGCAAAATCACGCCGGAGCAGGCCAAACCAGCGACGAGAATCGGCGCATCGCCTCCCGGCCACAGTAATGCGAGCAGGGTCACGAGGGCGCCGAGTGCAACGCCGCAGTAGGGATAACACCGCCGGGGAAGCGCGGTCACGCAACCGATCATGTTTGGAATCGGGGTAGTGCGCATCCCCCGAATTGGGGAGCCGAGGTTTTGTTAACGCGTACGCCCGCCCGGCCGGTGGCCAACCGGGACGCCGCTTAGAGCCTATTTCGGTAGGGATGTGCGTCCGAGGGGGTCAAGCCGTGGATGCCAGTGGCCGAAGGGTCGCGAGGGCGTACTGGTAGTGCGGTGAGCGGCCCTGCGGATGCTGGTGCCGCGGATCGGCCGCCGCGGGGGTGCGGGCCTATCGAAATGGGCTCTTAGGCGAGACTTCCGGCCGCGTCCATCGCGCGCAGGCGGCGAACCCGTTCCTCGATCGGCGGGTGTGTCGAGAAGAGCTTCGACATGCCGCGGGTGCTGAGCGGGTTCATGATGTAGAGCGACTCGGTCGCCGGGTTCACTTGCATCGGGATCGCCTTGCTCGCTCGCTCGAGCGACTCGAGTGCATCGGCAAGCGGAGCGGCCTGCCCGAGCAACCTGGCGCCGCTTGCGTCGGCCAGGTATTCCCGCTGGCGCGAGATGCCGAGTTGCAGCAGCGTCGCCGCGAGCGGCCCGACGATCAGCGCCACCAGCCCCCCGATCGCGCCGCCGGGAGAGTCGTTCTCTTCGCCGCCGAAGAAAAGGAACATGTAGCTGAGCCAGGTGATGACCGATCCGATCATCGCCGCGATCGAGGACACGAGGATGTCTCGGTTCTTCACGTGCGACAACTCGTGGGCGAGCACGCCCTTGACCTGCTCGCGCGGCATCAACTGCACGAGCCCTTGGGTGACCGCGACCGCCGCGTGCGCCGGGTTGCGTCCCGTGGCGAAGGCGTTCGGCTGCTGCGACGGGGTCATGTAGATGCGCGGCATCGGAAGCCCGGCGCGCTGCGTCAACTCGCGGATATCCGCGTAGAGGTCGGGCGCTTGCGATTCCGCGATCAACTGGGCGCGGCTCGAGGCGAGCGCGACCTTGTCGGAGAAGAAGTAGCCGAAGAAATTCATGACCAGGGCAAGTCCGAGGAAGATGTAGATGAAGCTTCCTCCGAGTAGGAAGCCGATCCCGACGAGCAGGCCCGACAGAGCGGCGATCAAAAGCCAGGTTCTGAGGCGAGTCGTGAATCCGATCATTACTTCATGACCTCCGTGTTATCTCGTTGGCGTCGGGAGGTCTCTCCCTCGCCTTTGCGGGCCGGCTCCACCGGGCCTTGCGGCCGTGCTGACGACGGAGCCCGAATCGGGATACTCCCCTCCTGGGGCACCTGGATACTAACCCAGCGGCTCGCGTTTAGGGCTGCGCCGAGCGACGATCGATCAGTGCTTGAGGTGGCGCCGGTGGGTGAACACCATCGCGCCTCCGGCCTCGTTCACGGCCTCGATCGACTCGCGGTCGCGCTTCGATCCACCGGGCTGGACGATGTGCCTGATCCCGGCCTCGAGCGCCAGCTTGGGGATATCCGAGAAGGGGAAGAGAGCGTCCGAAGCGAGAGCGGCTCCGCTCAGATCGTGACCGTTGTCGCGCGCGCGCTCGATCGCGACCTTGATCGCGTCGAGCCGGCTGGGCTGACCGCCGCAGATGCCAATCGTCTGCAGATCTTTCGCCACCACGACGCCGTTGGATGTCACGTGCTTGACGACCTTCCAGGCAAAGAGCAGGTCGCCCCAAGCTTCTTCGCTGATCTCGCCGCAGACGATCTCCATGCCCGAACGATCCTCGAGGCCCCAGTCGCGATCCTGCGCCAGTAGACCGCCGAGGACTCGCTTGTAGTCCTTCTCGCCCGGATCGCCGCGGCGGCGCTCGTAGTGGGTGAGCACGCGGGTCTCGAGCTCGCGCAGGGCGTCGATTGCTTTCTGCGCGTAGGCCGGCGCGAAGAGCACCTCGATGAACTGCTCCGACAGCAGCTTGCCGAGCTCGGCCGAGATCGGCCTGTTGAGAATGACCACGCCGCCGTAGGCCGAGGACGGATCGGCCGAGAGCGCTCGGATGAAGGCTTCTTCCGGCGAGGCCCCGACCGCGACGCCACAGGGATTGGCCTGCTTGACGATCACACAGGCCGGCAGAGTGAACTCGTCGATGATCAGCCGCGCCGTCGACAGGTCGTTGAGGTTGTTGAACGTCAGCTCGCGCCCGTGCAGTTGCTCGACGCGCGAGAGCAGGTGGCGGCGGCCGTAGGCCTCGGCGTAGAGGGCGCCGCGCTGGTGCGGATTCTCGCCGTAGGGCAGGTCGAGCACCTTGACCAGGGTGGTCGTCATCGTCTCGGGGAAGGCCTCTCGGTCGGCGAACCAGGCTGCGATGGCCGACTCATAGGCGGCTGTTGTGGCGAAGGCCTCGCCGGCGAGCTGCCGGCGGGTTTCTTCGGACAGCTCACCCGATTGGCGCAGCTCGTCGAGGACGAAGGTGTACTGGTCGGCTCGCGATACGACCGCGACGTGGGGGTAGTTCTTTGCCGCGGCGCGGGCGAGCGTCGGCCCGGCCACGTCGATCATCTCGACGGCGTCCTCTTCGCGCACGCCGTAGCGGGCGACGACCTTGGCGAAGGGATAGAAGTTGACGCAGACGAGGTCGAACGGCTCGATCGAGCTCTCGCTCAGCGCGGCCACGTCTTCTTCGCGATCGCGGCGGGCGAGGATGGCGGCATGGATGGCCGGGTGCAGAGTCTTGAAGCGCCCGGTCAGCTTCTCGGACGATTTGGTCGTCTCCTCGGTGCTCGCGACATTGAGCCCGAACGACCTGATCGTCTCGGTCGTGTCGCCGCTGGCGGTTAGCTCCCAGCCCAGCTCGGCAAGCCCGCGTACGAACTCCTCCAGCCCGTTCTTGTCGTAGACGGAGATGAGTGCGCGTTTGGTCATGTGATCACCACTCGACGGGAACTCTCCCGCAACCGTACTCGTCCGTCAAGACAGAGTCGGGCGGCTTGGGGCAGTAAACGATGCTCGACGGCATGAATCCGCTCGGCCAGAGTCTCCACCGTGTCGTCGTCATGAACCTCGACCGGCTCCTGCAAGATGACCGGTCCGGTGTCGACGCCCTCATCGACGAAGTGGACGCTCACGCCCGTCCAGCGGACTCCGTATTCGAGCGCGTCGTCGATGGCGTGAGCGCCGGGAAACGACGGAAGAAGAGCCGGGTGCAGGTTGATGACGCGCCTGGGAAAGCGGCTCAGGAAGGCCGCTGTGAGCACGTGCATGTAGCCGGCCAGCACGACCCACTCCACACCGCTGTCATGCAGCCAACCGGCCAGGGCCGTGTCGCGCGCGGGGCGATCCGGGTAGTCCTCTTGCTCGAAAACGGCGGTCTCGATTCCCGCCTTCGCCGCTCGCTCCAACCCCAGCACGCCGGGCTTGTTCGAGCCGACGCAGGCGATCGGCAGCTTGGCGTCGATCAGGGCCTGCAGGTTTGTCCCGGAGCCCGAGACGAGAACGCCGATCAAGTGAACTGCACTCCTTCGAGGTCGCTTTCCAACCTTCCGATCACGAGATCGTCCGGACTCACGTCATCTTCAGGGACGACGACGCAGTAGCCGATGCCGAGGTTGAAGACGCGCCGCTGCTCCTCTTCGCTGACACCCTTCTCGCTGATCCAGTCGTAAACCGCGCCGCGCTGCCAGGAGCCGGTCTCGATGCGCGCTCCGATCCCCGGCGGAAGCACGCGCGCCAGGTTCCCCGGGATGCCGCCGCCCGTGATGTGAGCCAGCGCATGGATCTCGGCTCGCTCGCGCAGCTTGCGCACGTCCTCGAGGTAGCAGAGTGTCGGGGGCAGGACTAGCTCGGCGTCGTAGCCGTCCGAGCCGATCAGGCCGCGTACGAGCGTGAAGCCGTTCGCGTGCAGGCCGGCGGAGCGCAGGCCGATGACGACGTCGCCGGGCTTGCAGCTGGCGGGGCCGTCGATCAGGCGCTCGCGCTCGACCAGGCCGATGCACGTGCCCGCGAAGTCGAACTCGCCCTCGGCGTAGATGCCGGGAAGCTCGGCCGTCTCGCCGCCCAATAGCACACAGCCCGCGTCGCGACAGATCTCCGCAGCGCCTTCCACCAGCTCGGTTACCAACTCGAGTTCGATCTTGCTGGCCGCGACGTAGTCGAGGAAGAAGAGCGGCTCGGCGCCGCAGGTGAGAACGTCGTTGATGCAATGGGCGGCCGCGTCCATTCCGCCCCAACGCAGGTGCCCGCTCGCGCGCTGCAGCATCAGCTTCGTTCCGACGCCGTCGGTCGAGGCGGCGAGAAGACGCTTCTCGTCGAGCGCGTAGAGGCCGGCGAAGGCGCCGAAGGATCCGCTGGCGCCCCGCGTATGAGTCGACGCGACGGCGGCTCGCAGGCGCTCGACGATCTCTTCGGCCTTGGCCAGCGAAACGCCGGCCGCCTCGTAACTCATTCCAGCCACCCCGCCAGTGTATTTACAGGGGCTGCTGTTTGGGGCGGTCGGCTTCCGCGGCCGGCCTGTAGCTGGTACAAACGCAGACGATGCAGATTCCCGAGTCGATTGCGGTGCGCTGCCTGGCCGGTCGCGAGGCTTTTCCGGGAACCTGGGTCGCGCTCACTTTGGAGTGCGCGGAGGAAGGAACGAAGACCGCGCTCTCGTTTGCCTTCGGCCCGACGAGAGAGGACGGACGTCTCTTCCTGCGCCGCGCGGACGTGCTCGCTCAGGCTCGCTACTTCGACGAGGGAGTCGGCCTCGACTACGGGAACGTCGAGGAGCGCTGGAACGGCCGAGGCTGGCTATCGGTCGCCGGCGCCGCCGAGCTCAGGCACCAGCTCAGGCTCACCTTCGCCGATCCTCCGCTCAGGCAGGCCTCGACGCACCGGGTCGCCGCCGCTCGGGCGCTGCGCTATCTCAACGAGCACGAGGGCGAGCGCCTTTCGATCAAGCTCGAGAGCCAGCTACCGCGCGAGGTGACGCTCGATCTGACTAATCCCGGCCGCGGAGACTGGCTTCCCGAGCGGCTGCACGAACCGGTGCAGGAACTGCTCACTCGGCTTGCGCGACGCGAGCTGCCGGATTTGATCGACGAAGGCGCTCTCACGCCCGAGACGGCGTCCCGGATCGAGCGGGAAATCATCGATTACGGGGCTTCACCCGTGATTCCGCCGGATATCGCGCTGCTCCTCACCAGCGCCACCGCCGACGGCGAGCAAGCCTGGACGATCGAAGCGCCGCTCTGGACGCGCGAGGAAGGGCCGAGCGACCTGACTCTCTGGATGCATGCGCGCGAGCTCGAGAGCGGTCTGGAGCTCGAGCTCCGCGGCATAGCGCTCATCTAGCGGCGCTCAGTCGGGGGTTCTCAGTCCGACGCCGTGTCGACCTCGACCGCGAGCTCGATCGGTAGATCGAGCGAGACGGCGACCAGGCAGTCGTCCTCGGCCTTTTGAGCTACCTCTCGCGCGAGCTCTTCCTGGCCCGGGTCGGTCTTGATCGCGACGCGCAGGCTCATACGCGAAAAACCGAACTTCCCGTCTTCGCGCCCGCCGACGACTCCGGTTCCGCTCACCTCGAGACCGCGCAACGGCAGGCCGCGTCGTTCGGCGATGCCCGAGAGCGTGATCGCGACGCACGAGGCAGCGGCGCCTACGAAGAAGTCCTCGGGGCTCCAGATCGTGGCGTCCTTGCCCCGGAACTCGAGCGGCGAGGAGGTCTCTATCTCTCGCTTGCCGTCGATGCGGGTGGCAACACGCGTGTCGCCGAGCCACTCGACGCTGACCGGAAAGCTGAACTCTTTAGCTTGCATCTCTCGTTCTCTTTTCGTCGAACCCAGGTTGAACTAGTAGAGCGTGCTCGCCAGCTGACGGCGGTACTGAAGCGAAACCGGATTGTCGGCGCCGAGGTCGCCGAACAGCGCGATCATGTAGCGACCCAGCCGCTGTCGCTCCGAATCGTCGCCGCCGCGGACCTGCTCCAGCAAGAGCTCGAGCGCCTGCTTGTGATCGCCGGCCTCGAGCGCCGCCGCCACCTCGGGCGCTTCGCCGGAGCTCTTCAGCTCCGCCAGCACCTGCTCGGTCGCCGAGGGGCCGCTGAGCTGGTCGAGGAAGCGCGCGATCGCCGGCGCGGGCTGAACGCCGACGAACTCCGCGACGACGTTCCCGCCCCGGAAGGCCTTGACGGCCGGGATTCCGCGAATCGAGTACATCGCGGCGATGTCCTGGTTCTCGTCCACGTCGATCTTGGCCAGCTCGACCGCGCCGCTCCGTTCCTCGATCTCCTTCTCGAGCACGGGGCCGAGCATCGTGCAGGGCGCACACCAGGGCGCCCAGAAATCGACCACCACCGGCAGCTCACGCGAGCGCTCGATCACATCTCGCTGGAAGGTCTCGCTAGTCACATCCATTGAAACTCTCCTCTGGTTTTCTCGTAGGTCGTATGGGTAATAGTACACAACTATACAATGGTAAGGTATATTCCCACTAACGCCATGTCCCTACCTCACCCCATCCCCGACGACCTGATCGAGTTGATCTCCTACCGGCTTCGCGCCATCGCCGAGCCGATGCGGATCAAGCTGCTCGATCGCCTGCGAGACGGTGAGGCGTGCGTGGGCGAGTTGGTCGACGCGGCGGGCGCGTCACAGCAGAACGTGTCCAAGCACCTTCACGTCCTGCTCGACGCCGGCATCGTGGGCAAGCGAAAGGACGGCAACCGCACCTACTACCGGATCGTCGATCAGGGCGTGTTCTCGCTTTGCGATCAGGTGTGCGGAACGCTTCAGCGCCAGTTCAGCGAACTTGGTGCGTTGCTGGAGGGGACGGGGAGCGGGCGAGGAGGAGGCCGAGGATGAACGTCAACATGGGATCGATCGATCGGTTGGTTAGGGCAGTGATAGTCGTACCGGTGGCGATAGTGATCGCCGTCGTAGTCGGGGTCGGAAGCGTCGCCGGGATTGTTTTGCTTGCGCTTGCGGCAGTGATGCTGGCGACCTCCGCCGTCGGCTTTTGCCCGCTCTACAAAGCGCTTAGGATCAATACGCGCTCTCATAGCGAGTCCGTTGGCCCGGGCGCGTAAGCCGCGAGACAGCGACGACAGCATCTAGATGTAAGTAACATCTAGACATGCCTGCCGAATCGGAAGCGGTCGAGAACAGCCGCCGACCGTGTAGAAGCGGTCGCGGGCGAGGCGGCCGCGCCGCCGGCTTGCTCGAGCCCGCGCTCCTGGCTGCTCTTGCCGCCCAACCGAGTCACGGCTACGACCTGCGCCGGGCGGTCGAGGAGCTGAGCGGGGGACTCGTCTGCATGGATCCCGGAGGGATGTACCGCGTTCTACGCCGGCTGGAAGAGGAGAGCTACATCCTGTCGAAGTGGTCGACCGGCGAGCACGGACCTCAGCGGCGCGAGTACGAGCTGACCGACCAGGGGCGCTCGCTGCTGAGGCAGTGGGCTGAGCACCTTCGGGAGCGAGAGCGCGTGTTCAGGAGCGTGATCGAGCTGATCGATCGCTCGCTCGGCCCCGTCCCGGTAATCGATCCGATCGAAAGCGGGTCGGAAAAAGCAAGCAAGCGAGGAGATGTTTGATGGAGAGAATGGAACTCAAGTCGACCGCCGGAGACAGGCGCATGGTCGCGGTGCCGTCGGTCAGCGACGACGGGCTCGAGGCCAGGCGCTCGCATCACTTCGGCAAGAGCCCCTGCTTCACGCTGGTCGAGCTGACTCGGGGGGAGGTCGCAGAGGTGCGAACCGTTTTGAACGAGCGTCACAGCGAAGGCGGTTGCCAGGCTGCAGCGCAACTTCTCGCAAGCGAAGGAGCGAGCACGCTGGTCGCGGGGGGAATCGGCGCCCGCCCGCTTGCCATCCTCAACCAGGCCGGCATCGAGGTGTACTTCGACAAGCAGCGCAAGACGGTCGCAGAGGCGATCGCCGCGCTCGCCGCGGGCGAGCTACAACCGATCGAGCTCGATCAGACCTGCTCTCACCATCAGGGCGGGGCGCACGAGCATGCCTGCTAGGTAGCCCGTTGGCGAGTTGCATTCGCGCCGCGAACAGGAGAGCATGCGCGGGTCTGTCATTCGAGCTGGAAGGAACCGTCCTCGATGGAAGAAAAAAAGCAGGTCACCCTCGATCTCTCCAAGCTTCGCATGCCGAACATGGAGTTCGTGGTCTTTATCGCCGCTCTGCTCGTTGCCCTGATCGTGATCGCGATCTCGGACCTCCTGACCATCGGCAGCTGGTTTCAGTTCTATCTGGTCACCACGGCGATCTACATCCTCAGCCGCGGTATCGCCAAGGCGCACAACGTCAACGAGTAGCGCCGCCGCCTCGTCTGCGTAGCGTCGGGCCTCGGGCTCGGCGCTACGCCTTGGCCTTCGTCTTTTCCAGGCGGAGCTTGATCAGCTTGCCGCCCTCGGGGATGGGCGTCGGGTACTTGCCCTCGAGGCAGGCGCGGCAGAAGTTGGTAGCGGGCCGCTGCGATGCGGTCTGCAGGCCTTCGAGCGAGAGGTGCGCGAGCGAGGTGGCGCCGATGTGGCTGCGCACCTCGTCGACCGTCTTGGAGCCGGCGATCAGCTGTTCGGCGTCGCCGAAGTCGATTCCGTAGAAACAGGGGAAGACGACCGGCGGCGAGGAGATGCGCACGTGCACCTCGGTCGCGCCGGCATCGAACAGCATGGAGACGATCTTGCGCGTGGTCGAGCCGCGCACGATCGAGTCGTCAACGACCACCACGCGCTTGCCGGCGACCTCGTCGAGCGGGTTGAACTTCAGCCTCACGCCCTGGTCGCGCAGCTTCTGCTCGGGCTCGATGAAGGTGCGACCGACGTAACGGTTCTTGATCAGCCCCTCGCTGAAGGGGATGCCGCTGCCGCGCGAGAACCCAATCGCGGCGGGCGTGCCGGAGTCGGGAATGGGCATTACCAGATCGGCGCTGGCGGGCGCCTCGGCGGCGAGGATCTCGCCCATCCGCACGCGCGCCCCGTGGACTTCGACGTCGAGCAAGCGGCTATCGGGCCGAGCTAGATAGAAGAGCTCGAAGATGCAGAGCGCCGAGTGCTTGGCCGGCTCGACCGCCTGTATCTGGCGGCAGCCGTCGTCGTCGATGATCACGAGCTCGCCCGGCTCGATCTCGCGCTCCAGCGTGGCGCCGATCAGATCGAGCGCGCAGCTCTCCGAGGCAACGACCCAATCGTCGTCGAGGCGGCCGAAACACAGAGGGCGGATGCCGTGTGGATCGCGGAAGGCGAGCAGCTTGCTCTCGGCGAGAGCGACGATCGAGTAGGCGCCGACCAGGCGACTCATCGCCGCCGCGACGGCCTCTTCGAGCGGCCGCTCGTCGTTGGCGATCATCGCGGCGACTATCTCGCTGTCGGAGCTCGTGCTCAGGCGCACGCGCTGCCGGGCGAGCTCTCCGCGTAGCTCCTCGACGTTGGTGAGATTGCCGTTGTGCGCGAGCGCGACCGTGCGCTCGCGGCCGCGCAAGATGAGCGGTTGAGAGTTCTCCCAGTGGCTGCCGCCGGTGGTCGAGTAGCGGCAATGGCCGATCGCCAGCTGTCCGTGCAGGCCGCGCAGGCTCTGCTCGTTGAAGACCTGCGTCACCAGTCCCATGTCCCGGAGGCCGTAGAGGCGGCCTTCATCGCAAACGGCGATTCCTGCCGACTCCTGCCCGCGGTGCTGGAGCGCGTGCAGCCCGAAATAGGTCAGGCGTGCGTTATCGCGCTCTGGCGCCCTGATACCGAAGATGCCGCACATTCAGCTGTCCTTGGTAGATGTGCTCTTAGCTTGCCAGCAGCGAGTCAGCTGGGAGAGTGGCATCCCGTTCAGAGAGTCGCCGCCGGCGCTGCCGATCTCGCGCAGCGGCACCCCAGCCGTCTCGAGTTGGCTCACCTGCTCGCGCGCACAGGCGACGACGGCCAGGCCGCCGCATTCGCCAAAGAGCTGGACAGGATCGGCGGGGAGATCCAGTCGGGCGCCAATGCCGCTGAAGATCGCGCACTCGGCGAGGCAGACGGCGAGCCCGCCTTCGGCGACGTCGTGGGCGATCGAGAAGAGGCGATTGTTCTTCCATAGGAAACGGATCAGGGCTGCCTCCGCCTCGAGGTCGAACTCGGCCGGCGCGCCGCAGACCTTGTCGTACAGCGCCTGGTACTCCGAGCCGGCGATCGAGAGACGGGACTCGCCCGCGAGCAAAACGACGTCGCCTTCACGCCAGGCGCCTCCGATCTCGCGCACGTCGGGGACGAGGCCCACGCAGCCGACGACCGGTGTCGGGTAGATCGGCTGCCCGTCGGTCTCGTTGTAGAGCGAGACGTTGCCCGAGACGACGGGAATCCCCAGCGCCTCGCAAGCCTGGGCCATGCCCTCGATCGCCTCGGAGAGCTCCCAGGCCATCTCGGGCTTCTCGGGGTTGCCGAAGTTGAGGCAGTTCGTGATCGCCAGCGGCTCGCCGCCGGAGCAGGCCACGTTGCGCGCCGCTTCGAGCACGGCGTGGGCGCCGCCGATGCGCGGGTCGAGCCAAGCGATGCGACCGTTGCCGTCGAGCGAGAGCGCCAGGCCGCGCAGCGACGGCCGCAACCTGAGCACGCCGGCATCGAGCCCGGGCCTGCGCACCGTGCGTGAGCCGACGATGTAGTCGTAGCGCTCGAAGACCCAGGCGCGGTCGCGGATGTTGTCGGAGGCGAGCAATTCGAGCAGCGCCTGGCGGAAGGGCGGGGCTACCGGGGTGGGGGGCGGATCCTGCTTCGGCCGGGCCGCCAACTCGAGCTGGTAGCGGGGCGCATCCTCGGTCAGGAAACGGGCCGGGATGTCGCCGATCACATCGCCGTGCCAGAAGCAGCGCAGCACGCCCGAGTCGGTCACCGTGCCGATCTCGGTGCAGGGCAGCTCCCAGCGGGCGCAGACATCTTTCACTGCCGGCACGAGCGATGGCGTGACGGCGGCGACCATCCGCTCCTGGCTCTCCGAGACCATGATCTCCCAGGGCTCGAGATCGTCCTGGCGCAGCGGGACTCGGTCGAGGTGGATGTCGAGGCCGAAGGAGGCCGCCATCTCGGACAGCGCCGAGGCGAGTCCGGCCGCGCCGCAATCCTGCAGGCTCTCGACCAGGTTCGACTCGATCAGCTCGACCGAGACCTCGATCAGCTTCTTGCCGGTGAAGGGGTCGCCGACCTGGACGCTCGGACGCTTGTCGGCGTCGTCCTCGCCCAGCTCCTGGCTGGCCAGCACACTGGCGCCGCCGATGCCGTCGCGCCCGGTGGTGGCGCCGAACATGACCACGCTGCCGACGCCGCTGGCTCGCGCGCTGGTGAGCTGCTCGCGCGGCAGGATGCCGACGCACATGGCGTTGACCAGGCAGTTGCCCGCGTAGCGCGAGTCGAAGAAGGTGGCGCCGCCGACGTTGGGCACGCCTACGCAGTTGCCGTAGGTTCCGATACCCGCGACCGCTCGCTCGAACTGGATGTCGTCCTCGCCGAAGTAGAGACCATCGAGCAGCGCGATCGGGCGCGCGCCCATGGCGTAGATGTCGCGCAGGATGCCGCCCACTCCGGTCGCGGCGCCCTCGAAGGGCTCGACCGCCGAGGGGTGGTTATGGCTCTCGACCTTGAACGCGACCGCGTCGCCCTCGCCGATGTCCACGACGCCGGCGTTCTCGCCAGGGCCTTGAAGCACGCGCTCGCCCTTGGTCGGAAATCGCTTCAGCAGCAGAGTCGAGTGCTTGTAGCCGCAGTGCTCCGACCACAGCAGCGAGAAGACGGCTAGCTCGAAGTGATTGGGCTCGCGCCCAAGTAGCTCGCAGATTCGCTGGAGCTCCCAGTCGGTGAGCCCGAGCGCGCGGTGGATCGGCTGTTCTTCGATCTTCGCCAGAGTTGGTTCAGTCTATCGGCGCGCCTGGATGTGGCTGCGGTTGAGCTTGATCAGGCTTAACCGAGCTTCGCCCGTATCTTCTTCATCGGGAAGTAGCGGATGCTCGGCCGGCTCTGGTCCTGGCAGGCCACGACGAGGCCCGGCCGCTGGAGGCTGAGGGTGGCGCAGCCGGCGGACCGTACACGAGCGATCTCGCGGTCTTTCCCGCTGGAGAGCTTGAGCACGTGCACGCTCTTGCCTCCTCTCATGTAGGCGGCGTAGCCGTAGTAGGTAGTGATCTGACCTCTGGTTGCGTGCGCCCGATAGGAGTGGACGAGCTTCCCGTGGAGTGTGTAGACGGCCATTCGTCCGCTGTTCGTCAGGGCGACGATGCGGTCGCCGTGGATCGCGACCGAGCCGCCGGGCCCGGCGGGGTTCGCGGAGAACGTGGCGACGTGCTTGCCGGCGGTCGTGAACACGTGCACCTCGCTGTCCTGAAACTCGCGAATCACGATGTTGCCGCTGCCGACGACGACGCTTCCGCAGTCCGACGGATTGCACGAGGAAAGCCCGGTGAGATCGGCGACGTATTTCGCTTGGCCGCTTGGCGTGATCCTGAAGAGCTTCACCAGACCGGGCTCGCTGACGTCGAGGTAGCCGAGGAAGTCTCCGTCTCCGAAGATTGCCGGTACGCCCTCGGTCACGGGAACGTCAAAGTCCCCGCCCTCGAAGTTGAGGGAGACGATCTTTTCCACCGTGCCGTCGCCGAGCAGCACATAGACGTCGAAGCCAACCTGGGTGATCATCGCCCAGGTGTTGAGGCAGCCCACCGTCCCCTTCGCGCCGAGTGCGTACGTTGGCTCGTCCGAGCACATCGTGCTCGTTGAGACGAGGTCCAGCTTGCGCGAGCCGAACCTCTGCGACCAGAGGCCGAGCTTGCCTTGGTCGTAGTTCCCGGACCCCGACTTCCCCGGGCTGACCGATCCCTCGAATACGACTCGAGAGCCGGCCACGGCCAGGTTGTTTATTTGCATGATCGCGCCCGGCTTTGCCGTAATGCCCGCCGAGGCCGAGGTGGATAGGACGAGGCCGAGCAGCGTGAGGCAGAGGGCGAATCGGAGAAGCGCCGGAAACAGCCGTCGCGCACACATATCCGAATCATCTCTCCATTTGTTTCTTTTGGCTATACGGCTGGATGCGCCGCGGTTGATGCGGTTCGCCCTGCGAACTCCGACCGCCGGCGCGTCGTTTCCTTTCAGGGCACTTCTCTATTCGCCCGCCCGAAGCGCGGAGCGGAATGAAGACCCGTCGACTGGGTGCGATCGGCGAGTGCGAGGCTAGGACGCAGCGTCGTATTCGTAGCTGGAGGCTACGGATGCGACCGAGGACAACGTCCTCGCGCCGCCGAGCGCGGCCAGACAATGGAGTGCTTCGTTTCGCTCCGCGCTCAATAAGCCACCCGCCCGCGGGGTGAGCGAAAGGTAACGATGCTTGAAGCCGAAAGGCGCGTCTCGGTGTGCCGATTCAGATTCGGATCGGTAACGCGGCGCCGAGCCGGCCGTTTCGTCTGGCTGCTCCCGGGGGATGTGCTTCGAGTGGCCGTTTCGCCCAAAGACGCAGGCGACCCCGCTAGGCTTCGGGACGCGATGACAGGTAACCAGTTGAGACTGCGGCGAGCTGGAGCCCGCGATGTCGACTACCTGCTCGACCTGCAGGTCGACCCGGATGTTGCGCCCTTCCTGTCGGCGGGGAGAGCCGCTACCCGCGAAGAGCTGATGGAGGAGATCCAACGCTCCCTTGTCGAGCCCGAGGCCTTTGGCCGGCTGATGATCGAAGCGCCATTCGAAAGGGAGTGGCGACTGGTGGGGGCGATCGGTTTCGAGCGCGCGAACAAGCGCAGCCGCATCGCCCGCGTCGGCGGCCTGGCCGTCCATCCCGATTTCCGCGGTCGCGGTCTGGGCAAGGCGGCGGTGCGCGAGCTGGCGCGCGTTCTCTTTAGCGAGCTCGGTTACCACCGGCTCGAGGCCGGCGTCTACGGCTTCAACGAGCGGGGCATGGCCGCGATCGAGAAAGCGGGCTTTGTGCGCGAGGGTGTGAAGCGCCGCGCCTACCGGCCCGCGGGCGAGTGGGTGGACGCGGTCGAGTTCGGTCTTCTGGTCGACGAGTTCTAGCTTCCGACCGTTCGCGCGCCTAGCATCGACCGCGACGTAGGATTTGCTCCATGGAACTGATTCACACCTGCTACCGCATCGGCGACCCCGAGAAGTCGATCGCCTTCTACGAGGCGCTCGGCCTGGAGAAGCGGCGCGAGCAGCCGATCCGCGACGAGGCGGTCAACTACTTCTTCGGCGTCCCCGGCCGACCCAACCCCGAGCTCGAGCTGACCTACAACTTCGGCGTCTCGGAGTACGAGATCGGGAGCGGCTTCGGTCACATCGCCGTGCACGTGGACGATCTCGAGGCGACGCTGGAGCAGCTCAAGCGGGAGCACGGAATCGAGCCCGAGCGTCCGCCATATCGAGTCAGCGAGACGGGGCCGCTGATCTGCTTCGTGCGCGATCCGGACGGTTACCGGATCGAGCTGATCGACGCCTCTGGTCGCTAGACGGGCTGGCTCAAACCGGCGCGGCGTTACGCTCTCGCGCGGCGTCCGCGAGCGACGCGAGGATCAGGGCGCCGTCGTCCGAGCCGAGCAGCCGGTCGACCGCATGCTCGGGGTGGGGCATCATCCCCATCACGTTGCCGCGCTCGTTGACGACGCCGGCGATCTGGAAAGCGGAGCCGTTCGGGTTGTCGCCGTGGTAGCGGAGCACGATCTGGTTCTTTTCCTCCAGCTCGGCCAGGAGCTCGTCGGAGCCGGTGAAGTTTCCGTAGCCGTGCTTGATCGGGATGCTCAGCCGCTGGCCCTGCTCGCAGCGCGAGGTGAAAGGAGTGTCTGTTCGCTCGACGCGAAGCGTGGTGTCGCGGCAGACGAAGGAGAGAGAGGCGTTCCGAATGAGTACGCCGGGAAGCAATCCAGCCTCGCAGAGGATCTGGAAGCCGTTGCAGATGCCGAGCACGAGCCCGCCCTTGGCGGCGAATTCGGTCACCGACTCCATGATCGGAGCGAAGCGGGCGATCGCGCCTCCGCGCAGGTAGTCGCCGTAAGAGAAACCGCCGGGAAGTACGACGGCCGCCGTGTCCTTCGGCAGCTCGGTCTCGGCGTGCCAGACGAGCTGCGGCTCGGCATCCACCGCGGCCAGCGCCCAGGCGGCGTCGTGATCGTCGAGCGAGCCGAGGAAGGTGATGACTGCGATCTTGGGACGATTCGGGGTCACGTTTCCTCCAACAGCTCGATCTCGTAGCTTTCGATCAGCGGATTGGCCAGCAGGTCGTGCGAGATCTGCTGCAGCTCGGCCAGCGCCCGCTCGCGCTCGGAGGTCTCCAGCTCGATGTCGACCACGCGCCCGATACGGACGCTGACGATGTCGAAGCCCGATTTGGCGAGCGAGCCCCTGACCGCCTCGCCCTGCGGATCCTTGATGCCGGCCTTGGGCCGCACGAACACCGTCGCTTTCACCTGAGCACCACCTCCGGGTTTGCCAGATAGTCGTCGAATGGAATCTCGGTCAGTCGCTCGAAGGCCTGGACGTAGCGCGCGCGGGTCGAAGCGACGACGTCTTCCGGCAGCTCCGGGCCGGGATATGCCTTGTCCCAGCCCGTCCCCTCGGTCCAGTCTCTGACCGGCTGCTTGTCGAAAGAAGGCTGCGGGCCACCGGGGCGGTAGCCGTCGGCAGCCCAGAAGCGGGAGGAGTCGGGCGTGAACAGCTCGTCGCCCAGCACGAGTGCGCCTTCCGCGTCGAGCCCGAGCTCGAACTTGGTGTCGGCGAGCAGGATTCCCCGCTCGGCGGCGTAGGCGGCGGCGAAGCGGTAGAGAGCCAGCGAAACCTCTTCCAGCTCGGCGTAGCGCTCTTCGCCCACGAGCTCGGCGCCGCGCGCGCGATCGACCGTCTCGTCGTGGCCGACCAGTGCCTTGGTCGAGGGGGTGAAGATCGGCTCGGGTAGCCGCTCCGACTCGACTAGGCCGGGCGGGAGGGCGTGTCCTGCGATCTCGCCGGAGCGCCGGTAGTCCTTCCAGCCCGATCCGGCCAGGTAGCCGCGGACGACACACTCCAGGGGCAGCATCTCGAGCCGGCGGCACTCGCTCGAGCGCCCGTCGCTGCGCAGCCCTAGCAAGTGATTGGGAACGATCTCGCGCGTGCGCGCGAACCAGAAGCCCGAGATCCCGGTGAGCACGCGGCCCTTGTCCGGGATGTCGGTGGGCAGCACGACGTCGAACACCGAGATGCGATCGGAGGCGACAAGTAGCACCGTCTGCGCGTCGAGCGCGAAGATTTCTCGCACCTTGCCCGAGGCGAGGTGCTGCGCCTGCCCTTCCGTCACTTCTTCTCCTTGCCTACGGTGGCGTCCAGCCGCGCGAAAACGGTGTCCACGTGCTCGAGGTAGGCATCGTTGTCGAAGACCGCCTCGAGCGCCTTCGCGTCCAGCCTGGCGGTCACTTCCTGATCGGCCGAGGCGAGCTCGCGGAAGCTCGACTCGGTATCCCAAGCCTGCATGGCGTCGCGCTGGACGATGCGGTAGGCCTCGTCGCGCGGAAGGCCGGAGGACACGAGCGCCAGCAACAGGCGCTGGCTGAAGTAGAGACCGAAGGAGGCCTCGAGGTTGCGGCGCATGCGCTCGGGGAAGACGACCATCCCGTCCACGAGCCAGGCGAAACGCTCGAGCATGTAGTCCAGCGCGAAGAAGGCATCGGGGATGACCACGCGCTCGGCAGAGGAGTGGGAGATGTCGCGCTCGTGCCAGAGGGCGACGTTCTCGAGCCCGACCAGCGCGGCGGCGCGTACGACGCGGGCCAGCCCGCAGATGCGCTCGGCCACGACCGGGTTGCGCTTGTGCGGCATCGCCGAGGAGCCCTTCTGCCCCTTGCCGAACGGTTCCTGCACTTCGCGTACCTCGGTGCGGGCGAGGTGACGGATCTCGAGCGCGAACTTGTCGAGCGACGAGGCGCATAGCGCGAGCGCGTTCAGCAGCTCGGCGTGGCGGTCGCGCTGGATGATCTGGGTCGAGGCGGGTGCCGGCTCGAGCCCGAGGCGCTTGCAAGCGATCTCTTCCAAGCGGGGATCGGTTGCGGCGTAGGTGCCGACGACGCCGGAGAGCTTGCCGACGCGCATCTGCTCGAGCGCTTGCGTCAGGCGATTGCGATCGCGCTCCAGCTCGAAAGCCCAGACGGCCAGCTTGAGGCCGAAGCTGATCGGTTCGGCGTGAACGCCGTGGGTGCGGCCGATGCAGACGGTCCGGCGATGCTCGCGCGCCCGGGCGACGACCGCCGCGAGCGCTCGATCGAGCCCTTCCACAATCAGCGCGCCGGCGCGCCCGATCTGCAGCGAGAGCGCCGTGTCTACGACATCCGAAGAGGTGAGCCCGTAATGGAACCAGCGCCCCTCTTCGCCGAGCTGCTCGCAGACCGCGTCGATAAAGGCGGCGGTGTCGTGATGAAGCGTGGCCTCGATCTCGCGCACGCGCGCCGGATCGGGCGTCTTTGCCGTCGCGACGATCTGTTGCGCCTGATCGCGCGGGATGGCGCCCAGCTCGGCCCAAGCCTCCAGCGCCGCCAGCTCCACCTCCAGCCAACTAGAGAGCTTGCCCTCGTCCGACCAGAGAGCGGCCATGGCGGGGCGAGAGTAGCGAGCGATCACTAGCGGTAGTTTAGATGTAGCTCTGGCCGGCGCCGGGGCGAGCCGTTCCGGCGGCAGATGCGGGTGTTGGCTCAGAATGGAGCACGATTCCGAACGTGACGAACGAGCAGCGAGACAGCGAGCGGGAGCGAAGCCGCCGGCGCCTACGGCGCCAGAAACAAGTGGCGGCGCTTGCCGTCGTGCTGGCGCTCGCCGTCCTGCTCGGCGTCGGTCTGCTCCTTCTGTCCGGAGGCGATGCGTCTCCGCCGGCGTCGACGCATAGCGCCAAGACGAGCACGTCGAAAAAGGTCGAGCCGAAGCCCGCCGCCGCCGTGCCCTGGCTATCCGCGCTCGCCGGGGTGATCAACAAGGCCACCCATCTGGGAGAGACGGCCGCGCTCGATCGCTTCACCGCTCGCGGCAAGCCCGTTTACTGCGGCGGCTCGAGCGGCCACTACGTCGCACTCACCTTCGACGACGGCCCGGGCGCCTACACGCCGCGAACTCTGGCGATTCTCCACAAGAGTCACCTGCGCGCGACGTTCTTCCTGATCGGCAGCAACGTGCCGTCGCGGCCAAGCTTGCCGCGAATAGAGCTGAAGGACTACGCCTCGCTCGGAGTTCACGCCTGGGTGCACAAGTCGCTCGAGCCGCTCAAGCAGGCGAAGATACGCAACCAGATCGTCTGGACGAGAAACGCGATCGCCACGGCGACTGGCGCGGAGGCGCGTCTTTTTCGCCCGCCGTACGGCGCCCGGAACGCCCGGGTCGATCGCGTCGCGCGCCGGCTCGGGATGGTCGAGGTGCTCTGGAGCATCGACAGCGGCGACTCGCAGGGGAAGAACTGGCGCCAGATCGGGCGCGAGGTGCTGCGCAACATCCAGCCCGGCTCGATAGTGCTGTTACACGACAACCGCGGCCAGACCATCCGCGCTCTGCACCGGTTGATCCTGCCGGGGCTCGAGAAGCGCGGTCTGATTCCGGTCACCGTTCCCGAGCTGCTGATGCTCGATCCGCCTCCGGTAGATGGGCCGTCGAGCCTCTGCTGGGTGCACTGGCACCCGTAGAGGCTCGCTAGAGCAACCCGGGGAAAAAGCGCCTGCGCACCCGGCCCAGGTAGTCGCCGTAACTCGGGTCGGCCGCGACGATCAGGCCCTCCTCGTAGTGCGCCTTGAGGAGAAAGAACGGGACCAGCGCAGCGGTCGGGACGAGCGCCCAGGGGCTCGAGGCGAGCGAGAAACCCAGCGCCAGGACGATGCCGCCGCCGTACATCGGATGGCGAACGAAACGATAGGGGCCGCGCTCGAGGTGAGCTCCACGAGGGCTCGGATAGGGGGTCAGCAAGCGGCCGAGAGTGCGTCCGCCCCAGACCATCGTCAGCCCGCCGAGGACGACGGCGACGATTCCGACGACCAGCAAGGCCGGGCGGCCCGGCCAATGGCGGCCAAGGATCGCGGCGACCACGACCAGAGCTATCAGCACGATCTGACCCGACACCCAGAGCCGATCGACGCTCGCCCGGGACATCAGCTCTGTAGGAGGGCGAGGATGCGTGCCGCCAGGATGGCGGCGTTCTTGGCACCGTCGATCGAGACCGCGGCGACCGGAACCCCCGGCGGCATCTGCGCGATCGCGAGCATGGCGTCCATGCCGTCCAGCGCGCTCTTCTCGGAGCGAAGAGGAACGCCGATTACCGGCAGCTCGGTGTAGGCGGCCACCATCCCGGGCAGCGCCGCGGCCATCCCGGCGCCGCAGATCAACACCTTCAGTCCGCGGCCGGCAGCGCTGCGCGCGTACTCGGCCACGGCGTCGGGGGAGCGGTGCGCCGAGCGCACCTCGAGCTCGTGGGCGATGTTGCGGCTAACCAGCTCGTCCAGGCAGGCCTGCATCCGCTCGCGGTCGGACTCCGAGCCGATCAGCACGCCCACCAGCGGCTGCTCAGGCATTTTCGCCCGCCTCTCGTCTGGCCGCTTCCAGAGCGATATCGGTGCGGTAGCGCATCCCTTCCCAGCTGATCTTCTCGCAGGCCGCGTAGGCCCGTTCGCGCGCCGTCTCGATCGTCGGGCCGAGCGCGCTCACGTTCAGAACTCGTCCTCCGCTCGTTACCAGCGCCTCGCCGCGCATCGCGGTGCCGGCATGGAATACGACCGCTCCGGTCGCTTCGGCCTCCGCGATGCCGCTGATCGGCGAGCCCTTGTCGGAGCTTGCCGGATAGTCGCCGGCCGCGAGCACAACGGTCACGCAGGCTTCATCCGAGACGTCTAGTTTCACGTCTTCCAGCTCGCCATTCGCGGCTGAGGCGAGCGCCTCGAGCAGATCGCCCTCAATCCGCGGCACGATCGCCTGCGTCTCGGGATCGCCGAAGCGAACGTTGAACTCGAGCACCTTGATGCCCTCGTCGGTGCGCATCAGGCCGGCATAGAGAACTCCGATGAAGGGGTGCCCGCGGTCGTTCAACTCGGCCAGCACGGGGCGATGCACCTGTTCGAGAATGGTCTCGACCTCGTCGGGGTCGATGCCCGGCACCGGGGAGTACGAGCCCATGCCGCCGGTGTTCGGGCCCTGGTCGCCGTCGTAGGCGCGCTTGAAATCCTGGGCCGGCGCCAGCGCGAGGGTCTCCTCGCCGGCGGCCAGCACGAGCATCGAAAGTTCCTCGCCGACCAAGAGCTCTTCGAACACGGGCTTGCCGGGGAAGGCCTCGACCTCCTTCAGCGCCCGGGCCAGCGACACTGCGTCGGGGCAGACGAACACGCCCTTTCCGGCCGCGAGCCCGTCGGCCTTGACCACGCAGGGCCAGGCGGGCTCGGTCAGTTCCTTCGCCGTCGGCACTCCCGCGGCGATCATCAGCTCCTTGGCAAAGGTCTTCGAGCCCTCGAGCATGGCCGCCTCGCGTCCGGGCCCGAAGACGGCGATGCCGGCGTGACGAAGCTGGTCGGCCACGCCCGCCACGAGCGGAACCTCCGGCCCGACCACGACCAGGTCGATCGCCAGCGAGTGCGCCAGTGTGAGCAGGCCTTCGCCGTCGTCGGCGCGCACGGGGTGGCAGTTGCCGAGCGCGGCGATGCCCGGATTTCCCGGCGCGGCGTGCAGCTCGCTCAACTTCGGGCTCTGAGCGAGTTTCCACGCCAGGGCGTGCTCGCGGCCGCCCGATCCAACGATGAGTACTTTCATGCCTAGGGAAATCTAAGCGTTTCTTCGGTCGCCGTGGCGGATAGCCTGGAGCGGATGCTCAAGCTCGTCTCGCTCCTCGTTGCTCTCCTGGTCGGTCTCGCGCTGCAGCGCCTGCGCTCGCAGGAACGTGTGCGCGACCTGATCTGGATCTCCAGCTTCTGGCTCGTGATCCCGGTGCTGGTTTTCTCGACCTTCCTCACCATCTCGCTCACGAGCAGGCTCGGGCTCTCGGTCGCGGCTGTGATCGCGAGCACCTGGACGATGGTCGGGCTGAGCTTTCTCTACGGCCGCCTGGTCAGCAAGGAGCGAGACGAGCAGGGCGCGCTGACGCTCGGCGGCGCGGTCGGCAACACCGGCTTCATCGGCTACCCGCTCGCTCAGCTCGCCTTTGGCCACACCGGCCTCACGCAGGCGGTCGTCTACGACCAGCTCTCGTTCGGTGTGCCGATGTCGTCGGTGTCGGTGGTGATCGGGCGCCTGTTCGGCAAGCGGCAGGTCGACACGTCGGGGCGCTCGCGCCTGGCGGTCGTCCTGCTCAACCCGCCGCTCTGGGCGCTCGCGCTGGCGCTCGTGTTGCGGCTGGCCGGTGTCGACATACCCCACATCGGACGGGTCGAGGACGTCGCCGCGGCGGCGATCGGCCCGCTCGGGTTTCTCATGCTCGGCGTCTCCTTGCCGCTCGTGGCCATCGAGCACGATCTGCTCGAGGTGGCCCGCGCGACCGGGGCGATGGTGATCAAGATCGGCGTTGGTCCGCTCGTCCTGCTCGCCGTCGGCGCAGCCATCGGCGCCCACATCCCCTCGACGTACTACCTGCTCGCCGCGATGCCGCCGGCCTTCCATCTGCTCACGATCGCCCGCATCTACGACATGCGCCCGGCGCTGATGCGCCTGATGGTGGTGGCGGCGACGATACCGGTGGTGATCGCGGTCGTGGTCGGGTCTTACGTCTTCTAGGAGACGGGCGCTAGAGCAGCGCGGCGGAAGCCGGGCCGTAGAGCACTCGGTCGCGCTCCTGGCCGGTCCCGATCAGAGCGACCGGCACCTCGAGCTCCTGCTCGACGAAGGCGATGTAGCCGCGTGCCGCCTCGGGCAGATCCGCGGCGGACTCGATCTCGTCGAGTGGTTCAGCCCAGCCCGGCAGCGTCTCGAGTACCGGCTTGGCGTGATGGAAGTCGCTCTGGTGACAGGGGAACTCGCGCACGGTCTCGCCACTCGGCAGGCGGTAGGCGACGCAGACGGGTATCTCTTCGAACATCGAGAGCACGTCCAGCTTGGTCAGCGCGAGTGCCGTGAATCCGCTCAGGCGCGCCGCGTAGCGGAGCGCGACCAGATCGAGCCAGCCGCAGCGACGCTCGCGACCGGTGACGGTTCCGTACTCGCCGCCGGCGACGCGCACCTGTTGCTGGCCGGGTCCCTCGATCTCGCTGGGGAACGGGCCTTCCCCGACGCGTGTGACGTAGGCCTTGGCGACGCCGAGCACCTGATCGATGCGGTTGGGGCCGATGCCGACGCCGGTCGCGGCCCCGGAAGCGACGGGATTCGAAGAGGTGACGAAGGGATAGGTGCCGTGGTCGAGGTCGAGCAGCGTTCCCTGTGCGCCCTCGAAGAGCACGCGCTTGCCTTCCTTCAGCGCGCGGTCGACGATCAGCGAGGAGTCCTTGACGTATGGGCGAAGGCGCTTTGCGTACTCCTCGTAGCGCTCGGCGATCTCGTCCAGATCGAGCGGGGGGGCCTCGTAGACGCGCTCCAGCCAGCGGTTCTTCTCGAGCAACGCTACCTCGATCTTCTGGCGCAGGATCTTGTCGTCCAGGATGTCCTGCACGCGAATGCCGATGCGGAGTGCCTTGTCGGCGTAGGCGGGTCCGATGCCGCGCTTGGTCGTGCCGATCTGCAGCTTGCCCAGCCGGCGCTCGCTCGCCTGGTCGATTGCCAGGTGCCAGGGCATGATCAGGTGCGCGTTGCCCGAGAGGCAGACCATCTCGGTTGGGTAGCCGCGCGCCTTGATCTCGTCGAGCTCGCTGATCAGCACTTCCGGATCGACGACGCAGCCGTTGCCGATCACCGAGACCTTGCCGGAGATGACTCCGGTAGGAATCTGACGGATCTTGAAGGTCTCGCCCGCAACCTTGATCGTGTGGCCCGCGTTGGGGCCACCCTGGTAGCGGCAGACCAGATCTGATTTCTGCGCCAGCAGGTCGACGATCTTGCCCTTGCCCTCGTCTCCCCACTGAGCGCCTACTACGACTGTTGCAGGCACGTGCGAGAGTTTGCCTGAACGATCGGAGGACGGCGTGATCGAGGCGACCGGGCGCCGGCCTCTCGTGAGGCATCCCGCGCGGATCTAGAAATGGCGCGAGGCTACGCGGCCCTGCGGCCGGCGCTCGTGCGTACGAGCTCGAAGGCGTGACCATGCGGGCAGGTGGCTGCTTCACGCACGCGCGAGAGCGGAAGCTCGCCCTCGAGCACAGTTGCGTAGCGGCCTTCCTTTGGTGAGCACTCCGCCAGGCAGGCTTCGCAGAGCACGGTGAAGCGCACGACGCCGGGGCCGAGCCAGACCGTCTGCTTCACATCCGTCGTCATCTCCCCCTCCCGTCTCGAGCCGCGGAATAGTTCATTGTCCGTTCGCGGTCGGACGTGCTTACCCTCCCGTCTGTGGCGTGGACACGGAGTGCGAAACTCGATCGGCGCCGCCCGGCATGGTCACCCAGCCGCCAGATCTGAGAATTTGGCGTAGCGCTTGAGGAACGAGAGCTTGACCTTGTCGGTGGGGCCGTTCCGGTGCTTGGCCACGATCACCTCGGCCAGTCCCTGCTGATCGGACTCGTCGTTGTAGTACTCGTCGCGGTAGATGAAGCCGACGATGTCGGCGTCCTGCTCGATCGCGCCCGACTCGCGCAGGTCGGAGAGAATCGGGCGCTTGTCCTGGCGCTGCTCGACCGCGCGCGAGAGCTGCGACAGGGCGACGATCGGCACCTCCAGGTCGCGCGCCAGTACTTTCAGGTTGCGCGAGATCGCCGAGACCTCCTGGACGCGGTTCTCGACCGAGGCGCCGGAGGTCATCAGTTGCAGGTAGTCGACGATGATCAGCCCCAGCTTCGGCTCGCGCGCCTTCAGGCGCCGCGCTTTGGAGCGGATCTCCATCATCGTGATCGAGCCGGTGTCGTCGACGTAGATCGGCGCGCGCGCGAGCTTGTCGCAGGCTGCCGTCAAGCGCGGCCAGTCCTCGGGCGAGAGCTTGCCCGAGCGCAGCTTCTGCGACTCGACCTTGGCCTCGCTGCACATCAGGCGCTGCGTCACCTCGGCCTTGGACATCTCGAGCGTGAACAGCGCCACCGGGATGTTCAGGCGCACGCCCATGTTGGCCGCCATGCACAGCGCGAGCGCTGATTTCCCCATCGACGGCCGCGCGGCAATGATGATCAGGTTCCCCGGCTGGAAGCCGGAGGTGATGCGATCGATATCGCGGAAGCCCGACGCGACGCCGGTGATCTCGACGCCCGCCTCGTAGAGCGCCGTGATTCGCTCGAAGCTTTCCTTGAGCAGTTGCTCGATGTGGCTGAACTCGCTCGAGACGCGGTCCTGCGAGATGGCGAAGATGATCTGCTCGGCGCGATCGACGAGCTCGGTCACCTCGCCGGGGCGGTCGTAGCCGAGGGTTGCGATCTCCTGGCCACAGGTGATCAGCCCGCGCAGGATCGCCATCTCGTGGACGATGCGGGCGTAGTGTCCGGCGTTGGCGCTCGCAGGAACCAGAGCTGCAAGCTCGTGGATCCGCGAGCGCCCGCCTACGCCCTCCAGCTCGCCGAGCTTGTCCAGTTCGTCGGTGAGAGTGATCGCGTCGACCGGCTCGCCTCTTCCGTAGAGAGCGAGTGCCGCCCGGTAGACGCGCCCGTGGCTCTGCCGGTAGAAGTCCTCCGCCCTGCAGATCTCCGAGACCGCTCCAATCGCGCCGGGCGCAAGCAGCATCGCGCCGAGGACGTACTCCTCGGCTTCGACATTCTGCGGCGGCACGCGCGCAGGCTCGACAAGACTGACGGCAGCGGACGTCATGCGCTCATCCTGTCTTGGGATGGGCGGGGACACAAGCATCCCCCGCCCATCCCACTCGCAAGCGACTATCAACCACCTGTTGAAAAGGGACATGCCTTGTAATGCGAGAAACGGTCGCTATCTTCGAACACATGTTCCCTAATCATGGAGAGCCGCTCGGCTGTTATCCACACGTCGAGAAGGGGTTATCCCAAGGGTGCGGTGAAAATCTGTGGAAAAGAAACACCCGCATTTTGCGGGAAATTCGTTCGAGCCTAAGTTCGCCCGCCGATTGCTCCGCTTTACCGGAGTAATCGGGAAAGCCGGCGATCGGCGAGCTTTCGTCCTCCCGTTTGGCAGCGCGGGCAGTAGAAGATCGTGTGCTCCTCGAAGGCGATGCGCGCTATCGGTGTAGCGCAGACGTGGCAAGACAGGCCAAGCTTGCCGTGCACGCGATAGACATCCTCGTTCGCGAGCCCCTGCTCGCGTAGCTCGAGCCCGCGCTCGAGCTCTGAGTCGATTGCAGCGGCGAGGCGATCGAGCGCTTCGGCGTCGAGCTCGGCGGCCAGGGCGAACGGCGACAGTCGGGCGGTGTGCAGAATCTCGTTCGCCCAGGCGCGTCCGATGCCCGCGAGCACGCGCTGGTCGCGCAAAAAGCCGTGTAAGCGCCGGCGCTCTCCCTTGCAGAGGGCGGCCAGCGTCGCCCGCTCGAGCCCGAGCGCGTCGGGCCCGAGATGCGCCAGCTCCCGCTCGGCCATCTCCGGCGTGAGCAGCCAGACGCCCGCCCGCTTGCGTTTGCCCGGCTCGGTCAGGATCAGCCTGGCTCCGCCGGCGAAGCTGAGCTGGAAGGCCGGCGCTGCGGGACCGCGCTTTCCCGCCGCGAGCATGCGTAGGCGCCCGGCGCTCATCAGGTGCACCATCAGCACCAGCTCGCCGTCATCGGTGGGGAAGAGCAACCGCTTTCCGCGCCGGCGAGCTCCGGCGAGGCGGCCACCCTCGAGCGCCTGAAGTGGTGGCTCGACTGTCTTCAGAGTCGCCAGATGGGCCGGGCCGGCCTGCTCGATCGGCGCGGCGGAGACCGGCTCGTCGAGCGAGCGGCGAAGCGCTTCCATTTCCGGGAGCTCGGGCAATTCCGCTTGCGAGCCTAGCGGGTATTTCCCTGCTTGTGGACGGTTGCCAAAAGACTTGTTGACAAAAACCCGAAGATCGGTTTTCTTGTGCGCGTGCCCGGATAACGTCGGGCGGCAGCAAACGAGCCGGGGCCAGGTAGGCCGGTTCTTTTCATATCTAGTCGCGGAACCCATCCCCAGCGCGAGAGAAAGCCGAGGTCAATGCTCACCGTCGAGATCGCCCTCCCAGACGTCGAAGAGCTCCAGCGACTGGCGCAGGAGGGCCAGGAAAAAGGGTTCCTCAGCTACGACGAGATAACCGTGGCACTCGAGGATGTAGAGATCAACAAGGAGCAGGCCGAAGACTTCTACACCTATCTGATCGACCACGGCGTCGACCTCACGCCGGGCGATACCTGCAAGCATCTGCCCTACGAGCAGCCGCTCGTCTCGGAGGACGAGACGAAGGCGCCCAAGCTCGACCTCTCGGTCGAGCCCTCGCTCGACTCGCTGCGCCTCTACCTGCGCGAGATCGGGCGCGTCCCGCTGCTCAGCGCCGACCAGGAGGTCGCACTGGCCAAGCGAATCGAGCGCGGCGACATGAGGGCCAAGATGCACATGACCGAGGCCAACCTACGTCTCGTCGTCTCGATCGCCAAGAGCTATCTCGGTCGCGGACTTTCCTTCCTCGACCTGATTCAGGAAGGATCGCTCGGGCTGATTCGCGCCGTCGAGAAGTTCGACTATCGCAAGGGCTACAAGTTCTCGACCTACGCGACCTGGTGGATCAGGCAGGCGGTAACCCGCGCCATCGCCGACAAGGGCCGCACGATCCGCATCCCGGTGCACATGGTCGAGAAGCTGAACAAGGTCGTGCACGTCGAGCGCCAGCTGGTGCAGCAACTCGGTCGCGACGCGAGGCCCGAGGAGGTTGCCAGGGAGCTGGATCTCGATCCTGAAGAGGTACGCGAGATCATGCGCATGTCCCAGCATCCGATCTCGCTGGAGAAGCCGGTCGGGGAAGAGGAAGACTCCTCGCTGGCGGACTTCGTCGAGGACGAGCAGGCCGAGTCGCCCTACGACAACGCCACTCTCTCGCTGCGCCGCGAGGACATCTCGGTCGTGCTCGACGCGCTGTCCGAGCGTGAGCGGCATGTGATCGAGCTTCGTTATGGACTCAACGGCCAGCGTCCGCGCACCCTCGAAGAGGTCGGTCGCGCCTTCGGAGTGACGCGGGAGCGCGTGCGCCAGATCGAGACCATGACGCTGCGGCGGCTCGAGCAGCTTCCCGAGGCGCAGGCGCTTCGCAACTGCACCTAGGCCTCCGCGAAAAGTCGGCCGGCGAAGCCGGCTATGACTTTTCGCGGTATTTCCTCTGTGTACGAGTCTGCGCGCCTCCGGCGCGTGTGCCTCGTCTGCTCCTACAAGCGGGGCGGGCTGGCCGTAGGTGTGGTCAGTGTTCGTGGTGGATTGGACCGGGGGATGGCGTTTGTGAGCCGCAGCCGCGCATGTCGGCTGCGGCGGCTTGGAACAAAGCCACTTTCCACCGACGAAAGTCGCCAGACTTTTGTCGGCTAAGCCGCGCCCGCGCATGTCGGTCGCGGCGGCCGAAAAAGCCTGGCGCCTAGAACGGAAACGGTTTGCGCGCCAGAGCGCAGAGAACCTGTGCCGTCACCCACGCGGGAGTGGTTACGTAGCGGGCGCTGTAGCGGAAGCTGCCGTCGCCGCGCTGGAGCTTTTTCAGGTAGCGGGAAGGCGCCTGGCCGGGATCTTTGCGGGCGGCCACCAGAGCTTGGATCGCCCAGGCCGTTGACTGGGCGTCGGAGTCGGCGCCGGGCGAGACGGCGAAGCCGCCGTCTTTGCTTCGGCAGCGGCGCAGGTAGCGGACGGCGCGGGTGATCGGCGCGGAGCGAGCGCTGGCACCGGCGGCACGCAGGGCCTGGATGGCGGCGGCGGTGTCGCCGGCGTCGGAGGCAGCGCGCGGGCTCCAAGACCAGCCGCCGTCCTTGCGCTGGGCGCTCAGGATGTAGTGAACAGTCGCCTTACTGGGCTTTCGCCCTGCGGCGCGGAGTGCGAGCACGCCCCAGTAGGTCGAGTTGAGCGCCGGCCCGATGCGCCCATCCGGGCGGCGAAGCTGCTCGATCTCGCCGGCGAGCCTGGAAACGTCCTGGCCGAGCGCGGCCTGGGCGAGCAGGTTCAGCTCCAGATCGGTCGCTTGCGGCGCCTGCGCCTGCGCCAGGTAGTCGGCGGCCGCCTGCGGCTGCGCGGGAGCCTTCCCGCCTGCCTTCAGGCCGAGCACGCTCCAGGCCGTCAGCCCGGCGCTCGAGGCGGCGCCCGGTTCGGCGAAGCCACCGCCCGATTGCTGGCGCGCGAGCAGGTAGGAGGCGCCGCGTCCGAGCGGGCTCGCCGCCGAGCAGGTCGAGGCAAGCGCGAGCGCAACCAAGAAAGCCAGAAGGAGAGTGCGCCGGTGCCGGTCCACGAGGCGGCGAGCCTAGCAGCGAGGGACGCCGGAACGATCCCCGCTGCAGCCCAAGACGCAACTAGATAGTTTTTGCGACTCGTTCGCAGTTACGCATGCGCGTCTGGAGGAGATCGAGTTGACAACCACTCACCGTAGTCCGGCCCTCGCCGCCATCAGCGTCGAGGAAGCGGTCGAAGCTCTGCGCGAGCGCGGGCTGAGGGCCTCCGCCGCTCGCCGGCTCGTGCTCGAAGCGCTCTACGGCGCCGACGGTCCGCTTTCGGCCGAGCGCGTCGCCGAAGGGCTGGAAGGACGCTTGCCGCGCTCTGATCTGGCCTCGGTCTATCGCAACCTCGAGACGCTGGAGGAGGTCGGGCTCGTTCGCCACGTCCACCTCGGCCACGGTCCGGGCCTGTATGCGCTCGCCGCCCCCGAGCACGAGTACCTTCTCTGCGAGTCCTGCCACGCGGTCCGGACGGTCGCAAGCGAGGAGCTCGACGCGGCTCGCGCCCAGGTGCGCGAGCAGTTCGGTTACGAGGCCCGCTTCACGCACTTCCCGCTCGTAGGGCTTTGCCCCGACTGCATCTCCGAAAGCCACGAGCACTAGGCGCGAGCGTGCACATCCCTGACGGCTATCTGAGTCCGGCCACGTGTGCGGTCACCGGCGCCGCGATGGTGCCCGTGATCGGCACCGCCTGCGCCCGGGTGAAGCGGGTCGTCAAGGATCGTCACGCGCCGCTCCTGGCGCTCGGTGCCGCCTACAGCTTCCTGGTGATGATGTTCAACATCCCGATCCCGGACGGAACGACGGCGCACGCCGTGGGGGCGGTGCTGATAGCCGTCTTGCTCGGCCCCTGGGCGGCGGTGGTTTGCGTCAGCGTCGCGCTGGTGATCCAGGCCCTCTTCTTCGGCGACGGCGGCGTGCTGGCGCTCGGCGCCAACGCCTTGAACATGGCCTTCGTAATGCCGTTCGTCGGCTACGGCGTCTACCGGTTGGCGGCCGGGAACACGTCCCTGACATCCAGGCGGCGGGCGTTGGCGGCCGGGATCGGCGGCTACGTCGGCTTGAACGCGGCGGCGCTTTGCGCGGCGATCGAGCTCGGGTTGCAACCGACTCTCTTCCACTCGGCGAACGGTACGCCGCTGTATGCGCCCTTCCACCTCGCGCAGACGATTCCGACGATGGCACTTGCACACCTCACGATCGCCGGCGCCGCCGAGTTCATCCTCACCTTGGGCGTCGTCGCCTACCTGCAGCGGGCGAACCTGCCGCTGCTTCGCATCAATCATCCCGGCGTCGTCGACACCGACGAGGAGCTGGCTCCTACGCGCAGGCTGCCGGCGCTCCGCTGGGCCCTGATCGGCATCGCGACGATGATCATTCTCTCGCCGCTCGGGCTGCTTGCGCCGGGTGGCGCCTACGGCGAGGACGCGCCGATCGACCTCAATCCGCATAGCTACGGCTTGAGCGCGATTCCCGGCGGCCTCCAGCACTACAACGGCTTCTGGAAGCACACGCTGCTGGCTGACTACGGCTTCGCGTCGGGCCGGCACGCAAGCCTTGGCTACGTCCTGTCGGCGGCGCTGGGCGCGCTGGCCGTAGGAGCCGCAATCCTGCTTTTCGTCGCTGTCGGTCGGGCGGTCGCGCGGCGGCGGCCGGACGTGCAGACGGGGTAGGCGTTGGCCGGCGGCGCTACGACACCGGCCTGGCTGCTCGAGAGCGAGGCGGGAGCCTTCCCGATTGGCTGCAGCGGCCGGCGCCGGCGCGGAAGCGCGCTCGAGAAGACGCTCGACGGATTGGCGAAGGTCGTCCGGCAGGCGATCACGAGCGAGGAGACCGCGGCGCGGCCGGGCCTCTTACAGAGCCTCGATGCTCGGGCCAAGTTGTTGAGCGTCGTCGCGCTGCTCGTCGCGGTCGGGCTGGTGCGTCACATTCCCGTGCTCGCCGGCGTGTATCTGCTCACCCTCGCGCTCGCGGCCGCGTCGCGTATCGGGCTGTGGGGATTCGTCAGGCGCGTTTGGCTCTTCATCCCCGTCTTCACCGGGCTGATCGTGGCGCCGGCGATGTTTAGCTTCGTCACGCCCGGCGAGGTCGTGCTGCCGCTCGGGCACTGGTTCGGGCACGAGGTCGGGTTGACGCGGCAGGGCCTGACCTCGGCGGGATTGATCGTCTGCCGGGTCGCCACGTCGATCTCGCTCGTAGTGCTGCTGACGCTGACGACGTCCTGGCCGCGGCTGCTCTCGGCGCTCAGAACCCTGTTCGTGCCGCGGCTGCTCGTGCTCGTCCTCGGCATGGCCTACCGCTATCTCTTCGTCCTGCTCGACTCGATCTCGGAAATGGTGATTGCGCGCAGGGCGCGAACGATCGCCGCGGGAAGGAACGGGCGCGGGGCGCGGGCGGCCGCCGGCTTCTCGGGCGGAGCGCTCTTCGGCAAGGCGCACGCGCTCAGCGAGGAGATCCACCAGGCGATGCTGGCGCGCGGCTTCCGCGGCGAGGCAAGGACACTCGAGCGAGCTCGCCTGCGAGCGCTCGACGGGATCTGGCTTCTCGCTTGTCTGGCGCTGGCCGTGCTCGTCGTGGGAGGGGATCGTGCGCTTGGGCTCTGAGCGGGCGTGCTTGAGATTTGGCGCGAAGCCGGCACGTTCGTGGCGGTTTCTCTCGCTACCGTTTCTCGACCCCGCGGGTGGGTGGACACGGGCGGGGGGCGGCGTACCGGGGTGCCGATACGAGACGGCGGCGCTCGCACGGGTAGACGGGTCTTCTTCCTGAGATGAGCACAGAACCACTCCTCAGCGCCGAAGGCCTTTGCTACTCGTATCTCGAGCGCTTCGCCGCGCTCGCGGACGTCTCGCTCGAGGTTCAGCGCGGCGAGCGGCTGGCGCTTCTCGGCGCCAACGGCTGCGGCAAGTCGACGTTGCTCAAGATCCTGGCCGGCCTGATCTTTCCCGACCGGGGCAGCTACCGCGCCTTCGGCGAAGAGGTGAGCGAGCCGAAGATCGAAGACGAGCAGTTCTCTCGGGGCTTCCGTGCCCGGGTCGGCTTCGTCTTCCAGAACAGCGACGCCCAGGTCTTCTCGCCCACGGTGCGCGAAGAGATCGCGTTCGGGCCGCTGCAACTCGGTCTCGCGCCCGGAGAGATCGAGGAGCGGATGAACGACGTTGTCGCCCTGCTCGAGATCGGCGAGCTGATCGAGCGGGCGCCTTACCAACTCTCGGCCGGGCAAAAGAAGAGGGTCGCGATCGCCTCGGTGCTGGTGATGAACCCCGAGCTCCTGCTCTTAGACGAGCCCACGGCCGGACTCGATCCGCGCAGCCGCCACTGGCTGCTCGAGTTGATGGGCGAGCTGGGAGCGGCGGGGAAGACGATCGTCTTCGCCACGCACGAGCTCGAACAGCTCGAGTGGGTCGCCGACCGCTGTCTCGTCCTCTCCGAAGCTCATCGCCTGCTGGCGGAGGGCGCGCCGAGCGAGATCCTCTCCGACAGGGAGCTGCTACTGCGGGCGAATCTCATCCACGAGCACACCCATCAACGCGGGGCTCTCCTGCACAGTCACCCGCACGAGCGCGGTCACCACGGTTGAGCGTCCGGCTCGTTTCCGGCCCGGAGTCGTCCGCTGCATCGGGCGACGATGACCGACAATCGATTGCTGAGCCTCCTCCGAGCGAGTAGGTTTCGCTCGCCGTGATTCGCGCCACCGTCAGCAGCCGTGCCCGGCAACTGCGCGAAGCGCTTGCGGATGCACTCATCCGAGAGGCCCTGATCGCCGCTTCGCTCGCGGGCTCTCTTGCGGCGCTGTTCGCCTGGCTCGGCCCGCCCGGGAACGATCTCGCCGCTCACGTGTATCTGCGCTGGGAGTTCCTCCAGCACGGGCTCGTCTTCTGGAACAACTACTGGTACTCCGGCCGCTACAGCTACATCACCTACAGCCCGCTCTACTACCCGCTCGCCGGTCTGATCGGAATCCGCCTGCTGGCGACGCTTTCGATTGCGGCGTCGGCCTTCGCCTTCTCGTGGCTGCTGGGACGGCAGTGGGGCGGGGTGGCGCGCTGGTCGAGTCGCAGCTTCGCCGTGCTCTGGGCGGGGATCGTCTTCTCGGCCGCCTTCCCCTTCGAGCTCGGGGGAATGCTGGCGCTCTTTGCCATCCTGGCGCTCCAGGCTCGCGGCCGCTGGCGCTTCGCCGTCTTTTCCTTACTGACGCTGCTTGCCAGTCCGCTCGCCTTCGCCTTCTTACTGCTGGTTGTCGCCGCGTTCGGTCTCGCCGGCGCGAGAAAGCGTCCGCCGGAGCTGCGTCAACCGGCGCTCGCACTGGGGGCTTGCCTGGTACTCGGGCTACTCGCCTGGCGCATGTTCCCCAGTTCCGGCCGCTACCCGTTTCAGTTTACGATCCTGCTAGAGATAGCGGCCTTCTGCGCGCTCGGAGCCGCGCTCACCTGGCGCACGCCGGAAGCGCGCCTGCTGCGCTGGATCTTCCCGCTTTACCTCGGCGCCAGCCTGCTCGTCTTCGCTCTGCCCTCCGAGCTGGGCTCGAACATCGGGCGCCTGCGGCTTTTCGCCTTGCCGATCACGGTGCTGGCCTTCTCGCTCAGAGGCTACCGCCCGCGCCTGCTCGTCGCGCCGGCGCTTGCTCTCGCCCTTGTTTGGAACCTCGGCCCGATCGTGGACGGCTTCAGCAAGGGGCACAGCGATCCCAGTAACAAGAAGGAGTACTGGGCTCCGGCGATCGACTTCCTGCACGGGCAGCTGACGCCTTCTTACCGCGTCGAATCGGCCGACACCGCCAACCACTGGGCGGCGCTGTACCTACCGCAGGCCGGCATACCGCTCGTGCGCGGCTGGTTCCGGCAGGACGACTACCCGCAAAACGAGATCCTCTACAAAGACCTGACCCCGCGCTCCTACCTTCGCTGGCTGCGCGGCCTGGGCGCCCGCTACGTGATCTTGACCGATGCTCCGAGCGACTACAGCTCGCGCGACGAGGCGGCGCTGATCCGCAGCGGGCGCTCGGGCCTGAACGAGGTCTTCCGCTCTTCCAATCTGACGATCTACGAAGTTCCGCATCCCCGCTCGATGCTCACCGGCCCGGGGAATCCGCGCGTCCTCGCGCTGGAGACTGCTCGGGTGCGGCTCCGGCTCCCCGGCGCCGGCCGCTACCGGCTTGCCGTGCACTATTCGCCGTACCTGCGCGCCGCCGGTGTCTGCCTACGCAGGCGAGCCGACGGTATGACAGAGCTCGTGGCTCGCCGCAGCGAGGTGATCACGCTCACTTTCGATCTCGATCCGGGGCGTGCGCTCGAGGTGCTCGCCGGGGCCGAGGAGAGCGACTGCGCCTAGGAAAAGCGGCTCGACCCGGCGTAAAGAGCTCCAGCTATCCTCGATTCTCACGGTTATGCGGCAAGCCCAAAAGCGACGGTGGCGCGGGCGCGCGTTCGAAGTAAGGTTCTCGTCTCTCCTGCCGATCTTGCTAAGTGGTGCTGTCCCACGCTTTTTTGGCATAGGAGGGGGTCTTCTTGTTCGAGCGTCTCGGGCGCTACGTCGTCGCCCATCCCTGGCGGATCATCGCCGCCTGGGTGATCGCGGTAGCGATCATCGTCCCGTTCGCGCCTTCGCTCGCCAGCGTCTCGAGCTCTGATCAGGCCAGCTTCCTGCCCAGCTCGTACGAGTCGGTGCGAGCCGAGAAACTCGTCCAGAAAGCCTTTCCGGGTACCAGCGGGGCCTCGGCGATCTTCATCGTCGAGCGCGGCGACGGGCACATGCTGACGCCGAACGACCGGCGCGGCATCGGGACGCTGGCCGCCCGCCTCCAGACATCGAAGATCGAGAGCGTAGGACGCGTCAGCACGGGCGTGCGTCTCTCCTCGCCGAACGGCAAGGCCCAGCTGATCGACGTCGCCTTCCGCGGCTCGTCTGAGGATCCATCCGTTCAGCAAGCGGTGGGCACGCTGCGCACGAACGCCAACTCGATCCTCCGGGGAGGTTCTCTGCGCGCCGGGCTGACCGGCGAGGCGGCGATCCAGGTCGATTCGAGCAACTCCTTCGGCTCCGCCCAGAGGGTCGTCTTCCTGGCCACGATCGTGCTCATCCTGGGAATGCTCCTGGCGGTCTTCCGCAGTCCCATCGCCGCGATCTTCCCGCTCGCCTCGATCGGGCTCGTCTACGTGCTGACCACCAAGGCGCTGGCGGCGCTGGCTCAGGCGCTCGGCTTCCGGCTCGACGAGTCGACCTCGTCGCTTCTGATCGTCGTGCTGTTCGGCATCGGGACCGACTACATCCTCTTCCTTCTATTCCGCTACCGCGAGCGCCTGGGCAAGGGCGACGACTCCAAGACCGCGATCAGGCACTCGGTGCACAAGGTCGGAACGGCCATCGCCTCCTCCGGTCTGGTGGTGATGGCGGCGATGCTGGCGCTCGTCCTCTCCGACCTCGGCTCCTTCCGTAACATGGCGCCCGGCTTCCTGCTCAGCGTCGGCACCATGCTCGTCGCATCGCTGACGCTGGTTCCGGCCGTGCTGACGCTGCTCGGCCCGCGCGTCTTCTGGCCTTCCAAGCGCTGGCGCCGCGAGCGGCACGGACGCGTGTATCCGGCGCTCGGGCGCCTGATCTCGCGCCGGCCGGGACTGACCGCGCTCGCCTCGGGAGCGCTTCTCGTGGGGCTCGCCTCGGGCGTGATCTACTTCAAGGCGAGCTACGACGTCACCAGCAGCCTGCCGTCGAACACGAAATCGGCGCAGGCGATCACGAGCCTCGACAAGGCCTACCCGCCAGGCTCGCTCAACCCAACTCAGATCCTCGTCTCGAGCAAGCAGCGGCTCGGCAAGTCCGACCTGGCGCCGATCGCGGCGCGGGTCAAGCGCGTCAAGGGAGTCGCCTCGGTCGTCACAGCGGGCTTCAGCCCCGACGGGCGGACCGCCGAGCTTGATGTGAACGTCCAGGCCAATCCGAGCTCGCAGGCGGCGATGTCGCTCGTCTCCGGACCGGTCAAGGATGCGGCCCAGGCCGCCGCCGGCCCGGGCAGGTCGATCTTGATCGGAGGCGAGTCGATGTCGCTCGCCGACGTTAGCCACGCCACGAACCGCGACTACACGATCGTGTATCCGTTCGCGGCCGCTTTGATCCTGCTGATCCTTGCCATCTTGCTGCGCAGCGTGATCGCGCCGCTCTATCTCCTGGTCGGAGTCGGCCTCGGCTACACGGCGACGCTCGGCGCCTCGGTGCACGTCTTCCAAGGCCTACAGGGGCGCTCGGGCTTGCTCTTCATGATGCCGATCCTCGTCTACTTGTTCGTGGTCGCGGTGGGCACCGACTACAACATCCTGCTGACCACCCGCCTGCGCGAGGAGATCGTGGCAGGAGCATCGCCCCGCCGCGCCGCGGCTCTCGCCGTTGAGCACGGAGGGCCCACCGTCGCCTCGGCCGGGATCATCCTCGCCGGCACCTTCGGCTCGCTGATGCTGACCGGTGTGAGTCTGCTCTCGGAGATCGGGTTCGCGGTCGCTTCAGGCATCGTGCTGGTGGCGATCGTGATGGCGAGCATCTTCGTGCCCAGTGTCGCCACCCTGCTCGGCCGCTTCATCTGGTGGCCCGGTCACCAACCGGGGCGCCACCTGCGCGACAAGGCCAAGCAGCTGGTCGAAGACGCGCTGCATCCGCCGAAGCTCGACGACGAGCCGGCGGCTCCTTAGCGGGGTCACGGTTCCGGTTCGCCGTCATCGGGAACACAAAGATCAATGCGAATCGCGGTGATCGGAGCATCCGGTTGGTTGGGCGGGGCGATAGCTCGGGAAGCCCTTGCGCGCGGGCATGAGGTGACCGCGATCGGTCGCGACCCCGCTCGTTTGGCGAGTCTGGAGGTGACGGCCGTCGCTCATGCCGACGTAACCGATCCCGCCGCGATCGCCGGGCCGGTCAAGGGAAACGATGCTGTCGTCGTCGCGGTCGTCGATCGCGCGAACGAAAACTGGGACGTCATCCCGCGAGCGGCAGCGGCACTGCTCGAGGCTCTTCCGATGGTGGGTGTGAAGCGACTTCTCTTCATGGGCGGCGCCGGGAGTCTCGAGGACGAAAGCGGAGTCAGGCTTGTTGACAAACCCGATTTTCCGCCCGAGTACGTGCCCGAGGCGCTCGCGCAGGCCGAGGCTCTAGCCGCGCTCCGCAAATCGAGCGGGGTCGTCGAGTGGAGCTACCTGAGCCCTTCGCCGATGCTGATCCCGGGCGAGAAGAACGGCAACTACCGTGTCCGGGCCGGCGACCGAGCGCTCGTCGACGAGCGCGGAGAAAGCCGTATCGCAGCGGGAGACCTGGCCGCCGCGGCGCTGGACGAGCTCGAGCAAAACCGTTTTCCGGGACAGAGGTTCACCGCCGGATACTGAGCTCGTAGGTCGGCGCTTGTAGACCGCGACCGAAGACGACGGATTGCGCCGTAGAGCGCCGGCTCGGGGTTCGGGCGCCTTTGCCCACCCGCCACCCCCCACCCTCCCACGGGGCGGGGAACGGTAGCGAGAAAACGCACCCCGGAATGTGTCGGTTCTGCTTCAGATTCGCGCGAATCGCCGGCTCTAGCTCGTCGCGAGATCCAACGCAGTACGCTTGCGACGCAAGCCAAGGAGGAAGACCGTGTCACGCAAGCCTCACCTGCGCCCGCTCGAGCTGAAGGATGTCGAGCAGGTGACCGCGATCTACGCTCACTACGTCGCCAGCGGCGCCGCCACCTTCGACGAGATCGCGCCCAACGAAGGAGCCTGGTCGGCGAAGGCCGGGAGCATCGTGGCGCACGGGTTTCCCTTCCTCATCGTCAAGGTCGGTGACAAGGTCGCCGGCTTCGCCTATGCGACTTTGTGGCGACCGAGGCCGGCCTACCGCCACACTGTCGAAGACACGGTCTACGTCGCGCCGGACCAGCAGCGGCAGGGCCTGGGCGGGATGCTCCTGGAGGGCGTGATAGAGGGCTGCCGGAAAGCTGGAGTGGAACAGGTGATAGCCGTGATCGCCGACACGGGCGACCCGGCCTCCGAGGCGCTGCACAAAAACGCCGGCTTTGCTGAGGTTGGTCGTTTGAGCAAGGTCGGCTTCAAGCACGGGCAGTGGATCGACACGGTGTTGATGCAGCTCAGCCTGGAACAGGGCGAGAGTTAGCTCAACCGCGGTTTAGCGTTCTCGCGGTTACATCACTCTGGCTACAAGGAAAAGCAACGCGATCGCGCGATCGCGTTACGAGCGCGTGCCGGCTGAGAGTGCGTCTCTCAGCGCCTTCGACTGCTCGATCACGTCGGCATGTCCCGCGTACAGTTCGGCGTGCCCGTCGGTCAGGTGTTGGGCGAAGGCCGGATCGCCCGCCGCCGCGCGATCTCTGATCAGCGCGGCGAGCCAGCGCAGGCGTTCGACGATCGTCTCGGGCAGGCGCGTCTTCTCCTCGCGGCCGAGTCCGTATGCGTCGGCGAACGCGAGCACGCGCCCGGCGTCCTGTGCGCTGAGCTCTCCGAGCGGCTCGCGGATCAGGCAGAAGCGATAGGCGGAGCAGGCGACGTCGTGCAGGCTCGGGCCCGGACGGGCGGTGTCGAAGTCGATCCAGGCCACCGGCACGCCGCCTCGGAAGACGCAGTTGTAGGGCGCCGCGTCTCCATGAAGAACAACCTCCGCCGGCTGCTCGGCAGGGAACTGCCAGACGAGGCCGGACGGATCGAACCCGGCCGCGGCGTCGTGGTAGCCGCGCAGCAGGCGCGCCGCGGCGAGCACCGTGCCCAAGTCGATATCCGCTCCGTTCGCGTCCTCGACCGTCCCCTCGACCCAGCCGAGCACCTCAGAGCCGGCCTCGAGCCCGAACGGCTCCGGGGCGCCCTCGAACCCGGCCCGGTGAATGTGCTCGAGCAGCCGCAGCACCGAATGCGACCAGGGCCGCTGCGGCCGGTAAAGGCGATCGCCGCGGCGAACGACCTCGTTTATCCCTCCGTGGAGAATCTGCTCGTCCATGGCCGGCGAATGATCGCAGGCGCGACGGCTCGATATCTTGTCCTTGTGAATGCGGAGATCGCCGAACGACTCATTCGCCGCTACGTCGAGGGCTGGTGCAAGGGCGACGCGGCGATGATCCTCGCCGCGGTCAGCGAGGACTGCGTGGTCATCGAGTCGCACGGGCCCACCTACCACGGCAGGGATCAGATCGCGCGCTGGGTCGATACCTGGTTTGGCGCAGGCGGCGAGGTGCTCGCCTGGGAGATTCGCTCGCTCGAGGTCCTCGGCGATAGCGGTTTCTTCGAGTGGTCGTTCGCGTGCGCGTGGCTCGGGGAGAGATACGAGTTCGAGGGCGCCTCGATCGTTCGCTTCAAGGAGAGCCTGATCTCATATCTCCGCGAGTACGCGACCACGGCGCCGCTCTACGACTGGGAAGGCGCTTGGCGCTAGCTCCGGCGCCGTGGCTCTTCTCAGCTTCCGGAAAACCGACCTTCTGTCTCACGGTCAGGTGCGATAAGTTGTTTCCGACGTGGGGGCGCGGCTGTGACCAAGCCTCGGCTGCTGGTTGGGGGACTGGCGCTGATCGTCGCTGCCCTCGCGGCCGGCGCTTTTCTCGTCCTTCGTTCCGGATCCGACGGTGGCGGCGGCGGAAACGACTCCGCCGTCGACAAGGCGATCGTCGTCGAAGCCGGGAAGAAATCGGCGGCAGGATTCGAGCTCGGCGGCGAGAGGCACGCGGCGAAGCTGCTCGAAACGGTCGGCTCCTCGGCGCGGATCGTCTTCAGCTCGCAGAACCCGACCGAGGTCACCTTGACACGCGGAGTCCCGCTCGAAGTCGACCTGAACTCCGACTCGGTCGCCGACGCGACTGTCACCCTGACCAGGGCCTCGCAGGACTCCGCGCAGCTCGAGATCGCGCCCATGAGCCGGCGCAGTTGGGACGAAAGCTCGTTCGAGACGAGCGGCGGCTTTCGCCCTTACAACCACTGGAACAACTCAGGCGACGAGGACTTCTCGGTCGTGCCGCAGGACGGCTCCAATCTGCTGCTCTACATCTCCGGCGACCGCAAGCTCAACTGGGAACGCTATGACCCCTCCGGCGCGCTCGTGACCTCGCCGACGCTCGCGCTCGGCACGCTCGATACGGGCCTTGGCGATGCCGGCAGGGTCAACTCCGTCGACGGCGCCATGGTCGGGGGCAGGCTCGCCGCCGTGGTTGCGAGCACGCGCGCCGGCGTGTCGCTTCGTAGCTACGACGAAAACCTCGTGAGTACGGACCAGGCCTTGTACATAGGGAAGCAATTGGCGAACCCGATCGTCGTTCCGGTGGGCGAGCGCGCCTATGTGATCGCCTCCGGCAAGTTCGATCCTCCCCAGAACGAAGGCGACCCCGCTCGCCTGATCGCGACCGAGGCCGATCTGAACGATGGGCCGATCATCGTTCGCCAGAAGGCGGTGACGAACCCGCAGGGTCGTGAGCTCGACATCGCCTCCGACGCTGCGCTCGATTCGGCCAGTGGACGTCTCGTTGTCGCCTACAAGCATCGCCTGCCCAACAACAAGGTCGAGATCCGGCTATCGGCCCTCGACCCCGAGACGCTCGCCCCGTCCTGGACATCCGTTGTGGCGCCCGGCGCCGGTCGCGGCGTCACTCCGAACGTCTGCGTCGCTGCCTCGGGCGGGAAGGCGACAGTCGTCTGGATCCGAAACAGCGCCGCCGAAGGCGGCCAGCAGCTCAACGTGGTGAGCGCCGATATGGCGAGCGGCACGCTCAGCCCGATCTGGGGCGGCCCGGCTGCGAGCTCCTCACCGCGCATGGTCGATCTGTTCCCGTGCGAGCTGGTGCAGAGCGGTTCCGCGCTTTCCTTCGCCTACTTCGACACCTATGCCAAGCCCGATGCCCCGGCTGGCTCGCCCGATCGCGGCCGCTTCGTGCTCTGGCCCTGGAACGGCAGCGCCTGGGCCGGCCGCTCGATCATCCTCGAGGGCGGCAAGCCGCTCTACGCCGACCCGATGTTCGACCTGAACGCCTTCGCGCAGGTGCCGCTCAAGGCGATCTGCGGTGCGCCGGTTGCGCTCAAAGGCACGATCGTCAACCGCGGCTCGCGTCCTGCCCGCGCGGTCACGGTGACCGCGAGCGTGGGCGGGCAGGAGGCCGGTTCCGTCACGCTCGGCACGGTCGCCGCCGCGTCGAGCGCCGACTTCTCCATACCTTGGACGGTGCCGCCGGGCACGACCGAGGAGCTGGTCAACGTCTCCTTCGCTCTCACGACCACGAGCGATCAGTACACGACCGGAAACGACAGCGCGAGCTCGGCCATCGCGGTGCGCCAGAAGGGCCTCGTCATGGGCCGCGTCGTCAACGCGTCCTCGGACATCAAACACGAGACGCACTGGTACCCGGGGCTCGAGAACGCCGTCGTCACGATCGGCGGCCGAACGGTGCTTACGGACGTGGCCGGCGCTTTCACGCTCGAGGATCTCCCCTTCGGCAGCTACCCGGTCGCGGTCGAGAAGGAAGGCTTCAACCGGCTCGAGACCCAGGTAACGGTCTCGCGCACCAAGCCGCTCGCCTTCGTCTCGGCCGAGATGGACGATCACGGCGCGATCACGCTCCAGGTGGTGGACGACTCTGGCGAGCCGATCGAGGGCGTCGACGTCTATCTGCACGACTACGACGAACAGGAACGCACGCCGTCGAGCGGCGAGTTGAGTTGGGACATCTCGGCTCGCACTTACTCGTTCTCGTTCGTCAAGCGCGGTTACCGTTCCGTACCCGACCGGCAGATCGCGGTGACGCTCGGCGACGAGCGCACCGAGACGATCACCATGGAAGAGATCAAGACCGCCTTCCTCGGAGGTCGCGTCATCGACAAGAAGGGCGCTCCAGTGAGTAGCGCCACCGTCACGATCACAAACGCGCGCGATGAGGTGGTTGCCCGGCCGGTCGTGAGCGCGGGAGGCACCTTCGAGCCGGTCGAGCTGCCCGCCAAGCCCGCCCAGCGCTATACGGTCACCGTCTCGGGTAACGGACTCACGGTCACCGAAGCCGTGCTGCTCTACGGCGGCGACGACCTCTTCTTCACCTACGGGCTCGTGCCCGATCGCGGCGAATCGCGCGTACGCTCGGCCACCGAGGGCTACACCTCCTGGATGATCAAGGCCGGCTGGCCGGGCCTGGGCGAGATTGCCGGAGCCGACATGTACGTCTGGTACGGCAACTACGCGATCAGCGTCGGCGCGGAGTACTGGAAGGGAACCGACGAGCTCTCGGCCGTAGACGTAACCGCCTGGGGCGGTACCTACGAAACGCATGCGACCAAGTCGGAGATCGACTTCTCAGGCTGGTTCGAGCCGGAGGATACGGGCAGCGTCTTCGATCTCACCGATTGGGCGGATATTCCCGCCACACTCGTCAAGGATCACTCGACCGACCTGCTCGGTATCGGTGGGGCGCTCATCGAGGGCTTTACGGGCGACGAGGCGGACGACGACTCGATCGTGACAGGCCAGGGTGAAGAACTGCTGACCTGGAAGGAAGCGAGGAGTGACTTCAGCCCCGAGCCGGAGTTCGACTCCTCAGCCCCGCTCGAATCGATGTGGAGCGTGGTCGATGCGGTACCGAGCTCGTTCGCCATTCCGATCGTGATAGGCGGTAGTAGCGTTCAGGAGACGGCAGTGCGCGTCGATCAGGTCGACGTCGTCAGGCTCGGCAGCGGCTCGCCCGTCGAGCTGAACGGGCCGGGGGCGGAGTGGTACTCGTACCAGGGGCCCGAGGGCACGGAGAACCAGAACGGCAAGCGCTACGAGGTGATCCAGTCGGATGTGCCCTACGACGAGGTGGTGGTCTACGTCTGGCTGACGGTGCAGAAGTACTGGCAGGGCGCTCCCGGCGGCACCTGCTTCCAGCAGCGCCAGCAGCAGGTCGTGGTCTTCCATCCCGGCCCGCAGCGGATGCAGGGCTTCATCGCCCCCGGCGATCTCTATCGCGACCCGTCGCGCATGGCGTTCTAGCTCGCACGCGCTCTATAGCGGCGTGTTGGCGTCGAGCGGGTGCGGGAACGGCGGCCCTTTTCCGTTTCGCCAAGGCCTGATGTGGCGATAAATAGAACTCTGTCCCAGGATCGATTTGCAAGAAGGCGCCAAGATGAGCAAGTTGCATAAGAAGCCGAAGAGCGCTGAAGGCGAGAGCGCCGAGCACAAGCCGCACACTCACAAATGGAACAACGAGAACAAGTGTGAGATCTGCGGAGCCAGTCCGATCCCTGGTCGGGCATACGACGACATGTTCCGGCAAGGCAGCCGACCCTCCGCCTGACCGTATGCGGCTTGGTAATGCGCCGGCGCCGGCGTAGCCGAGTCGTTCGCTTGGAGGCGAACCTCCGTCACGCCTCGGGCGCGGCGGACGGCTCGCTGTAGCCGACCAAGCGCAAGAGAAGCTCGAGCGACTGCTCGGGACCGGGCCAGAGTTCCCGAATCGCTTGCTCGTTGCCGCGGAGCAGGTGGCGAAGGACGAAGGCCAGGATGATCGCGTCGTCGAGTTGCCCGATCACCGGAATGAAGTCGGGCACGAGGTCGAAAGGAAGCGCCAGGTAGCCGGCAGTCGCTGCGAGTAGCAGCTTGCGGCGGCGCGGCACGCGCGGGTCGCGCAGGAGCCGCCCGACCAGGACGACGCAGTCGGGGATGAAGCCGGCAAGCGCCCGCGCCTGCGTGCGACCGCCCAGGAAGTAGAAAACGAGGACGACCACGCCCCAGGCGAGCGCGAGCACGCCAAGCAATACGAGTATCCAAAGCTGCCAACCCATAAAAGAACGTCTGAGCGGACGTTACCGCCAAGGCGGCTGCTTGCAGACCGGGCGCGCCGCTCGCGCTGCTGCTCATTTCGACTTGCGCCCGAACAGACAGGAAAGCGCAACGCACGGGGTTCGCCCGCGGCGGCGGGTTTTGCGACGAAACCATTGGGCAAACCGAAACGGTGTCGCAGAGGATTACCGCCGGCGCCGTGGTTACGGTCGCACTTCTCGTAGTCGCCTGTGGCGGCCGCGTTGCTCCGGCCGGCTCGTCCGAAACCGGTGTCGCGGCGAGCGGGGTCGTTAGCGGGCACGACTGGACACGTTTCAACTGGGATGCGCGGCGGAGCGGCGCGGTGACGTTTGCGACCGGCATAACCGCGGCCAACGTCTCCGGACTGAAACGGCAGCAGGTGCGACTCCCCGGCACCGTTGACTCCTCGGCGATTTACTTGCATGGCGTGAAGATCCGCGGTGTGACGCACGACGCCTTCTTCGTTACGACGACGTACGGGATCACGCTGGCGATCGACGCGGCGAAGGGATCGATCCTCTGGAAGTGGACGCCGCCCGGGTACAGCAGCTGGGCCGGTTCGGTCCAGATCACCACCGCGACGCCAGTCGCCGATCCGAGCCGCCTCTGGATCTACGCCGCCTCGCCCGACGGCCGCATCCAGAAGCTGTCGGTCGCCAAGGGGCACGCCGCGTGGCGCGTCTCGATCACCAAGCTCCCGCAGCGCGAGAAGATCACGTCGTCGCTCAACTACGCGAACGGGCACCTGATCGCGACGACCGGCGGCTACATCGGCGACCGGCCGCCCTACCAGGGGCACGTCGCGATCATTTCGCCGAGCGGGCGGCTCCTGCACGTGTGGAACTCGCTCTGCTCCAACCGGCACGGCCTGATCGTGCCCAGCTCGTGCACCTCCAGCGACTCGGCTATCTGGGGCCGAGCCGGCGCCGTCGTCGTTCCGGGCAGCGGCAATCTGCTCGTAGCGACCGGCAACGGGCCCTGGAGCGGCACTACCGACTGGGGCGATTCGGTGCTTCTGCTGCCGCCGTCGGCGGCGAAGCTGATCGGCAACTACACGCCGGTCAATACCGCGCAGCTGAACGCGACCGACCTGGACGTCGGCTCGACTTCCCCGGTTCTGCTCAGCTCCAGCCTCGTTGCGCAGGGCGGCAAGGATGGGAAGATCCGGTTACTGAGCATGAGCCGGCTACGAGGCTCGGCGCCGCACAAGGGCGGCGAGCTTCAGGTGGTCTCGACTCCCTCCGGTGGCGAGATGTTTACGGCGCCGGCGGTGTGGCGGACTCGGGCGGGCGTCTGGATGTTCGCCACCGACGGGGGCGGAACAACGGCGTGGACGTTGAGCGGTAGTCGGCTGCACCAGGCTTGGCAGAACGCGAACGGCGGCACGAGCCCGATCGTCGCGGGCGGCATGCTCTGGGTCTACGACCCAAACGGCGGCCTTCGCGTCTACGCGCCGAAGACAGGAAGTCTCCTGATCACGCTTCAAGCCGGGGCCGGCCACTGGAACAGCCCGATCGTCGTCGACGGTCGCGTCGCGCTCCCCGAGGGCAACTCGAACGATCACGCGACCAGCGGCGTGCTCGATATCTGGCGCTGAGAGCGCCTTGCCACCCACGAGTACCTGAGGAAGGCGGGTGTCGAGGAGGATGCAGAGGTCATGCGCATGGGCGATCCCGTGCCACCGATGTTCTTCTTCCGAGATCCCGACGGCAACAACCTGATGGTCGTCGAATTGAGCTGAGGATCCTGACCGGTCGTGGCGTCGCCGTCGCGCCCGGCCCCCTCAATCTCCGGCGTTCACGTTCAGCAGCGGCTCGCCGGCCGCGTAGCGACGCAGCTGCTCGCCGGCGAGGCGGTAGGCGCGGTTACGCCAGCGCGTTACCGAGCCAGCGATATGCGGGGTGATGATGACGTTCGGCGCCTGCCAGAGCGGATGCTCGGGCGGAAGCGGCTCGGGATCGGTTACGTCGAGGGCGGCGCGGATATGCCCCGCGCGCAGCGCTTCGACCAGCGCGTCGGTGTTCACGATGGCGCCGCGCGCCGCGTTTATCAACAGCGCACCCTCCTTCATCCGGGCGAGGAAGTCCGCGTCGACGGCTCCCCTCGTCTCGGGCGTGAGCGGGGCGAGCAGGACGACCGCGTCCGCCTCCGGGAGCAGGCGGGGAAGCGCCTCCGGCGTCTCGGCATCGTCCCGTGCGTGTCTGGCGATGCCGATCGTACGCACGCCGAACGGCGCCAGGCGCGCGGCCAGCGCGCGACCGATCGAGCCATGGCCGAAGATGAGGACGGTCGCACCGTCGAGGTCGTTGACGCGGCCGATCGACGAGGGGCCCGTGCTGATCCAGTCGCCCGCGTTCGTGTCCCATTCGGCCCGCTGCTGGAGCTCGTAGAACTGCGGCAGGCGCCAGCCCAGCGCGAGCAGCATCGCCACGACCCATTCCGAGACCGCGATGTTATATGCGCCGCTCGCTCCGCAGAGGGTGACGCCCTCGGGCACGAGCGGCAGCAGCGAATCGACCCCGGCGGAGGTCGACTGCACGACGCGAAGGTTCGGCAACCGCTCAAACAGGGCCCGCACGCCAACGGCGAGCTCCGGCCCGAGCACGACGAACTCGACCTCGGCGTCCGGCTCGGCGACGAGCTCGACCCCGTCCGGCAGCGGCTCGAGCTCTCGGCGGTGGGGGACGTCGGCTACCAGAACCTTCACGCGAATCTCCTTTGCAGAAAAGCGAACTCTTCGTCGTGCGGCGCACCCCGACAGTCCGCCGCGCTTCATCCACGATATGTGTAAGCTGTGAGCGGCGGCTACTAAGACCAGCTGTTACACCCGCGAACAATCACTGGTGCACTGGTGCGTGGCGTGGTTCACCCTCCGATTCGCTCGCCGCGTTGAGCGATCTGTGCACCGGATTTGTCATAAGCGCCGTACACGAGCAGCGTTCTGCGGCCGGTGAGCTCGGCGGCCGGGACCAGGTAGCCGGCGAGCCCCTCCTCCAACCTGAGCTTCCCGACATTCCCGTCGGGGAATGTGACCGTCACTGACGCAACCTGGTCCGGAACCATGCCGGAGAGGAACACGTTGTTCCCGCTGTCCCTTTCCCAGGCCGCCAGTAGCGTCAGCGGGTTCCCCTGGGGCATGTCGGTGAGCGGCCAGGGTGAACAGCCGCTGTCTACGGAGTTTCCCTTGACGGGGTCGCTCAGGCTTTCGGACGAGCAGCGGACGCCGCCGACAGTGTCACCGGCGCGGACGATCAGCGTGTGTCCGGCGCCGGCCCTGATGCGGAAGAGCTCGTGGACGCTGGTGCGCGCCCGCCACGGCGCGGGGTTGGTCATCCCGTCGCTCACGTACGTATGGACGTCGATCACGCGCTGCTGGTCGTCGTAGGCGACGAGCCGAACCGGGAAGGCGGCGCGGGCGACTCGGACGACAAAGACATTGTCCTTGAGCGGAACCTTGACGGTCGCGCCGGAGGCGAGGAACACCTTGATCTGATTGACGTCGTCGCTCGCGAGCCCGCTGAAGATGGAGAACTGACCCGCGCCGGAGCTGGTCATTCCGACGTCGAGCGGGCCGGACTGGAACCGGCGGCCGAAGTGTCCGCATACGGTCGCTCCCGTGTCGTCTCCGGCGATCAGCGCGGTGCAGAGGCCGGGCTCTCCGTTGCTGGGCTTCTCCAGGCTGCCGTCGGTGAGGAGGACGCCCATCCGGTCGGCGCTCTCAGGGTCGGGCTGGATCAGCCGGCCGAAGACGTAGCTGCCGCTTACGAGCTCCGGGAACCGCAGCAGCTCGGCCGGGAGTGGCTCTCCCCTTGGCTCGCGCGCGTCGAGCCAGCCGATCGTGCCGCCGCTGACGCGGCGCTCGACCTTCGCCGGCCCCTGCGGAGTGCCTTTCGGCTGCAGTGGTAGATCGATCGTCCCGAAGGGGGCCGACTGGAGGGGCAGGGCGACGCTCGCTCCGTCGGCGGCGATCGCCTGGGCGCTGCGGACGCGGACCTGAACCTGCGTGTGATCGGTCACGTATAGAAACGCGTTCGAGGCGACGAGGGCTTCGTGGTTGCCGTCATCTGCGTGCAGCAACACCTTTGTGACACCGTCGGAGACGATGCCGAAGCTCGCGGCCGGTTCGGGCACGGAGTCCGCGCCGCTTGGGGGCGCGCTCGCCGATTCGAACGGCTCGTCGACGGATATCACGAGAGCGGGCTCCTTCGCCGTCTGCAGCGCCCGAAGCGGCGCACAGCGCGTCCTCGTGGCGGACACGGCGCCACTGGCGACGAGGCGAAGACAGAGCTGATCGCCGCTGCGGAAGCCGAACAGCGTGTAGCTCGTGCCGCTCGCGCTCGTCTCGATCAGGCGTCGCAGCGCTGTGCCGGGAGCGAAGCCGGACCAGGAGCGCTCGTTCGCCTGCTGAAACGCCTGCTGCTCGGCGGGCGATACAGGCTGGCCCGGTTCGCCGCTGATCCAACTCGCGAAATTGTCGAGACCGCGAGCGACCGCCGCTCCCACCGGCGTTGTCACCGCGACCAGTAGCGCTGCCACGGTCGCCGCGGCTGCGATCGAGACGAGTCGGCGCCTCGACTTCGTGCGTCCACGGTGAAACGCCGCGCGACCCACGACTTCCTGCCAGTTGGCGCGCTCGCCGCTCGGAAGCGGAAGCATCCGGTCAAGCTCGGAGATGATCAGGGCATCCACGTTGCTCATCGTTCGACCTCCTCGAGAGAGCGGCGAAGCGCAAGGCGCGCCGAGCTCAATGTCGCCGCTACCGTTCCAACCTCGATCTCGAGCGCGGTCGCGATCGACTGGTAATCGAGGTCGGCGAAGTAGCGAAGAAAGACCGCAAGCCTCTGTCGCTCCGGCAGCGCCGCGATCCAGGTGCGCACGCCGGAGTCGTTTTCCGGGTGACCGTTCAGGCTCGTTGTTCCGTCGGCTGGCGCCGACGCTGGCGCCGACGCTGGCGCCGACGCTGAGCCCGACTCCGGCGACTCGCGGCGGGCCGCTCGTGTCCGGCGCTGGTGACGCGCCGCGTTCACGACTACCCGCCAGACCCATGCCTCGAGCGGGCCCTCGCCCCGGTACGACGCGCGCTGCGTCAACACTCGCGAGAACGCCTCCTGGACAGCGTCGTGACCTGACGCCTCGTCTCCGACGATCGCCGTCGCCACCCGTAGGAAGTGGCGGTAGCGCTCCCGATAGATCGACTCGATCTCAGAGACGGGTGGCTTTGATCGATCCATTACCCAACGATGCTTTCACGGGCCAGGTTTATTTAGTCGCGGCAGCGTACCCCGATGCGCTCATGCGGGATGACGCCGTTGCCGCGAAGGTCTGAAGTGTCCGCGTTTCTCGCGAGACAGCGCGAGGACGCGATTCGCGGGGATATCAAAAGCCCTCTCACGGACTCGAACCGTGGACCCCCTCCTTGCCATGGAGTCTCGTGGCGACCGAGCACAGCCGAGCGCAACGGTTTCTGCTTGCTTCTCCCGAATTGAGCGCTGTATGACGTGCGGTGGGCTGCGCTGCGTTGCGACCGCTCTGCTCCACAGCTGCTTCAGGAGGCGTCGTCTAGGCTGATAACACGGGCGTTGCCCGGGCTCTTCTTCGCGCAGCGCTCGCGGTTCTGGTCGGAGGCGGATGGTGCTGTCCGGATGTGCGGCACCCCCTTGAGGTTGTCAGGCGACCTCGTCGAGTGCGGGCGCGGACCGATCCGGGGGCTCGATCGCGAGCCGTGGGAGCCGGCGGTCGAGCCAGCTCGGGAAGGCCCAGGTGCGGCGGCCGAGGAGCTCGAGCACGGCGGGGAGAAGGATGCTGCGGATGACGATTGCGTCGAGGAAGACAGCGGCGGCCATGGCGGTGCCGACGAGCTTGACGTCGCGGCTGCCGCCGAGGGCGACGGACATGAAGACGGCGACCATGACGGCGGCGGCGGCGATGATGACGCGTGCGGTCTGGCCGACCCCATCGCGGACGGCGGCGCTTGCGTCGTGGTGGTGCTGCCATTCCTCATGGATGCGGGAGACGAGGAAGACCTCGTAGTCCATCGAGAGCCCGAAGACGATGGCGAAGACCATGACGGGGATCATGGCGGTGATCGGGCCGGGCTGGACGCCGATCAGGCCGGCGAGCCAGCCGCGTTGGAAGATCGCCTGGACGACGCCGAGGGCGGCGCCGATCGAAAGCACGTTCATGAGCGCCGCCTGGAGCGGGATCAGCAGGGAGCGGAACACGACGAGCAGCAGTACGGCCGAGAGCAGCACGACGATGGCGATGAAGATCGGCAGCTTGCCGCTGAGGACGTGCGCGAAGTCGACCTGGGCTGCGGTGAAACCGCCGACGTAGGTTGTCGTTCGGGTTGCGTTCTCTAGTGGCGGTAGCACGTTCGCGCGGAGTCGCTTGACGAGGCTCGTCGTCTGGGCGCTTTGCGGAGAGGTCGTCGGGTACACGGTGATTGCGGCGGTGTCGCGGGCGGGGTTGAGCTGTGGTGCAGCGACCGAGGCGATTCCGGCTGTGTGTCGGAGTGCGGTCGTGATGCGCGTGAGGCCTGAGGCGTCACCGGCGGCAGGCAGGCGGACGGCGAGTAGGAGTGGCCCGTTGAAGCCCTTGCCGAAGCCGGTGGCGAGCAGGTCGTAGGCGCGGCGGGTTGTCGTGCTGGTGGGGTCGTTGCCGGCATCGGGCTGGCCGAGCCGGAGGCCGAGCATAGGGGCGGCGAGGACGAGCAGGAGTGCGGTGGCGCCGAGCGCCGCCCAGGTGGGGCGGCGCTGGATCAGCCCGACCCAGCGGAACCAGAACCCGGGGCGTGGCTCGCGTGGGCTCGAGCGGCGGCTGCGGGTGTGGCCGACGTGACGGCCGGTGATCTTGAGCAGCACCGGCAGCAACGTCAGCGAAGCGGCGAGCACGAACAAGACGCTGAGCGAGGCGGCGATCGCGGCCCCGTAGAGCATGCTGACACCGAGGGCGCAGAGGCTGAGCATGGCGATCACCACGGTCGCGCCGGCGAAGAGGATGGCGCGGCCGGCGGTGTTCATCGCCAACTCGACCGCGGCGTCGACATTGCCGCCGTTTTCGCGGTAGGCGGCTCGGTAGCGGGTGACGATGAAGAGGGCGTAGTCGATGCCGACGCCGAGGCCGAGCATCAGCGCCAGCACGGAGGCGAAGTCGACCATATCGACGAGGTGGCTGGCGAGGGCGATCGTGCCGATGCCCGCTCCGAGCCCCAGGAGTGCGGTCACGACCGTCAGCCCCATCGCCGACAGCGAGCCGAAGCTGAGCAGCAGCACGACGATCGCGGCGCCAAGGCCGACGAGGGTCGCATAGCCAAGACTCGACTTCCCGGCCTGCTTGATAGCGTCACCCCCGAGCTCTACCTGGAGGGAGGGCGAGCGGACAGCCTCGGCGGTCTTGATCACGCGCTCGACCGCGGCCTTCGGCAGTTGTGTCGCCGACTTGTCGAACTGGACGGTGGCGAAGCCGATCGTGCCAGCCCGTGAGATTGCGGCCGCGCCCGCCTGGTAGGGGCTGACGACGCCGGCAACGTGCGGGAGCCGGGAGATGCGACTGAGTAGCGGGACGATCACGGCACGCACGCGGGGGTCGGTCAGCTTGCCGGTGCGGGTGTGAAAAACGATCTGGTCGGCATCACCCGCCTGACGCGGAAAGTGACTCTGGAGCAGGTCGACGGCTCGCTGGGAATCGGTATTCGAGAGCGCGAAGTTGTTCGCCTTCCGCGTGCCGACCGCCAGCGAGAGCAGGAAGAGGCCGGCGGCGGCGACGATCCAGGAAACGACTACGAGCCGGCGGTGCGCGATCGTCCAGCGAGTCAACTTCAACATCAGCGAGCTCCAATCGGGAAGGGAACACCGTTTCACTCAGCGCGAACTTGCACGAGATGCAGAGACTGTACACTAATCTGCACGACGCGCAAGTTTGCGTCAACTGCAGGATCGGCTGTATGCTGAACGGCGATGGACACGCAACCCGGTCTACGTGAGCGCAAGAAGCAGCGGACGCGCGAGACGATCGCGCGCGCCGCGCACGAGCTCTTCGTCGAGCGCGGCTACCAGGCCACGACCCTGCCCGAGATTGCCGAGGCGGCCGACGTCTCGACGCGGACGATCTTCGCCTACTTCCCGAGCAAGGAGGACATCCTCTTCGACGACCTCGAACGGATGAAAGACGCTCTCACCGCAGCGATCGCCGAACGCCCCGAAGGCAAGGACGCGCTTGAGACCGTGCGCGCGTTCATCCTCGCCTCGCCGCAGGCGGACAGGAGCAAGCTCGACGCGCAGCTGAACCACCGCATCACCAACGACCCGACCTTGCGCAGCCACTTGCGCGCCCGCATCGGCGAGATCGAGGACGTGATCAGGCCGGCGATCGCGCACGACCTCAACGCCCCCGACGACGACACGCGCACGCAACTCGTCGCCGCCTCGCTTACCGCTGCCTTCAACGTCCTGGCCGAGCGAGGCGCCTCGAAGGCAAGACCGTGGACGCGCGAAGAGCTCGCAGCGCAGATCGACCCTATCTTCACCTTCCTGCGCGGCGGCCTCGACGCGCTCAAACAACCGCGAACCACCCGCCGGCGCTGAGCTTCGGCGCACCGCCTCCACGCCCGTGACGTCAAGAGCAGTCGCCGACCTCTCGCGCTCTATGGGCGCCAGCCTGACCATGATCGACCGTCACTACGGAAACCTCGCCCGCGATGGCGCGAGCACGCTCCTCGACGCGCTCAACGCCCGCGAGTTCGAGTCGTCGACGCTGGTGGACGTCGGACCGTCGACCCAGCGTCAACGCGGACAACAGAAAACCTGATCTAGCAGGCTGAAAACCGAAGCCCTCTCACGGACTCGAACCGTGGACCCCCTCCTTACCATGCGCTTTTATCGGCATCTGGCGGCAACTTACGGCAACGGTTTAGGCTTGATTCTGCCGTTTTCGGGGTTCGAGCATTTGCCACTGTTTGCTACTAGTTGCGCCCCCTTGGCTCCATAACTGCTCCATGCTCGGAGGCGCGGTTGACGCGCTTTACTGGCCGAGCGCGCGCAATATGAAGTCGCGAGCCAGCGTGGAGATTCACCACCGCGGCTACTGCCTGATGATCGACGGCGAAGCAAAGGTAGTCGCGCGGCTACGGCCGCTGCTCGAGGTGATCGCGCCGGGTGTCGAGACTGCGTCACGCACACCCGGCCGTACGGGGGCCGCCGGTCGTCGCCGAACTCGGCTATCTGCACTGGAGCCGATCGGCGGCTAGCCGCAACCAGCCGAAACGGCTCGCGCCGAGATCGCACCTAGAAAGTCGGCGGTTCGAACCCGCTTGGCTCCATAAAGGTTCGAACGTGCTCCGTTGTCTATGACCAAAGGTGCGACGTACGAAACCTCTACAGTACGTGTTTCTGGCGGTCAGCGACGATGGCGACGGCATGGACGCTGAGACGTTGGCGCAGGTATTCGAGCCGTTCTTCACCACCAAGGGCCTCGGTAAAGGTACGGGCTTAGGGCTTTCTACTGCATACGGCATCGTCAAGCAGAACAACGGTTTCATCTACGCGTACAGCGAACCTGGCGAGGGAACAACGTTCAAGATCTATCTGCCTCAGGTTGAGGCAGAGGCCGCGGAGACAATCGTCACCAGCACGGTGGAAGCGCCCAAAGGCCGAGGGGAGACCATCCTGCTGGTAGAGGACGAGAAATCACTACGCGTGACGTTAGAGCTGTTCCTCAGTGCCCTCGAATACGAAGTCCTAATGGCCGAGACCCCGGGTGAAGCCCTGGAGATGGCGGACCGGCACACGGGTGACATCGATCTGTTGCTGACGGATGTGGTCATGCCCGGGATGGATGGGCGACAACTGAGGGAACGAATCTGCGCGCTCAAGCCGGACGTCAAGGTGTTGTTCATGTCTGGTTACACGGCTGACGTGATAGCCCAACGCGGCGTGCTGAAGCATGGGCTGCCTTTCATCGCAAAACCTTTCATGCGTAACGACCTCGCTCAGAAGGTGCGTGAGGTATTGGACGGGCAATAGCTCGTCTCGGACGCCGCGGGGTACGTAATCCGCCTGTCAGCACCGAGCGATTTACAGCGATTTATCCTTGAGTCCCGGTTCATTTACCCGGCGAAGAGATGGGCAAGGACAACGCGGAAGACAAGCAACTCGTTGTTGCCAAGTCTAGACTTACTTCGCCGCCGCACCGCCCTCGGCCGCCAGGATCGTGCTTAGGCTCCGCCGCATCGCGGCGAGTTCCTGCGCGTCGAGATGGCGGCCAAGATGCTCCGCGACGGAGGCCACTAGCAGAGGGTCGGCCTTGTCGAACGCCTGCCGGCCGCGCTCGGTCAGCGTCGTGTAGACGACACGACGGTCATCGGGGCAGGAAGCGCGCTCGACCAGTCCGCGCTGCTCGAGCCTGTCGACCAGACGGGTGACGCCGCTCTTGCTGAGCAGCAGCGAGCGGCTGACCTCGACCATACGCAGCCTCTCCTCCGGCGCTCGCGACAGCCGCATGAGTAGCTCGGTCTCCTCTGGAGTGATACCTAGGGGGCCGATCAGGTCTTCGGACACGCGAGCGTGGATCATGTTCGTGACCCGCAGCAGGGAGGCCCAGAGATCGAGAGCATCGCGCTCCCGCTCGCCGAGGTCCGCGCCGGCGATGCAGAGTTCGTCCCCCGGCTCGCTCGCGGGCCCAGCCTGCCCCGGTGCGCTAGTTATGACCGCTTCCTCCATCGTGACCGCCTTCTACCCAGGTTTGAGCAAAACAAGTCTCGGTGAGAATAGTTCACGAAGCAATCATTGTATACAAGATAATCTCATCTGGGAAGGTGGCACAACTCATGAGCGAGATCCAGACCCCGCTGCGACCCAGCCCCGAGTTCGCGGTACCGGCGACGAGAGAACGGCTCGCGTCGGTAGCCGAAGCGCTGCGTAACCATGGCATGCGTGCGATGGTCGCGGTTGACCGCGACGAAGCCAAACGACTCGTGCTCGAGCAATTGCCCGAAGGCGCACAGGTCCATCAGGGTGCGTCGGTCACGCTCGACGCGATCGGCGTCACGGAGGCGATCGAGCAGTCCGGGCGCTACGACGCCGTACGGCCACGGACCTACGCTCTCGACCGCGAGACACAGATGGACGAGATTAGGCGTCTCGGAGCGTCGCCCGACTACATGCTCGGCAGCGTTCACGCCGTCACCGACGAGGGATCGCTCGTGGTGGCCTCGGCCAGCGGAAGTCAGATCGGCGCGTACGCGAGCGGCGCTGGCCAAGTAATCCTCGCTGTCGGTAGCCAGAAAGTGGTGCCGGACTTGGAGACCGCGCTACGCAGGATTGACGAGTACACGTTTCCGCTCGAGGACGAGCGGGCGCAGAGTGCGTACGGCATGCACAGCGCGCTCAATCAGCTTCTCGTCATCAACGGCGGCTTTCCTGGCCGAATTACCGTCATCCTGATCGACGAGCCTCTGGGCTTTTGAGCTTCCGGCATGGACATCGCGCACCCGCATCGGCTTTCCGGCCAACTCGAGCACCATCGTCACGGTCTCGAGTACTGGGCTCACCTTGGTCGGAATAGGCCGAGGTTCACGAGGATTGACCGAGGCCCTGCGAAGCAACTCACCGTGAAGCACGCCGAGTCGAGAGAGCTCAACCTCGGCTCGAGGGTTTGAACGTGCTCCGCTGTCTATGACCCAAGGTGCGACGTACGAACCCCCGAGCGCGCGCTTCAGAGTTCGCAGCGCCCGCGGTTTCTGCCCCGTTCGCAGGACCCGTGGTCGCCGTGATCTAGCCGAGCTCATCGGTCGTGTAGCGACGGTAGGCGTCCGTCGGATCGATCATCGAGAGCGGGCTGTTTCCGCAGGTGTAGCTATGGAGAGTCGAGCCAAATCCTTCGTGCTCGCCCGCGAGTTCGGGCAAGGAGAAGTGCTGGTACTAGAGGTGCCTGATATGTGGCGACCACATGATCTTCCGGCTACTCTTTGGGCGAAAACTACTGACTCGGGGCGAAGCCAGCAAGATCGTCTACGCCGCGAGGCCGGCTGCCCAGTAGGAGCGAATCGCCTGAATCATGTCACCGAAGGAGGCCAAGAAAATGGCGGAGAAGACGTTCCTCATCACCGGTGTTAGTAGTGGATTGGGCCGGGCGATCGCCCGGCAGGCCCTTCTGGCAGGGCACCGAGTGGTCGGCACCGTACGGCAGGAGGCCCAGATCGCCGACTTCGAAGCGCTCGCGGCGCCGAACGCGTTCGGCCGCTTACTCGACGTCACCGACGAGGAGGCCGTGGCGCGCGTGATCGACGAAGTCGAGTCGACTGTAGGTCCGATCGAAGTTCTCGTCAACAACGCCGGCTACGGCCACGAAGGTGCCATGGAGGAATCGACGCTGGAGGACATGCGCCGTCAGTTCGACGTCAACGTCTTCGGCCTTGTCGCGGTGACGAAGGCGGTCCTGCCGAAGATGCGCGTCCGCCGCTCCGGCCACATCATCTTCATTACCTCGATGGGCGGTCTACGCTCGTTCTCCGGCCTGTCTTTCTACAACGGCAGCAAGTTCGCCGTCGAGGGCATCGCCGGCTCACTCCGCCTGGAGATCGCGCCCTTCGGCATTCACGTGACCGCGGTTGAGCCGGGCTCGTTCCGCACGGACTGGGCTGGTCGTTCCATGCTCCGAGCTCCACGTTCGATAGCAGACTACGACGAGACTTTCGGTAAGACCCGCGCCGATCGACTTAAGTTCGACGGAAACCAGCTCGGCGACCCGGACAAGGCCGGGCAGGCGATCCTGACGTTGGTGGCAGCTCCCAACCCGCCCGGACACCTGCTGTTGGGTACCGATGCCGTGCGCCTGGTTCGCGATGCCCGACGTGCGGTCGACGCCGAGATCGAAGTTTGGGAGGAGCTCTCGTCCTCGACCGACTTCGCCGAGGGGGGCGCGCAGTGGTGATCTCGGTGGGCGGGTCGCCGCACGCGTAGTGGCCGAACGTCACCGATCGGAGCCGGAGTCGCTGCCGACGTAGTCAGCGAGTAGTCGAGGAGTCGATCGTCGTGCCCTTTCTGAGCTCGACATCGTCGTTCAAACGCCAGCCTCAGCGTCAACGCTGCCACTTAGGAGGTTTTCCGATGACGCGGCGCGGTCTTTCGGTCGCCTGCATCCGTGTATCTCGCGAAGTTTGGCGTTGGCGTTCCTAATGCCCCGGTCGAAGTAGTAGCAGCTCGCCATTGTCGTCGCCGTCAGCGCGTTTGCCGTGGCGGCGTAATTCACGTCGAATCCGAGTGGCCGATCCCGGTTACCGCTTTGAACACGCTGAGCCTTGTTGAGTCTCAGTCCACTCTGAGGACGGCCTTACCTAGCACTCGGCGCTCAATGAGCGCCCGAAAGGCTTCCTCGGGCTCGTGCCAGTGTGTCTCCAGCGAGATCTGCGGGTCGAGCGCTCCCTCTGCGACGAGCCCAGCGAGCAGCTCCAGATCGTGGGTCCCCGATCCGGCGTGTCGCAGGTCGTCGAAGACGAGGAAGGCATAGAGGCGCGCCCCCGCTCCGTGTCTGTAGAAGCTTGAGACGTCAAACTCGGTCGGCTCGCCCGAGGAGTTGCCGAAGCTGACGATCGTGCCAGCTGGTGCGACACGGGCGAGAGCCGCCGCGAGCGAGCGTCCGCCGACGGACTCGAGTAGGAGATCGAACGGCAGCCCCTCCGAGGCGAAGTCGACCACGATCTCGTCTGCACCGAGGTCGGTCAGGCCCTGGCTGCGCTCCGGGCTGCCGATAACGGCGGTGACGTGAGCACCCGCACCTTTGGCGAGCTGGATCGCGAAGCGGCCGACGCCTCCGGCGGCGCCGGTGACCAGCACACGTTTTCCGAGCAAGAGGCCACCGAGCGAGAGAGCCCGATAGGCCGTCAGTCCAGCTACAGGAAGCGTCGAGGCAGCGGCGAAGCTGACAGGCGTAGGAAGCGTCGCGAGGGTTGAAGTCGGAACAGCAGCCAACTGCGCCCAGGCGCCACGTGCAACGAGACCGACGACCCGCGCGCCGGATGACGGGCCGCTAGCGTCTTGAGCTTGCTCGACGACGACCCCGGCCACGTCCCAGCCCGGAACGATGCCTGCAGGCTGGCTTGCGAGGCGACGCACCTCGCCGCGATTGAGCGAGACCGCACGTAGCTCGACCAACGCCTCGTCTGGGCGCGGTAGCGGATCAGGCACCTCGCGCAGCGTAACGCCGCTTGAACTTCCGGGATCTGTGACGAGTGCGAGCATCGGGAGCCTCCTCTCGGGCGAAAGGTTCGAGCAAGCCCATCAAAGGCCGGCTCTGCCACCGTAGCGCACGGCTGAGGCGGTAGCGGCGATCGGTTCGAGTGATGTGCTCCTCGGGCCGGCGCGATGACTCACAGCTGCCTGACAACTACCTGTCCCGGCGATGACTGATCGCAAGGGCTCGGTCCATTCGCCACCGGTCGCCGCGAGTGGGGAAAGGCTAGGTGCGCGTTTAGTGGAGCAATCAAGTGGCCAGACTAGTCCCGGAGAACGCGCTTTATGAAGCCACGGCCCCCCCGAGCCCTCTTCCTCAAGCGGCCTACATTCTCCGCTGCGACGCGGTGCGTTTACGAGTCTTCGCCCTCCATCTTCGCCGAACGCCGAATTCTCATCAGGGTGGCGACTGCAAGCACGACGACGCCGGTTGAGAGAACCTCGGTGGACATGAGGATGCCGATGTGAGCGGAGGCGATCCCGACCCCAATCACCGGCAGAGTCAGCGCGGTGTAGGCCGCAACGAAGAAGGCCGAGATCACCTCGCCCCGATGCTCAGCGGGTGCGCAGCGGTTGATTAGGGCAAGAGAGCTCACGAAGATGCTCCCCGTCCCCAAACCGACGATTAAGGCGCCGACGAAGAACGCGGTCAGAGAGGCCGACCCCAGTCCGATCAAGACAAGCACCAAGCCGACGATCAACGCTGCCGTGCCGAGAGAGTTGGCACGCACGCGGGACAGCCTGGCGGCTGCGAGTGGAGCGACGGTTGTGGCGGAAAACAACACTGCCACCAAGAGTCCCGCGACGAAGATGTTGCGGTCATGTAGTACCTCGTGCAGGAAGGATGGCGCAAGCCCGCTGAAGAGTCCCTGCACGACGAGCGCGCAGGAGCCACCTAGGGCTGCGGTGACGAACTCCGCACGTATTTCGCGCGGTACACGCGGCCGCTGCATTCGCAGTCCAAGGCTCTGAGTCGTCTGGATGACCGTCTCAGGGATGAAGAGGATGCCGACGATGAGCGCCGCGAGCACACCAAGGTACACGGCATACACAGTCCTGAGAGGTGCCGGGGCGAACTGGGCGAGCGTGCCAGCCGCCAAAGTGCCAGCGCCAAGTCCTGCCGGGTTGACTACCGCGGCCACACGCGACGCCCGGAGCTTATTCCCGGTCGGCTCAAGCTCAATGAGTGCGGCGGTCGCCGTCCCGGTCAGAGCGCCAACGGCGAGTCCCGAGAGAAAGCGGCCGACGAGCAGCCAGACGAGTCCCCGCGCGATAAGAAACAGTAGTGTGCTCACCGTCGCCAGGGCGACCGACAGCAGAAGCACAGGCCTGCGGCCGGCCGCGTCGGAGGCGCGACCTAGTCCTATGAGGGCGGTGAGCACCCCCGCGGCGTAGACGGCGAAGATCACTGTGACGGTGGTGTTCGAGAAGCCCCAGTGGGCCTGATACAGCGGGTAGAGAGGGCTCGGCAACGTGCCACCGGCCATGCCTACCAAGAAGACAGCGGCGGTGACCCAGAAGGGGATTGCTTTGCGCTTGTGAGTCACCTCAGCGCCCTTGCTCTCGCCTCTCAAGGCCTCGGCCTGCGCGCGGTTGACCGGACGCCGACGGGTCTCGCCCCGAGCATGTTCTCCCTCCTGAATCTCGACGAGGAGCCCATGTATCAAATGCCGCGCCGGTCGCGCCTCCGCTCGTGGGCCGCATCTATCTCGACGATCAGCTTCGTGTCCGGCTGCAATGGGATGAGGTCGACGATCTCTCCGACGTAGCCATTGAGCTTGATCGAATCACCGATCCGATACGATTCGTCAGACGGGAGGCGGCCGGTGGCGAGTATCTTCCACTCGTGACGGATCTCATAGAGATACGAGGGCACGATCTCGCTCCGCTCAACAACTGCCGAGAGCGACGATTCCGCAGCCGCTCGGGCAGGTCGCCGAGACGATCGTCCTATGCGGCTTGGCACCGCGGAGACCAAGTCCGCTTGCGGCTCTCAACGCGACGTCCCTTCCGAGCTCGTCACCAGCCGGTCGAGTGGGTCGCGCTGTGCTCGTCGAATGGTCGATCCGGTCACTTTCGCCACGGTGCTTAGGGCTTCGTCTGCGACTGCTGCTGGATCTTGGCCAGCA
>PKYN01000007.1 GCA_003132665.1 Actinomycetota bacterium
CGTATACGCAGACGAGGAATGCTTGAGATGGCGCTGATTCGACTTTCCACCCCGACGGCGACGACCGACTGTCCCATCCATGTGAACCGAACCCTCATGCTTCTGGCGCAGCGATAGGCCGTTAGAACGTCGACCCTGGCGGGATTCCTCCGTGTGTTAGTCGGTAAGCCTAGATTTCGCCCACGAGGTGCTGATTTCACGCTTCTTAGGGTCTCAGGGGTTTGGACGTCGCTCCTTACTTCATAGACAGCGCGGCACGTTCAAACCTTTTTGGGCCGTACAGGATTCGAACCTGTGACCTTGGGATTAATAGGAGACCGCCGGGACTTCGGCCGGTCTCGTTCTAGCTGGTAATCGAGCGTTTTCGAACCGGTTTTGGTCGTTCGACTTCGGTGGATCTCGGTGGAGCTGGTTGCCCCATTGTTGCCCCCGCGCTGTACGCGATTCGAGACTCCGAGCCGTAGCCCGGCTTACGGAGTTTTCGCAGCGCAGACTCAGAGCGCCGCCGACTGTAGCGCGCTTGACACTACTGTGCCGCGGATAGTAGTGTGTGATCCGTGGATCGAAGCCAACTACTCCGCGGCACGCTCGACGCAGCCGTCCTCGCGGTGCTCGCGCAGGACGACGGTTACGGCTATGACGTTCTACGGCGGCTCCGTGGCGCGGGGCTCGTAGACGTCGGCGAGGCTTCTGTCTACGGAACGCTTCGTCGCCTCTACCGCGGCGGTGCACTGAGCTCGTACGTGATGCCCTCGGACGAAGGCCCGCATCGCCGCTACTACGGCCTGACGGAACTGGGGCGCGATCAGCTCGCGCAGGCGCGCGAGGCGTGGAAGGATTTCGCCCGCGTCTTGGACCAGTTACTCGTGCCCCAACTGGAGGTGACGGCATGACGACGAAGACAGCGCTCCCGCCCGAGGCGGAGGCGTATCTCTCGGCGCTACGTACGGCACTCGCCGATCTCTCGCCGGATGAGCGCGAAGGCCTGCTGGAGGAGGTAGCAGACTCGTTGCGGGAGATAATCAACGAAGGCGGCTCGATCGTCGAGCGGCTCGGGACGCCTGAGGACTTCGCCGCCGAGTTGCGGCTGGCAGCCGGGCTTCCGCCGACTCATACCACCATCCACCGAGTGTCGTGGGCCACCGCTCTCGAGCGCACACGTGCGCTGAGTAGTGCCTTCGCGCCTGACCTCGCGCCAATCTGGTGGCTTGTTCGCGCCTACGTCGCAGTCGCTGCGCTCGCTCTGGCCTTCGGTAGCACCTGGAGTAACTACAACGGAGCTGTTCCACGGCTCGGTACGGCCAAAGCCGGCGTGGTCGTCCTCCTACTCGCTGCGGTTCTTTCCGTCGCTCTGGGGATGCTCGGGCGCCGTCGCGCCTCGTTGAGGAGAGGCGTGGTAACGCTGAACGCCGTTCTCGTGCTCGCGTTGGTTCCGGTAGCTGTGCACCTCGCGCTGCATCCGCGCGGTACAGCTGCGCCGCTCTACGCACCGCCAGTCGTCGCTTTCACGCCAGGGCTCACTCTGGACGGGATGTCGGTGACGAACCTCTACCCCTTCGCGCGCGACGGCCGCCTGCTGCACGACGTGTTGCTCTACGCCAGCATCGGTCCCGTCGGCAACGTCGGCTTGCCACTGTCGGTTCGGCCCGGCGATCCCGACAGGAACCGGCGCCTGCTCCGCACGATCGGCGGCAGGTCGCTCTTCAACTCATTCCCGATTCGCTACTTCGACCCGGGGACGGGGACGGTGGGCTACCCCGATGCCGCACCCGGAATATCCGTTCCGAAGGTCGCTCCGGGGTCGGCGCGCATCACAGATCCAGTGCACCGGCTGAAGCGCGCCAAGTGACGACGCCTTGGGCTCGTCGTCGTCGGCATAGATTCGACCCGACGCTCTAGCGCTCTACAACCGATCGACCCTGGTCACGACTCGAAACAGTGCGCGGTCGCTGCATCGTTGACCCCTGCCGGGCACCCCGGCTGAGGCTGTCTCGATTGAAGACCGGTTTTTCGCTGGCGGTGCGAGCCCGGAGAGCACAGTGTTTCCACACGGGCTCGTAGAGGATCGTGCCGCCAGCGGTGCCAGGCGGGCTTCGGGAGGCCAGTCGCGCCTGGCCGCACAGAGCTGCCGGCCGAGCAAGCGAGATGGGCCGTACAGGATTCGAACCTGTGACCTTGGGATTAAAAGGAGGCCGCTGGGACCTCGGTCGGTCTCGGTCTAGCTGGAAAACGAGCGATTTTTGGCCGATTTCGGCCGTTCGATCTCGGTGGATCTCGGTGGGGCTGGTTGCCCCAATGTTGCCCCCGAAGAGTCTCTGGGCGCGGACCCGGCGAGGCTTTGGTATGCGCTTCTACTCCCTGGCGAAAACAGCCGTTACGGTTGTGGCCGCCTTCACCTTCAATCGACTCTTTTACGTTCGAAAGTTGACCTTTCTCGTTACCTTGACTGTCAACTCGGGTGCCGCGGGCGCGCATTGTCGGCAAGCGCCTGCGCGTAGACCTGGGCCACGCGCCGCGCGATCCGCTGCCAGCTGAAGTGCCGCTGGGCATGGAGCAAGGCGTGGGTGCCGCGCCGTTGTCGCTCTACACGGTCGTTCGCGGAGACGACCAGGGCATCCGTGAGTGCCGTCTCGTCGTCGGGTGGTACGAGCCAGCCGGTTTCGGGCTCTACGATCTCGGCGGGGCCGTGCGCATCGACCGCTATCACAGGCAGGCCGCAGGCCATCGCCTCGACGAGCACGAGCCCGAACGCTTCCGCGACCGAGGGAAGGACGAGCAGATCCGCCGCGTTCATCGCCTGCGGCAGCTGCTGGTGGTCGTACCAACCAGCGAGGAAGGCCTGATCGTTGCCGAGCTCGCGGATCACGGTGAGCGGATGTTGGCCTTCCCACTCGCCGGGGTGGCCGCCGACGAGCACGAGCGGAGCCGGAGCGCGGAAGCGCTTCTGGGCGCGCTTGTGCGCTGCTAGTAAGAGTGGAATTCGCTTGACTTCCGTGAAACGGCCGACGAACAAGAAGATCGTCTCTGCCTGCTCGAACGGCCAAAGCTCGCTCAGCCGATAGCCGACGGTGCCCGGGCGGCCGGTCTCGTCCCAGCCGTGCGGCTGGGCGGCGAGCCAGCGATGCCAGAAGGAGAGACGTTCGCTCGCAAGAAGCGGCCGCGGGCGGAAGAGCTCGAGCTCGACGCCGTTGGGGATCGCGACGAGACGCGCGGGTGAGACACGAAGCAGCGACTCCACCTCTGATTCGGAGCCCGGCGGGACGATCAGCCGCGTACATGCCTGCGCCCAACCGCGAAGTCGGGCCGCCCAGGCTGCCGCATGGTCCCACCCTGGCGGAGGGCCCGCCTCGATTGCGCGCAGCATCGCGAGCTCGGTGCCGTGCAGCTGCCCAACGATCGGGATATTCGGGAACGATCTGAGCGCGGCCTCGTTCGCCGGCGTCAGGTGGTGCAGGTGGAGCACATTCGCGTCGGCTGCGCCCGCGTCCGCGAGCGCTTCGCTCCAGGCGGCGACAAGGTGCTCGTAGGCGTCGTTACTGACAGCCGCGAACACGCGATCCGGAGCACCGGGCCGATCCTCGTACGACGGCGGAAACGGGACAGAAGCGACAAACGGGTCGCTACGCGCCGCCGCGGGCGCGTACTCGACAGGTCGCACGTCGATTCCAGAAAAGAACGTCGCGGCGTTCGTAGGCTGGCCGGATGCTCCGAGCGAGCCTGCGACAAGCGTCGTCTGCCATCCGGCAGCGGGCAGCTCGTGACAGAGGACGCGGGCGACATGCGCCGAGCCGCCGCGGGGAAAGAAAAAGAGCGCCGAGCATACGCGGCGGTTGCCATCAACCTCGTCGCGTGCGGCCGTTAGTCCGCTGCTCTTGCCTACGCACACTGGGCTTCCTTCCCTGGAGGCGACGGCTCTCCTGTTGGCGTCGGCGCGGGCTACTCAACCTGCTGCCGATCGCTGGGCTCGCCCGCCGTTACTGTCAATGCCTGCGGTTATGTTCAACGCGCTCGGCTCTCATCCGCGGTCTGAGTAACGAACCTTTGGTTTGTCGGGATGGGCCGTACAGGATTCGAACCTGTGACCTTGGGATTAAAAGGAGGCCCTCGCTATCTCGGCCTGTCTCGGCGTAGCTGGAAAACACGCGCTTTCGAGCAGATTTCGGGCCGATTTCGGCCGCTCGATCTCGGTGGGTCTCGGTGGAGCTGGTTGCCCCATTGTTGCCCCCAACGGCGCCGAGTGGAATCGGTTCTGACACTTCCGAGTCCGCATGTTGTATAGATCGCTCTCCGAGTCGAGGTACTGACCGGTGAAGCAGATCGTCTAACGTCCCCGTGTCCACCGAACCGGGGGAAGTCCAACTCCAGTAGCCGAGTCGGGTTTCCGACCGGGTCGTATGTGTAGGAGCGGGAGTAGAAGGGCTTTCCGTGCGGGGCTACAACTCCCATTGGAAAAGAGTTCCGCTTAGGTAAGTACACGGCATCGACAGCGTCCCAGCACACCTCGTCGGCAACCTCAGGAGAGACCACATGAAGTACCGCACCCTCGGCCGGACCGGCATCAAGGTCAGCCCCTACGCGCTCGGCACACTGATGTTCGCCACGTCCATCGGCAACCCCGACCACGACGACTCGATCCGCATCATCCACAAAGCGCTGGACGCGGGCATCAACCTCATCGACACCGCCGACTCCTACGAGGACTCCGAAGAGGTCGTGGGCAAGGCGCTCAAAGGGCGTCGTGACAGCGTCGTCCTCGCGACCAAGTTCAGTCGCCCGATGGGCGACGATCCCAATCAGCAAGGCACCTCGCGGCGCTGGATCATGACCGCGGTCGAGAACTCGCTGCGCCGCCTGCAGACCGACCACATCGACCTCTACCAGATCCACGTACCGGACCCCGCCACCGACATCGAGGAGACGCTCTCCGCGCTCTCGGACCTGATTCACAGCGGCAAGGTCCGTGCGATCGGGTCGTCCAAGATGCCCGTCTCTGA
>PKYN01000008.1 GCA_003132665.1 Actinomycetota bacterium
GTGGAGATCGAGCCGCTGCCGATGCCGCTGCGCTGGCTCGGGCGGCCGCAGGCGTGGAGCAGCGATGCGGGCCGGCTGGCGATCACGGCCGGGCCCGCCACCGACTGGTTCGTGGATCCGGGCGGGCCGACGTCCCTGTCGGATTCCAGCGCGGGCGACTTCTCGAACGCCCCCGCGCTCGTCGGCCGCCCGAGCGGCGACTTCCTGCTCAGCGCGCGCGTCCGGCCCGACTTCGCCTCGACCTTCGACGCCGGTGTGCTGCTGCTCCACGGGGACGAGCGGCGCTTCGCGAAGTTCTGCTTCGAGTACTCGCCGCAGGGGAAGCCGATGGTCGTCAGCGTCGTGACGCGCGGCGTCTCGGACGACTGCAACTCCTTCTCGGTCGAGGGACGCGAGGTCTGGCTGCGGGTGGCGCGGATCGGCGACTGCTTCGCCTTCCACGCCTCCACGGACGGCAGCTTCTGGCGTATGGTGCGCTACTTCACGCTCGACGACGCCGCCAGCATGGAGGTCGGCTTCGAGGCGCAGTCGCCGACTGGCGAGGGCTGCAGCGTGAGCTTCGACGAGATCCGCTTCGAGGCCCGCACGCTCGGAGACCTGCGGAACGGGGAGTAGTCCGCCCGCCGGTTACGAGCGGGGCAACGCGGTCGGGTGCCGGAAAATGCCGATTTTCGGGAGCAAACGGCAGTTTCGGCTCTATTAGTGGCAGTGGAACTAAACGGGGCACGTTCGAACCCTCGAGCTGGGGTTGAGCTTTTTAGGGTCGGCGCACTCCACGACGAGTTGCTCCTTAGAGCCTCGATCGATCCTCGCGAGCCTCGGCCTGCTCCCGCCAAGGTGAGCCCGGTGCTCGAGACCGTGACGCTAGTACTGGAGCGGGCCGGCAAGCCGATGCGGGTGCGCGAGATCCACGCGGCGGCAGAGCAACTCGCGGGGGAGCCACTGCTCTGGAAATCCGTGAAGGCAGCGTTGGCGGTTAATGCCCAGGGTTTCGAACAGCGCTTCGAGCGTGTCCGACGCGGCTATTACCGGGTCAAGAGGACGCGGCTCTCCGAGTGAAAGAAATTCACGCCGCAACTTGCGATCTTGTAGATGAGCCATTGCTCTGGAAGTCGGTGAAGGCAGCGCTCTCCGCAGACGTAAGAGGTGAGTACACGCGCTTACGACGGGTGTGCCATGGTGTCTCCCAACTCGCGGGAGACGCCAGGTGCGACGCCGGTTGAGCTACGCAAGAAGCCCTAGATGATCTCGGTGCCCGATGAGACCACACTCGCCAGGGATGACCCTCGCCAATCAGACGCGATCGAGCCGACCCGGGGTGGCTCGTCCACGGTCCCGTACTACTTGCCTCGTGCACCGTGTCCGGCGGCTCCCGCGAAAACGAGCAAGATGCCGAGTATTAGCCACGGAAGCGGATTGAGGTGTTGGTCGCATCCGCTAGCAGTCGCGGTATGCCAGCATGTCGTTCCGGGCCCGTCGCGCTGAACCCACGCGACGTATAGCAGCAGGAAGCCGGCGCCTGAGAGTAGCCCGAATGCTGACGGACGGATGTTCGGCCGGGACAGCAAGACCGCGGCTACGACAACGGCTGGCACTAGCGCGAGGGGGCCCAGCGATACTGCACCGAGCGCGGCAGCGGCACCGATCGCGGCGAAGGCGCAAAACCAGCCCCAACCGGCGAAATCTCTCCTCCTGGATTTCAGCGAAGTGCTCATTGCAGCCTCTGAGTTACTATCCCCGTAATACCGTGCTTTGGAGCGTACCGGGATCGAACCGGTGACCTCCGGCTTGCAAAGCCGGCGCTCTCCCAGCTGAGCTAACGCCCCTTCGCCCGCAGTGTAGCCCGCCCGCGCCTTGCCTTTCTCGATCCGTCGCGAGTCGTCGAGCTCGCCGCCTGGGATTGTCGATAGAGCGGTTCTATACTCGTCGGGTGTCGAGAAACGCCGCTCTCGCATCGGTCGCACTTCTCATTTCGGCCCTTCTCGTCTTGCCGAGTTCGGGGCTGGGCAGCTCGCAGGTGCCTCTGCCCACGCTGTACCGCATGCACACCTTCAAGCTGAACCTCGACCGCGATGCGGCGCGGGAGCGGGTGCAGGTCTACGACCTGCGCCAGGGCGCGATGATGACTCCGACGACCTACTTCAGAGTCGGCGACCGTCGAAGCGGCACCTTCGTCAACGTCCAGCTTCAGCAAGTCTTCCTGAGCCCCGGAAGCAGCGAGAGCGGGCTCGTGCAGGCCTGGGTACGCGACCTGAACGGCGATAAGCGCGCGGAGATCGCCGTCCGCGACTACGCGACGCCTTCCGTCGGCGAGACGCTGACCGTCTATCGCCAGCGTAAGCCCAATTCGCTCCGCTTCTCGAAGCTACAGACGATCGTCGGCGATCAGATCCTTATCGCCAGGCGCAGCGCGCCGGCTACGTGGAACGTCCTGATCAGAGCGAATCACGCCCCCGACGGCCGCGACCACCACGAGCTCTGGCGCTGGGCGCTGGCCCAGAAGAAGTGGCTCTGCAAGACCGACTGCGTTCCTCGTTAGCAGCGCGCTCGCGCCCGGCGTTGCCGCCCGCCGCCGCGACCGACATGGCGGGCGCGGCTCACCAAACGCCCTCCCCGGTTCATCACCACGAACACTGACCCAACTTCGGCCAGCCCGATTCGCTCCTAGGAGCAGATGAAGCACTCGCGCCAAAGGCGCGGTGATTCGTACATGGAGGTAATACCGCGAAAAGTCATCGCCGGCCTTGCCAGCGGACTTTTCGCGGACTAGGCCGCTGAGCGCTCGATTCGCTCTTCAGTACGCGCCCGCTTGAGGATCTTGTCGCGATCGCCGAAGCGGATGGCCGCGCGCACGGCGCGTTGCTCGTTCCAGAGTCGCTCGATCTCGCGCTCGAGCTCCTTGAGCTCGGCGGCGACAACCGGATCGTGGCTTTCGGAGAGCTTGTGCCAAAGCTCCGCCCGCCGGTCGCTCGCCTGCTCGATTTGCTCGCGGATCTCTTCGATAGTCGCCATATACCGGTGCAAACGTGGTGGGCTGCCCGGTATTCCCGAAATCGGAAAACTCAGTCAGGTATTGAGACGAGCGCATCCGGGCTTGGTTCGCGTTGTCGGTATACGGGCGAGTCCCGGCCGTCGCAGCCGACATGCGCGGCTGCGGCTCACACGCGCCGTCCCTCGGCCGTTTCGCTTCGAACACTGAACCCGATTGCGGTAAGCCGAGAACGTCATCTAGGAGCAGACGAGGCACCCGCGCCGCAGGCGCGGTGACTCGTACGCCGCGGTCATACCGCTAAAAGTCTTCGCCGGCTCTGCCGGCGGACTTTTAGCGGAGAACCAGCGCCATCAGCGCCTTCTGGGCATGCAGGCGATTCTCCGCCTGATCCCAGATCGCCGAGCGCGGGCCATGGGCGATCTCTTCCGAGATCTCCTCGCCGTAATGCGCCGGCAGGCAGTGCATGACGAAGGCTTCGGGCCGGGCGAGCGCGAGCAGGCGCTCGTCAATCGAGTAGCCCTGGAAGTCGGCCAAGCGCTTGTCCCGCTCCTCCTCCTGGCCCATGCTCACCCAGACGTCGGTGTAGAGGACGTCGGCTCCGTCTGCCGCTCGCGCGGGGTCGCTCACGATCTCGATGCTCGCTCCGCTCTCCTCGGCAGCCTCGCGTGCGTCGGCCAACGCCTGCTCGGTCGGCTCGTAGCCCGGCGGGCAAGCTGCCACGAAGCTCATGCCGAGCTTGGCGGCGGCGACCATCAGCGACGCGCAAACGTTGTTGCCGTCGCCGAAATAGGCAAGGCGCACTCCGTCGAGCCGGCCGTAGCGCTCGCGAATCGTCATCACGTCGGCCAGCGCCTGGCAGGGATGAGAGCTGTCGGTCAGCGCGTTCAAAACCGGGACGCTGGAGTAAGCGGCCGTCTCCTCGACCTCGGAGTGGGCGCCGGTGCGGATGACGATGGCGTCCACGTAGCGCGAGAGCACGCTCGCGGTGTCCTTGAGCGTCTCGCCCCGGGCCAGGTGCGTGTGCGCGGCGGTGATGCTGACCCCTGTGCCGCCGAGCTGGCAGATACCAACCTCGAAGGAGACGCGCGTACGAGTAGAGGCCTTGTTGAAGATCAGCGCGATCGAGCGGCCCGGGAGAAGCTTGTGCGGCCGGCCTCTGGCGAGAAGCATCTTCAGCTCGTCGCCGAGATCGAGCACGGCTTTCAGCTCGCCCGGCTTCCAGTCGGCGACGCGGAGGAAGTGTCTTCCCTTGAGTGCGTTGGTCGGCAGATGCGCCATGAGAAGGCACTGAGTTTAGCGATCCATAGCCTTGACAATAAAGGACTTAGGTTTTATTCTAACGACGCCATCAAAGTACGGAAGGGAAGGGGTTGAGATGGCCACACTAGTTCGATTCGATCCATTCAGGGAGCTGGCCGGCCTCCAAAACGAGATGCGCAGGATGATCTACGCAGAAGGAGCCGGCGAGCCGAGCGCGCGCGCCTGGATTCCGGCTCTGGACGTTTGGGAGAGCGAGAACGAAGTTGTCTACGCCGTCGATCTGCCGGGCATTCCCGAGGAGAAGATCTCGGTCGAGCTCGAGGACGGCGCTCTCAGCGTCAGCGCCGAGAGGGAGCGCGAGGAGACGAGCTTGCAGGACGGTTTCCGTCGCTACGAGCGCCACTTCGGCAGCTTCAAGCGAACGATCTCGCTGCCCGCAGGCGTGACCGAGGCGGACATCAAGGCGAGCTACTCGAACGGCGTGCTGGAGCTGCGAGTTCGCAAGCCCGAGCAGCCCAAGCCGCATCGGATTCCGGTCGCGAAGAGCGAGGCCGGCGCGATCGAGGGCAAGGCCCAGAAGAAGGAATAGCGACCAGCCAAGCGAGCACCGAGCGGGAGGCGGCCTCGGCCGCCTCCCGCCTTACGCCGGCTCGAGCGTCTCGCCCAGCTCGGCCGCAAGCGCGAGGAGATCCAGGCGCGAGCCGTCGAGCTCCTGCAGGAGCTCGTCTGCGCTCAGGCGCTGACCCAGCGACCAGAGCTCGCGCAAGAGCTTCCCCGCCTCCGGGCTCTCGAACCAGGCCGAGCCGAAGCGCGTACAGAGGTGAGCGCGGACGCGCGCCTCGAACGCCCAGGCGCGGAGATACGAGGTGCAGTAGAAGCCCTCATCGAGGTCGCGCAGGAAGTCGGCCGCGCTCGGCTCGATCAGTGTCGCCTTGCGCTGCAGCTCCACGTAGCGTGCCGGCATCTCGCTCAGGTCGGTTGCCGCGTGTAGCTCCAGCTCGTACTGGAGCTTGGCGCAGTAGCGGCGCACGAAGTAGAGCTTCTGCACCGCTCCTTCCCAGTTGAGCTCGCGCGCCTCCTCCGCGCCGAGCAGACGGGTCAGCCAGGCCGGAGTGGAGATCAACCCCTCGAACAGGAAGGCCCAGCCCTCCGTGACGGCGTCGTCGCCGCGACGGCGGTGCTCGAACGGCAGATCGGCCGAGGTGTGGGCGTAGTGCTCGGTGTGGCCCGCTTCGTGGAAGAGCGCTCGCCAGTCGTCCGGGCCGCCGATCGGGCTGATCACCAGCACGACTCTGCCCGGGATCTCGATCGGCGCGCAGAAGGCCCGCGGCGTCTTGCTCGGTCGCGAGGCGACGTCGATCTCCACGTTCTGCTGGCCGCGTAGATCGATGCCCAGGCCGGCCAGTGTCGCCTTGAGCGCCGAGAGCATGCGCTCGCCCGGGAAGGCGGCGTCCCAGTGCTTGGCGCGAAAGAGCCGCGGCGTGTCGTAGCGGGCCACCTGATCGAGGCGCAGGCCAAGCCGCATGGAGAGCAGTCGCTCCAGCGCACGCTCGTACAGGCCCTCTGTCCTGTCGAGGAACGAGCCGGCTTGCGCGGCCAGGTCGTCGAGCGGGAAGCCGAAGCGTCGGTATAGATCCACCGCCGACTCGCCGCCCAACTCGAGCACCGCCGCGTGGAGGCGCCCGCGCAGGTCAAGCATGATCGGGTTGAGCTCCCGCTCGACCAGGGTCGAGCGAGCCTGCTCTAGCCGGGCCCGGCGCTCGCGATCGCCCGAGTTCGCCATCTCCAGGCCGAGCATGCGAAAGGCGATCCGCTCGCCGTCTGAATCCACTTCCAGTCCGGCTTCGAGCGTCGCCAAGCGCTCGTCACCGGCGCGCGTGGCGGCTCCCAGGTAGCCCTCACAGGCGAAACGCCAGAGCTCGCGCATCGGCCCCGCTTCATCTACGCCCTCGCCGATCCGGCGTGCTTGCTCCAACGACGTCAGATCGCTGTAGCGCTCATGGATCTCGGCGAGCTCGAGCTCGGGCTTCAGCCCGGCGAAATGGCGGTAGGTCTCCTCCTCGAGCTCCGCCAGGAAGTGGTCGGCTCGCTCGCGGTAGCCGTCGAGCAATCGATCCGGTCCCGGTCCCCCCGACATGCGCTTAGGATAGTGGCCGTGCGCGAGATTGCCGTAAAAACCGAACGCAAGACCCAGCTCATCGACATCACCGAGGGCGTGCGCCGGGCGCTCGGCAATGAGGTCGGAGGCTCCGCCGTGCTCGTCTTCGTGCCGCACACCACGGCGGGTGTAACGATCAACGAGCATGCCGACCCGAATGTCGCCCGCGACCTGGAGATGTCGCTGGAGCGCATCGTCGAGGACGGCTGGCCGTTCAAGCACTGGGAAGCCGGCGACGAGAATGCACCGTCGCACATCCGCGCCACTCTGATCGGCCCGCAGGTGCTGGTCCCGCTCGACGGCGGCAGGCTGGCGCTAGGCACCTGGCAGGGGATCTTCTTCTGCGAGTTCGACGGACCGCGCTCGCGCAAGGTGTTCGTGAGCGTGCTGGACTAGAAGCGGGTTGAGCGAGCACATGGCCGAAGACGCCACCGACATCCGCGACCGCGAATACTGCGAGCGACTCGTTCGCCTTCAATCCTCGAAATGGAAGACGCTCCTGCGCGTCCAGGCTCCGTACCGCTGGAATCTGCGCCGGCTCGAGCCCGGCTTCACGCTCGAGGTCGGTTGCGGGATCGGGCGTAATCTCGCGCACTTGGGCGGGAACGCGGTCGGGGTGGACACGAACCCCTACGTGGTGGCCGTGGCGCGCGAGGCGGGTTTTCGCGCCTTCACTCCCGAGGAATACTCGGCCTCGGAATGGAATCGGGACGGCGCGTTCGACTCGCTCCTGCTAGCGCACGTGGCCGAGCACATGCGGCGAGATCAGCTGCCGGAGCTCCTCCAGAAGTACCTTCCCCAGCTGCGCTCGGGCGGGAAGCTGATCCTGATAACCCCTCAGGAAGCCGGCTTCCGCACCGACTCCACACACGTGGAGTTCATGGATCTGGGTCGTCTGCGCGGCGTGTCCGACGAGCTGGGCCTCGTTCGGCTTCGCGACTTCTCCTTCCCTTTTCCGCGCCTGCTCGGGCGAGTGTTCGCCTACAACGAGTTCGTCTGCGTCAGCCGTAAGCCGTAAGCCGCTCGGCCACGTTCATTTCGAACGCCTCCCGGTGCCAGGCACGGGGCATGGCATCGGGGACGAGCGGCTCGAGCGCGCTAGCCGACCGAGTACACCACTATGACCGAGGCGCTCACCTGAATGCGACCGCGCTGAACCGGGGCCACTCCCTGAGCCTGTGCCTTCGGAGCGAGAGCTGCGTAGATCGGCACCACGTTCTGGGTTCCTTCTTTGATCGTGGCGGGCTTGCCCAGGCTGAGGCCCACGTGCTTGGCCATCGAGGCGGCCTTCGCCTGGGCCTTGTCCAGCGCCTCGTTGAGCGCCTTCTCGTAAGTGAGATCCGTGTTCTCCACCGAGAAGGTCGGCCCGCTCTCGAGATTCGCGCCGGCGGCGGTAACCTGCGTGATCAGCCGGCCGGCTTTCAAGACCTCGTGCAGGTCGACGCTGACCGAGTTCGAGGCGTTGTAGCCGGTGATGGTCCCGCTCGAGTTCGTGATCGGATTGACGCTCACCTGTTGCGTCTGGATGTCGCGGGCTGCGACGCCCTCCTGCTTGATCGCGGCGATCACCCGGCGCATGGCCGACGAGTTGGCAGCCAGCGCCAGACTCGCGGTCGAGCCGTCCTTCGAGACGCCGAACGAGAAGTTGGCCAGGTCGGGCTTGGCCTTGATCGTTGCGTCGGCGCTGACGCTGATCATCCTTTTCACGGGACGGAAGCGCGAACCACACGCGGTGGTCAGGCCTAGTACGAGCAGCGCGATCACTGCGAGAACGAGCGTGGAGCGCTTCATCATCGATCCTCCTGGGTGGCGGTTGGAGACATACTGACGGGCCGGGCGGCGGCTCCCGCGCCCGTCTACCCGGATACGTCGCAGCCCGCCCCTTACGTCACTGGTCGTGCGCAAGCTAGGCTTGCCGGTCCAATGGCCGCTGCCCCCGTCACGAAAGAGCAGGAGCTAGAGCTCCGCATCGAGTCGCTCGCCTTCGGCGGCAACGGCGTTGCGCGCCTGGAGGGCTTCGTGCTCTTCGTCCGCCGCGGACTGCCCGGCGATCTCGTGCGCGCCCGCGTCACCAAGGTGAAGCGCAGCCACGCCGAGGCCGAGACGATCGAGGTGCTCGAAGCGGGCCCGAGTCGCGTCGAGGCGCCCTGCCCTTACTTCGGCGCCTGCGGCGGCTGCCGCTTCCAGGATCTCGCCTACGAGGTGCAGTGCGAGTCGAAGGCCGCGCAGGTCAAAGACGCGCTCGTTCGCATCGCCGGCATCAGTGAGCCGCCGCTCGAGCCGATCGTCCCGGCCGAGGAGATCTACGGCTACCGCAACAAGCTCGAGTACTCGTTCTCGGCCACGCCCGAGGGTCCGGCGCTCGGCTTCCACCGCGCCGGCCGCTGGGACGAGCTGCTGCCGATCGAGCGCTGCCTGCTGACGACCGAGCTGGGCAACTCGATCCGCGCCGCCGTCACGGAATGGGCGCGCGAGGAGGTGCTAGAGGCCTACGACCAGAAGGAGAAACGCGGTTACCTGCGTCATCTCGTCGTGCGCGAGGGACGCAACACGGGCCAGGCGCTGGTGATGCTCGTGACGGCCTCGGACAAGCCGTTCGATCGCGACTTCCTCGTTCGCTCGCTGACGAAGTTCCCCGAGGTGCGCTCGATCTACTGGGCTGTCAACGACGGCGTAGGCGAGACCACCAATGTTCCGGCCAAGCTCATCTGGGGTGAAGAGGCGATCGAGGAAGAGCTCTGCGGCCTGAACTTTCGGCTGCGCCCCAACGCCTTTCTGCAGACGAACACGCTGATGGCCGAGAAGCTCTATTCGCTGGCCGGCGAGTACGCGGGCCTGACGGGGGACGAGACGGTCTGGGATCTCTACTGCGGCACCGGCACGATCGGGCTGACGCTGGCGCGGCAGGCGCGTTCGGTCTGGGGAATCGAGATCTCCGAGGAATCGGTGGCCTGCGCGCTCGAGAATGCCGAGCGAAACTCGGTCGGCAATATCGCCTTCTTCGCCGGCAACGTCGGCCAGGTCATACGCGAGCTGAAGGAGCGTTCCGGGTCGCCTGATGTCGTCGTCGTCGACCCGCCCCGCGCCGGACTGGCCGGGAAAGCCCTACGCCGCCTGGCCGAGACCGGGGCGCCGCGCATCGTCTACGTCTCCTGCAACCCGACGACTCTCGCCGGCGACTTCAAGCAGCTGCAGGAGCAGGCGGGCTACCGGCTTGTACGAGCCCAGCCGGTCGACATGTTTCCGCACACGCCGCACGTCGAAACGGTGGCCTTGCTCGAGCGCGAAACTTCTGTCTGAGCGAAGCTTCGCTCGCCGCGACGGGGTTGCGCATTCCTTCGTGTGCCGCCCGAAGTACCGCCGACGCTCTTCTCGGCTTTTACACACCCCTGATGTCCAAGCGGAGTCTGGGTGGGATGCTTATGCCAGCTCTCGGTTCGTTCGTGCTCTAACGCCAAGGAGGCCGTCGTGAGATTCCATCCGATTCGTTCAGTGGCGATTGTCGTTTCGATTTGCGCGATCGCGGCTCTCGTCGCCGGCGCTCGAGCAACTCGGAGTGAGGCGGCGCTGACGATCGGCGCTCGCCTGATCAAGGACCTGAATCCGGGCGTCAACTCGGGTAATCCGATCGATCTCAAAGTAATAGGCGACGCCTTCTACTTCCAGGCCACGGATGGAACGCACGGCCTCGAGCTCTGGAAGAGCGACGGAACGGCCGCGGGCACCGCCATGCTCAAGGACATCAACCCGGCGGGCGACAGCCTCCCGAGTGGCTTGACGGCGCTAAGCGGGGCTCTCTTCTTCGTCGCCAACGACGGAGCCCACGGCGCCGAGCTCTGGAGGAGCGACGGCACCGCGGCCGGGACAGTCCTCGTCAAGGACATCAATCCGACCAGCGGCGCCGGCAGCAATCCGGGCGACCTCGCGGTGCTCGGCAATACGCTTTTCTTCTCGGCCGGAGACAACAGCCACGGCCGCGAGCTGTGGAAGAGCGACGGCACACCCGCGGGCACCGTGATGGTCGCGGACATCAACACGACCACCGCCGCCGCGAGTAGCAATCCGAGCGGCCTCATGGCGGTTGCCGGGCGGATCTACTTCTCCGCCGACAACGGCAAGAACGGCATCGAGCTCTGGAAGAGCGACGGCACGGCGGCCGGTACAGCGCTGGTGAAAAACATCAGGCCCGGTAGCGCCAGCAGCATGACCACCCTCACTTCGAGCGTGCTCGGAAACTCGCTCTGCTTCCAAGCCAACGACGGAACGCGCGGTATCGAGCTATGGAAGAGCAACGGCACGGCGGCGGGAACGGCGATGGTCAAGAACATCAGGCCCGGCGCGAATCTGAGCAGCACGCCGAATGAATTCACCACCATCGGCGGCACCATGTACTTCGTTGCGACCAATGGGAAGACCGGCCGCGAGCTCTGGAAGACCAACGGCACGTCCGCAAGCACGAGCCTCGTAAAGGACATCAACCCGGGCAGCGGCGGCGCGGGCATCGCTTCGCCGCACGCCTTCGGTACCAGCCTGGTCTTCCGGGCCAACAATGGAGCGAACGGAGCCGAGCCGTGGAAGAGCGACGGTACGGCGGCGGGCACCGTGATGATCAAGGACATCAACACCTCGGCCGGCTTCAGCAGCAACCCGACGGGCTTCGTTTCGCTGAGCGGGACCCTCTACTTCGCGGCAACCGACGGCGCCCACGGTCTCGAGCTGTGGAGGAGCAACGGCACGGCTAGCGGAACGACCATGGTCGCCGACATCAACCCGACGGCCGACAGCAACCCGAGGTACCTCACGTCGTTCAAGACAGATCTCGTCTTCTCTGCCACTGATCCCGCTCACGGCACGGAGCTCTGGGAATTGGCCGACGTCTCGCCACCTCAGACCACGCTCGTCTCCCACCCCAAGAAAACGGTGAAGACGACGAAGGCGATTTCGAAGGCCCGCTTCCGCTTCCGCTCCGACGAGCAGGGCTCGAAGTTCGCCTGCAAGCTCGACGGCGGTGCGTGGAAGGACTGCAGCTCGCCCAAGACGATCAAGGTCAAGAAGGGCAAGCACACCTTCCAGGTACGCGCGACCGACAGAGCCGGCAACGTCGACAGCACACCGGCCAAGTGGGTCTGGAGAGTGAAGCGGGTCTAGTAGCGGCGAAAGCCAAAGCCGACCTCGCTTGTAGCGAGAGCCTCAGTGTTCTACGATCGCGCGGCAAGCGAATCCATGCGCGCAAGCGCTGAAAAGGGGCCCAGTACATGAGACTGAAGCTGATCTTTGCCGTCGTCGTTGGTCTACTGCTCGTGGCCGCGCCCGGCTGCGGCTCGAAAAAGAAGTCGGCCGCGACGACCAAGGCAACGACGACGCAGCAGACGACTACTTCTACTTCGACAACTACGGCAGGCGGTTTGAACCTGTCGAACAAGGACTGCGCAAACCTTCTGGCCGCACAGTCGACCATTCAAAAAGCAACTACCGGCAACCTCCCGAGCGATATCGCAGCGCAGATCGCCGCCCTACAGACGCTCGCCAAGACCGCTCCGGCCGCTATTAGGGGCGACTTCCAGGTGCTGGCCCAGGCCGCCGGCAAGCTCGCCAAGTTGAACGTGAAACCGGGGCAGCAACCTACGGCAGCGCAGATCCAACAGCTGCTGGCGACTCTGGACATCGCGAAGTTGACCACGGCATCTCAGCACATCGCCGCCTGGGCGAAGACGAACTGCGTAAAGAAGTAATCCCGGGAACGCGAGAGTAACGCCTGCTCGAGCCCTGTCCCCGCCGGGGGCGGGGCTCGCGCTTTTCGGGCCCGCTTTCGCCCGCGAAGCGGCGCGAGCTTCCTTGGTGCTAGGCGAGGCGGGCGCCGTCCACTACGCTCCGACCATGTCCGAGCCCGACTACAACGAGGTCGAGTCCGAGGAAAGGCGCCGCCTTCTCCGATCGTTCGGCTATTGGGATCTGGTTGCTCTCGGCGCCGTGGTCGGAGCCGGGCTCGGCTTCCTCTACGGACTCGCGCACGCGCCGCGCGAGCGGGCGTGGGACGTTTTCGCCGGCATGGCGGTCGGGGCGATCTGTGCCCTCGTCGTCGGTTGGGCCAGAGCGCAAAGCCGCGCCCGCCAGCGCTTCTTCACACGCTGGGCGGCCGAACGCCAGTGGCTCTACGAAGCCCGAGGCGAGCCGTTCGAAGACACCCTCTTTCTGCAGAGCGGAGACAAGCGCAAGGCAAGCGATTTCTTCTCTGGCTTCTGGCCCGGGTCGGGGGCTGTGCTCTATCAGCACAAACGGATCGTGGGACGTGGCGACGACGAGCAGGAGACCGATTACGTCGTATTGCACTTCTCGCTCCGTCGGCCGCTGATCGACCTGCTTCAGATCTCACCTCGCAGCCACGCAGCCGAGCTGGGGGAGAAGCTCTTCGGTCACAGCGAGATCCACGAGCGGATCGAGCTCGAGTCGACCGAGCTCGATCAGCACTTTCGAGTCAGCGGCCTGCGCGGACGCGAGGACGAGGTCAGGAGGCTGCTGACGCCGAGCGCGATCGTCAAGCTGCTCGACTTCCAACGTGCGTGCTCGAATGAAAGCGCCCGCTTCGAGATTCTCGGATCCAACGTAGCTTTCCTCGTCAAGGGGACGCTGTCGCCGAAGCAGCCGCAGCTGATCGAGGGGCGGCTCGAGTTGTGGCGGCCGATAGCGAGCTGGCTGATGGAAGAAGCAGACGAGCAGGCGCGGCTGCCTGAAGCTGTTCGCGAAGAAGGGCCGTCGTGACGGCTTTCTACGTCGTGCTGGCGCTGTTTGCCTGTGCCGGCCTGCTCCTGGCGTTCTCCTACAACCGGCTCGTTCGCCTGCGCAACAAGGTCGCCGAGGCCTGGCGGGACGTGGACGTTCAGCTCCAGCGCCGTCACGACATGATTCCGAGGTTGGTCGAGCTCGTCAAGGCCTACGCGGCTCACGAGGGCGAGCTCTTCGCCAAGCTGGCGCGGCTGCGAGGCGAGGCCGAAACTGCGAGCGGCCCGGTTACGAAGAGCGCGCCGGAAAGCGAGCTGGCTGCCGCTCTCGGTACGACGATCGCCGTGGCCGAGAGCTATCCGAGCCTGCGCGCGGCAGAGAACTTCCTCGCGTTGCAGAGGGAGATCGCCGAGACGGAGAGCGAGGTCGCCGCGGCGCGCATCATCTACAACGGTAACGTCCGCATCTTCAACACGCGCATCCAGACGCCCCCGGTCAGCTTCTACGCCGACCTGCTCGGCTTCGAGCCGGCCGCCTTCTTCCAGGCCGGCGCGGAGGGCACGGTCTAGCCCTCGGGCTGCGGCTCCGCCGGGAGGTCGAGGTCGACCTCGTCGCCGCCGCGAAAACGGCGCCAGATCAGGTCCGCGTTGACGAGCAGGAAGGCGAGCGAGATGCCGGGAAGCGCGGGTAACCCGCTCGTCTTGAAGGGATCGGCGTAGACGGCCAGTACGGTCGTCAGTCCGAGCGAGGCGACCAGCGCCAGCCAGGTTGCCCGGCGCCTGAGCCCAAAGCGGGCGGCCGCGCCGAGAAAGAGCGAGAAGAAGAGCACGTCGGGCAGGCCGAGCCCGGCAGAAGTGGGCGCGCTCGCCGTGCGCAGCCCGCCCGGCGCGAGCTTGCCCGTCTTGTCCGTGACGCTCGAAGTTCCCTCGCCTGCGGCCGGGAAGACGGCGGTCGCCTCTCCGCTCGCGCGACCGCCGGCCAGCGCCACGACGCGATAGCTGAGCCGCTTGCCGGCCGGCTCGGCACCGTCGCTGAAGCTGATTCGCTCGCCGCAGCTATCCGACGGGCGGCAGAAAGAGCCCGGCGCCAGCAGCAACTCCCGTCCGCTGCCTATCTGTCGATACACCCGCCAGGCACTGACGCCGGCGTTCGTGGGCGCCGTCCAGCGCAGCGTCACGGTTCGCTCGCCCGGCACGAGGAAGGCGATGGAGCTGACGTCGAAGACCTGCGGCTTCTGGGTCACCACGTAGTGGGTCGGCCCGCGCCAGACCGAGAGTGTGTCGGCTGCCGGGATGAGCAGCGCAAGCAGAACGACCCAACTCAGCTTCTCGAAGAAGCGCAGGAAGAGAAAGCCAAGCAGCGCGGCGGCCGCGAGCTTCGGCAACGAGGCGTAGAGATCGGCGCCGATCAGGTAGAGGACGCCAGCCATCGCCGCGAAGGCGAGCACGGCCTGTACGAGCAGGCGCGCGCGACGCAAGGGCAGGACGAGCAGAACGGTCGTGAAGGCCAGCGCGCTCAGCGCGAAGCCGACCCAGAGCACGGCGGCCCATTCGGGCAGGTCGGGCAGAAACTCACTACTCGCGTAGTAGGCGCCGAGCAGCAACAGAATGCCGACGGCCAGCGCCGGTCTACGTAGTCGAGCGCGTTTCAAGTTGCGTGCTCCGCCGTCCTCGCCTCGCATTCGCCGATCGCCGAGACTCGTCTCAGTAGGGCGGCTGTTCCGCCCACCACGGCCCGATCAGCTTGAAAGACTTCCAGAACGCCGTCTTGGCCGCTTGCTCGTCGAGCGAGGCGTCGATATCGGGGCAGAACAGCACTTCGATCGTCGAGGTGAAGCGCTGCACGGCGCCGAGCGTGGGCTCGAGCTTCTCGGCGAGCGGGAACTCGAGTTCGTTCACGAAGCGAAGCGTCTGCTCGCCCATGACAACGAGCAGCCGCGGCTGAACGATGTGCAGCTCGCGCAGCAGATAGGGAAGAGCTTCGGCCTCGTCCTCGGCGGCCAGCTTGAGGCAGTTCGTCCCGTAGATCGTCATCGGATCGACGTGCAGGCGCTGCAACGACTTCAGGATCGCCTGACCGGAGCGGCCGAAGAAGGCGACGCCCTCCTGGATCTCGGCCGGCTTGGGGTCGAACTTGAGCAGCATGATGTCGGCCAGCGGATGCCCCGACCCGAGCACGACCGCGCGCGGGCCATCACCTGCTGCGGCGATCTCATGGCCGAGATCGTTGATCTCGGTGATCGCCTTCTTCAGGTACTTCTCGAACAGTTCGTCTTTGGGCACGACGGGCACGATAGGCGGGTCCTAAGTTCTCGCCTAGCGCGCCCTTTCCTTGACCTGCGCCGCCCACTTGAGCGACTGCAGGTATACGAGCGACCTTGGCCGGCGTACGATCTCGGCGCCGCGCAGGCTGATCAGGAACTCCTCGGGGCCCTCGAAGCTGCGCATGCGGACGCAGCCGGTGCCGACTCCCTGCAGCACGTGCGCGTCCGAGCCGGCGCCCATGGTCAGGTTGTATTTGCGCGCAAAGCGAAGCGCCTCGTCGTTGAAGGTCTCGAAGATGAGCCGGGCGTTATAGGCTTCGAAGGCGTCGATCTCGGCCAGGTGCCGGCGCAGCGTCGCCGAGTCGGGAACGGAGTGCAGGCGGTCGAACGGGTGTGGCATGTAGACGAGCCCACCTTGCTCGTGGATGGCCTCGATCGTCTCGGCAAAGGAGAGCCCGCGCGGAATCGCCTTTTCCAAGAAGAGGCCGATCACCTCTCCCTGCCCGCCGGTCTTGACCTCCTCGCCGGGGATCACGATCAGCTTGCGTGAGGAGGCTCGCTTCGCGGCTTCCCGGGCGCCGGCGAAGACGTTGTGGTCGGTGACGGCGATCGCGCCCAGCCCGATCTCCTCGGCGTGATCGAGCAGGTCGCCGACCTCGACCGAGCAATCCGGAGACGAGCTCGTGTGCATGTGCAGGTCGCAGAGGATCCACTCCCGCCCGGCGAGCGGGTCGGCGCTTCCCTTGCGCGATGGGCGCCGACGCTTGCACAGCTCCCGGTAGATCCCGCCGAGCTGAGCGGCAACGGCCGCAAAGGACTGCTTCTCGGCGTGCTTGCGCGCTCGTGCCTGCAGCTCCTCCCGGATGGTCGCGTCCTCGGCCAGGCGGGCCACCGCCGCAGCAGCCAACTGAGGCTGCTCGGCGAGCGCGGGAGGATCGGCGGTAGCCGCGCCACAGGCCTCGGCCTCGAGACGCAGGCGCCCCAACCCGCCCGGCGCCGGAACGAAGACGGCCGCCTCCGCGAGCAGACGCGCTCGCGTCTCGGGGTCGCGAACCGTGCGTACCCGGACCCGATCGCGCAGATCGCGCGGCACGCTGGGCCTGCCAGCGAGCGGTTTCGTACGCAGTAGAAGCAATTCCCATCCGTCGAGCTCGCGCAGGACGCGAATCAAGCTGCGGGCGACGGCGCGTTCGGTCGAGCGCCACTCGGCGGCGATCAGCCGGCGCTTCTTCCCGGGCCGGAAGAGGTCGGTATCGACGCCCTCCGGCAGGAGCCGGTAATCGCCGGGAAAACGCTCCTTCGCAGCCGCTGCGATCTCCTCATCGGTGGCGAGCAAGGCATCGGTTCTACCGAGCAGGCGCTCGCGCCGGCTCCGCGCCGGCGGGTAGGCGATGCGCTCGGTCGAGAGGAAGCCGGCGACCGTCAACGATCTCGTGTCGCGCAGGGCCAGGTAGGAAAGGCTCGGAAGGCCTGGCTCGAAGCCGTGCACCACGTCGAAGCGTCCTCTGGCAAGAGCGAGCGTCAGGTTGGCGCGAACGCCGACGGGTATGCCGAGCGTGCTTCTTCGCGTAACGTGAATCGCCGGCCCGACGGCGATGAAGTCGGCGTCTTGCCCGCGCTCGAGCGCGCGCCGGCCGGCCTTTAGCTCGAGCGCGCGGTTGGACGGCGCCAGCACGGTGACGTGGTGCCCGCGCGCTCTCAGCGCCGCCGCGATCCCGGCCACGTTCTCGTTGACGGGGTGAGGCTGCGACCAGGAAAACGGCGTAACCAGACAGATGCGCAGAGCCACGAAAGCGAGTGTAGTCGCGAAATCGCTTCAGGCGGTGCATGTCCGAAACGCGGAGGGACCCACCTCTCCACCCCCCACCCACCCACGGGGCGTGGAACGGTATCGAGAAAGGGCGCCAGCGCGTGCCTCGACTTTGTGGAAAGGCTGTGCCGCCTCCGAGATCCGTACGGCCACTCAAGCTGCGGAGCCTTCCTTTGCCGACGACCGCCAGAAACACCTGCGCCCGCCGGAGGGCGGGCGCAGGATCGAACCGGTTACGAGCTTCTGCTTCTACGCGCGCTTGCGCGGATTCTTCGTGATGAACTCTTCGGTCGCCTCATAGGCCTCGTCGTCGACGATCTGCTTCGGCGGCGACTTCATCAAGTACGAGCTCGGGCCCTCGAGGGCGCCCGAGACGCCGTTGTCGAGCGCCAGCTTGGCCAAGCGAACCGCGTCGATCACGACTCCGGCCGAGTTGGGCGAGTCCCAGACCTCGAGCTTGAGCTCGACGTTCAGCGGCACGTCGCCGAAGGTGCGGCCCTCCATGCGGATGTAGGCCCACTTGCGGTCGGTCAGCCAGGGCACGTAGTCAGAAGGGCCGACGTGGACGTTCTCGGCGCCCATGTCATAGTCGAGCATCGAGGTGACGGCGTTCGTCTTGGAGATCTTCTTCGACTCCAGCCGCTCGCGCTCGAGCATGTTGAGGAAGTCGGCGTTGCCGCCGACGTTCAGCTGCATCGTCTTCTCGAGCTTGACGCCGCGCTCGCGGAAGAGGCTCGTCAGCACGCGATGGGTGATCGTGGCGCCGACCTGCGACTTGATGTCGTCGCCGATGATCGGCACGCCCGCCTCGACGAAGCGGCCCTGCCAGTAGGGCTCACGGGCGATGAAGACCGGCATGCAGTTCACCATCGCGACGCCCGCGTTCAAGATCTGCTCGGTGTACCACTTGACCGCCTCCTCCGAGCCGACGGGGAGGTAGTTGACGACCACGTCGACGCCTCTGTCCTTGAGGATGCCGACGACGTCGTCGGTCGGGCCGGGCGCCTTCTCGACGATCTGCGACAGGTACTTGCCGAGGCCGTCGTGCGTCATGCCGCGCGAGACTTTGATCCCCATCTTGGGAACGTCGCAGAACTTGATCGTGTTGTTGGGATGAGCCCACATCGCCTCGGACACGTCCTTGCCGACCTTGCCCTTGACGACGTCGAAGGCCGCCACGAATTCGATGTCCGAGATGTGATAGCCGCCGAGATCGACGTGCATCAGACCGGGGACGAATTCGTTGGCCTTGGTGTTCTTGTAGTACTCGACGCCCTGCAACAACGAGTTCGCGCAGTTGCCGACGCCAATGATCGCGACGCGAACCTTGCCGTTCGCGGAGCGTGGAGTTGAAGCCATTACTTTCCTCCCTGGAGCAGTTGCGAGCGAACGAAAAGCGCCCGCAGGATGACTGTGTACCAAGCCAGCGCCGTCAGCACCCCGATCGCCCAGGGGAGAACTCCCCAGGGCGCGAGCACGAGGCCGGCCGTAATCACTACTACGCGTGTGGCGCGATCGCCCAAGCCCACGTCGCCGCGCAGCCCGATCATCTCGGCGCGTGCGCGTGTGTAGCTGACGAGGAATGAGCCGAGGATCGCCGCGATCGTCAGTCCAACCGAAAAGAGAGCATGACCGCGCGCGAAGACGAGCACGATCGCGCCGAGCATGAAAGCCTCGCTGATGCGATCGGTGGTCGAGTCGATGAAGGCTCCGAACGGAGACACCTTTCCGCTCGCCCGGGCGAGGGCGCCGTCGAGGATGTCGAGCAGCGAGCCGGCCACGAAGAGCGCCGCGGCCGCCCAGAAGAATGCGTGCTCGTGGCGGTAGCTGAAGTAGACGAAGACCGAGCCTCCGATCGAGAGCAAAACGCCGGCTGCGGTAAGGGCATTGGGGGTGACGCGGGTTCGCGCCAGTCCACCCATCAGACGGGTGGCGAGCCGGCGTACGTCATTCAAGAAGCCCTGCCTGACCGCTTCTGTCTTCGAGCTTGCCAATCGCATAGCTGCTATGAGGATAGCGGATTTGCGATGAGTGTGTTGCGCTTCCCTCGCCGGCGCTTCGAGCGGAATGAGTGCATTCGCCGGCCTGGCGCGAGTTGGCGCAGGAGCGCCTAGTCGTGGACTACGACTGTCTTTGGCTGCGCTGGTTTGTTGCGCCGCCAGAAGCGGAAGCGCGCGTCTACGATCGGCGCCGCAGCGAGTGTCACCAGTACGCCGGCAAGGCAATCGAGCCAGAAGTGATTGCCGGTTGCCATGACCGTGAACCAGACCCACGGGGGCCAGAGGCACCAGAGCACCTTCGCCCACAGGCGGCGGCAGACGAGAGCCATCGAGATACCCACGATGAGCGCGTCAGCGGCGTGCAGGCTCGGCATTGCCGCGTACGGATTGGCGAAGGCGCCGACACCTTTGCTAGAGGTAGTGAGACCGGAGAAGAGGGCCTCGATATCGAGGAAGCCGAGGTTTGGGAACATCCGCGGCGGCGCGGTCGGGATGAGCACGTAGCCCACCAGGCCGATGACGTTGGCGAGCATCAGCCAGTTGCGGAAGCGTGTGAACGACTCCGTCTGTCGGAAGTAGACCCAGAGCAGAGCGAATCCGAGCACGACGAATTGCGAAAGCCAGTAGGTTGCGGCGGCAAGGTCGACAAGCAAGCGGGAGGAGAGGAGGACCTTCTGCAAGCTTTGCTCGAAGAGCGCGTTCACATGGCTTTCGAAGGCGATGATGTGGCGCCCGTTCTCCTTCGCCACCGGGGTGACGGCTCCACCGTGATCGGCGACGCCCCAGGCCAGCCGGTACACGAGGACGAATCCCAACCAGAGCGAGATCTGGAATATCAGGTCGCCGAGGCCGCGCGGCAAGAAGCGCGAGGATGTCCGCTGCGGGCTTGCAGTTGGAGTGCTCTCGGTCATAGGCTGAAATTGTAGACGCGGGCACGGGTGTTCGAATTGGTGCCCTTCGTTCTCGTCGCGGCCCCCACCTGATCGCCGTTACGCAGCCTCGAAGCCCTTTTGCTCGACTCACCCTAAAGGTTTGCGAGTTTAAACCGATCCCGAAAGTGAAAACCTCCTTAAAAGATAAAGGTTTGCACGGGAAAAGTCTTGTGCGTCACCTCCTTTTGAGAAGGAACAGCGGATCGAGCGGGGCGCCCCTACCGGCGCCCCGGCTGTGATCGGGCAATGACTATGCTCGGCCGGTGCCGCTGATCGCACTCGTTCTCGTCACCGTTGTCTGGGGCATCACCTTCGTCCAGGTCAAGGACGCGGTGGCCATCTATCCGCTCTTCGCCTTCCTCGCGCTTCGTTTCGCGATCGGCAGCCTGGCTCTGTTTCCGTTCGCCGTGGCGCGCGCACGGCGGGGCTCGTGGAAGAGGGGCGCCGTGGTCGGCGTTCTGCTCGGCGTTCTCGTGGCGGGCGCATATGCATCTCAGACCGCAGGTCTCGTCCATACGACCGTCTCGGGCAGTGGAGTCCTCACCGGTCTCTACGTGGTGATGACACCGCTACTCGCTCTCGTGCTGCTGCGCCGGCGGATCGAGCCCGCAACCTGGCTTGCCGTTGCGCTGGCGGGGCTCGGCTTCGCGATGCTCTCGGGTATTCCGCAGGGATCGCGCGCGGGCAATGCGCTGGTGCTCGTGTCGGCGCTGCTTTGGGCGGTGCAGATAGTGCTGATGGAGCGCTATGCGCCGCAATTCGACCCGCTGATTCTTGCCCTCGGCGAGATGACCACCTGCCTCGTCTGCTTCTCGGCGATCGCGCTGGCGCGGGGCGACCTGAGCGTTCCACGCGGCTGGGTCGTTTGGGGCGCACTGCTCGTGACGGGTCTGCTCGCGAGCGCGTTCGCCTTCCTCGTGCAGAGTTGGGCCCAGCAGCAGATGAGCGCGGTTCGAACGGCGGTCGTTTTTGCGCTCGAGCCCGTTTTCGCGGCCGTCTTCGGGCTACTTCTGGCCGGCGATCGACTGGGATGGCTCGGTTGGGGTGGCTGCGCGGTGATCATGGCCGGAATCGCGCTGGCCGAGCCGGCCGCTGCTCGAGCGCTACGCGGGCTTCTCTTGCGCGTAACGGCTGTCGAAGAAAAGCCGTAGTCGTCTGATCGGGGATCGCAATCACGATCACGGCAACGTGGGGAAGGAGGACGGCTGTCGATCCTTCCCCACGCGTTCGAGTGGTGGGCTGTGGCCGGCCTCGACGCGATATCTGCGTCGAGCGGCTTTTTCTAGGTTGTGGTCGTAGTTGTGGTCGTAGTCGTCGGAGCGGGCTTGGCGGGCCTGGCCGTCACGCGGGCCGCGAGCAGCGGTGCGGTCAGGTCGGTGCCCTTCTTGCAGGCGCGCGTCTGAACGACGAGGCGGTCGCCGACCGTGAGCTCGCCGAGCGTCACCTTCTGACCGAGGCGCCAGATCCTGGTGTTCGCATCGACCTGGACGGTGATGGTCTGGCCCCGATAGAGCCTTGCGTGCTTGTTGGAATGCTTGACGGTGATCGAGAACGACCGCTGGTCGTCGGCCACCGAGCCGAGCGTGCCCTCCATGACCAAAGCGAACCTGGGGCGGCAGATTCTCTCCGCCGGAGCGGGCCTGGCGGTCACGCGGGCTGCGAGCAGTGGCGCGGTCGCATCGGCGCCGAATTTGCAAAAGCGCGTCTGAACGACGAGGCGGTCGCCGACCGTGAGCTCGCCGAGCGTCACCTTCTGGCCGAGACGCCAGATCCTCGTATTCGCGTTGACCTGGATGGTCACGGTCTGGCCCCTGTACAGCCTTGCGTGCCTGTTGGTCTGTGTGACTGTGAACGTAAACGACAGCTGGTCGTCGGCCACCGAGACGAGCGTGCCTCTCAGGATCTGAGCGAACCTGGGCCGGCAGATTCTCTGCTTGGCGTTCCCGGCCGTCGTCGTAGTGGTGGCTGTCGTATCGGTCCCGGCCGGTTTCTTCGGCGACTTCGCCGGAGCCGCGACTGCGAGCGACGCGGTCAGACCGGCGACGATCACGGTAACTAGCGCAACCCTGAACTTCATTTCCATCTCCTTTGTGGCTCGCGGACCCCGCCGATTGAAGGAGTCTTGAGAAGCTAGTAATTAAGTACGCGTTTAGTTTTAGGCTTTGCGCGTTGAGGTGTCAATAACGTACGCGTAAAATCGTTGTAAATCACTCGACGGTTTTATAGGTATGTAAAATCTATGTAAGGCGAAATAGGAGTTATAAGAAAGCGTCGAAACCGGGCCCGGGATTAAACTGCCGGCTCGCGAGTTGCTTCGGTCTTTTCGAACGGCGTCTTAACCGCCTCGGCCTCACCGTCGAGCGGAAGGCGGACGGTGAAGCTCGTTCCGTTCCCGAGTTCGCTCTTGACCGTGACCGTGCCCCTCATGCCGTCGACCAACTCCTTGACGATGGCAAGACCGAGCCCTGTGCCGACCGAGCGCTCGCTGCGGTGGCGCGAATAGAGATAGAAGCGCTCGAAGGCGCGCGAAAGCTCATCGGGCGCCAGGCCGGGACCCGTGTCCTCAACCGTGAGCATCCCGGGCGCGACGACAACGCGAACGGATCCTCCGGCCGGCGTGACCCGAAGCGCGTTCTCGATCAGATTCGATGCAACCTGCAGCGCCCGATCGTGATCGCCGAGTGCCGGTGCCGCCCCGTTCGAAGCGATTTCCAGTCGTACCTCGAAGGACTCCGACTGCGCCTGGAAGCGTTGAACCGCCTCGTGTGCGACATCGTCGAGATCGACCGGCGCGCGGCGGATGCTGAACTCGCTCCGGCTCATGCGGGCGAGATCGAGTAGGTCACCGACCAACCGCTCCAGGCGAAGCGCCTCGCGACCGATCGTGTCGGCTGCCTCGTAGGGCGCGATCGCGTCATCGGCGAGCGCCTCCGAATAGCCGCGCACTGCGGCAAGGGGGGTTCTCAGCTCATGACTCACCGAGAGCAGGAAGGCCTTCTCGGCTTCTCTCGCCTCGGCGAGTTGAGCCGACATCTCGTTGAACGAAATCGCGAGTGAGCGCAACTCTCTCGCACCTTGCACCGGGACGGGATCAGAGGCGCCCCGTTCGGCAAGCGCGCGGCTGGCTAGGGCCACCCGATCGAGCGGGCGGGTGATCAGGCGCCCGAGCAAAAGCGAGATCAACGCGGCCAGCAGCATGCCTGCGGCGGCGGCGATCGCAAGCGCGTTGAGAAACGGAAGCCAGTCTGCGGAGGCGCTGCGATGGGGGCGCAGAAGGACGAAAGCCTTTTGGTCGACCCGTCGAGCGGCGAAGTAGTTGCTCGTGCCGGCGATCGAGATCGAGCCGTCGACAGCCTGGCCGGCTCGCAGCTTGCGCAGGGTCTCTTCGGAGGTGAACGGTGACTTTGAACGGAGCGACGATAGGACGACGACCTGCTCGCTCTGACGGTCGAGGTACGGCCTTAGGTCGGATACGCGCGCCAGCGGCAAGAGCGCTCCCTGCTCGCGACGCCCGAGCAGGTCGGCCTGATGGGAGAGATCGCGCAGCGTAGCCCGGTCGACCGCCTGGCGCGTGAGCAATCCCCCGACGCCGAAGGTGAGAACGGCCGAGAGCAAGAGAATCACGCCTATCGCGGCGAATAGCTGGGCGCGAAGAGAGTTGAGTTGTGGCCTCATTCGCGGACGGCTTTGTATCCGACGCCCCGCACGGTGACGATGAGATCCTGCAGGCCGAGCTTGCGCCTCAACTGGGCAATGTGCACGTCCACGGTTCGCGTGTCGCCCGGGTAGGTCATGCCCCAGACCTCGTCGAGGAGCTTCTCGCGCGTGAGCACGAGACCGGCGTTCTCGATCAGGACGGTCAAGAGATCGAATTCCTTGTTCGTAAGCTTGACCTCCTGGTCGTCGGCGCGCGCGACTCGTTCGCTGCGCCGAACCTCGACCTCGCCGAGCCGGAGCACGTCCTGGTAGGCGGCCTGCCTGCCGCGGCGCAAGATCGCGTGGGCGCGGGCGACCAACTCGCGCGGAGAGAAGGGCTTGAGGACGTAGTCATCCGCGCCGAGCTCGAAGCCCGTGATGCGGTCGGGCTCCTCATCCCGCGCGGTCAGCATGAGAATGGGCACCTGCGAGCGCGAGCGGATGCGGCGACAGACCTCGAAGCCGTCGATTCCCGGCAGGCCGATGTCGAGCACCACGAGGTCGATCTTTTGGCTGGCCAGCTCGAGCAGAGCCTCCTCGCCCGATCGCAGCCAGACGACGGTGAACTCATCACGCGCGAAATAGGTTCGGACGAGGTTTCCGATGCTCTCCTCGTCCTCGATGAGAAGAACTGTGCGCGGCGCGCGGTTGGTTAGCACGCCGGATTCTGAGAGCGGGGCGGCTGCCGGCACGCTCTACCTCTTTCCAATGCCCGGCTTCTTGCCGTAGACCCAGACCTGGCTGACGACTCCGTCGCCGTTACCGATGGTTGTCGCCCTCATTCCTGCCGCGAGATCCGTCGTGCCGGACGCCGTATTGTTGACCCACACCGCCGGAGCGCCGTCGAACTGCATCTGCACGCTTGCGCCATCTGCTTCCAGCAGCGTCATCGAAGCGCCGTCGACACTGTCGATGACCCCGGTGTCGGCACGGCTGTCGAGCAGCGTGCCGCCGCTCCACGAGAGCACCTCGGTGCGCACGAAGCCTGTGGATAGAAGCGCTCTGATCTTGAGCAGGGATCGATCGGGCAGTCTCCGCGTGACATATAGCCACGAGGCCGCGGCGCTTCCCGCTCTCGTTACCGTCACGCGCATACCTGGCCGCACGAGCTTCGTCACGCCTTTTCGGTCGTCGATTCTGATCTGTGTCGCCGAAGAGAGCTTGACTTGGACGACGGTTCCGTCGCGTTCGGCCAGAGTCAGCAGGTGTCCGCTCAACTTCCGCACTACGCCGCGGTCGACTCTATTGTCGCCGACTTCCCCAAAGTTGAACGTCACGATCTCGGCCCTGATCAGATCGGGCCGGATGAGAGCGTTCACTGCTTGGTTAGCCTTCCGATCGAAAATCATGGGCGCGCTCGAGGCAGGCGACGAGAGAGTCACGCCGCCGATCGTCCCGATGAGCGCAACGAGCAGTAAAAGCCGCGTCGGTTGATTCCGTCTCATAGTTCTCACCGTACTGAATTGTCGTCAGAAATAGTGGCTACTTCAAACAGCGAAAGTAATGACGACGTAAATACTTCCTACGTCCCGCTGAAGGTATAGAGCTTGGCGATGCTCTCATGTAGCAGTCGCAAAGCGCCGCTCGTGCTTCGTAGGTCGGCGGGTGTTCGGCTGGCCTAGAACCAGGCTTCGCGGAACTTCGCCTCTAGGGCGACATGATTGACGCCGCGCGCCTTGGCGGTGTGTAGGGCGGCGCGCGCGGCGTCAAGCGTCTCGACTGCGGAGAAATCCGGGTCGAGCGCGACCACGCCGCGCGACACCGAGAGGCGGACCTCTCCGTCGGGCATGACCAGCGGTTCGTGCGCGATCGACTCGCAGAGCCGGTCGCAAGCGACTACGGAATCCTCGGGGGTGCAGTCGTAAAGAACGATGGTGAACTTGTCGTCGCCGAGCCGTCCGACCGTGTCGGCCTCGCGCGCAGTCGAGCGCAGCGTACGAGCAACGCGTAGAACGGCGAGATCGCCGCCGGCGCGGCCGTACGCGTCGTTGATCTCACGCATGTGGTCGATGTCGACCAGCGCAAGGCACGAAGGCGGGCTTTCCCGGTCTTGCCGCGCGATCTCTGTGCCAAGCATGTCGTAGATCGACTGGCGGTTCGGCAGCCCGGTGAGCGTGTCGGTCATCGCAAGCGTCGAGATACGGTGGTTGGCGAAGTCGAGCTCGTGCTGGAGAGTGACGATGCGCACGCCGATGTGAACGCCGGCCAGCAGGTCGGCGATCTCGAACGGCTTGTTGATGCAGTCGTCGGGCCCGACGGGGGCTCCGAGCGGCTGCTTCTCGTCGGTGTCGCCGAGGGCGATCAAATAGAGGTCGCGGCCGTCCGGCTCGGTGCGCAGGCGATCGAAGATTGACAGCCCGTCGATCTCGCCGAGGCCTGTGTCGAGAATGGCGAGGTCGTAACGACGTGGCTCGAGCGAGGCCATCACGGTCTCGCTGTCCAGCGCCGTCTCGACGCGGTAACCGGCCTCTTGCAGCGCGCGGCGGACGTCTTTCAGGTAGGTCTCGTCTGAGGTGCCCAAAAGGATGCGGGGTTTCCGCACGCTCGTACCGATGCCGCCATCGCCTGCCACTGTCCGGGGATATCGGCGAGGCCTATGCGCGCGTTAATCCCTCGTTCTTGCTGTTGACATCCACGTTTGTCACTCAAAAGGGTGTTTTCCCTGCGCACGGGATCCCTCATTCGAGTGAGTCGAGGCTGGCTCGAACGAGTGATCTGCGTTTTTCCGCCTGCGAAGGATCGAGAGATCTCTATCAGCCGGGAAGGCGCTCAGCCCATGGCGTTCGGCTGCGACGCGGAGGAGGAACGAGCCGGCTTTGATTCTTGCGTATCGGGGAAGGGTTGATACACTGAGACTTAGATTTTCTTAGCAGCTATCAACGTACGAAGGAGATTTTGAAAATGGCAAAGACGATCGGTATCGACCTCGGCACGACCAACAGCTGTATGGCCGTGCTCGAAGGCGGCGAGCCGACGGTCATTCCGAACGCCGAGGGCGGACGGACGACGCCGTCGGTGGTCGCCTTCGCCAAGGACGGCCAGCGCCTGGTCGGCGCGCCGGCCAAGCGTCAGCAGGTCACAAACCCCCAGAACACCATCTTCTCGATCAAGCGCTTCATGGGGCGCAAGTTCGACGAAGTTAACGAAGAGATGAAAATCGTCCCTTATGACGTCGTCAAGGGCCCGAACGCCGACGTGCGCGTGAACGCCGACGGCAAGCAGTACGCGCCGCCGGAGATCTCGGCGATGATCCTGCAGAAGTTGAAGACCGACGCCGAGGCCTACCTGGGCGAGCCGGTCTCCGACGCCGTCATCACCGTTCCGGCCTACTTCAACAACGCGCAGCGAGAGGCCACCAAGGACGCCGGCAAGATCGCCGGGCTGAACGTACTTCGAATCATTAACGAGCCGACCGCGGCCTCGCTCGCCTACGGCCTCGACAAGGAGAACGATCAAACCATCCTCGTCTTCGACCTGGGCGGCGGCACCTTCGACGTCTCGGTGCTCGAGCTGGGTGAGGGCGTGTTCGAGGTCAAATCCACCTCCGGCGACAACCACCTCGGCGGCGACAACTTCGACAAGGCCGTCGTGGACTGGATGGTGGCGGAGTTCAAGCGCGACAACGGCATCGATCTGAGCCAGGATCCGATGGCCCTGCAGCGCCTCTACGAGGCTGGAGAGAAGGCCAAGATCGAGCTCTCCACGACGATGTCCACACAGATCAACCTGCCCTTCATCACGGCTACGCCCGAGGGCCCCAAGCACCTCGATCTGCAGCTCACGCGCGCCAAGCTGAACGAGCTGACCGCGGCGCTGCTCGAGCGCGTGGTCGGCCCGACCAAGCGGGCGCTCACCGACGCCGGACTGGGCGCCGAGAAGATCGACCACGTCATCCTCGTCGGCGGCATGACGCGCATGCCGGCGGTGCAGGAGCGGGTCAAGGAGATCGTCGGCAAGGATCCGCACAAGGGCGTCAACCCCGACGAGGTGGTTGCCGTCGGCGCCGCGATTCAGGCCGGTGTGCTCAAGGGCGAGGTCAAGGACATCCTGCTCCTCGACGTGACTCCGCTCTCGCTTGGCATCGAGACCAAAGGCGGCGAGTTCACGCGCATGATCGAGCGCAACACGACCATCCCCACGCGCAAGTCGAACATCTTCACCACGGCCGCCGACAACCAGGACTCGGTCGAGGTTCATGTGCTCCAGGGCGAGTCGGAGATGGCCGCCTACAACAAGACGCTCGGCAAGTTCCACCTGATGGGCATTCCGCCGGCGCCGCGCAACGTGCCGCAGATCGAGGTCACCTTCGACATCGACGCCAACGGCATCATCAACGTCTCGGCCAAGGACCTGGGCACGGGTAATCAGCAGCAGGTGAAGATCGAAGGCGGCTCAGGGCTCAGGCCCGACGAGGTCGAGCGGATGCTGCACGAGGCCGAGGCCCATGCCGACGAGGCGCACAAGCTGCACGAGCTGGCGGAGGCCAAGAACGCGGCCGAGCAGCTGCTCTACGCCAGCGAGCGCACGCTCAAGGAGCATCGCGACAAGATCTCCTCCGACGAGGTCTCGAACATCGAGAGCCGCTTGGAGGAGCTGCGCAAGGCGATCGAAGGCAGCGACGAGAGCGAGATCCGCTCGAAGACCGAGGCGCTCCAGGAGGCCTCGCACAAGCTGGCCGAAGCCGTCTATGCCCAGGCCGCGGCACAGGCGCAGGCCGGTGCTGCGGGCTCTAGTGAGGACGGTCAGGCCGGTTCGGACGAGGAGGTCGTCGAAGAGGCCGATTACGAGGTAATCGACGACGATGGGAATGAGAAGAAGGGCTAGTCGCCGATGCCAGATAGAGCACATCCGCACGAGCCCGCCCGTCGCGGGCAGCAGGCGCCGGCGGCCGAGAAGGCGCCGGACGAGGTTGCCGCGCCGGCCATGGGCAGCGAAGAGCTGGCGCGGAAGCTGGCTGAGGCCGAGGAGTTACGAGATCAGTACCTCGCCGATCTCAAGCGCGTCGCCGCCGACTTCGACAACTACCGCAAGCGCGTCGCCCGCGAACGAGAAGCGCTGGTTACGCGTGCCCACGCCGGGCTGGTCGAGGCGATTCTGCCCGTGCTGGACGATCTCGGGCGGGCGCTCGAGGCGGCCGGCCTGCACGAGGAGGCCAAGCTCGAGGACGGCGTCCGGCTCGTTCATCGTCAGTTGAGTGACGTTCTGGCCAGGGAGGGGCTGCAAGAGATACCCACCGACGTGCCCTTCGACCCGCACGTGCACGAGGCGCTGGCGGCGATCCCGTCTGATGCCGAGGAGGGAACGATCCTGGAAGTCGTGCAGCGCGGCTACCTGCTCGGCGACCGCGTGCTGCGGCCGGCGCGCGTGGTCGTTGCGGCGGCGAGCGCTCCCGAGGGTTGATAGGCGATGGCCGGCGATCTCTACGCGACGCTCGGGGTTTCGCGCGGCGCCTCCGCGGAGGAGATCAAGAAGGCCTATCGCAAGCTGGCGCGGCTCCACCATCCCGACGCCAATCCCGGCGACGAGGCGGCCGAGGAGCGCTTCAAGGAAGTCCAGAACGCCTACGACATCCTCTCCGATACCGAAAAGCGTAAGCAGTACGACACGTTTGGCGCGGCTGGGCCGCAGATGGGCGGAGCGGGGCCGGGCGGTGTTCGCTTCGAGCAGTTCGATCTGGGCGATCTTGGCGGCTTCGGCGACGTGTTCTCGAACTTGTTTGGAGGCGGCGGGGGGAGCGCGCGCTCTCGCTCGATGCGGGGCGGCGACATCGAGGCCACGCTGAATCTCTCCTTCGAGGACTCGCTGCGCGGAGCCGAGACGCGCGTGCCGGTCGAGGTTGACGCCGCCTGCGCGACCTGCGGCGGCTCGGGGGCCAAACCGGGCACCTCGCCCAAAACCTGCCCCCAGTGCGGCGGGCGCGGCGTCGTCGCCGAGAGCCAAGGGCCGTTCGCCATCTCGCGACCCTGCCCGCGCTGTCGCGGCGCTGGAATGATCATCGAGAAGCCCTGCCCGACCTGTCGCGGCACGGGCCAGGTGCGGCGCACCAAGCAGTACAAGGTCAAGATCCCGGCCGGGGTCAAGGACGGCACCCGCATCCGCCTCAAGGGCAAGGGTGAGCCGGGGCTGAACGGCGGCCCGCCCGGCGATCTCTTCGTCGTCACACGAGTAGCGCCCTCGCCGCTGTACGAGCGCCGCGGCGCCGACCTGGTCGTGGAGGTGCCGGTCACCTACCCGGAGGCCGCGCTCGGCGCCACCGTCGAGGTGCCGACTCCCGACGGCACGATCTCGCTCAAGATCCCAGCCGGCTCGGAGTCGGGCAAGTTGCTGCGCGTGCGCGGCCACGGCGCCCCCAAGCTCAAGGGCTCGGGCCGCGGCGACCTGCTCGCGCGCGTGCGCGTGACCGTTCCCAAGAAGCTCTCCAAGGCCGAGAAGGAAGCGCTGGAGCAGCTCAAGTCCGTATCGCGAGAGAATCCGCGCGAAAGGCTGGTGCGATGAGCGATCGATCGGGCAGCGAGCGGCTTTTCAGGAAGGCCAGTCGAGAGAACCTGCTTGGAGTGGGCGAGAACAAGCGTGGCGAGCCGGTTTCGGCGCCTCGAGCCAAGCCGTCCATCTCGCCACTGATGCTCGTCGTCGTGACGGTGCTCGATTTGAGCGCGCTGCTCGTCCTGCTGACGGTCAGCGAGGCGATCGGGCTGATCATGCTCGTGATCTCGAGCGCAATCCTGGCGCTCTGGATGAACCTGCGCTTGGGCGCGGCGAGAAGACGGAGGGAGGAGAAAAGATGACTGACGATCGTCCCCGCTACATGATCTCGATCGCCGCCGAGCTGGTTGGCATGCACCCGCAGACGCTGCGCATCTACGAGGCCAAGGGGCTGGTGCGGCCGCAGCGCACCGGCGGAAACACGCGCCTCTACTCCGAGGCCGATCTCGAGCGGCTGCGGGCGATCCAGCGCCTGACAACCGAGCTGGGATTGAACCTGGCCGGGGTCGAGCGGGTGCTCGCGCTGGAGGATGAGATGCGACGGATGCACGCCCGGCTCGATCGCATGGAGCGCGAGATGCGCGAGGCGATCGACCAGGTGCACCGCTCCTACCGGCGCGAGCTCGTCATCTACCGGGCGCCCGAGCCGCCGCTGCCGCATCCGCGACGAAAGCGGCAAGGCGGGTAGGGGGAGAAGATGGACTTCAACAAGCTGACGCTGAAGTCGCAGGAGGCGGTCGCCGGCGCGCAGGAGCTGGCGCGCCGCGGCGGCAACCCCGAGGTCTATCCCGAGCACCTGCTTCTGGCGCTGCTCGACCAGGAGCTGCCGCGCGCTCTCGTAGGCGATGCTCAGACGCTGCGAGACAAGGTCGAAGCAGATCTGCGCGCGCGCCCGAGCGTTTCCGGGACGGCGGTTCAACCGCAGGCCTCCGCGGCGCTAGCCTCCCTGCTCGACCGCGCGCTCGACGAGTCGCGCAAGCTCGGCGACGACTTCGTGTCGGTCGAGCACCTGCTGCTCGCTCTGGACGTCGTTCCGCGCGCGGAGCTGATCCAGCGACTCGAGCAGGTGCGCGGCTCGCAGAGAGTCACCAGCCAGGATCCCGAGAGCACCTACCAGGCGCTGGAGAAGTTCGGCCGCGACCTGACCGCGCTCGCGGAAGCGGGCAAGCTCGACCCGGTGATCGGGCGCGACGACGAGATCCGCCGCGTGATGCAGGTGCTTTCGCGCCGCACCAAGAACAACCCGGTCTTGATCGGCGAGCCCGGCGTCGGCAAGACGGCGATCGCGGAGGGACTGGCGCAGCGCATCGTCGCGGGCGACGTCCCGGAGGGGCTGAAAGGGAAGCGCGTCTGGGCGCTGGATATCGGCTCGCTACTGGCGGGCGCCAAGTACCGCGGCGAGTTCGAGGAGCGGCTGAAGGCCGTGCTGAACGAGATCAAGGCGGCCGAGGGCGAGTTGATCCTGTTCATCGACGAGCTGCATACGATCGTCGGCGCCGGCGCGGCCGAGGGAGCCGTGGACGCGGCCAACATGCTGAAGCCGATGCTGGCGCGCGGCGAGCTGCGCGCGATCGGCGCGACGACGCTCGACGAGTACCGCAAGTACATCGAGAAGGACGCCGCGCTCGAGCGCCGCTTCCAGCCGATCACGGTCGGCGAGCCTACGGTGGCCGACACCGTCGCCATCCTGCGCGGGCTTAAGGAGCGCTACGAGGCCCACCACGGCGTGCGTATTCGCGACGCCGCGCTGGTGGCCGCCGCCGTCCTCTCCGACCGCTACATCTCCGACCGCTTCCTGCCCGACAAGGCGATCGACCTGGTCGACGAGTCCGCTTCGCGCCTGCGCATGGAGATCGACTCCTCGCCGCTCGAGCTGGACGAGGCCGACCGCCGCGTCCGCCAGCTCGAGATCGAGCTGGCCGCGATGGCGAAGGAGAAGAAGGAAGTGAAGGAGCCACTGGAGCGCGAGCTGGTCGAGGCGAAGTCCGCGCGCGACGAGCTGGCCGCCCGCTGGGCCAAGGAGAAGGAGGCGCTCGATCGCGTCAAGGAGATTACGCAGAAGATCGACGAGCTCTCCGGCGAAGCGGAGCGAGCCGAGCGCGCCGGCGAACTCGAGCGCGTGGCCGAGATCCGCTACGGCGAGCTGCCCGCGCTCGAGAAGGAACGCGACGAGCGCGCCGAGGCCGAGGCCGGGCACGAGCCGATGGTCAAGGAAGAGGTCGACGAGGACGACATCGCCTCGGTCGTGGCGCGCTGGACGGGCATCCCGGTCAGCCGCCTGCTCGAGGGCGAGACCGAGAAGCTGATCCACATGGAGGACCGCCTGCACGAGCGCGTAATCGGCCAGCACGAAGCCGTCGAGGCGGTGGCGAATGCGCTACGCCGCGCCCGTTCGGGCCTGCAGGATCCCAACCGGCCGATCGGCTCCTTCGTCTTCCTCGGTCCGACCGGGGTGGGCAAGACCGAGCTGGCCCGCGCGCTGGCCGAGTTCATGTTCGACGACGAGCGCGCCATGGTGCGGCTCGACATGACCGAGTACCAGGAGCGCCACACCGTCGCCCGGCTGATCGGGGCGCCGCCCGGCTACGTCGGCTACGAGGAGGGCGGCCAGCTGACCGAGGCCGTCCGCCGCCGGCCCTACTGCGTGATCCTGCTCGACGAGATCGAGAAGGCGCACCAGGAGGTCTTCGACGTGTTGCTGCAGATCCTGGACGACGGGCGCCTGACCGACGGCCAGGGCCGCACGGTCGACTTCCGAAACACCGTCGTGATCATGACCTCCAACCTGCGCTCGGCCGGGCAGCTGCGCGAGTTCTTCCGCCCCGAGCTGCTGAACCGGATCGACGAGATCATCGAGTTCACGGAGTTGACGCGCGAGGAGATCGCCGAGATCGTCGAGCTCCAGCTCGCCCGTCTGCGCCAGCGCCTGAGCGAGCGCGGGCTCTCGCTCGAGCTGACCGACGCGGCCAAAGAGGTGATCGTCGAGACCGGCTGGGATCCGTCCTTCGGCGCCCGCCCGCTCAAGCGCGCCATTCAGCGACTGATCGAAAACCCGCTCGCCCAGCACCTGCTCGCGGGCGACTTCTCAGAGGGCGACACCGTGCTGGTGGACGCCGAGAACGACGAGATCGCGTTCACTAAGGCGAGCCCGACGAATAGCCCCTCGCCGGGGCAGTCGGCGTAGCGTCGGTAGACGTGCTGTCGGTAGGCGCGTCTTCGCTGTAGTCGCCGGGGCAGGTCGCACTGAGCAAGCAGAGAGGCAGCGGCGGACCGTCGTAGCTGTGATAGTCGCTGACCTGAGCGACAACGGTGCCGTCCGCGCTGCGAGCCTCCACGTGCACGATGTCGGTGGACGGGAGTCTGGCCACGAAGAAGCGCATGGGGAGATCCGTCGCAGCGGGAGGAGCTATTGCCTCCGTTTCGATCGTTTCGCCGTTCGCGAACTCAATGAAGACGCGGCTCGCCTCATCGACAACCGGTCCGAGTATGTACGGGGGAAGTCCCCTACCTCCGTCGGCGTACGAATATCCGTCGGTGTACGAATACTCGATGGGGTTGCTGAGGCGCTGGCTGGACCAAGCGAGTGCGGGATCCAGCACTCGTATGGAGGCGCACGACGGATAAAAGCCGGGACCTTCGGAATTCAGTGTGGAGCTCGGCGGCGGCGTGCCCACTCCGATTCCGTAGCAAGCCTGACCGTCCTTATCCATCGAGTTGGCTACTGAGCGATAGGCGGCGACATACCAGTCTTGGTCACCCCATTTTCCCGTGGCCACGATGCCGACGTCGGCGACCGGCTTTCCTGAGAAGGTCTCGACTTGACCGTCTGGGTACTCGATCCCCCCCGTGTTTTCGGGCCACCAACCCATCTCGGAGCCGACCGCAAGCGCGGAACCCGCAAGCACGACGATCACGGCGAAGGCAATGATCAGAGCGCGGCGCGACACCCTGCGCCCTCCGCCGGCGTGCGAGCGGGTGATGGCCACTCGCAGCCATCGATAGCGGCGGTCTTGCGCGGATTGCTGTGGGCTGGCGAGCCGAAGCGATCGCTCTAGCTCGAGCACGCTCTCCCAGCCCGGGTCGACCTCGCGCCGCTCTGGCACGTAACCGGAAAGGACTTTTCGAATGAACGGATCGTCGCGTCTCTTCATCACGAGACCTCCTCCAATTGCCTGCGTAGCGAAGCGTGTGCCTTGTTGAGCGTCGCTCCGACCGTCCCTACCTGGACGTCGAGGACGGCGGCGATCGCTCGATAGTCCATGTCCGCGTAGTAGCGAAGGAAGAGCGCGAGGCGCTGGCGCTCCGGGAGTGAGGCGATCAGGCCTCTAACTGCCGGAGACAGACGGTCTTCTGCGGTCGCGGTATCCATCTCCTCTTCCTCGAGGCGTAGCTCGCTCGGTCGTCGCGCGGTTTTCGCGGCGTTGATAACGCAGGCCCAGATCCACGTCGAGAGTCGCGCCTCGCCGCGAAAGTCTCCGAGGTAATGAAGCGCACGAGCGAAGCCCTCTTGCACCGCGTCGAGCCCGCTCTCGGGGCCACCGGCGATGGCTTCGGCTACTCGCAGATACTGATGGAAGCCGGCCCGATAAAGCTGCTCGAGCTTGTCAGCCGAGGCAGGCTCTCCGGTAGAAACACGATCGGTGGCCATTTGACTCTTCATGTTGGTTAGATAGTGATTCGAGCAGGTTTCTTTACTCGAAGTAACTAGAGCTTCCCTCGGGGTCGCCGAAACGAAGAAAACGCGAAAACTGATATCGAAAGCAGCTACTTCGGCTTATACGCGACGGCATCGAACCGGACGCACCTGCCCTCGTCGATGAAGCCGGCCACGATCGCGGTGATCCAGCGCACTACCCGGAGCGGGCCCGGACATGCTCCGTACCCGCTTCCGCTATCTCGATCGATTCGTGTCAGTCGACGTCGGGCAGGTAATCGGCCTTGCCGGTCTCGGGCGGGGCGCCGACGATCAGCACGGTGACCTCCGCGTCGCTCTCGTTGCGCAGCTGTAGGGCGGTCTCGGTGTTGACCACGCAGACCGATCCGCGCGGCAGCTCGACCCGCTCGGGCGGGTCGCCTAGGAGCATGGTCGCCGTGCCGTCCAGCACGACGAACATCTCTTCCTGCACGTGCTCGAGGTGGCGCGCGCCCCGGATTCCGGGCGGCAGGCGCCAGATGTTGGCGCGCATGTTGCGCAGAGCTTCGGAGAGGGGAGCGATACCGCGACTCTGGTCGCCGCGCTGGGGCGGCCGGAACTCGAGCTCGTTGTAGCGGAAGACGGTGTAGCTCATGAGCCGGATTCTAGTAGCGCGGATTGGCGAGCGGAGAGATCATCGATCTCCGGGCCCTTCCAATCCGCTGGGGTACGCAAAAACGGGATATTGGCATCACCGTTTTGCGGTCGTTTTGAAAAAAACGCGAAACGCCGCATTGCAGGAGCCGATCAACGAGTCATGGCTGCGGCGCCAGACAAAGATTTCCCGTCCGACCCGAATCTCGAAGGTCCTCTCTGGCTCGGCTCGATGGCGCGACGAGGTGTGGCCGAGGAGCACGGTGCCGGATGGAGCGAGGATGGATTTGATGGGGAGGAAGCGCGGCCAAAGTGGCTCGGGTCGGTTGCGCGGCGCGAAGGGACGCGCAGCGACGACTCGGGCTGGGTCGATCCTGAGGAGGCCGAGCGGCCGAAGTGGCTGGGCTCAGCGGCTCGACGCGGCGTTTCCGCTCGGTCTCTCGTACTGATCGACATGGAGTCCGAACTCGTTTCCGAACAGAGCGCGGAGGCTCCGCAAAAAACGGACAGCCCCAGCGCACCCGCCGATCCCGTCCCCGGGCTGAAAGAAATCCTCAAGCCGTCTCGGCCGGCCGATGAACTGGACGAGCGCCGCCAGCCGAAAGGCGTCGCTGGCGAGCTCGGCATGCATCTGCGCGTGGCCTAGCGCGCGGCTCTACGGAGCGGTTACTCGACGCCCTGCCGACGTTTGTGCCTGAATTGGCACGGAATCGGCATGTAAAGGCGTGTCGTTCGTCGTTTCGGGACGGTACTTTCTAACGACCCCGCGGGCGGGTGGTCCGGCGGAGGGCGAAGAGAGAATCGCTCCGCGCGAGCGCCCAGCCGGCAGCGCCGTTTCGGGGAGAAGCGGGCCCTGCAACTCTCGGAATCAGCCGGCAAATCGAGCCTTGTGTTCCAATCGTCGTCGCTGCGGGTAGCTTTCCCCCGTGATCCTTTTTGTCGGAGCGATTGGCCAGGAGCTCGCGGGCGCGCGCGACCAGGCACGCTTGCTCGCCTGTGGCGTGGGGCCGGTCGAGGCCGCGATCGCCACCGCCAAGGAGATCATCAAGGAACGGCCGCGAGCGGTGATCAACGTAGGGCTGGCGGGCGCCAGGCGCGGCTCGGGCATCGACGTGCTGGACGTCGTTGTCGGCACCGAGGCGGTCTACTGCGATCTTTTCCCGCGGTTTTCGCCGAACAGGCTCAGGCCTGACTCGGCTCTGCTCGAGGCCGCGCGCAGCGCTCTTCCCGGTGCACGCTTCCTTCCGGTCGGGACGACGGCCAGCGTCGGTGGCTCGAGCGAGGTCGAGGTCGAGGCGATGGAGGGCTTCTCGGTTTTACGAGCGGCGCAGCTGGCGGCCATTCCGGCGCTCGAGCTGCGTGTGATCTCCAACGAGGTCGAGGAGCCGAGCCGCTCCAACTGGCACATCGACGACGGCCTGTTCGTGCTGCAGGGTGCGACGCGGCGCTTGCTAGAGGCGCTGCTGTAAGAGGATCTTCTCCATGCAGATGCTGCGCCGCTGCGTCGTATACGGCCCGAAGTTGGGGATGACTGCGAATCCGCTCTCTTCGTAGAGGCGAACCGCCTCGGGCTGCTCGGGGCCGGTCTCCAGGCGCAGTGTCTCGTAACCGAGCCGCCGCGCCTTGTCTTCCAGCTCGCTCATCAGCGCGCGGGCGGCTCCGAGCCGGCGCGCCTCCGGGGCGACGTACATGCGCCTGAGCTCCGCTGTCCGCTCACCCTCGCAGCGGCAGATTCCGGCGCAGCCGACCGGCTTGTCGTCGAGCAGGGCGACGAGGAAGCAGCCGTCAGGATCTTCGAAGACAACGGGCTCCGGCTCGGCTCCGGCGCCCTCCCAGCCGCCGTAGCGCTCGCGCAGCTCCTCGGCCTGGGCGTCGGTCAGCGGCCGCGACAGCGGACTGCCGTAGGGCTCCCGAGCGATCTGGATTTCGGCCATGGGCTCGATTGAAGCAGAGCGAGCGCTTTGCGGTACCGTCGAGAGGCAATGACGACGCTCCGCTTTGGCTTCTCGCCCTGTCCGAACGACACCTTTGCCTTTCATGCGCTCGTGCACGGGCTCGTCGAGGCGCCGTTCCAGATCGAGCCGGTGTTGCTGGACATCGAGGAGCTGAACCGGCGCGCACATACGGGCGAGCTGGAGCTGACCAAGCTCAGCTTCGGAGCGCTCGCCGGCGTGGGCGATCGCTACCGGCTGCTGGGCAGCGGCGCCGCGCTCGGCTTCGGCTGCGGGCCGCTGGTGGTCGCGCGTGAGCCGATCGACCTGGCTCGCGCCGCCGCAGGGCCGATCGCGGTGCCCGGCCTGCAGACGACCGCCGTGCTGCTGCTGCGCCGCTTCGCGCCGGCGCTGGGCGAGCTCGTCGAGCTCCGCTACGATCGCATCCTCGGCGCGGTCGAGCGGGGAGAGGTGAAGGCCGGCCTGATCATTCACGAGAGCCGCTTCACCTACGCCGAGCACGGCCTCGTGCGCATTTGCGACCTGGGCGAGCTGTGGGAAGAAGAGACCGGGCTGCCCGTACCGCTGGCCGGTATCTGCGCCCGCTCCGATCTCGATGCGGCGACCTGCGCCGCCGCCGCGCAGGCCATTCGCGCCTCGGTCGAGTACGCTTTTGCCCATCCCGAGGCCAGCCGCGACTACGTTCGCGCCAATGCTCAGGAGCTCTCCGAAGATGTGCGTCGAGCCCACATCGAGCTGTATGTGAACGATTCGAGCATCGATCTCGGCGAGACGGGACTGCGGGCGATCGAATCTCTGCTTCACGCGACGCGCGCAAGCCGCTAGCGTGGTGGCGAAGGCTGACAACCGAAAAGAGAAGACTCGATGAGCAACGGCCAAAACGGTGTGCGCGGATTCTTCCGTAACGCGGGCTCGTTCGTGCTCGGAGGTCTCGTCGGCGCCTCGGCCGCGCTGGCCACGCGCGCTCGTCGCGCGCAACGAGAAAGCTCTCCCGGCGGGCTTTCGGCGTTCGACGACGCGCCTTGCCATCGAGAGGCGCGCGAGCGAAAACAGCGAGCCGTGTAGCCTTGGAGCCTATTCCGCTAAGCCCGCACGACCGATGCGGCCGATGCGCGGTGTCAGGAACCGCCCAATCCGCTCACCGCACTACCAGTGCGCTTTCGCGGCTCGTGCGTCCCCTGGCATCCACGCCTCAACCACCTCGTTCGCGCGGTCTGAACGGATAGGCTCTAGTCGCGATGCCGATCTACGAGTACCGCTGCCCAAAGGGCCACGTCTTCGAAGTCCTCCAGCGCATGGACGCCTCTCAGCCCGAGGTCTGCGAGGTTTGCGGGGCGGGCCCGGTCGAGCGCGTGCTCCATCCCGTCGCGATCCATTTCAAGGGAACCGGCTTCTACGCAACCGACTACGGACGCGGCTCGCGGCGCCAGGCCAAGGAGTCGAGCTCGGACTCGGGCGGCGAGAGCAAGAGCGGGAGCTCGAAAGAGAGCGGCAAGCCCTCCGGCGATTCGTAGCCACCGCGAGCGGCGTTTAGGACCGCTGCCGGCCTTCCAGGGCCTGCAGCAAGAGCAGCACGACGATCGCACCCGCCACCGCGATCAAGAACGGCCGCAGCGAGAAGCTCCAGCCAACTCTCTCTCCAAACAGGACGAGCCCGGCGAATCCGCCCACGACCGCGCCGGCGATGCCCACGGCGATAGTGACGATGCAGCCGCGCGGGTGCTTACCGGGCGTGGCGAGCTTGGCCACGGCGCCGGCAAGAAGACCGAACAGGATCCAGGCCAGGAGGTTCACGGCAGCAGCGTCCCCTTGCTGCAACCGGGCGCGTACAGCGAGCTGCGCAGGTCCGGAGCACGGGCCGGCCTCGTTCCCTCGACCATCTGAATGACGGAGAAGTTGTCTTCGCTCGGGGCGATCTCCAAGGCGCCTCCGAACGACTGCGAGTCGCCCCCGAGCCGGCAGTGGAGCGTGTTCGAGGCGCGCAGCTTGATCCAGCCGAGCTGCATCAGCTGAGCCGCGCTCAGGTCGGTCGCCATCGGCTTGAGCAGGTCGTCGCCGAGCCAGGGAAGCTTGATCATCGTCGTCGGGCTGGTGATCTTGGAGAGCACGGCCTGAACGACCTGCTGCTGGCGGGCGCCGCGCGTGACGTCCGTCTCGCTCGGGTCGAGCCTGTTCTTGCGGATGCGCGAGTAGACGAGTGCGCGGCGGCCGTTCATGTGCTGCAGGCCCTTGGCGAAGCGGTAGCCCGGCCAGGTCGCGCAGCGCGCAGCCGTAAACGGGCAGTCGAAGGGGTAGGTGACGATGGGCTTGGGCACATTGATGTCGACGCCGCCGAGCGCGTCGATCAGCTGCCGGAACTGGCTGAAATCGACGACGATGACATGATTGATCGGTAGCCCCGTGTAGCCCGCCACCGTCTTGATCGCCAGGGACGCGCCGCCGAACTGGAAGGCTGTGTTGATGCGGTCGAGGCCGTGAGTGGGCACGTTGATGCGCAGGTCGCGCGGAATCGAGAGGTAGACGATTCGGTGCCGCGACGGATCGGTGTGCACGATCATGATCGAGTCGGAATGCTGGATTCCCTGGCGCTCGGCCGTGTTGGCGTGGTCGGTGCCGAGCACGAGGATGTTCGACGTGTTCGAGAGCATCAGCCCGTGCGTGGGCGTGAGCGCCTGTTTGGCGCTGGCGCCCAGCCGCGCATTGGCCTCGTGGGCTCCGCCGCGAAGAGACAGATAGCCCGCGATCGCCCAGACGCAGACGAGCACGAAGAGCAAGATGAAGGCGACCAGGACACGCCGTTTCCAGCCGCCGCGGCCCAGTCCGAGGCGCGGAACGTGGAAGCGATGTGAGCGAGACCCGTTTTTGCTGGCGGTCACCGCTCCACGGCCTCCCGAGGCGCCGCTCTTACGCTTCAGCGGTACGTTGCCTTTCGACCGGCCGCCGCGGTAGACACGGTAGGGCTTGTCGCCGGGAGCCATCGACGGGATATGGTAGCCGTCTGCCATGAGCGCACCGAAGGTCATAGGCGTCGACGTGGGCGGGACGAAGATCCTTGCCGGCGTCATCGACGAGGACGGAAACGTGCTCGAGCGGGTGCAGATCGCCAGCCCGGCCGCCTCGACCGAGGCGCTGCTCGTCGGGCTCGATCAGGTCGTTACGGAACTACTTGGCCCCGAGATCGCGGCGATCGGTTTCGGCATTCCCTCGAGCATCGACCAACGCTCGGGCATGGTGCTCGGCACGGTCAACCTACCGCTGCAGGGGCTCTGTTTCCGCCAGCGCATGCACGAGCGTTTCGAGCTTCCCGTCGGCATCGACAACGACGCCAATGTCGCCGCGATCGCCGAGTGGAAGGCGGGCGCCGGCCGTGGCGCGAACGATCTGGTCATGCTCACGCTCGGCACCGGCGTCGGCGGCGGATTGATTCTCGGCGGCAAGCCCTACCGCGGCTCGGTGGGCGCGGGCGCGGAGCTCGGTCACATGGTCATCCTCCAGGACGGTTCTCCCTGCTACGGCAACTGCACGGGGCACGGCCATCTGGAGGCGCTGACTTCCGGTCATGCCGCGACACTCGCAGCGCACGAGCAGTTCGGGCCCGGGGTGGACGCGCGCGAGCTGGTGAAGCGCGGCAAGGCGGGCGACGAGTCGGCGCTGGCGCTTCTGCTCAAGATCGGCGAAAGCCTCGGCGCCGCATTCGGCAGCCTGGTCAACATCTTCAATCCCGAGCTGATCGTGATCGGCGGCGGATTCGCGGCGGCCGGAGAGCTGATCCTCGCTCCCGCGCGCGAGCGGATGACGGCAGAGTCGCTTCCCAACATGGCCGAGCTGACCCGCGTCGTCCTGGCCGAGCTCGGATCGGACGCCGGCATGATCGGCGCCGGCTTCGTCGCCTTCGAAGCGCTGGAAAACGCCGAAGCAACGCTCTAGGAAGCCCTTCGCCGGGCTCGCTGTCGCTTTCGGGAGTCGGCGCGCAAACGGCACATTCTTGGGTGCCTTTCTTCGATACCGTGCCCCGCCCCGTGGGTGGGTTTGTTTGAGCGCGGAGCGAAATGAAGCACTCCACCGCCCGGCCGCGCTCGGCGGCGCGATGCGTCGTCCTCGGTCGCATCCGTAGCCTCCAGCTACGAACGCGACGCTGCGTCCTAGCCTCTCACTTACCGATCGCGCCCAGTCAGTGGAGTGCTTCATTTCGCTCCGCGCTCGGGGTGGAGAGGTGGGCAAAGGCGCCCGTACCCCGAGAAGTGGATCTTAAAAAGATCGTCGCAAACCGAGTCGTCACGGACCCGTGTCATTCGCCCCGCTCCGGCGCGAGTGCTATCTATCGTCGGGAGTCGCGCCGACTCGATCCAGGGAGGTGAACGTTGCCGCTAGCGATCTGCGCCACGCCGATCGGAAACCTCGAAGACGTGACCCTGCGGGTTCTGAGCGAGCTCGCGCAGGCCGATCTCGTTCTCTGCGAGGACACCCGGCAGACGCGCAAGCTGCTCGCGCGCCACGGAATCGAGGCACGCACGCTCAGTTACCACGAGCACAACGAGGCGGCGCGCGTGGCCGAGCTGCTGCCGCGGCTCGAGGCCGGCGAACGAATCGCTCTCGTCTCCGACGCGGGCATGCCGGCGATCAACGACCCCGGCGCCAGGCTCGTTCGCGCTGCGCTGGAGGCCGGTCTTCCGGTCACCGTGCTGCCGGGCCCGAGCGCGGTCGAGACGGCGCTGGTTTCGAGCGGCCTGGCAGGCGAGCGCTACCAGTTCCTGGGCTATCTACCGCGAAGCGAGAAGGCCAGGGAAGCACTCTGGCGCGAGCTTTCCCGCTGGCCGTATCCGTCCGTCGCGTTCGAATCTCCGAAGCGGCTGTCTGCGACTCTGGCCAGCCTCGCCGGCTTCGACCCCGGGCGTGAGCTCGCCGTCTGCCGTGAGCTGAGCAAGCGCTTCGAGGAGGTCGCACGCGGGAGCGCGCGCGAGCTGGCCGGCAGGTTCGAGCAGGCGCCAAAAGGTGAGATCACGCTCGTGATCGGGCCCGCCGCCGCCGAATCGGACGAGAAAGAGGAGGCCGCGGCCGCCGCGGTGGCGGAATTGATCGGCGCCGGACTGCCTCGCCGCCACGCCGTCGGGCTCGTGGCAAAGCTGACCGGAGTGGCCCGAAACAGGCTCTACGGTAGCTCGCTGTAGTCAGAATTGACAACGCTTCGGCGTCTAGCTACGCTGCCGTCGTTTACAAAACTGACAACATAAAGGGGGCTCGAAATGCGACGCTCGGTCGTCCTCACGTTCGTGGCTGCATTGGCCGCGTTGATCCTGGCCGCTCCCGCGGCGAGCTGGGCCTGGCCCGCCGACGGTCAGGTGATTCGCGCTTTCTCCCTGGGTGACGATCCCTATGCCGGCGGGCAGCACCGCGGAATCGATATCGCCGCCGGCGCCGGCTCGAGCGTGCGCGCGCCTGCGGCCGGCACCGTCTCGTTCGCCGGCACCGTGCCCGGGAGCGGACGCACGGTCACCATCCGCACGGGCGACGGCTATGCGGTCACGCTGGTCGGATTGGGCTCGATCGGAGTAGCGAAGAACGCTCTCGTCAGCGAAGGAGAAGCGGTTGGAACGGTAGCCCCTGCGCCCGCCGACGGCTCTCCGGCGAACGTGCACCTCGGAGTCAGAACCGCCTCGGATCCGGACGGCTACCTCGATCCGCTCAGCTTCCTGCCGCCGCGCGCGGAGCAAGCAGCCGCAAGCGATTCAGCGGGCGACGAGGCGGCTCCGGCTGCGCCGGACGAGAGCGTCCCGGCGACAAGCGACGGAGCCGAGAGCTCGAAGGAGCCGACGACGGAGGCGGCGGCGGGCGGCGGGAAGGTGGAAAACTCGATCGACGCGGATACGGCGGCTTCACCAAACGAGCAAATCTCCCAGAGCAGGACGCCTGCGCCGTCGCAAGTCACCGGCAACGCCGCTGCGCTTGCCCGGCCCCAAGGCGCCGCGCGTCAACCTTCTCCCACATTCGTTTCTACACCCGTTGGCGACTCGAGCTCGTTGGGCAGTAGGGCGACTTCGACCGGCGAGACTCGCACCGTCCGAGGCAGCTCGAGCGAGATAAGCACAATCCCGGCTACCAGCACGGCGCGCCTCAAGCCCGGCGGCGACGTGGGCTCGGGCTCCGGACTCACCTCGCCCGGCGCCCGCTCGCAAACCGCACCACACTCGCGTTCCCTCGATTCGCGCTGGATCCTCTTGCCGGTGCTGCTCTTGCTTCTGCTCGGAGCGGCCGGCGGATCGGTCCTTGCCGCCGCCCGCGTCCACGGCTCTCGCCGACCGCCTCGTATGATGTTGAGTCCCGAAGGAGATGCAACAGGCGATGAGCGAGAGCGAGACGGCAAAGAAGATCCTGGTTGCAGTGGCCTGGCCGTATGCCAGCGGCCCGCGCCACATTGGGCACGTCGCCGGGTTCGGCGTCCCGTCCGACATCTTCGCCCGCTATCACCGGCTCAAGGGCAACGACGTCTTGATGGTGAGTGGCACCGACGAGCACGGAACGCCCGTCATGGTCGCGGCCGAGAAAGAAGGGCTCTCATCTCGTGAGCTGGCCGACCGCTACAACGAGGTCATTCGTGAAGACCTCAGGCGCCTCGGCCTCTCCTACGACATCTTCACTCGCACGACGACCCAGAATCACTACCGAGTCGTGCGCGACGTCTTCCGCACGCTGCACGAGAAGGGCTACATCGTCGAGCACACGGCGATGGGCGCCTTCTCGTCCAGCAGCGGGCACACGCTGCCCGATCGCTACATCGAAGGCACCTGCCCGCATTGCGGTTACGCCGAAGCGCGGGGCGATCAGTGCGACAACTGCGGCCGCCAGCTCGATCCGATCGACCTCGGTGATCCGCGCTCGCGCATCGACGGCACCACGCCGGTGTTCAAGGAAACGAGCCACCTCTTCCTCGATCTGCCGGCCTTTGCCGATGCGCTGCGGGAATGGATAGATCGTCAGCCGCACTGGCGCACGAATGTCCGCCGCTTCTCGCTCAATCTGCTCGATGAGCTGATTCCGCGCGCAATCACGCGCGACCTCGACTGGGGCGTACCGGTTCCGGTCGAGGGCTTCGACGGAGAGGACTCCGGAAAGCGCATCTACGTCTGGTTCGACGCCGTCATCGGCTATCTCTCCTCGACCGTGGAGTGGGCGGCGGCGCGCGGAACTCCCGATGCCTGGCGCGACTGGTGGCAGAACCCCGACTCGCGCCACTACTACTTCATGGGCAAGGACAACATCGTCTTCCACACGGTGATCTGGCCGAGCATGCTGCTCGGCTACGGCGAGGGCGGCGAGATCGGCGCGGGGAAGGGAAAGCTGGAGCTTCCCTACGATGTCGTCGCGAGCGAGTTCCTGACCATGGAGGGGCGCAAGTTCTCGTCCAGCCGGGGTGTGGTCATCTACGTTAAGGACTTCCTGGAGCGCTACGACGCCGACGCGCTGCGCTACTTCCTGACCATCGCAGGCCCCGAGAGCCAGGACACCGACTTCACCTGGTCGGAGTTCGCGCGCAGGAACAACGACGAGCTCGTCGCCACCTGGGGCAATCTCGTCAATCGCACGCTCAAGAACGTTCATCGCCACTTCGGCGAGGTTCCCGCGCCCGGACCACTGAGCGAGGCCGACGAACAGGTTCTCGCCGCGATCGAGGCCGGCCTCGATTCCGTTGGCGCCGAGATCGAGGCGGCCCGCTTCAAAGCCGGGCTGATCGAGGCCATGCGCCTGGCCGGGCTAGCCAACCAGTATGTCAGCGAGCAGGCGCCGTGGAAGCTGATCGAGTCGGATCGCGAGCGGGCCGCGACGATCCTCTATGTCGCCCTGCGCTGCGTCGACAACCTGAAGTTGCTCTTCGCACCTTTCGTTCCCTTCTCCTCGCAGGCTCTGCACGAGCTGCTCGGCTACAGCGACGACATCGCGGGAAAGCTAGAGTTCGTCGAGCACCACGAAGAGGGCGACTCGCACCTCGTTCTGACCGGCGACTACGAGGCTCTGCGCGGGCGCTGGCAGGTAAGCCGGCTCCCGGTCGGGCAGAAGCTGCTCGAGCCGCGACCACTGTTTCGCAAGCTCGACCCCGAGGCCGTGGTGGCCGACGAGCTGAAGCGGATGGAGGAAGAGGCGGGAGACGGAGCCGGTTAGTGCCCCATCCAGCAATACCTCCCGGCTTCTGGCCCACCATCACGCTACGCGCTGCCGCGTCCTCAGTCGCGCCCGTACGATCCGGTACGAACGCTCCCTGCGTCCTTGCATCGCTTGGTGCTAGCGACCCAGAAGCTCGGAAGCATTACTGGACGGAGCACTGATGATCGACGCGCACGCGCATCTCGACGCGTGCGAGCCTTCCGCTGAAGAGCTGATCCGGCGGGCGCGCGCCGCCGGAGTCGAGACGGTGCTCAGCGTCGGCACGAGCATCGATTCCTGCCGCGAGACGATCGCCATTGCCGAGCGCCACGAAGGGGTCTTCGCCATCCTCGGCGTTCATCCACACGAGGCTGCCGGCGCGGACGCCGGGCGCCTCGGCGAGCTCGAGGCGCTTCTCGCCTCGCCGCGCGCGGTCGCGCTGGGAGAGATAGGCCTCGACTACTTCCGCGATCGTGCTCCCCGCTCGGCCCAGCGGGAGCTCTTCGCCGCCCAGCTCGAGCTTGCCGCGCGCGTGGCCAAGCCGGTTGTCATTCACGCCCGCGAGGCCGACGACGACACGCCCGCGGCGCTCGAGGATTTTCCCGGAACGATCGTCCTGCACTGCTTCTCCTCGCCGGCGCTTCTCCCCTGGGCGATCGAGCGCGACTGCTTCATCTCGTTCGCGGGCAACGTCACATATCCGAGCGCGGGCGAGTTGCGAGACGCGGCGCGCCTCGTTCCCCCCGAGCGTCTGCTCGTCGAGACCGACTGCCCGTTCCTTTCGCCGCAGCCCGAGCGCGGCCACCCGAACGAGCCCGCTTTCATCGTCCACACGGTCGCGGCCTTGGCGGAATTGCTCGCCGAGCCGGTCGCCGAACTTGCCGAGCGAACGGCTGCCAACGCCCGAGCGGCCTTCCGTCTGCCATGACGGGGCCTCGTTTCACCGCCAAGAAGCGGCTCGGTCAGCATTTTCTCGTCGACGAGAACCTGCTCGGGGTGATCGGGCGCCTGGCCGAACTGAGCCCGGACGACTGTGTGCTCGAGATCGGTCCCGGGCTTGGCGTTCTGACGGCCTATCTGGCCAAGCACGTCGCGCACGTTGACGCCGTCGAGCTCGACCGCCAGCTCGAGCCGCGGTTGCGCGAACGGCTCGTGGGGTGCGAAAACGTCTCGCTGCATTTCGGTGACGCGCTGGCGCTCGATCTGGCGCGGCTTGCGCCGGCGGCAACGAAGCTGGTGGCGAATTTGCCTTACAACATCGCCACGCCGCTCATCGTCGAGTCGCTGGACGGTCTGCCGCAGATCGAATTGTGGTGCGTGATGGTGCAGCGCGAGGTGGCGGACAGGCTGTTCGCGTCGCCCAAGAGCAAGGCCTACGGAGCCGTTTCAGTGCTCGTGCAGCTGGCGAGCGAAAAGATCGGCTTCCATCCCGTCTCGCGCGAGGTCTTTCGGCCGCGGCCGCGGGTCGAATCGGCGCTTGTCGCCTTCGAGCGCAGGCCGCTGCCCGAGGGCTTCGCGCGAATCAAGCGGCTCGTCGTTGCGGCTTTTGCGCACCGCCGCAAGACGCTGGCCAACTCGCTTGCCATCTCCGGCCTCGTCGCGAGGGAAAAGGCCGAGGCGATACTCGAACGGGCCGGGCATGATCCACGGATTCGTGCCGAAGCGCTCACGCCGCCCGAGTTTGCCGCTCTTGCCGAGGTGCTGCCGTGACTGTCGCTCTCGCTCCGGCCAAGCTCAATCTGGCTTTGGTCGTCGGTCCGCTGCAAAAGAACGGAAAGCACGAGCTGGCGACCGTTTTCCAGCGCATCGCGCTCGCCGACAGGATCGAGCTCGAGCCGGCGCCGGCGCTCGAGATCGCGGGCTTCGGCAGCGACACGATCGTTCGCTCTAGCCTCGAGGCGCTGGCAAAGCGGGCTCGCGTCGATCCCTGCTGGCGGGTCTCGATCGAGAAGAAGGTGCCAGTCGCCGCCGGGCTCGGCGGCGGCTCGAGCGACGCGGCGAGCGCGCTACGCCTCGCCAATGCGATGCTCGAAACGCCGCTCTCTTCCGCCGAGCTGATTGAGTTCGCGCGCCGGCTGGGCGCGGATATTCCCTTCTTCCTCCTGCAAGGCCCGCAATTCGGAGAGGGCGACGGTAGTGAGCTTCGTTCGCTCGCGCTGCCGCAGGACTTCAGCGTTCTCCTCGTGCTGCCTACCGGCGTCGTCAAGTCTTCGACCGGGGAGGTCTACCGCGCCTTCGACGAGCGGCGCGGCGAGCGAGGTTTCGCCGAGCGCCGCGCCGCCCTACTCGCCGCGATCGAATCGCCGCGGCACGCCGTCGATCTGGCCGTTCTCCCGCCGAACGATCTGGCCTCCTCGCCGCTTGGCACGAGTCTGCTCGAGCTTGGGGCCTTCCGCGCCGACGTCAGCGGCGCCGGCCCGGCCGTTTACGCTCTCTTCGAGCGGCGCGAGACCGCCGAGCGGGCCGCAGAGGCGATGGCCGATCGCGGCGAGGTTTGGCTCACCGAGCCAACCTGGTAGCGTTCGGCCATGCTCCGCGAAGGGCCCCCGACGATCGACCACGGAAGCTCGCAAGTCGAGCGTTTTCTGGCCGCGAATCGATACAAGCTGATCCTGAGCTTGGTCATCGTCGAGGCGCTTTTCGTCGCCGTCGGCGCACTCAGCTTCTGGATTGCAATCGTGGTCGCCGGCTGCCTGCTCGTGCTCTACCTGCTCTTCCGCCGAGAGCTGTCGGGAACGTCGCGGGAGCTGGCTTGGATCGTGGCCGCCTCGCAGGCGCTCGGCGTGCTGGTGTTCGTGCTCGTGCTGGTGACGGCGGCGCTGGTCGTGGTCGCCGTCGTCGTGCTCGCGATCGTGGTGCTGGCCTCGCTGCTCGCCGAGCGGCGCTGAGGGCTTGACCGGGCTTTCGACCCGGCTCGCGTGGGAGTCCCGCCGCGCCACGAGCGGTACTCTTCGGGCGAAGCAGCGTTGGGGCGTGGCCAAGTGGTAAGGCAACGGGTTTTGGTCCCGTGATCCCAGGTTCGAATCCTGGCGCCCCAGTTGACTCCGCGAAAAGTCGGCCTGCAGAGCAGGCCAAGACTTTTCGCGGGTATTGCCTCGTCTGCCCCTACAAGCGGGGCGGGCTGGCCGTAGGTGTGGTCAGTGTTCGTGGTGGATGGACATGGATGGCGTTTGTGAGCCGCAGCCGCGCATGTCGGCTGCGGCGGCTAGGAACAAAGCCGCTTTTCACCGACGAAAGTCGCCAGACTTTTGTCGGCTCGGGCGCGCCCGCCATGTCGGTCGCGGCGGCAGTTGTAACACACATACCGAAGCGGTCGAGACGAAGGTTTCGGACGGCCGAAAAGGCCGTTGTCCTCGGCAGCGCGGGCGCGTCTCCGGCGGAAAAGGCAGAATAGGCACGTGAGCCGGGCTGGTCGGAGAACACGGGCGCGATGAAAGGCGCCAACAAACTCGGAGCGGTCGTCATGGCCGCTGGGCTCGGGACGCGGATGAAGTCGGCGTTGCCGAAGCATTTACATCCGATTCTCGGCCGGCGGATGGTGGACTGGGTACTGGCGACCGCGCAGGAGCTCGAGCTCGGACGAGTCGTTGTCGTCGCGTCATCGACCACTGCGGGCGTTTTCCCGGGCCTCGATGTGGCCGTTCAAGAGCGACCGCTCGGCACAGGCGATGCCGTGCGTTCGGCGCGCGAGCTCCTGGAAGGGCGCGCCGACGAGATCCTCGTCCTTTCGGGAGACACGCCGCTGCTCACTTCCGCGCTGCTGAGAAAGTTGGTCGAAACCCACCGGCAAGAGAAGGCCAGCGCGACGGTGCTCTCCTTCTGCCCCGAGGACGTTCGCAGCTACGGGCGCGTGCTCCGCGACGAGAAGGGTCGCGTCAGCGCCATCGTCGAAGCCGGCGATGCCTCACCCGAAGAGCTCGCGGTGGGCGAGGTCAATTCCTCCATCTACGTCTTTCAGGCCGAAAAGCTCTGGCCCGCGCTGGAGCAGCTCGAGCCGGCCAACGCCCAGGGCGAGCTCTACCTCACCGACGCGATTCTCTGGCTCGTCTCTCAGGGCGAGCCCGTCAGCGCCTGCATTGCCGAGGATCCCGTCGAGACCGAGGGCGTCAACACGAGAGCCGAGATGGCGGCCGCCGCGGCCATCCTGCGCGACCGGATCAACGCGGCGCACATGGCGGCCGGCGTCACGATCGTCGATCCGGGGTCGACTTGGATCGAGCCTGGGGTGGAGCTCGAGTGCGATTCCACCATTCATCCCTTCTGCATGCTCAGAGGCCACAGCCGTGTGCGCAGCGGCGCCGAGATCGGGCCCCAGGTCGTCGCAGTCGACGCCGAGATCGGCGCGAACGTGATGGTCGGCCCGTTCTGCTACCTGCGCCCGGGAACGGTGCTGGAGGCGGGCTCGAAGGCCGGCACGTTCGTCGAGATCAAGAACTCCCATGTAGGAGAAGGAGCGAAGGTGCCGCATCTCTCCTACATCGGCGACAGCGAGGTCGGCGCCGGAACAAACGTCGCGGCCGGCGCGATCACGGCCAACTACCGGCCCGAGCTAGGGCCGGGGAAGCAGAAGACGAAGATCGGACGCAACGTTCGCACCGGTGTGCACAACTCGTTCGTGCCCCCGGTCGAGGTCGGGGATGGTGCGGTTATCGCGGCAGGTTCGGTAATCACAGACGACGTTCCGCCCGGCGCACTTGCCATCGCGCGTGCGCGGCAGCTGAACAAGGAGGATTACGCTAGTGAGCCAGACGGCGACTGACGACGCCCAGGTGGAGGATCTCGAAGGAGCCATGACCACCGATCCAAAACCGGAGCAACGCTGGATCGAGCGCGGCCCGTCGAAGCGGCTGATGCTCTTTTCCGGTCGCTCGCACCCTGCGCTGGCGCAGCACATCGCCGACAAGCTCGGCATCGAGCTCGGCGCCGTCGAGCTCGAAACATTCGCCAACGGCGAGACTTACTGCCACTACAAGGAGTCGATTCGCGGCAGCGACGTCTTCCTGGTGCAGACGGGCTGCCCTCCTGTCGACCGCAACCTGATGGAGCTGCTCTTGATGGCGCAGGCGGCCAAGCTCGCCTCCGCCAAGCGCATCACCGCTGTCATGCCCTGGTTCCCATACTCGCGCCAGGAAAAGAAGTCTGCGCCCAGGGAGCCGATCTCGGCCAAGCTGGTGGCCGACTTCCTCCAAGGCGCCGGAGTCGACCGTGTCCTGACGATGGATCTGCACGCAGGTCAGATTCAGGGCTTCTTCGACATCCCGGTCGACCACATGACCGCGCTGCCGCTCTTCGCCCAGTACTTCCGTGACAAGGGTCTTTCGGGCGAGAACGTGGTCTCGGTCTCACCGGATCCCGGTCGGGCCAAGATGGCGCGCAAGTTCGGACAGATGCTCGAGTGCGACATGGCGGTGATGAACAAGACCCGGCCGGCGCACGATCAGGCTGCGATCAGCCAGGTGATCGGCGACGTCAAGGACAAGGTCGCACTGATGGGCGACGACATGATCGTCACCGGCGGCACGCTCATCGCCGCCGCCGACGCGCTCAAGAAGGCAGGGGCGGTCAGCGTGCACGTCTTCGCCACGCACGGGCATTTCGCCAATAACGCGATGGAGAAGCTGGCCGGCGCGGACCTCGCCGAGATCGTGGTCACCGACACCGTGCCGATCGACCCGCTCAACCAGCCCGACATGTTCACGGTGCTGCCGATCTCCGGATTGCTCGCCGAGACGATCCTCAGCGTTTTCACCGACGGTTCGGTCTCGGCCATCTTCGCCGGCGAGAACCAGCTCTTCTAAAGGGCGTCTCGCGACTCTCATAGCCGGGAGCTCGCGCGCTCGAGCAGATCGCGGCGAGTTTGCTTTTCAGATTCCGAGGGGATGCTCAAGACGTGAGCCGATCGTTCCGCATGCCGAGCTTGCTTGTCGTCGCTTATGTCGTCGTGGGGTTGATCGTTGCTCAACAGCATCACTACTTCAGCAATGTGGGCACGATTAAGCGGCTCGCGTCCGCCGTGCTCGCCGTTCTCTTGTGGTGGCTGATCCTGCTCGGCATCAATCTCCACATCAAGTAGCCGACCTCCCACGTCGCGGGCCGCGGCCGCGATTCAATCGCGCGCTCAGGGAGCTTTCTGATCCCTCGAAGAGGCTTGTGACAGTGCCGGTCTAATACTCTTACGGGCGGCACTTCGCGAGTTCCCCGGAAAGGCGGCAGACTAGGGCCATGAAAATCCTCGTTGTAGATGACGAGCAGCCCCTGCGCGAGGCGCTCGAGCGGGCGCTCAAGGTCGAGCGCTACGAGGTTGAGACGCTCGAGAACGGTGCTCTGGCTCTGGAGCGGATGAAGACCGCCGGCAACGAAATCGACGCCGTCGTGCTGGACGTGCTGATGCCCGGCATAGACGGGATCGAGGTCTGCCGGCGCCTGCGCGCCTCCGGCGACAAGACGCCGGTGCTGATGCTGACCGCCCGGATCGAGGTCGAGGATCGAGTTGCCGGGCTCGACGCCGGCGCCGACGATTACGTCACCAAGCCCTTTGATCTCGAGGAGTTGCTGGCACGCCTGCGCGCGCTCCTGCGCCGCGCCGGCAGTCCGAGCGACCAGGTGCTGCGCTTCGCCGATCTCGTCCTCGATCCGGTGGCCCACGAGGTGCGCCGCGCCGACCGCCTGATCGAAGTCACTCGCACCGAATTCCTGCTGCTCGAGCTGTTCTTGCTCAATCCGCGCCAGGTGCTTTCGCGCTCGATCATCTTCGAGCGGGTCTGGGGTTACGACTTCGGGCCAAGCTCCAACTCGCTCGAGGTCTACATCGGCTACCTGCGGCGCAAGACGGAATCCGGAGGCGAGCCCCGCCTGATTCACACTGTGCGCGGCGTCGGTTACATCCTCCGCGAATCAGCCTAGAGTCTTGCCATGAGCTTTCGCCTGCGCCTGATCATCATGTCGGCGCTTGCCGTAGCCGCGGCAATCGCGCTGACCTCGGGGACGGTCTACTTCCTGGTGAACAACCAGCTGATCAAGGAGGTCGATCGCTCGTTACAGGATCGCGCCGCTCAGGCGACCACCATCCCGCACATCAGCGGCGGCATCCCGCCTCCATGCTTCGTGAGCGTCAACTCGCATCTAGTGGCCCTACTCGGAGGCTACTTCCAGGAGATCGACAAGAGCGGAAAAGTCAGCCCCCTACCGAGCAAGAGCACTCGTATTCCGGTTACAGCACAGGAGAGAAAGGTCGCGACGGACAAAAGGTCCGGGCAGCTTGCCCGCTACGACTACGCGACCGTGAAAGGTCAACGGGTCCGGGTTTTCACCTCCCCGATCGATCCCACCGATCCCAACTGCGGGGCACTACAGGTCGCTCGCCCGCTGGCCTCTTTGGACCGGACTCTGCGGCAGCTGGCGGTCGAGTTGTTCGTCCTCGGTCTGAGTGGGATCGGACTGGCTGCCATTCTCGGCTGGGTGATCGCCGGCGCTGCCATGCGACCTGTTCGCCACATGACGCAGACCAGCGAGCACGTGGCTCGAACACGGGACCTGTCTCGTCGTATCGAGATGCGCGGTCACGACGAGCTCGCGCGTCTGGCGAAATCCTTCAACACCATGCTCGAGGCTCTCGAGTTCTCGCTGCGCTCGCAGCGCCAGCTCGTTGCTGACGCCTCGCACGAGCTAAGGACTCCGCTGACGACCGCGAAGACGAACGTCGACGTGTTGCGGCGAACCGAGCTTCCGAAGGAAGAGCGGGACTTGATCCTGCACGACGTCAGCCAGCAAATCGACGAGCTGGCTGTGCTCGTGACCGACATCGTCGATCTTGCCCGCGGGGTCGAGCCCAATCTGGAGATCGAAGACGTGCGCCTCGATCTGCTCGTCGAGCAGACGGTTGCGCGCGCGCGCCGGCTTTCCCCCAGGAGCACGTTCACACTCGAGCTCGAGCCGTGCCTCGTTCGCGGCGTTCCGAGCAGGCTCGAGCGCGCGGTCGCGAACCTGCTCGACAACGCCTGCAAGTGGAGCCCGCCCGACACGCCTATCGAGGTGAAGGTGAGCCAGGGCACGGTGAGTGTTCGCGATCACGGGCAGGGCATCGACGACGCCGATCTGCCGCTCGTCTTCGACCGTTTCTATCGCGCGTCGTCGGCCAGGGCGCTTCCGGGCACCGGGCTCGGGCTGGCGATCGTCCGTCAAGTGGCCGAGTCGAACGGCGGCCGCGTATCGGTCGAGCGTCCGAGCGACGGCGGGGCGTTGTTGCGCATCGAGCTGCCGGTCATCGACGAAGGCTGATCCTCCGCAGGCGCCTTTAGCGGTTTTTCATCTTCGCGTGTTTCCATCCTCGCCATGAGGAGCGTGTTGCTTGCTAGGCGTGTGTTTGGCAGCCGGCGCGGCCGCCGGCTCTTTCTGCTCGCGCTCGGCTCTGTGCTCGTCGCCCTGGGGGCGCTCGAGCAGTCCGCCCTCTCGCGCAGCCGGGTTCTTCCGTACCAGGACGCGTCGCTACCGGCGGCGAGTCGCGCTGACGACCTGCTCGCGCGGATGACGGTGGCCGAGAAGGTCGGTCAGCTCGCCCAGGTGTCCGTCTCGAAGCTGACGACCGATCTGGATCTGAACAGAGTCTTCGCTCAGGAAGGAGTCGGATCGATTCTGAGCGGCGGCGGAGAGCTGCCGGGCGCGCAGAACACTCCTCGCTCCTGGGCGACCGGGATCAACGAGATTCAGAAGGCGGCACTCGATCGCTCGCGGCTGCAGATTCCGATTCTCTACGGCGCGGACGCGCTGCACGGGCTCTCGCCGGTGCTGGGCGCCGTCATCTTCCCCCACCAGATCGGGCTGGCGGCGACGCGCGATCCCGGGCTCGTCCGTCAGACGACGGCGGTTACCTCGCGTGGCGCGAAGGCGCTCGGGATTCGCTGGGTCTTCGGGCCGGTCGCCGACGTGTCGCGCGACCTGCGCTGGGGTCGCTATTACGAGACCTTCGGCGAGGATCCAAAGCTGGCCTCGGAGCTCGTCGCGGCGTCGGTGCAAGGGCTCCAGGGCAACCGTCCGGATGACCTCGTTGTCGCCGCTACCGCAAAGCACTTCATCGGCTATTCGCAACCCCAAGACGGCCGCGACCGGTTCCCGGTGACGCTACCCGCCGAGACGCTGACGAACTGGTTCGTTCCGTCCTTCCAGGCGGCTGTGGATGCGGGCGCGGCCACCGTCATGACCCAACACGGCGCGGTCAACGGCACGCCGGTTGTCGCGTCGCATGCGCTTTCAACCGACCTGCTGCGCGGCACGATGGGCTTCGCCGGCGTGCTCATCTCCGATTGGGGCGACGTGAGCGATCTTTATTGCCCGGGGGGTACTCCGCCCAACCCCAAATTCAGCTGTGTTGCCACTAGCCCGGAAGACGCCGTGCGCCGCGCGGTCAACGCCGGTGTCGACGTCACGATGATTCCCTACGACTCGGCTCAGTTCACTAGCGCTCTGAAAGACCTCGTCCAGAGCGGCGCGGTCTCGCAGAGCCGCCTCGACGGGGCGGTCAGGCGCGTGCTGGTGTTGAAGTTCCGCCTCGGCCTGTTCGAGCATCCCTATGTGGACGCCGGTAAGGCCCAGGCCGGCGCGGTAGCCGCGAGCGATCGCAAGCTCGCTCGCAAGGCCGTAGACGAGTCACTGACACTGCTCAAGAACCGCGGTCACCTGCTTCCGCTGAAAAAGCGCGGCGGCCCGATTCTGGTTGTCGGACCGGCGGCGACGAGCGTTTCTCGGCAGATGGGCGGCTGGACGATCGGCTGGCAGGGGATTCCGGCGGGCGCCAATCCGCCTGCGGTCACCGTCCTTCAGGGCATCCGCGAGGCGGTCGGTGCTCGCAAGGTGCTGACGGCGAACTGGCTCAGCCAGGCGGATGTTCGCGCGAAGGCGAAGAAGGCAAGCGCCATAGTTGTCGCGATCGGCGAGCCGGCGTACGCGGAGTGGTACGGCGATACCTCGACTGCAGCGCTCGCGCCCGATCAGGTGCGGCTGGTCGAAGCGGCCGAGGCAAGCGGCAAGCCGGTCGTGCTGGTGCTCGTAGCCGGTCGGCCGCTGATGATCAGCGCCCTGGTCAAGAAGGCAAATGCATTGTTGATGGCCTACCTTCCGGGCACCGAGGCGGGGCACGGCGTCGCCGACGTTCTGTTCGGTCGCGTGTCGCCGCACGGCAAGCTGCCTGTGAGCTGGCCGGCATCGATCAAAGACGTGCCGATGGTGAAGGGAATGCGCCTGAAGGACGGTAAGCGCGCAAAGCCGCTCTTCGCCTATGGGGCCGGCCTGAGCTATTAGGAACTCCTTTCGAAACGAAGCACTCCATCGCCTGCCCGCGCTCGGCGGCGCGAATGCGCCCGCCTCGGTCACATCCGTAGCCACCGGCTACGAATGCGACGCTGCGTCCTAGCCTCGCATCCACCGATCGCACCCAGTCGACGGGCCTTCATTCCGAAATGAGCTCCAAGGAAATCTTTCGAAGCGGAGCACTCCACCGCCTTACCAGGCGCGCGATGCGTCCAGGTCGCTACACTTCGGCGCCGTGGCTGCTGAGAGAGTAAAGCTCCAAGTTCAGGAACGATCCGAGCGCGGTAGCGCTGCCAACCGGCGCCTGCGCCGGCAAGGCCTCGTTCCCGGCGTCCTCTACGGAAGCGCCTTCGAGGCGCGCCCGTTCGCCGTGCCCGAAGCCGATCTCCGCCACGCCTTGACCGGCGAGCACGGGAGCCACGCGATTCTCGATGTCGTTGTGGGCGAGGAGAAGAAACCGCACTCGGCGATTCTCAAGGACTATCAGCGCCATCCCGTTCGCGGCGATCTACTGCATGTCGATCTCCACGTAATCCGCCTCGATCAGGCGATTCAGTCCAACGTCCTCCTGGTGCTGGTCGGCGAAGCGCCGGGCGCCAAAGCCGGTGGGGTTGTCACTCCGTCGGCGCGCGAGCTCCTCGTCGAGGCGCTGCCGACTCAGGTGCCCGACCAGATCGAACTCGACGTCAGCTCGCTCGAAATCGGCGATCTACTGCACCTCTCTGATCTGACTCCGCCCGAAGGCGTCGTCTTCCTCGACGATGCCGACACGCTGCTCGTCAGCGTCACGCTTCCGTCTCTCGTCGTCGAAGAGGTCGAGGAGGAAGTCGAGGGCGAAGAGGGCGAGGAAGAGGCCGCCGAGGGCGAGGGCCCGGCGGGCGAGACCGAGGCTCCCTCCGAATAGATGGGCTGGTTTCGTCGAGACAAGCCCGTCTCGACGCTGGATCTGCTCGTCGCCGGCTTGGGCAATCCTGGGCGGGAGTACGCCCGCAACCGCCACAACATCGGTTTCATGGTCGTCGAGGAGCTGGCTCGGCGCCACGACACCAGTTTCAGGGCCAAGTTTCACGGTCGGCTGGCCGAGCTGAGGCTGGAAGGAAGCCGCGTCGCGCTGCTCGCGCCGGAGACCTTCATGAACGAGTCCGGCCGCTCGCTGGCTGCCGCGGCCCGCTACTTCAAGCTGCAGCCCGAGCAGCTGCTCGTCGTGCACGACGATGTCGACCTGGAGCCCGGTCGCCTGCAGTTGCGCATGGGGGGCGGTCTCGCAGGGCACAACGGCCTGCGCTCGATCGCCGCGGCGCTAGCAACGAAGGAGTTCCTGCGCCTGCGCGTGGGTGTCGGTCGGCCCGGTCGCGGTGATCGTAGGACGGTGGCCGACTTCGTACTTTCCAACTTCGATTCCGGCACCGATGTGGAGGCGATCGTCTCCCGCGCCGCCGGCGCCGTCGAGCTGCTCGCGGGCGAGGGTCTCGATACCGCGCAAGCCCGCTTCAACGAGCGCGATTCAGCGGGTCGGGAGTAAAACGGCGCGGGCTACACTGCCGCCTGCGGGACGAAAGTCCCGCTGAAACCATGGACCGCCCAGTTCTTCACGCCTTCGTACGCGAGCTTGTGGGCCACGAGCGCCTCGCGAGCCTGGCTGCCGCACTCCCGGCCCGCGCGCGGGTGTCCGAGCCGGCGCTACCGCTGCTCGTCAGCGCTCTGCACGAACGGCTCGAGCGGGCGCTGGCCGTCCTCGTCGCCGACGACGAGGACGCGCGTGATCTCGCCGAGGCAGCCGGCTGGTTTCTGGGCGAAGACACCGTCGCCTTCCTGCCCAGTCGCGGCGTGCGCTGGGATTCGGGGCTCGCGCCGGCCGCTCACCTGATCGGCGAGCGAGCACGGGCGCTCGAGGTACTGACGGCGGGCGGGCTCGTCTTCGTCTCGGCCACGGCTTTCGCGGAGGGAATGCCGGCGCCGCAGTTCCGGCCAGAGGCTATTCGGCTGCGCGTCGGCGACCCGAGGAGCCTGGAGGAGATCGCACTGGATCTCGCCGGCGCGGGTTACGAGCGGGTCGAGCGGGCGGAGGAGCGAGGTCAGTTCGCCGTTCGCGGCGGCCTCGTCGACGTCTTTCCGGCGAGCGGCCGCGACCCCCTGCGCATCGAGCTCTTCGGTGACGAGATCGAGCAGATGCGCGCCTTCTCGCCCTTCACGCAGCGGACGCTGCACGAGGTCGATGAGGTACTCGTCCAGCCCGCCGCCGAGTGGCGAATCGATCTCGCCCCGTCGCTGGAGGAGGAGGAGGGAGAAGTGCCCGCGCTTCCCGCGCCGCTGGTCTCGCCGCTCGCCTCGGCGCCCGATCTCGTTTGGCAGCGCGAAGAGGTCGAGCGGGTCTGGCGCGAAGAGCTCGAGATCGATCCTCTGCCGCTGGAGGGCGTGAGTGAGCTGGACCCGTTTCCGCACGGGCAGCCCTTCTCGTTCGAGGCGCAGCGGCCGGCCATCGCCGCACGTGGCCTGAGCGAGGCCGAGCGAGATCTCGGTTCGTTCGTGCGCTCCGGCCAGCGCGTCGTCGTCGCCTTCGCGCATCGCGGCGAGGCGCTGCGCACGGGCAGCCGCCTGCGCTCGCTCGCGGCGCCGCTGCTCGAGCAGGGCGAGGAGCTCGCGCGAGAAGGAGATCTGCGTTTCGCGGTTTCGCCCGCCCGGCGCGGGCTGGTCTGGCGGGAGCTCGGTCTCGTTCTCCTTCCGGCGAGCCAGGTCTTCCGCAAGCGACCGCCCAGGGCGGCGCCGCGGATCGGACGCGCCCTGCAGTCCTTCTCCGATCTGCGCCCGGGCGACTACGTGGTTCACGAAGACCAGGGCGTCGGCAGGCTGATCGCCTTCGAGACAAAGAAGGTCGCCGGGGTTACGCGCGACTATCTGCTGCTCGCCTTCAAGGGCGACGATCGTCTCTACGTTCCACACGAGCAGATCGCGAAGGTCTCGCGCTACATCGGCGCCGACGGCAAGGCGCCCGCTCTCTCCAAGCTCGGCGGCAAGGCCTGGCAGCTGCTCAAGTCGCGCGCCCGCGTCAACGTGCACGAGCTGGCCGGCGAGCTGCTCTCGCTCTACGCCCAGCGCCAGCAGGTGGAGGGAGTCGCATACAACCTCGAGCAGCCCTGGCTGGAGCAGCTGGAGGCCAGCTTCCCGTACCGCGAGACGGACGATCAGGAGCGGGCGATCGAGGCGGTCAAGGAGGATCTGGAGGCGCCGCGCCCGATGGACCGGCTGATCTGCGGCGACGTGGGCTTCGGCAAGACCGAGATCGCGGTCCGCGCCGCCTTCGCCGTTACGCTGAACGGCCGCCAGGCGCTTGTGCTGGCGCCGACCACGGTGCTCGCCGAGCAGCACTGGAACACCTTTCGCGAGCGCTATCGCGACTTTCCGTTGCGGGTGGAGATGGTCTCCCGCTTCCGCAAGCCCGCCGAAACGAAGCGAATCCTGGCCGACTTCCGCGAGGGCAAGGTCGACGTTCTCATCGGCACGCACCGGGTTCTGTCGCGCGACGTGGTCGCCAAGGATCTCGGCCTGGTGGTGCTCGACGAGGAGCAGCGCTTCGGGGTTGCTCAGAAGGAGCTCCTGCGCTCGCTGAGGCTGGAGGTGGACGTACTCACGCTTAGCGCCACCCCGATTCCGCGCACTCTGCACATGTCGCTCGCGGGCCTGCGCGACATCTCGACGATCGAGACGCCGCCGGAGGGACGCCAGCCGATTCGCACCTACGTCGGCGCCTATGACGAAGAGCTGATCAAGAGCGCTCTCGAGCGTGAGCATGCGCGCGGCGGCCAGTCCTTCTACCTGCACAACCGCGTCGAGACGATCGAGGAGACGGCGGAGCATCTACGCCAGCTCTGTCCCGGGCTCAACATGCTGGTCGCTCACGGCAAGATGCGCGAGCGCCAGCTCGAAGAAAGCGTGCTCGGCTTCCTGCACGGCGAGGCCGACGTCCTCGTCGCCACGACGATCATCGAGTCGGGGCTCGACATCCCGCGGGCGAACACGTTGATAGTCGAGCGTGCCGACGCCCTGGGGCTGGCCCAGCTCTACCAGATCCGCGGTCGCGTCGGCCGCTCTGATCGCATCGCCCATGCCTACCTGTTCTATCCCAGCGCCGAGGAGCTCTCGCACGAGGCGCGCCTGCGCCTAGCCACGCTGGCCGACCACACCGAGCTGGGAGCCGGGCTCGCCATCGCCATGCGCGACCTGGAGTTGCGCGGGGCCGGCGAGCTGCTCGGCGACGAGCAGTCCGGTCACGTGGCCGCCGTCGGTTTCGAGCTCTACGTGGAGATGCTCGAGGAGGCCGTGGCCGAGCTCTCGGGCAGGCGCCGCGCCACGCCGCGCCCGCTCCGCGTGGATGCCCGGATCGACGCCTACATTCCCGCCGGCTACGTGTCCTCGGAAGCGCTCAAGATCGATCTGCACCGGCGTCTCGCGCTGGTCGAGGACGAGGACGAATTGCGCGAGCTGGAGGTGTCGTGCGAGGATCGTTTCGGACCGCTGCCGGAGCCCGTCAGCAACCTCTTCGCGATCCAGCAGGCGAAGCTCGATCTGGCTCAGATCGGGGCCGATTACCTCGTCTATCGTGACGGACGTGTGAGCGTCGGTCCGCTTGTACTGGGCTCGGGTGAGCTGCGCGAGCTGAACACCAGGGTCGGAACGGCCGTGTACAGCTCCTCCAAGCGCGAGCTGACCCTGCGCGGTTCCACTTTCGCCACGGCCAGGGAGTTGCTCGTTGCTATACTCGCGGCGCGCCGAGCGTGATGTCTTGCAGGCGCTTATCTACCTGTATGAGAACTCGGCGCCTCATCCTTACTCTCTTTCTCGCGCTCGTTGCGGCGACGGCTCTTGCCGCCTGCGGAAGCACGAAGCAGAAGGACGTGCCCGCCGGCGACATAGCGATCGTCGGTGACCAGGCCATCACCACCGCCCAGTTCGACGCTCTGATCACTCAGGCCCAGCTGCAGTACAAGCAGAGCAACAAGACGTTCCCGGCCGTCGGGAGCAAGAGCTTTCAGACGCTCAAAGACAGCGCCGTTGCGTATCTCGTACGCAACAGCGCGATTGTCCAGCAGGCCACGAAGATGGGCGTCAAGGTCAGCGACGCGGACGTCACCAACGCCCTCAAGCAGACGATCGCCCAGCAGTACGGGGGAAGCCAGAAGAAGTTCCAGGCCGAGCTCACCAAGGAGAATCTCACCGAAGCGCAGGCCAAGGAGCTCATTCGCTCGCGTCTCATCGACCAGGCCGCATACGCAGCTCTGGTCAAGACCGTCGTAGTCTCCTCGAGCGAGATCAAGGACTATTACAACGCCCACAAGAGCTCCTACCAGATTGGTCTGAGCCGCGAGGTCTCGCACATCCTGGTCAAGACGAAGGCCAAGGCCGGCAGCATCTACGCTCAGCTGAAGGCGGGCGCGAACTTCGCCAAACTGGCCAAGAAGTTCTCGACGGACACCGCGACGAAGAGCGTCGGCGGCAAGCTCGGCGCGATGCAGAAAAACTCGCTGGTGAAGCCGTTCGCCGACGTGCTGTTCGGCAATCTGAAGACCGGCGAGTTCTCGAAGCCGGTCCACACGACCTTCGGTTGGCACATCATTCTCCCCACCGGCCCGATCGTGAAGCCGCACCTCCAGCCGCTCAAGGAAGTCACGACCAAGATTCGCACGACGCTGCTCACCACCAAGCAGAGCGCGGCAGTCACGGCCTGGGTCAAGAAGGCGGAGAAGTTCGCCGCGGATAACACGAGCTACGCTGCGAGCTACAGGCCGACGACGACGACCAGCTCTTCCACGGTCGCTACGACCCCGACGACGACCTAGAAGCCTCGGCGGCCGCGGAGGCGACCCTGAGCGATCTCTCAAAAGCGCTCCTCGACCTGCAGGAACTGACCGAACGCCTGCGTCGCGAGTGTCCGTGGGACCGTGAGCAAACGGCGGCCACGATCGTTCCCCACACGCTCGAGGAGGCCTACGAGGTGGCCGATGCCGTCCTCTCCGGCGACGCGGACAAGCAGCTGGACGAGCTTGGCGATCTGCTCTTCCAGGTCTATTTCCTCTCGCTCCTGCTCGAGGAAGAGGGACGCGGCAGTCTCGAGCAGGTCGCGCGGCGATGCCACGAGAAGCTCGTGCGCCGCCACCCCCATATCTTCGGCGAGGTCGAGGCCGAGACGGCCGGGCGCGTGCTCGAGAACTGGGACAAGATCAAAGCCGGGGAGAAGGGCCGCGCGGGGATATTCCACGAGGTCGGCGACGAGCTGCCCGCCCTTTTACGCGCCCGCAAGCTGCAAGAACGGGCCGCTGCAATAGGTTTCGACTACCCGACGCTCTCTCAAGCCCTGTCCGATCTGGCCTCGGAGCTGGACGAGGTTGTCGAGGCGGCCGGGGTCGCAGGCCAGCCCGCTCCGGGCGCCGAGCCCGACAACCGCGTCGTCGAGGAGATCGGTGACGTACTCTTCGCCTGTGTGAACGTCAGCCGGCTCGCGCGTGTCGACGCCGAGCTGGCCCTCAGGCAGGCGGCCGGTCGCTTCCGCGAGCGCGTCGAGCTTGCCGCCTCGCTCGCCGAGGCCGACGGAAAGGCGTTTTCCGAGCTAACGCTCGCAGAACAAGACTCTTATTTCGATCGAGCAAAGGAGAAAATGAGATGAGTAGCAAGATCGCTTCAGTGCGCGGCCGCCAGGTTCTCGACTCGCGCGGAAACCCGACGGTCGAGGTTGACGTCGTGCTCGAGTCCGGAAGCAAAGGCCGGGCCATCGTTCCGTCCGGTGCCTCCACCGGCGTGCACGAGGCGGTCGAGCTTCGCGACGGAGACAAGAACGTCTACCTGGGCAAGGCCGTTACCAAGGCGGTCGCCAACGTCAACGGCGAGATCGCCGCGGCACTCAAGGGCGCCGATCCCGAGGATCAGCGCGGGGTCGACCAGAAGCTGATCGAGCTCGACGGTACGCCGAACAAGGGTCGCCTGGGCGCCAACGCGGTGCTCGGCGCCTCGCTGGCGGTTGCCAAGGCCGCGGCGGACGAGGCGGATGTCTCGCTCTATCGCTGGCTCGGCGGGCCGGGCGCGAACACGCTGCCGGTGCCGATGCTGAACGTGATCAACGGCGGCGCACACGCCCAGAACTCGATCGACCTGCAGGAGTTCATGCTCGTGCCGGTGGGCGCGCCTAGCTTCGCCGAGGCGCTGCGCCTAGCGGCCGAGGTCTACCACACGCTGAAGGGTGTCATTTCCGCTCGCGGACTGGCCACGGGCGTCGGCGACGAGGGCGGTTTCGCGCCCAACCTGCCTTCGACCGAGGCGGCAATCGAGGCCATTCTCGAGGGGATCGAGAAGGCCGGTCACGCCGGCAAGGTCGCAGTCGCCCTCGACCCGGCGGCGAGCGAGATCTTCAAGGACGGTCGCTACGTGCTCGAGGGCGAGGGCAAGAATCTGAGCCCGAGCGAGATGACCGACTACTACGCCTCGCTCTGCGAGCGCTTCCCGATTGTCTCGATCGAGGACGGTCACGCCGAGGACGACTGGGAGGGCTGGAGCGATATCACGCAGAAGCTCGGCGACAAGATCCAGCTGGTCGGCGACGATATCTTCGTGACCAACATCGAGCGCCTCGAGCTCGGAATCGAGCGCAAGGTCGCCAACTCGATCCTGATCAAGCTGAACCAGATCGGGACGCTGACCGAGACGCTCGACTGCATCGAGCTGGCACGCAAGAACGGCTACTCCGCGGTGATCTCGCACCGCTCGGGCGAGACCGAGGACTCGACGATCGCCGACCTCGCCGTCGCCACCGGCGTAGGCCAGCTGAAGACCGGCGCGCCCTGCCGCACCGATCGCGTCGCCAAGTACAACCAGCTGCTCCGTATCGAGGAGGAGCTGGGCGACAAGGCCGTCTACCCGGGTTGGGCTTCCTTCCCGCGCGCCAAGCACTAGCGCACGCGCGGCGTCGATAACTGACTCGAACGAGGGGCCGGACAACGTCGGCCCCTCGTTCTATTTGCGACCCGCCAAGCCTCCGGCGGCAGGACAGTCGTCCGCGGCTTAGAACTTTTCCAAGCCGTGTCCACCAGGGGGAAGCGAACGAAGTCCAGACGAACCGCGCGCGCCCACCGTCGGCGGCAGCGGTTGAGCGCGCGCCGGCTCGTCGTACTCGGGCTCGTCGTGTTGATCGCGCTCCTTTACGCCGGACCGCTTCGCTCTTACTACGACAAGCGCGAGCTCGTTCGCAGCGAGCACGCTCGGGTCGCCGTTCTTCGCTCGCAGCACGACTCGTTGCAGCGACAGCTCAAACGCGCCGCGACCACCGAAGCCGTCGAACGCGCGGCACGATGCCTCTTCTACGTCAAGCCCGGAGAGCGGCTGTATATCGTCAAAGGGATTCACGGCGGACGGTGTAACCAGGTTCGCGCGGGCCACTGATTTCCGCCGAGAGCGATCCCCGGCTCGGGTAGGGCCGAGTTGGCCGCTGAATGCACGAGGGAGCCGCAACTGGCTGCTATAACGGCGTGAGTAACATGGCCGTGATGGACGATAAGTCGATTGTCGCCGCCCAGATTGGCCGCGAGCCGCGAGCCTTCTTGCGTGTTGCCGTGCGCTGTCCTCTTGGCTTTCCGGCGGTCAGCGAGCAGAGACCTTACGACGATGAGGGTAAGCCGTTTCCCACCGGCTTCTACTTGACCTGTCCCGAGCTCGTTGCGGCGGTGGCGAGACTGGAGGCGGCGGGCGGGGTGGAACGCTGGGGCGAGCAGGTACTAAAGAGCCGTCGCCTGCGCTGGAGTCTCAGGCGTGCCAATCGCAAGCAGCGTCGCTTGCGCGCAAAACCGGCGCGACCGGCAGGCCGGATGCTCGACGGCGGCGCCTCGTTCGATCTGGGCATCGGGGGCTCGAGGAGCAGTCTCAAGCTGAAGTGCCTGCATGCCCACGTCGCGTTTGCGCTCGCCAATCCCGGTTATGAGCTGGGTGAGAGCATCGTGGCCGAGCTCGAGCCGCTCTGGCCGGAGAACTGTGACTCGCGCACGGCCTGCGGCACTCGCGTCGCCGCCGACTAATACTCGCTGAGTATCATCGCCGGCGTGTCCGCGACTATCGAGGTATCGCGCCAGCAATGGCATGAGGGCTACCAGCGCTTCCAGGCGCTGGCTAACAGCTCGCCCGCCGCCGACCGTCTCTACCGCGAGCTGGAGACGATCTCCGATGAGCTCAGGCGGCGAATAGGGCAGACATTCACCCTGGCCGAGGCTGTCGAGCTCTACGGCAGCGCAGAGCGATGGGGGGCCGACGCAATGGCTGAGCGCGCAGCGGTTCGTGGCTGGTCGCGCGATTTGGCTATTGTGCTCGACGCCGCTTTCTACCTGTACACGCGCGCAGCGGTCGACTACCTACCGTGACCCAGCCCTTGCAGCCTCGCCGCCCCGAACGTGCCCGCCACGCGCAACCGCGTTCCGGCTGGTCGCGGCGAGCGCTTCTGCTGGTGGCGACGATTGCCGTCTTCGCATTCGGGATGGCGCTCGGGTTGACGCTCGATCGGGGCTCGGGCGCGAAGGGCACACAGACGTGTGAGCGGACACTTCGCCTTGTGACCGTCACGGTCACGAGTCCCTGAAAACGTAGGGAAATGGGCGCGCTTCCGGCTCGATTTCGCTGGGGACGTGCGCGCCTTTTCTCGCTAGGCTCGAATCGGGGATGGGAGGCGGGGAACCCGCCTCCGCGCGGCCATCCGCCGAACCTCCGCCGAGTCACGCCCAGGGAATTTCTCACAGCTTCTCTGTCCGCATCCCAATAGAGCGTCCCTCGTTTGCATTCGACGAAAGCGGTCAAAACTACCGGAGCCGCTTTAAAGCGCGCGAATCGGAGATGTCAGCGAAGATGCCCGAACCCAAGCGATTCCAGCAGAGCCGTGCAGGCGAGCAACCTGAGTGGCTGACCCTCGGTCAGGCGGCGAAATACCTTGGCGTTGCCCAAAGCACGCTTAGGAAGTGGTGCGACGCGAGGCGCGTTCCGGCCTTTACGACGCCCGGCGGCCATCGGCGCTTCCGGAAGAGCGATCTCGACGAATTCGTGGAGCAGTCGCAGCTTGGCTCACGAGGCCGACGCGGGCCCCTCGTCTTGGTGATCGACGACGAACCGGGAATTGCCGCCTATGTCCGCGCCAGCCTGGAACCCGCCGGCTACGAGGTCGAGCAGTCCAGCAATGCGAAAGAAGGCTTGCGCTTGATCGAGACCCGGCCGCCAGATCTGGTCATGGTCGACGTGACCATGCCTGGAGCGAACGACTGGGAATCACTTCGTCGCTTGCGCGAGCACGGCGGCGCCAGCGCGCCGCGGGTGATCCTGTTCAGCGCGGTCAACGAGAGCGATGAGGAACTCGTGCGGTCGCTTGGCGCAGAAGCGTATTTCGGGAGCCCACTCGACCCGCGGCGTCTGGTCGAGAGCGCGCGCGACGTGTTACCGGTCTAGGAGCTCCGCTCGAGTTCGGGCGCTGAAGCCCATGAGGCTCGACGCACGTTCGCCGCCTCGATCGCCTCGGTCGCGCCTTCCCTGACGGGGCAGGCGCCTAGACCTCTTCGCTGGCCTCGATCAGCCCCGCCGCGATCACGCCGAATGAGGCTAGAAGTGCGATCCAGATACCGATTCCACGGCCATTCGCCGGAAGGAACTCCGTGGGGATCCAGATCAGGCGCACCAGCACGAGGATCGTGGCGAGAACCCCGATCCCGATCACGATCAAGCTCTCGGGAAGGCTGGCCGGCAGCGCAACTCCGAACACGCGCAGGGCGACAAGTATGAGCACGGCCAGGCCCAGGAAGAAAACGATCTGGCCGATCAGGCCCGTATGCCAGCCGATTACGCTCAGGACGAGCTGGGGACCGCCCGATCCGCTGTACCAGCTCATGAAGGTCGACAAGCTGAGCACGAGGCCCGAAAGCCAGGTGAGAGTCTCGGGAGTGAAAAGGAAGCCCTCGGGGTGATGCAACGAGGGACGGGCCAGGGGCGGCCGCGGCTCGGCACGATGAGCGCGGTGTGGAGTTGGAGTCTGCATGGCTGGAAGTATGGCATCCACGCAGGCGCTTGTTCGTCTCAAGCCGACGATGCCCCGGGTTACGCGCCGCTCAGATACCGAACAGGGTTTTCGTTTCTTGCCAGATCAGCAGTGCTATCGCGGCGACTGTCGCCAGCAAGATCAGCATCGTGACGTAGAAGCGCATGTGCGCTCGGTTGCGCGCGCGCGCCCGCTCTTCGCGCTTCTGCCGGGAGGCTCGCTCGCGCTCGTAGGCGCGGCTAACCGCCGTCGGGTCGATTGGCGGTTTCTCGTCCTCGCGCTGCGTCTGTCGGGCTGGATAACCCACCAGCGCCTCAGTTTAGGGCTTATCACCCAGACTATGCAGGCCCGATACGACCGATTGCGGTCGCCGGCCGTCGCTTCTTTGCTCGCCCATCACCGCCGCGTACCGCTGAGGTGGACCGCAAGCAGGCGATCGATTCCGCGCCAGGGGCGCGATCGGCGGGATACTACTGGCGTGAACGATCCCTCCTTTCCGGCTCCCGGGCTGGGGGCTCAGCCCTCTTCCTCTCCCGATGGCGCGACGGCGGCCGAAGAGCGGAATGGCGATCGGCGCCCATCCGAGGCGGCCGCGCAGCTACTTGCCGATGCTCTCGTGGCGCCGCTCGATTCCGCTGGGTTGCCGCGACGCCTCGCGGCGCTCGTCGCCGCGGCGACGAGCGCCGAACAGGTCTTGCTCTGGCTGAGCGACGATCCGGACTCCGTGCAGCTCGGGACATCCGCGGCCATCTCTTCCTCCGAGCTCGACGCGGCCAGAGAGCGCGCCGGCCGCGTGCGTGAGCAAGGCAGGCAAATACGCGAACGGCTGTCCGGCGCACTGGTCGTCACGTTGCCTCTCGGTTTCGAGCCGCTCGGCGTGTTGGAGGCGAGATTCAGCCAGGAGGCGCAGACGAGCGGAGCCGAGCTCGAGACCTTGCAGACGCTTGCCGCTCGGGTCGCCGGGGTGCTCGAAGATTCCGCTCTGCGTCGCGACCTCGCCGGGGAGCTGGAGCGAGCCCAAGCCCTTCTCACCTTCAGTGGGCAAACCATGTCGGAGCTCGCGCTCGAACCGACGCTCAACGCCGCCGTGGAGCAGATCTCCGACCTACTCGGCATCGAGCGCGTCGCCGTCTACCTGAACGGAGAGAACGGCCTGCGCACCGCCGCGGCCCGCGGGCTTCAGGGCGAGCACGAGCTCATCGCCCGTCGCCTGCTCGAGCTCGCAGTCGCCTCCGGGCGGCTCGCGGGCGGCGTGATCGTCACCGATGCGCTCGCCGACGAGCGACTGGAGCCGCTGCGGGATGTTATAACCGAGTTGGGTGTTGGGGCGGTCTTCGCCCTCCCGCTCGAGGCGGCGAACGAGGTGATCGGGCTGCTCGCGCTCTACGCGTCTAAGGGCAGGGGTCCGAACGAGAGCGAGCGCGTGTTGGTCGAGGCGCTCCGTAACCAGCTCGCCGGGGTCGTGCACCGAGCCAGCCTGCTCGAGCAGGCGAATCTTCTCGGTCGCGAGCTCGAGCACTCGCTACGTGCGGAGCGTCAGGCGGCTGTTCAGTTGCGAGCGCTGTACGAGGTCTCGCGTGCTTTCGCACAGAGCCTGTCGTTGCAAGCCACTCTGGAAGCGGCGGCCAAGACGATCTCCGAGTTGGTTGGAGTCGACGTCGCTGTTCTCTACATGCCCGACGAACGCCAGGAGAAGATGGAGGCGCGGGCTCTTCACGTCGCCCGGGGAGATCTGGAGGAGCCGATGCGGGCGATCCTCGGTAGGTCGCTTCCGCTGACCGGCGATATCGCTCGCGTGATCAGAGAGGGGCTGATGTTGCGCCTCACGAGCGAGACGGCCGAGACAGAGGAGGATTCGCTGCGCTTGCTCGGACCGTTCCTGGAGGGAGGTTCGACGGCGATAGTGCTCCCGGTCGCCACGCCGAAGGAGGTGCTGGCGACGGTCACCCTGATCTCTCTCAGTCCCGAGCAGCCGATCCGCGACGAGACGATCGACGTGGCGCTCGCGATCGTGGGACAGGCGGCTCTCGCGATCGACAACGCGCGCCTGTACGAGCAGCAGAAGGCCTTCGCGGACGCCATGCAGCGTTCGCTTCTGCCCGACTACGAGCCTGATATCGAGGGTCTGGACGTCGGAGCTGTCTATGCCGCCTCGGCGCGTCTGGAGATCGGCGGCGACGTCTATGACTTCCTCGTGCTCGAGGACGGGGCGCTGGCGATCGCTCTAGGCGACGTGACCGGACACGGAGTCGACGCGGCCGCGGACATGGCGATGGTCAAGTTCACCTTCCGCTCGCTGGCTCGTCGCTACCCCGAGCCGGGCGCATTCCTTGCCGCCGTGAACGAGGTCGTGCTCGAGGAAGTCGAGCTCGGCAAGTTCGTCACCATGGTCTACATGAAGGTCGATCCGGCGCGTACCGAGCTGGCGTGTGCCAGCGCCGGTCATCCTCGGCCGCGTCTGCTCCGGGCCGACGGGACTGTCGAGTCTCTGCCCGTGGGCGGGCTCGCGCTCGGGATCGTCGGCGGCCAGAGCTACGAGGAGATTCGGATTCCCTATGCGCCGGGCGACGCGGTCGTTCTGTACACCGACGGAGTGATCGAGGCTCGCCGCGATCGCGAGCTCTACGGCACGCCGAGGCTCGATGATTTCCTTCGCCGGCACGCGCACATGGGCGCCAGGGAGCTTGCCGATGCGGTGCTGGTCGACTGCCGCGAGTTCGCCGGTGGCCCGCTCTTCGATGACTGCGCCGTGGTCGTCGTCCGGGCGCGCTGATGACCGAGCAAGTTCTGACGGGGGATGAGCTCGGCGTTCTGCGGCGCCCCGTTTTGCTGCTCTTCGTCTTTCTCGCCGGCAGCGGCTCGATGGCGACCGAGATCTGCGCCTCGCGTCTACTTGCTCCTTATTTCGGTGACTCGACCATGGTCTGGGCGAACATCATCGGTCTCATTCTCGCCTCTCTCTCGCTCGGCTACTGGCTCGGCGGCAAGCTGGCGGATCGACACCCGAGCCCCGCTCTGCTCGGGGCGATCGTGCTCGCTGCGGCGATCTGCGTGGCCATCGTGCCGTTCGTATCGCACCCGCTGCTGGAACGTGGCGCAAACGGAATCGGGCAGCTGGCCGTCGGCGCGGTCGTCGGCTCCTTTTTCGCGGCGCTCGTCCTCTTCGCCCCTCCGGTCGTAGCCCTGGGCATGGTCGCGCCGTTTGCGATCCGGCTCTCGCTGGAGCGGGCGAGCGCAGGAACGGCCGGCGACACCGCGGGAACGGTGTTCGCTCTTTCCACCGCCGGCAGCCTGCTCGGTACCTTCGTGCCGGCGCTTCTGTCAATTCCGCTGATCGGAACCCAGCGGACGCTGCTCGGCACTTCGGTGCTGCTCGCGGCCACCAGCGCGCTCGCGCTAGGGCGCAGGGGGCTGGTGCCGGTTGCGTGTGTCGGGGCGCTGCTGGCGCTGCCGCCGGGGGCGATCCGACCGGGCGCTGACGTTCTCTACGAGGGCGAGTCGGCCTATCAGTTCATCCAGGTCGTCCAAAACGGAAACGAGCGAGTGCTCGAGTTGAACGAGGGAGTAGTTGCCCACTCCGTCTACGACCCGGCGAGCGTGCTCACGGGCGGCTACTGGGATCTCTTCCTCGTCCCGCCGCTGCTTCTCGACCATCCCGTACGGCGCGTCGCGATCCTCGGCAACGCGGGTGGCACAATCGCCCGCGCCTATCGCCGCTTTTATCCGCAGGCGCGCATCGACGGCGTCGAGATCGACCCGAAGGTCACGTCGATCGGCGAGCGCTTCTTCGGCCTCGAGCCGGGGCCGCTCCTGCATCTCTACAACGAGGACGCGCGGCCCTTCCTGCTCACTCAGCGCGCCCGCTACGACGTCATCTGCGTTGACGCCTACCGGCAGCCCTACGTGCCCTTCTATCTGGCGACGCGCGAGTTCTACCAACTCGTTCGCTCGCGTCTCCGTTCGGGCGGGATCGTCGCCTTGAACGTCGCCTCGCTGCCGCGCGACCATGCTCTTGTCGAGCACACGGCCGGCACGCTGGCCACCGTCTTCAACCACGTCTACCGCTGGCAGGCTCTTCGCTTCAACGCGCTCGTGATCGGCAGCGATCGCCCGCTTTCCTCCGCTTCGCTCGCGAACGCTCGCCGCTCCGCCCCGGCTCGCCTGCTCCCGCTCGTCGGCCTGCTCGAGCGCCAGGCCGAGCCGACGACACCGACGCGCGATCCCTGGACGGACGATCGCGCGCCGGTCGAGTGGGTCGTCGATCGGATGATCGTCAACGCGGCCAGGGAGGACGTCTCGCTCGACGAGCGGACGCTTCCAACGGCGCCGTGAGGCTACTGCGCACAGATCGGCGGCCGCTCGCGATCGGCCACCGGGGCTTGCCGCTGTTGGCGGCCGAGAACACGCTGCGTTCCTTCGAGTTGGCGCTGGAAAACGGAGCCGACGGTTTCGAGGTCGATCTCGTGGCGCTCGCCGACGGGGCGCTCGTAGCCGGGCACTCGCTCGAACTGGCCGAGCTCTGTCACGGCGCCGCCCGCGGCGATGCCGGCGCTCTCCGGCTGGACGAGCTGAGAAGGCTCGACCCCGAGCTGGCGACGATCGAGCAAGTGCTGGAGTTTGCCGCGGCGCGGCTTCGCTCGGGCCTGCTTCTGATCGACCTGAAAAGCGCGGGCCGGGAGCGAGCGTTGATCGAGGCGCTACGCCGGCATGGTCTTGGGGAGCGGACGCTTCTTTGCTCACTCGAGCGATCGCAGCTTGCTTGCCTGCGCGAGCTCGCACCCGAGATCGCCCGTAGCGTCTCGTATCCGGGCGATAGGCGGCGCCTTTCGGAGCGCAGGACGATCGCACCGTTCGTCCCGCTGGCCCTGCGCGGCTTACGACTGCTCGCGCGCCTGCGGATACACAGCTGGCTCGAGCAGACGGGTGCGGTCGCCGTGACTCTGCACCATGGAATCATCGACGCCGACCTGGTGCGAAGGTGCCACGGGTGGGGAGTAGCCGTGTTTGCCTGGACGGTGGACGACGCCCCGACTCGGCAGCGGCTGGTAGAAGCGGGCGTGGACGGTATCATCACGAACGATCCGCGGTCCGGCGTGCGAAAAACAAGATGAGATCGAGCAAAAAGACCAGCGTTGCCCTAGGGTTCCTGCTCGCCGTCGCCGGCCTGGTGGCGTCGTTCGCGGTGGTCGCAACAGCTCCGGCCCAAAGCGCCGATACGACGACGAGCAGTTCGACCACCGACACCACGACGACCGCGCCGACGACTACCACCGCGCCAACGACTACCACCGCGCCGACGACGACACCGTTGGATATCGCCAACAACGTGACGGTCGGTGGCGTCCCGGTCGGGGGAATGGGCGTCGACATCGCCCGGGCGACAATCCAGTCGGCCTTCGGCAAGAGGCTCGTGCTTCGCATCGCCAACAAGCGGGTGGCGATGACTCCGGACGAGATCTCGGCGCGGGCGAGCATCGACGCTGCGCTCAAGGTCGCCCAAACCGCAGCGCCCGGCACGTCCGTCACTCTCGGGGTCGCTGTGAACGCCTACAAGCTGCACAAGTACGTCCTCAGCCTTGGCAAGCGCTTCAACAGTAAGCCGGTCGACCCTCAGGTCTTCCTGCGCCAACTGCGCCCGCGCATCTCGGAGGGAAAACTCGGCTGGACGATCAAGGTATCCGCGTCACAACGAGCGATCCGGGCGGCTCTGGCAGCCAATCAGCGGATCGCGCTGACGCTCCCGTTGAAGAAGATCCCGCGGCACTTGACCAAGGCGCATTTCGGCCCGGTGATCGTCATCAGGCGCGGCTCCAACCGCCTGTACCTCTACAGCGGCGAGCGCTTCCAGAAGCGCCTTCCTGTGGCGACCGGGCAGTCGGCCTATCCCACGCCGCTCGGGCACTTTCAGATCGTCGTGAAGTGGGCCAACCCCTGGTGGTACCCGCCCAATTCGCCCTGGGCGAAGGGTGAGAAGCCGGTTCCGCCCGGCTCCGGCAATCCGCTCGGTACGCGTTGGATGGGCCTCTCGGCCCCGGGAGTCGGCATTCACGGCACGCCCAACTCGGGCTCTATCGGCTACTCGCTCTCGCATGGCTGCATTCGCATGTACATCTCCGACGCCGAGTGGTTGTTCACTCACGTTCGGGTCGGAACTCAGGTCTTCATCGTCTCGCAGTAGCCGCCGCTCCTCTCGTCCGCTGAGAAATCGGCTCGAAACCGAGCCCGACGAGTCTGCGCGCGCCTAGCGGGCTGCTTCGAACAAGCGGCGAGACCGTGTTACGCTGCGAGCGTGTCGAAGATCCTGTTGCTCGGGGTCGATCCACTCTTCGCCGAGAAGCTGAACCAGCTCCTGGCCGGGCATCAGCTGACCTCGAGCGAGAGTATCGAGGCGCCGGATCTCGTCGTCGCCGACGTCACGCGCGTCGAGCCAACCGAGATCGCCGACGCCTATCCCGAGACGCCGATTCTCGGCTACGCCGGCCACGCCGATCCTTTCAGCTTGCGCACGGCGCAGGAGGCGGGCTTCGACCGGGTGGTCGATCGCACGCTCCTCGTGGAGAGCAGCGAGGATCTGATCGCGGAGCTCACTGCAGATTGAAGGACGATCTACCGTCGCAAGCGACCGCCCGCCCGCTAAAGTAGCCGCATGACCTACGTGATCGCTGAGCCGTGTATCGACGTCAAGGACCAGGCCTGCGTCGACGTCTGTCCGGTCGACTGCATCCACGAGGCGGATCGCATCCTCGTGATCGACCCCGAGGAGTGCATCGACTGCGGCGCTTGCGAGCCGGAGTGCCCGGTGGAAGCGATCTTCCCCGAGGACGCCCTGCCGGCCAAGTGGCAGGCCTTCGTTGGCATCAACGCCGCCTACGGCCAGGGCGTGGATGCGGTAAACGCGCTCGTCACGGCGTACTCCGACTAGAGCGCGGCGCTCGATACGGCAGCAATCGCGAGCCTCTCTAGAGGCTCGGGATGCCCGTGCCCGGGCCGGCCACGGACCGGGGAGAGGCGCTAAGCGGGTTGCAGATAGACGCAGGGTCGTGGGTCGTTCGGCAGCGGCGAGGCTGCGATCTTGCTGACCATCAGGCTGACCCCTTGCACGTTCACGATGCTGCCGAGTTGCGGAAGCTCGCCGCTGCACTCCTCGAGCTCGTAGCCGCTCGTCTTCCAGACGTAGAGGAGATAGCGCTCGTCTCTCACGACTCGAACTCTAGTGAGCCGCCGCGGCTAGCGCTCGGCCGCGTAGGCCGGTACGACGACGCGCACAACCGTTCCGCCGCCGCTGGCCGCACGCACGCTGACCTTGCCGCCGAGCACGCGGGCCCGCTCGTCGATCGTCTCGTAGCTCGTGCGCCGGCGCTCGCCCGGGGCGTTGTCGGCGATGATCAGCTCCACTCGGCCATCGGACAGCTCGTGCAGGGCAACCGCCAGGCGGGTGGGCGGACCTCGTCGGATCGCCTGGTGAAAGGCCTCGCGGATGATCTGGTAGAAGACGACCTGAGCCCGCTCGGCCAGATTCTCGGCGAAGCCGGTCTCCAGCTCGATATGTATCTCGTTGGCGATGCCGACATCGTCGGCCAGCGCCTTCACGGCCGGCTCGAAGCCCTGGTCGCGCAGAACCACCGGCTCGAGATTGAAGGAGAGATCGCGCAGGTCCTTGATCGTCGAGCGCTGGCGCTGGAGCACCGCCTCGATCACCTGCGTCGCCTCTTCGAGGTTGCCGGTCGACAGCTGATGCAACGCCGCATCGAGCATCAGCGTGATTCCCGAGAGCGACTGCACCGGACCGTCGTGGAGGAAGAGCGAGATACGCCTGCGCTCCTCCTGCTCCGCGGCGATCAACTGGTCGGCCAGCCGCGCACGCTCGTTCTCGCTCCCGCGCGCTTTGCCGCTGCGCGCCTTCTTCTCGAGCGCTGACCCGCTGTTTTCCTGGTCCGCTCCGGCCACCCGCTCCTCCATCGGTCGCGATTGTGTCAGGAGACTAGTCGATGATCGACTCGCGCAGCGCTATCGCCACGGCGTGTGTACGGGTGTCGGCCTCGAGCTTGGCGAGGATGTGGCGGACGTGGCTCTTGACGGTCTCCTGGCTGATGAAGAGCTTTCCCGCGACTTCCACGTTCGACATTCCGTCTGCCAGGAGCTGGAGGATCTCGCGCTCGCGCGTGGTGAGCATGTCCTCTTTGTCGCGAGAGTTGAGGAAGGTCGGCATCAGCGCCGGATCCACGTAGCCCTCACCCTCGGCGACCTTCTCGATCGCCCGTAGCAGCGTCTGGTGCGGCGCCTCTTTGAGGATGTAGCCCTTCGCGCCCGCCTCCAGCCCGCGTCCGAGCAGGCTGCGCTCGTTGTGGGCAGTGAAGAGGAGAACCGCGCTCCCGGGGGCCTTGGTCATGATCTCGCGAGTCGCTTGTAGCCCGTCCATCCCGGGCATGCGCACGTCCATGATCACGACGTTGGGACGACGCCTCTCAGCCAGCGCCACGGCGCTCGCGCCGTCGGCTGCCTCACCAACGACTCGGATGTGTGAGGCGCGCGAAAGTGAAAGTCTCAAACCTTCGCGAACGACCTCGTGGTCGTCGACGATCAGGCAAGTGATGTCCTGTGGCACGGGTTGGCTCTCGTTTCTTGTGCTGGCCGGGATTTGACGCCTCTTCAGCCCGCCTTGCCCGACGGCGGGCTCCTTTGCAGTCTTGATGCGGTATCGGCGCTGCTGCCCATCCACTTGAGTACGGGTGATCGGATTCCTGCCCCTTCCGGGTGATCGTGCCCAGAGCCTGCCCCGCTGGGCAAGCACTTGCGATGCGGCCGATTCATGGGGCCACGAGCCGCGTGAGGCGCTCAGCGCCTAGATACCGCGCTTTCGCGACTCGTGAGACCTCCCTCGTCCACGCCCTATCGCCTCGGGCGCGCCGCCCTAACGGGGTAGGGCCTTACCCTTGAGTCCTGACCCATTGCGGGATGAGCTTCGATTCTCTGCCTCTGGGTTCCGGGTACCGTTGCGCCGGTGTTCGATTTCGCCATGCGGCGAGGCACTGCTAGTGCGACTCGCAGGCTTCTCCGCCTCATCTCCTATACTGGCTATTCAGTTGGACGAAGACCCGCCATTTAGTCGTTCGCCGGAGCGGACGTGACACTCTCGCTCGAAATCCTCGCCGTTCTCGGTTTGATCATCCTGAACGCGTTCTTCGTGGCGGCCGAGTACGGCCTTGTGACGGCCCGGCGAACGCGCCTGCGCGAGCTCGAGGAGCAGGGCAACCGGCGCGCGCGCAGGGTGCGCAGTCTCATCTCCAGGCCGCCTCGCTTCATTGCCGCCATGCAGCTCGGCGTCACCGCCACCAGCCTCGGCATCGGCGCCCTCGGCGAGCCCGTGCTCGGGCGAGCGCTCGACAAGGTGACGGCGACCTTTCTGGCCTTCGCGATCGCCTTCCTGATCGTGACCTTCCTGCACGTCGTGCTCGGCGAGCTGATTCCCAAGGGGATCGCGCTCAGCTACTCCGATCGGGTGGCGCTGGCCGTCGCGGTGCCGGTGCGGGTCTTCTTCTTCCTCTTCATGCCGCTCATCTGGGTGCTGCAGCGGAGCTCCGAGCTGGCGCTCAGCCTGCTCGGGATGAAACAGCCCCAGGCCGAGTCGCCGCCGCTCTCGGAGGCCGAGTTGCGCATGCTGCTCGAGTCCTCGAGCGAGCACGGCCAGATCGAGAAGGAAGAGACCGAGATGCTCTACAAGGTCTTCGACTTTGCCGACAAGGAGGCCTCGGACGTGATGGTGCCCCGGCCCGAGGTGGTTGCGCTCTCGATAGATCTGCCGCCGGCCGAGTGCCTGTCCGCGGTGATCGACTCGCCTTTCACCCGCTACCCGGTCTATCGCGAGACGCTCGAGAACATCATCGGCATCCTGCACGTGCGCGACATCTTCTCGGCGATGAACGAGGTCGGAATCGAGCGGGTGAACATCGAAGCGCTGCTGCGCGAGGCCCACCTGGTGCCCGAGACGAAGGACCTGGCGGCGCTCTTGGCCGACTTCCGCCGCACCGGCCAGCACATGGCGATCGTCGTCGACGAGTACGGCGGCATGGAGGGGATCGTCACCCTGGAGGACCTGCTCGAGGAGATCGTGGGCGAGATCGAAGACGAGTTCGACCTGCCCGACGAGTCGATCGAGCGGATAGCCGAGGACACCATCCACGTCGACGGCACCTTCTCGATCGACGACTTCAACGAGGAGTTCGGCGCGAAGCTGCCGATCGAGGACTACCACACGCTTGCCGGGTTCGTCTTCGGTCAGCTCGGTCATGCGGCGGTACCCGGCGACGTCGTCGAACACGACGGCATGCGCTTCGAGGTGCTCGAGGTCGAGGGCTCTCGTATCGATCGGCTGGCGGTGCTCTTCGAGAAGCGCGACGCAAACGAGCACTGAGCGTCTACTCGATCGGTTTAGTACTTTCCGCGCTCAGGTGAAGAACGGATGCCAGAGCTGCCGGCTGGATAAGCGAGCGTTTAACCCGAGTGGATTTCGTGTTATAAGAAAATCGCGAGGCCATCGATTTCGCGTGTGCTCAGGGCACACGGGCGAGAGAGGAGGGGGTTAGAGCAAAGGGATCCGGCCAACTAACCGCTCCTATCCATTGAAAGGCCGTTCTCCTCGTAGCTGCCAAAAGCCGGTCGTTCTTGTCGCACGCAGTAGGGCTCAGGAGGGGTTGACCCTGTGGTCGCTAGGGGAATTGTCACTTAACTAGGAGGATGACGTGAAAAAGCTTTTGCTCGTTCTTGCACTCGCTGCGCTCGTGGTATCCGCGGTGTTCACAGCGACAGCTATGGCCAAGAGCAAGGCCAAGAAGGCTTCTGTCCAAGTCTGCGCTCTGCTTCCGGACACGAAGTCGTCCGTCCGGTATACGTTGTTCGACAAGCCGCTACTCGAGAAGGCCTTCAAGAACGCTGGCATTTCCGGCCAGGTCTTAAATGCCCAGGGCGATACCCAGACGCAGATCACGCAGGGCCAGCAGTGTGTAACGAACGGCGCGAAGGTGATCCTGGTTGACGGTATCGACTCCGGCACGGCTGCCGCGATCGAGAAGTCCGCTAAGGCCGCGGGCGTGAAGACAATCGACTATGACCGCCTCACGCTCGGTGGCTCGGCGTCGTACTACGTGTCGTTCAACAACGTCACGGTCGGCAAGCTCCAGGCTAAGGCCCTCGTCGCCGCCATGAAGGCGAAGGGAGTCATGACCTCCAGCAAGAAGCCGGTCGTTGCCGAGCTGGACGGCGCCCCGACCGACAACAACGCCACGCTGTTCGCCAAGGGCGCCCATACGGTGCTCGATCCGCTGTTCAAGAGCGGGGCGATCAAGAAAGGCCCGAAGCAGGCCGTTCCCGGTTGGGATAACCAGAAGGCCCTGACCATCTTCGAGCAGATGCTCACCAAGACGAGTAACAAGATCAACGCCGTCCTGGCCGCCAACGACGGTCTCGGCAATGCGGTTATCACGGCGCTGAAGAGCCACAAGCTCAAGGCGATCCCGGTCACTGGCCAGGATGCGACGCCGCAGGGCGTACAGAACATCATCTCGGGTTGGCAGTCGATGACCGTTTACAAGGCTGTCCCCCTCGAGGCCAACGCAGCTGCCGCTGCCGCAATCAATCTCATCAAGGGTAAGAAGGTAGCGACGAACGGGGTTACCAGGGACACAGTCGGCAAGCGTAACGTCCCGTCGATCCTCGAAGTACCGCAGACGATCAACAAGGCGAATTACCAGATTCTCTTCAAGGCTGGCTTCATCAAGAAGAGCGAAGTCTGCGTAGGCGCCTTCAAGAAGTTCTGCAAGACCTACACGAAGCCGTACTGAGTAGTCAGCACAGAGTCCGGTGTAAGTAAAGAGGTTCGTTGTCAGGCGGAGGCGCCCCTAGGGGCGCCTCCGCCGCGCTCTCGACTTTCGTGGCGCTCCTGTGGTAGAAACGCACTGTGGCAAACGAGGCTCCGCTTCT
>PKYN01000012.1 GCA_003132665.1 Actinomycetota bacterium
TTCAATCCCGACGAGTGCTCAACATCATCTCGGCCGGCGCCGGGCGGCCTCCGTCGATCGAAATCGATCAGCGAAAGGGCGCGCGCGTCAACAAAAATGACCTTGCGATACGGCGGGAAGGCTATCACTGCCGATCAGAGCCCTGTAGCAGCCGCGACGCCCGCACGCCCAGCCCGATCAGGTCGCACCTCGAAGCCGAAAAGGCCGTGCCGTAGCCTCGGCGACGATCGTTCCGAAGGACAGGAGTTTCGAACGCGCCGGGAGGCGATCGGACCTATGTTTCGCTATCCCCGGCGGAGAACAGAACGGCTGGCACTTCTTCTTCGGCCGGATCTCGCTTACGAAGGATTACGTCGATGAGCGTCGCCAGGACGGCTGCCAGTGGTATGGCGAGGATGACGGCAAAGCCGCCGAAGAGAATGCCGACCGAGGCGACTGAGACAAGCACGACCATGGGTGTCAATCCGACGGCGTCGCTGAGCACGCGCGGCATGATCGCGACGAGCCGGGTCTCACTCTCACTGCTTTTCAGAAAGTGACCATTTTGCAGGGTCTTTAAGATCTCGTTTGACAAAGCCCGCGTTCATGTGCATAGACTCCCACCCATCATGACAGCGTTGTCGGCAACGATGTCTAATAGTAACGGTGTGGAGCCGATCCTCGAGGCTCGCAACATCCAGAAGCACTTCGGTCACGTCGTGGCGCTTCGGGAGGGCAACTTCCAGCTGCGCCCGGACGAGATACACGCGATCGTCGGCGACAACGGTGCGGGCAAGTCGACGCTGATCAAGATCATCTCCGGCGTCTTCCACGCAGACGGCGGCGAGATGTTACTCGACGGCCGACCGGTATCGATTACGAACCCGCGCGAAGCCCGCGTACTCGGGATCGAGACCGTCTACCAAGACCTCGCGCTCGCCGAGCACCTCGACGCCGCAGCGAATCTCTTCCTAGGTCGCGAGATGTTGCGCCCGCCCCCTCTTTCCTGGTTCGGCTTCCTCGACAAAAAGTCGATGAAGCAGCGTGCCGAGGGAGAGATGCAGCGTCTCAAGATCGGCATCCAGTCCGTCGAACAGCCTGTGCAGAGCCTCTCCGGTGGACAGCGCCAGGCGGTCGCCGTCGCTCGCGCCATCGCTTGGGGTAATCGCATCGTGATCATGGACGAGCCCACGGCCGCGCTCGGCGTGCGTGAGTCCGCCATGGTGCTCGAGCTGATGAAAGAAGTGAAGAACCACGGTATCGCGGTGATCATGATCAGCCACAATCTGCCCGAGGTCTTCGCCGTCGCCGACCGGATCACGGTGCTTCGGCTCGGGCGGACGATTGCGACCATAGAGAAGAGCGACACGAGCCTCGAGGCAGTCGTCGGGTTCATGACCGGAGCCCTCGACGCGCTCGTCTGAGGAAAAGCGCCTTGACCGTCCCGACACACGCCGTAGCACACGCCAGGTGACCGCGTTGTCCGAAGCCGACCTCGCCGGTGTCTTCGACCAGTCGCGCGCGAAGGAGCGCCCGACTATGCGCGACGTCGCCGCCACCGCCGGGGTGAGCCTCAAGACCGTCTCTCGTGTCGTCAACGACGAGCCCGGTGTCCGTCCCGAGACCGCGGCGCGCGTCCAGGCGGCGATCAAGCAGCTCGGCTTCCGCCGCAATGACATGGCTCGGGCACTTCGGGGCGGGCAACTGTCGCGAACCCTCGGCCTGGTGATAGAGGACGTTTCGAACCCGTTCTACTCCGCGATCACGCGAGGCGTAGAGGAGGTCATGCGCGAGCGCGGTCTGATGCTCGTCGCGGGCTCTTCCGACGAGGAACCCGAGCGGGAGCGAGAGCTTGCGCTGCTCCTTTGCGAGCGGCGCGTCGAGGGCCTTTTTATCGTGCCGGCGGGGACCGATCACCGCTATCTCCTCCCCGAGCTACGCCTCGGCATGATCGCCGTCTTCATCGACCGCCCGCCCGGTTGCATCGAGGCAGACACCGTCTTGCTCGACAACGTGGGCGGTACGCGCAAGGGAGTCGAGTACCTGATCGAGCAGGGCCATAGGCGAATCGGCATGATCGGCGACGATTCGGCGATCTTCACCGAGCGCGAGCGCGCGCGAGGTTTCCGCGAGGCGCTTCACGCCGCCGGGATCCCCGTCGACGAATCGATCGTTCGTTTCGGTGCTCATAGCACCGGCGCCGCCGACGAAGCGGCGCGCGAGCTGCTTGCGTTGCCCGAGCCGCCGACTGCCGTCTTCACGGGCAACAACCGCATTACGATCGGTGCTCTGCGTGCGTTGGCGGCAACCGGCCGTCGCGTTGCGCTGGTCGGCTTCGACGATCTCGAGCTGGCTGAGTTCCTCGCGCTACCGGTTACGGTCATCACCTACGACCCGGCCGATCTGGGCCGCCGAGCCGCCGAGCTGCTCTCGCGGCGGCTCGAGGGCGACAACCGCCCACCCCAGACGGTGATCTTGCCGACGAACCTCGTTATGCGCGGCTTCGGGGAGGTGTGAGCGGCGTGAAACCGATCCGCCTCGATGCGAACCAGCCGAGCCGCTTATACCGCGGCGGTCCCGCCATCGCGCGCTTTCGTGGCGTGTCCTCGAGCGACGGATACGTGCCGGAAGACTGGGTCGGCTCGACGACGGCCATTTTCGGCAAGGAGCCGCGAGGGCTCACCGTTCTTCCCGACGGGCGGCTGCTCCGCGACGCGATAGCCGCTGAGCCGGAAGCGTTTCTGGGTGCCGCGCACGTGAGCCGCTTCGGAGCCGATACTGCGCTTCTGGTGAAGTTACTCGACGCCGGCGAGCAGCTTCCGGTTCATAGCCATCCCGACCGCGCCTTCGCCCGCGAGCACCTCGGAGCGCGCTACGGCAAGTCGGAGGTCTGGCTGATCGTCGAAGCCGGCGGCGAGCGACCCCTCCTTCACGTCGGTTTTCGCGAGGACGTCGAGGCTGAGACGCTTGCCGACTGGGTCTCTCGCCAGGACCACACGCGCATGCTCGAAGCGCTGAACGAAGTGCCGGTCGCGCCGGGCGACTGCATCTACGTCCCCGGCGGCACTCCGCACTCGATCGGCAAGGGCGTGTTCATGGTCGAGGTGCAGGAGCCGTCCGATCTCGGGGTGATGCTCGATTGGTCGGGTTTCGAGATCGGCGGGCCCGAGGAAGCGGATATGGGGCTCGGCTTCGATGTCGCGCTCGGCTGCGTGCGGCGCACGGCACTCGGCAGCGAGGAGCTCGATTCCTGGACGCGCCGGAGCAAGTACGCCCCGGAGATTCGCCCCGGTGCCAGATCGGTCGTCCCGCCCGAGGCTGAGCAGTTCTTCCGCGCAGAGTGGCTTCGGCCCGAGCCCGTCGTGGCGCTCGAGCCGAGCTACTCGATCCTAGTCGTCGTCGACGGTGACGGGCGCCTCGAAACCAGAGACGGGGCGCTCGATCTCGCTCGAGGTGAGACCGTCCTCGTTCCCTACGCCGCAGGAGCCGGCGAGCTCTCGGGACAGATCGAAGTTGTCCGCTGCTTACCACCTCTCCCGGAGGAATAGAGTCACAATGGCGAAAGGCAAGATGGGACCGTCGGTAAAAAACGACGTTATCGCTGCGGAGGACGTGATCACGTCAGAACTGACGCGCGGGGAACGGGCTCTCGACCTCATTTGGCGCTCCTGGCTCTTCATCTTTCTGCTCGGGTTGATCGTCTTCTTCTGGAGCCAGACGCCGGCCGACAGCTTTCTCACCGGCTCGAACTTCAAGCTGATTGCGCTCAACACGTCCGAGGTGATCCTGCTTGCGATCGGCGAGACGTTCGTGATTGTCACGGCCGGCATCGACCTCTCGATCGGCGGGATCCTGCTCATCGCAGGTACTTGTGGCGGGAAGGTGATGCTCGCCCTGTCGGGCTCGCACGCTCAGGTTGAGATGGGGCAGTACCCGCACGCCACCACCGCTATATGCGTGGGTATCGCGGTCTGCGTCGTCATGGGGACTGCGTGGGGCTTGGTGAACGGGCTGCTCATCACCCTCCTAAAGCTCCCCCCGTTCATCGTCACGCTCGGGACACTCGGTATCACCTTCGGTCTATCCGATCTGATCTCGGGAGGCACGAACTTCTTTGCACCCGTGCCGCCTAGCTTCACGGACAGAATCGGTAACGGAATGTTCCTCGGCTTATACGTCCCCATCTGGATCGCGATCTTCTTCTTGATCGTCGCGCACATCGTCTACCACCATTTGCGCTTCGGCCGCTACACGGCCGCGGTTGGGTCGAATGAGGAGGGCGCGCGACGTACCGGCATCGCCGTCAACCGCCAAATCGTCAAGGTCTACGCGCTCGCCGGGTTCCTAGCCGGATCCGCGGCGGTCCTTGACCTCGCGATCTTCACGAACATCTCCCGCGCCTCGCACTCGAGCGACAACCTGAATGCGATCGGCGCCGTCGTGATCGGTGGCACGAGTCTCTTCGGCGGCGTCGGCACGATTATCGGCAGCGCCATCGGCGCGTTCATACCGACAATTACACAGAACGGCCTCGTCATCATGAACGTCCCGTCTTTCTGGCAGGAGGTGCTCGTCGGAGTGACGATCATCTTCGCCGTCTATCTCGACCAGGTGCGTCGCCGGCGCTCAAGCAAATGAGCGCGGGCGAGAAAGGAAGTGCTCCGTCGACCTACACCATAGGCAGCGAGCGACGTCCACCGTTGAGCCTCGGGGAGGTGGCCCGTGGCTGTCAGTGGGAACGCGGCGCTTTCGCAATTTTGACGAAGTCCTTAGGCAACGCTTCACGCGGCTTAAACCCTCAACTCTCGGCCGCAGGAGCGAAGCCCGCCGGCTGTGGGGGGTTTCTTGACACGTTTCTCGGCGCGGAGTATCAGTGGAGTTCGACCGGTTTATGACAACGTTGTACTAATCGAAACGAAGGGGAGGTTTTATCGATGTCACGACGTCTAGTTGCATTGATCGTGGTGCTGATTGTAGGCACCGGGGCGATAACGACAACCATTGCTTTCGCAAGCAGCAACTCGGCGAAGGCGCCAAGCTCGGCGAAGACGCCATCGGCGAAGATCAGCATCACGCTCGTCGCCGGAATCACCACCGACGCCTTCTACCTAACGATGAAGAAGGGTGCAGCAGCGGAGGCAAAGAAGGAGGGTGTCAGCTTTACCTACACGGGCTCGCCGGCCGCCTTCAGCCCGCCGACGCAGATCCCGTTCCTGAACGCGACGATCGCGCGTCATCCGAGTGCGATCCTGATCGCGCCAACTGACAAGAGCGCACTAATCGCGCCGATTCAGCGCGCCATCAAAGCCGGTATTCCGGTGGTAACGGTCGACACGCTGATCACCAAGAAAATCGCGTTATCGAACGTCTCGACCGACAACCCCGCGGGCGGCAGGCTGGCTGCCGACGCGCTCGCTAAGGCTATCGGCTCAGCGGGCGGCGATGTGGGCATTATGGCCACCACCCCGGGCGTCAGCACCACCGACCAGCGCATCGCTGGCTTCAAGGCGGAGTTGAAGAAGTTCCCGAAGCTCCATTTCACGAGCATCCAGTACTGCAACGACGACACGCCGACGGCGGCCCGCCTGACTTCGGCGCTCCTTGCGGCGCATCCGAACCTCGCGGGTATGTTCGCGGTGAACGTCAAGTCCGCTGACGGCGTAACGTCAGCCGTGCAGGCCGCTGGCAAGTCCGGCAAGGTCAAGCTCGTCGAGTTCGACGCCGGTCCGCCGCAGATGGCGGCCCTAAAGGCCGGAACCGTCGACGCCCTCGTCGCGCAGTATCCGTACGGCATTGGCCAGCTTGGCGTGCAGCTCGCGGTCAAGTGGCTCAAGCACGACAGAGCAGGAATCAAGAAGCACTACGGCACGCCTTCCGCAGTAATTACCAAGGCGAACATGAACAATCCCAAGATCAAGAAGTTCATCTACACCCCGTAGTTCGGTAGTTCGGAGAGCGGGGACAGGCTCTCGTGGACCCCCGTCCCCGCTCCTCCGAGCCTCGAGAGAGCCGTGTGAACCCTGTCCTTTTTGTCGTCGCACCTTGGGTCATAGACACCGGAGCACGTTCGAACCTTTTTGGAACTAAACGGGGCACTTTCGAACCCTCGAGTCTCAGTCGAGCTTTCGCGCCTCGACGTGCTCTACGAAGATCTTTTTAGCAGGGCCCGGGCTGATCCTCGCGAGCCTCGGCCTGCTCCACGGCACGCCGGCGGCGTGCTGGCAACGGCCACGAGGGTGCTGGAGAACGCCGAACACCCGATGCGCGCGCGTGAGATTCATGCAGCGGCTGAACGACTCGCGGGTGAACTACTACGCTGGACGTCGGTGAAGGGGATCCTGGCCGCATACGCCGAGGGCTACGGAGCGCGCTTCGAGCGGGTCCGGCGCGGCTGCTACCGGATCAAGAAGACACGGCTCTCCGGGTGACAGCGAGAGTGCCGTGGTCACAGCGAGCGGTAGATGGCTCGTTCTCTAAGATGGGGTCGGGTTCACAAGCCTCCCAGGAGAGGGACTCTGGGCGATTCACGCGAAGGCGACAACCGCACTCGCACGACAAGGTCGCCAGAAGTCCGCGGTAACGCTGCAGCCTGCTAGCATTTCGTCCGGTCGACGAACAGACGCCGACAGACTTCATCGAAGCGCCCGGAGCCAACTGTGGCCATCATAACTGCATCTATTCTCGACGCTGACTATTCGCAACTTGAACACGAAGTCACGCGCGTTGCTAACGCTGGCGTTGACGCATTCTCGCTCGATGTAATGGACGGACATTTCGTGCCACGCGTCACTTTCGGCGAATATCTTGTGGCCCTAATTCGTAATTGGATCGACCTACCCATAGAGGTTCATCTGATGGTTGACGAACCGCGTAAATGGGTGCAGCGAATCTGCGATGCGGGCGCTGACATGGTCGTTTTCCATCTGGAAGCTGCAACAAACCCAGAAGAACTTATAGATCATATTCGAAGCGAGAAACGCCAAGTAGGCCTCGCCCTAAAATGTGAGACGCCCTTGGACGATCTGCCTGACGACCTCATGGCAAAGGTGGACTTGGTAAATCTTGTGTCCGTTCCGCTCGGCTTTGGCGGTAATGCCTCTGCCCCCGATACCTTCGAGAGAATACGAGTGGTTCGAGAGCGAGCTTTGGCGGCGGCGATCGAAATCGGTATCGAGGTCGACGGCGGCGTTAAGCCTTCGAACGCCGCTCAGTACGTCGAGGCTGGGGCCGATATGCTGACTGTTGGTACCGGTATCTACCATGCTGAGAACGCAAACGATGCGGTCAGAGTCTTGCGCGAAACCACCCGAGGACCAGCTGACGAACAAGCGCGAGCACGTTTGAAGGAGTTTCTCTCCATCCCAAGCACGACCCCTGTCGACGACGCGGCTCGTCGCGCCCGGCTAGAAGCCTTGCGGCTGGCCCAAGACATTCCGCGAAAGAACTGGGATCCGCTGACAGCTCCCCGGTGAGCCACCGGCAGGTACGCGCATCCTCCCGTGTGACCGACCTTGTCGGCCGCCTTCGCCAGGTTCACGACGAACCCGACCATGGGCAACTACACCGACCCCGCCGAGGCCCCCGTTTCCTAGAGCTCGATGGTCTGCAGGACGCGACGATGCAGATCGTGAGGAACTGGCAGGCGCTGTACTAGAAGGCCTACGGTGCGGACCCACGGACTAGCGAGTCGGGGATAGTGACCTGACCCCCATCGCCCTGGAGGACTCTCCACCGGGCGTTGCCGCCGCGCGAGCGGCCGGGTTGTATGTGCGTGGGGTGCCGTCGGTCGCGGGCGTCGAGTTGGAGGCCGACCAGGTCTTCGATTCGCTCGGAGATCCGCTGCTGGCGGTGACGATCATCCAGCAGCTCGGCGAGCGGTAGCCACCTAGCCACCCTCTGCGAAACAGGGCGGCGGTGCAGGCGAGCGACCTCTGATGCAGTACGCTAGACGGTGAGGTCGACAACTAACGCATGAGCCGAGGAGTGGAACAGCTGCCTCGCGTCGAAGTCGAGCGCGCACCGGGCACCGAGAGCGGCTTCCCTGACGCGGACGCGTTCTGCGAGCGGGTTGCGCGGAGCGGCCTGTTCGCGTCTGACGTGCCCATAGCCGTGACGCGCGCTCCCGGCCGTCTGGACATCCTCGGCGGAATTGCCGACTACTCCGGCTCGCTCGTGCTAACGCTGCCGCTGGCCGCGGCGGCGCTCGCCGCTGCTCAGCTCTACCCAGACGGGCGCGTCGTTGCACTAAGCGGCGACCGCGGCGTCACCCTCGACGTCGACGAGCTTCTCGACGCGCCGTTCGAGACCCTCGCGCGTCGCTTCGCCGGTCGCGACGCGTGGGCGGCATACGTCGTCGGTCCGATCGCGCTGCTCGTGCGCGAGGAACAGGCTGCGCTTCCTGGGCTGCGGCTGCTCATCTCGTCCGACGTCCCTGAAGGCAAGGGCATGGGCTCGTCGGCGGCCGTCGAGGTCGCCGCGCTGCACGCGCTCACAGCCTGCCTTGGCCGCCCGCTCGAGCCCAGCCGGCTCGCTCTCCTCGGGCAGCGCGCCGAGCAGCTGCTTGCCGGCGCTCCGTGCGGCGCGATGGATCAGATGACCGCCACCTTCGGCGAGCGTGGGCGGCTGCTCGAGCTCCTCTGTCGCCCCGCCGAGATCGCGGATTCGATCCCACTTCCGCCGCCGCTCGCCGTGTGGGGAATCGACTCCGGCGTGCGCCATGCTGTCGCCGGCGGCAACTACAGACGCGTGCGATGCGCCGCCTTCATGGGGAAAGCGCTGTTGAGCTGCCGCGACGAATACCTAGCTGGGCTCGACCCTTCGCAGGTCGACCCGGGACGGCTTCCCGAACAGCTCGTGGGCGAGGAGTTCCTGCGTCTTCGCGAGCGAGTCGATGATCCCGTTAGCGTGGTCGAGCCCGATGTCGTCTACCCCGTGCGCGCGGCGACTCTGTACCCGATCGAGGAGCAAGTGCGCGTACGCAAGTTCGCAGAGCTCCTCGCCGTGCCGATCACTGCGGGCCGTGCGCGACTACTCGGGAAGCTGATGTACGAGTCGCACGCGGGCTATTCGCGTTGCGGGCTGGGAACACCTCGCACGGATGCGCTCGTCGACACGGTCCGCAGGGCCGGTTGGGAGCAGGGCCTCGTGGGAGCGCGGATCAGCGGCGGCGGGGGCGGAGGCACCGTGGTCGTCCTAGGACGGGAGGACGCCGAGCCTCTAGTCCGGGCGATGGCCGACGAACTCGGAGCCGGGTTGATGGGCGGGTCATCGGCCGGTGCGGCGAGCTTCGGCGTGCGCGCCCTGGTGAGCGGACGCGCGATCCGATGACGACTTGCGCTGTCTTCGCGCCGGCCCGCGTCAACCTCATCGGCGAGCACACCGACTATTCGGGCGGGCTCGTACTTCCGGTCGCCGTCGACCTCGGCATAACCGTGGCCGGTTGGCTCGACGAGGGGGCAATACGCCTGCGCTCGCTGGCGTTCTCGGAGTCGGAGCCCGTCGAGCTCGACTGTAACGGGGCGCCGCGGGGGCCATTCACCGGTTGGGGCCGTTACGTCGCGGCCGTCGCACAGCTGCTCGACGAACGCGGGAGACCTCCCGTGGGCTTCGACGGTACGATCAGCTCTACGGTTCCGATCGGAGCGGGGCTATCCTCGTCGGCCGCCCTCACGGTATCGGTTGGGCTCGCGCTCTGTCGCGTAGCGGACTTCGAGCTTCCTCCGCTCGGGCTTGCCAGGATCGCCCAGGCGGCGGAGCATCTCGCAGTCGGAGTCCCGTGCGGACTGATGGATCCGGCGACATCGCTCTTGAGCCGTCGCGGTCACGCCCTACTGCTCGACTGCGGCAGCGAGGAGCACCGTCTCGTGCCTCTTCCGCCTGGCCTTGCGATCGTCGTCCTCGATTCAGGCGTCCGGCACGAGCTAGAGCATTCCGGGTACGCTGACCGTCGCGCCGAGCTCGAGACGTGTATCGCGGCGATCGGCGGCCGGAATCCCGCGTCGCTGACGGTCGCGCAGGCCGAAGCAGAGGCTGAGGCGGCGGGGGTCGACGATGTGGCGGCCCGGAGGCTCCGTCACGTCGTCTCCGAGAACGAGCGAGTGCGCAAGTGCGTCGCCGCTCTCGAGCAGCCGGGTGGCCCTGATCTCAAGGCACTCGGAGCGCTCTTCCGCGAGAGCCACGAGAGCCTCCGCAGCGACTTCGAAGTCTCCACGCCGGAGCTCGACCGGCTTGTCGATCTCGCCTACGAGAGCGGCGCGATCGCCGCGCGCATGACGGGCGGCGGGTTCGGCGGCTCGATCGTGGCGCTGGCGGAAGCTGACCGGGCGCCGTCGCTTGTCGCTGCCGTAACCACCGGGTACGCCGCCAGCGTGGATCGTGAGGCGACGGGCTACATCTGCGCTTCGGTCGACGGAGCGGGCGACGTGGAGCCCGAGTCGGCCGAGGACTGATCCGCCGTCACCAGCGGTGGTGCACGTGCGGCGCGATCCGCGCGCGGTAGAGCTCCGCGATTCGCTCCATTGTCTCCGCCGAGAGCGGTGGGAGGTTGGCTGCGGCAGCGTTCATGCGCGCCTGCTCGGGCGTTTTCGCTCCAGGGATGACGGTCGAGACAGCGTCGAAGCTCAGAATCCAGCGCAGCGCGAGTTGCGCCAGCGTGGCGCCTTCGGGGAGGAGTGGCCTCAGCCCGTCGACGACGTCGAGGCCCAGCTCGAAGTCGACGCCTGCAAACGTCTCGCCGACGTCGAACTGCTCGCCGCGTCGGTTGAACGCCCGGTGGTCGTCTGGCGAGAAGCGCGTCTCGCGGACAAACTTCCCGGTCAGCAAGCCCGACGCGAGAGGGACGCGGACGATGACGCCGACATCGCGCAGCCGAGCTTGCCCGAAGAAGAGCTCGGCCGGGCGCTGGCGGAAGATGTTGAAGATGATCTGGACGGTCGAGACACTCGGGTACTCGATCGCCTTCAGCGCCTCCTCGACCTTCTCGACGCTGACTCCGTATGCGCGGACGAGCCGCTCGGCGACGAGCCTCTCGCAGGCCTCGAAGACAGCCGGCGTGTAGTAGGTCTCCCACGGCGGGCAGTGCAGCTGGACGAGGTCGACGATCTCGACGCCGAGGTTGTCGCGCGAGCGCTCGAGCCAGGAGCGCAGGTTTTCGTAGGTGTACTGCGAAACGTCGAGCGGCACGCGACGGCCAAACTTGGTTGCGACCACGAGCGACTCCTCCCGCTCGCGCAGCAGCCGACCTATCAGTCGCTCTGACCGCCCGTCGCCGTAGACGTCGGCCGTGTCGAATAAGGTGACACCGGCGTCGACTGCGGCGTGCATTGCGGCGAGAGACTCGACCTCATCGGTCTCGCCCCAGTCGCCGCCGATCGCCCAGGCGCCGAACCCGACCTCCGACACCCGCCAGTTCGTCTTGCCGAGTCGCCTCAAGCGTATCGCCTAAACAATCAGCGTTGCGACCGCCGCATGACGAAGCTCTGCATGACGAGAGCGAGAACAATCACCGCGCCGTAGATCACCTGGGTGTAGTAGCCCGTCAGGTTGAGCGATACGATTCCGGGCTCGATGGCGGAGATCGTGAACGCGGCGACCACCGTCCCGAAGATCGTGCCGCGGCCGCCGAAGATCGAGGTACCGCCGAGGAAGACGGTGGCGATCGTCGGCAGCAACGCGCCGCCTCCCACCGTCGGCCAGAAGAAGTTCGCTTCGAGTGTCGCGACGATGCCGGCCAGTGCGGCCATGAGCCCCACCAGCGCGAAGACGGCGATGCGGACGCGGTCGGTGCGAACGCCCATCATGCGCGCGCTCTGCTCGTTGTCGCCGACGAGGTAGACGTGCGCGCCAAACCGAGTTCGGTTCAGCACCAGCCAGAAGACGGCTGCGAGCCCGATCATCCAGACTACCTCGGCGGGTACATAGCCGCCGATCCGGCCGATCAAGAGGGTGGGGACAAAGCCAACTGGAGTGCCGGAGCCCGCGGCGTTGGTGCCGACGAGTACGATGCCGGCCCAGAAGAACATCGTGCCGATCGTCGCCACAAGCGAGGGGACGCCGAGGCGCACGACGATCACGCCGTTCAGGAGTCCGACGGCCAGCCCGGCGGCGAGAGCCGCGATCAGACCGAGGGCGGGTCGGCCAGTCGCTATGAATACCCACGACCCGACCGCCATCACGGATCCGAACGACAGGTCGATCTCGCGCGCGATCACGACCAGGGTGAGCGCCAGCGCGATGATTCCGGTTTGCGGCACCGTCGACATCAGCGCGCTGTACATGTCCTTGTGGAGCCAAGTCTCGGGGGCGCCGACCGCGAGGATGACCCAGATTATGAGCGCCATTACCACCGTGCCGGCCTGGAGTCCGTAGTGGCGGAAAAAGATCCGCTCGCGACCTCGCCGGCTCATTTGTGGCCGCACGGGCGGCAAGACCTCGCCCGGTGCCTGCTCGACGTCGGTCACGTCGTCACCCCCTTCTCCGCATTCTCGATCGAGCCGGTCTCGGCGACATGCTGCATCCGCGCGATCAGGTCGAGTAACGTGATCTCCGCCGTCTTGAACTCGCCTACAACGTGTCCGCGATCGACCAAGACAACGCGGTCGACGACCTCATGGACGTTGAAGATGTTGTGATCGATGAAGATGCACGACTTACCGGCGGCTTTGATCTCGCGGACGAAGTCGAGCGTCTTACGCGTTTCGGTGACCGAGAGCCCCATCGTCGGCTCGTCGAGAATGATCAGCTCGGCCTCGAAGTGCAGCGCGCGCGCGATCGCAACCCCCTGACGCTCGCCCCCCGACATCGTGGCGACTTCCGTCTCCGGCGTCACGGCCTGCGACGTGAAGCGCAGGAACTCGACCATGAGCTTCTCCGTCTCGGTCCGCATCTCGCCGACGTCGAGCAGCCCGAGCCGCGTCGTCCGCTCCCGGCCCATGAAGATGTTCCGCCAGAGCGACTGCTGGTCGGCGAGTGCCCGCTCCTGGTAGACGGTCTCGATGCCGAGATCGCGCGCATGCTGCACGGTCAGGTGCGTGAGCCGCTGCCCCTTCCAGGTGATCGTGCCGCTGTTCGGCGCGTGGAAGCCGGTGATGATCTTGATCAGCGTCGACTTGCCGGCGCCGTTGTCGCCGAGAAGCCCGACTATCTCGTTGTCGCCGACCGCGAGGCTGACGCCCTCGAGCGCACTGACCTCGCCGAATGACTTCGAGATCTCCTCGAGCTCGAGGAGATTCGTCACAGTCACCATCGGGGATTCGTGCCTCCGTTTCAGTGTGTTTCAGAGAGCGGTGGCGCAGGTTCCCGGCGCCACCGCTCTATGCTGTCACCGCTGCGGAACCTTCAAGTTAGCGAATCTCCTTATTGATCAGCGGGATGAGTGGGCCGATGTTGGCTTTGTTGATGATTCCCGATCCCGTGTCGATGTAGAGCCCGGCGAACTTGTAGACCGACGTCAGGCACGTCTGGAGGATCGGCAGGTAGCCCTGCAGCCACTCCTGCTGGTCGAGGACGAGCTGTGTCCAGCCGCCCGTGATCGCCTTCACCGTCGCTGGCGACATATCGAATCCAGCGATTTTGATCTGGCCCGGCTTCTTGTGCGCCGCCGTCAGATAGGTCTGCGCCGTCGCGGTCAGGCCACCGTGGTCGGTCACGACGAGCTTGACGTCCGGATGCGACGTCACGTAGGCGGTGAAGACCGGCGTACCCGCGGTCGGGTCGGCGTTCGTGGCCGTGTTGATCTCGATGTAGTCAACCTTCAGGCCCGCCTTCTTCAGAGCGTCGATCACGCCCTTCGTGCGCAGCCCACGCGTCGGCTGGGAGAGCAGACCCCAGACCATCGCCCGGTCGCCCTTCTTGAGATGCAGCTGCGCCACGGCCGACTTGCCGAGCAAGAGGCCGGAGTTGTAGAGGTTCTGACCGACGTAGCCGAAGCCCTTCGCCTGGTACTTCGCGAAAGCCTTCGGTAGCTCGGTGTTCTGACTCGTGACGATGATGCCCTTGCCCTCAGCCTGGGTGATCCACTTGCCAAGCGCGGCGTCGCCGGGGTGTCCCATCACCGCGATGCCGGTCGGTTTCATCGCGGTCGCGGCCTTGAACTGGCTGACCATGGTCGCGGGATCCCAGTTCGACCATTCGTACTGCACGTTGACGCCCAGGTCCTTCGCCGCTTGCTTCGCGCCGTTATAGACGTTGACGGCGAACACGCCGCCCGCCGGTCCACCCGGGAAGAACACGATCTTTTTACCGGCGCACCACTTCCCTGCCTGCGCCGAACTGGGCGCCGCCGCTCCTTTATCCGTGGTCCCTAGGAACATGGCCACGAACAGCGCGGCGAGCGCGGCCGCCGTCGCTACAGCGGCGATTCTTAACACTCGTTTCACCGTTGCTCCCTCCCTCTGACACTCGCCTCGCTGTCACCGGCGATAGCGTGTTTCGAAATCGCCGCCGACCTTCGAGTTCGAAAGGCCTCTAATTACGATGGACGATAGCACCTTCGAAAAAGAAAACAAGCGGAGGGCTACTCCCTGGCTGAATTCCGGCTTTTACGCCGTAATGGCGACTTGAGGGGCGGTCCTAACGCAGTGCGCTTCGCTTTCTTAATCGTAGTAGTATCCTTACGAATAAGGAGGGCATCATGAGCGGGCCGTGGACAGGGTGAATCGTGTCTGAATGCGTCCGCGCACGCTCCGCCTCGGCGGGGAGAGAGGCGTGAGCGAGAACGACCCCGCCCGCGAGGAGGGTGGCAAGCCCGCGGCGGCTGCGGCCACCGGCGACGCGCTCGAACAGCTCGCGAGTTCTCCCAACGAGCGCCGGGAGCGCATGCTTGCCCTGATCAAGGAGCGAGAGTTTGCACGGGTCGGAGATCTAAGCGATCGGTTCGGGATCTCAGAGGTGACGGTCCGCAGCGACCTCGCAGCGCTGGCGGAGCGGGGTCAGATCCACCGCATCCATGGCGGCGCGATCCCGCGCGCCGCGCCCGGGCAGGAGCGCCCGTTCGAGGAGTCGGAGACGAGCTTTGCGGTCGAGAAGCTCGCGATCGGGCGGGCCGCTGCGGAGCTGGTGCGGGATGGTGAGTCGGTCATCATCGACGTCGGCACCACCGCTGTCGCGACTGCTCGAGCGCTCGCCGCCCGCACCGAGCTTCGCGACGTCGTCGTCTTCACGAACGGTCTGAAGACCGCGCTCGAGCTCGAGTCTGCCGTCCCGCGTATCGCCATCGTCGTCCTGGGCGGCACGCTGAGGCCCCTTCAGCACTCCCTCGTCGATCCGCTCGCCACGCACATCCTCGACCAGATCTCCGCGAGCACCCTGCTGCTCTGCTGCAACGGCGTGCATCCCACCGGCGGCGTCACGAACATCAACCTTCCCGAGGCCGAGATCAAGCGGCGCATGCTCAGCGTCGCGCGCCGCCGCATCGTCCTCGCCGACGGCAGCAAGATCGGCCGCATCGAGCTCGCCCAACTCTGTGGGATCGATCAAATCGACATGATCATTACCGGCGAGTCCGCCGATCCTTCGATCCTCGATAGCCTGAGGGAGCACGGCTGCGAGGTATGGCTGGCTCGGTGAAGCCTCTCCCGAGGCACGAGCTCGTGCACGAGGACGGCAGGCGCGTCTTCGTGTACGGTGCCGTTCGCGCTTCCTCTAGCCTTGCGCGCCGCGGCGCCGAGACAGGGCTTGGCGGAATCCACAAGCGCTTCGACCTGCTAACGGGGGAGTGGGTCGCGATCTCGCCCGCCCGGAACGTCCGACCGCTCGACACGGCGGCGCCGCGCGACGACGAGGAGGGCTGTCCCGTCTGTCCCGGCGGCATCGAGCTCCCGTTCCCGTACGAAGCGGCCGTCTTCGAGAACCGCTTTCCCTCGTTCGTCGCCGAGCCACCACTCCCCCCGCCCGGCGACCTGACCGCGCCCTCCTGCGGACGGTGCGAGCTCGTCATCTACACGTCGCGGCACGATACGTGCTTCGGCCGGCTTGCTCCAGTCGAGCTCGGGCGGCTGCTGGCCATCTGGAGCGACCGCTCGCGCGAGCT